>JAXMNT010000001.1:0-370969 GCA_034670305.1 Deltaproteobacteria bacterium
CCCGCTGGGCATCGCGCTCCGATTCGCGCCTCGCCGTCGCGAAACACACGGCGTCCACGACGCGGGCAAGGGCACGGGCAAGGGCAACGGCAAGGGAGCAGGTCGCTTTTCAGCGACCTGCTAGCGGAAGCCACGCAGGCTGCGGCGACGACGGCTAGCCCGCGTACGTGTGGCGGTACAGGAAGAGGCCCGTGAGGATCTTCGGGCTGAAGAACGTGCTCTTCTCCGGCATCACGATGTCCGGATTCTCGAGACCGGCATCGGCGACCGCTTTCAGTTCGTGGATCGCCACCGGGTGGAGCGCGACCGCCACCTCGTAGCGTCCCGCGTCGACCGCTGCGGTCATGTCCTCGAGTGCGTTCTCCGGGTAGTAGTCGAAGTGCGCGGGCATCTTCACGTGGGCGTGGGTCAGCCCGAGCAGCGGGTAGAGCTCCCGCTCGAGGATGGCGCAATCGAGGCGTCCGACGACGTCCTCCGGAACCCGCTGGGCCCGCAGCGTCCACGCTCGGCCGTCCGCGTAGAGTGCGAACGAATGTTTGGCAGGCGTGGCGAACGCATCGCGCGGCTCGAGGTCCAGCGTGGCCTGCACATCCTTGAATGGGATGACGCCCTTGATGACGCGGTCGTACGCGAGAATGTTGGCTTCGTCGGTGACGTACGCGAGGAGGTGCGTCTGCCCCCCGAGCAGGGCTGCGTGGTAGCGGTGGTGACCGTCCGCGATGTAGAGCGACTGGCCCCCGAGCACCCGCCGAATCTCCGCGCCGTGCGGTGAGGTCTCGGTGACGCGCCACACCTTCGAGTGCACGCCATGCAGATCCGTGCCTCCGCCGAAGTCCGACGTGAAGTCGTACAGAGGCGTGCCCGACTTCGCGTCGTTCAGCACCGCGCCGAGTCCGCCGCTCGCCGCAGGCTCCTGGGTGAGCAGGAACACCGGTCCGATCGTGTGGCCGGTGTTTCGCGACAGCGCGATGCGGCCCTGGACCTTGTCGTCGAACGTCTTCTCGTGGCGGATGACCTCGCGCTTGGCGTAGGGGGTGACCTCCGCGGCAACGAACACGCCCGTGCGCGACGTGCCGCCCCACGACTGTTCGTAGACGTAGAACGCCGCCTCCGTGTCTTCGACGAGCACGCCTTCGCTCACGAGTCGCTGGAGCGCGCCGACGGGATCGTTCCCGAGCGTGACGTGGAACAGCGACTCCGAGGTCGCCTCGAGACGCCGCCACAGAGGGCTCGCCTCTTTGATGACATCGTACGGGGGGCAGGTCGTTCGGGCGGCGTGCGCCACGGCCGGCCGCAATCCCACCAGACCTCGGGTCGCTACCATGACCGAGTGGTACCCGTGCCTCCCCGATCCTTCAACCAACGGTTGAAGGATCCACCGCTCGTGGGCTGCATCCTACAGCCCGGGTGGATCCAGCCAACCACTGTGGGGCAAATCCAACGACGGACCCATGGGCCGAAGATCCCGCGGCGACTGGCGCATCGTTCGCACCCAAATGCCGTCTGCCCGGGGAAACCTGGCCTGCTGTGCCGTTGTCGGGTGGCTCGGTTTCAGGGCATTCTTGGCTGCATGGGGAACGAAGTCCGCCCCGCCAGGCCATGGCGTGCTCTTTGCAAAATCGCCCGACATGGCTGCGGAAACACATGTCGTGCTGTTGGGGGCGAGCCCCACCGCCGCGCGACCTGCGTTGCGGAAGTTCGCGGACGCATCTGCAGCATTCGCGGCGCTGGAAGGCGCGGCCGGGTTGCTGATCGAACTTCCCATGCAGAACTACGGGGTTTTGGTCGCCATGGCACGCAAACGCACGCCTCCCATCCAGGTCCTGGTATTGTCGGACGAACCTTCGGCGACACGACGAGAACTGCACCGGCTCGGGTTGAGCGCCGAAGTCCTCGCGCGGCCCTCCGACTGGTCCGAGACCCAGTGGTCTGAGATCCTCCGGCGCTTCGGTGTCGGCCCATGAAGCATCCCTGTCTTTCTTTGTTCGAGTCCCTGCACGCACGGAGCACCGCCTCTCTCATGTCCTCTCGCACCACCCCCTTGCTCACCGGCAGCTTGCTCACGGGCATCCTGATGCTCGCGGCAGCACCCGCCCTGGCTCAGCAACCGCAGGTTCAAGCCGACGTATCAGCCGACGTGCAGGCGACCGCACCCGCTGCGTCCGCGTCCGCGAACGCGGATGGCCCAGCGCTCACCGCCCTCATCCGGACCGAGGTGCCCGATCCGCAGCTGGCCGACTTCGGTCGCGCGATCGAGCGGGTGGTGCGGGCCCAGGCAACCGACCTGGAGGTCGTCGAGTTCTCCGGCACGCCGGCCCTGGCCCTCAACGACATCCAGTTGATGGTGGGATGTCTCAGTGAGTCCCAAGAGTGTTTCGACCAGTTCGCGGAGCAGCTCCAAGTCGAAGCGCTGCTCTTGCCCACGATCGAGCGCGCCGACGACGAGTACATGATCACGGTCACCTACTACGACCGGCGCACTCGGGCGCTGCGGAGCGAAGCCCGCCGAAGCGCGGGGGGGGACGTGGAGTCCAGTCTCATCGCCGCCATCGACATGCTGCTGCGCGAACTCTTCGACCTGCCGCCCGCACCGGAAGGCACCTACGACTTCGGACCGCAGGGCAACGGAACGGTCGACGAGGGCGGCGTCTCCGGCCTCGGCATCGCGCTCACCGCGGTCGGCGTCGCGACGTTGGCAGCCGCCATCGGTGTGGGGGTCGCGGCGAGCAACGCCAACGACGACTACCTCGCGCTTCCGACGCCGGTCACGCGCGCCGAGGTGGACGCTCTTGCGGATGTGCGTGCGTCCGCAGAGACCAAGGGCACCGCCGCGACCGCGCTGTACATCGCGGGTGGCGCGGTGGCCGCACTGGGGGTCGTGCTCCTCATCGTGCTCTCGGGCGGTGGCGACGACGACGAAGATGAAGAAGAAGAAGCTGCGCCGGAACCGGAGGTGGCGTTTGCGCCGATGGTTGGACGCGGGATGATCGGACTTTCGATTGGAGGCACGCTGTGAGCCGCTTGATGAAGAACTTGGCGCTCACCAGCGCACTCGTGGCCCTCGTCGCCTGTGGCGTGGACGATCACCCCGGCGAGGTCTGCAGCGACACCGAACCCTGTCCTTCGGGGCAGGAGTGTTATCGCGGCTTCTGCGTCGGTGAAGGCTGCGTGGACGACGAGACACGCGGCTGCTTCACCGGCGACCGCACCCTGATCGGCATCGGTGAGTGTCTCGAGGGCACCCAGACCTGCGTCGAGGGCGCCTTTGGCGCGTGCCTCGGGCAGGTCATTCCCCGCACCGAGGTCTGCAACACCTTGGACGACGACTGCGATGGCCGCGTCGACGAGATCAGCGGCATGGAGTGTCCGACCGGGATGCCCGGCGTCTGCGGAGTGGGCACCTTGGCGTGCGGGGACAGTGGCGCGATCTGTACCCCGACCACCCCCGCGAGCGACGAAGTGTGCAACTCGCGCGACGACGACTGCGACACCCGCGTCGACGAAGGCCTCGAGGGCGACGAGTGTTACCCGGCCGAGACCGAGGGCTGCACCATCGACGAAGACGGCGGCGTCCTGTGCGTGGGCGCTTGCCGTCCCGGCACGTTCCAGTGCCAAGAAGACATGACCCGGGCGTGCGTGGGCGCGATCGTTCCAAGCGTGGACCCCGACACCTGCACGCCTCCCGGCGAGCTCGCGGCGGACGACGACTGCGACGGGCTGATCGACGAGGACTGCGACTGCGAACTCGACGCGACCCAGAGCTGCTACGGCGGCGCCATGGGAACCGACGGAGTCGGGCCTTGTATGGCCGGCACGCAGACGTGCGAGATGGTCGATGCGAGCACCAACCGGTTCGGCCCGTGCGTCGGCGCGGTCCTCCCGACGACCGAGACGTGCTCCAACGAAGGCGTCGACAACGATTGCGATGGCATGCCGGACGATGTCGCGATGCGCGGCATGGTCTGCGTCGAAGAGGGCAATGTCGGCGCCTGCCGGAACGGGGTCCGAGACTGCGTCGGCACCATGCTCGGCTGCGTGACACCCGAGCCGACCGAGGGCGACGTCTGCAACCTGGCGGACGACGACTGCGACGGTATGACCGACGAGGACACCGACACGAGCTCCGACGCGGCGCACTGCGGCATGTGTGGCAACGCCTGCGAGAACGAATGCTGCGATGGTGCCTGCACGGATGTTCGTTTCGACGAGATGAACTGCGGCGGCTGCGGCATGGATGGCATGGCGTGCGGCGTGGGCCAGGAGTGTTGCGGCGGCATGTGCCGGTCCCCGGCCGAGTGCGCGGGCTGCGCCGAGGACTGCAGCGCCACGGGCACCAGCTGTTGCAGCATGGCGTGCGTGGACACCATGTCCGACGAGAACAACTGCGGCATGTGCGGCAACACCTGTGAGGCCGGCTCGTTCTGCTGCGGAGGCAGCTGTGTGCCGGAGAGCCCCGACAGCTGTGGTCAGTCCTGCACCCCATGTGGTGCAACGGACCTCTGCTGCGCCGGTGGCTGCGTTCCGCAGGGCGCGATGCACTGCAACACCTGCGGCACGGGATGCGGCGGCGATTGCTGCACCGACGCCCACACCGGCGAGTGCGTGAACCTGCAGACCGACGAGTCCAACTGCGGGGTCTGCGGGGTCGTATGCCCAGGCGACGACACATGCTCCAACGGAATGTGCTGCGGCGCGGGTCTCACCAACTGTGGCGGAACGTGCCTCAACGTGAACGGGAACGACCGGAACAACTGCGGGTCGTGCGGACGACGCTGTGCGAGCAGCGGTTGCGGGATTGCCGGGCTCGGGGCGCAGTCCTGTAGCGGAGGGGTGTGTGGCTGCGGATGAGTGACGAACCCATGCACGAGCCGGACGGCGACGACGACGAGATCTTCTCGTTCGCGGCGCCGGACCCGGTCATCGGAACCCTCGTCGGGGGGCGCTACCGCATCATTCGTCAGCTCGGCGAAGGCGGCATGGGGTTGGTCTACGAGGCCGAACACGAGGAGCTCGGTCGCCGCCTGGCGGTGAAGATCATCCGTCCGGAGGCCTGTTGGCATCCGGCGGGCGTCGACCGCTTCCTGCACGAGGCGCGGACCGCGAGCCGGCTGGGGCATCCGAACCTCGTCGACGTGTTCGACATGGGCCGTCTCGAAGACGGCCGGCCCTACATGGTGATGAAGCTGCTGCGTGGCCGAGACCTCGAGCAGCTACTCCGGGAAGAGGGCGCGCTGAAACCGACGCGGGTCGCCGAGCTGCTCAAAGGCCCAGCAGCTGCCCTCGACGCGGTCCACGGGCGCGGGCTCGTCCACCGGGACGTGAAGCTCGAGAACATCTTCGTCGAGACGCACGACGGCGGCGGCGAGAGCGTGAAGCTGATGGACTTCGGCCTGGCCGCGCTCCAGCACGTGGGCTCGCGACTCACGCAAGAAGGGCGGGTGCTGGGCACCCCGCACTACCTCGCGCCGGAACTGAGTGGTGGCGACAAAGCGAGTTCGAGCGCGGACATCTATGCGCTCGCGGTGGTCGCGTACGAACTCATCGCCGGCAAGCTGCCGTTCGACGACGACGACCCGATTCGTTTGCTCGCGGCGAAGATGGTCCAGGACGCGCCCAAGCTCAGCACGCTGGCGCGGCAGAAGATCTCGAGCCGACTCGACGCGCTCTTCCAACGCGCCCTCAGCCGCGACCCCAAGCGGCGCGCAGCAACCTGCCAAGAGTTCGTGGCCGAGCTGGAGCTCGTCGCCGAGGGCAAGGACGACGCGTCCGGCACCCAGGAGCTTCCGTTCTCCTTCGATGCGCCCGGTCCGAGCACGGACCCCGCGCCTCCGATGGACCGCGGCGAGACGATGGACGCCCCGGCGCTGGTCGAGGATGTCGGCCGTCCCAGCACCGAGCCGGGCCTCGGTCCCGCACCGGCAAAGGGCGACGCGAAGGCCGACGCGAAGGGCGACGCGAAGGCCGACGCGAAGAGCGACGCGAAGGGCGACGCGAAGAGCGACGCGAAGGGCGACGCGAAGAGCGACGCGAAGAGCGACGCGAAGGCCGACGACGGAAAGAGCGACGCGAAGGGCGACGCGAACGCCGGCGCCAAGGATTCGAAGGCCAAGGGCCACCGGACCCCGGTCATCCCGCGGGAGCGGGTCGACAGCCCGCCGGTCGACGTCCCGCAGTCGAAGGCCGGGCTCTGGATGCTTGTCGCGATCTTGCTGCTCGCAGCCGGTATCGGCAGCTGGATCGCGTTTGGCGGGGGAGACGATGGGCTCCCGCCAGTCGCGACGAACACCGACACGACGATGTCGCAGTCGCCGGTGGACACGACGATGGGGCTCCTCGAAGAAGGGCCTGACGTCTCCATGCAGACCGAGGTCTCGATGGAGACCGAGACCATGGAAACCGAGACCGTCGATGTGGCGCCCGTCGCCATGGGCATGTGGATGCGCGCGACCATGGGCATTGAGCGGATCGAGCCGGCCATCGACACGATGCAAACCGAGATGGTCGAGATGGTCGAGATGGTCGAGATGGTCGAGATGGTCGAGATGGTCGACACGAGTGAGATGCTCGAGCGGGTCGCCGCAGACCGCGAGCGTGCGCGTGCGCTCACCGCCGAAGGCAACAACCTCTCGCTTCGAGGCCAGCTGCCCGGGGCGATCGACCGCTACCAAGATGCGACCCTCGCCGACCCCCGGTTCTCGGGTGCGTGGAAGGGGCTGGGAATCGCGAACGAACGCATGGGTCGGAACGCCGAAGCCCGAACTGCCTTCCGGCGCTACCTCCAGCTCGCGCCAAACGCGAACGACGCAGACCGGATCCGAGCGCGTCTCGAGCAGCTCGGCGGCTGAGGACTGTGAATGGGGACTGTGATGGGCTGGTCTCAGTGAGTAGCGAAGGTCACGGTCCGACGGGGTGCTTGGCCACGATCATTGGGCTTTTCCGCCGGCATCGTTGTTGCTTTGTGAACGTTGCGCTTCCAGGCAGGGGGCAGAGGGAGAAATCATGAGTACGAGGACGAAGGCGACGCGGTACCGCGCGCAAGGATGGACGACCACGGTGCTGTCGGTGGGAGGCGCCATGGCCCTGACGATGGCAGCGACCACCGCGTTCGCGCAGGAGGTTCAGGTCGAGGCCCAGGTCGAGGTCCAAGGGGACGTCCAGGTCGTCGATCAGAGCCAGGTCCCGCCCGTCGATCAGAACGGTTACCCGCAGCAGCAGCAACAGCAGCAGCCGCAGTACGGCCAGCAGCCGCAGTACGGCCAGCAGCAGCCCCAGTACGCGCAGCCCCAGTACGCCCAGCCGCAGTACGCCCAGCCGTATGCGCCCCAGCCCCGTCGTCACCGCATCCGGTACCACGAAGGCATGGAGCTGCCGCCGGGCGCGGAGATCACCAACCGAGTGAAGCTCGGCATGTTGATTCCCGGACTCGCGATCTTCGCGGTCCCCTACATCATCACCGCGATGGCGTACTCCATCAGCAACGACACCGGTGGCGGGATCGACCCGACCATTCTGATCCCGGTCGTCGGCCCGTTCATCCAGATCCCCGACGCGAGCAACTCGGCCGCCCGGACCGGCCTCGCGTGGGACGGCATTCTCCAGACGGTGGGCCTCGTGCTCTTCGCCGTCGGTGTCATTCCCCGCAAGTACGTCACGTACTACGCGGGCGTGGACGGCGAGCAGCGCTTCTCACTGGCGCCTCGGTTCGGTCCTGGTGGTGGTGGACTCGACGCCGCCATCCGTTTCTGAGCTTGCTCCTTGGGGGCTGTGCCCCCAAGCAATCCGACGCGTCGGATTCTGACGAGTTCATGGCTTCGAACCTTTGGGTTCGAGGCCATGCACGCGTTCTTGGTGGCCGTCACGGCTGGCTCGCTTCGCGAGACTGGCGGGCCTATCGGATGCCGTGTCGGCGGAGCAGGCTGAACAAGTAGCTCCGGTCCATCTGGGCTTTGCGCGCAGCTTCGGAGACATTGCCGTCTCCGGTCTCGAGCAAGTGCGGCAGGTACATCGCCTCGAATTGCTCGAGCACGGCCTTGCGGGCTTCCTTGTATGGGAGGTCGAGCAAGTGTCCGACCTGGATGCCGCTGCTCCCTTCGGTGGTTGCGGACGGCGTCGCGTCCGGCACGACCAGGTCCGGCGTCTCGCCCATCGCCACGGTGGCTTCCACCAGGTTGCGAAGTTCACGCACGTTGCCGGGCCACGGATGGCGCATGAGCGCGGTCATGACATCGGGCGGGAAGAGGTCTTCGATCGGCGCTTCGTAGCCGACCGAGCGCGCGAAGTGCGCGGCCAAGAGTGGGATGTCTTCCGGCCGATCCCGCAGCGGCGGAATGCGCAGCGTCACGACGGCGAGCCGGTAGAAGAGGTCCAGCCGGAACGCGTTCGTGTTTACTTCGGTGCGCAGATCGCGGTTGGTGGCGCTCACCACCCGAACATCGACGCCGAAGTCTTCGCGCCCCCCGACCCGCCGGAAGCGCCTGCGCTCGAGCGCGCCGAGCAAGGTGGGCTGGAGGTTGGCCGGAAGTTCGCCGACCTCATCCAGAAACAGCGTGCCGCCATGGGCACGCTCGAACGCACCGATGTGTCGACGGTCCGCGCCCGTGAAGCTGCCCTTGTCGTGCCCGAAGAGTTCGCTCGCGATCAGCTGCGGGGAGAGCGACGCGCAGTCGACGATCTCGTAGGGTTGCGGCGCGCGTTCGCTCAGCCGGTGCAGGGCCCGTGCGACGAGCTCCTTGCCCGTGCCGGACTCGCCGATGATGAGTACGGACGCTTGGGTCTGGGCGACTTTGACGATCTGCGCCATCAGCCGGCGCGTGGCCTGCGACCGGCCCCACATGCCTTCGAGCACGTCGCCGTCGAACACATCCGCGGTGCCGACGCCGCCATCTTCGACCTGCACCCGCGTGCGTCCGAGTCGGAGCACGGTGCCCACGGCCACGGTGCCGCGTTCGACGAATACGTTGGACGCGAACGTGCCGTTCGTGGAGCCGAGGTCCCGCACCAGGACGCCGCGTTCGGTGCGGGTCAGCTCGAGGTGGTACCGGGAGACCGTGCTGTCGTTCAGCACCAGATCGTTGCCGTCGGCGGTCCCGATCGTCAGTTGTTCGGACTCCACGCGGATGCCCTCGCCGGCGTCCGCGCCCTCGAGGACGCGGACCCCGAGCTTGAGCACAGGCACTCCACGAATGGGGGCATTGAGTTGAGTGGTCTCGGGCTTTGCCAAACGGAGTCTCCTGGATCGCGGTCCCCGCCGCAGCCTACCACTGTAGGCTCGATCCAACAGCTCCGACTGATCACGTCGAGCGCGCGGGCTACTCCTCGAGACAATACAGGCGCGCGGTCCGGTCGCATGGGCGGGTACCGGTGCGCATCTCGAAGAAGACGTTCTCGGCGGAGCCGAACGCAGCGTCGCCAGCCGATGCGGTCCAGCTCGTACAGGTGGCGGTCGTGTCCCCAGTCGTCACGCCGGTCCATACGTGCGGACTGCCGGTGGCGAAGGTTCCATCGGCGAGCAAGACGAGCCCGGTCTCCGGAACGATGCGGCGGCTCTCCGCGGTGGCCAGGGAGCCGGTCGCGAGCCAGCGCGCCCCATCGCTTCGCACCCAGTCGGCGCCAGCGGCGTCGAAGCGGGTCGCCGCCAGAGCGTCGTCCGACTCGAGGAACGCCAGGAAGGTCCGGTCCGTTCCGGGATCGGCACCGCAGTCCGCGCCGCCGCCCGTCAGCCCTGCCTCGCATGCTTCCAACTGACACAGCGCGTCCGCATCCGCGAGTCCGCCGCCGGGTGTCCACACCGCCTCGGTCATGAACGCGAGCCGGCCGGTGTCGGCGGGGGCCGCGAGCGGTGTGTCGTGGTCGATGCTGAAGCACAGGAACGCCTGCGGGAAATTGCAGCGCGCGTTGGCCGACTGAGAAAGCGCGTTCCGGCTCACGGAGCCGGCGCGGGCGAAGGCCACGCGTTGCCCGTCGGGCATGGTGGTGTAGTCGTCGCAGGTGAAGCCTGCCGATGGTTCCAGGAGCGGGTTCAAACCAGTGACGACCTCATGGTCGCCCGTGCCCCCGCCGCCATCTTCCTCGTAGCGAATCGGGTACCAGAGCTCGCCGCGGCGCAGTTGGTCGATCGTGTCCACGATCGGTTGGCCCTGGGTGTTCACCCAACCGCGCGCGCCGTCGAGACGATCGAGCGGGTTGCATCCGGCGCTGGCCTCGCCTGGGCAGGACGCGGCCTCGGTCGCCAGCATCGCCACCCACTCGGTCGCGTGCAGGCCCGCGGCGGTTGCGAGCGTCGCGCAGGTCGAGTCTGCATTGGCGATCGAACCGATGGCGCCGGGGTTGATCCGCGTCGAGGTGACGAACGCGATGTTGTGGCGAAGTTCCCACGCGAGTCCGACGGTTGTGTCGCCGGCGATCGCGATCATGCAGTCCGCGCCACTGCACGCAGCGCCGGCATCGGACCAACCGGTGATGCGCGTCGTGTCCGTCGGCGCCGCGTGGACCTCCAGCGCGTCGCCATCGGCCACCTCGATCTCGCAGCTGTCGGTGCAGACCATGGGACTCCCGTCGACCACGACCGTCCCGGTTCCATCGCCGGTGATCTCGATGTGAAGGGTGACGATGGCGCTGCACACCCCGTCGGATGTGCGGGCCAGCAACCCCTCTCCGCACACCTCGCACATGTCGCCGGAGGAACCTTCCGGACACATGCAGGTGCGTCCGTCCCCCACGAAGGGATCGTCGCATGCGCACTCGAACGACCCCTCGGTGTTCGTGCAGGTCGCGTCGTCGGCGCAGTCGTCGTCCCCGTCCGCGCACTCGTCCACGTCGGTCTCACAGAAGTCGCCCTCGTAGCCGGTGCCTTCGCAACCGCAGGTCGCCCCCGACTCTCCGTCGGTGCACACGCCGCCGTTCATGCAAGGGTCTGCGGCGCAGCTCGCGCTGCAGGTCGCGCCGTCGCCCACGAAACCGTCGTTGCACGCACACGTGAAGCCGCCGTCGGTGTTCGTGCAGGTCGCATCCGCGTGGCACGCGGTCGGGTCGTCGGTGCACTCGTCGACGTCGCTCTCGCACCCGGTCCCGGTCCAGCCCTCGTCGCAGCGGCAGCTGCCATCGACACACGTTCCAAAGTCACCACACGCCACCGCCGCGCACAGATCGCCCGCGCTGTCCGGTGCGGCATCCTGCATGCCGCCGTCGCCCGTGCCCGCGTCGCTGCCGGAGGAATCGTCGTCGCCACACCCGGTCGAAACGAGGAAGAGGGCCAGGAGGGTCGTGCAAATCGAGAACTTCATGGCCCGCATGCTCGGGCACGTCGGGCGGTGCCTGCAAGAACGGAACGGACCAATGCCTTCAACGAGAGAACGGCTCCTTCGTTGGCATCCAGCGCGCGACCTTCCTGTCGCCCGCAGCCGCGCTTCCAAAGCCGTCCCTGTTCTGAGACCCGTGCTGCGTCTGGTGCGGTGTCCGGTTCTGTGTAGGGTTCACCCAACAGGCTTGGACTGGATCCCATAGGGTCGACACCACATTCGCGGTTCGGATGCGCCAGAACGTCCAAAATCTCGGAAAAATTCGGCTGGTACGGCGCCTGCTTTGCAAACCCCCAGACAACGCGCGGATGTCGCGCTGGGGAGTTTGAGAATGGTCCGAAAAAACTTGGTATGGATTGCTGTCGTCGCTGCGCTCGGGTTGGGCTGTGGCGACGACGACGCGATGGTGATGATGGACGCCGGTGGCGGTGACTCCGCGATGGAGGACGCCGGCATCGACACGGGAGAGGACGGCGGGTTCGTGCCCGATCTCAGTCCTCCGTTGCTCGCCGGTGTGCCAGGCGCCACCAACATGGCGAACCTGTCGATCTCTGGCACGGCGGGCCCCAACCTTCGCATCACGGTGGCCGGTGGGGCTTCGCCCACGATGACCATGACCGACGACGCGGGCGACTTCACCGTCGACGTGACGCTGCGTCAGAACGCGACGAACACGCTCAACTTCTTTGCGGTGTTCGCGGAGACCGGTGAGTCGGGCGACCCGACCACGGTCGTGGTCGTACACGACAACATCGCGCCCGACGCGCCTTCGCTCGACCCCGTCACCTCGCCAACCGGCGCGATGCGGGTGCGTCTGAGCGGTGAAGCCGAGCCCAACAGCACCATCGCAGTGACGGGCGGCGCCGCCCCCGGCATGGGTGTGACCAGCGACCTCGGCGCCTACCGCGCGGAGGTCATGCTGACCGCCGACAGCGACAACGAGCTCTCGGTCACAGCCACCGATGAAGCGGGCAACGAGAGCGATGCGGCGATGGTCACCATCACCCAGGACTCGACCCTGCCTGTCCCCGTCGATGTCGACCCGGTCGACTCGCCGACCTCGGACAACCCCATCACGTTGACGGGCCTGACCGAAGCAGACGCCGAAGTCTCGGTCACGGGCGGAGCCGCCCCGGCTTCGACGACCGCCGACGGCGACGGCGCCTTCTCGGTCGACGTGATGCTGAACGCCAACGCGCGCAACGACCTCCTGGTCATGCGCGTCGGTGGCGAAGCCATCACCACCGTCGTGGTCGTTCACGACGACATCGCGCCGGATGCGCCCGTGCTCGATGGGGTCGCTTCGCCGACCAACCGGACCGACCCGACCATTGGTGGTTCGACCGAACCCCGCGCCCGCGTGCGCATTCGGGGCGGCGTCGAGGAGGTCCTCGTGACCGCCGACGACGTGGGCCGCTTCAGCACCACCGTGATGATTCCCGAAGACACCGAGACGACCTTGATGGTCACCGCGACCGACCGGGCCGCGAACTCGTCGGCGGCTGCGATGGTCACCATCACGCACTCGAACGACACGGCGGCCGCGCCGGAAGTCGACGCCGTTGATTCGCCCACCAGCGACGCGACCGTCACCCTGACCGGCCGCGTTGTGGAACCGGGCGCGGGCATCACCATCGAGGTTGCCGGTGGCGCGAGCGCGGCAAGCGCGGCGACCGACGAGTCGACCGGCGCGTTCACCATCGACGTCACGCTCAACGCCAACGCGACGAACGAGCTCAGCGTCACCAGTCTGGAAGGCGAGATCTCGAGTCCTCCGACCCTGGTCACGGTGGTGCACGACGACATCGCGCCGACCGCGCCCGACTCCGGTCGGATCGCGATCGGCACCCCGGGCGGCCTCGGCTGCACCCTCCGCGGCGCCACGCCGGTCAACGGCATGACGAGCGCGGTGGAAGGCAACAGCAGCGTGCGCGTGATGAACATGACGGGTGGTGGCAGCAGCACCAGCAACGCCAACCCGGATGGCTCGTTCAACCTCAGCGTCCCGGCATGTGCGGCGGACATCCTGCGGCTGACGGCGACCGATGCGGCTGGCAACGTCAGCGAGGTCACGGAGATGGTGGTCGGCTCCTGACACCCATCCCGATCTGAAGAGGAAGGCGCGTCCCCCAGTCGGGGGGCGCGTTTTTTCTTTTCTGGTCCATTTTCTTCTCGGGGCACTTGCCGTGCTCAACGGAATAGTCCACTCTAAGCAGAACGTGGCAGCCCTTCCCAGACTCCCTGAAAATCCACTTCCCCGGGAATCTGAGGGGGAGGGTGGCCTCTCCGGTTGGTGCGTGGCCGTTGTCGACGGCCCCGAGCAAGCAGCCGCGTTGACCCGGCTCGGGGCCATGGTCTGGTCCCTCGCGTCCAACGATCCGGCCGCCACCTTGGTGGGACAACTCGACCCCGACGCGGTGGTCGTGTGCGGTGACGCCCCGCCACCGCCTGGCCGCCACGTCGTGGCGGAAGAGCACGGCCCGCATGGTTTGCCGGTTGCGATTCGTGCCTTGAACGAAGCCCGCATGCACGCCACCGAAGCACTGGCCGACCAACTCATGGGCCCGTCCCCCGAGGTCGTGGTCGACATCGCGGTCCTCGGGCCACGCAACCTGTTGCGCCTGCTCTCGGCGAGCCCGCGATCGTGGATCGTTTCGGTCGACGACGGTGCGAACTCGGTCGTCCTGGATGTCATCGCCGGATCCGTCTCCGTAGCGAACGGTTGGATGAACAGTCCAAGGGGTCCGCAACGCATCGTCGGTCTCCCGGTCGTGCGGGCGCTGCTCGGGTTCACCGCTGGTGTGTGCAGCATCGTGCCGCGGGTCAAACACGTGGGCGTGGGGATCGTGACCCTCGAAGGCGCGATGCTTGCGGTGGCCAAAGAGCTGTTGGGCACCCGTTCGTCCCCCGTGTCGGAGCATCCCGAACTCGAGGGTCACCCGACCTTGGCGGTGGATGGTCACGAGGTGGAGCGACTCGCGCACGAGCTTGGCAGCAAGAGCGCGTCCTCCATCGCGCCTCCGCCCCCCAAGGGTGCACGCGCCACGGCGGAGCTCAGCACCGAAGAAGTCAGTGCGCTCGTGCACGATCTCAAACGGCGCGCGCTCACCGAAGCGGATCCGACACCGGTCGTGCCGCACAAGCGCTCCGGCGCCCGGCTCAAGCAGGACGTGGATGTGGACTCCACGCCGACGTTGCCTCCGCCCGCCGAGATGCTGGCCGAACTGCCCGCCCTCGACGGACCGGTGACCGAGCGACCGCGCCCCAGAGCACCGACGCCCGAACCGCTGCGCGCCGAGGAACATCCCACCCGGCCTCCCAGCGGTTCCAGGCTCAAGGGCTCAGCAATCGAGCGCGCGGCCGCCCGCGCTTCTGAGACCGATGGGATACCCGTCCCAAGAATATTCTCCGAGCCGCCGGTGGAGCTGGACGATGGCATGGACGACGTCCAGTTGACGGGCTTGTCCCTCGTGCCCGACGCGCCCGAATCCAAACCCGCGGAAGCGCGGATCGACGAATGGGTTTCGGCCGAACCGCCGAGCGCGAGCGAATCCGAGACGCCGATCTCCATGATTCCGATCCCGCTGTGCTCGAAGACGGACGCCGCGACCCAACCGGACCCACCGGCCGAAGCGGCGTCCCAACCGATCGTCGTACCCCCGCCGCTCGGTACTGCGGTTCCCAAAGACAGCACTGCGACTCCCAAGGCCAGCACTGCGACTCCCAAGGCCAGCACTGCGGTTCCCAGAGCCAGCACCGCGCCGCTCGTCGAGGCTGCAGACGAGTCGGCGTCCAGTTGGCTCCTGCTCGCGGTGGGCGCGGTGGCGGCGATCGGCATCGGCCTCGCCGTCGTGCTTCTCTAGCGGCAACGCGGACGTCGAACTGGAGTTTTGCGCGGAGGGGCGGCACGATCAGGGGGTGACTTCCATGCCCTTCTTCTCCCGCACCTTCGCTCTCTCTCGGACGATGTCCCGCGCTCGTGTCCTGTTGGCCGCTTTCCTGGTGATGGGGGCGGCGTGTGGGGACGACGACGCCACACCCGTCGACGGTGGCGGCTTCGATGCGCCCGCGATCGACACCGGCGGCGGACCGATGGTGAGCGCCCAGATCCTCGACTACCTGCGAGGCGACCGCGCCTCTTCGCTCACCGTGGAAGTCGACTACGTCGCGGGGACCGAGATCACTTCCGAGGCCCAGGCGCACTTCGTCGCCCGGCTTGGCACGGTGCTCGACAAACCGGGCGGCGTGACCGTGCAGCTCGACGAAGTCATCCCGTCCCACGCCGACACCCCGTGGGAACTCGAGGAGCTGCGGACCCTCGCCGCGGAACGCCAGACCCTCGACGGCGGCGCGGACGGAACCGTGCTGCATCTCATGTTCGTGGACGGCCGCTTCACCATTCGCGGCGTGCTCGGTGCGGCCCTGAGCGCGACCTCGATCGTCATCTTCCGCGAGACCATCGACCAGGTCTGCGACTCGCCGAGTGTGCTGCCGCTTCAACGCGCGTCGGTGTGCGGCGCGATCGAAGCCACCGTGCTCCTCCACGAGACCGGCCACGTCATCGGCCTCGTCAACCGCGGACTCCCGATGGTGGAAGACCACGAAGACCCCGAACGCCGCGGCCACGAGGCCACCGAAGGTTGCCTGATGTACTTCGCGCTCGAGGACGCGGGCGACTTCGCCCTCGATGGCTTCCTCGGCGGCGACCCCGAGCCGATCGACTTCTGCGCCGGTTCGATGGCCGACATTCAAGCACAGCAGTGACCCGTGGCCGGGCTGCCGACCAAGAAGCGGGTCCACGAAGAAGCGTTGAAGGCGCTCGAGGCGGAGTATCAGTCGCTGCTCGAGAAGGCCGAAGCCACGCGTCGCGGCGCCACGCACGAGGAGAGCAAAGCCGAGAACGACAAGGACACCCGCGCGATCGAAGCGGGTTACCTCGCGCGCGGACAAGCGGCCCGCGCCGAAGAGATGCTCGAGCAACTCACCCGGCTCCGCTTCGTGGACCTGCGCGATCTCGAGGGACGGCCGATCGAGATCTCCGCGCTCGTCGAAGTGCTGGATGAGGACGAAGCGGCGCGGGTGTATTTCCTGGTGCCGGTCGGCGGCGGCACCCGCTTCGAGGTGGATGGAACCAGCGTGCAGCTGTTGACCCCCGCGTCGCCGGTCGGCCGGGCGCTGCTCGGCAAAGAAGAAGGCGACGACATCGAGCTCGTTGTCGCGAAGAAGAAACGTTTCTACGAAGTCGCCCAGGTGCGCTGAGGGCCGCCGGCAGTCGAGCGCGAAGTGGCGGCTACGACTCGAACCAACCCGACATCGTTCGCAACCAGGTGCTCACGGGGTCTTGGCCCTCGGTGTCGTTGGCGAGGAGGCGGCGGGTCTCTTCGGAGGGGTCGGTGAGGCGGGAGAGCACTTCCAGCGCGACCGCTTGGGGCTCTGCGCTGCCTTCGGCCCGGCGGGCGGCGATGGCGCGGGCGAGCGGGGCGTTGCCCGCGGTCGGGTGGTCGCCCGCGAACCCATTGAGGGCTTCGGTGACTCGATCGGTGCGGGCTTTGTAGGTGGCGGCGCGCAGGGTCTCGGGGAGCAGCGGGGCGCCGAACGCGATCTGCTGTGTGCCGTAGCCGACCGGGAACTCGAGCCGCTCTTGGAGCGGTTCGGTGGGGAGTCCGCGGGTGAATCGCACCGGCACAATGGGAAGGTTCGCCGAGAGCGCGAGGTCGATGAAGATGCCGCTCATCTTCGTGACCGGATCGGCGGCGACCACGGAGCGGGTGCCTTCGACGTGGATGAGCAGGCTCTTGGCCGCCGTCTCGTCGCGGAGTTGCGAAATGATCGAAGGCATCGAGGCGGGATCGTTCCGGTCGAAGAACGCGATGACGCCGGGGTCGTCGACGCCTGGGTACTGAAAACACGACTCGATGAGTCGGCCGAGCCAGCTCGTGCGGTGGTCGCTCTTCGCGAGCACCAAGGTCGGGGTCTGTTGCAGCGCACCGGCGACGATCGAGAAGACCAGCGACTCGATGCCGGTCTGGTGGTTGGCGAGAAAGAGCACGCTCCGGCCGCGCAGCGCGGCGTGCTCGGCCGGTGCTTCGACCGTGACGCGCGAGAGGAAGGACTCGATGAGTCCGTAGTAGAGGTCGCCGACCAACCACGAGTCCTTGCCGAGCTTCTTCGTCCAGTAGTCTTTCACCGGCGAGAGATCGAAGCGGTCCTCGAGCCACTGCGCGCGGACCGGATCGCTGCCGCGAAGCTCCACTGAGGTGCGGGTCAGTGGAAGCACCGGTCCGTGGACTTCGACGGTCGACTCACCGTTCGGTGTGACCGTCAGCAACGACGGGTGGGTGCCGGTCATCGTGGCGACCAGGTCTTTGGCGACCACGTCTCGGGTGAGCGCATCGACGGTGGTCGCGCCGCTGCCGTACACACGCGCGACGGTCCCGGGCAGCCAGTCGCTCGCGCGCACGTCCGCGGGCGCGAGGCGGAAGCCGTCCGCGTCGGTCGCGCTGAGCGTCATGCCGGGCACGTGGACGTTGTCTCGCAGAAACGCGCGCCGGTCGTCGGGCCGTGCCATGCCGAGCGGTCCTTTGGGCAGCAGCACTTCGGTGAGGCGCATGTCGACGAGCGGGCCGGCGTCGTCCGAGAGCTGCACCCGGAACACCGCGAAGCGCGCGTCTTCGAGACCGAGCAAACGCACCTCGCAGGCGACGTCTCCGGTTCGCGGCATCGCTCGGTAGAAGCGCGCGTCGAGCCGGTACGGGTAGGCCACGAGATCGTCGCGCACGCCCTCGTGCCAGTCCGCGAGCGCGTCGTGCGGGATCGCGTGGGTCGCGGCGTCGAGCAACCCTGGGTGCACCGCCCCGTACGGAACCTTGGCCGCGGCGGCCGAGAGTACGGCGCTGCTGCCGGCGGCGCCCGACGCGGTGCGCCCGAAGGTCAGCGAACGCAGTGCTTGGAAGGCGGGGCCGTGAAAGAGCGCGCCGCCCGCTTCGGCGTACGGAAGCGGTTGAACGGTCGTCGTCGCGAGTGGCTCGAGTGCGGGGAACGAGCCAGCGGTGTCACCGGGACGGGGTTTGGCGGCTGTGCCCCCAAGCAGCATGGCGCGTGCTGCGACTTCGAAGCGCGAGAGTTTCGGATCCCGTGCGTCGCGCCACACCAGCAAACGCACTTCGTCGCCGTCGCGTTCGACCTTCGTGCGCGCGCTGGGGTCGAGGGTGACCCAGCGCTCGACCCGGAGGTCGGACCAGCCTTGTGCTTCGACCGGCAGTTCGCCGGTCGCCTGCACGAAGCGGTCGAGCACGCTCATCATCGGAAGCGAAGGCACGGTGAAGGTCGGGCGGTGGTCGCCGAGCCAGGGGTGCGACTGCAGTGTGTAGACGACCTCGCCGTCGGAGGCTTCCGCGCTCGGCTTCGACTTCGGGTCGACCGGCGCGGGCGCGTCGCTCCGAACCGCGATGCCGAGGTTGGATTCGTAGATGCGTTTGCCATCGACCCAGAGCGAGGACTTGCCGCGCACGATGCGGCGCTCTACGCCCGCGTCGTCGGTCGCGTCTTCGATCGAAAGAACATCGAGCGTGGTGGTGACGCACGAGTTCGCGATGACCACCTGGCCGCGGTACTTCCAGGAGTGTTCGTCGCCGAACGCGATCGGTTCGAAGCGGGGGTTCGGCAGATCGTCCGCGAGTCCGCTCTCGATGACGAACGCCTGCAGGAGCTGGATCATCGCTTCGATGCCGAGCGAGCCCGGCTGCACCGGGTCCTCGAAGAAGTGCGCTTTGAACGACCACTCGTTCGGGTCGACGTCCTTCTCGCCCCGGATGAACCCGAGCCCTTCGCTGCCGCCCTTGGGATCGAACGCGGTGAGCCGGTCGAGCATCATCAGGCTCGGTCGCGGCAGACAGAGCGGCGCGTCGAAGTAGCGGGACGCCGCGCTTCGGTCGGTGAGGTCGACGGTGAAGTCGTGCGGCGCGTTCAAGATGGCGCGCATCTCATCCGTCATCGGTAGGCCGACCTGGTTGGCGAGCGCGGCCTCCGGGAAGAACCCGAACACGGTGTCGAGTTCGTAGACCAGCGCCTTGCCGCGTTCGGTCTCGAGCCAGACGCGGACTTCGAAGCTTTCGATGACCATGCCGCCGACCTTCGATTGCCCGACGATGGTCGAGGTGGTGCGCAAGGTGAGCGGCCGGCTCGGGTCCTCTTGTGCGAGCAGGCCGGGCATCACGTCGCGGTGCACCGTGCCCTTGCCGTCGAGGTTGCGGAACGCGAGATCGATGTCGACGTCGAGCGTGCTGCCGACGTAGCTCGCGAGCCACCCACAGGGCTGGAGCGCGGCTTCGAGCAGCACGCAGAACGGCATGGTGCCAGGTGCGCTGTCCGGCCCGTTGTCGTCCAGGTACCAGGCGTCCGGGGCGACCTCGTAGACCACTTCGACGCGGGTGCCCTTGTGGTACGCGCCCATCGGGCCATCGAGCTCCGCGATGCGGCTCATGAAGTGGTAGGGCGGGCCCGGCAGGCGCGCGACGCTGCGCGGTCCGTCGAAGCGCGCGTACATCGGGCCGAACGCATCGCTCGGTTTGCCCCACGCGCAGGCGAGCAGGGAGTGGAAGTCGAACTCGTGGGCGACGCCATCGTAGGTCGCGCTCACGCCCGAGGTCTCGAGTGGGAACGAGCCGGTGCGGGTCAGTGGGGCATCCGGTCGGCCGAGCGCGACGTGCGGTGGAAGCGTGACGGTGTCGGTCGCGCTGGTTCCGGTGTTGCTGGTTCCGGCGTTGCTGGTTCCGGCGTTGCTGGTTCCGGAGATTTCGACGAGCGGGTAGTCCGGGACGAGCTTCAGTCCCACCGCGCGGGCGTGGAACGCTTTGAGTCCGTCCACGGTGCAGAGCAGGTCGGCGACCAGCGTCGGTTCGCCGGTCTCGCTCCCGTCGTGGACCTCGCGCACGAAGATCTCGTAGGTGAGTTCTTTGGACGTTGGGATCACCTGACCGCGGCAGCGCATCAGGTACGGACGTTCGGTGAGCGGTTCGAACACCCAGCCGTCGCGCTCGAGCGTGAAGCCGAGGCCGGCCAGGTAGAAGGTCATCGCCTGCACGCAGCCTTCGAACATCAGCGTGCCCGGCATGCAGGGGTCGTTCTTGAAGTGGCCTTCGAAGAACCAGGCGTCCGGGGTGATCGGGAGCGTCGCGCGCAGGTACCCGCGGCCCCACGGACCGCCTTCGGGATCGAACTCGTCGACGGTGTCGAAGAACAGATGGTCCGCGTCGATGCCGGGCGTGCGCACGTGCGCCTGCGTGGGGTAGAACGCGTCGCCGAAGCAGTCGGTGAGGTGGCCGCTGGCGAACTGGCGCACGGCGTCTTTGTCGAAGCTGCGGTGGGTGCGGCACACCGGCGGCGCGACGGGTGCGTCTTGGAGGGTGTCGTCTTCGGGGGACCAGAGCACGCCGGCGGAGTCGGCGAGTTCTTCTTTGGTGAAGAAGCCCGCTTGGCCGGAGCGCACCGAGATCATCTTGCGGACCGAACCGTCGGGGCTCAGCAGCTCGCAGTCGTAGTGGAAGAAGAACAAGCGCACGTCGCCCTGGCGGGCGTGGCCGTCGACGTGGATCGCGTAGCGCAGGCGGTCGCCGACCTTGGGCAGTTCGCCGTGGTAGGTCAGCTCGCACCCGAGCAGGCGGTACGCACGTTCGCCGAGGTTGAGCAGATCGGCGCCGAGGTAGCTGATGAGGAAGAGATCGGCCTGGCCGGACTCGATGAGCACGCCGGCGGGCATGCGGCCGCGCAGCAGGTACCAGGCGTCTTCCGAGATGTCGGTCTCGGTCCAGATGGTGCCCTTGCCGAGCTCGGTGGAGCCTTCGGCGAGCGGCTCGCCCTGCAGGCCGACCACGCGGCTCGCGAGCAGGAGCGGGGGCTCCGGCATGCGGCACTGGATGGCGTGGGGATCTTGCGCGGCGAAGCGCGGCCCGAAGATCTCGCTGATGGTTCCGCCGGCATGCACCTCGAGGTCCGCGCGGGAGAAGGTGGGTCCGACCGGCGCGGGCAACGTCCAGGTCGACGTCGAGGCGGGCTTCGAAGCGGCGGTCTTCTCGGCGGCGGACTTCGGCGCCGTCTGCTTCAGCGCGGCGGTCTTCGGGGCGGTCGGCTCCGGCGTGGGCTTCGTGGAAGGCGCGGGAGCGGTGGCGGGGGCCGCTGGCGGGCGCGAGGTGATGGGCGAGGGTGGGACGCTCGGTGCAGGCGTCGGGGCGGCCGGAGGTGCGGGCCGAGGCGGGGTGGGCCGAGGCAAGGTGGGCCGAGGCAAGGTGGGAACGGCCCCCGCGTGAGGCGCGGCCGTCTGCATTTGCGCGGCGCCCATCAAGGTGAACATCGCGTTCTGCTGAACCTGGAGGAACTGCGTGTGCAGCGCGGTCTGTTGCGCGACGTAGGCTTCGTGCATCGCGGCCATCTGCGCGTTGAAGACCGCGGCCACGCCAGCAGGCGACGTCGGCGCGATGGCGGCGACGACGGCGGTTGGTGCGCTCGGCGGAGCGGCGGCGGGCGCTGCAACCGGTGCCGGGGCGTGGCCGTTCGAGGTGGGGGAGACATACGGCTCGAACACCGACGGCAAGCTCGGGGCGGGCGGCATCTTCTGGTGGGGTGCGGTCATGGAGGCTGCTGCGTGCGGGGTCGTGAGAGCGGAAGCGGAAGCGGGAGCGGGCGCGGGAGCGGGAGCGGGAGCGGGAGCGGGAGCGGGAGCGGGAGCGGGAGCGGAAGCCGACGCCGAATCCGAATCCGAATCCGATGCCGAAGCCGAAGCCGAAGCCGAAGCCGATGCCGAAGCCGAATCCGAATCCGAATCCGAAGCCGATGCCGAAGCCGACGCCGAATCCGAAGCCGAAGCCGAATCCGAATCCGAATCCGAAGCCGATGCCGAAGCCGACGCCGACGCCGAAGCCGAAGCCGACGCCGAAGCCGAATCCGAATCCGAAGCCGAAGCCGATGCCGAAGCCGACGCCGAATCCGATGCCGATTGGCCGACTTCGGGCCAGTGGGCGGGGAGGGTGAGGGTGGGGGGGGCCAGTTCGAAGGCGGGCGGCATGGCGGGGCCGCCTTGCACGGTGACGCTGCGTTGGAAGCCGAGCAGCGAGGTGACGCGGACGGTGGCGGTGGCGCCCTCGTTCAGGCCGAGGATGGCGTCGAGGACGCAGGCCAGGCCGTGCGCTGCGTGCGCCACGCCGGTGCGGGCGCTCAGACGCTCTGGCCAGTCGGGTGCGTCCCCTTCCATGTCGAGGGTGGCGAGCACGGGGAGTTCGTACCGGGCCGCGTCGCCGGCGCGCATCAGGACGAGCGCTATGGCGGCGTCGCCGGTCGGAACAGAACCGTTGCCGGTGACGGCGGCGAGCGCGGCTTCGTGCACGGGCTCGACGCTCAGATCCACCGCGCCGACGATCGCCGCTTCCACGTGTCGATCGCGCAGCGCGATCCGGGCGAGCTCGAGGGCGCGGATGCCGCTCAGTTGTTCTTCCGCGACGGTGAAACTCGGTCCGTGCAGGTCGAGCGCGCTGCTGATGCGGTTGGCGGGAATGTTCGGCATCGTGCCGAGCACGCCGCTCGAGCGCAGCGTGGGCCGGAACTCGTCGCCGCTGCGTCCGGGCCACTCGGACGCGCGCCAGCGCGCGCCGTAGCGTGAGACTTCGGGGTCGCACTGCGCGCCGACGAACACTGCGGTGGCGGGGGTGATCGGCAGGCCGGCCACCGCTTCGAGCGCGGCGGCCAACATGGAGGTCTGTTGCCCGTGGCAATCCTTGAGATCGTTCGGCGGAAATCCGAGGCCCTTCATCGGCAGGACGACCGACTCCATTCGGCGCCGCGCCGCGGACCCATCGGCGGCGGTCTCGAGGAGCGCCGCGAGCGCCACCGCCGAGGTCGCGCTGCCGACGCGCGCGCCGACGCCGACGACGACAAGCGCCTCTTTGATTGCGGCCCGGGGCACCGCGACGGAAGCGCTGCGCTGGGCCAGCGCGAGATCTTCGACGACCACATGCGCATCGTTGCCTCCGAACCCGAACGCACTGACGGCGGCCCGGCGCGGACCGGTCCAAGGTTCGGGCGCGTGCAATACCCGGCAGTCGCCGAGCGCGGCGCTCGGGCGATCGACGTGGGGCGTCGGAGGCAAGACGCCGTGGCGCAACGCTTCGACGACCTTGATCACGCCGGCCGCGCCAGCCGCCGTGATCAGGTGGCCGAGGTTCGCTTTGAGCGAGCCGACCAAGAGCGGCTGCTCCGCGGTCGGTCCGTAGACCAACGCGAGGCTCTCGAGTTCCGTCGCGTCGCCGAGCGTGGTGCCGGTCGCATGGCATTCGACGTACGAGACGTCCCGAGGGCTGCATCCGGCCTCCGCGAGCGCCGCGCGCATCGCCCGGACTTGGCCGCCATGGGCGGGCGCGAGGAACCCGCGCGCGCGTCCGTCGTTCGACAAGCCGACCCCGCGGATGACGCCGAGCACGTTGTGTCCATCGCGGAGCGCGTCGTCGAGCCGCTCGAGGACCAACATCGCGCAGCCCTCGGCCGGGACCAGACCGTCCGCCTCCGCGTGGAAGGGCCGACTGCGCCCGGTCTTGCTCATCGCGTCGAGGGCGCAGAAGCCGACGTGGATGAAGAGGTCGTCGCAGCGGTTGACCGCGCCGGCCAACATCGCGTCCATGCGGCGGTCACGGAGCGCATCGCATGCGATGCCGAGTGCGTAGAGAGACGACGCGCAGGCGGAGTCCAGCGCGAACGCCTCGGACAGGCCAAGCGCGCGGGCGAGCAAGAGCGCCGGCAGACCCGAAGAGAACCGCTCGCGCGGGTCGGGTTGGGTGCGGCCGAGCCGTTCGGCCAGTGCGCCGAGCCAGTGCTGTTCCGCGAACGCCGCATGGCCGGCGGTCGGAAACGAGAGGTTGCCGAGCACCGCGCCGATGCGGCGGGTGCTGGGGTCGAGGTGTGCGTCGGCGAGCGCGCGCTTTCCCACGTGCAGGGGCAGGGTGAACACCGGGTCCAGGCCTGCGAGTTCGCCGGCGGGGACTTCGAATCCGTGCGGGTCGAACTCGAACCCGCGCACGTAGCCGCCCCGGTCCGACCACGTTCGGTCGGCTGCGTCCTTCGCCCGCCTCGCTTCGGTGAAGGTGTGCTCGGGCCCAAGGCCCCAGCGATCTCTCGGAGCGCTCGTGACGAGGTCGCGTCCAGCGACGACGGCGTCCCAGAGCGCTTCCGGGTCGTGGGCACCCGGCAGGACGCATGCGCGTCCCACGATGGCAATCGGTTCAGTCATGGGCTCGTTCGTTGGCGAGGAGACGCGCGCACCCGCGGGCACACGCAGAGGGTCGGCTGCTAGGCGTCGGTTTCGGTGTCGCGCGAACCCGGAAGCACGTGGGTCGTCACCCCTACGAGTTCTGCGACCGGGGCGCCTTCGCCGTCGACGAAGAAGATGTCGCACACGGCTTTGTCGCCGCTCGCCTCGCGGCCCCGCACGATGCCGCGCGTGATGCCGTGCGGCAGGCCGGGCTGGTGGATCTCGAGGGACTCGAGACCGGTCGGGAGCGCTGCGCCGCCGAGACGGTGGGTGGTCCACAGCACCGCGAGTTGCAGTCCGCCGTCCAGCAGGGCCGGGTCGGTCTGCCAGCCGTCGTCGAGGTCGGGCCATCCGGCCGAACGCGCGCCGCCGAGCTGTCCGTCGGCGCCCTCGGTGCCCACGTCGGGCACGTCCTGGATGACCTGGAAGTCCTCGCCGTGGAAGAGCACGACTCCGTCGTAGACCGCGCCCTGCAGACCGTGCAGCCCCTCGGGGCGCGCGATGGTGGCGGTGCTCTTGGCGCGGGCACGCGTCATGCGGGCCGTCGCGGTGTAGTGCTTGGGACCGGGCTGGCCGTCCTTGCCCTGTGCGTGCAGCGCGAGCGCCAGGTGGGCGCCGTCGCCGTTCTGGACCTGCGACACGCGCACTTCCAGATGCAGTGCTTCGCCTTCTTCGAACCCGAGCGCGCGAATGCCGCGAAGCACCCGCACGTCGCTCACGCCGCTGAGGACCAGATCCGGCCGGTGCACGCTCGCCGCGCGGGCGAACCACTCGAGCGCGAGCGCGACCGGTACGACGGCGATGCCCTGGACGCGGTGGCCGAGGAGGTAGGGGTGAAGGTCGCGGTCGACGACCACCGACAGACACGTTTCGTCCGCCCGATCGACCGAGACGAAGCGGGCGGGGTCGCCGCCGATCACGACGTCGATGGCGCCGGGGCTCGAGAGTTCGGCGACGAATCGTCGGGCTCCGTCGTCGAGTGCGATCATCGGCACCCCGAGCGCTGCGAAGTGCGCCTTCAGTGCGCCAGTGACCATGCCGGCCTGCCAGGGGCCCCAGCCGATCGACTTCACGACGGTGTTCGGGCGCGCCACGGCTTCCGCCACGAGCACCTTGTTCAGGGTCTCGTTGGCCATCGCGTAATCGCACTGGCCGAGGTTGCCGACGCGGGCGGCGACGCTGGAGAACGCGCACAGGACCTTCAGGGTGTCGTTCGCGGTGGCGTCGAGCAGCGCGCGCAGGCCGCGCACCTTGGTGTCGAACACGCGGTCGAACTGCGCGTCGG
The DNA here is from genome assembly GCA_034670305.1 of Deltaproteobacteria bacterium. GTDB lineage: Bacteria > Myxococcota_A > Polyangia > Polyangiales > Houyiibacteriaceae > JAXMNT01. Next base: position 25,874 of record JAXMNT010000001.1, read on the forward strand.
TCTTGTCGGCGATCATGCGGTCCGCCAGCACCCCGGCGCCGTGCACGACGCCCTGGATGGGGCCCCATTCGGTGCGGACCCGATCGAGCAGCGCGCCGAGTGTGGTCGCATCGGTCACGTCGACCGCTTCGTAACGGGCTTCGCCACCGGCGGCCTGAATGTCGGAGAGGGTCTGCCGGATCTCGCGCGCGCCGAGGATGCGCGCGGCCTCTGCACCGAGCTCGGTCGGCTTCGGCATCTCGCCGCGTGCGCGCGCCAGTTGGAGCAGCACCTTCTTGATCGCGGCGTCGTCCTTGGCGTCCGCGAAGTCGGTGGCCTCGGCTGCGAGCGGGGTGCGCCCGAGCAGCACCAGTCGGCAGCCGGAGGCGCGGGCGAGTTCGACCAGGCAACGTGCGGTCACGCCGCGCGCGCCTCCAGAGGCCACCACGACGTCGCCGCGTCCGAGCGGGCAGACGCCGCTTGTGGCTGCGGTCTCGGTGGAGACGAGCGTCTGGCGTTTGCCATCGCGCAGCCCGACCTCGACGGCCGTGCCGCCGGTGTAGAGTTCGCGCTCGATCAAGCGCGCGGTGGTTTCGGCCGAGGCCGATGGCACCAGATCGATCGCGCGCACCGAAGCGAGCGGCCACTCGTGGGAGGCGGTCTTCACGAGGCCGGGCAAACCGCCGAGCCACGCGCGCGGACCACCGGTGCCCGCGGCGCCGAGCGAACCATCGACGTGCTGGACCGAGACGAAGAGGCCGCCTCCAGCGGTGTGGTGCCCCGCGACGGTGCGGGCGGCGGCGAACACTTCACGCTGAATGGCGCGCGCGTCGTCGAGGGTGGCGACCGGCCGGAGCCCGGCGAGCGAGACGACCCCATCGACGGCGTCGGTGGGCGCGCCGATGGTGACGTTCAGTCCTCGGCGGGCGAGACGAGCTTGGAGAGCCTCCGCCACGGGACCGTTGCCGGTCGTGGTGTCGGAGAGGATGGCGAGGGTGCGCGCGGTCGGTAGCCCGGCCATCGCGAAGCCCGCCGGCGGTGCGTCGGCGAGCGACACCACGTAGCGCGACACGGCGGCGTCCGGAGCGGACGCCGTGGCGGTCGCGGGGCCGGCGGTCGCTGCGTCGGCGCCTGGAAGCAGCGGCCGGTACATGTCGACGATCTGGGTGAGGGTGCGGAGCTTCGCGAGCTCGCCCGCATCGACGTCCGGCAGACCGGGCACCTGCTCGCGCATGGCGGAGAGGATTTCGACGCGTTTGATGGAGTCGACGCCGAGGTCGGCTTCGAGGTCCATGTCGAGTCCGAGCATGTCGGTCGGGTATCCGGTCTTCTCGGCGACGACCGCGAGCAAGATCGCTGTGAGGTCGACCTGCGCGGCGGGCGCTGGCGCGGCAGCCGGTGGGGTCTGCGCGGCAGCCGGTGCGGTCTGCGCGGCAGCCGGTGCGGTCTGCGCGGCAGCCGGTGCGGTCTGGGCGGCCGGGAGAAGCGGTCGGTACATGTCGACGATCTGGGTGAGCGTGCGGAGCTTCGCGAGTTCGCCCGCGTCCACGTCCGGAAGTCCCGGCACCTGCTCGCGCATGGCGGAGAGGATCTCCACGCGTTTGATGGAGTCGACGCCGAGGTCGGCTTCAAGATCCATGTCGAGCCCGAGCATGTCCGTGGGGTAGCCGGTCTTCTCGGCGACGACGGCCAGCAGGATCGCGGTCAAGTCGACCGGGGGCGCCGCGGATGTGGATGCGGTGGCCGATGCTGCCGGCGCCGACGCGGGCGCGGACGGACTCGGGGCGTCGGTGCCGGTGGGCGGCAGGAGCGGGCGGTACATGTCGACGATCTGTCCGAGCGTGCGGAGCTTCGCGAGCTCGCCCGGATCGACATCGGGCAGACCGGGGACCTGCTCGCGCATGGCGGAGAGGATCTCGACACGTTTGATGGAGTCGACGCCGAGGTCGGCTTCGAGATCCATGTCGAGTCCGAGCATGTCGGTCGGGTAGCCGGTCTTCTCGGCGACCACGTTCAGGAGGATCGCCGTGAGGTCGACCTGCGGCGCCTGGGCGGCGGGTGTGGGGGGCGCGGTCGCCGTGCTGGTGGACGCGGGGAGCGCGTCGCCGGCCGGCAAGAGCGGGCGGTACATGTCGACGATCTGTCCGAGCGTGCGGAGCTTGGCGAGCTCGCCCGGATCGACGTCGGGCAGACCGGGCACCTGCTCGCGCATGGCGGAGAGGATCTCGACACGTTTGATGGAGTCGACGCCGAGATCGGCTTCGAGGTCCATGTCGAGTCCGAGCATGTCGGTGGGGTAGCCGGTCTTCTCGGCGACGACGTTCAGGAGGATCGCCGTCAGATCGATCTTCGGCGCGGGCGCGGTGACCTGCGGCGCAGAAACGACCGCGGGCGCCTGCGGCTGAACCTGAGTCTGCGGCTGAGGCTGAACCTGTGGCTGAACCTGTGGCTGAACCTGAGGCTGAACCTGAACCTGCGGCTGCACCGGCATCTGCGGCTGCACCGGCATCTGCGGCTGCACTGGCATCTGCGGCTGCACCGGCATCTGCGGGACCGGCATCTGTGGGACCGCCAGCTGCGGCTGCGGCGCACTCAACGCGCCGATCCCGAACATGCTCGCCTGCGCCGTCTGCAGGAACGCGGCGTGGCTCTGCGCCATGGCCTGCTGGAACGCGGTGTGGGCCTGGGCGGTCTGTGCCTGCGCCTGCGCGAAGGCGTCGAGCCACGCGCTCGGTGCCGCAGCCGCCACCCCTGCGCCAGGCGGGACGTGCACACCCGGCACAGCAGGCTGCGCGGCGACGGGGACCTCGACGATCTTCTCGACCACCTTCTCGACGATGCGCACTTCGGGTTCGACCGGCGGAAGCTCCGCGTTCGGTCCCGGGCGCGCCGACGCGCCTTCCGTGGGCGGGTAGGGTTTGCCGTAGTTCGCTCCGTCGATGGGCATCGCGAGCTTCGGCTTCGTCGCCGTGCGCGGATCGTCGACGTGGTCGTACTCGTTCCAGAGCGCGTCGAGGGTCATCGCCCGACCTTCCGAGACCAGCCGCGCGAGCGCGTGCTGAAGAGAGGTCATGCCGTCGCGGCCCTTGCGGTCGGTCGCGATCGCCGCGTGGGCCTTGCCCTTGAGAATGCGTCCGACGAGACCGGTCAGCACCGAACCCGGGCCGACCTCGACGAAGGTGCGCACGCCGCGCGCGTACATCGCCTCGATGAGTTCCACGAAACGCACTGGCTCGGCGATCGCTTCCGCGAGCACCTTCCGCATCGTGCCCGCGTCGTGCGGCGCGGCTTTGCTCCCCGCGAAGACGGTGGTGGTCGGCGCTTGGAAGCGCACGCCTTCGAGCCACGTGCCGAACGGGCCGACCGCGTCCGCGACCACCGGCGAGTGGAACGCGGTGGCGACGTCGAGACGCACCGCGCCCACGCCCTCGGTCTTCGCGGCGGCTTCGGCATCGTCGATCTGTGTGACGGTGCCCGAGAGCACGACCTGTCCTGGGTGGTTGTGGTTGGCGACCGTGGCGCCGCTCGTGATCGCGATCGAACGCGCGACGTCGATGTCGGCTCGGAGCGCGAGCATGGCCCCTTCGTTCGACTTGGCCGCGTCCCGCATCGCCTCCCCGCGTTTGCGGGACACCTTGAGGAAGTCGGACGCGCTGAGCGCGCCCGCGGCGTGGAGCGCCGTCACTTCGCCGTAGCTGTGGCCGGCGAACGCGGCCGGCTCGAGACCGGCCTGCTTCAGGAGCGCCAGCACGCTCGCGCTCGCGGCACCGATGGCGGGCTGGGCCCACTCGGTGGCGCGGAGAGCGTCCTCTTGGACCTGGCGCGCGGCGTCGTCGAACACCGGCTTCGGGAACACCACGTCGTGGAGCGGGCGCTCTGCGTCCGCCAAGGCATCGGCCAGGACGTCGACCGAGTGGTCCCAGATCGCGATCGCTTCGTCGTGCGCCATCGCGAGCGCGGCGCCCATATTCACGTATTGGCTTCCCTGTCCGGGAAACACGAACGCGACGTCGCCGGCGGTCGCACCGAAGCCGACGTAGATGCCCTTCGGCGAATCGGCGGCGACGCCCTTCTTGGCCATGGCGGCGGCGTCGGCGAGTTTCGCGATCAGGTCGGCTTCGTCGGTCGCGACGATCGCGGCGCGGGCGGACTTCGACGCGTCGTACAGGGTCTGCGAAGCGCGGGCGACGAAGCGCAGCGTGCGGGGCAGGGTGCCGAGTTCGTTCGCGAGCGTGGTGCACGCAGCGGCGAGCGCGTCCGGACTGTCCGCGGTGAGCACCACCATCTCGGTCGACGCAGTGCGGCGGCGTTTGGCGATGCGCGCCAGAGAGGCGGGCGCTTCTTCGACCGCGACGTGGAAGTTGCTGCCGCCGAAACCGAACGCGCTGACGCCAGCCCGGCGCGGGTGATCGCTGCCCCGAACCCACGGTCGGGCCTCGGTGCTCAGGTAGAAGGGCGAGGTCTCGATCTCCATGAGCGGGTTCGGCCGGTCGACTTTGATCGTCGGCGGAAGCACCCGGTGGTGCAGTGCGAGCACCGCTTTGACCAGACCAGCGGCGCCCGCGGCGGCTTTGGTGTGGCCGATCTGCGATTTGACCGAGCCGAGCGCGCACCACTGATGGTCGTCTCGGGCCGCTTCTCCGAAGGCCATGTTGAGACCCGCGACTTCGGCGGCGTCGCCGGCGCGGGTGCCGGTGCCGTGCGCTTCGAGCAGTTCGATCGTGCCGGCGTCGATCTCGGCTTGTTCGTAGGCGCGGCGGATCGCGCGGGCCTGTCCTTCGCTCAGCGGCGCGTAGATGCTCTTCGCGCGGCCATCGCTCGAGGAACCGATGCCGCGGATGGTCGCGTAGACCTGATCGCCATCGCGCTCGGCGTCGGAGAGCCGCTTGAGCGCGACCATGCCGATGCCTTCGCCGAGCATCGTGCCGTCGGCTTCGTCGCTGAACGGGCGGCAGTCGCCGGTCATGCTGAGCGCCGGCGTCTTGCTGAAGCACATGTACATGAAGATGTCGTTCATCGTGTCCGCGCCGCCGCAGATCACGAGGTCCGACTGGCCGAGGCGCAGTTCGCCGATGCCCATCGAGAGCGCACTCAACGTGCTCGCGCACGCCGCGTCAGAGACACAGTTGGTGCCGTGCAGGTCGAGGCGGTTGGCGATGCGGCCGGCGACGACGTTGCCGAGCAAGCCAGGGAAGCTGCTCTCTTGCCAATCGTTGTAGTGGCTCGAGATGCGCTCGCACGCGTCGACGACTTGGCTCTCCGGCAGACCCGCTTCGCGCAGCGCTTTGACCCACACCGGGCGCTGGAGGCGCGACACCATGGAGCCGAGCAGCTCCTGTGCGCTCGTGACCCCGAGCATGACGCTGATGCGTTCCCGGTCGACGGTGTCGAACGAGCCACGGGTGGCGTCCTGCAAGACTTGCTGCGCGACGATGAGCGCGAGCAGCTGGCAGGTGTCGGTCGCCGGCACGATCGACGGGGGCACGCCCCAGGCGAGTGGATCGAAGTCGACCTTCGGCAAGAACGCGCCGCGTTTGGCGTAGGTCTTGTCCTGCGCCTTGGGGTCGGCGTCGTAGTAGTCCTCGATGAGCCAATGCGAAGCGGGCACGTCCGTCATGCGGTCGGTGCCGGCGAGGATGTCGGTCCAGAAGCCGGTCTCGTCGAGCGAACCCGGGAACAGGCAGCTCAGACCGACGACCGCGATCGGTTCGCGGGCCAGTTGCTGGCGGGCTTCGGAGGAGATCGGGGCGGAGGGGGTGTGGTCGTCTTGCATGATGATGTTTGGTGAACGTGTCGAGCTGAACTCTGGAGGTCAGCACGGGGCGGCGCGGGCGCCGTGACTACGCGAGGGGGCGCGGTCGGAAGTCGAACGCTTCGTCGGGCATCGGGGCGCCGAACGTGCGGAGTTGGTGGGCGCGCGTGCCGGCGGCCGCACCTTCGAGCAGGTTGAGTGCGATCTGCACCACCGTCCGTGCTTCGGGCGGCTCGAGAAAACTGCCGCGGACCCAGTCGTTGAACGCGGCCATCGCGGGGCCGCACCAGATCTGGTAGTCGAGCCGCCGGCCTGCGTCGCCGACGATGGCCCACCGGCTCGAGAGCCCGAGGTACCAGCGGAACACCAGCGCCATCTCGTGTTTCGGATCGCGCGCGGCGCGCTCGTTTTCGCGCGGATCGCGGTCGGTCCAGAACGCGCGGGTCGAATCGCGGACTTCGGCGAGCGGGGCACCGAGCACCTCGCGTTCGAGTTTTGCGACGACCTCCGGCGCGATCGCGTCGAGCCCCGGGTGCGCGATGTAGAGGTCGTAGAGGCGCTGGGATCGCGGTCCGAACATCGTGCCGCGTTTGAGCACCTGGACCTCGACCCCCATCTCGAACATGTCGGCGGCCGGCGCCATCATCACATCGCCCATGCCCGCTTGGGCGAGCAGCGCTTTGCCCGCGGGGGAGAGACCGGATTCGATCGCGCTCTGGTTCACGCTGCCGGTGAGCACATACGCGGCGCCGAGCGAGAACGCGGCGGCGACGGATCGAGGCGTGCCGAGACCGCCTGCCGCGCCGACGCGGATCGGCCGGGCGTAGCCGCGTTCGCGCTGCACCCGATCGCGCAGTCGGCAGACCACCGGGAGGACCGCGGTGAGTGCTTGGTTGTCGGTGTGCCCACCCGAGTCCGCTTCGACGGTGATGTCTTCGGCGACCGGGACTTCGCTCGCGAGCGCGGCTTCGTCGGCGGTGATCGCTCCGTCGCGTACCAGCGTGGCGAGCATCTCGGCGGGCGCCGGTTGCATGAACCGCGCGGCCACTTCTGGGCGGCTGACCTTCGCGAACACGTGGTGGCGTCGCGCGACGGAACCATCACCCGCGCGCTTCAGTCCGGAGACGGCGACCTTCACCAGCGGCAGGGTCAGACCCATGTACGCGGACGCGGAGACGAACCGGACGCCGCGCTGGATGAACAGGTCCGCGACCGCGGCCTCGAGCGAAGGTTCGTTCGGCGAGTGAATGAGGTTGGCACCCCACACGCCGTCGCCGAGCGCGTCGCGCATCTCGTCGAGGCCGCGCGTCACGCGATCGGCGGTGAGACCGGCGGCACCGAAGAAGCCGAGCATGCCCGCGCGCGACATCGCGATGACGAGTTCGGCGGTGGCGATGCCGTTGGCCATCGCGCCCGCGACGTACGGGAACCGCACGCCGTGCACTTCGTTGAACGCGCGGTCGCCGAGCCACTCGGGGTAGAGCGGCGGGAGCGTGGCGATCGTTTGCTGCGTTTGGTCGAACTGCACGCCGACCCGGCCGTCCGCGGCACGCACCACGTGGGTGGTCTCTCGGAACCTCGCGGCCGCCTGCGCGAGGCCGTCGCGGTCGAACACCGGTCGGTCGGTCGCGTGCACGGGGGCCGCGCCGCCGGTTGCGCGTTGAAGCGAGGGCATGAAGCAGGTCTACCGCCTGACTCCCCCTTGTTCTGTCATCGTTTCGTCATTCCCGCGCCGGGGCGAGAGAGATCACAGAGCGGTCACGGAACAGACCCAAAAACGTCGATGGCTGGAGTCGAAATCCGTGCCGGATCCGTCACCACATCGGGTACGACGCGTTGCGTCAGCGACAGGTGTTCAGCGGACGCGGCTCAGCGTCCACCGCCGCGCGTCCGCGCACTGCTCGAGCGTCGACGCCCAGGTCTCGGCGTCGTCCGTGCAGACCTCGTTGCGGCGGGCATGGTCGACTTGCCGTCGCAGGGTCCAGCCCTCGGCGGTTCGTTCGAACCAGGTCCGGTACCGGAGCGCGACACAGGACGCTCGAAGGCTGCGCACGACATGCAGATCGTAGACGTAGCTCTCCGAATCGGCTCCAGGCGCCCGCTCGAGCGCGACCGGGAACACCATGGCGTTCTGCCAGTCGACCTCGGCCCCGGGCTGGGGGCATTCGTCGCAGGTCTCGAGCAAGAGCGAGAGCGGGATCGGCGGTGGCCCGATGCCGAGGCTGTGCCGTTGCGCGACCAGCGCACAGGTCGGGTCGTCCGCACACCCGTGCAGCACGACGCTCTGCAGCGGACCTCCTCGCAGCACGAAGAACGGCACCTCGCTGAGGTCGCCTTCTTCGAGCACACAACCGGACTCTGCGGTGTCCACTCGGTAACGCCCAACCACATCGTGTTCGGCCCGGGCGTCGGACGATCGACCCGCGCGCATCCACACGAAGACCAGGCCGGCGAGGATCACGCACGCCGCGATCGACGCTTGCCACACCGCCTTGGGCACGGCCGCGAAGACCGACGGACCATGCTCGGGCACGCTGGTTTCAGCGCCAGCGCAACGTTTCGGCCGCGCCTCGGATCACCATGTTCTGGTTCAACCCCTCGGGGTTGGAGACGAAGATGCCGCCGCGGCTCGAGCTGAAGGCCACCATGCGGCAATCGGGCGAGAACGCCGGGTCCTTGTTGGTGCCCTGGCCCTGGGTGAGGCGGCGGTATTCCTGGGTCGCGATGTTGACGGTGAAGATGTCCATGCCGCCGCTGCGTCCGGTGAACGCGATGAGGCCGCCCCGCTGACACCACTGCGGCGTCTGGTTGTGGGCGCCCCGGAAGGTCACTCGGCGCACGCCGCTGCCGTTGCCGTTCATCACGAAGATCTGCGGCGAGCCGTGCCGGGTGCTGACGAACGCGATCCGTCCGCCCGGCCCACACGCGGGGCTCACGTCGATGGCGGGGTGGCGGGTGATGCGGCGCACGTTCGAGCCGTCGACGTCGGCGGCGTAGATCTCAGAGTTGCCGTCGCGGGTCGAGGTGAAGAACACGCGGCCGCCGCACACACTCGGGCCCATGTTCAGTCCGTCGCCGTCGATGATGCGGCGGTCGTTCGCGTTCGAGTGGGTGATGAACATGCCGGTCTCGGTGAGCCGGCTGAACCACACTCCACCCGGACCGAAGCTCGGCAACATGCTCACGCCTTGGCCGCTCGAGACCCGGCCTTCTTGGTGCCCATCCCAGTGCGCGACGTAGACGTCCTTGCGACCCGGACCTGCGCGCCGACCGAAGGTGATGCGGCTGTTGAAGGCGCCCGCTTGTCCGGTCAGAACCCGCAGCACTTCGTTCGCGAACTCGTGCATGAACCCGCGCAGTTCGCCTTCGCCGCCTCGGTAGGTGCGCTGGAGCGTGGGGCTTCCGCCGCGCGCGATCTCGTACAGGCGCATCTCGACTTCGATCTGGTTGCCGGTCTGCCGGATCTCCCCCTTGATCACGCCCTGCGCGCCCACCGCGGTCCAGGCCGCCGGCGCGATCTCGAGGCCTTCCCGTTCCAGGTCCGCGATGAACGAACGCGAGTCGAGCACCTGGAAGAGGGAGACAAGCGAGAGGTCGTTGCGAATCACGCCTGCGCCGCCGGCACCCATGGCCGCGGGACCGCGCAGGTTCGGGATCGCGATCTTGTAGAGCGCGCGCTCCGGCGAGTCGATTTCGATCACGACGCCCCGCTCGGGGAGCGGTTCGTCCGCCTGCTCCTGGGAATGGCCGGGGTGGGAGACCACGGCGATCGAGACGCACGCGAGGGAGGCGGCGAGGATGGCGGGGAGACGTTTCACAAGAGCTCCAATAGGGCGTTCGGTCAGAGAACCGAAGGGTAGACGAGACTGACCCAACTTCGCTTCATCGGCCAGGCCCGTTGGGAGGGTGAAAAAAACCCCAATTTAGGGACGCTACGTTGATATAGTTCCAGTATGAATAGAAGAACCGCCCTCCTCGCCTTACTCCTCTCCACCGGTCTCGCCTGCGGCGACGACGACGTTTCCACCATGGATACAGGTGGAATCGACGGAGGCGCCGCCTGTGCGGTGGGCGAGACCATGTGTGGCGCCGACTGTGTCAACATCGACAACGATCTTGACCATTGTGGGGGATGCGGCGTGGCCTGCGGGGCGGGGGAAGTCTGCTCGGCCGGACGCTGCGGGCTCACGTGCAGCGGCGGCACCACCCGCTGTGGCGATGCGTGCGTGGCCACGGCCAACGACCCGGCCCACTGCGGGGGTTGCGACGTCGCGTGCGCAGACGGCGAAGTCTGCTCGGCCGGCGCATGCGGTCTGAGCTGCAGCGGCGGCACCACGATGTGCGGCGACGTGTGTGTGGTGACGGACACCGACCCGGCCCACTGCGGCGGGTGCGATGTCGCGTGCGACGCCGGCGAAGTCTGTTCGGCCGGCAGCTGCGGACTGAGCTGCAGCGGGGGCACGACGATGTGCGGCGACCTCTGTGTCGAGACCGACAACAACCCGGCGCACTGCGGCGGTTGTGATGTGGCCTGCGACGCGGGCGACGTCTGCTCCGCCGGCGCCTGTGGTCTGAGCTGCAGCGGCGGCACGACGATGTGCGGCGACCTCTGCGTCGAGACCGACAACGACCCGGCGCACTGCGGCGGCTGCGACGTCGCGTGCGACGCGGGCGACGTCTGCTCGGGCGGCACCTGTGGTCTGAGCTGCAGCGGCGGCACGACGATGTGCGGCGACCTCTGCGTCGAGACCGACAACGACCCGGCGCACTGCGGCGGCTGCGACGTGGCGTGTGCGGCCGGCGAGGTCTGTTCGATGGGCGCGTGTGGTCTGACCTGCCTCGGCGGCTCGACGATGTGCGGTGACTCGTGCGTGGACACAGTCAACGACCCGGCGCACTGCGGCGGCTGCGACGTGGCGTGTGCGGCCGGCGAGGTCTGTTCGATGGGCGCGTGTGGTCTGACCTGCCTCGGCGGCTCGACGATGTGCGGCGACTCGTGCGTCGACACCCGATCCGACCCCGCGCACTGCGGCGGATGCGATGCGGCCTGCGCGGCCGGCACGGTGTGTTCGATGGGCGCCTGTTCGGTGACCTGCCTCGGCGGCTCGACCCTGTGCGGCACCGACTGCGTCGACACCACGAACGATGGAGCGAACTGCGGCGGATGCGGCATGGCCTGTGGGGCCGGCGAAGTCTGTTCGATGGGATCCTGCGGCGTCGTCTGCCTCGGTGGCGCGACCGCGTGCGGCACCGACTGCGTCGACACGACCAACGACCCGGCGCACTGCGGCGGATGCGACACCGCGTGCGGCGCCGGCGAGGTGTGCACGATGGGCACCTGTGCGGTCACTTGCCTCGGCGGTTCGACCATGTGCGGCAGCGGCTGCGTGGACACCGACAGCGATCCGGCGCACTGCGGCGGATGCGATGCGGCGTGTGCCGGGGACGAGTACTGCGACGCGGGCACCTGCACGCCGGACTGTCCGGCGCCCCTGTCGGTGTGCGGTGCAAGCTGCACCAACACGGCGAACGACCCGCTGCACTGCGGCGGTTGCGGCATGGCGTGCGGCGCGCGCGAGGCCTGTGTCTCGGGCACTTGCGCGATGCTCGCGAGCTCCTGCGACGCATTCCCCGGCCCGGATGGCACCGTGGTGCCGGGCTGGACCGAGCGGACGGGCGACTTCTTCCTCTCCAGCAACCAGCTCGGCATCACCACCACGGGCGGCAGCTACACCAACCACATCACGATGGACGGCACGACGCACGACGACGGCTGCGCGAGCATGACCGCCAACTACGGCAACGGCAGCGGCGTTCGTTCGCTCGGCATCGTGCTTCGCTGGACCGCGCCCAACAGCTACATCGTCGCGGTCATTCAAGACAACTCGAGTTCGGGCACCTTCAACTCCATGTGGATCTACGAGGCGAGTCCGGGCATCACCCACCTCAACGGAACCTCTGGGTTAGCGCTCGGAACCAACCCCGAAGTTCGGGCGAGCGTCACTGGGACGACGGTCCTGCTCGAGGTCGACGTCGACCGAGACGGTACCTACGACGAGACGATGACCGCGACCACCTCACGCACCGCGCCAGGCCTCGCCGGCATGATGCACTTGACCTTCAACGCGGGCCAATCGCCCTTGGTCGAAGAGTTCTGTCCGACCTGCTCCTGAACCAGGAATCGTAGCGACTGGCGGCCGTCCGAGAGGGCGGCCGCTTTCGTTTGAAGCGGACTCGAGAAACTTTCCGACTGAGGCGCGGGCGCCGGTAAAATCGCCCGATGCGCACAAAGTCCGCCCTCTTGGTTCTCTTGCTCTCCACCGGTCTTGCATGTGGGGACGACGACGTGGGCACCGTGGACAGCGGGGCGACCGACGGCGGCGCCGGCTGCCCCGGCACGATGTGCGGTGCTGCGTGTGTCGACCTCGGCACCGACATCGACCATTGCGGAGCGTGCGGTGCCATGTGCGCGGTGGGCGAAATCTGCTCGGCGGGCAGTTGCGGGCTCGTCTGCGGCGGCGGCACCACCCGCTGTGGCGACGCGTGCGTGGTGACCACCAGCGACCCGGCCCACTGTGGCGGGTGCGACGTCGCGTGTGAGGCGGGCGAGGTGTGCACGTCCGGCGTGTGTGGTCTGAGCTGCGGCGGAGGCACCACGATGTGCGGCGACGTCTGCGTGTCGACGGCCAGCGATCCGGCCCACTGCGGTGCGTGCGAGGTGGTCTGCGAGGCGGGCGAGGTCTGTTCGGGCGGCAGCTGTGGGCTCACATGTGGAGGCGGCACCACGATGTGCGGCGACGCGTGCGTCGAGACCGACAACAACCCGGCGCACTGCGGCGGGTGCGACGTTGCCTGTGGTGCAGACGAAGTGTGTTCGGCCGGGGTGTGCGGACTGACCTGCTTCGGCAGCTCGACGCGCTGCGGCGATCGGTGTGTGGATCTCAACAACGACCCGTTCCACTGCGGCGGCTGCGATGTGGCATGCGCGGGCGGCGAAATCTGCAACGCGAGCATTTGCGAAGTCGTGTGCTTCGGCGGCTCGACGATGTGCGGGGACGTCTGTGCAGACACGGACAGCGACCCCGCGCACTGCGGCGCCTGCGACGCGGCCTGCGGCGACGGCGAGTTCTGCGACGCCGGCACCTGTGCGCCCGAGTGTCCAGCGCCGCTGACGGTGTGCGGTGCGAGCTGCACGAACACCGCGCACGATCCGCTGAACTGCGGTGGCTGCGACATGGCGTGCGCGCCGGGTGAAGCGTGTGATGCAGGCACCTGCGCGAGGCTCGCGGGCGGATGCGACGGATTCAACGCGCCCGACGGCACCGATGTGCCTGGCTGGACGGAGCAGACTGGGGACTTCTTCCTCGACGCGGGCCGGGTCGGGCTGACCACGACCGGCGGCGTCTACCGCAACCACATGACGATGGACGGGACGATGCACGACGACGGCTGCGCGACCATGTCCATCAGCTACGGCGCGGGCTCGGGCCTCCGCTCGATCGGCATCGTGCTTCGCTGGACGTCTCCCACCAGCTACGTCGTTGCGCTCGTTCAAGACAACTCGAACTCGGGCACGTTCGACTCGATGTGGATCTACGAATACAGCCCCACCAGCCGCCACCTCAACGGCACGTCCGGTTTCGCGCTCGGCACCAACCCCGAGATCCGGGCGAGCGTCACCGGGACCACGGTCCTGCTCGAGGTCGACGTCGACCGCGACGGCACCTACGACGAGACGATGACCGCCACCACATCCATCACCGGAAGCGGTCAGGCCGGGCTGATGCAACTCAGCTCTGCGTCCGGCACGGCGTTGGCCGAGGAGTTCTGCCCGACCTGCTCCTGATCTCAGAACCCTGATGCGCCGGCCGTCCGAGAGGGCGGCCGGCCGGCGTTCTTTGAGGAGCGGAAGCGGAAGCGGAAGCCTGAAGCTGAAGCCGAAGCCAAAGCCGAAGCCGAAGCCGAATCCGAATCCGAAGCCGAAGCCGAAGCCGAAGCCGAAGCCGAAGCCGATTCCGAAGCCGACGCCGAAGACGCCGAAGCCGAAGCCGAAGCCGAAGCCGAAGCCGAAGACGCCGAAGCCGACGGCGAATCCGAAGCCGAAGCCGACGCCGCCGACGACGCCGAAGCCGATGCCATGCCGACCTGGTTTCAGGGGCAAGGTTGGGTTCGGGCCGACGAAGTCGGCCCATGCCGAAGCCCGCAGGGCTTTGGCTTAGAGGATGCTGCCTTCGACTCGGACGCTCATGCGGACCTGCACGTCGATGGCGCCTTCGGGCCAGCGCTGGCCGGGGTCGAGGTCGACGGTGGTGCGGGTGAAGAAGCGGAAGCGGTGGCTGGTGGTCTCGAAGTGGCTGCTGAACGCGGCGTTGCCGGCGGCGTCGAGGGTGATCGCGCCTTCGCCGGTCGTGCCGGCGTCGACCGCGGGCACCGTGCCGAGGAGGTGCACGCCGGGCGAGTCGATGTCGACGGCGCCGGCCGGGCCCCAGTAGATCTCCAGCGGCTCGGTCGGAATGGTCAGCGTGTTGCGCTCGATGTTGTAGTCGAGGGCGAGGATCTCGATCGTGTCGATGCTCGAGAAGATCTCGCCCACGTCTCCGGCCAGTTCATCGATGTCTGCGTCACCGACCACCGCGGAGACGGTCTGCGCGGCCGGGTCGCAGGTTCCGGCTTCGCAGGTGATGGGCACGTCGCCCGAGGATGGGCACATGCCCATGGGACCGCAGGGCAGGGCGCGCACGCGGTCGCCGGAAGGATCCTCTTCCCGAAGCTCCATCGGGAGCGCGAAATCCGCGGTGTCGAGCGATGCCTCGACGCCGACGGGGAAGGTCGCGGACGCGCCGCCCGCGCAACTCGCGGAGAGGCCGCACAGGCCGAGAAAAAGGAAGACGCTGCCGAATCGATCGAGAGACATGCCCCGATGGTAGTGGAGACGGCCGCGAGAGGCACCGTTTGTGGAGGAACCACGGCGCGAGTTGCGGCACCGACGCCCGAACTCCACGTGGTTGGAGCTCAGCGCTTGAAAGGGTGCGCGGCGAGAAGGTTCGCGCGTAGAACTCAGGGACGCGGTGTGAGGTTGAACGGCACGCTGACGTCGGCGCAGTTGCCGGCGACCGCGGGGAACGTCCACGACTGCGCCAAGCGGCGCACACACGCGAAGACTTCGTTGTCGCGGAGCGAACCGCCGACCCGCACCTGCTCCACCGCGCCGGTTCGGCCGATGCGGAGCGTGACGTTGACCCGTCCTTGTAGGACGTTGTTCACCTTCAGGCGTCGCTCGTAACAGCTTCGCACCTGAGAGCGGTGCTGCGCGATGACGCTGGTCAGACCGGCGCGATCGACCTGTCCGTTGCACTCGACGACGCGCACACGCATCGTGCTCATCATCGTGGTCTCGACCTCTTCGGGACCCGTGTCGGGATCACCGGCGTCGGGTTCTTCCTCGGGGATCTCGATCTCGGGCTCGAACGTGTTCGTGCGAAGGGCCACGCCCGCGTCTTCGGGCACGTTGGCCACTGGCTCTGGCTCGGGTTCTTGGGTGAGACAGTAGAGCCCCCCAGCCCCCAGCAACAGAAGCAGACCCAATAGTGCGTATCGCATGCCCCCTCCGGTCGGGGGCGGCGGCGTCGACTCAGTCAAGACGTTCCCTCTCTGTGGCCGGCGACCTTAGCAGGGATCATTGAGGATGGTGTTCTATTTGTCGGAAGCCCCAAACGAGACTCTTTCGCCGGTTCGGACCTTGGGTCGCTGGGCTCGAGGCGAACAGCTGCGATGGGCCGCCGCCGGGTCTCGCGACGCGCACCAGGTTCGGATGGGAGAAGGTATAGTCCGCGCCGTGTGGTTTCGAGCAGTCGCGGCATGCGTGTTCGCCTTCGCCTCCGTGTCGGCCCGCGCCCAACCCACCGAACGGGCAGCGGTCTACCGACTGAACGGAAGTGCAGAATGGGCGGGCCGCATCGAGTCCGCTGGTGGCCGGCCGCTCTCCGCGCTGCGGTACTCCAGCGGCGTGCATCGGGACCGCCTTTTGGCCCTTCACCGTGCCGAAGATCTGGTTCGGGATGCGCGGCGCGCGGCCGGTCGCTTCGACGAAGCCGGTGCGCTCCGGCGGTTGGTCGAAGCACGCGGGCTGGTGGAGACCCACGCGGACGTCCCTGGGAGCTCTCAGTGGCTGGCGGAAGTCGAACTCACCCTGGGTCTCGTGGCGGCGCAAGCGGGGCTCGACGCCATCGCCGACGAGTCGTTCCGCCGAGCCGCTGCACTCGATCCCGAACGGGTGATCGCTGCGGCGGAAGCGGCCCCGACCGTGGTCGCCCGGGCCACCGCCGCCGCCGCGGTTCAAGGACTGCGCGCGCTCGGTACGTTGCCCATCGCGTCCCCGGTCGGTGCCCGCGTCTTCTTGGACGACCGGGAGATCGGGCGTGTGCCCCTCGAGGTTCGCGCGCGGGCTGGCCGCCACGTACTCCGGATCGAGTTCGAGGAGCACGTGCCGTGGGGGCAGGTGCTGGACGTACGCGAAGGCGTGGCCTCCTCGATCCGGGTGCGGCTCGCGTCGCGTCCGGAGGCCAGAGCCCGAGATCGGCTCGCGGCGCTAGAAGCCCCTGATCCGCGGGTGCTCTCAACCATTGCAAGCGAACTCGGGCACCTCGTGTGGTGGGTGGATGCCACCGAGGAGCGGGCGTTGCTCCTCGAATGCGGGCCGGTCGGATGCGCGGCCCCCGTGCGGCTCGGAGCGTTTCGAGACCCGGGTCCACCGATCCCGGAAGCCCGTGTCCGCGCCCAACTCCGCCATGGCCGAGCCTGGATGCATTGGCGACCGGGCGTCGTCGACCCCCCGCCCGGCGTCGTCTGGTGGAAGCGGTGGCCCCTCTGGGTGGGCGTCGGCGCGGCGGTCGCGGCGGGTGCCGTGGGGGTGGGTGTGGCGCTGCGCCCAGAGCCCGATCGCCAGCGCGTACTGATCGTCGATACAGCGGATCTCTTGTAGGCCGCCAACGCATTGCAGCCGCGCGGGGGCTCGCCTATGGTGCGCGACCCTTGACCTGGCCGCCTTGGCCACTTGGATCACGAGATGTTCGAGAAGTTCGCCGCACGATTCCAGACCTACGTCCTGATTGCGCTCGTCACCTTGCTGAGCGCGGTCTTCATTCTTCAGTTCGGCGGCCCGCAGGCCGAAGGCTGCACCACGGGAGGCTCGTCGTACGCGGCCCAGGTGGACGGCGAGGTCGTGAGCGCCGGTGAGTACCGGTCGGTCTACTACCTCCTCGGGTTCAACCGCGCGCCGGCCGAACAGCAGCGCAGCGAGAAGCTGTGGTCGGTGGTCCTCGACGGGCTGATCGAACGCAGCTTGCTCGCGAACGCCGCGCGCGAGATCGGCTACCACGTCACCGAAGACGAAGTGATGCAGCGCCTCGCGACCGAGGGCACCATCCGTGTCTCGCTCGGCGCCTCGAGCACCTACGGCGGCGCCCGCGAAATCCAGGTCGACGGAGCGATTCAGAACCGCGACGGCGTCTTCGATGTCGAGCGCGCGAAGTCGTTCATCCAGAACACGCTCCGCCGCAGCGTGGGCGAGTTCACCGTGGCGCAGATCGAAGAAGAGCTCGCCGAGCGCATGCGCCAGACGGTGCTCGCCACGGTCGAGGTCAGCGAACGCGAAGTCTGGGACGCGTACATCCGCGAGGCCGACCGCGCCCGCATCGAGTACGTGCGTTTCGCGCCCGCCTACTACCGCGAGACCATCGAACCGACGGATGCCGAACTCGACGCCTGGATCGAAGCCCACCCGGAAGAGGTCAACCAGGAGTACGAGCAGAACCGCCACCGGTACACCGACCTCGACGAGCAGGTCCGCGCACGGCACATCCTCATCAAGGCCGGTTCGGACGCGAGCGAAGACGAGAAGGCGGAAGCCCGTGGTCGCGCCGAGTCGCTCCTGCGTCAGGTCCGCGCCGGCGCCGACTTCGCCGCGCTCGCGACCGCCAACAGCGAAGACACCGGCAGCGCCCGCCGCGGCGGCGACCTCGGGTTCAACCCGCGCGGCCGGATGGTCGGCGCGTTCGACGAAGCGCAGTTCGGCCTCGAGGTCGGCGGCGTCTCGGACCTGGTGGAGACCCAGTTCGGTTTCCACATCATCCGCGTCGAAGCCAAACGCGAAGGCGATGTGCCCGAAGCGGAAGCGAAGCGCGAGCTGGCCGACCGCCTCTACCGAGACGACCGCGCGGAGACCTTGGCGCGCGACGCGGCGACGGCTGCGCTCGCGGCCTGGAAGGGCGGCCTGAGCCGGGACGACCTCGATGCGTGGCTGCTGCGCCGCGAGCGCGGCGAACCCGAACCCGAGCCGGTGGATCCCGACGCGGAAGTGGCCGCGGACGCGGACCCCGATGCGGAGGTCGAAGAAGAGGAAGTCGAAGAGCGCAACCCGCTGGCGCCACGCGTCGCGGAGTCGAGCAGTTTCGGCCAGACGGACAACCCCATTCGCGGACCGTTCGACTCGGGTCCCCTCGTGCGCGACGTGTTCTCACGCAACCTCGAGGACCCCACGCCCGAAGAGCCGATCCAGCTCGGCAACGACTTCGTGATCTACACGCTCACCGAGCGCACCGAGGCGAACCAAGAAGGCTTCACCGACGAGGTGCGTCAGCGTCTACGGATGGGCCTGTTGCGGTCGAAGCGCGCCGACGCGCTCACGAGCTACGTGCGCGACCTTCGAACCGAAGCCGAGCGCGCCGGCAAGATCCGCATCCAGACCTTTGAGCTCGAAGCCCACACAGAAGGCAACGGCGAAGTCCGCTCCATCCCCGAAGGCATCAGCTGCGGTCGGGACTGCACCGCGGCCTACGACTTCGGCACCATGGTTCAGCTGACCGCGCGCGTCGGCGACGGCGCCCGCTTCCTCGGCTGGGTCGGCGCCTGTTCCGGCTCCGACGAGACCTGCGTCGTCACCCTCGACGAAGCCCGCGAAGTCACCGCCCGTTTCCGAGGCGGCTCCGCGGCACCCGAGTCCGAGAGCGACGAAGGCGGCGACTCGAACGAAGACTCTACGGACGACGAAGAGCCCGAGCCGGAACCCGAAGAAGCCGAAGGCTGAACCCGCGCGACTGAACGAAGACGAACGCCGCGCCCCAACGGGTGCGGCGTTTCTCGTTGGGATGGCGCCGGGCTGGTTGGCGTCGGGGTCGGCTTCGGCTTCGGCTTCGGGGTCGGCTTCGGCTTCGGCTTCAGGGTCGGTTTCGGGGTCGGCTGCGGCTTCGGGGTCGGCGTCGGCATCGGCGTCGGCTTCGCCTTCGGCCCTCATCGTCGCTCAGGGCAGCACCGCGACGCCTTGGAACCAGTGGGACGTGATCGTCGGGCGCCCGAGATCGAACGCGTCGAGCGTGACCAACTCGAAGCCGGCGCGCTCCAGCAGCGCGGGAATGTCGCGGTCGAGTCGGCAGCCGCCTGCGATGGGGGCGTAGACGGGGTTGATGCGGCGCTGCCACTTCCGGAGGCGTGGCAGGTGCGATGCGCCGTGTTCGAGAAAACAGAACGGTGCGCCGGGACGGAGCACGCGCCGAACTTCAGAGAGTGCCTGCCCGATGTGTTCGATGGAGCAGAGCGTGAACGTACTCAGCACGCCATCGACCGACGCGTCGTCGAACGGAAGTCGCGCCGCATCGAGCCCCACAAATTCCACCGGAACCGAAGTGTCCCGCAGGCGCTCCTTCGCCATCTTCCGCCCGACCTGGTCCGGATCCACCGCGCGCAGCGAAGTGACCGCGGCAGGCAACGCGGGCAGGTTCAACCCCGCGCCAAACCCAAGCTCGACGATGTCCCCCGAGAGCGGTCGTGCGGTCTGCATCCGCAGCTCGTGAATGCGCGGATGGTCGAGCAACCACCGCGTGACGCGGGGCAGAACCTGTCGGGTGTAGAAGCCCATGCAGCAGACGATACGCGCTTCGCAAGGCGTGGGCCCATCCTTGAACCGGGTCTGCCGGTCTGGTCACTCCAGCGTTAGGAACAGGTCGAAACGCGGCACGCTGCTGGGCATGCCGAAGAGCAGGACCGTTTCGGTCGAGTCGGATGTGTTTGCGTAGCGGGCCACACCGAAACTGGGTGGCTCACCGATGCAGGTGAGCACCCCGTCCAGATCGGGGCAGCTCCGCGCGATGACCACGGTCGGAGGTGTGAAGGAGCCTCCCCCAAACTCGCCCGAGCGCGACTCGGCTTCGGCGCGCAGCGTCGCGCCGGCGGGTACGTCCACTTCGACGAACATGCCCTCTGTGGAGAGGCCATCGAGCGCGAACGCACGGGGGCAGTCGATCTCCGTCGCGGACTCGACGCCCATGGAGCTGAGCGCGGTCAGGGTCGATGGAGCAGACGCGACGCGGGGGGTCGCGCAGTCCACGTACGGCTCGATCGGGTTGAACCGTACCCGTGCTTCCCGCGTGAAGGAGTCGCTGTCGCCCGCGAACACGGCGGTCACGTGGACCACGTCGTCGCCGCGGTTGAGGTGGCGTTGCCCACGCACGCCTTCTTCGAATGCGTCGCCGCAACCGCTGTCGCAGTCCGTGCGCTCACCGACGAACACACCTCGGCTCACGATGTCGACGCCTTCGCCCGGGCCCACCTCGATGTCGTAGTAGAGGACTCCGTCGATCGTTCTTGGCGAACCTGCTTCCGCGCACACGTCGGTGGCTCCATCGCGTGGGATGGTGATGACCCGGTCGACGCCGCCCAGCGAAGCGCTTGAGAGCGGCTCTGCCGCCCCGCAGGTCAGTGGTGGCCCAGCGTCCGACATTCCGGCGTCCGGTTGGCCGACGTCCGCTGCGCCAACGTCCAGCATGCCCGCGTCCAGTGATCCCCCATCGGTTGCCGCGTCGAGCCCTGCATCCTCGAGACCACTGTCGCGCGGTGTGAATCCGTCCCCACGGTGTGCATCGGCCAACGCGGCGTCGGCGGGGCCGGGCGAATCGCCGCAACCAATGAGGTTGGGCGTGGCACCCAAGGCGAGAAGAACCAGAACCAGTCGTCGTGATTTCATGGTCCACGACAGAGCAAGCGGTGTGCCGCTGCAGACCCGTGGGTCGAGGCGCCGAACTGTCGCTCAACAAGAAACAGTTCGCGCCCAAACGTGAACCTCGGTTCACACGCCAAACGAACCGCGAAACCAGGATCACGCCGCCGGTCAGAGGCCGGTGCAGCCCCAGGTCGCGGCGTGGAGTTGTGTCTCGGGGCCCTCGGCTGGTCACTTGGACACCGAGTGGTTCGGGAAGGTCCCGTTCGTCTAGGCGCCGACGCCGAAGCCGAAGCCGACGCCGACGCCGAAGCCGAAGCCGAAGCCGACGCCGAAGCCGAAGCCGACGCCGACACGGAAGCCGACGCCGATGCCGAAGCCGAAGCCGACGCCGAAGCCGATCCCGAAGCCGAAGCCGAAGCCGAAGCCGAAGCCGATGCCGATGCCGACGCCGACGGCGATGCGGATGCCGAGCTTCTCAGTGGATGCAGCGTTCTTCGCAGCCGCGTAGGAGGTTGGTTTGGTAGCGGCCGGGAGATTGGGGGGGGAGGTCGAGGGGCTGTTCGCACACGTCTTCGTACGTCGAGGTGATGCCTCGGTAGCGGATTGTGAGCGCGGTCGGCGCGGCGCCGTGGGCGCACCATTCGGTGACCGCGGTCCGAAGGCTGGCTGGGTGCCAGAGCCGCTCGCGCGCGATCGCACTCAGGGCCGCGCGTCCCCGCACTGGGCCGCCGACCTCGATGTCCTCCACGCGGACGTAGGGATCGTAGAGGCGCACGCGCTCGGGGACGAAGAGGTGGTTCCAGCATTCGTCGTCGATGCGCAGGTTGCTGAGCATCGCGCTCGTGTGGTGGAACTGCACTCCGAGGTAGGGCGTCATGCCGTTGCCGACGAGGGTCACAACGAACAGGACTGGAAGCAGCCGGCGCACGCCCGGCGCGACCGGTGCGCGCCACACGCTCCGGTGAAAGAGCGTCCGCGGTGCACGCAGCATGGCGGCGAGGATCCAGACGGCGAGTGGCCAGAGAAGGAACTCTTTGATCTGCCAGGCGGGGTAGGAGACCCAGTGGTCGATGAAGTAGAGCCCTTGGCTGAGCAGGCCGAGCACGAGGCCGACCGCGAGGATGCGGGTTCGGTGGCGGCGACCGAACGCGCAGAAGTACCGGACGTCGCGGGGCGAAGCGAACGCCACCCAGCCTGGGATCATCACCCAGGCGAACGATGGCGCGAACACGATCGTGAGCGGCAGATGCATCGCGATGGCGAGGGCGAAGGCCAAACGCGGCCAGAATCGAAACGAGAGGGCGAGGCCCACCTCCACCGTGAGGAAGAGCGGAGGCCAGAGGGGACCGAGTCCGTCCGGCGGCGCGCGCAGACTCCAGTTCTCCGCCAGCAGCCGCATGCCGCCGGTGGCGCAGCTCAACGCCGGGTCGAGGAAGTCGTGGTTCATCTTGTGGAACGCCGCGAGCGCGTACGCGGTGACGAAGATCCAGCGCACCGTGCGCATCAGCGTGCGGTCGTCGGGGGCGCGCCAGGGCATCGACGCCAGGGTCGCGAGCGCGCCCGCCAGCATCGTCACCGACTGGGTGAGCTGGTCGCCAAGCCAGAGCAGGGGCCAAAGAACGCCGATCGCGCACAGCGCCCACGGCACGACGGCGCGGTGATTGGTCGGCGCCCGCCAGAGCAGCCAGACGGCGCCGATCGCGAGCGCGAGGTTCGGCGCGAACCAGCTCCATTGGAGCGCATCGGGAAGGGTGAGGTGCGCGAACGCGCCGAGCCCATAGAGCCGCGCCCACAGCCGGTACCGAACGAACGCGCTCGAGGGATTGGTGCCAAGTGGCGGGGAGGCGGGCGATGGAGGGGCCGACACCATGCGCTCAAAGGGCGAGCAACGTGATGAACCCGTTGTGGGTCAGGTGGGCCAGCGCGGGCACCAGGGTGGACCGCGTCAGTGCCCGGAGCGCGGTGAGCGCCACACCGGTCATGGTCACCGACGCGAACGCGCCCCACGCGCCCCATTGTTGCGGCAGGTGGACCAGCGCGAAGAGCACGACGGTGACCACGCTTGCGACCCAGGGACCGCGCGCGCGCTCGAGCGTGCCGAACAGGAACCCGCGAAAGAAGAGCTCCTCCGCGACCGGCACACACACCGCCACGCACCCCACCGCGAGTCCGCCGCTCGGGTACGACACGAACGCCTCGATCGGCGCCTGCCCGGTCGAGGGCACCAACATCATCACCACCCGCCCCCCGATCCAAAGCACCACCCCCACCAACGGCGCCAGCCCCAGCACCCACGCCGCGTACCGAGGCCGCACCAGCCCAAGCCCCGCCGATCGAGAAGGGGGATCGAGGACATGCGCAGGCGCGGCAGCCCCGGCTTCGGCTTCGGCTTCGGCTTCGGCTTCGGCGTCGGCATCGGCGTCGGATTCGGCTTCGGCGTCGGATTCGGCTTCGGCTTCGGATTCGGCATCGGCATCGGCATCGGCATCGGCGTCGGCTTCGGCGTCGGCATCGGCATCGGCGTCGGCATCGGCGTCGGCATCGGCATCGGCATCGGCGTCGGCTTCGGCTTCCGCTTCCGCTTCCACTTCCGCCTCCGCTGCCGCTTTCGCGCCCGCTCCCACTTCCGGCGCCCTCGCCGACGCCGGATCCGCGTCCGGCCGCACCTGCTGCACCAGCCACCACGCGACCGCGACCTCGACCCCCGCGATGACGACCCCGCGCGCGAGCCCCATCGCGGAGCCGAAGAGCGGCACCAGCGCCAGCGCGAACATGCCGCCGAGCAAGAGCAGGACGCCGATGCCCACCCGCAGCAACGGCCGGAAGCGTTGGCCGGATTCGGTCCGGCCGCTCGCGGCGGGTTCGGTCGCGTTCATCTCCCGCTGCATCTGCGCGTAGGGGTCGGGTTTGGGCCGCGCAGCCATGCCCGCGAGCAGCAAGAGCGCGCCGAGCAAGAGCATCCCGACAAGCGCGCGATCCACCCCGCCGAGCGGTCGCCACGCGAGCACCCGTCCACGCACGTTCGCATCCGCAGGTGGATCGCCGCCGAGCCCGACCGCGTAGTCTCCACCGATCGGCAGCGACTCCCCGTTCGCGAACACCACACAGGCCGCGCCGGACTCCGCCCGTTCGATCCGGTTCGCGAACCGCTCGTCGTACGCGACCTCCGACACCAGGTCGTGCGGGTCGGTCCCGGTGAACCACACCTGAAAGAGCGCCCCGCCCCAGCGGTCCTCGGTGAGCCCATCGTCGGTGCACAGCTCGAACATGGCCGCCTGCCCGGCGCGCACATCCGCCACCACCATCTCCCGATGCACCACCGCACCAAGGTCCTCGACCGACTGCCACTCGCCCGCGTGGTCCCGCTCATCTGCCTCGAGCGAATGCGTCCGAAACACCGCCGCCCCGAGAGCAACGACGAGCAGCACCCAAGCGGTCCCCAGAAGCGCACGACGCATGCGTCGCATGATGCACGATCAGCGCGGCCACGGGGCGTCTGGCATCGGGACGGCATCGCGCCGAACGCGGTCAGACTTGGGTTTCGCGCGGCGCGGCCGCATGCTTCGCGTATGACGACCTGGGAAGAACACTGGAAGACCCTCGAGACGCCGTGGGACGCCGGCAAGGCGTGTCCCGCGCTCACCGACTTGCTCGAGGCGCAGTTCGCGCCGGGCACGGATCGCGTTGGACGGGCGCTCGTGCCCGGGTGCGGTCGGGGCTGGGACGTCTTTGAGATCGCGGCGCGCTCGCCGATGCATGCGTTCGGTCTCGATCTGGCGCCGAGCGCGCGCGGACCCTTCGAAGAGACCCGGCAGTCCCTCGGCGTCCCGGAGACCCACGCGGAGCTCTTGGTCGCCGACTTCTTCGAGTTCGAACCCGAGACCCGCTTCGACTTCGCCTGGGACTACACCTTCCTGTGCGCGATCGATCCGGAGCTGCGCCCGGACTGGGGGGCGGCCTACGGGCGGCTTGTTCGGCCCGGCGGTCTGCTCGCCGTGCTCGCGTTCCCCATCCCGCTGCCCGACACCGACGACGGCGGTCCGCCCCATCCGGTGATCCCCGAGACGGTGCCCGCGCTGCTGCCCGCCTTCGAACTCGAGGACACCCGTTTGAAGGTTCGGTCGCATCCCGCCCGGGAGGGGCGCGAGGTGCTCCAGCTCTACCGCGCCCGCTGACACAACGTCGGCTTGTTTCGCCGGTCGCGGGAGGCCAGGGTCCGCGGATGGCGATGACGACGTACTTTCAGATGGTATCCAAGGCCGAGCTGGACGCCCTGCTCGCGGACCCCACCACCATCAACGAACTCGACCAGCCGGAAGAGCAGTGCGCCATGACGCAGCTCCAGCAATCGCTGTGCTTCTTCTTGTGCGGCGACGCGTACCCGAACCCGACGGAACATGGCCCCCTCGCGGGCGGCCTCACCGGCTACCAGAACGTCGAGACCAACACCCTCGAGAACGGCTCGTTCGACGTGGTGCCGAAGAACAAGTGCGAAGAAGTCGCCGACGCGCTCCAAGCGGTCGATCTCGACAAGTTCAAGCGCCGGATCGCGAAGGCCGACGTCGAGGGCCTCGTCGAAGAAGAAGAACTCTACGACCTCGAAGCCTGCATCGCCGATGGCGACGATCTCGGCGAGCTCCTCAGCGACCAGATCTCGAACCTGCGCGCCTTCTACGCCGACGCCGCGGAACAGTCCCTCGCGGTCGTGCTCTACACGACGTAGACGACCCCGGCTGCCGTCGGAATCGGGGGTGGTTGCGGAAGCGGTAGCGGAAGCGGAAAACGGAAGCGGAAGCGGAAGCGGAAGCGGAAGCGGAAGCCGATTCCGAAGCCGATTCCGAAGCCGACCCCGAAGCCGATTCCGAAGCCGATCCCGATCCCGAAGCCGACGCCGAAGCCGAAGCCGACGCCGATCCGATCCCGAAGCCGACGCCGAAGCCGACCAAGGCGGGCGCGCCATTCGCGCCCGCCGCTGCGTTCATCGCGGGGGGCAGGTGAGGGCGCCGGTGACGAAGACGCCGTTGTTCGGGTCCGTGTAGGCGAACCTCGGCTGGCCGTCGACGCTGAACGCGCCGCTGACCCGCGCGTTGGGCGGGCTGTCCTGGGTCAGCTGCACTGCGCACGGGTTGTTGCACATCTCTTCGGCGCTCGGGAAACACTCGGAGCAGCCGGTCGTGCGCGCGGGTTCGCCGTCGTGCACGGTCGCGGTGCGCATGAAGAGGCGGGCTTCGGTCGCGGTGCTGAGGTGCGCGAAGACCACGCGCCATCCGCCCGGCTGTTCCACGACGCTGTCGCCGCGCATGGTGCCCAGCGTCAGCACACCGTCCGGCACGTACACGAGCGATGGCGCGCCGAGTAGCGGCTCGCGGTGGCTCATGTGCGTGACCGGTGCGATGGCGCGCACGCCGGTCGGGGTGAGGACCTCGTCGCATCCGACGACGCCGCAGGTGCCGCCGCCACCGGCGCATTCGCACTCGGTGTGGAAGGTGACGCTGGTGAAGCCGATGCGCTGACCCATCTCGCTGATCTCGCGCCAGGCGACGCCCATCACGACGCCGTCGCGGCTGGCGGGACCAACCGCCATCACGAGGTCTTCGATCTGCGCGTCCGGGAGCGGGCCGTCGCCGCCGGGCACGAGCTCGAGCGGGTCGGTGGCCAGGCACTGGCGGATCGACTCGGGCGACCGCTGGGTCTGCGTGAGGCTCTCCTTGTTGCCGGGCTCGCTGTCTGGACGTCGCCGGTCACGGGTGGTCGGGGTGCCTTCGTCGATGGTGCCGTCGCAGTCGTCGTCGATCCCGTTGCAGTCCTCGGTGGGGTTCGCGACGCACGCCTCGGTGCAGCCGTTGTCCAGGATGCCGTTGCAGTCGTCGTCCTGGCCGTTGCACAGCTCCGGCTGAGGTCCGACGTCGCCCATGCAGATCGTGCGGCCGGCGAAACATTGCCAGGTGCCCTGCGAGCACTCTCCGGTGCTGCTGCCGCAGGCGTCGCCTTCGGTGTTCTCGTCGGTCATGCCGTCGCAGTCGTCGTCGAGGCCGTTGCACATGTCCGCGCCGGTCTCGTCGCCGGTGGTCGGCACGCAGTCGTCGGTGCAGTTGGTCTCGTCGACGCCGCCGTCGCAGTCCTCGTCGACCCCGTTCGCGCAGAGTTCCGGCTGGGGCATGACGGCGCCGTCGCAGTACACCTCGCCGCCATCGCAGCGGAAGGTGCCGGAGACGCAGGCGCCGATTTCGATGCCGCAGCTCGTCTCGCCACACACCGAGGGTTGAGCGGCCGTGTCGGACACACACATCTGAGACTCGTCGCCGGCCGGCTCGCACATCTGCGCGGCCACGAGACGCGCGTCCGGAATCGCGAGCAGGTGGATCCGGAGTCGGCCTTCCTGCTCGGATGCGACCGCGTAGGTCTCGCCGATGGCGGCGATGCCGGGTGCGGTGGTCGAACGGGTCTGCCCGAGCACGGTGGGCTCGCCCTCACCACTCACGTTGACGAAACGGATGCGGTTGGAGGCTGCGGTCTGCAGATGGGCGCCCCAGACGAGCACGTCGTGCAGCGACTCGTCTTCTTCCGTGCCGCTGAGGTCTTCGGTGATGCAGCGGCCGAGCGCATGCGATCCCGAGACGGCGGCCACGACCGCCTCCACGTCCACGTCGGCCTGGTCGCCCGGGAGCGCTGCGAGGGCGATGTCCTTCACGCCGCACGCATGGCTGATCGCGACCTGCGCGCTGGACGAACAACTGCCGCACAGACACTGCACGGCATTGGGGCTGTCGCACTCGCTCATCGAGTTGCAGCTCTGCGGTTCGCAGCGGCCGCCGTTGCACGTCTGGGCGTGCGGGCATTGCGCGTCGGATGCACAGGTGGACGGGACGCACGCGCCGCGGACGCAGCGTTCGCTGCCGGCGCAGGTCGGGCAGCCCTGGGTCTCGAAGGCCACCGCGAGCTGGGCCGCTTCGCAGCGGTCGGTGTCGGCGGCGGAGCATCGCCCGTTGTGGGTCAGCGAGACCCCCGCGAATGCATTCGAGCGTCCGGACGGTCCGAGGTTGAAGATCTCGGTGCCGGCTTCGTAGTGGCCGATTCGGAGCTGGCCCTGCACGCACCGGGCCGAGGAGACCGACGCGGCGATGCCGCTGTCGCCGGCCATGCCCACTTCGAGCTGCGCGAAGTTGCAGTTGCCCTCGGTGGGCACGATGCCGGTGATGGGGGTGTCCATCGCGCCGGTTCCGTCGCGGTTGATGCCCCAGCAGCCGGGCTCTTCCGTCGGCCCCGCTTCGACATCGTTGCTCTCGTTCTTCACGTAGTTGGCGCGTACTGGCGCGGGGAGTTCCCCCGACACCGGGAGGACCACGGCGAGCGCGTCCGCTTCGGTCCACAGGGCCCGCACGGAGGTCGCGCCTTCGGCGAACGTGATGCCGGTCGGTGTGCCGAGGATCAGATCGGCCCGTCGAATGTCGGACACCGGGTCCGCGCCTTCGTCGCTGTTGCCGTCGCAGTCGTTGTCGGCTCCGTCGCAGATCTCTTCGTCGCTGCGCACACACTGTCCGTCGAGGCAGCGCCAAGGCCGGCAGGCGGCCGGCAGGCCGAACGACCCGTTGAGCGCGTCGGCGCAGGCTTGTTCGAACTCACCCTGGGTGGTGCCGAACTCGTCGCAGCGGTCGAACTCGTCGAGCCCGAGGACGCTGCAGCCCGCCAGAAGCGCGAGCGCGGGAAGAACCATCGTCGTTTGCAAACGGCGCATCAGAACGACCCTCCGAGCGAGAGGCCGGCGGCGGTGCGGGAGACGATCGGCGCGACCTGGAGCCGGAGCCGCGCTTCGGCCTCGTCGGTCGAGATCGCGTTCGGGTCTTCTTCGTCGTCCCAGTCGGTCAAGACCGCGAAGATGATGGCGGTCGTCGCAAGCAAGGCCGCGGTGCCGAAGAGGATGTCCGCGTTGCGGGCGTTGCGCTGGATCGAGTCGACCTCGTCGGCGGTCGCGAGCCGCGGCGAGCGACCGTCCGGTTCGTTGCCCTTGTTGAGCGCGACCAGGCCGAACGCCATCCCGCCGAGCGCCGCACCGACCGCCGCACCCGCGGTGACCCAGAACAGGACCGGCGGCAGCCCTTCGTATTCTTCCGCCAGCCGCTCGAGCTCGAACGTGGCGGTCGCCTCCGACTGGGCGGCGACCTGAACTTCTTGTTGCTCCGGCGTGTACCCGTCGGAGCGGATCTCGACGACGTGCGCGCCACCCGGCACCAGGATCTCGGTCTGGTTCTCACCGATGCGGCGGGAGTCGACCCAGACTTCGTAGTTGCGGAGGTTCACCGTGATGCGGACGGTTCCGAGCAGACCGTTGAGCAGCTCGATCTTCGCCCGCACATCGGCGGCGTGGTCGGTGAACGCGCCGCCTTCTTCCAGGAACGAGGCGTACGACGCCATCGCTTCGCTGTAACGGAACAGGCGCTCCTGGCAGCGGGCGATGTTGTAGAGCACGAGGAAGCGGAGCTGGTGGCCTCGGAGCAACTCGCGGGTCGTGTTGAACTCGGCGAGCGCGGCTTCGTAGTTGTTCTCTTCGTACAGGGCTTCGCCCCGCGCGATGCGCTCGCGCGCTTCGGCGATGCGCGGGTCCTCCGCGGGTTCCTCCGCGGCGGGTGCTTCGGCTTCCGCCTCCACATCCGCGGCTTCGCCGGCAGCACCCTCTTCTCCAACGGGCTCCTGTGCCATCGCCAACGAGCCAACGCTCATCCACCACAGCAAGAGAAGTCCGCGCCCCATTCGACGTCCCATCACCCGCGCACTTTACCGGAAAGCCGCGGAAGATGGGCGCTCTTGCCGCTCGCATTCCGCTTGGCTCGAAACGGGGAGAAACGCTCCGAACCAAAGCCACAAAACGGAGCCACATGTGTTCGAGCCGCTAGTAACGGTGAATTCCGGCGGAATCGATGCGCAGCAGGGCGAGGTCGCCGCGTTGTTCGAGGCGGCCTTCGATCCGGACCGGTTCGGCGACGTAGGAGAGGACCTCGGGTCCAAGCGGTCCACCCTCGGCGTTCGCGAGCAGCAGATGGGTCTCAGTGCCCTCTGCGTCGCGGGTCACAAGCACCGGCGCGATGCCGCCTCGGATGCAGAGCTGTGCGCAGCCCCGGTGGGCGCGCCCGTCGCCTGGCCGCATCTGACCGTAGAAGCACTTGCTGTCGACGATCTCTCCAGACACTTCGATCGACGCGCCCGTGAGGACCGATGGTGCCTCGTTCAAACGTGTGAGCGCGGCCTCCGACAACGCGGCGTCGGCGGCGCCACCGCTCACCACCAAGAGTGCGCCGCCGTTGCGGGCGAAGAGCCGACCGCGCAGCTCGGTGGGTTGTCCGTCTCGGTCGGCGTAGCTCTCCCCGAGGCCGGACTTCCAAGCGCGCGCGGTCAACACGGTGAAGAGCGCGCCATCCGCGCCCACGGTGCGCAAGTGCGGGTAGGGCGACTGCACGAAGAGGCCTTGCAAGGTGACCTGTCGACCGGCTTCGAGCCCTTCGCCCGGGTGGCGTTGAAAGACCGCACCCGAGGCCGCGATCGACGCCGCGGCGACGACGAGCCCGCCGGCCAGCAGAAGGGAGAAACGTTTGAGCTTGGGCGGGGTCGGCAGGTAGCCGACGAAGAACTCGTCGCTGGGCTGGAGCGGCTCGAGGGCCGGATCGTCGGGCGCGTCGCTCATGAGGGCTCCTCCCGGGCGAGACGCGCGACGGCGACATCGAACTCGGCGGGTGCGGTGGCGGTGCCGGGCGCGAGCGCGACCGGACGCACCAGAATGCGCCCGTCTTTCAACCGCACTTCGTAGGTGGGGATCTTCTCGGTGAATGGCGGCGGCGACTGACCGTCTTCGGGCCGGTACTGCCATCCATGCCACGGGCAGGTGAGCGATCCGTCGATCACCTTGCCCTCGTAGAGCGGTCCGTTCTGGTGGGCGCAGTGTCCGTGCAGCGCGGCGACCTTGCCTTGCCATCGCACGACGGCGATGCGCTCATGGCCCGGAATGCACAGCGCGCGCGCCCGCCCCTCCGGGATGTCCTCCGGCCGGCCCGCGTCGACGTAGCGTTCGCCGTCGAACTCGACCCACGCGACCTCCTCGCGCTCGCAGGCCAAGGAGCGGCGGGCCGCGAGCAAATGCAGCCCGCCGACCAGCACGACGCTGCCGAAGACGAGCGCTGCGTTCATCGGATGCGGCTCCGACTTCATCAATCCGAACGCCACGTGCAGGACCGCGAGCGCGAACACCAAGTAGACGCCCATGTGGAGGGTCTTCCACGCGGCCGGACCGATGGTCCTCTGCCAGAAGTCGTGGCTGGTCGCGGCCATCACCGCCAAATACAGCAGCGCCGCGAGGCCGAAGAGTGGGAAGGGCCACGAGGCGCCGGTGAACTCGTTGTCGCTCAGAAAGAGCGCGCTGACCCGGTCCAGATCGCCGGTGTAGTTGTAGTAGTACCCGAGCACCGTGTTCGCGTGCATCGCCGCCACGAAGAACATCAGCACCCCGAAGTGCCGCCGGTTGTAGAGCAGCGGAATGAACTTCGGGCTCAGGCGCGCGAGCGGTCCGATGCAGAGGATCAGGGTCAGCATCAGAAACGCGCAGCTGCCCCACGCGCGCATCGAGACGATCTGTCCGGTCAACACCCCGTCGCCGGAATGCAGCCAGCGGGTCACGACCCCGAAGAGCACGATGTAGATCGCCACCGCCACGACGACGATGGCGTCGTAGAAGATCTTGCGCGCGGTCCACTGCACCGGGACGTACTGCGTGCTCATCGGCGCGGCCTCATCGGGCCGCCTCTGGGCGACGGGCTTGCAGCGGACTCGGCTCGGCCGGGGCCTGGCTCGGCATCGACGCGGCCCAGCCACACAGAGCCAGCAGCGCCGGCAGCAGCAGCCACCAGACGAGCGCGTGGGCTTTTCGTTGCGGCCGGATCACGACGGAGCACCGCGGACCCAGCGCCAAGCGATCACCGGCCAGAGCAGCGCACAGGAAGGAAGGATCAGCACGCGGAAGAGCATCGAACTCCCCGCGCCGGCCGGGTCGACCCGTGGCAACCCGACCGCGAGGAACGCGAGCGCGACGAGCAGACCGAAGCCCATCCATCCCGCCGCAGCGTGGAGCATCCACGCCATGATCAGAGCGGGGTCATGCCGGCGTATCGCACGCCCGTGAGGTGCGCGATGTCCCGCTTCCAGGTCGTGAGATCGTCCACGCAGAGTTTCGCGAGGGCGTCGTGTCCACAGGCGCGCGCCAGGATCTTCATGAGCTCGACCGTGGCCTCGAAGTAGCGGGCGAGGCGCTGCGCCGAGTGCTTCACGTCCAGGCGCTCGCGCAAGTGCGGCTTCTGGGTCGCGATGCCCACCGGGCAGTTGTTGCTGTGGCAGGCCCGCATGCCGAGGCACCCGATCGCCTGCAACGCCGAGTTCGACACCGCGACCGCGTCGGCGCCGAGCGCCATCGCTTTGACGAAGTCCGCCTCGGTGCGAAGCCCGCCGGTCACCACCAGGGTCACGTCCGACGCGCCGCAGGCGTCGAGGTGTCTGCGGGCGCGGGGCAACGCAGCGAGCGTCGGCACCGAGATGTTCTGCTTGAAGATCTCGGGCGCCGCGCCGGTGCCGCCGCCACGCCCGTCGAGGATCACGTAATCCGCGCCGACCGCCAGGCAGAAGTCGAGGTCGCGCTCGATGTGTTGGGCGCTGAGCTTGAATCCGACCGGGATGCCGCCCGAGGTCTCGCGGACTTGTGCCGCGATCTCCTGGAAGCCCGCGACTCCGTGAATGTCCGGAAAGGTCGAAGGGCTGATCGCCGCTTTCCCGGGCGGGAGTTTGCGGACCTCGGCGATCTTGCCTTGGACCTTCTCGCCTGGGAGGTGTCCCCCGGTGCCGGTCTTGGCGCCCTGGCCGCCCTTGAAGTGAAACGCCTGCACCTTCTTCACGAGCTGCAGATCCCAGCCGAAACGCGCGCTCGCGAGCTCGTAGAAGTAGCGGCTGTTCTCGGCTTGTTCTTCCGGCAGCATACCGCCTTCGCCGGAGCAGATGCCGGTGCCCGCCAGCTCTGCGCCCATCGAAAGCGCGGTCTTCGCTTCTTCGCTCAACGCGCCGAAGCTCATGTCGCTCACGAAGATGGGGATCTCGAGGCTCAGCGGCTTCTTCGCGCGCGGTCCGATGACCACCGAGGTCGCGACCGGTGCGTCGTCGAGCCGCGGCTGCTTCCACATCTGCGCCGTCACGATCTGGATGTCCTGCCAGCGCGGAAGTTCGGTCAGCGCGACGCCCATCGCGCTCGTCTCGCCGTGGTGGCCGGTGCGCGAGAGGCCGTGTTCGGCGAGCTCGTGAATGTGTTTGGCGTAGGGCTCCGCCGACGTGCCGTGGTGGTCGGCGTACAGACCCAGGTAGGTCTTGCGGTCGTAGGGCTGCGGGTTGTCGACGGCCCACGTCCGGATCTCCGCTTCATCGACGAACACGGCGTCGCCGTCGATCCAGGCGCGGAACTTGTGGAGCACTTCTTTGGAGTCGTAGGCGCTCACCCCGGTCGCGACCCGGTAGTCCCACTGGTGCACGCCGCAGATGAGGTCGTCCCCCTTCACGAAGCCGTCCGCCATCAGCGCGCCGCGGTGCAAGCAGCGCCCGTACAGCACACTCACGTCGTCGTCGTAGCGCACCACGACCAGGTCGACGTTGGCGACCAGCGCGTACGTCGGCGTGCGGTCTTCGAGGGTCGACCACGTGGCGACCTCGACCGGCTTTCTTTCCGTCCCCATCTCAGCTCCTCTTCAGACGAGCGATGGTACGCGGACTGGTCGATCGCGTTACGGATTCCTTGGCATAGCAGGTGGCCGCTGAGCGCCGCGTCTGCGAAGGCGGCCGCCTAGCCGATTGCCCTTCGATCCGGCCCAGCCTCCGAGAGGAGATCACTCGATCTGGACGATCACGCCTTCGCTCTCGACGCCTCGGCGGTCGATGGCGCTCAGGGCCCATTCGCCCGGCTCCAGGCCGACACCGGTCCCTTCTTCCGAACCGGCGGGGACGAGCCGATCGAGCGTGAAGACGCCGGGTTCGATCGCGCCGTACACGCCGACGTAGCGCAGCGGGGACGCGTGGGTGACGGTGGCGATGGCGCCGTCGATCCGCACCGCCGGGGGGGCGAGGGTCGCGCCGAACGCATCGGCGATCGGCGGCGTGGCGGCGGGGACGACGTAGTGGTTTTGCAGCACCTCCGCGATCTCCGGTGCGCGGCCGTCGAGCGGCGCGACGTGGAAGTACAGGTTGCCCTCCACCCCGGGGGCTTCGCGCGTCATGCGGAGTTGGGTCCGCAGCTCGTCGAGATCCCAGGCGGTCTCCGTGCCGACCTTCGAGAGGTAGTTGCCGATGAAGATGAGTCGGCCCTCGGTGGCCAGCGCGCCCCACCACTGCGCGAGTGGCTCGTAGGCTTGGCGGGTCTGGGTGGACGGCCAGTAGAGTTGCGGCGCGAGGTAGTCGACCCAGCCGTTGCGGATCCACAGCGGCGGGTCCGCGTAGATGCTGGCGTATTGATCGAGTCCAGTGATGCCTTCGGGCATGCCGGGCCGGTAGATGCCGAACGGTGAGATCCCCCAGCGGACCGTGGGCGCGACTTCGCGCACGATCTCCGCGATGCGTTCAACCAGGTGGTTGACGTTGTCGCGTCGCCAGTCGCCTCGGTCGAGCGTGCCGCCCCCGGACCGGTAGGCATCGAACGAGTCGTCGTCGGGAAACGGCCCGTCGGGGTAGGGGTAGAAGTAGTCGTCGAAGTGCAGCCCATCGACGTCGTATCGGGTCAGCACGTCGCGAATCACCGCGAGCGTGTGGTCTTGTACCGCCTCGGCCCCGGGATCCATCCAGAGCAGATCCCCGTAGCGGATCATGTGTTCGGAGAGCGTGACCGCGGCGTGCGGTGCGACCGCGGTCGAGGACGCGCTGGCTTTGGCGCGGTACGGGTTCATCCAGGCGTGCAGTTCGAGTCCGCGCGCGTGCGCCATCCGAATGGCGGTCTCGAGCGGGTCCCAGCCCGGGGCGACGCCCTGGGTGCCGGAGAGGAAGCGGCTCCACGGTTCGAGCTCCGATGGGTAGAACGCGTCGCCTTCCGGTCGCACCTGCAGGAACACCGCGTTGAGTCCCGCGTTGGCCGCGTCGTCCATCCGGGCTTCGAGTTCGCTTCGCTGGGCTTCGGCGGACAGCCCCGTGCGACTCGGCCAGTTGATGTTGTAGACGGACGCGATCCAGCCGCCCCGCATCTCGCGCGCGTGGCCGACCCGCACGGTCTCCTGGTCGAGCGCGTCGGCGGAGGCGTCGCGTTCCTCGCCGCCGGAGTCCAAGGCTTCGTCTCCGGTGTCCGTGGACCCATCGACGGCCGCATCGCGCGCGGCGGCGTCGGGGCCGGGAGGGGTGGAACCGCACGCGAGCGCGAACAAGAGACCCAAGGGGATGACGAGTTTCACGCCAGGCAGGTTTGCACACCCCGTGCCCCCGCGCGCGCCGACCGTCGCCGTGCGGTTCGTGGTTCGGCAGGCCCCGGCCACGCGCCGCCACGGACACAACCGCACACCTGCTCGGCGGTGGTGTTCAGGAGTTGAGCAGTCGGCGCGTAACATCTTTGTGCGAGCACGGTAGGGTTGCGGAATGGGCACCCCGGCCAGCGCTGAACCGCACGAAGACGGCTGGGGAGGCGTGTCGACTGAACCTCCACCCGCGGCGTGGTCGGACGCGGTCCACGCGCTGCTGGGTCACCGCGCGACCCTGGTCGGGTGCATCGACGCGGTCCGCGCGGCCTCGCCGGAGTTCGTTCCGGCCCGCTGCGTCCAGGGATTCGGGCTGCTGTTCAAGGGGCGCGTCGAGCTGCGCGGGCGGGCACTTCGTCTGGCGGACGAGGTCGCGCCTCTGTGCCGAACCCCGCGCGAACAGTTGCTCGTGGCCGCGATCCGAGCTTGGGCGAACGACGACGCCTTGGGTGCGCTGCGCGCCTTGCGCGAGATCCTGGAGCGGCACCCAACCGACGCGCTGACGATCAAAGTGCACCACGGGCTCGCCTTCTTATACGGCGACCGCGTGGCGATGCTCGGCGCGCTCGAAGGGGTGGCGACGGCGTGGTCCGATGCGACGCCTGGCAGCGGGTACATGCACGGATGCCACGCGTTCGCGCTCTGCGAAGACGGACAGTTCGAGCGGTCCGAAGCGGTGGGGCGGCGCGCGGTCGAACTCGAACCCAGCGACGCCTGGGGCATTCACGCCGTCTCGCACAGTTTCGAGATGCGGGACCGGCCGGAGGTTGCCGCGCAATGGCTCGATGCACATCGGGCCGGGTACGACGGATGTTCGGTCTTCCGCGGGCACGTGTACTGGCACCGCGCGATGATCGACTGCGAGCTCGGCCGTCCGCGCGACGCGCTCGCGCTGTACGACGCGCACGTGGCGCGGCCCTGGGTCGGCGACTACCGGGACATGAGCAACTGCACGACGCTGCTCTGGCGGCTCGAGTCCGATGGCATCGACGTGGGCGACCGCTGGGTCGGTCTCGCGGAGATCGCCGCGACGTTCGGGCTCGACCACGGCTCGGCGTTCGCGGATGCCCACTACGCGCTGGCGCTCCGCCAGGCCGGGGATCCCGCGCCGATGCGGGCCTCGCTCGCGGCCCACTGCGCCGAAGACGCGACCGGTGCGCAGCGTGCGGTGCAGCGAGAGGTCGGCGCGCCGTTGGTCGAAGCGATCGCACTTGGGCCGAGCGAACCGGCGCGCAGTTTCGAAAAGCTCGTGCGGTTGCAGAAGCACCTGGTGCGGATGGGCGGAAGCAACGCGCAGCGCGATGTGTTCGAGCTCATCCGGCTCCAGGCCGCGCTCGACGGGGGCCAGCGCGCGCCAGAGACCCTGCGACGAGCGCAACGGGCGCTGCGCCAACGGCTGGGGGAGCGTCCCGGTCACCAGTGGGCGAAACAACGCGTGGCGCCAGGCTCGCACCACGAAGCGGGCATCCTCGCCTGATCGTGCGCTTGCGGCTCCCCAGGGCCAGCGAGCGCTTGCCGCTTCGTCCGTGCGCGGACACGTAGGGCCAGTGCAGCGCGTTCCAGATCCCGACCTCGGAGGTACACGGTGTTGTCTGCGCGAATCGCAGTGTTGTCTGCGCGAATCGCAGTGTTGTCTGCGCGAATCGCAGTGCAGTCCTCGAGAATCGCAGTGCAGTCCTCGAGAGCAGCAGTGCTGTGCCCAGCGACCGCACCGTAGGGAAGCGCAGTGAAGATCTTGAAGATCATCGGCCTCGTCGTGTTCCTGGTCGGCTTGGTGGTGCTGTGCGTCGTGTACCAGCGCGTCACGTCGCAGGTCGCGGAGAATCTGATCCGCCCGCGCAACCTCGGACGCAGCTACGAGGATCCACCCGACGAGGTGACGCGGGCCTTTCGCGTGTCGGTCGACGACGGCGTCGAGCTCGACGTCTGGTACACCGAGGCGTGGGGCGAGCCGCCGCCGGATCCGGTCGACCTGATGATCATCCTGCACGGGATCGGCGACAACAAACGCACGATGTGGCCG
This sequence comes from Deltaproteobacteria bacterium, assembly GCA_034670305.1. Lineage (GTDB taxonomy): Bacteria > Myxococcota_A > Polyangia > Polyangiales > Houyiibacteriaceae > JAXMNT01. The sequence goes on from JAXMNT010000001.1 coordinate 63,127, forward strand.
CTCGCTAGGCGCTACGCCGTGCATGGCGTCTCCTCGGTGCTGGTTGATCTGCGCGGGCACGGCCGTTCGAGTTCGGTCCCGATCACGTACGGAGCCAAAGACCGCTTCGATCTGATCGCGGTGCTCGATCATCTGGAGGCCGAAGGCATGCAACTCGACGACGTCGGCGTGTACGGCCCGTCCTATGGCGGCGCAGTCGCCCTGCAGCTCGGATGTCAGGATCCGCGGGTCACCCGCGTCGTCAGCGCCGGTGGTTTCGGATCGATGCGCCGGCTCATGCGGCCGTACCTGCGCTCCGCGAGCGAACACTTCGCGTGGCTGGTGCCGACCGACTTCGTGCAGCGCACCGTCGAGCTCGCCGGTGCCCGCGGCGGCTTCGATCCCGACGATGCGTCGGCCACCGCGTGCATCGCAGATTCTCCGAGTGCGCACTACGTCCTCGTGCACAGCCCGGTCGACGAAGTGGTCGAGTACAGCGACGTGCTCGACGTGATGGCGGCCTGTGGCGACCGGTGCGAGCTGCTCACCCTCGAGGGCATGACCCACCACGAAACCCTCAGCAATGAACCGCTGCGCCAACGCCTCCACGAGTTCACCGCGGGCGAGCCGCTCAGCAGCTTGTAGGTCAAAGCCTCCAAGGTTGGGGACGCTCCCTGTTGTGCGCAACGCCTGTCAGGAGCGGGTCTTGTGCCTCGAGCCAACTTCTGGGCTCAATGGGGCATGTTTGGCTCCCGCGCTGTCCCGTCTGTCTTCGTGCTCGCATCCATCGCCGTTGCCGCCGTTGCGTTCTCCTCCCCGATCGTGATCGCCAAGGCTGGCTCCACCGAGCCGTGGCTCGACCCGCTCGCGCTCGAACGGACCGAGGCCGCGCTCGACCCCGCCCATCAGCCCGCGCCCCACATCGCCGGCGTCCGACTCGGGGAAGCGGACGTGGACGCACGGGGCGCCCGCGTCGCGCGGGATGGAGCCACGGTGTCGATCGGACTCGCGTCGCTTGGGCGCGGAGACACCCGTCGCGCGGTCGCGTCGCCCGCGCCCGAAGTGGATGGTCCCGAGGTGCGCATCGTGCGCGCGGCGGGCGTCGTCGAGTGGTGGCGTTCGCTCCCGAGCGGACTCGAGCAGGGCGTGACCCTCGACGCGCGCCCGGCGGGAGACGGCGCGTTGCAGCTCGACATGTCGGTCGGTGAGGGGGTCGTGCCGAAGCGCATCGACGACGACGCGATCGCGCTCACAGACGCGTCGGGTCGGGAGCTCGCGCGCTACGCGCATCTCGCCGTCGTGGACGCCCGCGGACGTCGCATCCCAGCTCGGATGCTCGTGGCCGGCGGCCACATCCGACTCGAAGTCGATGATCACAGCGCGCAGTACCCAATCGTCGTCGACCCGCTCCTCGAGTTCGTGGAGCTGCCGCAGATCAATTCCACCATCCCACGCGAAGGGACCGCGGTGGCCATCTCTGCCGCGGGGGGCTGGGCCATCGTGGGCGGGAGCAACCTAGTCCGGGTGTACTTCCGGGCAGGCGACGTATGGACGCCCGTCGACCACCACCCCAGCGTCCCCGATGGTTCGCGGTTTGGTGCCTCGGTCGCCATCTCGTCGAACGGCCAGTACGTCGCGATCGGCGATCCTGGATACAACGGCAACCAAGGGCGGGTGCTCTTCTTTTCACGGCACAGCATCGGCGGCGTCTGGCGGTACCGCGACTTCTTCGCCGCCGTGCCCAGCCCCGGCTTGGACGGCGGTTCGCTCTTCGGGACCGCGGTCGCGCTCTCGGACGACGGCCTCCATCTCGTGGCGACCGCGAGCAACGACATCGTGGCAGGCGCCTCTTCAGGGACGGCCCGGTACTACACGTGCGTGCCGCCCACCTCATGCACGCAGCGTGCGGAGTTCGCGCCGCCGAGCCCGACCGGGCGATCCGGAGACGACTTTGGCGCATCGGTGGCCATCAATGCGGACGCCTCCATGATCGCGGTCGGAGCGCCTGGAGACAACGGGGAGCGTGGACACGTCTACGTGCACACCCGGTCCGGCAGCACCTGGACCTATCGGGCGCGGCTCTCCGCCCCGAGCGCGCAGGCCGGCGAACACTTCGGGACGTCCGTCGCGACCGACGGAACCCGGCTCCTGGTCGGTGCCGCGAACTTCGACGCAACAGCGGACTCTCGAGACGACCATGGCCGAGTGATCTCCTTTGAGTGGACTGGAAGCACGTTCGCAAGCGCTGCGGAGGTTTCGCGGGGGGGCCACAACGCGCGCCTCGGCTTCTCACTCGCCATGGCGCGGCACACGGGCCGTCGAGCGGTCGCGGGCGCGTACACCGACGGGTACATTCGGTTCTTGAGCCGTGCTGGGTCGACCTGGACAGTTGGCGGCAACGCGACCCTCCCCGCCACCAGCCATTTTGGGTTCTCGGTGAGCATGTCGGGCGATGGCACCCGCGCGCTTGGTGGCGCCCCCAACGAGGGAACGGTGCGCTCGTACCGGCTCTGGGACGCGCAAGGCGAGCCGTGCACGGGAGGCGGAGACTGCCGCAACGGGCTTTGCGTGGATGGGGTGTGTTGCAACGACGCGTGCAACGACGCCTGCGAAGCGTGCAGCACGGCGGCCGGCAGCGCCGGCGCCAGCGGAACGTGCAGCGCACTGACGGCTGGGGCCGCCGCCGCGATCACCTGCCGGGCCGCCGCGCCGGGGGGGTGCGACGTCGCGGAGCAGTGTGTGGCCGGCGACCGTTCGTGTCCGACCAACCTGTTCTCCACCGAAGTCTGCCGGCCCGCCGATGGTCCGTGCGACGCCCCAGAGCGCTGTTCGGGCGCGGCTATGTGCCCGCCGGACATCGCCGTGGCCGCGGGCACGACGTGTCGAGGCATCGTCGGAGACACAGGATGCGACTTGGAGGACGTGTGTGATGGCACGTCGTCCGAGTGCGCGGACCGGGTGCACCCGGAAGGCACGAACTGTGGTGTGGCGGCTGGGCCATGCGACGACAACGACCTGTGCGACGACGCTGGGGTGTGCGTCGAGAACGTCCTCCCGGCAGGCACCGTCTGCAACGCGGGCGTGCTCGATGTCTGCGACACCGCGGACATGTGCAACGGGCTCACGATCGATTGTCCGATGCTCTACCTGGCGGACGTCATGTGTCGCGCCGCCGACGGCACGTGCGACACGCCGGAGTTCTGTTCCGGCGATGCGCCCGGCTGTCCGCCCGACGCGGTCGAATCCGCGGGCATGTCCTGCCGGGAGTCGACCGACGCGAGCTGCGATCCCTCCGAGCAGTGCGACGGCGTTGGTGCGGCGTGTCCCGCAGACGTGAACAGCTGCGGGGTCGAGGCCGACGCGGGCGGCGGCGAAGACGATGCAGGCGGCGGCGAAGACGACGCAGGCGTGGGCAGCGACGCGGGCGAGCCGGTCGCGGCCGCCGGATGTGGTTGCCGAGCACCGGGCACAGGCGGCGGTTTGCCGCTTGCGCTCTTCGCGCTCACCGCTTGGTTCGTACGGCGGCGCCGGTAGGTGCTAAAACAGCGCGGTCAACGACGTGAACGCTCGAGGCGCAAGCCGACGTGAAGAACGACGACGTGAAGAGAACGACGTGAAGACAGCTCTGCGACTCCCGAAGCCAGCACTGCGATTCCCAAGGCCAGCACTGCGACTCCCCAGGCCAGCACAGCCAGCACCGGCCGGGACCCACACCGACGTGAACCGAACCCCCCGCGTGATCCTCGCGGTCACACTGGCGTGCGGCGCTTTCGTGGCGTCGAGCGCCCACGCCTCCACCTCGCCAGAGCGGACCTGGCGTGCCGAGATCACGCCCCGCGCGCCGGTCGCCATGGAAGACCAGTTGCTCGATGCGATGGCGCCCGATGAGTCGCTCTCCGGTTTCTCGGTGGCCATCGACGGGGACCGGGCGCTCGTCGGTGCACCGGGTTCTTTCGGGGCACAGACCGGCCGCGTGTACGTCTTCGAGCGTGCCGCCGGTCGCTGGTCGCGCGTCGACGAAATCGACAACCCGGATGGCATGGTCGGGAGCTTTGGATTCTCGGTCGCGCTTCGAGGGAACGTCGCGGTCATCGGCGAGCCAGCCGCCTCGGGCGCCGCGCGGCCGGGTCGCGCGCACCGATACGAGTTCGATGGTTCGGAGTGGATGGGTGAAGAACTCACGCGTCCCGGCGACGCCCCGAACCGGTTCGGTACGTCGGTCGCCATCTCGGATCAGTGGATCGCCGTCGGTGCGCCGGACACCGACAGCAGCGCGGCGGCAGGCGCCGTGTATGTCTACCCGATCGACGGCGTCGCAGCCGAGGCTGTGGCCCCGGGCGAGGTGGAAGCCGACGACCGGTTCGGCGAGAGCGTCGCGCTGTCTGGGGACTCCCTGCTCGTCGGCGCACCCGGCGATGACCTGCAGGGCATGAACGTGGGCGCGGTCTACCCGTTCGAGCACGACGGCGCGTCGTGGGTCGGGGGCGCTGTGCTGCGACCCGGGCTGGCGGACCGCGCAGAGTTCGGCATCGGCGTCGCGCTCGCCGACGGTGGGCGGCAAGCGCTCGTCGGCGCGCCGGAGGAAGCGGAGGGCGGCCTGGCCTTCGTCTACGTGCGCAGCGCGACTTCCGAAGCATGGCCTGCGCCGCAACGGCTACAGGCCGACGAACGCACCAGCAGCGACAACTTCGGCGCATCGGTCGCGCTCGAGGACGGTGTCGCGGTGGTTGGCAACCCGCTGGACGATGGCGACGCAGCCGATGTTGGCAGCGCTTCGCTCTTCTTGCGGCGTGGTGAAGTCTGGTCCGAGGTCACGCGCTTCGCGCTGTCGGAGGCCCGGGCGATGGACGCGCTTGCCACCCACGTGGCCGTCTCCGGTCGCACCGTGCTGGCGGGAGGTCCCGGCCGCGCGAGTCGGGCTGGACTGACCGCCACGTTTCCACTGCCGGATCCCGAAGGCACGGCGTGCAGTGCGGACGGCCGCTGCGAGTCCGGCTTCTGCGTCGACGGAGTGTGTTGCGAGTCCAGTTGCGGGGGCGGCTCGTCGACGGACTGCCTGGTGTGCAGCGTCGCAGCCGGCGCCGCCGCCGACGGCCGTTGCGATCCGCGGGAGGCAGCCGCGACCTGCGACGGCCTGTGCGGCGGAGCGGGCACCTGCGACGAAGAGGGCATGTGCTCCTCCGACTGCCCCGACACCGGCATGCCGGACAGCGGGGGTACGCTGGACGGCGGCAGGCCTCCGGTGGTGCAGGTCAGCGGCTGCGCGTGTCGCACCACGTCCCCGGACGATGGGGCGGCCATGCTCTGGGGCGGGCTCTTCGTGTTCGTCCTCGTCGCGCGACGTCGGCGGTCGGCGCTCTAGAAGTGGCCCACGCAGCTCACGCCGAGCTGCGCGAAGGGGCCGCACGCAACGGCCTGCTCGTCGTCGTCGTCGCTCGGCGCACCGGCGAGCAGCGCGATGCCAGCGGCGAGAAACGCACCCGCGCCCACGTATCCGATCCAGATGAATGGAAGCGTGAGTCGGTAGCGGTTCTCGAGGTCGTAGCATTCGGGCGCGCCACCCGGCAGAACGTCTTCGCTCTCGGGATCCGCGGCGCAGGCGCCCGCTTCGAGGTTGACGTTCAAGGTCGACACCGCATCCGACCAGATCACGTTCGCGACGACGCCAGCGATGAGAAACGCGCCCGCGCCCGCCATGCTCGCGATGCCGAGCCGGCGGTGGAGCGCGCCCGGATCCTCTGCGGTGGCTGCGACCAGCCGCACGAGTTCGATCGAGATCGTCTCCTGCTCGCCTCCGCGCACGTGCACGCGCCGGGTGGTGGGCTCGTAGCCTTCGGCGCGCGCGACCAGCTCGTGCTCGCCGAGATCCAGCACGAGCTCCGTGCCCTCGAAAGGTTCACCATCGACGTCCACCCGCGCACCGGGGACGCTCGTGTGGACCTCGAAGTGTCCCAGGAACGATCGCGCCCGCGCGAGCAACGACTCGACGTCCTCGCGCATGTCCGTGGTGAGCGGCCGCACGCTCGTCGCGAGCGATCGCTCCAGCCAGTCGATGGCTTCGCGGTAGTTGCGGAGCGCAAACGCGGTCATGCCCAGCACCCGCTCGACCCGGGCGGTCGGCTGCGCTTCGTACGCGCGCCGGAGCAGCGCGTACGCCTCGTTGTAGCTTCCCGCGCCGTACTCTCGGACCGCCTCCGCCAGCAGCGCCTGGCTCGGGTCTGGTTCGACCGCGGCCACCGACGCTTGGCTGCCATCCGCTGAGTCGTTGCTCTCGGCGACCTCGCTGCGACTCCCAGAGCCAGCACCGTCGGCTTGTGCCTCGGCTGTGGTGCCTGGGAGCACCGCAAGTAGGCAGGCCACCGCGATGAGCTGGCGGCCAAGGCGGACCCATGCCTGGGAAGGCCCGTTCGCGTTGGGGAGGTCGCGTCCTGGGGGGGGTGTACGCATGGTGGGCATCGCCGTCATAGGTCGTCCAAGCTGATCTCGCCCGCGCGGTGATGGCGCCCCATCTCGGTGGGCGTCTCCATCGGGGTGGTGGTCGTTGTGGTCGTTGTCGTCGTGGTCATCGGAGTCGTCGTCTCGTCGGCGGACGCAGCGGTCATCGCAGTCCTGGCCTCGGGAGTCCCAGTGCTGGCTCTGGCCGCAGTGCTGGCTTCGGTCATCGCAGCGGTGGCCATCGACACCATCGGCGAGGGATCGGTCATCGTCGTCTCGGCCACGTCGTTCTGCATCCCGAGCGTCATGGCGACGGAGTGGTTCCGGATTCGTGACCTCGGTTCCATGACGGAGGCCATGGGCGTGGGGCGGGGCGCGGCCACCGTGGCCGCTTGCGTTGACGGCTCTGCGACCGGGGTGGCTTCGACCGCGGGCGGTGTCGGTGCGACGGCGGTCGTCCCATCACGTGGCGGGGACACGTCGCCCACGGTTTGTACATCGTTCACTGGCTCGTCCCCCGCACTGAGACCCGGAAGGACCACGCCGAGAACGGCACCCACAGCCAGGAGCGCGGCGCCCATGACCCACACCCGCCGCGACGTGCCAGCGACGGGACGTTCGTCCATCGACTCGATGGCACGCGCGGGCGCCGGCGCGTCGGGCGCATCGCCCGCGGCCGTCTCACCAAAGACATCGAGACCCGCTGGCACCACCTGCCGCGCGGAGGGTGCGACGTAGTCCCCCTGGGTCTCGAGCACGTGTTCGAGCTGCGTTCGAAGGGTGCGCGCCGACGCGGTCCTCGCGCCCGGATCGCGCGCGAGCGCTTCTTCCAGCACGCGCGAGAGTTCGGGTGGCACGTTCGGCACACGCGCGGAGAGCGGCACGATGTCACCCACGACGAGCGCGACCAGGATGGCGTGCGCCACAGGGGATTCGATCTCGATCGGATAGTGTTCGGAGAGGCAGTGGTAGACCATCACCGCGGCGGCCCACACGTCGGTCCAAGCGCCGATCTCCGACTGCCGCCCCTGCGCCTGCTCAGGGGACATGAAGTAGGGGGTCCCGAGCATCGCGCCGGTCTTGGTCGCTTGTGACTCGTTGCCTTCGGTCAACTTCGCGATGCCGAAGTCGAGCAACTTCGGGACCATGCGCCCGTCGCGCGTCCGGCTCAGGAACACGTTGTCGGGTTTCACGTCGCGATGCACGATTCCGTGGTCGTGTGCAGCGCCGAGCGCGTCGAGCACGGGGCCGACGATTTCGAGCGTCTCAGAGAGGCTCAAGTGCCCCTTCGACTCGAGGTGGTCACCGAGCGACACCCCTTCGAGGAACTCGAGCACCATGAAACACCCATCGCCGTCGACCTCGATGTCGCGTACGTCGACGACGTTCGGATGTTCGAGCTTGGAGGCCGCGCGCGCTTCCCGCACGAAGCGCGAGACGACATCGGGCGAGCTCATCATGTGCGGGTGCAGGATCTTGATCGCGACCCGCCGATCGAGCTGCAGGTGGTGTGCGCCGTACACCGCACCGAAACCTCCGGTGCCGAGCAACCGCTCGAGCCGGTACTTGCCCCCGACGACCGTCCCCACGCGGTCTTGTTCTTGCGTGCTCACCCCACCGAATATCTACCACGGGCTCGCTCGACCGAACACATCGCAAGCGTTCCGTGAACTTGCGGTTGAGGCGCGTTTTGCGCCGTGGCCGCCCCAAAGCATCGGTCCCGGTCCATGGACGCCAAGACTTCAGCAGTTCGGCGGGGCGAACACAGATCCCAGCCGCCAGGGAAACTCGGGTCCCAGCCGGCGCTCAGATTCGGTCGTCGTAGGCGTGGCGGGGGATGGGGCAGTGCAGCAGCGTGAACACGTCGCGGTCCTCTGCAAAGGCGGCGGCGAGTTCGGTCTGCAGCTGGGCCAGCGATTCGATCCGAACGCCGACGCCGCCAAAGGCGCGGGCGATGGCGGCGTAGTCGGTGCCAGCGAAGTCCGGGTCGGTGCCGCCGAAGTCGACACCCAGGTTGGGCAGGTCGCGGGCGCGTTGCTTCTTCTCGATCAGCGCGAGTGAGCGGTCGTCGAACACGACGATCATCACCGGCAACTTCTCGTCGCGGAACGTGCCGAGCTCGCCGAGCGCCATCTCGAGGCCGCCGTCTCCGATCACCGCGAGCACCGGCCGTTGTGGCTCGGCGATCTTGGCGCCTGCCGCGAAGCCGAGCGCGCACGCCATGGTGCTCGTGCCGTTGGACTGGACGAGGCGGGCTGGTTCTCGGAACCGCCACTGCTGGCAGATCAAGATGCGGTGCGCGCCGGTGTCGACGCACACGATGGCTTCGGGTGGGGTGTGTTGCTCGAGCACCGCGATGAGCCCGGTGGGTTCGAAGGTGTCTGTGGATGGGAACGCGTCGCGCAGCTGCTTGCGTGCGACTTCGGGTCCCTCCGATCCAGAGTGTTCGCCGCCGGACCAACCACCGTCGTGTGCGACGCCGTCGAAGAGTTGTCGGACCAGCGTCGCGGGGTCGCCGACCAGGGTCGAGGTCGCGCGGAACATCCCGTGCAACCCGGCGCCGCGCGCGAGCTCGATGATCGTTGCGTCTTCGGCGAAGGGGTGCCGCCACGCATGTCGAAGCTCGACCGGGTCGAAGCCGACCAAGACCACGACGTCCGCGTCGCGTACGAGTGGCAAGACGATGGCGTTGGCGCGCGGACTGAGGCCCGCCGCGCCGACGCAGCGCGGATCGTGTTCGTCGACGACGCCCTTGGCTTCGTAGCTGGTCACGACCGGCAGCGGGCAGCGCGCGTGCACTTCTCTCAACGCTTCGGCGGCGCCCGGTGCGAGCGCGCCGAGCCCGACGAGCAAGAGCGGCCGCTTCGCGTTCTGAATCGAATGCCGCAGTGCGCTCAACGTGGTGTGGTCTCCGCATCCGGACCGCACGTGTTCCCACAGCGACGCCGAGTGGGGCTCGGCCGGTTGGTCGGCGACGTCGACCGGCACCTCGATGTGGACGACGCCGGGCACGCCTTCCTTGGCCAGGGCGATCGCCCGTTCGACGACTTCGCCGACGGTGCCGGCCGCGACGACGAAGCTCGCTTTCACGAGCGGCCGGAGGACCGACACATGGTCGAACACCTGGTGGGTGTAGGTGCCCGCGTCGGCGGCGGCGACGCAGCCGGTCAGCACCACAAGCGGCTGCCGCGATTGCTGCGCGTGGCTCACCACGTTGACGCAGTTGGCGACGCCGGGCCCGAGGGTCGCGACGAGCACACCGAGCGCGTCCCCACCTTCGGCACCTTTCCATCGGTCCGACCGCAGCGCGCCTTCGGCCATGAACCCAGCGCTCGACTCGTGGCGGGCGAGCACGAACCGCGTCCCGGCCAATCGGAGCGCGTCGATGAGGCTGAGCACCTCGCCGCCCGGCACCCCGAACGCGAAACGGGTCTCGCGCGCCAACCGCTGTGCGATCACATCGACCACCCGGATCTCTCGAACCTCACTCGATGACGGCATCGCGTCTCCACTCGTCACGTTGGGCGCGGTCGATGCCGAGCTCGTCCAGGATCTCGTCGGTGTGCTCGCCCCGCATTGGTGGAGGCCGCCGATAGCGCACCGGGGTCTCGCTCATCTTCAGCGGGTTGCCGAGCAGCCGCACTCCGTCCGGGCTCGCCGGGTGCGGCATGTCGATCTGCATGCCGCGGTGCTGGGTCTGGGGATCGTCGAACACCCGGTCGAGGGTGTTCACCGGACCGACCGGGACCATCGCCTTCTTCAGCGCCGAGACCCAGTCGTCGGTGGTTCGGGTTCGCGCGCATGCGGTGAGAAGCTCGACGAGCGCGTCGCGGTGCCGCAGTCGATCCGAGTTGGTTCGGAAACGTTCGTCCGTCGCGAGCTCGGGCCGCCCCATCGTTTCGCACAAGCGTCCGTACTGCGCGTCGTTGCCGACGGCGATCACCACGTGCCCGTCCGCGGTCTCGAACACCTGGTAGGGCACGATGTTCGGATGCGCGTTGCCGAAGCGGCGCGGCGCCGAGCCACTCGCCAAAAAGTTCGTCGCCGCGTTGATGAGCCAGGCGACCTGCGCGTCGTAGAGCGCAAGATCGATGTGTTGTCCCTGGCCGGTTCGGTCGCGGTGTCGAAGCGCCGCGAGCACGCCCACGCTCGCGTACATGCCGCACATCACGTCCGCGATGCCGACCCCGACTTTGACCGGCTGTCCGTCGGGGTCGCCGGTCAACGACATCACGCCGCCCATCGCCTGCACGAGAAAGTCGTAGCCAGGTTCGGCGGCGCGCGGACCGGTTTGGCCGAAGCCGCTGATCGAGAGGTACACGAGCTTCGGGTGGTCGGCGCGCAGGTCCTCGTACCCGAGCCTTCGTTTGGCCAGGTCGCCGACTTTGTAGTTCTCGACCAGCACGTCGGCGCCGGCAGCCAGCCGCCGAACGAGCGCCGCGCCAGCCGGCTTGGTGAAGTCGATCGCGATCGACCGCTTGTTCCGGTTCGCGCAGAGGTAGTAGGCGCTCTCGGTGGTGTCGGTGCCGTCGGCGTCTTTCACAAAGGGTGGGCCCCAGCGCCGGGTGTCGTCGCCGTGTCCGGGCCGTTCGACTTTGATGACTTCCGCGCCCAGGTCGCCCAGCAACTGGGTGCAGGTGGGGCCCGCCAGGATGCGGCTCAGGTCGAGCACGCGGATGCCTTCCAGCGCGCCGGCCATCATGCCGGCGGTCACGGAATCGCGCGGCGCGCGCGGACTTCGTTCTTCCACCGCTTGGCGCGGTGCCACCCCAGACCGACGAGGGTGGTCACGACCACCACCGCGGCCGCCGCGAGAAGCGCCTCCGTCAACGGGAGGGTGCGCCCGACCACCGAGGCCAACCCGAGACCGGCGCCGTAGAGCACCATCAAGTGGAACCAGTAGAGCATCAGGCTCTCGCCCGCGAGGGTCTGCAGCCACCGGGGCAAGCTGCGCAGCCGGGTGCCGATGAGCGAGAGCACCACCACCACGCCCACCACCGCGGCGAGCTTGAGGATCGCGAAGTGCGGCACCGAATGCGACGTGGTCGCGTCGGTCACGAAGGTCCACGGCGAGGCTTTGGCGATCGCATGCGCGCCGAAGAGGAGCACTGCCAACCCGAGCAGCCGCGGCACCGGCACCCAGGGGTCGGTCTTGGCGCCCTGAGGTGCGACGAGGAACGTGAGCGACACGCCCGCCATCACGAAGCCGCTCCAGGGGAAGAGTGGGAAGAGCGAGCCGCCGCGGTGCGTGAGGTAGTTCGCCAGCGGGCGGCCCCAGTGGTCGTAGGGCACTGCGTCGGCCAGCGGCGCCATCGCGATGAACACGACCGCGAGCACACCCGCGCCGATCACGACGGTGCGGGCCTTCTTCGCGAACATCGCCATCAGCTGCACGATGCCGATGGACACGCCGATGCACTGAAGCACGTCGGCCATCATGAACATGTCGAGCGACGCCTGCGCGCGGGCCGGATCCGAGCTCAACGCTTCCGCCGGAAAGTGCATCGTGTAGCCGAGGAAGATCAGCCAGCCGATGCGGCGCCAGCGGGCAGCCGCCCGACCGGGCTTGCTCTTGAACCGCTCCAGATCGACGAGCGTCGAGAGCGTGAACGCGATGCCCGCAGCGAACAGAAACCCGACGCTCACCAGGCCCCGTTGCCAGGACCACGCCTCGAAGATCGGACCGCTCCGCAGGTCCTGCGCGAGCAGCGCATCCAGGGTGTGCCCATGCATCATCTGGAACGCTGCGAGCAACCGCAGCAGGTCTACGAACATCAGGCGCTGCGACGTCGCCCGCACGGTGGCGTCCGCGCGCGATTTGGACGCGGCTGGGTCGGCTGCGTGAAGCGCGCCGATCGGGGCTACCTGAGACATGGCGCCGCCGGTTTAGCAGCCAGGCAGGGCGGACGCAGCCCGGCGGGGTTCGGGGGGGTCGGTGTGGCGGGGATGCGGTGCATAGAGGGGGAAGCTGGAACCAAGCCCCGTCTTCGTAGACGCAGCGCCCCCAGCCGATCACCCGGTCTCAGGTCCTCCCCGGCCGGCGGCCTCCCGACGGCCCCGGCCCGTCTCAGATCATGATGCCGAGCAGGTCCATCATCACCGTCTCCATCGGGGTCTCCATGACCGGCGGTTCGACCATCTCGGGCTCCATGACGGTCTCCATCGGAGTCTCCAGCATGGGCGTCTCCATCATGGTGGGTGTCATGTGGGTGCTGACGTGGTTGGTTCGCATCTCGGCGCGGGTCATTCGGCTCGGCGCCATCACGGTGCTGACGTCTTGGGTGCCCTCGCCACGATCCAAGGTGATCCGGACGCTGCCCGCGTAGATCAGGGTCAGGTCCTGGATCTTCGTCTGGTAGCCCTCGGCGCGCGCTTCGAGTCGACGGGGCTCGCGCTGGCGTGGCAGCGCGCCGTCGAACGGGTTTGGCATTCGGTCGCCATCGAGGAAGAGGATCGCGTTGGGAGGCACGGTGCTGATCTGGATGCGTACGGTCTCCACCGGCGCCTCCATCGTGGTCGTCTCCATCGCGGTGCCGGTCCCGGTCTCGGGGTCGGTCCCGGTTTCGGTCGCGACGACGGGGTCCGCGGTGTTGCTGAACGCACCCGTCGCAAACGCGACCGCGAGGCCACCGCCCGCGACGACCAAGAGCCCCGCGACGAGAATCAGCGGCAGCTTGCTTGTCGTCGGAACCTCGAAGGGTCCGGATGGATAAGGGGTGTGGGCGGCTTGCTGGCTGGCGTCCGGGGCGGCGACGGCCGAGGCCTTGGCGGCCTCGAGCATCGACGACTTCATCGACGCGGTGCTCGGCGCGTCGGAGACGACCACCGGCGCGTCCTCCACTTGGGCGAAGGGCAGCAGGTCCGCCTTCACCTCGGCGCAGCTCGCGTGCCGGTCCTCGCGGTCCTTCGAGAGCATCCGGTTGACCAACGTCTCGATGGCCTCCGGGATGTCCGGCCGGTAGGTGCGGAGCGACGGCGGCGGCTCGGTGCAAATCTTGAGGACGAGCATCGGGTACGACTCGTCGTCGAACGGGTACTGGCCGGTGAGCGCCTGAAAGAGAATGACGCCGAGGCTGTAGATGTCGGCGCGGTTGTCGACGTCCTTGCGGCCCTGCGCTTGCTCCGGCGACATGTAGTAGGGCGTGCCGAGCGTGGTGCCCGTCTGAGTCATACCGCTGCCCGGTCCGGTGTCCTTCACCTTCGAGATGCCGAAGTCGAGGACCTTCACGAAGTCCTCGTTTCCGCCACGTTCGATCAGGAAGATGTTCTCGGGCTTCATGTCGCGGTGCACGATGCCGAGCGCGTGCGCGGCGTCGAGCGCGTCGCAGACCTGCAACATGATCTGTACGACCTTGCCCAGCGGCTGTGCGCCGTGGTTGTCGATGTCGTCGGACCAGTCGCGGCCTTTGAGGAACTCGAGGACGATGAAGAGCGTTCCATCCGGGAACTGCCCCATGTCCGTGACTTCGATGATGTTCTGGTGGCCGATGCTCGTGGCGGCCAAGGCTTCGCGGCGGAAGCGCGCCACGATCTCCGGATTGGTCGCGAACTGAGCGTGCAGGCACTTGATGGCGACGCGGCGTTTGATGAGGACGTGCATGCCCTCGTAGACGGCACCCATCCCGCCTTCGCCGAGCTTGCCGACGATCTCGTACTTGTCCTGAAGAACCATCCCAATCTTGGGATCTTCGGGCTGCGCCAACGCCTCACTCATCGAAGGCGGCACTATATCACCCGCGTGTGGCCCGTGGGGACCAACTCACACTGGTACGAATTGTCGCCCACGACTCACATTCCCCTGGTTGTTGTCCCACAACGAGAAAGACCGCACCCGAGGGCGCGGCCTTTGCTCTGACGAGAAACGTGTGTCCCTCGGTTGGGTCAGCTGAGGTTCAGCTGCCCGCGAGGTTCGACGGGTTGACCGAGCCGAGCTCGGTGAAGCCGAGCGTGTACGCGGCGTTCTCACCCTGCTGGTAGCTGCCGATCCAGATCTTGTAGGTGCCGGGGGCCATCGGGCCTTCGACGAGGGGGTTCATCGCTTCGAAGTCGTCGTTGCAGAGGTAGCTGCCGTCCGGCTTCTGTACCACGAGGGTGATGTCGGAGGCCGAGTGGGCCATGACGCGAAGGTTGGCGAAGGCGCCCGAGGCCACGAAGAGGTGGTCCGGGGTTCCGGCGATCCAGCCCGTGCAGGCGGGGTTGACGGTGGCGGCGTTGGTGCTGCCGCCGCTCGTGCCGGTGGCGGTGTGCGGGTCCGGCATGAAGCCAGGGTTGAGGGTGACGGTTCCGAAGTTGGAACCACCGGCTGCGGCGGCGACGCCTGCACCGGCTGCGGCGGCCTGGGCTGCGGCGGCTGCTTGCGCGGCCTGTGCTGCGGCACCAGCGGCTGCGGCCTGCCCCTGCTGTCCCTGTGCGGCGGCCTGCTGCAGCTGCTGCTGAAGCTGGGCGCCTAGCGCGTTGGCTTGCTCGTTTGCGGCTTCTTCGTTGCCACCGCAGGCAACGAGGCCCAAGGCGAGGGCGATCGTGACGACTTGCTTCATGCTCCCTGAACTCCTTGATTGTCGACCCGATTCGGGTCGTCCTTCGGCGGATTCGATCCACCCCCCCAGCCGCGGCCGGGTGCCGGGGCATACCACAGATCGGCCAGAGGGATCCAAGGGACCCACGTGGGACGAGCAGAGCCGTGGTTGCGAGGGGGCGGTCTTTCCAGCTATGGCCCGACCCTACGCCCACCGACTCGAGAACTTCCCCGGCCCCGGTCGAACCGGCGCGGGGTCGTGAGACTTCACAGCCCGTCGGGCGTTCGGGAACCCCGCCTCATGTCTGCTGCACACCCCTCCTTCTTCGCCCGCATCGGGTTGGCCTTCCGTGTCCTCTTCAGTGGTGAAGCCGCCGCCCGGGTGGTTTCCAGGCCTGCACTGCCGGCCCCGGCGCCCGAGCGCGCGCCCACGCCGGTCCCGCCTCCGCCCGTGGTGGAGCGGGCGCCGAGCGATGCCGCGCTCCAACTGCTCGCGATGTTTCAGCGCGAGGGGCGCTTCGTCGACTTCCTGGAGGAGGACGTGAGCGCGTACAGCGACGGGGACATCGGCGCCGCGGCGCGGAAGGTCCACGAAGGGTGCCGAAAGGCGCTGCGGGAACACATCGAACTCGAGCCGGTGCACACGCAAGAAGAAGGCGAATCGGTCACCGTGGAAGCGGGGTTCGATCCGTCGGAGATCCGGCTCACCGGCAACGTGTCGGGCGAAGCGCCGTTCAAGGGTGAGCTCGCGCACCGAGGCTGGAAAGTCGTGCGGTGTGAACTGCCGAAGCTCTCGAACGACCACGACGTGCACATTCTCGCGCCCGCGGAGGTCGAACTCGCATGAGCGCGTCGTACGCGATCGGCATCGACCTCGGCACGACGCACTGCGCGCTGGCGTACATCGATCTCGACTTGAGCGAAGGTGAGTCGCTCGCGCACCACACGCTCGACATCCCGCAGGTGGTCAGTCCGGGCGAGGTCGAAGACAAGTCGCTGCTGCCCTCGTTCGTCTACCTGCCGCATCCGGACGAGTTGTCTGCCGGCGCCGGCGCGCTGCCGTGGAACCCGACACCCGCCGCCATCGTGGGCACGCTTGCGCGGCGACTGGGTGGCAAGACGCCCGGCCGATGTGTGTCGAGCGCCAAGAGCTGGCTCTCTCACAGCGGCGTCGACCGGACCGGTGCGATCCTTCCGGTGGATGCGCCCGACGACACGCGGCGCATCTCGCCGGTGGAGGCGAGCACCCAGTACCTCAAACATCTGCGCGAGGCGTGGGAACACAAACACCCGGACGCACCGCTCGCGGAGCAGCGCGTCGTTCTCACCGTGCCGGCATCTTTCGATCCGTCGGCGCGTGAGTTCACGTTGGAGGCCGCGCGCGCGGCCGGGTTCGGGGAGCCGGTGTTGCTCGAAGAACCACAGGCTGCGCTCTACGCCTGGATCGCCAACACCTTCGGCAGCGACGAAGGGTGGCGCGACCAACTGAAGCTCGGCGACGTGCTTCTGGTGGTCGACGTCGGCGGCGGCACCGTGGACTTCTCCGTCATCTCGGTCGGAGAGAAGGACGGCGGACTCTGGCTCGAGCGCGTCGCGGTGGGCGAGCACATCTTGCTCGGCGGCGACAACATGGACCTCGCGCTGGCACACACCGTCAAGGCGGCACTCGAAGCCACGGGCAAGACGATCGACGACTGGCAGTTGCGCGGCCTCGTGCACGGGTGCCGCGACGCCAAAGAGCAACTGCTCGCAGGGGAGTCCACGTCGGTTCCGCTGGTCGTGCCGAGCCGCGGATCGAAGTTGATCGGCGGGTCGTTGCGGGCGGAACTCACCCTGGAACAAGTCACACGCGTCGTGCTCGAAGGGTTCTTCCCCAAGGTGCCGGTGGACGCTGCGCCGGCCACCACGCCGCGAAGCGCACTCACCGCGCTCGGGCTGCCGTACGCGCGCGACGCGGCCGTCACGCGCCATCTGGCCGCCTTCCTCCGGCGTCAGTCGGGCGCACTCGAATCGGAGGAGGGCACGTTCCTCTGGCCGACCGCGGTCCTCTTCAACGGCGGCGTGCTCAAGGCGAAGGCGATCTCGGAGCGGTTGCTCGACACGATCGGTGCGTGGCTCTCCGCCGACGGCGCGCCACCGGCCCGCGTGCTCGGTGGGGCCGACCTCGACCGCGCGGTGGCTCGCGGCGCTGGCTACTACGCGTACGCCCGCATGACCGACGGAGTCCGAATCCGTGGCGGCTTGGCCCACGCCTACTACGTCGGGGTCGAGAGTTCCGCGCCCGCGGTCCCCGGCCTCGAGCCTCCGATTCAGGCGCTGTGCGTCGCGCCCTTCGGGCTCGAAGAAGGCGACCTCGCCGAGCTGCCACCGCAAGAGCTCGGCCTCGTGGTCGGAGAGCCGGTTCGGTTCCGCTTCTTCACCTCGTCGGTGCGGCGCGACGACCGGCCTGGGCAGATGTTGTCCCGCTGGAGCGAAGACGAGCTGTCCGAGCTCGGGCAGATCGAAGCCACCCTCCCGACCGAAGGCCGCGCACCCTCCGAGGTCGTACCGGTGCGGCTGCGCGCGCGGGTGACCGAACTCGGCGTCTTCCGCCTCGAAGCGGTCCCGCGCGACGGCGGCCACGTCTGGAACGTGGAGTTGGACGCGCGGCAGTAGCGAACTGTGCGCGGTTCGCTGGGCGTTCTCGCAGCCTGTCCCTCGCCCCTGCCCTTGCCCGCGGATCAGCGGTCAGATCGCTTGATCAGCGCGACCTTCGTCCGCCGGGCATCCGGCTCCGATTCACGGCCTCGCCGTCGCGAAACACACGGCGTCCACGACGCGGGCAAGGGCACGGGCAAGGGCAACGGCAAGGGAGCAGGTCGCTTTTCAGCGACCTGCTAGCGTGAGCCGGTGATCTCGACGCTCTGGTTCACGCAGGGGTCGCTGCCGAAGAAGCTGCAGTCTCCGACGAAGGTGGCGCTGAAGGTGGCGGTCCAGGTGTCGTCGTCGGTGAAGGCGCCGTTGAGGCAGTAGGTCTCGTTGCAGGTGCCGGTGAACATGCAGCAGACGTCGATGTCGCGGCTCGGGGAGTTGGCCGAAGGACCGCGCATGAAGGGATCGGCTCCGTCGCAGAAGCTCGCTGGGACTTCGAGCACGGAGCCGTCGTCGTTGAAGGTGAACGACGAGATGTCGAGGCTGACGAGGCCGAGCGCACACGAGTACACGATGGGCGGCGTCGTGTTGTAGAAGCCCGACGGGTCGAAGTCCGTACACGCCGACTCGTCGTAGGTGCAGTCGGACGCGCACGTCAGGTCGCCTCCATCGAAGCCCCGGGTCGTGCAGTCCGCGCCGCCGAGCTGGGCGCCGTCGCAGGCTTCTCCGTCGGCGGCGTCGATCGTTCCGTTCCCGCATCGGTTGCAGCCACTGAAGTCGAAGCCGCACCCAGCCGCGCACCGGAGCGTGCCGCCCGCGAAGCCCATGCCGAGATCGGTGCAGTCCATGCCGTTCAGATCCGTGCCGTCGCAGTCTTCGCCCGCGTCCACGTCGCCGTCTCCGCAGTTCGAGCAGCCCCGCTCGTCGAAGCCATCGCAGCTGTCGTTGCACGTAGCGGTCCCAGAGAAGTAGCCGAGCGCGGTGCAGTCGCGGTCGCGGCCGCGGCAACAGGTGAACCCGTCGTCGCACGCACCATCGCAGTCGTCGTCCACGCCGTTGCAGACTTCGGCCGGCGGCACGCACGCGTCGAGGCTGCAGTCGGGCAGACAGGTGCGGGTGCCGGTCGAGCCGCAGGTGGTCGCACAGTCGGTGATGCTGCCGGGTCTGCACACGGAGGTCTCGTCGATGGCCCCGTCGCAATCCTCGTCGCCCCCGCCGCACGCCTCGGGCGGCGGAGTGCAGGTGGTCGACCCATCGGGCGCACACGCGGTGGTTCCGGTCGAGCCACAGCTGGTCGTGCACGGCTCCCCCATCGGGCAGCACCCTTCGTCGACGACCGCGTCGCAGTCTTCGTCGCCACCACCGCAGATCTCCGCCGCCGACGGAGACACCGACGCGTCCGTGTCGTCGCAGTCGTCACCGCAGGCCAAGGGTGTGCTCGGTGCGTGGCCGTCGCCGTCGGCGTCGATCAACGGGTGCACGCAGGCGCGCGTCTCTTCGCTGCACGAGTCCACGGTGCACTCGTCGTCGTCGTCGCAATCCCGGAGCGAGACGAACTGACAGCCGAACTCCGGCTGGCAACTCCACTCGCCGACGCAGTACGCGCTGGCTTCACAGTCCGCGACACTCTCGCAGGACGTGGGCGGCTCCGGGATGCAGCCGAACGCCGCCAAACAGATTTCTCCGTCGTCGCACAGCTCGGGCTGCGGCCGAGATGTACAGAGCCCTTCCGCGGAGCAGAAGTCGAGCGTGCAACGGACCTCGTCGCGGCAGTCCCCGTCCGTCTCGCAAGCCATCGGCGCGGTGCCGCAACCGAACCCCGCCGAACAGGAGAGCCCGTCCTCGCAGCAGTCCGCGCAGGGCGTGTGCGTGCACGCGTCGTCGAGGCAGCGGTCGATGGTGCAGGCCACCCGGTCGTCGCACTCGAAGTCCGCCGCGCAGCGGGTGGGCGCGTCCGACAGCGCGGGGGCGTCGCCGGAGGTCGCATCGCTTCCACCGTCGGGGCTGCGCTCGTCCGACCCGCACCCGAAGCACAGAAGAAGAGCGCTGCCGACCAGGAGAACGCGCTTGTCGGTCATGGGAGCCGCACGCCTTACGGTGCCATCGCACCGCCCATCACCGCAAGGGCGGGCGTCATCCATGCATACCGCGCCAAGTCATTCCGACAGGCAAGCGTTGCGCTGCCCACCGTGGTGCCGGCACCATGCCGCGTCCGCGTCACTCGGCGCGGCAGCACCCGGATCGAAGGACACACACGCAATGTTTCATGGCGGAAGAATCGTAGCGCGGGCGATCAAAGCAGAGGGCGTGGACCATGTGTTCACCCTCTGTGGTGGACACATCCAGAACATCTACGACGGCTGTCTCGACGAAGGCGTCCGGGTCGTCGACGTTCGCCACGAACAGACGGCGGGCCACGCGGCCGACGGATGGGCCCGCGTGACGGGGCAGCCTGGGGTGGCGCTCGTGACGGCCGGTCCGGGCGTGACCGACGTCGTGACGGCGGTGGCCAACGCGCAGCGCGCGGGGGTGCCGATGGTGGTGATCGGCGGGGCAGGCCCGACGGTGAACAAACACCAGGGCAGCCTCCAGGACATGGACCACGTCGAGCTCATGCGGCCGATCACCAAGTGGTCGGCGGCGGTGACCGAGACCCGGCGGCTCGGCGAGTTCATGGAGATGGCGTTTCGACACGCGACCACGGGGGTGCCGGGCCCGGTGTTTCTCGAGATGCCGCTCGACGTCCTGATGATGGGCGCGAAGGAAGGCGAAGCGGGCGCGCCGGCGAGTTACCGCGCGCAGTACACGGCCGCACCGGATCCCCGCGCGGTGGCGGCGGCGGCGGAAATCCTGGAGACCTCCGAGCGCCCGGTGTTCGTGGTCGGAAGTCAGCTGCGTTGGTCGTCCGATCGGGACGCGCTGCGGCAGTTTCTGACCCACTTCGAGCTCCCGACCTTCGTCAACGGCATGGCGCGCGGTTCGGTGCCGCTCGACAGCGCCTGCTTCTTCAAACGGAGCCGCAGCTGGGCGCTCAAGAAGGCCGACGCGGTTTTCATCTTCGGCACCCCGTTCGACTTTCGGCTCAAGTACGGACACGCGATCCCCAAGGGCGTGAAGATCGTCCAGGTCGACCTCGATTCGACCGTGCTCGGGCACAACCGGGGCATCGACGTCGGCGTGCCGGCCGACAGCGGCCAGTTCATCGCGGCGCTCGAAGCCAGCGTGAAGCCCCGGAAGGGCGGGGACTGGCTGGCGGAGGTGCAGGTCGAAGAAGACAAGAAGCTCGAAGCGATGGCGGTCGAGATGCGGGCGGACGGTGATCCGCCCAACCCGCTGCGGGTCTGCGCCGAAGTCGCCAAGTACGTCGAAGAGGACACGATCGTGGTCGGCGACGGGGGCGACTTCGTGGCGACGGCGGCCTACACCCTGCCAGTGCAGTGGCCGGGCGTCTGGATGGACCCGGGACCGCTCGGCACACTGGGGGTCGGCCCGGGCTACGCGATGGCGGCGAAACTCGCGCGGCCCAACAGCCGGGTCATCCTCATGTACGGGGACGGGTCGTTCGGGCTGCACGGGCTCGAGTTCGAGGCCATGGCCCGCCAGGGCATCAAAGTGGTCGGGGTCATTGGCAACGACGCCGGCTGGACTCAGATTCTTCGGGGCCAACGACAGATCTTCGGCGAAGATCGTTGCGTCGCAACCAAGCTGGAGTACACGCGGTACGACAAGATCGTCGAGGCCTGCGGTGGACGTGGGTTCTGGGCGGAGACAGTCACAGACCTACAATCGGCGTTGAAAGAAGCGTTCGAATGTCCGGAGCCCGCCGTGGTGAACGTCAAGATTGGCGCGAGCGACTTCCGGAAGAACGCGATCAGCGTCTGAGGCGACCCCTTTGAACGACACGGACGAAGAGCACGGCGACGGGCCGGACGAGACGACAGAACCGAGCGCTGCCGAAGGCAGTGGCAAGGACACGTCCGCCGAGGACGAGTCCCGGGCCGCGGCCGACGCTGCTGCGGATGGCGCCTCCCCGGAAGACGGCGCTTCGGGCGCCGAGCCCACCGCATCTCCGAAGCCGCCCGTCGTAGACGCCGCTGCTTCGGACGGGCCTGCGGCGCCGGCCAAGAAGAAGGGCGGCAGCCGCACGCCCCGGCGCAAGAAGAAGCTGCCGGTGCCGGTCCAGCGCGGTCCCCGGACCGGCCGCGGGCTGGATCCGGATCTGGTGAAACTGGCCAGCGGCGAGGAGTCGAGGCTCTTCAAGGGGCGCCGCAAGACGCGGGTGCTCAAGGACGACCGCCCCAACGCACTCGTGCCGGGGGTGGCCAACCGCGCGTCTCGGCGGCTGTACCTTGCGCGGCTCGAAGACCTGAAGGACGCCACCGAAGAGACCATCGGCTTGCTCCTCGCAGAAGCCATGTGGCTCGGGCTGTGGCGCGGTCAGAGCCTCACCGGGTTCGAAGCGCTGGTCACCGACGTGCTCGGACGCGAGATGGCGGACGTGGTTCCGTTGGCCCGCGCGGCGGCGGAGAAGGTCGGGCTTCCGTTCGAGACGCTCGAGAACTTCACCGTGGCGGTGTGGATGCGGGTGGAAGACGCGCTCGTCGATGGGCACCTTCCGGGACGCATCCACGTCAGTCCGAAGGGGCTGCACCTGCTTCTGGATGTGCAGTCGGCGCCCGAAGCGCTGGTCGAGATGAGCTTCCGGCTGAACGAGCTCGTGGCGGATCTGCAGGAAGCGAACGAGTTCGAGGCCCGCAAGGACGCGGAGCGGGCAGAGCGCGCAGCGCGGCGCGCGGCGATCGAGGCCGGTGAAGAGCCGCCCCCGAGCCGGTTCGACAAGAAGCGGGGCGGGTTCAAGGACCGGGACGATCGGGGTGGCAAGCCATTCGACAAGAAGCCGCGGCGGGACGACGACCGCGGCCGCGGCCGACCGTTCGAGAAGAAACCATTCGACAAGCGGGACGACCGCGGCGGCAAACCGAAGCGCTTCGACGATCGAGGACCGAAACGAGACGACCGAGGGCCGAAACGGTTCGACGACCGTGGCCCGAAGAAGTTCGACGACCGGGGTCCGAAGAAGTTCGACGACCGCCGCGGACCGAAGAAGTTCGACGACCGGGGCGGCCCGGGCAAGAAGCGGTTCGACGACCGGGGCGGCCCGGGCAAGAAGCGGTTCGACGACCGGGGCCCGAAGCGGTTCGACGACCGGGACGACCGGGGCGGCCCGGGCAAGAAGCGGTTCGACGACCGCGGTCCGAAGAAGTTCGACGACCGAGGCGGCCCGGGCAAGAAGCGGTTCGACGACCGGGGCCCCAAGAAGTTCGACGACCGGGGTGGACCGAAGAAGCGCTTCGACGACCGGGGTCCGAGCAAGAAGCGGTTCGACGATCGCGGCAAGCCCGGCGACAAACGCGGCGGCCGACCGGGCGACAAACGCGGCGGCAAACCCTTCGAGAAGAAGAAGCGTTTTGGGGACCGTGGCCCGAGCAAACCAGGCGGTGGCGGTCGTCCCCCCCGTGGCGACGGTCCCAAGGCACCCAAGAAGGACGAGCACCGGTGGGACGACGGGGACGACGATTGACCCGCCAGGGCAAAAAAGCCCTTGCGGGAGACCCGATGATCCATAAACCTCCGCCTCCCCCTTGGCCCTCCGCGATCGGAGCGGCTGTTTTCGGGACAGAAAAGCAGTAGAAGAACCATGTACGCAGTCATCAAGACCGGCGGTAAGCAGTACCGAGTCTCCGAGGGAGACGTCATCCGAGTCGAAAAGCTCGAGGGCGATGTGGGTTCCGACCTGGAACTCGACGAAGTCCTGATGCTTGGCGGCGAGAAAGTCGCCATCGGCAAGCCCGTCGTGGCCGGCGCCAAAGTCAGCGCGAAGATCATGTCGCAGGGCAAGGCCAAGAAGGTCATCGTCTTCAAGATGAAGCGACGCAAGGGCTACCGCCGCAAGCGCGGCCACCGTCAGCCGTACACCGAGTTGCGAATCACCGGCGTGAGCGCCTGAGGAATTTGAACAATGGCGCATAAAAAGGGACAGGGCTCGACCCGCAACGGCCGTACCTCCAACCCTCAGTACCGTGGCGTGAAGCGTTTCGGTGGTGAGGTCGTGACGGCCGGAAGCATTCTCGTTCGCCAGGTGGGTCTGACCTACAAGCCGGGCGCGAACGTGGGCGTCGGCAAGGACTACACGCTGTGGGCGAAGGTCGACGGCGTGGTGACGTTCGAGCGCCAGGGCAAGCGCGCCAAGCGCGTCGCCGTGTACGCCGTCGAAGACGCCGCCGAATAGACCTCTCGAGGTCGAACGAGAAGCCGCGCCGCAAGGTGCGGCTTCTTACGTTCCGTCGTCTACGCCGAAATTAGGGCCGCCAGTCGAGCGAAGCGAGCCAGGCCCGTAGTAGGATAGAAAAGTGCAGCTCAATCTTCCGCTGCCGGAGATCGCCTTTGTCTCGACCGGCGCGCCTCCCGCACCCGAATGCCGTGTGTACTGCAACCGCTCGCTCCGGCTGGACGCGATCGACTGGGTGGGGTTCGACATGGACTACACCTTGGCGGTCTACGACCAGAAGGAGATGGATCGGCTCAGCATCGCAGCGACGATCCAGAAGCTCGTCGAGCGCGGGTACCCAGAGGGTTTGACGGCGGCCGCGTTCCGCACCGACTTCCCGATCCGCGGGCTTCTCGTCGATCGCAAGCTCGGCAACGTGCTCAAGATGGACCGCTACAAGTACGTCAAACGCGCCTACCACGGGATGCGGGAGATGACGAAAGAGGAGCGGCGCCACTGCTACCACACGCGCCGTTTGAAACCTGCGAGCGGCCGGTACCACTGGGTCGACACCCTCTACGGGCTCAGCGAGGTCACCGTCTACGCAGCGGTCATCGAGTACCTCGAGATCGAAGGCCGCGTCGTGGATTTCGAGCGCCTCTTCAACGACGTGCGGGAGTGCATCGATCTGGCGCACCGCGACGGCAGCATCAAGGACGCGATCGCCGCCGACCCGGCCCGGTTCGTGGATCGAGATCCTCTGCTCGCGGCCACGTTGCATCAGCTGCGTTCGTCCGGGAAGCGGATCTTCCTGCTCACCAACTCGTTCCCGGCCTATTCGGATCGGCTGATGCGCTACCTGCTCGACGACGCGCTGCCGGCGTACCGGAGCTGGCGCTCGTACTTCGACGTGGTGGTGTGCGGCGCTGGCAAGCCAGGGTTCTTCACCGAACGCCGCCCCTTTCAGCGGGAGGTGTCCGGCAAACTCGAGAACGTCGAGCGCCTCGAAACCGGCAAGGTCTACATCGGTGGCAACATCGGTCCGTTTCAAGCGCTGCTCGACACGACGCCCGACCGGGTCGCGTACATCGGAGATCACATCTACGGGGACGTGCTGCGCGCGAACAAGGATTCGGCCTGGCGCACCGTCATGATCATCCAGGAGATGGACCGCGAGCTCGAAGCCCATCGCGAAGTCCTGCACTCGCTCGAGCGGCTCGACCGTCTCGACGAGCAACGGCATCGGCTGCTCGACGAGCTGGGCGATTTCCAGCACGCGTTGCGCGCGTTGCAGCGTCGCAAAGACCGCGAAGGCCGCCTCTCTCCAGGACTCGAAGCCGATCGTCAGCGTCACCGCCGTTCGATCGATCGCTTGAAACAGCGCGTGAAGTTGACCGAACGCGAACACGACCAGCTCGAACGAGGCGTGTCGCAGCGCTTCCATCCCTTCTGGGGTTCGGTCTTCAAGACCGGGCCAGAGGTCTCGCTTTTCGGCCATCAGGTAGAGACCTACTCCGGTCTGTACACGGCTCGAGTCAGCAACTTCCTCCGCTACAGTCCGCTGCACTACTTCCAGAGTCCGCGCGACCGCATGCCCCACGAACGTTGACCCGCTGAAACCGCTACCGACCAGGTGGCCTGCCGCGGTAGATTCCGTCGATGAGCACCGAGCATCGCAAGCACCGACGATTCGACGTGGCCCTCGCCGGTGAACTCACGGTTGGCGGAGAACCCGTGGCTGTCTCCACCAGCAACCTCTCCGCGGGCGGGGTGGGTGTGCTCTACGAGCTGGAGCTTCAGGACGGATCCGAAGTCGACGTGACGCTTTTCCTCACCCAGGACGGGATCGAAGATCCCGACGTCGAACCCTTTGAGACCACCGGGGTCGTGCGCTGGGTCGCGCCGCGGGACGACGGATTGTTTCTGGTCGGTCTGCAGTTCAAGGGCCTCGCCGAAAGCCAGCAGCAGCAACTCGAGCACTTCCTCGTCGCCGTCGACGAAGAGTAACGTCACATCACAGGTGCAGGTGGACCCAGCGGCTCGCGGGGGCGAGGCGGGTGCGCGCGTATCCGACCAGGCCGCCCACGACGAGCGCGAGCAGAAGAAACGGCCGCGCGTCGGTTCCATCGAGTGCAGCAGGCGTGGCGTCGAGTCCGAGAAGACCGGCACCGACCACGCCCGCGAACGCGAATGCAGCGGAGGGAATGAAGAACTTGGACTCCGCCTGGATCGCTCGTGACGCGCCGAGCAGCAGCGCGGTGAGGGTCAGCCCGAGTCCGAGATCGTAGGGGGTGCCGACGCCACCGCCGCCGAACAACATCACCACGACCAGCGCGCTTCCGATCCAGCTCCGAACCCGTCCCAGCATGCGCAGGCCCGGCCGCCGGGCTGCCGGACCGGTGACGAGGACCAAGGGCGCAGCAGCCACCAGGAGAAGGCTCAGAGGCGTCCGCACCGCCAACCAATCGCCGACCCCCTCCGACTGAGCGACGAGTGCGCCGGCGGTGTGCGTCGTGCCGAGCAGGAACGCGGCGCCGAACACGATCAACCAGAGCCCGACCTCCGCACGGAGCGCCTGGAAGAGCGCTCGGAGCGGTTCGTGGCCTTCGAGCGCGGCGGCCAACGAGATCAGCAGGCCCGCGCCAAGCCAGATCAGGCCATCGATGGGTAGGGCGAGCACCGGCAGCGCGACTGCCGCAGCGAGTGCGTCGCGTCCACGCCAGTGGTGCGGCCTCGGGGAGCGGTTCGACACGACCGCGGCGACACGTCTGCGAGGACGGGTCCGAAACACCTGGGCGAGCGGACCGAACGACACCGCGAGGCCGAGCAACAACGCAAGGACCCAGAGCCCCAGGTGGCTCTCGCGGACCGGGGCAGCGAACGAGACTTCCGCGACGAACAGGCGAGCGCGTTCGGGGCGATGAAACCCCACCTCGAACCGGGCGGCGCTCGGCGAACGCAGATCGGTGAGATCACGGACGTGGACGCCGGCCCAGGTGACGATGCGATCGCCACTGCGCAGCCCGGCGTGTTCGAGCGGCCCGTGCACCGACTCCACGGCGACGCCTCCTTCGAGCGGAGGATCCGCCGTGAGCACCAGCCCAAGCGTCTCGAGGGCCACCGACGTCGCGTGGTGCACCGCGCGTCCGGGCCGTTCGGTTGCCGTGTGTCCGACGTCGAGTTCCAGTTCGCGGCGCCCGGTCACGAGACCGCCGAGCGGGCTCGGCAACCGCACCTCCACCGTCCCTCGGAAGGTGCCGCGGCCACCGAGCGCCTCGATCGCAGCCGCGTCGATCTGCGCGACCAAAGACCCCTCTCGCACTTCGAGCGGGACGTCGACCCGCACCGGCAAGACACCAGCGGAGGGACGCCACAAGGTCCCTTCGAAGCGCAGTGTGCCCTCGGTCCCGGAGGGCACGCCGTCCGCCTCGATGGTCAGCTCGGTGCCTTCGTCGAGCACCGTCGGGGAGACTGCGCCGAGCGTCAGCAACTCGGCACCGTGCGTGTCTCCTGCGCATCCCAGAAGCACACCACACCACGCCAACGACGCCACGAGCCGCACCTTCGGACCCTCGCGTTCTGCGGCGGATGGGTCAACAAAACCGACGGGGCGGAGCGGAGCGAGCCGCGCTTCTGGCGCCGGGTTGGCGGCCGGGCTCCCAAGAGAACCGACCTGGCAAAGCGGAGCGAGGTTCGGGAAGAAGTGCCCGGCGGCGGGGACCAAAGAAAAAGGCGAGAGACCTGAGTCTCTCGCCTTTTCGGTGGAGCGACGGGGGATCGAACCCCGGACCTCATCACTGCCAGTGATGCGCTCTCCCAGCTGAGCTACCGCCCCGTCTTCTGGAAGATCCGCCGAAGCGGACCGACGTTCTGTATCCGAGGAAGGGCACTGTCAAGCGCCGAGACCCGTCAAACTGGCCACCAATCGTGTGCCGGCGCCCGCGCTGCCGCTCGATCCGAGTCCGGATGACCTTTCTCCGGGACGTGCACCGGTTGGGGCCGCCAGTCTCGCGAAGCAGGCCGCCAGTCTCGCGAAGCGAGCGCAGTGGCAGTAGAAAAGAAAACGGCCCCGCGGGCGGTTGCTCGCAGGGCCAGTTCTCATCCGAATCCGGGCTGCCGGATCAGGTCTCCGGTTCGGGCTCGCCGCAGAAGCCCGGAGGCGTCGGGGTCCGCACGCTGCCGCCGTCGTCCGGCTCGAACGCGATGCATTCGTCCGGGTCGGTGCACATGAACGTCTCCGGGTCCGGCTCGGCACTCGCGTCGCAGAACTCCTGGCAGGACGCGGTCATGTCGCCGTTGTCCGTGCAACGGAGTCCGGGGGCGCACTGGTCGATGAACATGCAGGGCGAGCCCGACAGGCCGTCTTCGCCCTCGAGCGGGGTCCACTCGAAGCAGTCGCCGACGATGTCGCCGCTCGTCGAACCGAGCACGTAGCAAGCCTCGTCCGGGGCGCAGCCGGTCTGCTGGACGGGGTCGCAGTTCTCGGCGGTCTGGCAGAAGCCGAACTCGGGTTCGGAGTTCGCGAGCAAGCAGATGCCGTCGGTGCCACAGTCGGTCACGCCGCTCTCACACATCTGGGTGCAGACCGCGCGGCCCGCGTCGTTGGCGGTGCAGAAGAAGCCCTGGTCGCAGTTGTCGATCTGCGTCTGGATGCGTCCTTCGACCTCGATGTCCGAGCGGCGGCAGCGCACGCCTTCGTCGGCCCAGGCGGTTCCGTCCACGCACTCGTAGAAGACCTCGAGGAACTCGCCGTCCGCGTCGAACTCGATGGCGACCGCGCACTTGGCGTCTGGACCACAGCTGTCCGGGGTGAACGGACTGCACGCCGGGGGCGGTCCTGCATCCGTGCCGGCGTCCACCGGCGGTGTGAACGCGTCCACGCCCGCATCGGTGCCGCCATCGGACCCACCCGTGTCGCCGCCGCCCGCGTCCACCATCGTCATCGCGTCGTCGTCGCCACAAGCGAGTCCGAACGCCAAAGCCACAATCATCATCCCACGCATGTCATGTACTCCCCAAAGTCGAGCCGATCTGCCCAGGCTAGCAGCACCGCCATCGAGGGCAACCACCGCCCCTGTACGCTCCTTGCGCGTTCAGCGCACTTCGTGGGGCGGGGCGTGCACGATGCTGACGAAGCGGTCTCCGACCCGGACGCCCACCGCGGCGAGCACCCGGCCGCCCTGAGCGCACTGGAAGACCTGCTCGCCTTGAAGCGCGACGGCGACCTCACGTTCGTCCCGCTGAATGCCGGTCTTGGACTCGGTGATCACGATGCCCCGAAGCATCAGCGGGGCGGGCATGCCGCGCCCCACCCCGGCGAGCTCGCGCGCGCGACCAAGCCGCTCTCGACCCACCCGCCAAGCCACGAGCGCGCGACCATTGCCGAGCGGCACGCAGACGCATTCGGCTTCCCCTGGCTCGCCCTCGTCGTCCTCGGTTTCGCCGATGGCGGGCAGCCCCGCCTTCTCCCGCACTTGCTGCGCTTCTTGCCGCAGCTCGGTGTCGCCCGGCGTCTCCGCCACGAGCTTCCGGTAGATCGCGGCGGCGCGGGCGGCGAAGCCTTGCTGCGCCAGGATCCGAGCCATCGTGCGGGTCTGGATCGGTTCGCCGACGAGCGCCTCGATGATGCTGTCGGAAGCGGGCGCTGGGGCGGGCGCGGAAGCGGAAGCGGAAGCGGAAGCGGAAGCGGAAGCGGAAGCGGAAGCGGAAGCGGAAGCGGAAGCGGAAGCGGAATCCGAAGCCGAGGCCGATCCCGAAGGCGAATCCGAAGCCGAAGCCGAAGCCGAATCCGAAGCCGAATCCGAAGCCGAATCCGAAGCCGAAGCCGAAGCCGAATCCGAAGCCGAAGCCGAATCCGAATCCGAAGCCGAAGCCGAAGCCGATGCCGAATCCGATGCCGAATCCGAAGCCGAATCCGAAGCCGAATCCGATGCCGAAGCCGATGCGGAATCCGATGCCTTCGGCGGGATCGTCTCGAGTTTCGGTGGGGGGGAGGGGGTGGGACGCGGTGGGGGGAGGGCGACGACGCCGGTCAGGGTCTTGGCGATGCCGAAGAGGCCGCGGAGGGCTTTGCGGGCGCGGCGGAGAGGGCTGGTTTGGGTGTGGTCGCGGATGCGCTGCTCGACTTGCCACCGTTCCATGCGTTCGGGACGGCGCACGCCGAGGCGCCGGGCTTCGCGGTCCAGGTCCTGTCGAGCCATCGTTCGCAGTCGCTCTAGATCCACAG
Organism: Deltaproteobacteria bacterium; assembly: GCA_034670305.1. Classification (GTDB taxonomy): domain Bacteria; phylum Myxococcota_A; class Polyangia; order Polyangiales; family Houyiibacteriaceae; genus JAXMNT01. The sequence continues at coordinate 93,181 of JAXMNT010000001.1, forward strand.
GGCCCTCTCGTCCTGATTCATACCCGCCAACGCCTCTCGTCCCGCGGCGACGTCGCGGGAGAGCTGGGCACGCAGGGCATCGAGGCCATCGAACTTCTGTTCGCCGCGGAGCCGTGCCACGAACGCGACCCTCAACTCGGTTCCATAGAGGTCGCCCTCGAAGTCGAGCAGGTGCACTTCCACGGAGCGACCCGCCTCGAAGGTCGGCCGCACCCCGAGGTTGGCAACGCCGCTGACGCGGGCTCCGGATTGGGTTTTGGTGAGCACCGCATACACACCGTCGCACGGCGCCGTGTCTGGGGTCGCCAAATTGGCGGTGGGAAAGCCGATCGTCCGCCCCCGTTGGTCGCCCTTCACCACGGTTCCCGTCACGTCGTGAAAGCGGGCGAGCAGCACACTCGCGGCCGCGACCTCCCCGGCTTCGATGTGGGCTCGGATCCTGGTGCTCGAGACCAGGTCGTCCCCATGGTGCACCGGGTCCACGATCAGGACATCGAACCCGTGCGCTTTCGCCAGTTCGCGCAGCACCTCGACGTCGCCTTCGCGGCCGGCGCCAAATCGAAAGTCGTCTCCCACGACCACGGTGTGGGCGCGGTGTTCGTCGACCAGGATCTTGGAGACGAACGCCTCGGGGCTCTGCTGGGCGAACGATTCGTCGAATGTCCGAATGTCCACTTGGTCGATCCCGCACCTGCGCAGCAGGTCTGCGCGCCGCGCCGGCGAAGTCAGCAGACGGGGGGCGCGGTCGGGCGCCATGACAGCGGTCGGGTGGGGGTCGAAGAACATGGCGACCGAGCGCGGCGCCGAACCGGCTCGGTCGCGGGCGCTCAGTGCGGCGTGCACGAGCGCACGGTGGCCGAGATGGACTCCGTCGAAGTTGCCGAGGGTGACTGCGGACCGCATCCGGTGCGCAGTGTCCCGGATTCAAGCGGAACCCTCAACGGTTCTTCACGGCGGCTGGGCCTCTGGCTGCAGCAACACGCGCAACTCGGGGCGCCGCGGGACGAAGACGGCCGCATGGTTCGTCTCCTCGTGGTGGTTTGGGTGGTCGCTGGATGCGCGGGGAGCGCGCTTCCACGGGTTCGAGTGCAGGGTCGGCTGATGCGGGGGGCGCGCGCTTCGATGTCGACGGGCATGGCACGAGATCAACGCAGTTGGTCCGGCGCGCTTCTGGCCACCGCGGCCTGGTCGCCCACCCACGCACCGCGTTCGTTGCCCGAACCCATCCGACTGCCCGCGCGCACGTTGGCGCGCAGCCGACTCGGGTGTCGGAGCCCGTCGTTGTGCGTCTGGGAGGGGCGTGCGGTGCGTACTGCGCTCGACCGCTACACCCGGAGCTCCGAGCAGGGCGCATCGAACCGGAGGGCGGACCGATGAGGGGTTCTTCGCGCGGGTGGGGTGCGCTCGCCGTCCTCGTCGGAGTGATGGCGAGCGTTCGAGGACTTGCGCAGCCACCGGTCGAGGAAGTGCCCGATCCGATCGACGCGGTGCGCATCGCGGAGGCCCTCGAGCGGTACGCACTCGAGCCCCGGGTCGACGAACTGCTCGCTGCGCTCGACGACCACCCTGGACTCGACCTGCGCGCCGCTCGAAGACTCGCCCGTCGTTCGAGGCGGGGAGGGTGGTTGCCCCAGGTGCGGCTCGGCGTGCGTCGCGGCCAACAACGCGACCTGACGACGCAGCTCGTCGACGAAGACTCGACGCGGCTCTCGGCCGACGACGATCTGACGCTCGAAGCCACCCTCACCCTCAGACTCGACCGCGCCGCCTACGGAGAAGACGAACTCTCCACGCTGCGCGAAGTCCGTCAGCGCGCGGTGCTCCGAGACGACCGCGCTCAGCTGCTCATCGCGTTCTACTTCGAGCGCCGCCGCCTCCAGCTGGAACGCGACTTACTCGACCAACACGACGTCGCCACCGAGCTGCGCATCCACGAACTGCAGGCGATGCTCGACGCCCTCACCCGAGGCGCCTTCACCAGAATCCAACAACGCCGCCACTAGCAGGTCGCTGAAAAGCGACCTGCTCCCTTGCCGTTGCCCTTGCCCGTGCCCTTGCCCGCGTCGTGGACGCCGTGTGTTTCGCGACGGCGAGGCCGCGAATCGGAGCCCGATGCCCGGGGCTCCGCGATCGGGGTCGTCTCCTGGCTCGAAATCACGGACCGTCGGGCCGAGGCATCGAGGCCCGATATTCGACGCGGCGCAGCCGAGCGAAGCGAGCAAGCCGTGTCACCGAGACGGGGTTTGGGGGCTGTGCCCCCAAGAATATTCGACAGCGTGCAGCCTCGCGAAGCGAGCCAGCGGCGTCACCGGGACGGGGTTTGGGGGCTGTGCCCCCAAGAAACATCGAACGGGCTCTCGCCCACCTTGAGCAGGTCGTCGCGACACTCGTCGCGCTGATCAAGCGATCTGACCGCTGATGCGCGGGCAAGGGCAAAGGCAAGGGCAGGGGCAAGGGGCAGGCTGCGAGAACGCCCTGCGGGCGTTCTTCAGCAGCCTGCATAGGGCCGCCAGTCTCGCGAAGCGAGCCAGGCCCGAACAGCGCCCACGAGTCAGGCGACTCGCTGACGTGCACCTGCGCAGGCCGAAGGCCGAGCAACTGGTGCACTCCCCCCAAGTGCGTCGTAGAGGTGGCAGGAGTGCATCGACCGCGCGCAGCCGCCAAGTGCCCCGGATGAATCTTCAGTGATGGCCACACCAGGCGGCGAGCACGTCGATGTGCCCAGGTGGGGAGGAGGCTGCAGGCCGGAGGGGGAACCCTTCCCCCTCAGAAACAACGGACGCCGAATTAGGGCCGCCAGTCGAGCGAAGCGAGCCAGGCCTCGCCCAGCGCCTGCGAGTCAGGCGGCTCCGGCCGTGCACCTGCGCAGGCCGAAGGCCGAGCAACTGGTGCACTCCCCAAGTGCGTCGTAGAGGTGGCAGGAGTGCATCGACCGCGCGCAGCCGCCAAGTGCCCCGGATGAATCTTCAGTGATGGCCACACCAGGCGGCGAGCACGTCGATGTGCTCTGGACGCCGAATTAGGGCCGCCAGTCTCGCGAAGCGAGCCAGGCCCGTAGTGCCAATTAACTAAGAACAGCAGGGGGCGGGAATCAGGAAGGGCAGGCAGTTCGGCAGGCCGTCGTCGGTGACGGTGGTGGCCGAGCCGCGGATGCCGAGGCCGCCTTCGAGGCTGGCCTCCGGACAGAGGGGCACGCCGCACAGATGTTGAACCGGTCCGCAACAACTCGCGCGGGCGGCTTCCGCTTCTTCGCCGTATTCGGAGAAGTCCCGGAACTCGATGTCCCGAATGCCCATGATCGCCGGGTCCGGCGCCTGGTCGCAGCCACTGCGCCCGTCGGTGCGACCGACCGGGCCGCCCGGGTTCGGGTCCTGCACCACGAAGAGCGACGCGTTGCCCTGCTCCGCGACTGGGTCGTCGATTTGGCTCGGATCTCCGAGCGGGTTCGGCACGGTCCAGGCCTGACCAGAGAAGGTCCCTCCGGCGAGATCGCCACCGGTGCTCGAGAGCGCGGCGGGCACTTGGCAGCGGCCATCGAGGCAGGTCGTGCCTCCGGTGCATTCCATGCCCATGTCGGTGCAGGCCACGAGTCCGCCGCCGACCGGCGCGCCGCCAGCGACGCCGTGCAACACGTTGATGCCGTAGAGGCCGGCCGGAAGTTCCTGGCAGCTCACGGTGCTCGACTCATAGAACACCGTCGGGTTGCCCGGCGGGATGACCGGGATCTGGCAGCGGTCGTCCGCGCCGTTGGTCAGCATCACGGCCACGGGCGGGATCACCATCTCGATGTCCGGGTACCAGACGCGCTGCAGCAGTGTCGTCGTCACCCGAACGCTCGGAATGAGCAGGATGCGGGGCACGCCCGTCACGGTCTCCGCTTCGGAGCGGATGCGCTCCATGAGCATGATCGGGGTGAGCCATCCGATGCCCTGCGCGCCGAGGATCGGGTGTGGGTCCTGGGCGCCGTCCCGGTTCGCGTCCACTTCTCGGACGTACCAGGCGTAGGAGAACGGGTTCGCGGTGTCGACGGAGAGCCCGCCCTGGCCCATGGCGGTGAGCAGCGCCGCGGTCTGAGGGTCGTCGGGGTTGCGGTCGTAGAGCACGAGCCTCGTGGGGGCGCCTTCGAAGAGTTGGCGTTCGGCTTCGACCGTGTCGGTGGTCGTCGGCAGCGTGCCCTCGGAAGACAGGGGCGTGGTCTCGATCTGGAAGATCGGGCGCTCGGTGGAGACGGGGAGTCCAAGCGTGACGGAGATGCCGCCGACCAGTTCGCCATCCGGACGCTCTTCGATGGCGCCAAAGTCGATCGGGAGAAAGCGGGTGATCGGGGCGGTCGGATCCAGAATCGCGCCGCCGGCGATGTCGCCTGCGGTCGGGAGGTTGGAGACGCTGAAGAACGGATTGAAGTCCTCGTCGTAGTCGTAGAAACCGCGGATCTGATACTGCACCGGGCCGCCGACGCCGAGCGGCAACTCGGGCCAGGTGAACTCGGTCGACCGCGTGACGACCACGCGGCGCTCTTCGGGCGTCGGATCCTCGGGCATGCAGTCGTCGAGCGACGTGAACAGAAGCGAGCCGGGCACGGTGAGCAGGTTGAGCGCGGAGGTCGCGCCGCCTTCGGGTGCGGGCGGGTTGGCGTGGTTGAAGAGCGTGAGGACGACTCGGCCGATGACCCGTCCTTCTTCGCGGTCGCACTGGGGACGCGGACCGGCGTAGAGCACGGTGCCTTCGATGACGCCGGTGGGATCGGGGGAGGTGCCGCCCATGCTGCGGAAGTCGTCGGTGTCCGGGTCCCCGCATCCGGCCGCGCCTGCGAGCACCAAGCCGAGGAGCGATGCCGCCAGTGGGGCAACGCGAAGGGAGGCTCGAATGAAGGTATTGGAACTGTGCTGTTTCATGTCGTGCCCTACTGGAAGTGGTAGCCCACCGTGGCCAGGACCCGCGTGCTCAGACGTTGAGCGTAGGGGTGCTGCCGAATCTTGTTGTTCGTGAGGTTGAAGACGCTCAGACCGAGCTCGACTCGGTCGTTCGCGATCCGCGTGCCGATGCGCGCGTTGATGAGGTAGTTCGCGGGCAGCTCGAACTCGGTGAACCGCACCCCTTCGATGGCGTCGAACTCCTGCTCGAGCCAGACCTGCGCACCGGCCCAGTGAAAGTCGACGCCGATGTCGAGCCCGAACGGTGCGCGGTACTGCACGCCGAGGTTGAACTTGTGCCGGCTCGTGCGTTCTTCGGAGCTGCGCAGCTGGCTGTTGGTCAGGAAGGTCTTGTTGAACGCGTAGTTCGCGTAGATGTCGAGACCGGTGACCGGGTAGATCCGGGTGGCGATCTCACCGCCCACGACATCGAACTCCGCCGGGTCGTTGGAGAACGTGATGGTGCCGAGGTCGTAGCTCGCGGTGCCCGGGTCGTAGCCGCCGCGGCCCGCGCCGAAGTCGCCGAGCGTGAACGGGGAGACCTGCGAGAGGATCACGAGATCGGTCACGTGGTTGTAGTAGGCGCTGAGCTCCGCATCGAAGTACTCGCTCTCCGCGAACCGGTAGCCGAACTCGGCGCTGAGGATGCTCTCGGGTTTCAGCCTCGGCGCATCGAGCAGGTTCGCGGCCGGCTCCGAGCCGAGCGCCGTGACACCGACACCGGCGAGCGGGGTCGGGTTGTTGAGGTTGATGTAGCTCTCGAGGAACGTCTGCGTCCGGAACGCGGTGCCGACCGACGCTCGGATCGACTGGCCTTCGGTGGGGCGCACGACCACGGCGCCACGCGGCGAGAAGACCGGGCCGTCGAGCAACGGGTGGAAGTCGAGCCGGAAGCTGCCGACGATGTGGAGCTTGTCGAAGATCGAGAGGGTGTCCTGGAAGAACACCGCGCCGTGGTTCTCGAACCGCTCTTGGTCGAGGTAGTCCCAGTCGATCTGCTTGCGCCGGTAGGACGCGCCGAGGTGCAGGTTGTGATCCACGAGGAAGTGGAACTCGCGCGCGAGCTCACCCTCGATGTCGTAGGTGTTCCACTCGAACCGCGCGTGGAGCGCGTCTCCGCCGCGCGCGGGCGCGGGCAAACCGACCACCGACGCGACCCGGTTCCAGAACATGCGAAGCGAACCCCAGCTGGTCGTCAGACCCGCCATCGCGTGGGAGGTCGGGCCACTCGCGAGGAAGTCCCGCAGCGGGCCGGTGCCCTGGAAGTTCTGGGTGTTCTGGTTGAAGCCCGCCTGGGCGTAGGCTTCGACTTCAGGCGTGAGTCGGTACCGAAGCCCGCCGTTCAGATGCACGCCTTCGAGCGCGAGGTTCCGGTCCCGTGGGAACGTGAAGGTGTGGTCGACGCGGTCGTCGTCGACTTCGCGGGTGAATCGGTCTTGCCGGTTGTAGCCGGCCGCGACCCGGTAGCCGAGTCGGTCGACGCGCCCACTCGTGGACACGTGTCCGTGGATGCGCCCGCCGTTGCCGCCGCCGAGCACGACGTCGGTGCGGGGTTCGCCTGGCGCCCGGGTGATGATGTTGATGATGCCGCTGAATGCATCCGCGCCGTAGAGTGCGGACGCGGGTCCTCGAACCACTTCGATGCGTTCGACGTCTTCGGGGTTGAACGGAAGGATGGACCAGAGCGTGGCGCCGAGCGGATCGATGTAGACCGAGCGGCCATCGATGAGCACCAGGGTCCGCGGCGAGAGGCGCTGGTTGAACCCGCGGAAGCTGATCGACACGTCCGCCGGCGTCAGCGTCATGACGTCGGCGCCCGGCACGCGCCGGATCAGTTCGCCGAGGTTGGTGTGACCCGAGAGCCGGATGTCCTGCCGGGTGATGTTGGTGGTCGCGTTGGGTGCGTCGAGCGGGCTCTGCGCAAAGCGCGAGGCGGACACGACCTGCTCTTCGTAGATGTCTTCTTCACGCTCTGCACCGAGTTCGAGCGCCGGCTCTTCTCCGATCTCGGGGGTGGTGTCGGGCGGGGCCTCGCCCACCTGCGTGACCTGAACCGGGGTGCTGCCGCCCTCCCGCAAGGTGCGGGCGACCTCGCGCAATCGGGTGGCCCGTTCTCGGAGCGAGTCGCTCTGGGTGGCCTCGGCGAGCGTCTCGATCTGGTTCGCGGACTCTTCGAGTGCGGCGATCTCCTCGGCGGTGGCGAGAGCCTCGATGGGCGGCGCGACCTCTGGTGTCACGGCCGGCGGCGGCGTCTCGGTCTGCTGGGTGGTCTCCACCCGCGCTTCGACCGCACGGATGATGTCCTGCACTTCTTCTCGGTCGGGCGGGTCGCTCGCGAGGTAGCGCTCGAAGTACTCGAGCGCGTTCTCGTACTGCTGCGCATCGGCGTAGGCGCGCGCGATGTTGTACAGGACGTTCGGGTGGGGGAGCGTTTCGTACGCGACTTGGAGCTCGGCGATGCCCTCGTCGAGCGAGCCGTCCTGGATGAGCTGCATGCCGTGTCGAAAGTGTCGGCGCGCTTCGGTCCGGACATCGGCCTGAGCGACCGAGCCACCGAGCGCGGCGAACAACAGGCCGAGCAGGAGTGTGGTGCGGGCGCGGGAAGGGGCGCGGCGTTTGGGGAGGTGTCGCATCAGAACCGGAACGCTCCGCTCACCACGAATCGGGTGTCCATGGGCTGACTCAAGGGGTGCTGCCGGACCTTCTGGAAGAGCAGGTTCGTGCCGGTGATGCCGATGTCCAGCCGGTCGTCGAAGAGCCGGACACCGACGCGCGCGTTGAGCAGCACGTAGCCGTCGAGGTCGAACGCTTCGAACCGGACGCCCGTGCGCGCATCCGTGACCTGTTCGACCCAGACCTGGTCGCTCACGTAGTGAAGGTCGACGTTGAGGTCGAGACCGAAGGGTGCCCGGTACTGGACGCCCAAGTTGAACTTGTGGGCGCTCGTGCGCTGGTCCTGACCGCGGACCGGATCGTCCTGGAAGTCCGCGTCGTTCAGCGGTTCGGTCTGGTTGTAGGCGTAGTTCGCGTACAGATCGAGGCCCGTGACCGGGAATGCACGAATGCCGATCTCCCCACCGACTTGGTAGAAGGTCGCGTCCTCGTTGTTGAACTGGAGGTTGCCGACCGGGAACGCCTGCGCGCCTTCGTCGTAGCCACCTTCGCCGGTGCCGAAGTCGCCGAGGCGGAACGTGTCGACCGAGCTGAGCTGGATCTCGTCGAAGACGAGGTTGTAGTAGACGTTCGTTTCGAGCGCGAAGTAGTCGGTCGCCTGGTTGGCGTAGCCGAGCTCGATGCTCACGATGCGCTCCGGGTCGAGGTTCTGGTTGCCCTGGCCGATGGCGGTGACGGCGCGGATCGGGGTGCGGTTCTCGAAGTCCAGGTAGGACTCGACGAACGAAGGCGAGCGGAACGCGGTGCCGCCCGTGAGTCGAAGCGCGTGTCCATCGACCACGCGCCAGACGAGCGAACCACGCGGCGAGAACTGGATGCCGTCGAGGAGCGGATGGCGGTCGATGCGGAAGCTGGCGGTCAGCCGGAGGCGTTCATGGAGCTGAACGGCGTCCTGCAGGTACGCGAAGTAGTGGTGCTCGGTCTGGTCGTCGTTGAGCCAGTTCCACTTCACGTCCTTGTAGCGGTGCCCGACGCCGACGGCGAAGTTGTGATCGACGCCGAGGTGGAACTGGCGGTTGAAACTCAGCTCGGTGTCGATGACGTCCTGGTCGACCTGCCCGGTGGTGTCGAGCGCGCCGGGCGGGCGCTCGAAGGTGTCCACGTCCACTTCGAAGTGGTTCCAGTACGACTTGAGCTGAAGTCCGAAGGGCGTCGTGAGCGAGGCGTGCGTCTGGGAGAAGAACAGGTCCCGCACCGCGGTCTGGCGAAGGCGGCTGATGCCCTGGATCGCACCGTCGCCGACCGTGACCGACGAGCCCGCGCGCACGACGTAGCCCTCGCCGAGGTTGAGCCGGGTCTCTCCTGAGAACCACGCGTTCTCCAAAGCCTGGTTCGGCCGATCGTAGATCTCGCTGATGCCGTAGTCGGCGCGGTCCGCGCCCACCAGGTTCACGAACATGTCCGTGCGGTTGTAGCCGGCGGATGCGCGGAACGAGAAGGGTCCCGCGCGGTGGCTCACCGAGGTCGCGGCGCGTCCGGTGCGCCGGTTGCCACCCGCACCCGTGAGGTACGATTCGCCTTCGCCAGGTGTGCGCAAGATGATGTTCACGATGCCGCTGAACGCGTCGGCGCCGTAGACGGCCGCGGCCGGTCCACGAATGACCTCGATCCGCTCCACGTCCTCGACCGCGAACGGCAGCATCTGCACGTAGGGGGACGCGAGGAAGTCGAGACGGACCGTGCGGCCGTCCACCAAGAAGAGCACCTTGTTCGCCTGTCGCCGGTTGAGCCCGCGGATGCCGACGTCGGTGTGGCCGGGGTAGTGCGTCATCACGTCGACGCCCGCGACGCGCCGGAGCAGCTGCGAGATGTCGGTGATGCCGCTCAGGCGGATGTCCTGGCGCGTGATGGTGTGGGTCGAGTTCGGTGCGTCGAGCGGTGACTCCGCGAATCGCGACGCCGAGACCACCTCTTCTTCGAAGACTTCGCGCCGTTCTTCGCCGAGCGCGAGCTGCGGCTCGGAACCTTCCCCCGTCTCGGTGCCTTCGCCTGTGCCTTCGCTCGTGCCTTCGCCTGTGCCTTCCCCAGTGCCCTCACCCGTCTCGGTGCCCTCACCCGTCCCGCTGCCTTCGGCTTGCGCGCGGGCTTCGGTGCGGGTTCGAAGGTTGGCGGCCAAGACGCGCAGTCGGCGGGCCCGCTCGCGAAGCGAATCGCTCTGGGTTGCTTCGGCCAGGGTCTCGATCTGGGTCGCCGACTCTTCGATCGCGAGAATCTCCTGAGTCGAGACGGAGCTCTCGGGCGGCGGTGGCTCCACCGGCGTCGGCGCCTCGGTGACCTGCGGCTCCCGTGCGGCGAGCCGCGACTGCAACGCATCGAGGAGCGACTGCACCTCCTCGCGGTCGGGCGGGTCCGACGCGAGGTACTGCTCGAAGTAGTCGACCGCCTCCTCGTACTGATCCGACTCCGCATACGCGCGGGCTATGTTGTAGAGCACGTTCGGGTGCGGAAGGATCTCGTAGGCGACTTCGAGCTCGCGAATGCCCTCGGCCGTTTCCCCCCGTTGGATCAGATCCATGCCGTGGCGAAAGTGGCGGCGCGCTTCGGTGCGCACGTCGGCGAACGCGGTGCTGGCACCGAAGAGGGTGCCGAGCAGAAGCAGCGCAGCGCAGCCATGCGACCAGCGTGCGCGCCAAGGGTGGGGATCGGGAACTCTCATCAGTACGGCTCTGCCTTGTATCCCTTGATGCCGACGGAAGCACCTCCGGACATCATCGTCACCATGCCCATGGGCGTTCGCGGCCGCGGCGGACGTCGGATCATGACCGAGGGTTCGGGGGTGGCTTCATCCAGCTCCGCGGTCACCGCGAGCGCGTCGGTGATGATGGTGCGGGTGACCGTGAAGTCCCGATGTCCTTCCAGCTGGAACTGGAAGGTGATCTCACGGCCCGGTGCAGCGTCCGCGCCCGTCCACTCCACGTCGGCGGGCGTGGGCCCATAGGTTCGTTCGCCGACCTGGACGAGCGCGCCCGACGGCTCGGAGCGAAGCGAGACGAGCACCCGCGCCACCGCGGGCTCCACCGGGCCCGGATCTTGGATCGGATCTTGGGTCGGGTTCTGGCCGACCTCCTGGCCCGTTGCCGGCGGCACCGTGGCGATGGGCGGAGATGGACTGCGCAGCGCGATGTATCCCCCGATGAGTCCCGCCACGAGGAGCGCGCCGCCGATGAACAGAAGCGCCCGACCTCTCTGAGAGGTGTCTTCGGGTTCGCCGAGCCGGTGATCGGGGAACGAGATCGGCGGCGCCATGGCGTCGGAGGACGAGGGGCTCGAGGCGGGCGCACCCGTCGGCAACCCGAGCTGTGGTGTGCCGGTGACCTCGACGCTTCCAAAGCTGCCGGTGGAGCCGCCGCCGAGGGCGAACTCGCGGCTCAACGCGCTCTCCCCACTGCGGGAGACGCCGAGTCCGGTCTCGGCCGCGGTGTGCTTCAGCTCGACCAGGAACGCGTCCATCGTGTCGAAGCGTTCCGCGGGATCCTTCGCCATCGCTTTGAGCACGACCTGCTCGAGGCGGGGATCGAAGATGGCGCCCGGTGCGGTCTCCGCCATCGTCGGAGGCTGCTCGTGCACGTGCGCCATGAGGATGTTGACCGAGTTGGGCCGGTCGAACGGCACCTTGCCGGTGAGCATCTGATACAGGATCACGCCAAGCGCGTAGATGTCGCATCGGTGGTCGACGTGTTCGCCCCGAATCTGTTCGGGCGACATGTACTTGGGCGACCCCATGAACAGACCGGTCTGGGTCAGGTCTTCGCTCTTCTCGGCGAGGTCCTTCACCAGCCCGAAATCGAGCACTTTGACAAAGTCTTGTTCGTCGCCGTGTTTGACCAGAAAGATGTTCGCTGGCTTCAGGTCGCGGTGAACCACGCCGAGCGCATGTGCTTCGCGCAGCGAGCGGCACATCTGGCGGGCGATGTGCATCGCGCGGTCGGGTTCCAGCCGTCCGTTCTCACGGAGGGCGCGGTGGAGCGTCTTGCCCTCGAGCAGCTCCATCGCGATGTAGTAGACGTCGTCGTCGGTCCGGCCGTAGTCGAAGATCGTGACGGTGTTCGGGTGCGTGAGCTTCGCGCAGATCGACGCTTCCAGGAAAAAGCGTTTGTGGAACTCGGGGTCTTGGTCCCCGTGGTAGTTCGGGTTGAGGATCTTCAGCGCGACCTCACGGCCGAGCGGCGCCTGTTCGGCGCGGTAGACCTTGCCCATCCCCCCACGCGCGATGAGACCCGTGATGCGGAACCGGTCGTTGATCACCCGTCCGATGAGCGGATCGGGACCGCCCCGCTTCGGCGGATCTTTCACCGGTTGTTCGGGCGCAGGTGCCCCGTCCGCGTTGCTCGTCTCCACCACCCTCGACACCACCGTGTAGGGAGGGTCCCGACCCCCGGGGACCCAGCCTTCTTTCCAGTACCGGAGGATATCTGAGATCTGCCGACCGCGTCGAGCTTGTGGGCCGGCGGGGATGCCGTACCCTCGGCGCATGCGCGCTTGGTGGAGGTCGTCCGGGGCACAAACCGCCACAGCTTGGGTGATCGGGGCCCTGAGCGTGCTGACTGTGGCGTTGTCGTTGCCGAGTCCCGGTGCCGCGCAACCCTCGTGGCTTGCGCGCACCCGCCTCGCGGAGCTGCGTTCTGAGCTGCAGTCGTCGTCGCTTGTGCTGCGGGAGCGCGCGGCCCGCCGGTTGGCGACCGAAGGCAGCGACGCGGGGGCGCGCCGTGTCTTGCTCGACGCGCTCACCCTCGAGCGTTCTTCCCGGGTACGCGTCGCGATCGCGCGGGCGCTCTCGTGGCGGGCCCACCCATCGATCGCGATGGGACTCATCGAAGCCCTCGACGCGTCGGGCGGGGCGGATGCCCGAGACCTGGCCCTGGCGCTCGCGACCGTCGACACGCCGGCGTCGCGCATCGCACTCGTCGATGCGCTCGGCCGCGACGACCTGCAAGCGGCGGCCCACGAGGCGCTGCTCGTCCTCGGGCCTTCGGTTGCACCGACCCTGGCCGGTCGATTGAGAGAAGACCCGACCCACATTCCCGCCATCGCGCTGCTCGGGGCGATGCGAGACGTCGGTTCGGTGCCTCTGCTGGATCGATTGGCCGCGTCGCCGGCGGTGCCGGTGCGCCGCGCTGCGCTCACTGCCCTCGCCGCCATCGGGGATGTCCGCGCGCGCCCCACCTTCCTTGCGCACGTCGACGATCCGGACGCGAGCATCGCGCTCGTCGCCACCGACGCGTTGCTCGGGCTCGCGACGGCGGCGGATGTGCCGAGGCTCGAGACCTGGTTGCCGGACGCGGTCGATGTTCGCCGCCGCCGGGTGCTCGAAGCGCTGCTTCATGCGGATGCGACACGCGCCGCGGCGATCCTGGCGGCCGAGGTGGGCTCCGCGGATCCCGACCGGGTGCTGATCGCGGGTGGAGTGGCCATCGACCACCCGCAGGTCGCGCTGTTGCCGGTGCTCTATGGCCTCTACGAAGAAGGCACCCGCCGCGCGGAAGCCGCTTCGGCGTTGGCGGAAGTCGACGGAGGCGCGGGCATCGGGGTGCTGCTGCGGGAGACGGTGCAGGCCGAAGACGGGTCCGAACATGCCCGCCGCGGCCTCGCGGTGGCGCTGCGCCGTTGGGGGGAACGTCTCAGTGTGCGCGTCCGGCGCCAGAGCATCGCGGCGTTGCAGGCGGGGGCGCTCGACGGACCGGCCGCCGCCCAGACGGTGACACTGCGCGCGCTCGCCCGAGATCGCAGTGTCCTGCCGCGGATCCGGGAGAACCTGGCCGCGGACGATCCCTCCGCGCGGGGATGGGCGGCTCAAGCCGCGGGCCTGCTTGGCGACGAGGACGTCGTGGACACGCTCGTCGAGGCGCTCGTCGAGGAAGCGGATCCGTCCGCCTTCCGTCAGATGGCGCTCGCCCTCTCCACCCTGCCCACCTCGGCCACCTCTGCCCACGCCCATCGACTCTGGGCCGCTGCCTTGCCGGCATTCGCGGATCCCAGCCGCGTGGCGGAAGTGGCCCTGCTGGCTGCGAGTCTCGAGTTGGACGCGAGGGATCGGCGGCGCCGCGGGGTGCTGCTGCGCCGGCTTCTTCGACATGCGAGCGAGCGGGTTCGGTCCTCGGCGGCGTGGGCGCTTGGTCGGGCGGGGGAGACCAGCGCGTGGCGGGCGCTGCTCGATCGCGTCGACGTGGACGACTCGCTCACGGTGCGCCGCGCGGCTGCACGTGCGCTCGCGGTGTTGCGCAGCGGCGTGGTCCAGCACACCGTCGACGCCACGGCCGAAGGCTCGGAGAGCGGCACCGCCGCACGCCTCGCGCCCTTTGCGGACGACGATCCGAATGCGGAATGGGTGACGGAGACCATCGACCGCCGTGGGCGCGGGGAGCGGGACGACACCGTCCGTGGGTTCATCCGGCGCGCCGGGCGCGGCATCCACACCCCAGCGGTCCTGGGAGGCGCGGAGGTGCTTCGCCTGCGGGTGGTGTCGGCGGCCGCGGCGGGTGGGGTCGAGATCGAGGTCCAGCACGCGGACGGCCGATGGGTTCGGACCCAGACCCTCCCGACCGGGGAGTACTTCCTGGCCGACCTACCGTCGCAGACGCTGGATGTCCGCGTGGTCGTGCAGTGACGAGAGGTCTGCTCCTCGCGACATCGCTGGTCCTTGGCTGCGCTGCGCCGCTCGGATCCTACGGAGACTGGACGCGGGTGGGGTCGGAGGATGGTCGACTCGCGGTGCACCTGCCGACGCCGCCTTGGCAGCCGGTGGATGGGCCGGCGGATGAGCTGCGGCTGGAGATCCCGTTCGTGCGGGCCATGCGCCCGCCCACCTACGCCCTCCGGGTTCGGTTTCAGGGGGGCGACGCCCGCGCCCGAGCCGACCGAGACGCGGCCGCGGCCGGCGCAGACGACGAGCTCTTCGGACCTCGGCCGATCGAGACCGACGAGGGCCTCTCCGGCTTCGAGACCGTGGTGATCGACGACGACTTCCGTTCCACCCGCACGGCCCACTTCGATGCGCCGACCGGTGTGGTGACGGTCGTCGTCGAGGCCAACCCTCGGTTGGAGGACGACCCCGAGGTCGACGCGTTGATCCGAACGCTCGAGGTGCTCGAGTGATCGCGGCTCGGTTCGGGACCTGTGTGGGGTTCTTGATCCTGTGCGGCACCGTCGCAGCGCAGCCCCCCACTTCGGAGAACGCGGCCGGGCTCGCAGCGCCCCAGCCAGGCGTTCACCGACCGGTCACGTTTGCTCCGACCTCGCAGGCCGCACCGACCCCCACCACACCCCCAACCACGGAGGTCGCGACGTGGACCGGCCCACGGGTCCAGCTGGGGTATGGCCGCCTCCGTCTGAAAGACGGGTTCGGGGAGGGGCAGACCCACCTCGGTACGTTCTCGGGATTCGCACCGACCGGCCGGGTCCGCGTCGCGGGCACCGGGGTGCTCGGATCGCGCGTGTACGCACTCGGTCAGAACGATTTCGTGCTCGGGGTGCTGGCCCATGCGGGCTACCAGCACCTGTCGGACTTCGATCGTTTGGTCCCGTACGTCACGTTCGACATCGGCGGTGGGGCCAGCATCGGCAAACGGTTTCGGGAGACCCAATCCCACGGTTGGCTGCTTTTCGGCCTCACCGCGGGTGTCGAGGTTCGGCTTTCGCGGGGTCTGCACCTGGGGATCGGGTTCGGATACGCCCGGGTTCGGCTCGACGGGGTGGGCCACCACACCGCATCGCTCGATCTGCACGTTGGCTTGTGACGCACTCCACCGTTGACCTGATCCCCCGTGGTGCGGCACTGTCACGCCTTCGGCGACCTCGGCTTTCGAAGTTGCCCCCCATGAGAAGAATCCGTCGTGACGAGCGACTCCAACACCGAACTCGACGCCTTGTCCTTTGAACAAGTCGTCGGCCGCCTGGAAGAGGTGGTTCAGCGTCTTGAAGAGGGGGAACTCCCTCTTGAGGAATCGCTGCGCCATTTCGAAGAAGGCGTGCGCCTCGCCCGTACCGGCTCGCAGCGTCTCGACGCCGCGGAAGCCCGGGTCGAGCAGCTCCTGGTGTCCCGGGACGAACTCGTGACCAAGCCTCTGAGCGACGGATGAGGAGGAGCCGGGTACCCCGATGACCGCTGTGCTGACCGTGCCCACCCACTTCGGCGATCTGTCGGAGCTGTCCCAGGGACTCGTCGACCGAGTCGATGAGGAACGCATCATTCTGTACGGACCCGATCCGTACGACGAAGGATCGACGGTCGGCTTCGCCGTGCTGCTGGTCGACGGAACCACGGCGCTCGAAGGCCTTGGCCGTGTGGCCGCGGCGGTGGATGGCGGCGAAGCCCGCGCGCCCGAGACGCGGTGGGACATCGTGTTCGACTCCCTTCAACTCGAAGGGCGTTCGGAAGTCGTCTACGAGCGCATCGTGCTGGCCCGGCAGTCGCTGACCGGTGGCGACCCCGCCACGGGTGAAGTCTCGCTGGACGAACTCCAAGCCCAGACCGCCGCCGAAGAGGCCGCGGCAGCAGCTGCTGCTGAAGAAGCCACGGCGGACGCTGGTCCCGAAGCCGAAGGCGCCGCCTTCGACGAACACGCGTTCGAGGAACACACCGCCATCGCGGCTGCGGGCTACGAAGCAGACGCCTACGATGAGGCCGCCGCTGCCGATTCGATTCCTCCGGAATCGATCCCGCCCGAGGCGAGCTTCGAAGCACAGGACGACGAGATCGCCGTCGAAGCCGAGGGCACCTTCGATTCGATCCCGCCCGGCGCTTCGGCCGATGGCACCGTCGACGAATCGTTTGGTGTGGAAGCCGACGTCGATCTCGACGCGGGGTTCGAAGCGCCGATCGAAGAAGCCGCGGAGTTCGACGCGGACATCGCCGACGACGTCGCCGACGTCGCGGAGGACTGGGACGACCCCGAGGAGCCGTTTCAAGAAGGCGCGACGATGGTCGCGAGCATCGAGGACATCGAGGCGCCCCCGGGCGCGCCGGCACCTCAGCTTCCCGACGCACCGGCGGGCTTTCAACTGCAGCCGACCGATGGCGTGCTGACCCGCCCGATGCATCCGCCCGCTTGGTGGCCCGAAGCGTCCCCCAAACCGGAGCCGCTGCCGAGCACGGGCTACTTCGCGTACGAAGGCGGACTGCCGGTTCCGGCCGAGCCTCCCCGGCCCGACCTGGATCCCTCGCTGCGCGTCTCTCCCGCGCCGCGGCCCCAAGAGGGCCAGGACGCGCACGCCGCAGACCCGCCTGCGGCCCAAGCCCATCAGCCGCAGGACGATGCCGGCTACGACGATGCGCCGGCGTTCGAGGAGGCCCCCGAGTTCGAGGAAGACCTCGACGTCGAGGCCGACTCGTTCGAGGACGCGCCAGAGGCCGGAGGCGAGGAATCGCCCGAGACGGTGGAAGCGCAACTCGATGACTTCATCGAGGACGGAGCCGAAGGCGAAGTCGAAGTCGGCTTCGACGACGGCGAAGAACCTGCGTTCGAAGACTTCGACGCCGAGACCCGCCAGGTCGACATGCCCGAAGGCGGCGAGCTCCCGGACCCCGAGACGCTCTAGCAGGTCGCGAAAGCGACCTGCCCCTTGCCCCTGCCCTTGCCCCTGCCCTTGCCCTGAGTGCAGGCGAGGAGCAAACGAGCGACCTTGCCCTTGCCCCTGCCCTTGCCCTGTGCAGGCGGCGCAAACGAGCGACGCCATACTGCGAAGCAGCTGGCCCATCTGCACTGCGCAACTCCCATAGCCAGCTGCCCCCTGGACTACTGCAGATAGCCGAGCGCGCGCAGCTGCGCCGCGGTCTCGTCGTCGATGACGGTGCGCTCCGGGCGGTGGCGCCTCCGGCCCGGCTCGACTTCACCGCGGGTCTCTTGCAGCCGCAGCCCGAGCAGACCGCGCAGCCACCGGACCGTGAGCGGGTGGGTGTCTGCCAGGTCCTGTGCTTCGCCTGGGTCCTCCTGGAGGTCGTACAAGCGCGAGCGGTTGCGTGGGCGCTGCACGAGCTTCCATCGACCGACCGTGACCGTGCGCCAGTTCTCCATGAACCCGCTGACGGTCGCACGCGGTGCGTCGCCCGGCTCCCCACGCAACTCGCTGAGGAAGCTGCGTCCGGAGAGGTTCGGAGGCGCCTCCACCTCGAGCGCCTCGAGAATGGTCGGCATGACGTCGACCAGCCCCACCGGCGTCTCGATGCGGCGGGGTGCCTCGCCCGGAATGCGCACGAAGAGCGGCACGTGCAGCAGCTCCTCGTACACGCTGTGCCCGTGTCCGACCGATCCGTGGTCCCAGAATTCTTCGCCGTGATCCGAGGTCAGCAGCACCATCGTGTCGTCGGCGAGTCCGCGGCTCTCGAGTCCTTCCAAGATCGCTCGGAAGTGCACGTCGTGGTAGCTGATCTCGCCGTCGTAGAGCGCTTCGAGGAACGCACGGTCGCGGGGGGTGGCGCGCAGTCGACCGAGTTTGATCTCTTCGAGGACCTGCGCGGTGCGTCCTGCCTGGATCGGTCCGTTGTAGTCCCCGCCGCCGTACATCTCGAGGAACGACTGCGGCGGCCGGTAGGGCACGTGCGGATCGATGGTGTGCACGTACAGGAAGAAGGGATCCTCCGCGTGGTCCTCTTGATGGGTGTCGAGCCAGGCCAGCACATCGGCCGCCACGAACTCCGCCTTGGTCCGGCGTCCTTCACGAATGTAGTTGCGGTAGGTGTCCCATCCCTGACGGAACCCGAACCGGTCGGAGACGAACCCGTTGCAGATGAACGAGCCGGTCCGGAAGCCGCTGTCCTGCAGCACCTCCGGCAACATCGTGACCGAGTTCGGCAACACCGAGCCGTCGAGCGTCGCGGAATGTTCCCAAGGCATGAGCGACGTCAGAAGCGTGGCGACACTCGGCTTGGTCCAGTTCTCTTGCGAGTGCGCGTGCACGAACGTGGTCGCGCCGCGCGCGAAGGCCGAGAGGCCTGGCGTCTGCACCCGCGTGTCTGCGGCGTAGGGTTCGAGTCGATCCGCGCGCAACGTGTCTACGAGGATCAACAGAACGTTCTTCGGCTTCGCGAGCGTTCGCGACTCTGGGGCCGGCACGTGCACGGCGACCTGGTGCAAGCGCAGATCGTCGCGGGCCTCGATCTCGAGCCGCACCACCGCGTCCGTCTCCGTGGCGAGGTCGAGGTCGAGCTCCCCGCGCACCAACACTTCTCGAGCCGCGCCGCCCTCTCTGCGCAAGCGCACCGTGGCCTCGCCGTCCACGAATCCGCGCAAGCGCGCGCTGGCTGGGACCTCGAGTGTCCACGCGAGCTGCCACCCCGCGTCCACCGCGACCGCTCGGCTCTCCTGCACCAAGGTCTCTCGCGGCGCCCGGCCTGCGGGCGCCGGTGCGTTCGGACCGATCCGCATCGACTTCAGCAGGAGCCCGACCCGGCCGATGCCCTCGACGGATCCAGAACGCGCCGCGCGCACGAGCAACTCGTTCTCGCCCTCGACCACCAAGGTCTCGGGCACCTCGACCGCGATCGTGCCGAAGCCTTCGCGGGGCAGCGCCGCGTCGCCGACGAACTCCCCGTTGAGGTACAGCCGCGTGCGTCCGCCGCCTGGCGTCGATCCCACCAGTTCGATGTGCAGCTCCGCCGAGGCCGCGTGGAACTGCAACCGGCCCTGCCGACCCTCCGTCGCGAGCGCCGCGCCGCCGTCCACCTCGACCCGCCGGGAGGACGTGCTCCATCCGCCGAGCGTGTACTGCGCGGAGGACGCTTGCCCGAAGTCGACCACGCGGGTGGTGCCCTGCCAGACCTCCGCCCGCTCCATGTGGTCGAGCAAACCGAAATGGGTGCGGGTCGGCGGCGGGGGTGGCTCGGGCGGGGCCTCTGCAACCGGCGCTGCTTCGGGCGTGGGCGCGACCGCAGGCGTCGGCGTCGGCGTGGGTTCGAGCTGGGCCGACGGCCCTTGCGAGCCGCTGCATCCGAGCGCTGCGGCGCCCCACATGACCCCGAGGCAGAGCACCCGCCAGTGCGGCCGTACGGTTCCAGGTCGCGGGGGTTGTCGTTGCGGTTGGGTCGGATCGGGGCGGCGGGTCGTTTCGTGGGCAGAGGTCACGCGGCCGAACATAGCCCCGACGGCCGGATCCGGCGGAAAAGTGGTCGTCCGCAGTTGATTGGAGGGGAAGCGGAACGTTCTGTTATGGTCCGCGTGAATCGATGTTCGCGCGGAACGTCCTTCCTCCCACCAGGCCCATGTCCTTCACCACGCTGCTCCAGCAGGCACTCCGAATCGTGCTCGTGTCCGCCACGCTCCTCGCCTCGACGGTGGCGTTCGCCGACGCGCTCGTGCACGTTCAGGTCCGCAATCCATCGAACGAACCCGTCGATGGCAGCGTGACGTTGCGGCCCCGTGCCGGCGGAGACCAGACCTACCGCTGCCAGACCGAAGGCGGCGACTGCGACATCCACGGGGTGCCGCCGGGCTTGTACACGGTCACCTTCGCGCCGCCCTCGGGCGAAGCCACCCCGCCGCGCAACGTGGTCGTGCCCGAAGGTCGCGTCACGCTCCGAGTCGCCGCCCAGTAGTCGGCCCAGCAGTCGGCCCTCAGTAGTCGGCCCTCAGCAGTCGGCCCTCAGTAGTCGGCCGCCCATCCCATCAGTCGGCCCAGCAGTCGGCCCAGTCGTCGGCCTCCCAATCAGCTCGGAATCAGCGCGGGTGCGGCCGCCCCGCCATCAGCCCGCGGGTTCCAACTGCTCACCGAGCGTGGAGACGATCCGGGTCCAGCCGCCGTCGTGGTCGTCGCGCGACGACTGGTCCGGGAACCCGACGTGCTCGAGCGTCAGCCGGGTGCGGGCACTGTCCAGGGCTTCGAATGTCAGTGCGACTTCGCTCTCGACCCCAACCGTCCGAACGGAGACCCAGGTGAACGAGAGCCGGGCCACGCCCGAGTGGTTGGGCCGCTCGATCCGGCTGTAGACGCCGTGGATCGGGACTCGGGTCTCTCCGATCACCATCGTGAGCTCGAACGCGCCTCCGACCCGCGCGTCCACCGTGATGTCTTGCACCTCGGTGCCGGGGGCGGGTTTCATGAAGACCGCCAATGTCTCGGGGTCGAGCCACGCGTCGAAGACGCGGGCGATGGGCGCGTTCACCATTTGCGAGAGTCGAACCGGCTGCATCGTCATTCTTCGTCGTCCTCGTTCTCTTGTTCCACGTACACGGCGAGCGCCTCGAGTCGGTTGCCCCAGAAGGTCCGCGCCACGTCCAGCCACTCGACCATCGGGCCGAGCGCCTTCCAGTCGACGGAGAGGAGGTGCGCGGTGCCTTCGCGCCGCCGCACGACGAGCCCCGCCTTCTCGAGCACCTTCAGGTGTTTGCTCACGCCGTTCAGGCTCATCTCGAACGCCGACGCGATGTCACCGACGCGCATCTCTCCCGACTCGCGCAGGAGCGCGAGCACCCGGCGGCGGTTCGGATCCGCCAGCGCCTGAAAGAGAAGATCCAGGCGCGCGTCGTCGGAGTCGTTCGACATCGTCTCGAAGGTCAGATCGCCAAGTCGTTCGGAAAGGGTGCACCGGTGCCCGTCTCGACGAGCGCCCGGAGACTCAGAAGGAAGGTCGCCCACTTCATGCTGCAATGCGCGAGGAACGGCGTGGTCTCTTGCCAGTCGTCGTGTCCGAACGCGAGCAACGTCCGGTTCGGCTTCTCGGGATCCGGGGTGCTCAACGAGAACCGCACTTTCGTGTCCGTCCATTCGGGCGCGCCGGACGTGCATGTCCATTCGACGCGCTGATCGGTCTCCAAGCCGGTGACCTTCATCAAGGTGACGTGCGCCCCGAACCGGAACGCGATCTCGCCATTCAGTGTGGACTCGCCACTTGTGGTCTCGGTCCACCAGGCGGCGAGACCATCGATGGTGGAGAGGGCGCGGAAGACGTCGGCCGGACTGGCCTCGAGGTGGATGGCGTGTCGGATGTGGGACATGGGAAATACCTTGGTGGGAGTCTCGGCTGTGCCATTCAACTGGCAGGTTGATCAACCTATAGGTTGAATAGAGAAGAAGTCAACCTCAGCAGATGGATCGTCGAGCGTCGAACCACGACTGCACACTCCGCAAGCTGCACCGCACGTGCTGAATGCGGGGACCTGTGCTGGGCACCTTATGTGCAGAGTGCGCCGATTGAACCGATTAACTGCGCCAGGGCGTGCCCTCAGCGGCCTGGCGTGCCATCCCGACACGCTTGTGTCTCGGGAGGCCCGCGAGAGACCAGCAACATCGTCGGTCCCCCGCACCCAGCGGGAACCATGGACCTTTTTGGCGACTCGTTGTAGAAAGCGCCCCAACGCGGCCCGATCCCTCCGGACCGCAGGAGAACCGAATGCGAGCCCAACTTCACCGCCTTGGCATCCTTCGCCTCGCCCTCCACATGCTCTGCGGCGTGTCGTTGGCCTTCGCCTCGTTTGGCGTGTCCTCGACCGCGGACGCACAGTTCGACGACGAGTTCGACGACGAGTTCGAAGAAGAAGAGACGCCACCCCCGACCACGACCACCACCGCCTCGGACGACGCGTTCGATGGCGACGATGAGTTCGACGACGGCTTCGAGGAGGATCTCGAAGACGCCAACTCCGAGTCGGGCACGGGCGACGTGGCTGATGAAGACGAGGAAGAGGAAGACGAAGACGAGGACGAGGACGAGGACGAAGAACTCGAAGCCCGCCTCTTCCGCGCGCAGAACACCTGGTTCGGTGCCGCGGGTGGTCTTCACATCCTCGACGCCGGCGGCGGCGCGGTCGGAACGTTCCGCATCCAGCTCGCGACGGAGTTCTTCTTCGCGTCCGACTTCATCAACGTCGGCGACGACGCGGACCACATCGGTGGCGCCCTCTCGCTCGGTTGGACCGTGCACGAGAACGTCGAACTCTGGGCGAGCGTGCAGTCCTACGCGAACAGCAACAGCACCGGCGACCCCACGCTCTTTCAGGTGCTCGGCGACGCGCAGCTCGGTGTGAAGGCCTTCGGCCGCGTGCTTCCGTTCCTGACGGTTGGCGGCGACTTCACGCTTCAGCTCCTCAACACGGTCGGCGACATCGGCGTGGTCTTCAAGAGCACGAGCTTCGGCCTGCGCGCCAACATGACCCTCGACCTTCGTGGTCTCGACAACCCCGTCCCGTTCGTCGCGCGCTTCAACTTTCAGTACTACTTCGACAACAGCAACAAGCTGGTCGGAGACGTCGAGGACGCCCGCTACGCCAACCTCGAAGACCCGGCGGGCCCGGCGTCCTGCGAAGGCCTCGAACCCGGCGCGCCGTGTGAACACCGGCACCTCATCAACACCGTCGAGCGCTTCGGCCTCAACATCAACCGGACCGACTTCTTCAACATCGGCATCGGGCTCGAGAGCCCGCTTCGAGTCGGAACCGACTTCCACCTCAGCCCGCTCGTCGAGTGGCGCATGGCCATCCCGGTCAACCGCCAGGGCTTCGTCTGTCTCATCACGGACGACGGCGGCGACGAGTGCCTCGACCAGGCCGGCGTCTCCGCCTTCCCGATGGACCTGACGCTCGGTGTGCGTGTCCTGCCGCCTGTCGATGGTCTGAGCATCTTGCTCGCCGCCGACATCGGACTCACTGGCAAGTCGACGTTCGTTCGCGAGCTCTCGCCGAACGCGCCCTACAACCTCTACCTCGCGCTCGCCTACGCCTACGACCCCTCGCCTGAAGTTCAGGCCGAGCCGGAAGTGCGCGAAGTCGAACGCCGCGTCGAAGTGCAGCTTCCCCCGCCGCTCCAGGGCCGCATCCGCGGCGAAGTGGTCGAGCAGGGCGCAGGCACCCCGGTGCCGAACGCCGTGGTTCGATTCCCCGGCCGCGACCTGACCGCGCTCGTCGCCGACGAGGCCGGTGTCTTCACCAGCTACGCGCTCGACCCTGGCGAAGTGCAGCTCGCACTCAGCCACGACGAGTACAACGACGGCGCCTGCGTCGCGACGATTCCCGACGAGCGGCCCGAAGAGGGCGAACTCATCGTCCAGGTCCGCTGCGAACTCACCGCGCTTCCGCGCGTGGGTGCGGTCGCCGGTCGTGTGGTCGGCAGCGACGACGGCAACGGCGTCGCCGGTGCCACCATCGCGCTCACCGGCCCGGCCACCCGCAACCTCACCGCAGGCCCGGATGGCAGCTTCAGCGTCGCCGACCTCCCGCCCGGCACCTACACGGCACGGGTCGAAGCCGAGAACTTCCTCATCAAGATGGACACCTTCGAAGTGGTCGCGCGTGAAACCGCGAACTCCACCATCACGATCGTGGCCCGTCCGCGCAACGCGCTCGTCCGCCTCCGCGGTCGAGACATCCAGATTCGGCGCAAGATCAACTTCGCGACGAACAGCGCCGACATCCTCCCGTCGAGCGACCCGCTCCTCACCGAGATCGCCGACGTGCTGATCCGCAACCCGCAGGTGACCGGCGTCGAGATCCAGGGACACACGGACGACCGTGGCCCGTCCGCCCGCAACCAGACCCTCTCGGCGGAACGCGCCGAGTCGGTTCGCACCTGGCTCATCGCTCACGGCGTGAACGCCTCGCGTCTGACCGCGCGCGGCTTCGGTTCGAGCAACCCGCTCGTCCCGAACATCACGCCGAGCAACCGAGCCCGCAACCGCCGCGTCCAGTTCGTCATCACCGCCCAGGCCGAAGCGCCCTAGCGTTCGACGGACTCCGTACGAAGAGACCCGCGCGTTCCTGACGCGCGGGTTTTTTCGTGCCGCCGCGATCGGAGTCGGCTTCGGAGTCGGCGTCGGCGTCGGCATCGGGGTCGGCTTCGGCTTCGGCTTCGGCGTCGGCTTCGGCTTCGGCTTCGGCGTCGGCTTCGGCTTCGGCTTCGGCTTCGGCGTCGGCTTCGGCATCGGCTTCGGCATCGTCGGCATCGGGGTCGGCTTCGGCTTCGGCATCGGCTTTGGCTTCGGCGTCGGCGTCGGCGTCGGCGTCGGCGTCGGCGTCGGCTTCGGTGTCGATCGGCTTCGGCATCGGCATCGGCTTCGGGCTCTGCCGAATCCATTGCAGCCAGCACCGATGTCCGCGAGACTGACGCGGTGATTCTGCCGCGCCATCTCTTCTCTGTTCTCCTGGGTGTCGCTGCGATCGCAGCCGCCTCACCAGCCCACGCCACCACCACGACCGCGCTCGAGATGCAGGAGCTGGTGTCGCAGTCCGATCTGGTCGCGCTGGTCGAGGTCGCCTCCCAGTCGACGCGCTTCGACGCACGCGGGCGCGTGGTCACGGACGTGCGCCTCCGCATCGAAGACGCGATGCGGGGCGATGTCAGTTCCGGCGACGAAGTCGTGATGGTGCGGTTCGGCGGTGCGGTCGGAGACATCGGCATGCGCATCGAGGGCGAACCGGCGTTCGTCGACGGCACGCGCTACCTCGTGTTCGGGCGCCGATGGCAAGGCGTGTACCGACCGGTCGGCATGTCGCAGGGTGTGCTCCGCGTGGATCGCGACGCGCGCGGCGAACGCGTGTTGCCGGGTGGGGGTGGACTCTCGCTGGTTCGGCGCACCTCGGAAGGCCGTGTCGTGCCCGCGGCCGCGGCGATGCTTCGGCCACGCTCGCTCGATGCCGTGGTCGGGGAGATCCGCGACCTGCTCGCCCGATGACCGCGCGATGACGGTCCGCGCTTCGCTCCTCGCAGTGGTCGTCCTGAGCGGCTGGTC
Organism: Deltaproteobacteria bacterium; assembly: GCA_034670305.1. GTDB lineage: Bacteria > Myxococcota_A > Polyangia > Polyangiales > Houyiibacteriaceae > JAXMNT01. The sequence continues at coordinate 118,417 of JAXMNT010000001.1, forward strand.
CTCGTCCGCGTCCGCGTACTGCCGCTTGACCACTTCGGACGCCAACCCGGAGGGGCGCGCCTGCGTGGAAGAAGGGCGGCCGCTCGAGTGGCGCCGCGGCTGCATCGGGTACTCGCTCGAAGCGATGGGCAGCCGGTTTCACACCTTGGAGGACGCGCGCGCGGTCGCCGGCCGGAGCTTTGGCGCATGGCTCGCCGCCGCCTGCCCCGAAGGTCCGCTCCCCCTGCAGATCGTCGAGACGGAAGAACTCGTGACCTGCACGCGACCGGAGTACGACGGAGACGACGGAAACTCGAACGTGCTCTCGTTCCGGGGCGACTGGCCGGAGGAGTACTCGGCCGGTGCATTCGCGATCACGACCGTGTTCCACTCGCGCAGCACCGGCGAGATCCTCGACGCGGACATCGTGATCAACGAAGAACACTTCGAGTGGACCATCTGTCCGGAGCGCGGCTGCGTCCGCGACGAGTCGGGCGAGTTCACCCAAGTCGATTTCGAGAACGTGCTCACCCACGAGGTCGGACACTTCCTCGGGCTCGCGCACTCCGACCGCGGCGGCAGCGTGATGGATCCGGGCTCGCCGATCGGCGACACGAACAACCGGGTGATCCGCACCGACGACCGAACCGGCGTCTGCGAGACTTACCCACCTGGCACCGACTACGGCGAGTGCGACTTCGAACCCCGGGGCGGCTTCGACCCGAGCTGCGAAGGGGAGGGTGGCTGTTCGGCGGGGGCGCCGATCGGTGGCGCCGGTGGGTTCGCCGCCCTCGCCGCCCTGGTGCTTGTGCGCAGGGGCTCGCGTCGAACCTGAGGTGCGGGCTATGCTGGCGCTCGTGCGCTTGCCTGCTTTGGTCCGGATGATGTTCGTGGGGTGCCTTGCCGCGTCGGCCACTGCCTCGGCCCAGTCCGCTGACGAGTCCGACGAAGCCGAAGCGTCGTCTCCCTCGGCGCTCGATGATCGGGCCCGCGCCCACTTCGTGCTCGGCCGGTCCCAGTACGACGGCGGGGAGTACGCGGCGTCGATCGAGCAGTTCGAAGCGGCCTTCGAGATCAGCGGCCGCTCCGCGCTCCTCTTCAACCTCTACCAGGCGCACCACCGCAACGGCGACCTGGCCGAAGCCATCGACTACCTCGACCGCTACCTTGCGAGCGACGCCCAGGTCACCGATGCAGACCGGACGACACTCACCGCGCGTCTCGAGAACCTCCGCGCTCAGAAAGCGGAAGAAGACGCGGCTGCGGCTGCGCGCGCCGAAGCCGAGGCAGCCGAAGAAGCCCGCCGGCTCGCGGAGCTCGAGAGGGCGCAGCAAGAAGCGTCGAACCCGGTCCGGACCGCGGGCTGGGTCGTGCTCGCGGTCGGTGCCGCATCCACCGCGGCGTTCGGTCTCTTCGCTGGTCTCGCGCTGGCGGAAGACTCGAACCTTGCCGGGACCTGTGGCGCCGACGCGGGCGCGTACTGCTCGGACAGCGAACTCGGCCGGCTTCAGACGTTGACCCGCGCGGCCGACGTCAGCATCGCCGTTGGCGCTGCGGGTCTCGTGACCGGCCTGGTCCTGCTTCTGGTCTCTCGGCCGGACGCCGACGATGCGGGTGGCGAGCAAACGACCTTCCGGCTCGAGCCGAGCCTGAGCGCCCAGCGTGCTGGCCTTTCCGTGCGGGGGACGTTTTGATCCGTTCGCTCACTCTGGCCTCGGTGCTGTGCGCCTTTGGCTGCTCGGTCGTCTTCGATGGAGACCGCCACACCGGCAACCCACCGCCGGTCGAAGACGGCGGCCCGCCCCCGGATGCGGGTGCACAACCGGTGGCCTCGTCCGACGCGTGCAACCGGTTCGCGAACGTGATCTGCGAGGCGGTCTTGCGGTGCTGCTCCGTTCAACGCGACGGCTGCGTGGGCCGGGAAGAGACCTGCCTCCGCGACTGTGTGAACGCGTACCAGACCACGTGTCTCGAAACGATCGTGCCGTTCACCACCGACCCGATCGCCGGCTACGACCCACAGATTGCGGGTCAGGTGCTCTGGGATCTGGCCGGAGGCGCGGCCAGCTGCGATCCCCGCGTCGTCGAGATTTTCGCGTACGACTACATCGACATCCCACCCGGCAGTCTGAGCGCGGGCGACACCCGCTGCGACCCCCTCGATGGACTCGAGTTCGACGTGGTGCGGGCGCTCTACTGCGAGGGGGATCTCGAATGCGTCTCGAACGGCGGTCTCTTCGGCACGTGGATGTGTGGCGCCCAACGCGCCGCCGGGGAACCCTGCGTGACCTACCTCGAGTGCCAGGACGGACTCGGGTGCGGCGTCGGCGGGGTCTGCGGCGCCCGCCAGCCGGCCGGGGGCCCCTGTCGTCTCGCGGGGGACTGCGTCTCGGCCATTTGTGTGGGGGCGGACGCGATGCCGGGGCGCTGTTTGGAGCTCAACGAGTACAACGCTTACTGCGTTTCCCTCGGTGGGGCCGAGCCAACCGACATGTAGGTGGTCTTTCGGGGCGCCATTTGGGCGCGCCGGCGCCAATCGGCGAGACCCGCCCGCATCCTGTGACGCTTGACGCACCTTCGACAAGGCGCGTATTCACCGAGGCCATGATTGCGCCTTCCCTCGTCCGCGTTCTTCCTCTCCTTGCGATCGTTGCGTTCTCGTCCGGTTGCGACCTGACCAAGCTCACCGCGAACTCGACCGCCGGACTCTTCCAGCGCGCCGCACCCGCGTTCGAGCAGCACTGGGACTACGATCTGGCGGGCGCTGCGCTCCCCGGCAACATCGTCCAGATGGAAGGACTGATGCGGGTCGTCCCGGAGAACGAGATCATCGTCATGAACGGCGTGCGTCTCTACACCGCGTACGCCTACGGATGGATCGAAGACCAGGTCGAAGAGGCGCAGGACCGCGGCGACTACGACGAAGCCAACCGGCTCATGTTGCGCGCCCGCTACATGTACCAGCGCTCCCGCGACCTCGCCGTGCACCGCGTCTCGCTCGACCACGAAGGCTACCAAGAAGCGTACGACGCTGGGCTCGATCGGTTCCGCGCGTGGCTCCAGGAAGAGTTCACCGAGCCGGAGGACGCCGAAGGCCTTCTGTGGATCGGCTACTCGTGGGGCTCGTACATCAACGCCTCGAAGGACGACATGGTCGCCGTCGCGGACCTTCCCTTCGCGCAGGCCCTCGTCGAGCGCTCGGTGGAGCTCGACCGCACCCAGTTCAACTACGCGGGCATGATCTTCCTCGCCGTCGTCGCGACTTCCGCACCGGGCGCCGATCTCGAAGAAGCCGGCCCCATGTGGGAAGCCGCGATCGAAGCCACCGAGCGCAAGAACCTGCTCCTGCTGGTGAACATGGCCCGGACCTACGCGGTGAAGCGTCAGGACCGCGAGCTCTACACCTCGCTTCTGCGCGAGGTCCTCGAGGCCGGCGACATCAACCCCGAGCAGCGCCTGACCAACATGATCGCCAAACGGCGCGCGGCCCGGTACCTGCGCCAAATCGACGAGCGCATCCCGCCGCAGCCCGAACCGGCCGCCGCCGCACCGACGCCGCCGACGCCGCCGACCCCGCCGGCCACCCCCGCGACCCCTCCGGCCACCCCTGCCGCACCGGCTGCCGGCCGCTGATTTTTGGGCACGGTTGAATCTCTCGGACGGATGCCCGTCCCAGAGGGGTCGCCACCGTGCCACTGCGCATGAAGCAGACGCCTGCTAAAGCGAAACTGGAAGACAACCTCCGAGGACAACCATGAAGCGACGGATCACCCTTACCTGCCTGCTCACCGCACTCGCCTTCATGGCGCCGGGCGTGACACCTCAGGCAGTGGACGCCCAACAGGCGACCGAACTGCGCATCGCCACCGTGGCCCCGGAAGGCTCGCCCTGGATGCGCGTCTTCCGCGCCTGGGACCAAGAACTGCGGCAGCGCACCAACAACCAGCTCGGCCTGACGTTCTACGCCGGCGGGAGCCAGGGCCAGGAGCCGGACTACATCGACAAGATGCAGGCCGGCCAGCTCGACGGCGCGGCCGTGACCTCGACCGGCCTCGGCCAGATCGTGCGTCCCGTGCTCGTGCTCTCGGCGCCCGGCGTCATCGTCAGTTACCCGCAGCTCGACCGCGCGCGTCGCCGCATGGCCCGCCGCTTCTCGCAGCAGTTCCAGAGCAACGGCTACGAGCTCCTCGGCTGGGGCGACGTGGGCAAGTCCCGCATCTTCTCGACCCACCGCATCGAGCAGCCCTCCGACCTGCGTCAGCGCCGCCCCTGGGCCCCCCGCACCGACGCCGTGTTCAGTGAGTTCTTGAGCGTGGTCGGCGCCAACCCGCGCCGCCTCGGCATCCCGGAAGTCATCGGCGCGCTCAGCCAGGGCACCGTCGACACCGTGCCGGCCTCGGCGCTCGCCGCCGTCTCGCTCCAGTGGCACACCCGCCTGCGCTTCTTCACGAAGGACAACAGCGGCGTGCTCATCGGCGCGACCATCCTCAAGAAGGACCGCTTCGACTCCCTCCCCGACGACCAGCGCACCGCGCTGTCGGAGACCGCCGAGCGCGCCCACCGTCTGCTTCAGCGCGCCATCCGCCGCGAAGACGACCGCTCCCTGCGCGTCGTCCAGCGTCGCCTCACCGAGGTCGACGGCTCCGCCCACGAAGCCGCCTGGCGCGAAGCTGCGGAGACCACCCGCAACCGGCTCGCCGGCCGCCTCTACCCGCAGGCCCTCCTCGACGCGGTCATCCGCGCCGCCGGCGAAGAGTAAGCCTCCTACCGAGTCCTACTGCTGAACGAAGCCCTCGACCACAACGGTCGGGGGCTTTCTTCGTTGGCGGAAGCGGCGAAGGGCGAAGGGCGAAGCCGATGCCGAATCCGACGCCGAAGCCGACGCCGAAGCCGACGCCGAAGCCGAAGCCGACGCCGCGAAGCCGACGCCGAAGCCGACGCCGAAGCCGAAGCCGAAGCCGACGCCGAAGCCGACGCCGAAGCCGAAGCCGACGCCGAAGCCGAGGCAGAAGCCGAGGCAGAAGCCTCCTCAGCCCGCGACGTGGAGCGCCATCTGGATGTCCGTGATCGCCAGACCATCCACCCTGAATCGGTCTGGCGTCCGGCCGAGCCGTTCGAAGCCCAGCGATTCGTACAGCGCCGACGCAATGTCGTTGCCCTCGAAGACGCCGAGATCGATCCAGTCGATGCTGGGCTGGTTGCGTGCCCAATCGATCGCGGCGTGCATGAGCCGCCGACCGTGCCCATGGCCACGGTGCGGTCGCTCGATGCCGATGCCGCAGTCCACGCGATGCATCGCGGCGCGCAGGTCGGCCCCCGCAAGATGCACGCTTCCGACCACTCGACCGCCCTCCCAGAGTCCCCACGCGCGGCGCCACCCCAGTGCGTCCAGCGGCGTCGCCCACCGGCGGAGCGCCTTGCTCCGAACGTCGGCTTTGTCCTCCGGTTCATTGGCGCTGTAAGGCCCCGACGGTAGATCTCCCTCGGTCCCCGATTCCAGATCGTGGGCCGCGAGGTGATCGACGTACGCGTCGACGTCGTCCTTCGCGAGCATTCGGATTCGGTCCACTGGGGTCAGCCCTTGAAGGTGCTGGGGCCGAAGTCGCCAAACGGGTCGTCGCGGTCGTGCACGGCGGCTTTGAAGCCCTTCGCCATCGCCTCGGCCTGGAACGCGTAGCCCTCGCGGGTGTGCCGGGCGATCCCATCGAACGTGACGCCGAGCATCTGGGAGCTGGCCAGACCCTGCGCCCACAGCGCTTGGTTGATCACCTGCTTGTGCATGATGAGCTGGTTGATCGGGTTGCGCGCGATCCGCTCGAGCAGGATCTCGAACCGTTCGTCGAGGCTCGCCGCGTCCGCGTGTTCGATCGCCAGACCCCACTCGACCGCTTCGCGGCCGTTGAGGCAGTCGCCGGTCAAGAGCAGCCGCTTCGCGCGCTGGGGTCCGAGCCGGTACGCCCACATCATGGTGGTGGGCACGCCCCACACGCGGGCCGGCGGGTACCCGATCTTCGCGTCGCTCTCGATCACGAGCAGGTCCGAACACAGCGCCATGTCGGTGCCGCCGGCGACGCAGAAGCCATGCACTTTGCAGACGACCGGTTTGTCCGCGAAGAAGAGCGACATGAAGCCGCGCACGTTGCGTCGCATCATCTGGTAGTCGGTCATCGGATCCCAGGTCTCGCTGGGCAGGTGGTTCTTGGCGACCACCGCCGGGTCGAGCGGGCCGCCGGCCGGGCCACCGACCTCGTCTTGCCCGGCGCCTTCCGCCGAGGCGACGAGATCGTAGCCGCCGCAGAACCCTTTGCCGGCGCCGCTCAAGGCGACGACGTGGACCGCGGGGTCGAGGTCGGCGCGTTCGATGCACGCGGAGAGCTCGACCGGCATGCGCAGGGTGATGCCGTTGCCACGGTGCGGCCGGTTGAGGGTGATGCGGGCGATGCGTCCATCGACCGCGTACGTCATGGTCTCGAGCTCGGTCATGCGGGTTTGCTACCACGCCCTGCCGGCGAAGGCGCGGCCCCGTAGCGAGTTCGGAGCTCGGGGAGAACGGCCCGATGGGCTGAAGAACGCCCCAAAACCTCGGCCGGTTCTCTTTCGACCGGCCGCAACTCTCTGGACACGGGCCAATGGGGGCGCGGTACCATCCGCGCGATGAATTTCCCCATGCTTGCTGTGCGAAGCGGGTTGCCGCTTCCTCGAAACGCAGCGCTGTCTTTCCAAAGCGCAGTGCAGTCGTGAGAGAGAAGCTTCAGCGGTTCGACCGCGGGCTCGCGCGTGGCGAGGCGTTGATCGCGACGGTCGTCCTGCTCTCGCTCGTCGTGGTCGCCGCGGTCCAGTCCACCTTTCGAAACTTCGCCGACGGCGGCGCGGATTGGGCCAACAGCGCGCTCTCTTACATGCACTGGGGCGATGGCTTCATGGAGAAGGCCACGCTGTGGCTCGCCATGCTCGGTGCGTCGCTCGCGACCCACTACGACCGCCACATCGCCATCGACGCACTCTCGCGGCTGGCCAGTCCGGTCCGTCGCGCCGTCATGCGCGGCATCGTCCAGATCTTCGCGTCGATCACCTGCTTCTCGTTCGCGCGCGTCGTGCTCGGCGCGTTGCTCGCCAAGGCCGGCCGCATCCCGGCGGAGTTTGGCGTGTTCGACGAGAACTTCGACACCATCCACATCTGCCTCGGCACCGCCGAACAGATCGAGAACGCCGGCTACACCCGGCCGGACATCTTCTGCGGCGTGCGCGGCTTGCTCGAGGGACTCAACCTCCAGGTGAACACGCCCGAGCGTGCGATGGACCTGCTGGTGCCGGCGCTCTTCTGCGTCATCGCGGTGCGGTTCATGATCAAGGGCATCGGCGCGTTCCTGCGGGTGCGCGAAGGCGGCATTCCGGACCACGAACTCGAGGGCGGAGACGACCCGACGCGTCTGCCCGACGAGGTCGAAGCCGACCGCGCCGCCGAAGGACTGAAGTCGGCGGATTCCTCGGACTCCACGGAGCCCGAGACCAAGCACACCAAGAAGACCAAGCTCGCGAAGAAGGCCAAGAAGCCCAACCGCGGGCCCGCGGCCGACGAAGGCAAGGCTGCCAAGCCGTCCACCTCCAACGATTCGGAAGAGGAGTAGGCCATGGACATCGCAATCGTCCTCTTCATCGTTCTGCTCGCACTCCTCGGCGCGCCGCTCTTCGCCATCTTCGCGGCGGCCGCGATGCTGCTCTTCGCGCAGCTGACCGACACGAGCATCACCGGCGCCGCCGCCGACATCTTCAGCGAGAAGTTCGGCGAGTCGCCGCTGCTCGTCACCATCCCGCTCTTCACGTTCGCGGGCTACATGCTGGCGGAGAGCGGCACCCCACAACGATTGGTTCGGGTGTCGAGAGCCTGGTTCGGCTGGATGCCGGGTGGCCTCGCGATGGTCTGTCTCGTCGCGAGCGCGTTCTTCACGACGTTCACCGGCGGCAGCGGCATCACCATCGTCGCGGTCGGCGGGCTGCTCTTCCCGGCGCTGATCAGCGAGAAGTACCCGGAGAAGTTCTCCCTGGGTCTTGTGACCTCGGGCGGCTCGCTCGGCCTGCTCTTCCCGCCTTCGATTCCGATCGTGATCTTCGCCGTCGTCGCGAACATCAAGATGGAATACCTCTTCCTCGCTGGTCTCGTGCCCGGCGTGCTCACGATGATCGTGCTCGCCATCTACGCGGCGTACGTCGGCGTGAAGATCCCCGACATCCCCCGCCAGGGCTGGAACACCAAGGAGTCGCTGAGCTCCCTCTGGGAAGTGAAGTGGGAACTCGCGCTTCCCGTCGTGCTCGTCGCGGCGCTGCTCCTCGGCGTTCTGCGCATTCACGAAGCGGCGGCGTTCACCGCGTTCTACGTGCTGGTGATCGAGGTCTTCATCTACAAGGACGTGAAGATTGGCGCGGACGTCCCGCGCATCGTGCGCGAGTCGATGACGCTCGTCGGCGCGATCCTGGTCATTCTCGCCACCGCGGTCGGCTTCACGGGCTACCTGATTCAGGACCAGCTGCCGATGAAGATCCTCGAGGCCATGAGCACGATGATCGACAGCAAGATCGCGTTCCTCATCGCGCTCAACATCTTCTTGCTCGTGGTCGGCATGCTGATGGACATCTTCAGCGCCATCGTCGTCGTGGTGCCGCTCATCTTGCCCATCGCGCGTCAGTTCGGCGTGAACGACTACCACCTCGGCATCGTGTTCCTGCTCAACCTCGAGATCGGCTACATGACGCCGCCGGTGGGGCTGAACCTCTTCATCTCGAGCTTCCGGTTCGGCAAACCGATCACGGTGCTCTACAAAGCGGTCTTGCCGTTCATCGCGCTGCTGATCGTGGCGCTGCTCATCACCACCTATGTGGAAGAGCTATCGCTCATGCTCTTGCCGGATGAAGCCACCGAACAAGTCTTCCCGGACGACGGCGCTGGCGTCGGTGGCGGGCTCGATGAGATCGAGAACGAGAACGAGAACGGCGGCGGTGGACTCGACGACCTCGAGGACGACCTCGGCGGCGGCGGGCTCGACGATCTCGAAGACGAGTTCGGCGGGGGTGGCCTCGACGCGCTCGAAGACGAGTTCGGCGGCGGACTCGACGCGCTCGAAGACGAGTACGGCGAAGACGAACTCGAGGACGACGGCGAAGTCAGCCCGCTCGACGCGCTCGAGGACGAACTGGGCGACTGAACGAAGCGACGGCCGCAGGTGTCCCTTCTGGGGACGTTTGCGGCCGATGCGCGTATGACTCGACCATGGGACTGGTCGGGTCTGGGTTCGAGAAGATGTATGCGAAGCGGCGGCAGCTCATCGCCGACGAAGCCGCAGGCGCGGGGTCGAAGTTCTTCGCATTCGAACAATCGGGCAGCGGCTCAGCCGGGGGCCTCGTGGCCCACGCGATCCGGGCGAAAATTCCGCTCGTCGATCAGAAGGTCGATGGCGTGCAGGTCTTCGGCTTCGAGACCCAGGGCGTGCGGCACATGTACGTGCAGCCCTGGTCGGGGGTCCACCCACTTCCCGGAGAACACCACGCGTGGCTGCACGGGAGCTTCCGGTCGCCGATCGCGTTCGTTCGATCGATCGTCGGGTTCCGCTGGGACGCGGGCGGCGACGAAGAACTGAAACTCTGGCTCGGCGGACAGCCCGAGCTGACCGCGGCGATCAACGCGTGTTCCGGCAAGTGGAAGGCGAACGGCGGGGGCATGTCGCTCGACTGCAAAGCGCAGTTGACGAGCCTTGGCGACGGTCGCGCGCACCTCGTGCAACACGCGGGTCACCACGGCGGCTTGCTCGGGACCCAGATCGGCGTGCGCGAGTTCCTGGGTCTGGGCGCGACGCTCGCGGGTCTGCTCCCGCGCGAACGGCAGCCGGCGCAATCGCCCCTTCGCGGCGTTGCGTACACCGAAGTGTTCCAGCGGTGTCTGCTCTCGCTCGATGGCCAGCCCCCAGCGACCACGCAGGCGCGCTCCTACCTGGACGTCGTGCGCGCGGCGGGACACGCGCACGAGTCCGAGACGTTCTTCGTGCACGACTGGCCACCGGAGATCGATGGCAACGTGCGCTCGCTGGTCCTGCCCGGCCACGAACGCGGCGCTCCGATCGCAGCAGTCTTGGATCTGACCGCCCTCGGTTCCGGCAAGGACGCGGTCGTGCTCACGGCCACGTCCCTCTACATGCGTTCGGTGGGCGACACCCTCGGCTTTGCGCTCGAGGAGCTGCACGCGGTCGAGCCTCCGAAGGGGCTGCTCATCAAGACGGTGAAGGTCACCCTCAAGAGCGGCCGGTCGATGAAGGTCCAGGCCGGCAGCGACGCCTCCGCGCTCTACGCGGTGCTCGGCGCGGTGTCCGCGCAGAACCAACACGGACGTTGAGGCTCAGTCGCTGGGCGTGGGCTCAGGCGGCAGCAATCGGTAGCCGGCCACCATGCGGTTGCCGTGACCCGGGTTCGCAGCCTGTGACCTCCACATGTTGCGCTCGTACTCAAGGTGCCTCCGAGTTCGGCGTTGTGATCGACCGCAGGGTGATCTCGGGGATCGGCTGCCGGTCTCGGTCGCACTCCGGTACGTCGCGCTGGCAGGCCCGCAGGAGCTGCGGTTGCTGGTCGGGCACGCGGTAGCGGAGGAAGATCTGACGCAGCCGTTCGACGTCCGGTCCTTCGGTCACGGCGAGGCTCTGCGAGCGCAAGAGATCCGGGTTTCGGGGCCCGAGTCCGAGGCCGTGCGCGGCGGCATCCACCGTCGCGATGGGGTCGACGGTGTCCACGCTGCCGCGGGCGCGCGCCAGGTCGCGCCACGCGAACACGTCGCCCGGCGCCATCGCGGCGACCGCGCCGTAGGCCCGCGCGGCTTGTTCCCACTGCCAGACCTGCGCGTAGGCGTGGCCGACCGCGCGCTGGGTGGGTGGGGCGCCGGGGAGCGCTTCTTCGGCGAGCGCGGCTTCGGCGAGCGCTTCTTCCAGTCGGCCTTGCCGGGCCGCCACCCGCGCGCGCAGGACGTGGGTCGCCGCGCGGGCTCGGTCGCCGGGTGCGATCTCGAGCGCGCGCGCGAGCACCGGACGGGCTTCATCCAGCCGCTCCTGCACCCCATGCAGCAGACCGATCGCGTACTGGTTGAGGCGTGGCCAAAGGACTTCGGCCGTGGGCAAAGCATGCCCCAGGGTGATCTGCGCACCCGAGATCTCCGTGATCGGCGCTTCGGCGCATCCGTCGATCGGGGTGCCGCCGAATCGACGCGTCGCGCGGGCGAAGGCGCGGCCGCGGGCGTCGCGGGTGGCGCGGCAGGCGAGGGTGCGCATGGCGGCGGGGTGCCGGCGGTGGCGCAGGTGCGCGCGGATGGTGAGGCCGGTGAGATCGACGTCGTCTGGAAGGTCGCCGCTGTAGCGCACGACGAGTGCGTCGCGTGCCTCGAGGCTGCGATCGAAGGCGAGGGCGCGGAACCGGTGCACCATGTGGGTGAGGTCCGGGCGGCCGTCTTCGTCGAGCAACACGGCGCGCAACGTGAACGCGGTGGGATCGGGGGTGTCGGCGTGTTCGGTGCCCGCCGATGCGAGCACCTGTTCGCCATTCGAGACCTCGACCTCGAGCCAGAGGTCCTGCAGATCTCGGGTGCCGCCGGGGAACCGGTGGCCGGTGTCCCGGTTGAAGACGACCACGTCGAACGCGAACGCGCCGGGCACCGCAACCGCCGACTCCGCTGGGAGACGCCACTCGTTGCCGAAGCGCACCGCGGCGACATCCACGGTCGCGGAGCCGCGCAGTCGGTCTTGGGCGCGGGCGAACGCCGCCGGGTCGGTCTGGGCGAGGAGGCTGGTCTGGGCGGCCGCGACCCGATGCGACCGAACGCGTCCGGTGTCGTCGCGCGCGAGATCCGTGAGCGCATCTTCAGGCGCCATGTGGCAGTCCTGGCAGATCTGTTCGACCGGCGGTTCGACCTCGATGCGCTCCGCGTGCGCGTTGGCGTATACGCTGCGGCGCCATGCACCGATGTCGTCGATGCCGCCGAGGTGGTGTGGGCTGCCCATGTCTTCGTTCACGAACGAGCGGTGACAACTGCCGCACAGGCCCGCGGTGCGAAGTGGTCTCGGGGTCATGCGCGCGACGTGGGCCGCGACCTCCGCCGCGCTGTTCGGATCGGGCAGAAACGCGGGGGCCACGTCGAGGGTGAAGCTGGCGTTGCCATCGGGCCGGACCTCGGTGACCGAATGGCAGACGAGGCAGGTGATGCCCGCGTGGGCCGCGGGATCGTCGGGGCGCACGACGGCGGCATCCATCGCACCGCTGACCAGCAGTACCGGATCGTGGCACCCGGCGCAGAACCGGCTCGCCTCGGGGCCGCGCACGCGGCGGAACTCGTCGACGGTGGGCCGGTACCAGGGGTTGTCGAACGATGCGTGGGCGTGCGCGCTCGACTGCCAGTGCGCGACGACGTCTGCATGGCACGGGGCGCACTGCGCGACGTTCGCGAGGTCCTCCTGCGGGGTCCCGGCGAGTTCCATCTGAGATGGTGCGAACGCGCCGGGTTCGTGGGGGAAGCGGGGGCCGAGCGGATCGGTGTGCAGCGGCTCCGGAGGAGGTTCGATGTCTGGCTCGAGGTCGATCGGGGGCGCGACCACCGGCGGATCGGGTGGCGGCGCGTCCCCGCCGCACCCGAGCGCGACGAACGCTGCACCGGCGATCGCACACCAGCGGAACCAACCTGGCATCAAGCGCCGCCGCCGGCGTTCATCGGGCGAGCCGCTGTTCGACCTCGCGTCGGTGCCGCGCCGCCGGCGTTCATCGGGCGAGCCGCTCTTCGACCTCGCGTCGGTGCCGCTCCGCCAGCGCGCGCCAGGGGTCTCCGTCTTCGCTCAGCGCGAGGTAGTCGGTCCACGCCCGCAGGGCCTGTTGCCAGTGCGGCCGGGCGTCTTCCCTCGGCGCGGCCTCGGCGTACGCCATGTGACCGAGCGCGACGTAGTAGTGCACTTCCGACTCCGGCTCGAAGAACACGTTCGGGTCATCGGTCAGCCCCTCCATCCCGCCGCCGAACACGCTCCGGGCGCGTGCGGCGTGGTCGAGTGCGCTGTGGTGTTCTCCGAGTCGATCGAGCGCCACGGCCAATCCGAAGTGCGCGAGGAAGAGCGACCGTTCGTCCGTCGCCTCTTCGGCGTAGTCGATGGCGAGCTCGTAGTACGAGACCGCGTCGGTGAGCTGTCCATCCATCATCAACGTCTCGGCGAGGTTGCTCGATGTGGTCGACGCGCTCTGCGCGGACATCGTGGCGGCATGTTCGAGCGCGCGTTTGTATTCGACGATCGCGACCGCGGTCTCGCCTTCGCGGGAGTGCAGGAGCGCGAGTTCGAACGCGACGACCTCCGGCAGGTACGCCGGGTCGAGGGCTCGGACCTGGTGGTAGAGCGCGATGGCTTCGGCCACCCGTCGCTCGGGCGCTTCTCCGGGACGGGGACGTTCGTACATGGCGGTGCGGACCGCGAGCTCGATCAGTGGTTCCGGGTCTTCCGGCACCAGCGCGTGCGCGCGGCGGAACCGTTCGATCGCGCCTTCCAGCCACGCTGCGTAGAGGTGCGGGCGCCGGTTGTTCCGCTCCTGAAGGGCGCGCGCCACGAGCACCCGGCCATGCCGCATGAGCACCGCGACGCGCCGGTGGCCGGGTTGCCGAAGCTCCCGCCAGAAGTCGGAGGTCTGCTCGACCGGACGTGTCACCGCGGCCGAGCCAGGCGGGGCGGAGGTTTGCGCGGCGGTCGGCACAGATGGGCCGATCGAGGCCGCGAGGACCAGCCCGCACAGCGCATGCCGGGTGCCGCGTCGAAGACTCATCGCGGCCGCCGGCGGCGGGTTCGTTCGCGCACGGGTGGCGCCGCCGCGGCCTGCGCGTGTTCGAGCCACGGGCCGTCGGTGATCGCCTGCCACGCTGCCCGGGCGCCGCCGTCGTCCGTCGCCATCAGCACCAGCGCGCGCCGGGCGTCGCGTTCGGTGGGCGGCACGAACAAACTCGCGAGCAGTGCGTCGAGCCGCCCCCGCGCCGCGACGCGCCGCGCGTGGTCGCGCCATTCGACCGCTTCACCGGTGCGATGCAGCGCGAGCGCGATGCCGAGTGACGCGCGGGGGTCTGCGCCGCCCGATCGCAACGCCTCTCGGTAGGCACGGATTGCGGCGTCCGCGTGCGCAGGTCCCTGTGCGAGCAAGACGTCGCCGTACAGACCGTAGAGCGACTGCCGCTGCGGCCCGGGCCGCATCCGCCCCAGCACTCGGGCCAGCACCTGCGCCGCGAGCGCGTGGTCTCCGCTCCGTGCCATGAGTTCTCCGGCGCGGGCCCCGTCCTGCGGATCGTCGAGCGCCGCGGGGTCGAGTTCCAGCGCGCGGCGCACGTCGGCCTGCGCCGAAGCCAGGTCGCCCAGTTCCCCGGCTGCGAGCGCCCGGACGACGAACGCTTCTCCGCGCTGGGGCAATCGGCGGGCGGCGGCGTCCGCCGAGGTGCGCGCTTGGTCGAGACGACGTGCCCGCAGGGCCGCACGCGCCCGCGTGACGTCGGCGCGCCAGGCACCGAGGCCTGGGGTGCGGACTTCGTCCCAGAAGTCCGAGGCGTGCGCTTGGCTCGGAGGGAAGGTCGACAGCCCCAGGAGTGCGACGAACCCCAAGAAGAGAGGTGCCAGGGCCAAAGCACGGCGGATCGCAGGGGCACAACGCATCACAGGCGCAGGGTACGATCGCTCTGGGCGAGGAGCGAGCTTGTCGAACGGGGTCATTGGCGACAGGTTCTTCGAGTGGAGTCCCTCCTCAGACCTTGGCTGCTGGCTCGATTTCTCAGCGGCCTGACCGCGGCCGCCTTGTGTGTGGTGGCGGTGCTGGTCGCCATCCGGGTTCTGAAACACTGGCGGGTCGGCTCCACCAGCGAAGGGCAGCTGGTCCTCGAGCGGCGCGCAGAGCTCGTCGCGACCCTGGTGCAAGCGGGGCTGCTGCTGGCGCTTCTCGGTCTGGTGTTGCTGGTCCTCGCCGCCGATCGCAGCGCGGACTCGATCCGCGGCGCCATGTGTGCGTACGGCGTCTTCGACGCGACCCCGGTCGGCATGTGGCCGCTCGCGACCGGCAGCCTCGCCGCGCTCGCGTGTGCGGGCTGGTTGGCCTTGCACCGACTGGATCTGCGCGTGGCGCAACCGGTGCTGACCCGGCGCAAGTTCACCGCGCTCTTCGTGGTGGCGCCGCTGGTGTGGCTCGACCTCGGCACGTTCGTGGCGTTCTCCTCCGGCCTCGACTTCGACGTCGTCGCGTCCTGCTGCAGCGTCGGCCTCGACGGCGGTGCGATCGGCCAGTGGGGCGCCGAGGCCTCCGCGGGCGTACGCGGCCTGACGTTCTTCGTGGCGGCGCTCGGCCTCGCGGTCGCTGCTGCGGTGAGCTTCGTGTGGGTGTGGCGCCGGCCGGGCCGATTCGCGGCCATGGTGGGCGCGGTGCTCTCGCTGCTCGCCGCGATGGCGATGGTCCCCGCCGTGCTCTACTTCATCGCGCCTCACGCCTACGAAACGCCCCGCCACCTCTGTCCATTCTGTCTGCTTCACGCGGACGTCGGTGGCATCGGGTGGCCGCTCTTTGCCAGCGTGTTCGCCGGGACCGCGCTCGGCGTCGGCATGGGTGTGGTCGCGTGGCAGCGGGGCGCCGGCGTGACAGCACCGGCGCGCGAAGTGCTGCGTGGGCTTGGCCGAGTGGGCGCGCTTCTGTGGGTGAGTGGGGCGCTGCTGGCGGCGTTCCCCGTGGTTCGATACTGGTGGATGACTGGAACAGGTTTGTTCGGATGAGACGATGGCGCTGGGCTCTGGGTGCAATGGTGTGTGCGGCTCTGGCGTGCGGCGGCGACGGAACGTCGACCGAGGGCGCCCCTGCAGAAGTCGCCGAAGCCCCGAGATGTGCGGAGTGCGGCATGCGCACCGACACCGCGCCGCGCTGGGTCGCGGGGCTGGGCGACGACCGCTTCGACGCTCCGAAGTGCCTCTTTCGGTACGCGGCCGACCAAGGCACCGATCCCATCGGTGGCTGGGTCACCGACTACTACGGCGGCACCCGGCGCCAGATCGGCGAAGTGACGTTCGTCGCGGGCAGCGATGTCCAGAGCCCGATGGGCGACGACCTCGTTCCGCTGCTTGGCCACAGCCAGGCCGAACGCTTCATCGCGGACCACGGCGGCCGTGCGCTCGCTCCGGACGCAGTGGACGCGACGGTGCTCGAAGCGCTGCACTGACCTCGCCGCTGCTGTGGTGGTCAGCCGGACACCAGGCGGCCGTCGTCGATCCGAACCGTGCGGTCCACGCTGGGCGCTTCGGCGAGGCGCGGGTCGTGGGTGCAGGCCAGGATGCTCTTGCCCTGGTCGCGCACGCCCGAGAGCAACTCAATGATCTGCGTGGCGTTGTCCGCGTCGACGTGGGCCGTCGGTTCGTCGAGGAGCAGCACGCCCGGGTCGGTGATCATCGCGCGCGCGAGTGAGCCGCGCTGACGTTCTCCGCCGCTCAGCTTCTCGATGCGGGTGTCCGCCTTCGCGCCGATGCCGAACTGCTCGAGCAGCATGTGCGCGCGTTCGGTGTCGGCGCGCGTCGGCCCGCCGGTGGGAACGAGCGGCAACAGGACGTTCTCGCGCAGCGTCATGCCGTCGATCAGTCGATGGTCCTGCAGCACGATGCCGATGTGGCGCCGGCGGGCGCGGGTGCGGTGGTGGTCGCGCATCTTGGTGAGGCTCTCGCCCTGCAAGCACACCTCACCCTTGGTCGGCTGCACGAGCCCGCCGAGCAGATGCAGCAGCGTGGTCTTGCCGCTGCCGCTCGGGCCGAGCAGCACCACGAACTCGCCGCCGGACAGGCGCAACGAGACCTCGCGCACGGCGAAGACTCTCTGGCCGCCATCGAAGAAGCGTTTGGTGACGTTCACGGCTTCGAGCGCCGTCTGCTCCGCGGTGCCTTTCGGCGCGGTGCTGCCCTCGAGAATCGCAGCGGTGTCTTCCGGCGCGGCGGTGTCTTCCGGCGCAGCGCCGTCTTTCGGCGCGCGCTCCTCCGAGACGCTCTCGTCTTCATCCCTCACCGCATCGCCTCGCTGGGATCGAGCGTCGCCGCGCGCCACGCGGGCACGATCGAGAGCCCGAGGAAGGGCACCACCACGATCCCGAAGAGCATCACGAGCGCGGACGGATCCAACGTCGGTCGCAGGTCGAGCGGCGGATGCAGTGTGCTCCATCCGAAGAGCGCGCCGGACAGCCCAGGTGCGCTCAGGACGAACACATACACGTACGCCAGCACCACCCCGAACCAGGTCGCACCCAGGCACAGCAGGAGGCTCTCCCACAACCGCGCCGCCAGCACGTCGCGCGTCTCCCACCCGATGGTCTTCAGGACCCCGATCTCGCGCCGCTCGGCTGGGCTCAGCCCGGTGAAACGCTCCCAGCCGATGAGCAAGAGCGCGAGCAGCACCGGCAGCAACATCGCGCCCAGCAGTCCTCCGCGTCCGTCGAAGGTCAGCTCGTAGGTCCGCACGAGCGCGGTGCGTTCGAGCACCCGGGCACCGGGCAGCCGCTCCTGGATCTGCGCGGCCACGACGGCGGCCTCCTCGGGGCGGGCGAGCTCGATCGCGAGATCGGTGGCCTGGCCCTCCGGCATGCCGAGCAGGCGGCGCGCCACCGCATCCGTCGTGTAGAGCACGTCGTTGCTCTGCAGCGCACTCTCGGTCCGGAAGATGCCGACGACCTCCAGCACGACCACTTCGTGCTGCGGATCGGGCAACGCGATCCGGTCCCCGACGTGCACCGCGAAGCGCTCCGCCAGGCCCGCGCCGAGCAGTGCTTGCGGCACCCCGGTGGGTTCCGCCGAGAGGTCCTGCCCTTCCAAGAGCGTGGGCGGCACCGCGCGCCAAGTCGTGCCCACCACGGTGGCGTTCGCGGCGATCGCTTCCACGAAGACGTAACCCCAGACCCGCGGGCGCACCGATCGCACCCCAGGACCGGTGGGCACCACGTCCGCATCGGCGTCGATCAACGCCGGGCGCCCGGCCACGAGCCGCTGCACCACCAGATCGGGCGTGCCTTCAATCGCCGCCCGCCATTCCGCGCGCAGTCCATCGGTGAGCCAGAGCACGCTCGCGTAGGCACCGACCACGAGGCCGAGCGCCAACCCGAGCGCGAGTTGGCGACCGAGGCGGCGCCGGAGCGATCCAAGCGCGAACACCAGCAAGGCCCGTTGCCGTTTCATCGGGACGGTTCGCTCTCGGTGTCGCCGCGCGGCGGGACCGGGGGACCGAGCCACGCGCCGGCGGGATCGGTGTCGAAGCTGGCCGGAAGATCACTCATCGGCGCCATCGGCTCGACCTGGCTCGGGTGCCGGATCCACCGAGCGCTGGAAGACAGCGCGAGATCGGCGAATCCGAGACTCCGTGCGAGCTCGGCCCGCGCCTGGTCGCGCTGGGTGTGCGTGTTGCGTTCGGTCCATGCGTGCACGCCGAGGCCTCCCCCGATCAGCGACATGGCCGCGAAGACGAGTCCGAGAAAACGAAGCCGGCGGCGGACGAACGCGGGAGGTCCGTTCCGGTCGGCCGTGGTCGGTCCGGAGACTTCGCCGGCGCTCGTGACTTCCTCGGCCACGTCAGAACGAGACGAAGAGCTGCGTCAGCAGGGCGTCGGCGATCAAGATGGCGATCGAGACGGCCACGACCGAACGGGTGGTGGAACGGCCCACACCTTCGGTGCCGCCGCGGGTGCTCATGCCGAAGTGGCAGCCGAGCACGGCCACGAGGAACCCGAAGAACGGCGCCTTGCTCAGACCACTGAGATAGTCCTGCATCGTGACGCCATCGAGCGCGGAGCTGATGTACTGCGATGCAGGGATGCCATACGAGGTCGTGCCGATGAAGAGCGAGGCGGACATGCCGAGCAGCAGCGCGATGCACGCGATGAGCGGCATGATGAGGACGCTCGCGAGCACCCGCGGGACGACCAGCTTGTGCACTGGGTCGGCACCGAGCGCACGGATCGCGTCGATCTGTTCGGTCACCGCCATCGAACCGAGCTCGGCCGCCATCCCCGCGGCGACCCGCATGCCCACCACGAGAGAGGTCAAGGCGGGCGCGAGTTCGCGCGCCATGCTGAGGGCGATGACTTTGCCGAGTGCTTCTTTCGCGCCGTACTTCTCCATGAAGAAGCCGAACTGAATGGTCATGACCATGCCGACGAAGAGCGCTGTCGCGCTGGCGAGGGCCATGCTCTTCACCCCGAGCAGGTAGATCTGGGAGATGAACGCTTTGCCTTCGAACCGGGTGCTGAAGAGCGTCCGAAAGAACCGAACGCCGAGCAGCGCGGCTCCGCCGATCTCGGAGACCCCTTCGCGGAACCCACTGCGGTGTTGTTGGCTCACGGACGGTCCACAGATGCGGCGACCGCGTTCATCGGGTGGAGAAACTCTCGAGCATGGTGGCGAAGATCGGACGGGCGCGCTGGAATGGCGCACCCGGTGGGGCGACGAGCGCGAAGTCGTAGGTGCAGTTGTCCTTCTTGAGAACCACGAAGTAGAGCTCCCGCACGACCCCGTCGAGTTTCGCGCGGGCGTGGGTGTGCAGCGCCTCCCGGCCATCCATGGGCTGCAGTTCCTGCGACTCGATCTCCCGTTCGGTGAACCCCACGAAGAGATGGTTCGTCAGCGCGGTCAGTGGCACGTCGTACTCGACGCTGCACGTCGAGTTGGCTTGCACCACGGCACCGATCGACGCGCTCCGCCACGCGAGGTCGTTCTGGCGATCGACGTCGATCGATTGCCAGCCCTCGCCCGGGGCGCGCAGCGCGTAGCGGGTCTCCCCGTTGGCGTACTCTCCTTGGACGTAGGTGCCGCCGCCACTGCAGGCCGCAGTGAAGAAGCAAGAGGCCAGGAGGAGGCGTGACCACAGAACCGTCATTCGGCGGCGAGCGTAGCAGTTCTGCGGAGGATGGCCGCTGGTGTTGGAGCCCCGACGGGGGTAGATCGCAGCATGATCGTCGTCACCAACCGCATCCCCGTCGCCGAGGGCCATGAGATCGACTTCGAAGACCGATTTCGCAAGCGAGTGCACCTCGTGGATCGGTCCCCCGGCTTCATTCGCAACGAGGTCCATCGTCCCCGGCCGATGAAGCTGGACCACGCCAGCGGGACCTGGACCGAGGACCCGGACAAGAAGGGCTACTACGAGGTCAAGACCTGGTGGCGTTCGTTCGAAGACTTCGTCGCGTGGACCAAGAGCGACTCGTTTCGTGAAGCCCATTCGAACCGGCCGCCGAAGGAGATGTTCCGCGGTCCGAACGAGCTGACGATCCACGAGTGCTTTCTGAGCACGGACGAGGACGACGGAGTGTGAGCCACCGCCGACTTCTCGGCGAGGGGCGCAGCGCCCGCGTCTGGGAGATGCCGCATCCGACGTGGAAGTCCGTGGCATGCAAAGAAGGGCCGCCGGTGGAGGCCCTGCGGCGTGAACACGAGGCGCTGACCCGGTGCGCGCATGGTGGGGTCGTCCGTTCGTATGGACTCGCCGGCGAGGCCCTGCTGCTCGAGATCATCGAGGCGTCCGACGCGCACGGGACCGATGCGTTCGAGTGGGTGCGCGGCCGGCCGCCGGTCGTCGAGGAGAACGTGCCGCGGCGGAACTTGCCGGTCGCGTTCGGCTACGACCAGCAGGAGGAAGGCGAGAGCGCGTACGTTTCCTGCGGCCCGGTCGGGTACGCGCGGCTTCGCGTCATGATCGACGCGCTCGCGGCCTCGCTGCGCGCGGTCCATGCCGCGGGGTACGTTCACCTCGACGTCTGCGGCGACAACGTCCTCGTCGAACAGCCGAGCGAGCGGGTGGTGCTGATCGACTTCGACCTCGCCCGCCCGTTGGCGGACGGCGCCCAATCCGGGATGTCGTTTGCGGGGCGCGCCGCGCACATCGCGCCTGAGCTCGGTCGTGGCGAGGTGTCTCCGGCCAACGATTGGTATGGGCTCGGCGTGTTGGCGTTCGAAGCCGCCAGTGGACAGCTGCCCTTCATCGGGGGCGGCGGGGAAGTGCTCGTGCGCAAGCAGAGCCTCGAAGCGCCCAGACTCTCCACCGTGCTCGAGGACGTGCCGCCCGACCTCGACGAGTTGGTCGCCGGTTTGCTGAAGCGCTCCCCCCAGACGCGGTTGCGGCTCTGAGGGCCGCTCGCGGTCGGTGGCTCGGGCACGCCCGCGCGTGGACGCAGAGGGCCGTCCGTGCTTCCTTCCGCGCATGCGTTTGCGGTTTGCCTCGAAGGTCTGTCTGGTGGTGGTGCTCGCGGGCTGTGCGTCGCGGCAAGAACAGGGGCCCGAGACGCCCGACCAGTTCGTGCGCGAGATGCCGCCGGCCTCGGAGATCCGCAACCTGCGCACCGGGGAGACCGTCTCCGAACAGGAGCTGCTCAGCGATCTGCTGAGCGCGCGCGTCGTCTACCTCGGGGAGTCGCACGACGAGACGATGGATCACGCCATGCAGTACCGGCTCCTCCGGTTGCTCTACGCACAGGACCCCGCCCTCGCAGTTGGCATGGAGATGTTTCAGGAGCCGTTTCAGCCGGCGCTCGATCTCTGGTCTCGCGGCGAACTCGACGAAGTGGCGCTCCGCACCCGCACCGAATGGGACGACCGCTGGGGTTTCGACATCCGCCACTACCGGCCGCTCCTCGAGATGGTGCGGGCGCACGGCATTCCGTTCTGGGCGCTCAACGCGCCGCGCGAGCTGACCCGAGCGGTCGCGCGGGGTGGCTTCGAGGGGCTCACCGACGAACAGCGCGCGCAGCTGCCCGAGCACCTGGGCATCGACGACGCGGCCCACCGCGCCATGTTCAACGAAGCGATGGCCGATCATCCGCATGCGCACGACGCGGCGGCGCTCGATCGGCTCTACCACGCGCAGGTCGTCTGGGACGCCACGATGGCGCGCAACGTCGGACGCGGACTCGCGGCCGGCGCGTCCCGGATGGTCGTCCTGGCCGGTTCGATGCACGTCCGGGCCGGGCTCGGCATCCCCAAGCGCGCCGAGTCTTCTGGCGGTCGCCCGTACCGCGTCGTGTTGCCGGTCGACGCCGACGACGCCGACGCGATCGAAGCACTCGAAGAAGCCGACCCGCGGCCCGCGGACTACCTCTGGATCTGGTCCGACTGAATTCTTGGGGCTTTGCCCCGCAAGGAGATGCGCGCATCCCCCTCGGACAACAAACAACGCTCGCTTCGCGAGACGGGCGGACCTAGCGTTCGCTGCGGATCCAGTGGAGGAGTTCGCGTTGGTCGAGCGGGTCGTCGCTCATCGCGGCGAGCAGACCCGAGGCGTCGCCCCCGCCGGACAAGAACTCGGTTGCCCGCACAAGGGCATCGGGTTCCCGGGCGAGCACCGCGGCCACCATCGCGTAGCTCTGGTGGTAGGCGAACCGGGCGCTCTGCGCATCTTCGATGACGACGAAGCTGCCTTCGATCGAAGGGAAGGGGATCAGCGATCCTTCCCGCGCCACGAGCGCGAGCCAACGTTGCAGGTCGGGTGGCGGCCGCTGGTGAAACCGCTGCGCCACGCCTTCGTGAAACCACAGCGGCGCACTCGGTGCGGCGAACCGCAGCTGCGCGTGGAGACTCTCGTGCCGCAAGACATCCCGCTCGCTCGGCGCGCCGATGGTCGGGCGGGCGATGCGCAACGACCCGTCGAACATCGCGGCCGTCCAACTGGAACCGCAGGTGGCCTGTCGGAACGCCGACCGGGACCCGTACACGAAGACGTTCAGCGCGGGTCGGCGTGGTCCGCCGAGCAGCTCCGAAGCCTCGTCGAGTGCGCCGATGACCGTGTGATGGATGCGCAGCACCTCCGCGGGTTCCATGTCGGGCGGATGGTGGAGATCGACCCCGTCGCGCTGCACCGGATCGAGTGCGTTCTCGATGCGGGCGCGCCGCTCGACGAGGGGCCGGATGGCATCGGCCCAGGCACACTCCGGAACCTCGCGGCGGTACGCGTCGAGTGCGTTCAGCGCGTCGCGCCCATGGCCCTGCCGAACCTCCAAGATGGCGAGTGAGAGCGCGACGCCCGGCCATTCCGCATCGCGCGACACCGCCCTGCGCAGCGCGTCGCGTTGGGCGACGTCGTCTCGCTTGCGACCGGCCCAGACCGCACGGGCCAGCGCACCGAGGGCACTCGTGGACGCTTCGATGCGCTCGAGCCGCTCCAGACGCGCCTCGGCCTCTGGTTCGTCGTCGCGCACCATCGCGTGCACCATGCTCCAGAACGCACCTGCCGCGGCGTGGTCGTAGCCCGCCGCATCGGTGCGGTCCGGGGCACGCTCCAGCGCCGCCAGTCCGGCGTCCACGTCTTGGCCCGAGAGCACCGAGCGCACCCCCTGCCTCAGCGTGTCGCTGGCGTCCTCCGGCAGCGCGTACGCCCGGTCGCGCAGCTCTTCTTGGACGAGGGTCACGGCGTGACCGAGGTTCTCGCCCGAGGGCCGCACCCCTTCTCCGCACCCGGGCAACTCCAATCCGGGCAGTCGCAAGGTGCCGCCCGACGCGCCCGACTCCGCCTGAGGTTCAGGCGCTTGCTCCAGCGCACCCGACGCGGATGCTTCGGCTTCCGCGGTCGGCCGCGGCACCGGCGGTTCCGGCGCACGTGGATCCCAGTGGGGGCTGGAACGCAGGATCCCGAACACGGCCACCCCCACGAGCACGAAGGCGAGCGCGAACAGACCCTTCGCCGTCCTCGGAGTCACCGGTCGAAGATCAGCGCGCTTCGAGCACGGACAACGAGACCCGCACCGCCCGGCGCAGGTCGTCCATCGGCACACCGGCGCGGCGCATCATGCCGAGCCCATGCAGCGTCCCGGTGAGGTGCACGGCGACGTCGCGCGCTTCCAGATCGGCGACCTCGCCCTTCTCGAGTGCGTTGGTGAGCGCGTGTTCGAAGGCCGCGTTGGTGCGGGCGAAGAACTGTTGCACGGCGAGGGCGACGTCGTCGTCCTGGCCGCCGAGTTCCATGCAGATGCGGCCGACCATGCAGCAGCGCTTCGGCTCGGAGTCTGCGCTCGGCTCGCCGCCCAGGCCTGCGAAGAACTGGTAGATGGCCGGCAGACTCGCGTCTTCTTCTTCGAGCACCGCGAGCTTCTCGCTCGCGCGCTCCATGTAGCGGGTCAGGGCTGCGAGAAAGAGCGACCGCTTGTCCCCGAACGTGTTGTAGAGGCTCTGCCGGCTGATCCCCATGTGGCACAGGAGTGCCTGCAACGAGGTGGAGCCGTACCCATCGCGCCAGAACAGGTCGAGCGCCCTTTCGAGCACCGCGTCCGTATCGAAGTTGCGAGGTCGTCCGCCCATGCGTTCAGTCATCATGAAGAACCCGCCGGGGTCGGTCAATTCCAGCCCGGCACATGGATGAGACGCGATGGGCGTCCCGACCGTTACTCCGACTCGTCGGTTCGACCGATCGAGATCGCCTGTTCAGTGTCGTCGCTGCGTCCCGCAGGCACCGGTTGGTCGACGCCCTCATCGGCAGGCGACCCACCGCTCGGTTCGACAAGCGATGCATCGGGTGTGGACGCTGTGACGGGCGAAGCATCGGAGGACGCGTCGGCTTCGGGAGCGGGTTCGCTCGGGGAACCCTTGGCGGTCTCCAGCGGGTGTTGCTCGGACGCCGCACCGTTCTTCATCTGACACCGGCCCTCGAAGTGCACGCCTTCGCCGATGAAGATGCGCTCGGTCTCGATGTCGCCGAGCACCGAACAGGGCGCATGCAACTCCACCAACTCGCGGGCGCGGATCGCGCCGCGCACGACGCCACCGAGCACGATGAGGGTGCCGACGTCGATGGTCGCGTCGATCGATGCGCCCTCGCCGACGATGAGGATGCCTTCGCTGAACACTTCGCCTTCGAAGCGGCCGTCGACGCGTACCCGTCCCTCGAAGGTCAGCTTGCCCTTGTACTCGGTGCCGCGACCGAGGAGGGCGCTGATCTCGCCGACGTGGGGTGTGAGATCGTTGCTCATGACAGGTTCAAGTGCGCGACGTGCGGCGGTGGAAAACGAACCGCACGCAGTCGTCTATTGCAGGGCGTAGCCAACCTGCACGCCGAAGTTGAGCGCCTTGTCGGTCATGGAGTCGCCGTCCGCGCCCGCGGGGCGGTCCGCCGGGCTCGCGCCCGCGCCGGTGAACGAGACGCCGTAGCGCGTGAAGCCGAACCGCGCACCGACCACGATGCCCATCTCGAGCGTGGCCAAGAGCGACAGGCCGATGTCGAACCCATTCGCGGAAGCGTCCTCCCCGAAGGTCGGCGTGAGGTCGCCGACGCCGAACGTCAGCCGGTAGCCGACGTCGACGCGCGCCCGCAGCAACTCTTCGTACACACGCACGTCGCCGGCCAAGCCGATGCGGAGGAAAGTGTACTTGGAAGAACTCATCGACGAGTTGTCCCCGAGGGAGAACGAGTCCAATCCGAACCCGAGCATCGCGCCGATGCGCGCGTCGTCGTCGCCGATTGGGTAGAGGTAGCCGACGTGCAGCAGAAACTGCATCGCGGTGGTGCTGAGCACGGGGCCGAAGCTCCCGTCCGAGAGTTGCTCTTGGCTCTTGAGGCCCAGGCTCACCCCGAAATCGACCTGGGCGTAGATGCCGCGGATCGCGCCGGCGCGATCACCCATCGGGTACGACGAGAGCTGCAGCGTGAGCACCCCGAAGGTGCCGGAGTCGTAGTCGCGGCCCCCCCCACCCAGCAGATCGAGCGCTGCATCTCGGGTGCGGCCGTCGAACCCGAGCAGTCCGACGAAGCGCGGCAGGCCACCTTCGGTGGCTTCCTCGTCCTCTTCTTCTGCCTCTTCGGCTTCCCAGGTCTGTCGCTGCGCGGCGGCGGCGGCGGCGGCGGCGGCATCGGCCTCTTCGCGCTCCCGCTGTTCCTGGGCTTCGCGGGCGGAGATCGCCTCGAGCGCCTGGTCGAGCGCTTCCGAAGCGGCGCGACCGATGCGCCCGAGTCGGGCGCGGCCGATCGGCGCGGGCCCTTCGCGCATGGCGACTTCGTTGCCGATCGCGTCGTGGATCCGGATCTCGGTTCGGCCGCGGCTGCCGCGTCCGCGCACCCTGCCGCTCACGAAGAGCGAGAGTCCCATCTCCCGTGCCACCGAGGCCATGCCCGGCGCTTCGTCGAGGGTCGCGCCGGTGTTGCGCGCGTTGTCCTCCACCTCGGCACGCCCCATGAGGTTGATGCGCTCATCGATGGCGCGAATCACCGCGCTTCGGGCGGCAGACCCACGCGAGCCGCTGAACCGCAGCACGACGCCCGTGCGGTCCGACTGGGCTTGCACGGGCTGTGGGAGGGCGAGGACCACGGCGCACGCCACCAGGGCGGACGACGCCAACGGAAGGCGTCTTGCGAACGAAACGAAGGACGGCATGCCGCGTTGTAGCGCGAGGACGGCCTTCGGTTCCAGTTGGAGTTCGAAGGGCGCTCGGCTTCGCTCCGCTCCGCGCGGCGAAGTCTTCGAGCGAAGCAGCACGCCCTGTCACGGACGGGGTTTGGGGGCTGCCCCCAAGAATCTCACCGCACCAGGCCCTTGACCGCCGTGGTGCCGTCGAAGACGAGGCCGATCGAGACGCTTCGGCAGCGCCCATCGATGCGATCGAGGTCCGCCGAACCATTCAGGATGATCTCGAGGGTGGCGGCGTCGAACTCGGTCACCTCGGCCAAGCGCATCGCGGTCTCCTCGACGTCGAGGCTTCCTCCGATGACCCCGCGGGCCAGGCCGGTTTCGGAGATGTCGAATCGCGAGCGGACCCGCTTGAGGTCGAGCTCCACGGTGTCCATCTCGAACGGCACCGTGAGGGTCAACGACCCGGGTCCGGCGTCGAGGCGTCCGTCCACGATGCGACCGGCGAGGCTCACTCGAATGGTGGTGCCGTCGTCGAGGAAGGAGCGGGGGTCGAGGTCGAAGGTCTGTCCGGGCACGTAGCGGAAGTCGGCCATCAACATGGGCATCTCGACGCCTTCGGGCAGCAGACCGAAGAGCACGTCCACTTCGACTCGGTCGTCGTTGACGAAATCGTCGACGCCCCGCACCTCGAGCAGCACCAGCACGTTGCCGAGCCGCACGTTGCCGATGAGGTTCGAGCGGACGTGCAGCATCTCTTCTTGGCTCGCGAGCGTCGGTCCGAGGCGGTTGTCCACGCCGGGCTCGTTGTCCGGCGCCGGCGAGGTGAAGTCCTCGCGGCGGCAGGTCTCGAGGTCGTCGGCCGCGCTGACCCGATCGTCCAGGTCGAACCCGGGAACGATCGCCGGGTCGCCGCCTTCTTCGGCGGCGGCCACGTCCATGAAGTCGAGCACGTAGACGTAGGTCTCGCCGGTCAGCGGTCCGGCATCCGTGCCCGCGTCGGTTCCGCCATCGGTTCCTGCGTCGTCCGCCAGGACATCGTCGCCCGACGGGGCATCGACGGCGGCCGCGTCCAGCTGGCCCGCGTCCTCGTCCGGCGGGGGCTCCCGATCGGAGCACGCGCTGAGGACAACCAAGGAGCAGAGCAGAAGGCGAATCGAGTTCACGGAGGACATGGCAAACCGTACCCCGCGAACCGCCCCCTTCGCAGCCCCCAGCGAGCGCCACCTCACGTGCAACCCACGTACACCTTGTTTCCCAAGACGGGCCTGGCTCGCTTCGCGAGACTGGCGGCCCTTTCTCTTGGGGGCACGGCCCCCAAACCCCGTCCCGGTGACACGGCTTGCTCGCTTCGCTCGGCTGCACCGTGTCGGTCTCGCGCCCGTCGCACCTGCACGTGCTCGCCGCCTCCTGCACTTGATGGGATGAAGAAGCATCTGTGGCGATTGGCGGCTGCGCGCGTCCAGGCGCTCCTATCGGCGCTCTCGGGGCGCGATTGGGGAGTGCACCAGTTGCTCGGCCTGCGGCCTGCGCAGGTGCACGTGTCGGTAAGCCTTTGTTTCCCAAGACGGGCCTGGCTCGCTTCGCGAGACTGGCGGCCTTCGGCCTCCTCCTCGGTTTCGTGCCTTGAGGGCAAGGGCAGGGGCAGGGGCAGGGGCAAGGGCAGGGGCAGGGGCAAGGAGCGACGGCACGTGCTCCTTTTCAGGAATGGGGACGGGCGGCGGGACGTAGGTTGGGTACCCTGGATGCGGCGGCTGAATGTCCGTCGAGCCCACCCGTCGGAACTGTGATGCGTTTTTTCACCCTCTTGCTCACCGCCTCGTGTTCGCTGTGCTTTGCGCCCCGCGCCGATGCGCAGGAGAGGGCGACCGACGAACATGGGGTGACCACGCAGCTCTTCGAGCACCCGGGTGCCGGCGTGCGGGGCGGAGAAGCGTGGGGCGAGGTCGATGCGCCCCTGACCGAGGTCCTGGCCGTGGTTCACGACTACGCCAACTACGCGGAATTCCTCCCACATTTCCAGACGTCGCGCGTCCTCGCCCAACGCGGTCACCGGGCGCGGGTCTACATGGAAGTGAGCATTCTGCGCGGGAGCGCCACGCTTTGGGGGCAGTTGATGATCAACTCCCGAGAAGCCGGCGGCGCCCATGTGATCGAAGCCAGTCTCACCGAAGGAAACATGGACCACTTCGTGGCTCGCTGGGAACTCCGCCCGCTGGACGGCGGTTCCCGCACCCAGGTGAAGTTCCGCATCCTCGTCGAGCCCGATCTGCCGGTTCCAGCGCTCCTCGTGGGGGTGGAGAACTACAAATCCGCCCGCCGCACGATCCGCGTGCTGCGCGAGCGCATCCTCGCGATTCGTCCCTGAGCCAAGGGGCAGTGGCGGCAGGAAGAGACGTTTGACCCACTCGGGGGTGGGTGCTAGTTCGCGCGCGCTTGGTGCTTCGGCCCGCTGCGACCGCGCGATTCCCTTGTTGGGTGCGGTCAATGGCCCCAGCACTGCCGTGACGCCTCCCGCACACGCTTCCCCCGACCTCCACGACCATGATCTTCCTCCAATCCATGCTCTCCTCGGGCTCGATCATCGACCTGGATGGAACGTTCTTCCTCCAGCTCGGCATCTTCGTCGTCGCGTTCTTCGTTCTTCGAGCGCTCATCTTCAAACCCGTCGTCGCGGTGCTCGAAGCACGCGAAGAGGCGATCGAAGGCGCCGCCCGCGACGCCCTCCAGTTCGAGCGAGAGGCCGAAGAGAAGGAGACCGCGTTCTCCGACGAGATGCGCCAGGTCCGCGCCAAAGGCACCGCCCTTCGGGAGGAACTCCGGGCCAAGGCCAAGGAGACCGAAGCGCAACTGCTCGCCGACGTGCGCGCCACCACCCAGGCGGAGTTCGACGAGGCCGACGCGTTGCTCAGGGCCGAGGCCGACAAAGCCCGCGCCGAGATCGCCACCGGTACGCCGGCGCTCGCCGCTCAGATCGCCGCCAAGCTCCTCGATCGAGAGGTCGTCTGATGATTCGCCTGCAACGCACGCTGCTCGCTTTGGCCCTCTGCGGCTGGCCGATGATGTCGGCCGCGCAGGAGCCAGAGCTTCCGCCCGGTCACGAACACGAGACCGCGGAAGAACACGCCGCCCACGCGCACGACGACGACCACGACCACGACGAAGACCACGATCACGACGAGCGTCCGGCCGGTCACGAACACGAGACCGCGGAAGAACACGCCGCCCACGCGCACGACGACGACCACGACCACGAGCGTCCGCCCGGTCACGAACACGAGACCGCGGAAGAGCACGCCGCACACGCGCACGGCGACCACGACCACGGCGAGCACGCCCACGAAGGGCACGGCGAAGTCACGCTCTCGATGATCCTCGCGGACGGCAAGTTCCGCGCGTCGGTGCTCTGCTTCTTGATCCTCGGGTTCATCCTCATCTACGCCGGTCGCCGCAAGGTCCGCGCGTCGCTCGAAGCCCGGCGCCGCGAGATCGAAGACGCCGTCGCTGAAGCGCAGCGCAAGAAGGCCGCCGCGGAAGCGAAGCGAGAAGAGTTCGAAGCCCGTCTCGCCCAGCTCGACGACGAGGTCGAACGCATCCGCACCGAGGCCAAGCAGACGGCCGAAGAAGAGCGCGACCGCATCGTGGCCGAGGCCAAAGCGAAGGCCGAATCCGTGCGGCGCGACACGAAGTTCCAGATCGAGCAGCGCTTCAAGCAGATGAAAGAAGACCTCACGGGCGAAGCGATCACCGCCGCCGTGGCGGCCGCCGAAGCCATGCTCAAGGACAAGACCACCGCATCGGACCAGCAGCGCCTGGCCGACGCCTACCTGAGCGAACTCGAAGTCGCAGCCCGCGAGGTGACCTCATGAGCGGTTCCGCATTCGGCCATCGCTACGCTACGGCGTTGCTCGAGTTGGCCGCCGAGACGAGTCAGACCGCCAAGATCCAGCGCGACCTCGCGTCGGTCCTGGAGACCTGGCAGGAGAGCCGCGAGCTCCGCGACGTGTTCGAGAACCCCGCGTTCTCGACCGAAGTGCGCGCTGGCGTCCTCGAAGGCGTGTCGAAGCGCCTCGGCCTGAGCCCGCTTCTCACCAACACCCTTCGGCTCCTCTCGGACCGGGGCCGCTTGCGGCAGCTTCCGGAACTCGTCGAGTCGTTCAACACGCTCGCCCAAGACGAGGGCGGCGTCGTCGCCGAGGTCACCTCCGCGACCGAGCTCTCCGCGTCCTACTACACGAAGCTCCAGATGAGCCTCGAGAAGTCCCTCGGCAAGAAGGTGACGGTGGTCAAGAAGACCGATCCGTCCCTCATCGCCGGCGTCGTCACCCGCGTGGGCGACAAAGTGTTCGATGGGACCGTCGCGTCCCGCCTCCGCCACCTCCGCGAGGGTCTGCTCCCGTAACCGGGGCCGCCTCGATCTCGTCTTCACCGCTCCCGTTTCCCCGACTCCGTGCACGCCTGAGTGCACCAACCCACCTGGATTGACCGATGCAGCTTCGCGCCGAAGAAATCTCCTCCATCATCAAGCAGCAGATCGCTGGCTACGACAAAGCCGTCGACGTCATGGAGACCGGAACGGTCCTGACCGTCGGTGATGGCATCGCGCGCCTCTACGGCCTCGACAGCGCGATGGCTGGTGAACTCGTCGAGTTCCCCGGCGGCATCATGGGCATGGTCCTCAACCTCGAAGTCGACAACGTCGGTGTGGCCATCTTCGGTTCGGACACGACGATCAAAGAGGGCGACACGGTCAAGCGCACCAAGCGCATCGTCGAGGTTCCGGTGGGCGAAGCGCTCATCGGCCGCGTCGTGAACGCGCTCGGCCAGCCCATCGACGGCAAGGGCCCGATCGAGACCGAGCACTACCGTCGTGTCGAGATCAAGGCGCCCGGCATCATGGGCCGCCAGCCGGTTCAAGAGCCGCTGCAAACCGGCCTCAAGGCCATCGACTCCATGGTTCCGATCGGGCGCGGTCAGCGCGAGCTCATCATCGGCGACCGGCAGACCGGCAAGACCGCCGTCGGCCTCGACACGATCATCAACCAGAAGGGGCAGGACGTACACTGCTTCTACATCGCCATCGGACAGAAGCAGTCCACGGTGGCCGAGGTCGTCTCCAAGCTCAAAGAGCACGGCGCGATGGAGTACACGACGGTCATCGCCTCCGGCGCCTCCGAGCCGGCCCCGCTTCAGTTCATCGCGCCGTACACCGGCTGCACCATGGGCGAGTACTTCCGCGACTCCGGCCGCCACGCGCTCTGCATCTACGACGACCTCTCGAAGCAGGCCGTCGCCTACCGTCAGCTCGCGCTTCTGCTTCGCCGCCCGCCCGGCCGCGAAGCGTACCCAGGCGACGTCTTCTACGTGCACAGCCGCTTGCTCGAGCGGGCCGCGAAGATGGCCGACGAGTACGTCGTCGTGAAGAAGGACGAAGAGCCGGTCCGCAAGGACGGAGTCTCGATCTACTACCAGCGCTCCAAGGACGAAGAGCACGTACTCGAAGCCGCCGTCAAAGAGGCCGGCGACGGCTTCGTGGCCAAGAAGCTTCCAGACAGCGGCGGCTCGCTCACCGCCCTCCCGATCATCGAGACCCAGGGCGGCGACGTCTCCGCGTACATCCCGACCAACGTCATCTCGATCACCGACGGTCAGATCTTCCTCGAAGCCGACCTCTTCAACTCGGGCGTGCGGCCGGCCATCAACGTCGGCGTCTCGGTGTCCCGCGTCGGCGGCAACGCGCAGATCAAGGCGATGAAGGAAGTCGCCGGCAGCTTGCGCCTCGAGCTGGCCCAGTTCCGCGCCATGCAGGCCTTCGCCCAGTTCGCGTCGGACCTCGACAAGGCCACCCAGCAGCAGCTCGCCCGCGGTGCGCGCCTCGTCGAAGTGCTCAAGCAGGCCCAGTACGCACCGACGCCCGTCGCCGAGCAGGTCGCGGTCATCTACGCGTCGACCAACGGCTTCGTCGATGAGTTGCCCGTCGGCGACGTCGTCCGCTACGGCAAGGAGTTCGTGAGCTGGCTCAAGGCCAACAAGAAGGATCTGCTTCCGGCCATCGTCGAGAAGGGCTCCCTCAAGAAGGATGGCTTGAAGGACAAGCTCCACGCGGCGTGTACGGAGTTCGCGAAGGCGTTCGAGCCGTCGGAAGTGAAGGGCTGAGCCGAAGTGGCCAACCTCAAAGCCATTCGCAAGCGCATCGGCAGCGTCAAGAACACGCAGAAGATCACGCGTGCGATGAAGCTCGTGGCCGCGGCGCGGTTGCGGCGGGCCCAGGAGGAGATCCTGCAGCTTCGTCCGTACGCGCTCAAGACCCTCGACGTGCTCAGCGCGGTCGCTGCCCGGACCGCGGACGAGACCGACGACCAGCACCGTCTGCTCGACGTGCGCAAAGTCGACCACGTCATGCTCGTCGTGCTCACGTCCGACCGCGGGCTCGCTGGCGCGTTCAACTCGAAGATCTGCGCCGCCGCGTACCAGAAGTGGAAGGCGCACGAGGCGGAGGGCCACAGGGTCAGCTTCACGGTGATCGGCCGCAAGGGCCGCGAGTACCTCAAGCGTCGCGACGCGCACATCAAGCACGACTTCACGGGCGTGTTCGAGGATCTCTCGATGGACCGCGCGGGTGAGATCGGCCGCACGATCGTACATGAGTACGAGCGCGCCGAGTCGCCCGACATGGACGCGTGTTACCTCGTCTACAACGAGTTCAAGAGCGCGATTGCCCAAGAGGTCGTGGTCGAGCAGCTCTTGCCCATCGTTCCGAAGGAACTCCCCGAAGACCAGGTCGGCGATTTCATCTACGAGCCCACCAAGAAGGCGCTGCTGGACCGGCTTTTGCCGATGTACGTGGACGTCGAGGTCTACCGCGCGCTGCTCGAGTCGGTCGCTTCCGAACACGGCGCGCGCATGACCGCGATGGACGCCGCGACCACCAACGCGAGCGAGATGATTCACAAGCTCACGCTCAAGTACAACCGAGCGCGACAGGCCGCGATCACCACCGAGTTGATGGAGATCATCGGTGGCGCGGAAGCCCTCAAGGGCTGATTGCCAACTCTGCTTCCATTGATCGCACCCTCGCCGGGGACACCGGCGGAGGTGCGTCGTCGTTTTCGGGACCTGCTGCGCGGCGGTTTCGAGGTCAAACCTGCGGGGGAGGCCAAAGACGATCCGGCGCGGCTCGTCCGGCGCCACCCGGCGGCGTTCGAGCTGGATGTGTTCGGCCGAAAGATCTTCTTGAGCGAAGCGCGCCAGAACCCAGCCATCCGATTCTTCGTGGCCTACGTCGAAGACGTGGACGCGCGCACGCGCACGTTCCGCCCACGCATCTTCTACAAGGACATCTCGCTCGTGTGGCGCGTGGCGTCCCACATGATCGCGCAGGGCGACGAGTTCTGGATCGGCAAGGGCGACGTCGAGACGGTGGTGGAAGACGGCTACGAGGTGACCCACTCGTTGGAGCACACGACCGACCTGCCGTTCGAGATCCAGGACGTGCTGGAGCAGTGCAACCGCGCGTCCAACGTGCGTGAGGACGAACCGGTGCTCTGGGATGTACTTCGCAACGCCCCCAGCGGCCGAGTGCAGCCGTACCAGGACTTCGTCGCACCGCGTCTTCGCGACGCGGGTCTGTCGCCCAACCGCGGCCGTCCGGTCGCCAAGTTCACCCGCGCCGGCGACCCGAGTTCGCTCCAGTTTCGTCCCGGGTTCGGGCCGAACTTCGACACGGCCGAGTTCACGTACTCCAAGAGCGTGACCTATGGCGGCCAGCTGCGCCGCGCCCGGATCCTCTCCGGCAACGGCAAGATCCAGTACCTGTTCTTCCAGGGCGAACAGCACGTCTGGATCGCGCCGCCGCAGACCTTGCGGACCGAACTCTCCTCGTACGGCGTGCGCACCGCGTCGGTGAACGCCCCCGATGATCTCTTCCTGCCCGGGTTCGAGTACCACTACGTCGACGAAGACAGCGGTGAGTTGGTCTCGCAGATCCCGAAAGGCTACGCGGGTCCGCAGAGCGAACACGACGACGGCCGAGCGTGCGCGCGCCCTTGGCTCGACGCCCTCCCGGTCGTACAAGACTTCCGCGCGGCGTTCGGCGACTGGTCCGGCTGAGGCGTCGCCGAACCATCGCTTCGCCGCACCCGCTCAGTACGGGTTGTCGCGGTAGTTCTCGTCGACGACGACCGAGTCCCCGGTCATCGAGCCGGCGGCCATCATCGAGCTCGACATCGTCTGGCGCATCCACATGCGTCCGGTCGG
The DNA here is from genome assembly GCA_034670305.1 of Deltaproteobacteria bacterium. Taxonomy (GTDB): domain Bacteria; phylum Myxococcota_A; class Polyangia; order Polyangiales; family Houyiibacteriaceae; genus JAXMNT01. The sequence goes on from JAXMNT010000001.1 coordinate 153,014, forward strand.
TCGCACGCGCTCCGTCTCGGGCAGGGTGCCTTCGACGGTGAGGGTGGCGCCCGCGATCGTGCGGGTGACGGTCGTCGTGTCGTGGCCGTCGAGTTCGAAACGGAAACTGACTTCCCGGCCCTCTGCGGCGGCGTCTCCGACCCAGACCACCGATGCCGGCGTCGCGCCGTAGCTCCGATCGCCGACGAACACTTCTGCACCGGGCGGGTCGGATTGCAGGGTGACCTCGACGCGCGCCAGCGGCGCGGCTTCGCCGCCCATGCCGGTGGCATTCATGTTCGTGCCTGTGACCGGCACCGCGCTCATCGCCGTCGCTTCGGTCTCGGTCTCGGTCTCGGTCGTGTCGACGATGGGGTCTGCGTCCGAAGTGCCGCTGGTGACGAAGTGGTACCCAGCGCCCGATCCGATCGCGATCGCGGCTGCGAAGAAGATCAGTTTGCCTTTGCCTCCGGACGGCTGCTCTTCCGGCAGCGGAGGAAGCTCGATGCCCGAGCCACTCGCACTGGAGGTGCTGAGCGAACCACCCACCACTTCGGGCGGCGGCGTCGAAACCGTGATGCCGATGCCGAGCCCGCCGCTCGGCGTGTGGCTCGTGCGCGCCGAGGACAGCTCGTACTCACCGGAGACGGAGATCGAATGGCTCGAACTCAGCGGTGCACCGAGCACGCCGCTCGCCTGCTTGAGCGCCAGGATGAGGTCGTTCATCGAGCCGAAACGTTCCTCCTGGTTCTTGCGGAGACACTTCAGCACGACCTGCTCGAGCTCTTCCGAGATCGCGACGCCATCGGCGCGCGTCATCCGCGGCACGTCGTCCTTGATGTGGGCCATCAAGGTCTGCACCTGGGTGCTCTTTTCGAACGGAACCGCGCCGGTGAGCATGTAGTAGAGGATGACGCCGAGCGAGTAGACGTCGGTCCGTGCGTCCACGTCGTCGCCCTGGATCTGCTCCGGCGACATGTACTTCGGAGACCCCATGAACAAACCCTGCTGGGTGAGCTCCTGGTTCTCTTCGACGTTCTTCACGAGCCCGAAGTCGAGCACCTTCACGAACGAGTCTTCGTCGGCGTGGGTGGTGACCAGCACGTTGGCCGGTTTCAGGTCGCGGTGGATGACACCGAGCCCGTGGGCTTCGCGGACCGAGCGTGCGATCTGGATCGCGATGTGGATCGCGCGAAGCGCTTCCATCGGTCCATGCATCTTGAGGAGTTGCGAGAGGGTGAACCCCTCCACGAACTCCATGACGATGAAGTAGATGTCGTCGCTCGTCTTGCCGTAGTCGAAGACGGTGACGGTGTTCGGGTGCGAGAGCTTCGCGGCGGTGGACGCTTCGAGGAAAAAGCGCGCCTGGAACTCCGGGTCCTCTTCACCCTTGTAGCGGGGGTCGAGCACCTTCAACGCGACCTCGCGACCAAGGGGCGACTGCCGCGCCTTGTACACGCGCCCCATGCCACCGCGCGCGATCATCTCGAGGATCTCAAAACGATCGTTGATGACACGACCGATGAGGGGGTCGGGTTCTTTCTCGGGGGCGGAGGCTTCAGTCATGGGTGTGTTCGTGTCTCGCAGGGCGCGCAGCACGAAATGGGGGAGTGGGTCCGACCCATTCCCCACCGCCAGTGTCGACGGGACCGCGTCTGCTGGCAAGTCCGACCCCATCGATCGCTCAGTCCTTGTCCCCGTTTGGGGGATTCGTCGCCCACCGCTGGAGCGACGCACCTCTTGACCGCAGCCCGACCGCCCCCAGAACTGGGATTGCGGACCCCAGACCGATCGGTCGCGCCCGCCGCCCACAAGCGCTCCAGAACCAGAATTGCTTCATGGTTTCAACCGCTTGAGCCTCGCACACACCCTCCGTTGACCCCCCAGAACCCCCATGCTAAGCGAGCGCCGCTTTCCGGCTGGGTTGGCCCGGCCGATGTCGCTTTGAACGCCACCGGAAGATCCCAAGAGACGCTGACATGCAGACCCAGCACGGAAAAATCACCCAGGTCATCGGACCCGTCGTGGACGTCGAGTTCCCCGCCGGTAGCCTCCCCGAAATTCTGACCGCCATCCAAGTATCCAACCCCGCCATCTCGGACGGTCAGTGGAACCTCACCATGGAGGTCGCGCAGCATCTCGGGCAGGGCACCGTGCGCGCTGTCGCCATGGACTCCACCGACGGTCTCGTTCGAGGCATGGAAGTGAAGAACACCGGCGCCCCGATCAGCGTGCCGGTGGGCGATGCGTGCCTCGGACGCATCCTGAACGTCATCGGCGAGCCGGTGGACGAAGCGGGGCCCGTGAAGACGGACCTGCGCTCGCCGATTCACCGCGCGCCGCCCAAGTTCGTCGACCAGTCGACGTCCGTCGAAGTCTTCGAGACCGGCATCAAGGTCATCGACCTGCTGGCCCCCTACCGAAAGGGCGGCAAGATCGGCCTCTTCGGCGGCGCCGGCGTCGGCAAGACGGTGCTCATCATGGAGCTCATCAACAACGTCGCGAAGTCGCACGGTGGTGTCTCCTGTTTCGCGGGCGTCGGTGAACGAACCCGCGAAGGCAACGACCTGATGCTCGAGATGATCGAGTCGACGCTCGAGAGCGGCGAGACAGTCTTCTCGAAGACCGCGCTGGTCTACGGCCAGATGAACGAGCCGCCCGGCGCCCGCCAGCGGGTCGCGCTCTCGGCGCTCACGATCGCAGAGCACTTCCGCGACGAGAAGAACCAGGACGTGCTGCTCTTCGTCGACAACATCTTCCGTTTCACCCAGGCCGGTTCGGAAGTCTCCGCGCTTCTCGGCCGCATCCCGAGCGCCGTCGGTTACCAGCCGACGCTCGCCACCGAGATGGGCAACCTGCAGGAGCGCATCACCTCGACGTCCAACGGGTCGATCACCTCGGTGCAGGCTGTCTACGTGCCCGCCGATGACCTCACGGACCCGGCGCCCGCGACCACCTTCGCGCACTTGGATGCGACGACGGTGCTCTCGCGCGACATCGCCTCGCTCGGCATCTACCCCGCCGTCGACCCGCTCGACTCGAGCTCCACGATGCTCGACCCCAGCATCCTCGGTGAAGACCACTACCGCGTCGCCCGCGGCGTGCAGGAGACCCTGCAGCGCTACAAGGATCTTCAGGACATCATCGCGATTCTCGGCATGGACGAACTCAGCGAAGACGACCGCGCCACGGTCGACCGGGCCCGCAAGATCCAGAAGTTCCTCTCGCAGCCCTTCTTCGTCGCCCAGCAGTTCACCGGCATGTCCGGCAAGTACGTCAACCTCGCCGACACGATCGAAGGCTTCGACCGCATCCTCAAGGGCGAGCTCGACCACATTCCCGAGCAGGACTTCCAGTACAAGGGCGGCATCGACGAAGTCATCGCCTCGTACGAGAGCCGCGAGAAGGCGTAGTCCACCATGGCGACGAAGCTCCTCACCCTCGAAGTCACGACCCCACTCGGCCTCGCGCTCCGCACGGAGTGCGAGTTCGTCGAGGCGCCGAGCGTCAAGGGTGAGTTCGGCGTGTTCCCGGGTCACCTTCCGGTGCTCGCGGCGCTTCGCTCTGGGCTTCTCAAGTACAAGTCCTCGGGCAAGGTGCACGTGGCCGCACTCGGACCGGGTTTCGTCGAAGCGGAACCGGGCCACGTCAACGTCCTCTCCGATCTGTTCGCGACCGCGAAAGACATCGATCGCAAAGAGACAGAAGCAGAGCTGACCGCAGCGTCTGCGGCGCTCGCCGACTACAAAGAAGCGTACGTCGGTGCGGACTACGAAGAGTTGCAGCGCAGCGTCGACTGGGCGCGCGCCAAGCTGCTCTGCCTGGATCGCGCCAAAGCCTGACGATTTCTGAGCGCCACGCGTTCGTTCAGAACAGCGCGTCGAGCGCCGCGAAATCTTGTTCCGGCGCGACGGGCGCGGGCGCCAACGGCAGAAGCAGAACGGCACGTCCAGCGGCGACCACGACGTTGCTCGCTCGGATGTCGCCGTGCGTGACGCCGCGTGCGTGGAGGATCTTGAGGGCCTCGCCCACCTGAGCGCGGGCGACCCCGCGCATCCCCTCGTCGAGCAGCGCGCGGGTCATCGGTTCGCCCTTCGGGTGTTCGAGCACGATCCGTTCGAGCTCTGGGTCGATGTCGAAGATCGCCTGCAGGAACGGGCCGTCCGCGGACGAGAGCGCTTGGAAGAACGCCACCTCGTCGGGCGCGAGCCCACGCAAGCGCACCATTCGCCCGAGCACGCCATCGGTGGCGAGCTGCGTCCCGTCGTCCAGCGTCTCGGTCACCGCGAATCGGTCGCCGGCCGGTGGTGGGATGCTCGGGGGCAGCGACTCGCGCGCCGGCTCGGCCGCCGGCGACTTGAGGCCCGCGTCTTGGACCAGCTGCTCCAGCACGTTCTCGTCCGGGTCGGTCCAGTCGAGTGCGTCGAGCATCTGGCGCACCTCTTCGACCGACTGGGGCCGATCGACGATCTGCTTCTCGAGCAAGGCGGCGATCAGATCGTCGAAGCCGCGATCGAGGTGCGTGCGAATGCGGGTGGGCCGGCGCGGGGTGTCCTGCAAATGCTGGGTGACGAAGTCCGGGCCAGGGAAGGGCAGTTGTCCGGTCAGGAGCTGGTAGAGGATCACACCGAACGCGTAGAGGTCGGTCGGCGCCTTGGGACGTTCGGAGCCGGTGATCTGTTCGGGCGCCATGTACGCGAGCGTGCCGAGCATGGCGCCCGTGAGGGTCGCGCCGAGATCCTGCAAGTGCGCGACCCCGAAGTCGCCGATCTTCACGTCGCCGGTCGCGCCGAAGAAGACGTTGGCGGGTTTGAGGTCTCGGTGAATGACGCCGCGGCGGTGCACCGCCTCGAGCCCGCGCAAGATGGAGGTCGTGACGTGCCGAACAATCGCGAGTGGCAACGCATGCGCGGCGTCCTCGATGCGATCGCCGAGCGTGCCCCCGGGCATGTACTCCATCACCAAGAACGGCCCGTCCGGGTTGAACTCGAACACGCGGACGACGTTGGCGTGGTCGAGCCCCGCGGCGACGCGCGCTTCCTTGGCGAACCGCACGTACGCATCGCGGCCTTGTGCGCCTCGACCGACGGTCAGGACTTTGACGGCGACCTCACGGTCGTAGAACCCGTCGTGTGCAAGCAGCACCCGCCCGGTCCCGCCTGCGCCGAGGGACCGGAGGATCCGGTAGCGCGCGGCCAGGAGCTGTGACTTCTTCTCTCCCTTCGCGAGCCCGGCGATGCCCCGGGGGTTGCCAAAGGTCTCTTGAAGAAAGTCGGGCACGCGGATGGGCAACGACCGGTCTTGCGCGCGCAGCCGGTCGAGACATCCGGCGGCCGCTTCGTTCATCTTGAGCGCGTCGAAACACGCGACGAGCAGCTCGAGCGCCGCGACCTTGCGCTCCGGGTCGTCTTCCGCTTTTTGGAGCGCGCGCGCCGCGTGATCGAAGCGGCCGAAGTGCGCGAGGATGCGTCCGAGGCGCAACGCGGCTTCGCCATCGGTCGGATCTTCACGCACGCGCCGTTCGTAGAGGATGCCGGCCTTGCGGTAGTCGCCGCTGTTCTCGAGGCACCGCGCCGCTTCGAAGAGTTCGCCGGCCCGTTCGAAGAGTGCGGCGGCTTCTTCGACTTCCCCGGCGGCTTCGCGCAGACGCGCCGCGTCGATCACGCGGCCCTTGCCCTCCGCGACGCTGGCGGCCCGCAGCGCTTGCTCCGGGTGGTTCGGAAGCACCGAGAGCAGCCGGAACATCGCGTCGCGATCGTTGCCGGCGAGTGCGTACTCGTACGCGAGCGCGAACATCTCCGCCTCTTCCGCGATGCGCACCGCATTGGGCCAGTCCCACACCGCGGCGTAGAGCTCCGCCGCCCGCGCCGCGTCCCCATCCTGGAGGCACAACATCGCCGCCTCCGCATACCGCCCCGCCGCCCTCAGCGCGTCCACCTGTGCGTCGAGATCGTGATCCGCCATCGCCCCCGCACTGTAGCGCGGCCAGCCACCACATCGGGGTCCGGATCCGGATCGGCTTCGGCTTCGGCGTCGGCGTCGGCATCGGCTTCGGCATCGGCTTCGGCGTCGGGTTCGGCGTCGGCATCGGCGTCGGCATCGGCTTCGGCTTCGGCATCGGCTTCGGCATCGGCTTCGGCGTCGGGTTCGGCGTCGGCATCGGCGTCGGCATCGGCTTCGGCATCGGCTTCGGCATCGGCTTCGGATTCGGCTTCGGATTCGGCTTCGGGATCGGGATCGGATTCGGCTTCGCCCGACAAACCACGGGCACGGGCACGGGCACGGGCACGGGCAACGACAATCCTCGGTGTCGGCCTTCGAAGTGGCGGCGGGGGTTCGCTCGTCGCTACCCTCTCGCGCATGTCGCCTCGCCTCCGCCGACTCGCCGCGCCCGCCTTCGTGCACGCGTTCTGTTTCGTCTTCTTCGCGACGGCGGCGGCGGGTCAAGACGGAGTGTCGTTCGAACAAGCCGCGCCTCCCGGCGACGAGCCCCCGTCGGTGGACAGCGACGACGACGCAGGGGAACGCGCCGCGTCCGCGGATGCGAACCGCGAGGATTCAGAATCCGAAGACGCCGAGGAGGACGAGGAAGGCGGCGTTCAATCGATCCTGCCCGTCTTTCGCCTGGCGTTTGGGAGCGCGCTCGGGTTCGAGCCGAGTGGTCAGCGTGGGTTCACCTTCGACTTGGCGGGTGGGGTTCGTCTTCTCCTGCGCGAGGGCAAGCACCATCCAACGCTGATCTTCGAGACCGGCTACTCACGTCGCGGCGGCGACTTCGGCACCCACGACATGCTCTTCGCGGCGGGCGCGGGGTGGACGGGCAAAGCGGTGGGGATCCAGTTGGTGGAGACGATCACGTTCGCCACCCAGGTCGGTCGACACGAGTCCGGGATACGCACCGGTCTGCGCCTCGAGTTGCTCATGGGGATCGTCGGGGTCGAGATGGCGCACCAGGTCACCTTCCGAGACCCGGACAACGCCCACGAGTTTCGGGTCCAGGCCTACCTCGACGTCGGGCTCATCATCGGCGTCGTCTCGGTCTTGCGTGCGCTCAAGGGGATCACCCGCCGCTGAGCGGGCTGGGTCCTTCGGAGCGTTTCGCGGGCCATCGACGAGCGGCCCGTTGACCCGCCTCAGCCCTCGATGAGGATGGTGCCCGCAGTCGGGGCCGGCGAGGTCTGTGGTGTGCCGGTGACCGTGCCAGAGGACGTATGCCAGCGGATGCGACCGGCGGCCCCGCCGCCACCGCCGCCATGATCGCCCTGGCCGCCGTTCTCACCCGCCAAGTCGTCGAACGCGCCGCCGCTGCCTCCCCGCGCGTCGCCGGATCCGCCGGCCGCCCGCCGCACGTCCCGCACCGCGTGTTCGCCGGGTCCGGAGCTGCCGAAGTTCTCGTGACCGCCGCCGCCGCCGCCGCCGTTCGCGACCACCCAGCCCATCACGCTGACACTCGGCGATTCGAGCAGCACCGAACCGCCTGCGCCGCCCCCGCCCCCGCTGTCGTCGTCCCCGTCGCCGCCTGCGCCGCCGACATCGATCACCCCGGTCGGCCCGACGGTGATGAACCCGCTCGTGGTGATCTGGAGACCGCCGCCACCGCCGCCGCCGTGTCCGCCTCCATCGGCGGGCGCGCCGGATCCGCCGCCGCCGCCGCCGACCAGTGGCACCGCGAGCGCGTCGTCGATCGCAGCGCCGCCCGTGCCGCCGCTGCCGCGCCCGCCGCAGCAGTCGCGTTCGTCGCCGCCGTTGCCTCCAGCCGCGCCATGTCCACCGCCGCCGCCGCCGCCGCCAAGTCCGTCGAACGCGCCGCCGAGGTGTCCTCGCTCGCCCGCGCCCAAACCGAACCCGTCGCTTCGGTCCACGCCGCCAAGGCCGCCACCTGGACCGGGCGAACGTCCCGAAGCGCTCAGATCGATCGTGCCGTTGATGATCGCCTGGGTCGCGAGCAAGACGACTGCGGCTCCCCCGACCGCGACCAGCCGCCCGCCGTCTTCCACCAAGATCTGATCGAACGCGAAGATCGCCAGTTTGGGCGCGTCGCCTTGTTCTTCGGAGCCGAAGTGCATGCCGTCGATCAACCCATCGCCCGGCGCTCGAATCACGGTGCCGGTGCCCGTCTCCCGGATCCCGCCGTCGCTGCTGTTGAGCTCCACCGATTCGCCGGCCCTCACGGTCAAGGAGGCCGTGCCGCGAAAGAGCGCGGCGTCGTCGTCGACATTGCTCACGTCGAGTCGGCGGCACGTCTCTCCGGTCGTGGCGCAGCCGAGCGGGCACTCGGCCACCACCACGAGCCCGCCTTCCGTGCACTCCAGGATCGTAGGCTCCGCGCAGTAGCGGTCACCGATGCGGCAGCCTCCATCCCTCGGCGGGGCGTCCACGCCGGTGTCGAGCGCGTCGACCGCGCTGTCGACCGGTGGCGCATCCATCGGGGGCGCGTCCATCGGGGGCGCGTCCATGCCGGGCGCGTCGAGTCCGGGCGCGTCGAGGTGCGCGTCGAGGTGCGCATCGAGCCCGTTCGCATCGAGCCCGCCTGCATCGGCGCCGAGGTTCAGACCGGTGCGGTCGACGGCGCACGCCGCGACCAAGGCCACGACGCAGATCAGCGTGCTGTGTTTCACGCGCCGACCTCCAGCTTCACGAGCGCGGACTCTGCGGCGATCTGCTCCGCTTCGGCTTTCGACCGGCCGGTGCCTTCGGCCACCACCTCGCCATCCAGTTCGATCGCCACCGTGAAGCGGCGGTCGTGGTCCGGTCCTTCTTCCACGAGCACCCGATAGCTGGGGGTGCCGCGGCCTCGGGCTTGGGTGAACTCTTGGACCTGCGACTTGTGATCGCGGGCACCGGTGGCTGCTTCCAAGAGCGCTTCGAACTGACGCCGCACGGCACCCCAGGCCGCTTCGTGTCCGCCGTCTCGGTACACCGCCCCGACACAGGCCTCGAGCGCGGACGCGAGCAGCCGCGGTTTGTCGCGTCCGCCGGTCTTCTCTTCGCCCTTGCCAAGACGCAGCGCTTCGCCGAGCGCGAGCCGGCGGGCGACCTCCGCCAACTGCTTCTCGCAGACCAACTCCGCCCGGCGCCGGGTGAGTTGGCCCTCGCGCAGATCGGGGTACCGCTCGAACAGCATCTCGGCCACGCAGACCCCGAGCACCGCGTCGCCGAGGAACTCCAGCCGCTCGTTGTCCCGTTTCACGAACTTCGAGTGTTCGTGTCGGTACGAGCGGTGGGTGAGCGCTGTCGCGAGCCATCCGAGGTCGTCGAACGAATGGCCCAAAGCTTCGGCGATGCCGAGAAGGGTCTGTTCTTCATCCGCGCGCCCCACCCTGATTCTGTACCCTTCTCGGGACTCCGGAGCAATGACACCTGGTGCCATTTGCGGAAATCCGCCCGGTCTTGGAACCTTTGGGTGTGTTCGCACGTCACACCCTTTCCATGCACCCAAGGCCCGACTCCGTCCGCTCCCCCATCGTTCGCCGCCCCGTCGCAGGCCGGCTCATCCTGGTTTCGGGAGGATTGGCGGCGGTCACCGCCATCGGCTTCGGGTTCTGGTTGCCGGCGAATGTCGAGGCGAGCCCCAACAAAGAGCGCATGGCCCAGCAAGAAGACCACCCGCAGGCGCCGCCGCCAACCCAGCCGTTTCTGCAGCCGCCCAGGGATCTGCAACCGGGCGGGGCCGGCGGAGAGCGGGTGCTCTCGGTGCTCGACGGCGTGCGGGAGAACCTGCGCGAGACCCGGTACCAACATCGAACCGTCGTGAACGAACGCCGAGGTCGTTACCTCTGGGACTGCAGCGGCATGGCGGATTGGGTGCTGGAGAAGGCGCGTCTGCGCCGGGCACGCCGGGCGCTCAACCGGAGCCGGCCGGTCGCCCGAAGTTTCTTCCGCACGATCGATCGCGCACCCACCGAACGGGCCCGCCGCGGTTGGCAAAAGATGGATCACATCGAGAACGTTCGACCCGGCGACGTCTTCGCATGGCTCCGCCCACCCGACTGGCCGAACCGCAACACCGGCCATGTGGGGTTCGTGCTGGCGGCGCCGCGCCGGGTGAACCGCTGGCCGGGCATGTACATCGTGCGCATCGCGGACGCGACCTCGGTGCCGCATCAGGACGACACCCGAACCTGGCCCGGGGACGGCGGATACGGCGAAGGCACGATCCTCTGGACGAGCGACGGACTCGGACAGGCGCTCGCCTACGGCTGGCACGGCGTGCGCAGCCGCGGCGTCGTCGAGACCCGCGCCGTCTTCGGCCGCCTCAGCCGCTGAGTGTCTTGGACGCGAGCGGGCCTTCGAGCACGACTTCGAGTCCACCCTCCGCCGGGTGTTCGAAACGCATCGTCCAGCCGTGCCGTTCCGCGACTTCCCTGGCGATCGCGAGGCCGAGTCCGCTGCCGGCCGGTTGTCGGGTGCGGGCTCGTTCGCCGCGGAAGCGTCGCTGGGTGAGCCGGGCCCGTTCCGCTTCCGGCACACCGGGGCCGTCGTCGAGCACGCGCAGGCGAAGGCGGTCTTCTTCGAGCTCCAGAATCAGCGCCACGTGCCCACCGGCTTCGCCGTAGCGCACGGCGTTGTGGACCAGGTTGCCGATCGCGCGCTCGAGCAGCGTCACGTCGCCGGTGATCGGCACCGGACCATCCGGGATCGCGAACTCCAGTTCCACCTTTCGTTCCCGGGCGACCGGCCGGTGCCTTGCGACCACGCGCGGCACCAGCTCTGCCAGGTCCAGGGGATCCTGGCGCAGGGGTACGTCGCGGGAGTCGAGCTGCGCGGCGGCGGCCAGGTTGCGCAACAGCGAGGCCAAGTGGTGCGATTCCTCGAGCGACGCCTTGAGTCGCGCATCGTCCGGCCGCTCCTGCAGCAAGGTGGAGATGTGCCCCTGCAGGACCGTCAACGGAATCATCACGTCGTGGGTGGTGTTGGCGACGAACCCGGCCAGCGCTTCGTCCCGCTTTTGCACTTCTTCGAGTGCTTGTTGCTGGCGTTCGCGGCTCGCCAGAAACGCGCGGGCGAGCCCGCCGAGTTCGTCGTCCGCATCGATCTCCGGCAGCGGCGCGTCCCCGCGTTCATCGACTGCAGCGGTGAGCCGGACCACGCGTCGAACGAGTGGCCCCGCGGCCAGCAGCGCGATCATCATCACGGCGAGCGTCAATGTGAGCGCGGGCACGACGGTCAGCCAGAGGGGCGGAGACGGGGTCGGCCGGCGCACGGCCACGATGGCGCACGGCCCGCTGTCGGCTGCGCGAACGGCGACGAGGTGGTGTCCGTTGGGAAGTTCGAACGAGGCCCGGTCGGCGCCCGCCGACAGCACCGCCACGACCTCGGGAGGGAGTGTGCGGCTGCGTGGATCGGTGGGTTCGAACGTTGCGTTGTAGCTGTTCAGCCGGCCGAGTCCGCGCCGCCCTCGACCGCGCCCATGGCGTCCGGCGTGGGCTTCGCACTGTTCGAGGCCGCCGTCCTGCATCCGGTCCTGGAGCGCGTCCGCGGTGGCTTCGATCGCTTGCCACTGGATGAGCGCGCGGGTCGAGATGCCGGTTGCGATGCCGAGCGGAACGACGGTCAACAGAAGCGTTGCCGCGAGACGGACCCGCAGGCTGCGCCCGGTGCGGGCTCTGGTCTTGTCGCTCACGGCACCTCGGAGACCAGCTTGTAGCCGATGCCCCAGACGGTGGTGATCTGGGCACCGGCCGATCCGAGCTTCTTGCGAAGCCGGGAGATGTGCACGTCGAGGGTCCGTTCGGTGCCGCGTTCGGGATCGAGGGCTTCGTTCACCAGCGCCGCCCGGGTGACAGCGCTGCCCGCGCGTCGGGCGAGCGCTTCGAGCACATCGAGTTCGGCTTTGGTCAGTTCGATGATGGTGCCATCCACCCGGACTTCTCGTTTGCCTGCGTCGATCACGATCGCCCCGACGACCCGCGTGGTGCCGTCGCCGCGCACCAGATCCGGACGCCGCAGCCGTGCCCGCACCCGCGCCAGCAACTCCTCCGGCCAGAAGGGTTTGGTGACGTAGTCGTCCGCACCGAGCTTCAGTGCACGCACTTTGTCGCTCGCGTCCTGGCGCGCACTCAGCACGAGCACGGGCACGTCGCTGGTCTTGCGCCAGAGCGCGAGCAGGTCGAGTCCGTAGACGCCGGGCAACATCAAATCGAGGATCACCAAGCCGAAACGGTCCACTTCTGCCCGTTTGGCAACTTCCCCGTCGCGCAGCCACTCCACGTCGAAGCCGGCGCCGCGCAGGCTCTCTGCGACCTGGGCGCCAAGCGCGTCGTCGTCTTCGATGAGCAGGATCCGATCCATGTCCCAAGATAGAACGCGGAAGTCTGAAGCTGGTCTAAAGAGATCGGTAAATCACCTGTCGCGCCCCGCCAACGCAGATAAGATGCATGGTTCATGGCGGAGACGGACAACCCTGGGGCCACGGCTCCGAAGTCAGACGCGCCAAAGCCAACGGACTCGCCCACTGCACCCAGCGTGACGACGGGTGTGCGCAGGCCCGGGCAGGCGCCTGCGGTGAGACGACCGGGCGCTTTCGCGGAGCCTGTGCGTCGGCCCGGGCAGTTCGCGCCCCCGGCCGCCGAGCCCGAAGCGCCGTCGGACGATCTCTACCCCGTGGTCCCGATCAGTGGCGCGGAGCTTCGCGAGCGGGCCACCGACCTGCCGGCGCTCGGCAGCTTCGGTCCCTACGACATCCTCGGCCGCATCGCCCTCGGTGGCATGGCGGAGATCCTCTTGGCCCGGCGCTCGGATGACCCGCGGCCGATCGTCGTGAAGAAGATCCTCGCGCAGTACGCGCGCGATGATGAGTTCAGCGAGATGTTCCTGGACGAAGCCCGCATCTGCAGTGTGCTCGACCACAAGAACATCTGCCGCTTCCTCGACAGCGGGGAGATCGACGGTCAGCTCTTCATCTCGATGGAATGGGTCCACGGCCCGACGCTCGGCCGCATGATTCGGCGCGCCCGCAAGTCCGGTGGACTGACGATGCCGATGGTGGCCGCGCTCGTCGCGCGGGTGGCCGACGCGTTGCACTACGCACACACCGCCCGGGACGCGCAGGGCACGGTCATGGGGCTCGTGCACCGGGACGTCTCTCCACACAACATCATGGTCGCGTACGACGGCCAAGTGAAGTTGCTCGACTTCGGTATCGCCAAAGCGGAAGTGCAATCGCACCGGACCCAGGCGGGTGTCGTGAAGGGCAAGTTCGCCTACATGGCACCCGAGCAGTGTCGTGGCCGCGACGTCGATTTCCGGATCGACATCTTTGCGCTCGGCGTCGTGTTCTACGAAGCGCTCACGGGCAAGAGTCTGTACCGCCGGCAGAGCGAGATGGAGACGATGCGCGCGATCGTCACCGGCCCGGTGCCTTCGTTGTTCGAGAAACTCGAGTCGGCGCCGCGCGAACTCGAAGCGATCGTGAAGACCGCGCTGGCGAAGGATCCCGCCGACCGGTTCCCGACCGCGGCTTCGATGCGCGATGTGCTTCGCAGCTACGTCAAACGCAGCGGTGAGAATACCGACGACGATCACATCGCGTCGGTGGTCCAGCACCTGTTCGCCGACGAGCTGCAGCGCGGCCCGAGCGTGGACTCCACGCCGTTCGGGAGTTCGTTCAACATCTCGTCCGAATCGGGTGCGCGGCCCACCGCGGTGCCGCCCGCGCAGCGCGCCGCCGCGAAGCGTGTCGACCTCGAGACCGGTGCGCCCGAACTCGAATCGCTCGGAGCGTCCCTGCCGGTCCCGGATGAGGACGTCCCCACGGCGATCGGTGCACCCCTGGCCGACGATGCATCGGCGGCCCTCGGAGATTCGCTCGCGGAGTCCCTTGCCTCGCTCGAGGCGGACGACGCGGCGGACGAAGCCGGGATCGACGTCTTGGTGGGCGCGCCCGACGAGGCGACCGCGGCGGTGTCCCCAGACCGGCTGCTCGAGAGTCTCGCGAAGAGCCGCGCCGACGAGCCGACCGCCGGCGGACCGACCAGCACGCCCAGCGAACCCGGGCCGACCAAGCGGCCACCCGCGCCCGCACCGAGTCCGGCACCTGCGCCGCGTCCAGCGCCCGCCCCGGCGGCGGCGGGTCCGCTGCTGCCGCTTCCCCCGACCGCCGCCGTGGCGTCCGTGCCGAACCTCGAGGATGTGCCCGTCGCCGCCAAGCGGTCCACGATGTCCACGATCGCGATGGGCATGGCCGTGCTCGTCGCGGTGCTGGCCGGGGTGGCCCTCGGCATGTGGGCGCTCCAGAACGACCAGACACCGGTCGCGGTGGAAGACGCGCGGGCGAGCGTCGTGGTCCGGAGCACGCCGCCTGGCGCGTCCGTGGTGGTGGGCGAACGCCCCGCGCAACCGTCGCCCGCGGTGTTCGATCGACTCATGCCAGGCACCCACGACGTCCGGGTCGAACTCACGGGACATCAGGTGTGGCGCGGCCGCGTCATGATCGAAGCCGGCCAGAGTGGGGTCGTCGACGTGAACTTGGTGCCGAACCCCTAACGCCTGACGAGTTTGGCGAGCAGCTCGACGTGGGCCGTTTGGGGCAGCGTGTCCCAAGCCCGGAGCGACACCAGTTCGTATTCGGAGCCGAGCCGTTCGAGATCGCGGGCCAGTCCCGCAGGACCACAGCTCATGATGTGGATGCGCGGCGGCTTTCTGGCGAGGAGCGCGTCGCACACCTGTTGGCCGAGGCCCTTGCGTGGCGGGTTGGCGACCACGACCTCAGGGGTGGATGCTTCGGCGCGAAGAAACGCTTCGACGCGCGTCGGTTCGACGCCGAGTGCGGCCGCGCTCTCGGGGTGGGCCTCCACCGGGGTGACGTCCGAGAAGAGCGCCCGCGCCGCCCGCGTGATCACGCCGGCGCCTGCGTAGAGGTCCCACAGGTGGGCGCCACCGAGGGCGGCCCCGTGTTCGTCTTGCAGCAGGGCATCGTAGAGCGCGTTGGCGACCACGGGGTTGGGCTGCAGAAACGCGAGCGCCCCTTGGTCAGAGCCGCCCACGTCCTCGAACGAGCCGCGGCCACGGAGGAGGGTCGCGGACGCGCCCCGAAGTGCGTTGCCGCCGGAAGCCGCCCAGGAGACGCCCACAGGGACGGTCAGTGCGTCCGCCACCTGTTGTGCGAGTTCGAGCGGGTCGACCTGCGCCGCGCCCCCGACCGAACCCGAGTCTTCGTCCTGCGTCGCATCCGCCGATTCGTCTGCCTCGGTACCGGATGCATCGAGGGTTTGTGCGGCGAGGATCAAAGTGACCAAGACATCGTCGCCGTTGGTCTTGAACCACACGCCCCGGAGCACGCCGCGGCCGGCGGACTCTTGCCATGCCGGGATGCCGACCTCCCGCGCAACCAGTTCGAGTTCGTCCGCGGCGGCTTGGATCCGCGGGTGGTCGACCAGACATCCCTGCATCCAGGCCGGACGGTGACTGCCGCGCACGAAGCTGCCGAGCCGCAGGCGTCCCGGGCCACCAAATGCGATCCGCTTGGCGGCGAATCGGTAGCCGAGCGCGGGGCCGGTGTGTTCGATCGTGTCGACCTTCAAGCCGAGGCTCGCCAGCATGGCGCGCTTCTGAACGCGCTGGGCGTCCTCGCCGAGCTGCATGAGCGGACAGCCAGAACACTTTCCTTCTGTGCTCGAATCGTGCCGTGCGCACGCCGCCTCGCGCCGCGCCGCATCTGGCTCCGTCACGGTGCGCACGATCGCATGGGCCACCGGCCCGCCGCGCGACACGTGCACGACTTCGACCTCGACGCGTTCGCCGCCGAACCCGCCTGCGACCCGCAGCTCTCGGCCCTCGACCTGTGCGACCCCGCGGCCTTCCAGATCGATGTGGGTGAGGCCGACGACGAAACGGTCCGAGACTCTCACGCGCTGGGCTCCGCCGGTTGCCCGTCGTCCGACGCGCCGGCCCCTTCGGATGCGCCGGGAGCCTCCGGTGTCTCCGTCGAGTCGGACGCCGCCTCGGATGGGTCGGGACCAGGCGTCCCGTCGTCGCCGAGCTCGAGTCCCGGCAGTTCGAACACCGCCTGTCCGGTCTCGAAATCGAGATGGAACTTGAAGTCGTAGCGCTGTCCGTCGCGCAGGTCTTCGAGTTCGAACCCTTCCAGGAGCGCGTGCGAATGCGCCACGCGCGGCGGCAGCGAGGGCAAGAGTTCGTCGAGCGCAGGACCCGCCTGGAAGATGCCCACCCCGACTCCGGGCGGCCGCAGGTGTGCCTGTCGGATGTAGCCGAGCACCGACTCCACCGCGCCGACCGAACGCACGATGCGCCAGTCCGGAGACACCGTGAGTGGCGGGGTCACTTCTTCCGCCGCCGGGCCGAGCCAGCGTTTGCGGTCCTTGGTCACCCGCCAGATCCCGTAGACGCATCCGCCCGCGATGAGCCAGCCCACCGGAAGGCTCCAGAGCGGCAGGTGCTCGGCCGCGGTGATGTTGGCTTCGGGACCCGCGAGCTTCGACGCGAGCAGTGCGGTCGAGTTGTTGGCCACGTGCGCGACGATCGGCACGAGGGTGGTGCCGGTGCGGGCGCCGAGCCACGCGAGGTAGAACCCGAGCGGCAGCACGCCCGCGACGTGGTGCGGGTCCATGTGAAAACACGAGAAGCTGACCGCGCTGAGGATGATCGCGAAACGTCCGAACCCGGCCGCGCGTTGCACGAGCCCCCGGAAGAACACTTCTTCGGAGATGCCCGGGGCGAGCGCGATGATCGGCCAGAGCATCCACGCGGGGTGGGCGGTGACGAACGCTTCGATCGAGCCGAGCGCGTTCATCGTCCAGTTCGGAAAGTACTCCTGCATCCACATCACGAGCCGGTCCGAGGTCGGCCCGAGTGCGAGGATCCCAATCGGCGCCAGCACGAACGTCAGCGGCGGTGCACCGCGGAAGCCGAGTGCTTCTTTGATCGAGACCTTGGAGAGCTTCGCCGTGAGCATCGGCACGACCACCAGGAAGAACCCGGTCGCGACGACGCTGGACGCGACGATCGGGTAGTTCGACATCACCCGCTCCATGAACGCGGGGTCCTGGAGCGCCTCGGGGGTCAGCGCCGAGGCCGGCAGCACCAGGAACGCCACGCCGATCGAGACCACGCCGCTCCCGACGATGGCGAGGAGGCCGCCGATGACCGCGCCAGCGAATGCCGGAATCGGCCGGATGCGGAAGCGGGGGGGCGCGGAGGAGGCAGGGACCAGCAGAGGGGTGCGCGGCACCGAGACGCCATATCACGTATCTGGCCGCCTTCGACCCGGGTCGCTGGGCGCGTCTCGCTGGCACAGGTCGGCGGTTGACGCGGGGAGGGCCGTGCGCACCCTCCGGCCATGTCTGGAAGCAAGAAACTGTCGTGGCTCCTCCGCCACGGCGCGACCGAAGCCGGTCTCCCGATGGACCCGGCCGGCTGGGTCGACATCGCCGCGTTGCTCGCGATGCTCGACATGAAGCGCGCCGTGCTCGATCAGATCGTCGCGGACAACACCAAGAGCCGACTTCAGGTGGAGGGCGACCGCATCCGCGCGTGCCAGGGCCACTCGTTCGGGGTGCCGGTCCAGGTCGAGGCGCTCGAGGCGAGCTGGCATCGCTACGAAGGCGCGGATCGCGTCTGGCATGGCACCTCGGTGGAGGCCGCCGAGAAGATCGCTGCCAGCGGAGAGATCGCGCGGGGCGCCCGCACCCACGTACACCTGGCGCCGGGGCTCGAGAGTGTCGTCGGCAAACGCGCCGGCGTGCACGTCATGCTCGGCGTGTCGGTTGCGCGGGTCCGCGCCCAGGGCCTCGAGGTGTTCGAGTCACCGAACGGCGTCGTGCTCTGCCGCGCTGTGCCGACCGGCTGCATCGACCAAGTCGAGCCGCAGACCAAGCGCGCCAAGAAGTCGAACCTCGCCGACCTGTTTCTGCTCTGAGAAGACGCCGGCAGGGCGTTGACTCAGACCCTTGCCCTTGCCCGTGCCCGTGCCCTTGCCCGTCGGTTCCGCCCGCGTTTGCGGTCCACTTCAAGTGGATCCCCGAGCGCACCTGGAGGAGCCAAGTGCCCGACCCGGGCAAGGGCAAGGGCAAGGGCAAGGGCAAGGGGAGTAGTCCGCTGTCGCGGACTACTCTTCGGCCGGCATCGGGGAGAACTGGACCGGAACGGGCAGCTCCCACGCTTCTTCGATTGGCACGATCTTGTCGTTCTCGTCGCGGACGCGGACCGTCAGCTCGAGCACCACGTTGCCGGGGCTCGTCGATCGCAGACCCGCGCGCAGGCCAGTGAGCGCAGGAATGACGCGCGGGATGTAGCGCATCGACCGTTCGTCGTGGGCCGACTGGTTCTGGAAGTAGACGATTTGGTTCGCGTTGGGCGCACCGTTGACGACGGTGGCCAGGTCGACAGCGATCTCGTCGAACTCTTCCTCGCGGATGGTTCCGAACCGGCGCTCGAGCGGCTCCACCCGGTAGGTGCGTTCCCAGCCCGCGTAGTCCGCGACGAGTTCTTCGTCGACGATCGCGAAGAGCGGCACGTACTCATGGAACTCACTGATCCCGTTCATCGTGATCGTGATGTTGTGCGGCGCATCGTCCAGGTTGATGAGCACCCAGTCCACCACGATCTCGTAGTCGTGTCGCAGCACCCAGGGGTTGCGCTCCCAGGGAAGGTCTTCGCTGCCCTCGAAGAGGCCGGCCATGGCTTCTTCGCTCGGTTCCGCGATGGGCAATTCGATCCGCTGCTCGACGAGGAAGATCGCAGTGTCTTCCTCCTCGATCGCGGCCGGCGTGTCCTCCGTGATCGCGAATGTGAAGAGTCCTCCCTCACCGACGAACACCTGATCGGAACACGCGGCTCCGAACAGAAGAGCGCCGACCACCAACCAGCGTGCTTCCGACATGGCCCCAGCATAGCAGTCTTGGGAGCCGGCGTCGCCGGGGGCGGTTCGGTCAGTGGGCGGTGAAATCGATGTCGCCGATTTCCATGTCGAGTGCCGGCTCCGGCTCGGGTTCCATCATCATCGAACCGACCCAGATGCCGAGCACCGTCGCGAGCACGGCCACGACCGCACCGACCACGTAGAGCAGGGGGTTCTTCTTCGCGGGCGGCGGCGCCGTGGAACCCGCGGGGGGTGCGGTCGACGGCGCGACGGAGGGGGGCGCGGAGCTGCCCCGCGGCGGCAGCGGTGGAGGAAGGCTCAGGCCGCCCTCGGCGTCTTCGTCGGCCTCGCCAGCCGCCTCGCCGTCCATGAACAGATCGGCGGACAACGCATCCAGCTGGATCGTCTGACCTCCCCGCAGCTTCTTCGAGTCGTCGTCTGCCATCGTCTCCGCGGCCTATCGCACCACGCTCCTGAAACTCAAGCGTACCAGCGGCGCTCCACCGCGTCAGCAGATGCACACCTTCGGCTGTTTGCTCGGGCGGGACCGAACCGCGAGCGTGGTCGATTCCATGCAGATGACCCCGGCCGGCCCATGATACCGTCGGCCCGCATGGAGCCAGTCGCTCGAGCGAGACGAAGGCCGATGGCGGAAGGGGGTGCAGGACTTCTTCTTCTGGCCGCCCTTCTCCTCCCCACGTTCGCCCACTCGACGGCGCACGCGCAGACCGCGGCGCCCGTCGAAGAAGAGGTCGACACCACCCGTCTGGATGTCGAGCGGCTCCCGCCGGAGGCGATTGAACTCACCCGCGATCTCTACGCCCACGGCGTGTTCATCGAGGCCTTCATGGGCGTTCGAGGGTTCATCGGCGGGGCAGGGCGCTTGTCCCGACCGGGACCCTTCCTGCACATCGGCGCTGGCTACGAAGTCGCACGCTGGCTCTGGGTGTCGGTCGCGGCAGAGGGATCGCTCCACAAGACCGAAGCGCCGAGGCCCCCGGGTCCCGCCGTCTTCGAGGTCCTGTCGTTTCTGGCCGAGGTTCGCCTGCAAGCCAACATCGGCGCACGGGCCGCACTCTGGCTCGGCGGGGAGTTCGGAATCACCTTCGTGACCTCCGACGTGCTCACGACGTACGGACTGCAGGAAGCCAGCGAGATCGGCATCGTGTACGGCGGCCAGGTCGGCCTGGACTGGCATCTGCGCAACCGGCACCACAGCATCGGTCTGTCGGGCGGCGCCCGCGTCCATCCCGGACTCGAAGGGCTCGATGGCGAAATCGCGATCGGCGTGCACGGCACGCTCTACCTTCGCTACGTGTTCTGAACCTGCGTTCGAAGCTGTGATCTGAACCCGCGTTCTGAACCTGCGTTCTGAACCCGCGTTCTGAAACCTGCGATTTGAACCGTGCGTTCTGAACGTGCGCTGAAGTCCGCGTTGAGGCGCCCCCAGCGCGCGCACCCTGCTAACCTCCAGACTTGGCCAACATCGGCTACCTCCAAGTCGTCCGGCACTGCAACCACCTGTGTGGGTTCTGCAGCAACCCGACCACGCCGTACGAACACGACTTCGACTCCATGAAGGTGCTCGTCGACGATTTCGTCGCGCGCGACTACTTCGGCATCATTCTCACCGGCGGCGAACCCACGCTGCACGCAGACCTGCCGCGGATCGCGGAGTACGCGCGCGGTCGCGGCCTGCACGTTCGGATGATCACGAACGGCAGCCGCCTCGCCGACCCGAAGTTCGCGCGCTCCATGGCGGACGCTGGGCTGCAGCTGGTTCACATCAGCGTGTACAGCGTGCGGCCCGAGGTCGAAGCCGAGCTGCGCGGCACACCGGACACGTTGCCGAAGGCGTTCGCGGCGGCGGATGCGGCGCACGACGCCGGCATCGAGGTGAACATCAACTGCGTCATCAACGCGATGAACGCGGATCACCTCGACGAAGGGGTGCGGCACTGGATGCGCCACCATCCCTACATCCGCCACTTCGTGTGGAACAACCTCGATCCATCGATGGGCCGGGCGGAGGTGAACCAAGACAAGTTCACGCCGAAGCTCGCCGACTTCGAGGTCAGCCTGCACCGCGCGCTGCGGCTGCTCCACAAGAGCGGGCGCACCTTCCGGGTGGAGAAGGTGCCGCTCTGTTTCATGACCGACTTCGCGTGGGCGAGTACCGAGACGCGCAAGATCATCAAGGGCGAGGAGCGCATCGTGTTCTTCCTCGATCAGAAACAAGCGGTGAGGCAGACCGACTGGGAACACGTCTACGCCGAGGGCTGCGGCGTCTGTTCGCTGCGGACCATCTGCGGCGGCTTGTTCGATCGAGGCAACGGCTACGACCCGGCGGAGCTCGAACCGGTGTTCGTCGATCGCGATCAGATCGCGCGGTTGGTGATCGAAGACCCGTCGGACCCGTCCTACGGGCTGCGCAACTTGGATGCCTGGCGGGCGGACTTCGAGCAGCGGATCGCACGCGCGCAAAAGACGCGCTCGTTGCCGGTGCTTCCCGATGCACCCCAGGTCGGAAAACGCACCGAACGCGCCGAACGGCGCTTTGAAGCCAAACGCGCGTCGGAGAGCCGCAAGGCGGTCTCGCAGGGCATCGAGATGGAAAAGGTCGACGAACCCGAGGTCTAGCAGGCTGCTGAAGAACGCCCGTAGGGCGTTCTCGCAGCCTGCCCCTTGCCCCTGCCCTTGCCTTTGCCCTTGCCCGCGGATCAGCGGTCAGATCGCTTGATCAGCGCGACGAGCATCGCGACGACCTGCTCGAGGTGCGGGGTTTGGGGGCTGTGCCCCCAAGAAATATCGAGGCAGACGCAAGACACAGTTCGCCGCCTACCTGGCCGGCGCCGCATACAACCTCCTACGCGTCGCGCGGCTACGGAGCTGCGCCGCGTAGCACCGACCGATGCCCGGCGGCTTCGTCCGCTGGGCATCGGGCTCCGATTCGCGGCCTCGCCGTCGCGAAACACACGGCGTCCGCGACGCGGGCAAGGGCACGGGCAAGGGCAACGGCAAGGGAGCAGGTCGCTTTTCAGCGACCTGCTACGAATGGCTTACAGCCGTCCTTTGGCGGGGTGCAAAACCACCTTCGACCCTGGTCCACGCAATCACAGACGATCCAAACCGGTCGGCGCTGGGCTGTGACGCGGCGCGTTGGAGTGGTGCGTCATTGTTCTTGACGCGATGCGTCACTGGCGGTATCTCTTCGGAGTCAGGCATCGACCCTCCACAGATTGGTGCCTGGCGGAGCTCGTCTCCAAAACACCCCAAAACCCCCAGCTGACACCCCGGCCCTGCAGGGGAACACCCGTGTTCCTCTGCAGGGCGTCAGCGCTCTTCGTCGTCGAAGATG
Organism: Deltaproteobacteria bacterium; assembly: GCA_034670305.1. Taxonomy (GTDB): domain Bacteria; phylum Myxococcota_A; class Polyangia; order Polyangiales; family Houyiibacteriaceae; genus JAXMNT01. The sequence goes on from JAXMNT010000001.1 coordinate 175,168, forward strand.
CGGCAGTAGGACTCGTAGCGGTCGGGGTGGATCTCGCCCCGCTCCAGTGCTTCTTTGATCGCGCAGCGGGGCTCTTTGCGGTGCGCGCAATCCCGGTACCCGCACTGCCCGAGGTGGGCGCGGAACTCTGGGAAACAGTCGTCGAGGGCCGCGTCCGGCAACTTCCAGGCGCCCAGCTCTCGAATCCCTGGGGTGTCCGCGAGCCAACCGTCTGCCACCCGGTGCAAGGTCGCGACACGCGTGGTGTGTCGGCCCTTGCCATGCGCCGCGCTGATCTCCGCCACCCGAATGTCGAGTGAGGCATCGAGCGCGTTGGCCAGGCTGCTCTTGCCGGCCCCGCTCGGCCCGGCCAGCGCGGAGATCTTTCCGTCGAGGAGAGACCGCAACGGTCCGAGGCCTTCGCCTTTGGTCGCGCAGGTCGGCAACACCGGGTAGCCGATGGTGGTGTAGCGTGCGAAGAGCGCTTCGCTCTCGGGGGTGCGCACATCGGTCTTGTTCGCCACGACGATCGCATCGAGTTCGTTGTGCTCGGCGATCACCAAGAACCGGTCGAGCATCTTGGGATGGAACGGTGGATCGCTGTGTCCGAAGACCACGACCAACTGGTCGAGGTTCGCCACCAGCACGTCCTCGCGGTACCGGCCGCCGCGTCCCGGGTGACGGCGCGAGAACACGCTCCGCCGGTCCAAGACCTTGACGATCACCGCCTCGAATCCTTCGTTCGCATCGCCGAGTTCCTCGGGCCGCTCGATGCGCACCTGGTCGCCGATCACACAGAGGTCGGTCTTCTTCTCCACCCGCTTGAGTCGGCCGCGCATCTTGCACCGCACGACGGCGCCATCGGCGAGGGACACGTCGAAGAAGCCGCCCGTCGCGAGCACGACGATGCCTTCTTCTGGGGTGGCGTCTTTGGACACGCGCGGAGGGTGGGTCTGCGCCGAGCCATGCGCAACCTCGCCACGGCTTCTTACTCGCTGCTGGCGCTCGGTGTATTGCGCGGGAGCACCGGCTGGTCGTTCGCGGGTTTGCTGCGCAGCGCGAAGTACAAGAGCACGGCGGCCGCGAGCCACGCGAAGATGCCGATCCCGATCACCACGTACGCCCGACCGCGGGCCCGCTTGTCGGCGGGCGCGGGCAGATCGGTGCGGCCAGGAGAAGGCTCGGGGTCCACCGGCTTCCCGATCACCGCGGTCGAGAGGTCGCGTTGCGGCTTCTTCTCTTTCTTGTCGGGCAACGTCTCGCGCTTCTCGTCCGAGCGCGACGGCGGCGGCACGGTCGAGGTCGGCGCCCCCGAGGTCGGCAACCCGAGCACCCGGGAGCGTTCGTCGGTCGGGCGGTGCAGCGGAATGAGCCGCGAGCTCGATCTCGAGGGCTGCACCATGAGGGCACGGTCCTTGGCCTGGGCCCGCTTCAGCTCTTCCTGAATCTTGCGGAGCGAGGGGCCGCCGTGCTGCTGCACGAACGCCGCCATCTTGCGCGGGCTCGGACGGTCCGGGACCGCGTCGCGCAGCGCCCGCGCATAACGCGCGGCGGTCGGACACCGTTTGTCGGGATCCCGCTCAAGTGCCCACATCACGATCCGCTCGAGTTCTTTCGGCACGTCGGGCCGCAACTCGCGCGGCGACGGAATCGGCAAGTCGCGCACGCGCTGCACGGTCTCGAGTGGGTCGCCGGTGTTGAACAAGCTCCGCCCGGTGAGCGCCTCCCAGGTCACGACGCCGGCGGCAAAGACATCGGACCGCCGATCGAGCGGCTGACCGCGCGACTGCTCTGGGCTCAGGTACGCCACCTTGCCCTTGAGCTGTCCGACCTGTGTCTTGGTGCTTCGCATGACCGCGCGCGCGATCCCGAAATCGGTGACCCGCACCCGGCCGTCCGCGCCAACGAGCAAGTTCTGCGGCGACACATCGCGGTGCACGACCTGAAGTGCCTGACCGGTCGGGGTCGTCGCGTTGTGGGCGTCGTCCAGCCCGCGCGCCGCTTGGGCGAGGGCCTCCGCCACGAACGGAACCGGCAGCGCACCGAGCGTGCTGTCGAGCACCGCCACGCAGATCTCGTAGAGCGTCACGCCCACGACCAGCTCCATCACGATGTAGAGCGCGCCGTCGTCCTCGTGCCGTCCGAGCTCGAGCGTCTGCACGACGTGTGGGCTGGTGATGTTCGCCGCGAGCCGCGCTTCGTCCTGGAACATCGTGACGAACTGTTCGTCGGCGAGGTCCGGCAGCAGCCGTTTGATCGCCACGAGCTTTTCGAAGCCGTGCGGTCCGCGGAGCCGGGCTGCGAACACTTCGGCCATGCCGCCGCTCGCGATGTGAAAGAGCGCCTCGTATCGCCCGAATGTGAGAGGAGCTTCGGCGGACGCCACGCGCGCATCCTACTCGCTTTTCTCTCGCGTCCTAGGTCGAACCGCGCCCGTCCGACCATCGCGTGCCACTTCGAGGTGGGGCAAAACCATCCGCAACCGGTGGAACCACGTATACTCCGGCCATGTTCGTTTTGCTTGGCACTCGACCATTCTCGAGCTGTGCTCTCTTGTTGACCCTCGGGGTCGTGCTCTGCGCCTACCAGCCGCGCGCAGAGGCCCAGAGCGACACGCCTCCGTTCGAGGGTCCGGTCGGGGAGGCGAGCCGCGAAGGGCTGTCGCAAGCCCGCGATCTGTTCGTCCAGGGCACCAACGACGCGGAGGCCGGCCGTTGGGCGGATGCCTTGCATGCGTTCGCCGAGGCGTACCGACTCAGCGGCATTGCCGCCGCGCTCTACAACGCGGCCACCACCCTGCGTTCCATCGGGCGCTACCGGCACGCCCGCGATGCGTTCGACCAGCTGCTCGAATCTCATCCGGACCTCGCAGACGAAATGCGTGAGTCCGCGCGCTCGCTCCGAAGAGAGGTGGCGCGCCGCGTGGCCATCCTGACCGTGGACGATCTGCCGGAGGATCCGGAGTTGCGGTTGCGGCTCGATGGAACCCCTCGTCCGGACACTGGTGCCCGCCCCTTGGACCTCGAGACCGATGGTGGGCAACACAGCCTCCGGGTCGAACGGGAAGGGTTCGAGCCCTTCCTCTGGGAGGGCCGCATCAACGACGGCGACCGGGTCCGCGTGCCCGCCGTGTTCGTCGAGCTTCCCGAACTCGAGGGATCCAACGTCGGACGGATCATCATCTTCATCGCGGTGGGCCTGGCCCTCGTGGCGGGCGGCGTGACCCTGGGATTGCTCCTGCGGGAAGAAGGTCTCTCCCCGAACTCGATGAACGTGGTGGAGCTGTGAGGCGCTTCATCACGACGACGCGCTTTGCGATGCGCTCTGCCTGGCTCTCGCTGGCGGCGCTCTTGGCCTTCGGTTCCCTTGGTTCGGGATGCACCGACAACGCGGTGCTCGAGCTCGAGGTCGACCTGCCGGCGAACACGACCGGCGCGGACCTCTACGCGTTCATCCAGGTCCGCACAGATGAACTCGGCTTCGATGTGCCGTGGTCCGGCGCGGACCCTGTCGATGGGTTTCTGCTCTCGCCGACCGAACGCACCACCCAGCCGATCAGCATCGTCGCGGACGCGGCGGACTTCGAACGCGATGTGAGGGTGCGTGCGACGTTCTGCAGCGCGCCGCGCTGCGACGGCTTCGGCGACGACCGCGCCGCCGAGAGCCGCCTCGAGATCGAACACCCGTTCTACTCGCTCAGCCGGACGAATGTGGTCTGGCGCATCGAGTCCGTGCCGGCGATGACGGACCCGGCGCCGGTGTTCGTGGAGCGCTGTTCGGTCGCGGGTTGCCGCGATGGCACGACGAGCGATCACTGCCGGATGGACGGCACCCACTTCTGCGAGTGAGTTCGTGAGCGAAGCAATGCCCAAGAGCCCGCGCCTCTCGTTGACGGAGTCGACGGAGATCGTCTTGCCGCAGCACACCAACGCGATCGGCACGGCGTTCGGTGGAACCATCATGTCGTGGATCGACATCTGCGCGGCCGTGAGCGCGCAGCGTCACTGTGGTCGGGTGGCGGTCACCGCGAGCGTCGACGCGCTCGAGTTCACGGCGCCGATCCGCCTCGGCGACGTCGTGATCCTCCACGCCCGCATCAACGCCGTGTTCCGCACTTCCATGGAGGTCGCGTGCAGCGTGCATCGGGAAATCACCGAGACCGGCGAACGCATCCTCTGCGCCGAAGCATTGCTGACCTTCGTGAACATCGGACCCGACGGGCGACCGGCCGGCATCGTCCCGCTCGCGGTCGAGACCGAAGACGACGCCGCCCGCGCCAAAGCCGCCGTCGAACGTCGGGCCTTCCGGCTGTCCCAGAAACACCGCTGAGGGGCCTCGCGGCTGCGCCTCGCCAACGACTGCGGACCGTGCGGTCTCGACCCAGGGCGTCTCCGCCGCGTAGTGCACGCCAACCCGGTCCTGACCGAAGCAAGCGAGCGCCACCTGCTGCGGGGACGGAGGGCGCCGGAGTTTCGGTGTAGCCAATAGGGCGGCGGGGTTCCGGCAGGGAAGGGTTCCGTCGACAGAGTCGGCCGCGCGGCGCGACGGTGGGGCTTGTTTGCCAATGCAGCATGCTGCTGCACCGGATTGAACTGCCGTGTTCGGGGTTCCGCCGTTCGCTGCCCGGCGGGCGGCACAAAGCGCAGCGTCCGACCCGCGTCGCCGGTGCTCAGAAAGTGGCTGCGCAAGCGACAAAGTACTTGAAACGATGGCCGAATCTGATATGTTAGCCCAATCAAATGGCGCGTCGCACTCGAAAATTGAAACAGTTGGACCTGCAGTTTCGGCAGTGGGGTGGGCGACGGGTGGGCGCGGGTCGCAAGCCGAAGGGAGAACGGGCAGGCGTGGCCCATCGCCGGAGGCCGGCCATTCAGAACCGGCACCCTGTGCACGTGACCATCAAGGTCGCGAAGGACCTGCCAAACCTGCGCCGCCGCGACCTCCGGGCGGTCTGCTTTGCGGTCTTGGAAGAAGCGGCCGAGCGCCACGGCATGCGGATCGTTCACTTCTCGATTCAGAGCAATCACGTGCATCTCATCGTCGAGTGCAAAGGCACGACGGCGCTGCAACGCGGCATGAAGGGTTTGCTCGTTCGGCTGGCCAAGCGGCTCAACAAACACCTCGGCCGGCGCGGACAAGTGTTCCCCGACCGCTACCACGTCGAGCCGCTGAAGACGCCGACCCAGGTCCGCCACGCGCTCCGCTACGTGTTGAACAACGCCCGCAAACACGCGGGGGCCCGCAAGAAGATCGACGCCCACTGGGTGGATCCATGCTCCACCGCGCACACCTTCGATGGTTGGAAGTCGACGCCCAAGTGCCCCGCGAACTGTGATCGAGCCCCGAGGATGCCAAGAGCGGGCACCTGGTTGCTCCGCGTCGGGTGGAGGAAGCGCGGGAGGATCCCCATCGACGACATCCCGGGTCCGCGCCGCTGACCCAGACCCCAAAGCGCAGCCACCTCTCGACTACGCGGAGCGGAGCCTTGGCGCTGCGCCTCACGACAGAGCCGGGCAACGAACGGCGCCGCCTCGAACACGGCAGTTCAAGGCGGTGCAGCAGCATGCTGCATTGGCAAAGAAGCACCCTCCACGCTCCGCTCTTTCTGTCCGTTGGACAGAGCGCCTTCGCGCCGGAACCCCGCCGCCCTATTGGCTACACCGAGACCCCGGCGCCCTCTGTCCCCGCATCAGGTGACGCGGTCGAACCTCCAGAAGGTCGAGGCCATCCAACCCGCAACAGGTGACGCGCCACCCAACGAAGCGGATCGTCGGCCCGTCAGCCGGTCCAGACGAGTTTGCCGGGACCACCGCGCTGGGCGACGCGGAGTCGGCCCTCCGCCACGAGGGTGAGATCGCCCAAGGACTCGGCGTCTTCGGGTGCCGAGGCGACGCCGATGCTGAGCGTGGTGTGCACGCGTCCTTTGCGGCCCTGGAAGCCCAGGCCTTTGACCTCTTGCTGGACGCGCTGGAGGGTGGTCGCGATCTCGGTCGCCGTGGCGTCGGCGAACGCGGCCACCAACATGCCGTGGCGCCATCGCCCGCGCACGTCTTCCACCCGCAAGCGCGCAGCCAGCAGTCGCGCGACGCCGTTGGTCACCCGCTCGGTGAACGCAGAGCCCTCGCGGGTACGCATCCCGTCGTGGTCGTCGACTTCGAGCACCGCGAGCGAGAACGCGTGGGCGCGGCGCCGAGTCTCGGAGAGCCGGGCGGCGAGGGCGCGGAGCAGTTCGCCGCGCGAGGGGAGCCCTGTCACCGGATCGGGCGCGCGTCGTCGTCGCGCGAGCACGTGGTCGGCGTGTTGCCGGATGCGGGCGGCCCATTCGCTCGGCTCTCCGAGCATGCCGTCTGCGTCGAGGTTGTTCTGGGTCTGTACGAGCAGCGCGACCTGGTCGCCGCCGTCCGCCATGCGGACCACCTTGGCGAACGCCTCGGCGCCCCCGCCGAGCACGACCACATGCGGCTGCTGTCGTTTCATCACCGAGAGCAACGACTCCGGTCCGTTCAACTGCACGACGTCGAGCCCCGAGGACGCGAGCGCATCGGCCACCGGTGGTGCGTTCACGACCACGACGCGGCGCGCATCGGGGCGCAGCGCATCCAGCCGCAGGACCGCGCGGGCCAACCCCTGTTCGTCGAGCGGGTGCGACAGAAAAAGCTGCGCGCCGCTCTCCGCCGCGCCGAGGCGCACGAGGAGTGAATCCTCCATCGCGAGCAGTGCGGTCGGGATGCCTGGGAAGCGGCTTCGCAAGGCGGCGATCGTGTCGGTACTTCGATCGGGCGAGCCGAAGGGCATGCCGATGATCGCTACGTCGACCCCCTTGAGCGTCTCGATCGCGGCGAACGAACTGCACGGGACAAAGGTGGCGAGCGAGTCCGCCAGGACCCCTTCGACATACTCGAGCAGTGCCGGGTCGTCGTCGATGATCGCCATGCGCGGTCCCAGAAAAACCGAGTCCGCAGGGTCGAGCGCAGAAACGGGCAGCTCGCGTTGGGAACTCCGAGGCAACGTGATCTCGGGCGAGGTCCGTGCCGAGGGCGGGACGGGTGGCGGTGCACTGGGCTGAAAGAGCGACGACGGCGGTTCGATCTTGGTCTTCTTGCGGATCGGCAGCGCCCGCACGGCAGCGACCGCCCGATCGAAACCGTCCCAGTCGACCGCGTCGCGGTTCTGGAGCGCACGCAGTTGCGACTCCACGACACTCGCGCAGTGCCCGATCTCCGCGTACCCAAACGAGCCTGCGGTGCCCGCGATGTCGTGGGACTGTCGGATCGCTTCTTCGACGGAGGATGCATTGTCGGGACGCCGCCGCGCTCGGTCCACCGCGCGCAGGAAGAGATCCAGAATGTGCGGAAGCACGTCGCTGTAGGACTCGCGAAGCTTCTCTTCCGACGCCGGCTCGTCCACATCGGGCACGACGACGAAGTCGTCCATCTGCGCGTCGCCGCCCTCGTCCTCAAGCAGCTCCTCGATCTCTGCGAAGTCGAGCTCGAGGGTGGAGCTCTTGCGTTCCCGCCGCTTTCGAACCCGCCGTGCGTGCTGGGTGACCCGCACCGCGAAGCTCGCGGGTTCCACCGGCTTGTGCACCACGTCGGCGACCTTCAACTCGTCCTTGAGCTTCTTGTAGGTCGCCAGGTCTCGGTAGAACGCGGAGACGAACACGATGGGCGCGTCCGCCCCTTCGGCGCGGATCTTCTCGATCCAGCGGATGCCGTTGGTGTCCGGGAGCAGGCCATCCACGATCAAGAGATCGAAGTCGTGCTCCGTCAGTTTCTCGAGCGCCTCCCGGCCCTTGGCCGCTTCGACCACCTCGAACCCTTGGGTCCGGAGTGCCGGCGCCACGAGCGCGCGAAACATCGCGTCGTCATCCAACAAGAGCAGCCAGCGCGACACGTGCGGATGATGGGTGCCGCCACCCTTGGCCGCAACCGTTTGTTGTCGGAGGGGAGACGCGCGTCCGACCAGCGGCAACGCTGTTCCGGCCTCCCCAACCTCCAGGGCTCCGCGCTGTGACCACCCCTGTGTCCACCCGGGCCCGCTTGCACACCCGGCGACCCAGAAGCCGCACCTCGGCCCGCCATCCGTGCGATCTCTCACCGCGGTGGGTGGGGGGCCCAGCCCGCCGGTCCCCCGCACCCTTGCGATCCAAGCACATTGCGTCACACCGGGATGCGCGGGATGGCTTCTCGACGGAAACCCATCCTCTTCTACCGAACCCGCCCGTGAATTCGGTACCATCCGCGCCCTTCCGCCCGGTGCCCGAGCGCGGTGGCCTGGCAGCACTTTTCCCCCCGGAATCCTGATGAGCGAGACGAACGACCTATTGCGCGGCGAACTCGAACGACTGTTCGAGCCGGATGAGATGACCACCCTCGCGTTGGAGCTGATGGGCTACACGGCCACGGAGCTCGGCGATCCGGACGGCAAGGGCGCGTTCGCGCGTGCCCTGGTGGATCGCTGCGAGGCGGACGACGCCCTCGAGGCCCTCGCCGACGGGATGACCCTCTTCGGCAAGGCAGCACGCACGGCGAAGATCTTCGAGTCGCGCGCCGGACGAGGCCTCGAGCCGGGCGAGGAGCTCGGGGGGTTCAAGGTACGCAAGTCGGTGGGCGGGGGTGGCCTCGGCGACGTGTACTTGGCGGAGCGGGGCGATGGGGACGAGAAGGTCCGCGTCGCACTCAAAGTCATTCGTTCGAGCCTCTCGCGAGACCCGAGCGCCGTTGCGCGGTTCCTGACGGGGCAGCGCGGTTTCAAGCGCGCCAAGATCGCGGGCGTCGCACCCGTGCATGGGTGTGGCCGCCTCGCCGATGGCCGGCCCTGGGTCGCCACGGAGTACGTGGACGGGCAGACGCTCGCCTCCCGCATCGAGCGGGTCGGACCGATGCACTTCAACGAAGCACGGCCCGTCTTCCGAGGTGTGCTCAGCGCGCTGCAAGCGCTCCACGACGGCGGGCTCGTCCACGCGGACGTGAAGTCCGCGAACGTGTTCGTGGTGCGCCCGACGGCCAAGGACGGCAGCCGCGGTGAACCCACCGGCGTGCTCGTCGATGGCGGCGCGCACCGGCTCTTGGCCGCGGGCGCGACGCGTCCGGACGCCATCGGCGCGCTTCGCGTCTTCGGCAACGCACAGGCGATCGCACCGGAGATGGCGCTCGGTGGATCGATCGATGCCGCGAGCGACATCTACGCGGTCGGCGTGATGTTGTACGAGGTGCTCACCGGCAAGGTTCCGTTCACCGGCGACAGCGCGTTCGAGGTCATCGCCAAACACATCGACACCATCCCGGCGGCGCCGAGTGAGATCGCCCCGAAGGGCTGGGTCCACAAAGACGTCGACGCGCTCGTGCTCAAGGCGCTGGCGAAGGACCCCGCCGACCGGTTCGGTTCCGCCCGCGAGCTGCTCTCGGCACTCGACGCGCTCGCGAAACCGAAGAAAGAAAAGGACCTCGATCCCAAGGCGCTCGAGAAGGCCGCCGCCGCGCTCGAGAAGGATCTGAAGAGCGCGGAGAAGGCGAACGCCGTCGACGAGATCATCGCGCCCTCGCTCGCGTGGGACGAGGGCATCGCCGTTTTCCAGAAGTGCGTCGACAAAGCCAAGGACGCCGCGGTCAAGAAGGCGCTGCTCTTCCGCATCGCGCGGATCGAAGCGGTCGAGAAGGGCGACAAAACCGCCGCCGAGAAGACCTACCGAGCGATCCTCGAAGCAGACGCCCAAGACGCGATCGCGCGCAGCGGACTCGAGGAGCTCAAGCGGGAATCCGGCGACGACGAGGGGCTCGCGGAGCTCCTGCTCGAACGCGCGGAGACCATCTCCGATCCGATCGAACGCGCCGAGGTACTGCGGGAGATCGCGCGTCTGTACGAGACCCGGATCAAAGATCCGGAGAACGCCCTCGTGGCCTGGACCCAAGCGGTCGCCGACGATCCTTCCGACGCCCGTTCGGCCCGCGCGGTGGAGCGGCTCGCGGAGCACGACCAGGACCGCTGGAACGAGGTCATGGCCACGCTCGCCGAGACCGTTCAGGAGACCGGCGACGTGCCCGAAGCCGTGCCGCTCTACTGTTTGATGGGCCGCTGGTACGGAGACGCACTCAAGCGACCCGACTTCGCGCTGCCGTGCTTCGCCAAGGCGATCGAGATCGATCCCAACTGCGACGCCGCGTACGAAGGTTCCCTCACGCTCTACCGAGGCGCGCAGTCTTGGCCCGAGGTCGTACAGGTGCTCGAAGCCCGCGCCTCCGCGAGCTCGAACCCGGCGGCCGCGCGCGACCACCGCGCCGCCGCGGCCGACGTCGTGCTCCGCAAGGTCGGCGACCAAGCCCGCGCGGTCGGCATGCTCGAAGCGATCCTCGAACAGGACCCTGGGCATCCCGGTGCGATCGATTCACTGATCTCGATCCACGAAGAGAAGAAGGAGTGGAAGCCGCTCGCGAAGTTGCTCTCGCGTCAGCTCTCGCACACGGCCGCAGGCGCGAAGGTGTCCGGCACGCTTCGACTGGCCGAGCTCTACGAAGACCGCCTGAACGACTTCGAACAAGCGATCGTCCACTACGAAGCCGCCTTCGCGCAGGACGCGGGTTCGCTTGCGGCGCTCAAGGGGCTCGAGCGCGTCTACGCACGCGGCAACGACTACCCGAAGTTGCTCTCGACCCTCCAGCGCCAGCTCGCCTTGATCGTCACCCCGCGACAGAAGATCGCGGTGCTCGAACACATCGGCGCGATTCAAGAAGAAGAGTTCGTCGACCAAGACGCCGCGATCGAAGCGTACGAGCAGGTCGTCGAGATCGACCCGGGCAACGAGAACGCCAACCCGGCCCTCGCGCGCCTGTACCGCCAGAAGGGTCGATTCGATGAACTCGTCTCGACGCTCGAGCGGCACGCCCAGGCCACCGAAGACGTCCAGCGAAAGACGGACCTGCTGCTTTCCGCGGCGCGCACGTTGATGCTCGACGTGGGTGCCCCGGAACGCGCGCTCGGATTCACGGAGCGGGTGCTCGTCGCGGATCCGAAACACTCGGACGCACTCACCCTGCTCGCGCGCCTGAAGGCGCAGTCCGGCGACGCGAACGCGGCGGTCGCGGCCGTCGATCAGCTTGCGGACGGCGAGAGCGATCCGAAGAAGAAGGCGGAGCATCTGGTCGAAGCGGGCAAGATGCTCGAAGGCGCCGGCGACAAGGACCAGGCGATCGACCGGTTCAAGAAGGCGCTCGACCTCGACGAGAAGAACGCCGCGGCCGCCGAAGCACTCCGGCGACTCTACGCCTCGCGCGGCGACGCCCACGGGGCCGCCGAGTTGCTCGTGCGCGAGATCGCAGCCACCGACGGCAAGAGCCGCCAGGCCGAACTCCAGGCCGAACTCGGAGTGCTCTACCGAGATCGACTGGAAGACGCCGAGAAGGCGCACGCTGCGTTCCGCAAAGCGCTCGAACTCGACGCCACCTGCACGCCGGCGGCCTTCGGGCTCGGTGTGATGGCCTTCGGTGCGAAAGACTGGGAAGCCGCGACCGCGCACCTCGAGCCGCTGCTCGCCCGCACCTCCGAGATGGACGCCGAACAGGCCCGCGACCTCAGCATGATGTGCGGCGACGCGTTCCGAGAGAAGGGCGACTTCCCCAAAGCGCAGCGCGCGTACCTCAACGCGAAAGCCTACGCGCCCGAGGACCGAGAGGTGCTGCAGCGCGTGGCGGACGTCACGTTCGAGTCCGGCGAAGCCGACGAAGCCGCCGAGCTCTACCGAGAGATGCTCGAGAAGCTCGGGTCCTCGCTCGACGCGGATCTGCGTGGACGCATTCTCGTGCGCCGCGGTGAGTCCCTCCGCCGGGCCGGCAACCTCGACGAAGCCGCGAAGATCCTCGAGCAGTCGGTCGAACTGCGGCCCGAAGATCCCGAGCCGCTCACCTCGCTCCGCAAAGTGTACGAAGCGCAGTCCAAATGGGACGAGGTGGTGCGCACCTTGCGCCGCCGGATGGAGCACGCACCGGATGCGGAGCGTTTCGATCTGCTCGTCGAAGTCGGCGATGTGCTCGCCGGCAAACTGAGCGACCGCGACAAGGCCGCCAAGAGCTACGTCGCCGCGCTCGAGATCACACCCGACGATCGCAACCTGCTCACGAAGCTCATGGGCGTGTACTCGGAGACGAAAGACTGGTCGCGTCTGGTCGAGGTCATCCTCCGGATCGCCGAGCTCGTCGACGACCACAAGCAGCTCGCCAAGTACTACCTGACCGCGGCGTCGATCGCGCAGTCCGAACTCGGCCGTCACGAAGAGGCCGCGGACTACTACGAACAGGCCCTCGAGAACGACGGCACCATCGGCCGCGCGTTCGAGGGGCTCAAGTCCTGCCTCGAGAAGTCCGACGACTGGGCCGGACTCGCGAAGGCCTACCGTGCGCAACTCGACCGCCTCAAGTCCGCACCCGCGGAGAAGCGCGCGGAGATCTGGGACGCGCTCGGCGCCCTCTACCAGGACAAACTCGACGACCTCACCCGCGCGATCGAAGCGTTCGAGGCCGCGCAGGATCTCGACCCGGATGGCCGACGCCGCCTCGAGATGCTCGCCGGCATCTACGAAGCGGAGCCGAAACGCTACTTCCGCAAGGCGGTCGAGGCGCACACCCAGCTCCTTCGCAAGAGCCCCTACCGGATCGAGTCGTACCAAGCGCTGCGCCAGCTCTACACCGACGTGAAGAAGCCCGACCAGTCCTGGTGCATCTGCCAGGCGCTGCGGGTCCTCAGCATGGCCGGTCCCGACGAGCAGAGCTTCTTCGACAAACACCGGTCCCGGCATCCGGCCGCGGCGCAGGAGTACTTCGACGAGGACATCTGGTTCAACCACGTCATCCACCCCGAGCAGGGCCCGCTCCTGACCGGCATCTTCGCGGCCATCACGCCCGCGGTCGTGGCCTCGAAGGCCCAGGAGCTCTCGAGCTACAAGGTCGAGGCCAAGGACGCGCGGGACCCGGAGGCCGATGAGTCGGTCATGGTGCAGACGCTTCACTACGTGTCCGGGGTCACCCAGATCCAGCTGCCGAGCGTCTACTATCAGAAGCACGACCCGGGTGGGCTCAGCATGCTCTACGCCGATCCCCCTTCGATCGGTGTCGGCAAGGCGGCGCTCGCCGGCGGACCGGCCCAGGCACTCGCGTTCCTCGCGGCGCGCCACCTGAGTTACTTCCGCCCCGGCCACTACCTGCGGCACTTCGTTCCGTCGGGCAGTGGGCTTCGCGCTTGGTTGCTCGCGGCGATCAAACTCGGCACGCCTCAGTTCCCGGTGCCGGGCAACCTCGGCGCCAAGGTCGACAAGAGCCTCGCGGCCCTCAAGAAGCACTTGGACGCGTCGCAGGCGAAGAAGGTCGCGGAGCTCGTCCAGAAGCTCCTGGCCGCGGCGCCCGAGCTCGACATGAAGCGCTGGGTGGCGGCGGTGGACTTCACCGCGGACCGCGTTGGGTTCGTGATGGCCAACGATCTGGAGCTCGCGGCGGCCGTCGTGAAGGCTTCGCCCGACGACGGCATGCAGAAGGAGCGCCTCAAGGAACTCTATCTCTACAGCGTCTCCGAGTCGTACATGCAACTTCGGCAGAAGCTCGGGATCGCGATAGACTCCTAGTTCGCTGAGCTTCGCCTTCATGCACCTTTGTTCGAATCGAGTCGCCTTGCTCTCCGTGGCGGCGACCGCGGCTTGCCTGGCATTCACGGGCTGCGCGGTCGATCGCAGCGGCCTCGGTGTGACGTTGGACGGCGGGTTCGACGCGCCGATGCCCGACGTGGGCACGGACGTCGGCGAAGACGCGTCCTTCGACGCCGGGAGCGACGGTGGCCTTTGCCCGAGGCCCGGTCCCCTCGAGGAGCTGACCGCGGTGCCGAGCAGCGGCACCATCGGTGACCCGAACCTCCACCGCGTGACCGATGGTCTGGAGCTGCTCGTCCAGCCGTTCCGACTCGGGGCCCTTCGGGTGAAGGCGTTCCGACGCGCGCTGATCGACGAGGACGCACCGTCCACCGTGGTGACCGAGACGCCAACCGGCGTGGCCTACCGAGCACTCGAGGTCCCGTCGGCGGAAGGGGTGATCGAAGGACTCGGCCTCACCGCCGACGACGACGAGTTCACGATGACCTTCGTCGGCGAGATCTTCCTCGAAGCGGGCACGCACCGGTTGGTCGTCGACGCGGACGACTTCGCCGTACTCGAGATCGGCACGCTCTCACCGGTTCAGATCGTGGCGCGTCTCTCGGAGACAACCACCCACGACGTGACGGTCGGCACCGAAGGCTGGTTCGAGTTTCGGGCGGCGCTCCACGACCGCGGTGGACCTGCCGAACTGTCGGTAGAACACACGCCACCCGGCGGTGCCTCCGGCCCGATCTCGCCCAGCCGGTTCCGCATCGAGCCGCGGCTCGCCGGCCGTGAAGTGTGGTCGTGGGACGATACGAACGGACGCGGAGAACCGCTCGCCCGCCGCCTCGACTTCGACACCACCAACCGAGACTACGGCGCAGGCAATCCGGGCGACCTCGGCCTCGCCGACGACGGCTGGACGGCCCGCTGGGTCGGACGCGTCCAGCTCGGCGCCAACCCTTCCCTCTTTCTCCGCTCCGACGACCGCCATCGGGTCTGGTTGGACGGCGTGTTCCTCGGAGGCGCCGAAGCGCTCGTGCCGTCCGAAGCCACGTACCCGACCGGCGCCCCGGCCGGGTGGCACGACCTGGTGCTCGAGCTCACCGACGCGACCGACGACGCAGAACTTCGATGCACCATCGACGGTGCGACGCTGACGGCCGATCGGTTCGAACCGAGGACCCGCTTCGGAGGCGAGGTCTACGCCGTGGGCAGCGTCTCGTCGCTCACGGTCGGGGTGGGCGAAGCCGCGTCGGAGATGGTCGCGCTCGTCGCACCGGACGGCCGCGCGACCGTCGAGACCACGGCCATCTTCTCGGCCGCGGACCTGTCTGCGCTGCGGGTCGTCATCACCGGACCGGACGGGGTCGTGGCCAACCACTCCGCCGACGAAGCGGCCATGCCCTGGGGCGCGGGACGGTGGGCGATCCGCCACGTTCGCACCACCGACGAGCCGAACGGGAACTGGCGCTTCGAGGTGCGCAATGCGTCGTCGGCTTCGGTGTCGGTCGAGACCCTGGGCGTCGTGGCACATGTGGGCGCCGACCCCGCACCGCACGCGTTGTCGGGTGTCTTCACCTCGGGGGTCGTCGACCTCGGGGGCGTGCGACTGATCGAAACGGCGGCGCTCGACGGCGACGTGCTGCCCGACACCGAAGTCGTGGTTGCGGTGCGTGCGGCGGCGTCCATGGCGGAGCTGGCCTCAGCCGGCTTCCGAACCGCGACCGAAGGAGCGCTCGATGGCGTGCTCGGCCGGTTCGTCCAGGTCCGCTGGACCTTGCGAGGCCCCGGCCACACCACGCCTCGGGTGCGCGGCGCGATGTTGTCCGGCCGCTCCTGCTTCTGAGCGGCGGGAGCGGCGGACCAACGACGCCTGAGCTTCGGACCAACGAGCAGCAGCGACGCGGGCTGGTTCTGCTGCTGCGTCTGTCGCTGCGTCTGTCGCTGCCACTGCCGCTGCGCCTGCCGCTGCGGCAGTCGCTGCCCATGGCGCTGGTCAGGCGCGCGGGTCGTCGGGGCCGATCAGCGCGCCGTCCAGCGTGATGCCGTTCTGCACCACCGCGAGGTAGATCACCGGGATGTCCGAGATGGCGGTGAGCGCGTGCACGTCGTCGACGCCGCTCACGACCCGGTCGCCCCGGCCGTGCCGCTTCTTGGTCGCCTCGTCGAGGAGTTCGCCCTGCAGCACCACCACGATCTCGGTGCCGGCGTGGCCGTGTTCCGCGAAGCTGCCGCCGACTTCGATTTGCACGAATCCGGTGATCGCATTCGTCGTCGAGGGACCCCCTTCGAAGTGCAGCAGCTGCACGCCGGCCAAGGGCCCCGGCTCCCACGAAGAAGGGTGGTCGATGCTCAGCAGCAGCGCCTCGGTGGCGTCCTCATCGAGGTCGCAATCGCCCGCGATCTGGCCGAGCAGGTCTTCCCATCGGTGGGTCTTGGACACGTTCGCGAAGAGCCGTGCCCGCAAGCTGGCCGGAAGCGGCAACCGCCCGGTGACAACGGCGCTGAGTGCCTCGAGCGTTTCGGGTGTCTCGAGGTCGTCGGGGTCATCGGGTGTCATGGCGCACCGTCTTTCTCCCCCGGTCTGCGGGCCGGTCTTGCGGGCGCCGATTCAGCGTCCGATTCGGCGTCCGATTCGTTCACATCGGCGCGCAGTTTGCGCAGCCCCGCCGCGATGCGCGACTTCACCGTGCCGATCGGGATCGCCAACGCCTCGGCGATCTCCCGACTGGACATGCCGCCGAAGTACCCGAGCACCAGCACCTGCCGCTGTTCGGTGGGCAGCTGTTCGAGCAAGGGCGCGACCTTGGCGGCGTCTGCGTCCCGCTCCGGATCCGCGTCGGAGGTCCGGCCGTCGATGTCGATGGTGCGGCGCCGCGAGACCGCGGCAGACTTGATGTAGTCGAGGCAGCGCGACCGCATCCGGAGCACGAGCCAGCCGCGGACGCTGGACCGGCCGGGATCGTAGGTGTGTGCCTTGCGCCAGACCTCGAGGAAGACGTCGTGCAGCACATCTTCGGCCTTGGCGCGGTCACCGACGATCCGCGTGCCGATCGCCAGCAGCAACCCCCCGAATTCGTCGTAGAGGCCGCCAAGCGCGTTCCGATCTCCTCCAGCGACGGCCCGCACGAGCTTCGTCGCGGCCGATCGGTCCATCGGGAGGCGTTCGGTCATTCGGAGGGAGCATAGCGTCATCTGGGGGCTCGTGAAGCAGTACGGCCGACCGGGCGTTCGAGATCGGCACTCGCCGTGCATTCGCGTGGCGGCGCGGCTCCCAGACCTTGGTCCGCCGTTCGCTGCGCTTCCGACGGCCATCGTGCGATCCGCCCGGCGCTTGCCACCCATTCCACACCCGGGAGACCGATCTGTCCCACGATGGGGACCGTTTGCGTGACACCCGGTGTCAGAAGAAATCATGATCAGGTCGATCCACGACCCGCGTTGGGTCGTAGAGTCCGATTGGAGGGGCCAGTTTTGACACAGGCACCCCCAAATGAAGTACGCTTCGCCCAACTCAGGAGGGACTTTTTTGATGAAACCCAGATACATGGGGATCTTGGTGGTATCGGCGCTTGTTGCT
The DNA here is from genome assembly GCA_034670305.1 of Deltaproteobacteria bacterium. Taxonomy (GTDB): domain Bacteria; phylum Myxococcota_A; class Polyangia; order Polyangiales; family Houyiibacteriaceae; genus JAXMNT01. The sequence goes on from JAXMNT010000001.1 coordinate 192,342, forward strand.
GTTGCTGGCTTGACCTCGAACCAAAACCCCGCGCAGGCGGCGGACCACGGTGACCCCGACGGTCTTGCTGCACCTGTGGACGGACAGGCGGACATCGCCGACTTCTACGCATGGCACCGGGACGGCACCACCGTCTTCGCCATCAGCCTGCTCGGCGCGCAGCCCGCGACCGCCGCAGCCGACCTCGCGTACGACCGCGACGTGCTTCACGGCATCCACATCGACACGGACGGCGACAGCGTGCCGGACGAGAACATCTGGGTCCGCTTCGGCCAGGACGCTGACGACGCCTGGGGCATTCAGGTCAGCGGCGTGCCCGGTACGGACGCCGCCATCGAAGGCGCCGTCGAGACCACCCTCTCGAGCGGCAGCGTGCAGGTCTTCGCCGGCCTTCGCGACGATCCCTTCTTCTTCGACGTCGCCGGCTTCACGAACACCGTGTCCAGCGGCAACCTCGCGTTCTCGGGTCTCACCGACGCGGGTCCGGTCGACGGCATCGCCGGCGCCAACTCCACGCTCATCGTGATCGAGGTCCCGACCGCGGACATCGGCGCGACCGCTTTCCAGACCTGGGCCACCTCCGGCCGGATTGGAACATGATCATGAAGAACAAGAGCATTCTCTTCGCACTCATCCTCGGACTCACGGCCTTCGGCTGTGGCGACGACGACGCGGGTGGAACCGACTCCGGCATGGGCACGGACGCTCCGACGGGCGAAGACGCCCCGACGGGCGAAGACGCCCCGACCGGTGAAGACGCTCCGGGTGAAGACGCTCCGGTGGCCGACGGGTTCGACTTCCGCGACGACGCCCCCGAGGCCTACACGCGCCGCGACCGGATGGGCATGCCCGCCATCGCGACCGCCGTCATCACCTCGAAGGTCGACTACAACAACGACGACCCCGAGGACGACATCACGGAAGTGGACGCAGGCGAATTCGGCATGCTCCCCAAGTGGGCACCGGAGATCGCGACGAACCTCGGCAACCTTCACGAAGCCCTTCGTGAGGACTTCCTCGCGGCGGGTCTCCCGACGTGTGAAGACGCCCTGGCGGGACCCTCCCCGGCGAACGCCATTCCCTGCGCCACGCAGGCCGTGGACGGCGCCGAAGGCCCGAGCATCCTCAGCCTCATCGTGCCGGACACCCTCTCCCTCGACACCACGGTGGCGGCGGGCGAGCGTGGATTCCCGAACGGCCGCGCGCCGGCCGATCCGGTCGTCGACGTGACGCTTGCGATCGTCCTGCTCGACATGACGGCCGACGGTGTCAACGCGCTCTCGTTCGTCGAGTTCGACGGTCCCTCGGACGTCGACGGTGTGAACCCGACGGCCAACGACGTCGCGTTCGACACGACGTTCCCGTACTTCGCCGCGCCGCACACGCCCTGAGTGTGATGGCCAGGCTCCTCTCCGAGGAGCCCACTTGAACCGGGGTCCGCGTTTCGACGCGGGCCCTGTTCTTCTTTAAGGGCGCGTCTTCTTCAAGCATGCGGCCGCGCCTGCTACAGCCCCTCTGATGTTCCGTTTGGGTTGGCCGTGGTGGGAAGCCGCCCCTGTGTCCGTGCTGCCTGTGTGCGTGCTGCCTGTGTGCGTGTTGGCGTGTGTTCTCCTGGCCTGCGGATCCACCGAGCCACCAAGCAGCGACCTCGCCCCCTCCGTCGAGCCCGTGGAGGCCGTGGAGCGGTCGTATCCCGACTCCGACTACGGCCGCGCGCTCCGCGACTCCGATGTTCGGCTCGCGGATCTTCGGACCCGGCTCGACACCCCGGGCGCGCTTCACCGCCAAGCGTACGTCGCCGCGTTGCTGGATCGGGCCCGGCTCGTTGGCGGGGTCACGGACTACGCGGCCGCCCTCGCCGCGCTCGAAGATCTCCAGGCGCAATTGCCACGCGAGCAGTGGCCGCACAGCATCGCCGCGGGCGTCTACGCGTCGGTGCACCGGCTCGACGCAGCCGAAGACGCGCTCGACGGAGCGCAGCGCCGGATCCTCGGCGCCAACCACGCCGCGATCGCCGCCGCCCGCGGCGACCTCTACCTCCACCGGGGTCTCTTCGAGGTGGCCCACGCGCTGTTCGAGGAGTCCGAGCAGCGCAGCCCGCACGGCGGCGCCGCGAGCCACGTGGCCTACTACCACTGGCAACTCGGCGACTACGCGGCCGCCGACGCCGAGCTCGATCGCCTCACGCTGTTGCGCGGCCGCCATCTGGCGTACCTCGAGTTCACCCGCGGCATGCTCGACTTCGCGCAGGGCCGACACGGCGAAGCGCTCGCGCACTACGAAGCGGCGGACGACGCGTTCTCCGGTTGGCCGCTCGTCTGGGAACACATGGCCGAGGTGCACCAAGCCGAAGGCCGACTCTTCCTCGCGGAGGCGCTGTACCGCCGGGTCGTCGAACTCACCGAGAGCCCAAGCGCGATGACGATGCTCGCGCTCTGCGTGGACGCCGACGAAGCCGCCTACTGGTTGCGGCGCGCGGAGCAACTGCATCGACGGGACCTCGAGCTCTTGCCCGAAGCGTCGGCCGGCCACGCGCTCGACTACTTCCTGCACCACGGCGACCCCGCCGAAGCGCTCGACCTCGCCATCCGCAACCACGGCTTGCGACCGGGCGGCGAAGCGACGGTGAAGTTCGCCCAAGCGCTGTGCAACGACGGCGCCTGGCACCTCGCCGCAGCCCGCCTCGACCGGCTGCACGCCACCACCCCCTTCCGCTCGCCAGAGAGCCTCGCCACCGCCGCCCTCGCCCACCGACAGCAGGGCGGCGAGGCCCGCGCCGCCGAGCTCGAATCCGAAGCCAACCAACTGCACCCGGACGCCATCTCCCTCGTCGCCTGGCTCACCCCCTGAGAACGAAGTCGCGGTCGCAGTGGAGCGGGGGTTCTGCGACGGAACTCCCCCCACTCCCCCACAACTCCCCCGAACTCTCCCCAAAACGGTTTCGGATTCGGCAGCGGCAGTGGCAGCGGCAGCGGCAGTGGCAGTGGCACCAGCAGTCACAGCATCAGCGACAGCCCATGCTCTCCTTCGGAGTCGCGCGGTTTGTAGCCTCTCCTTCGGAAGTCGGCTCCTTCGTCCTTCGGACTCGGAGTGACCTGGGGGTGGGCTTGCTGGCTCGGCGGGATCTTGATGGTGGCGGAGTGCTCGGGCGCGTCAAGGGTGCCTTCGGCCCCAGCCTTCGGAAGGCTGGCTTCGCCCTTGACCCGCCCTCCGCTCTCCACCGGGGGCGCACGGGGTGCGCCGCCGAGCAATGTCGCTCTGGTGTGTGGCGCGTTGGAGGCTGTGATGATTGTTCTCGAATCTTGTTTCGTTCTCGTTGGTGAGTTGCGCGGGGTGCTGGCGGCTGTTTCTCGCCGGGACCGTTCGCTGGGTGACCAGATGCGGCGGGCGGCTCAGTCCGTCGTTCTGAACTGCGCCGAAGCGAAGAACGCGCGGGGCAAGCGGAGCGTGGACCGCTTCTCCATCGCATACGGCGAAGCGAGTGAGCTGAAGGCGGCTCTTCGGTTGGTGCGGTTGTTCGGCTACGCGGAGGTTGGCGAGGAGGTGATGCGGCGGTGCGACGAGGTCTGCGCGATGTTGTATCGGCTCAGTCGCTAGACCGGCTGCGAGGCCCGCGCGAGTCGCGGGCCTCGGCGTCGGCAGCGCCAGGGGCAGCGGCTTTCGGCGTCGGCTTTGGCGTCGGCCTCGGCTTCGGCCTCGGCGTCGGCCTCGGCGTCGGCTTCGGCGTCGGCCTCGGCATCGGCAGCGGCAGTGGCAGTGGCAGCGGCAGTGGCAGTGGCACCAGCAGTCACAGCATCAGCGACAGCCCGTGCTCTCCTTCGGAGTCGCGCGGTTTGTAGCCTCTCCTTCGGAAGTCGGCTCCTTCGTCCTTCGGACTCGGAGTGACCTGGGGGTGGGCCTCCGTCGGATCAGGCGGCACGGCCTGCCCCAATCTGTCACTCCCCCGCCCTCGGTTTCGGCCGCCCTGACCGCGCCGCGTCAGGTGCTATCTTCCGGCCTATGGCTTCACTCTTTCATGGGGGCGCGGCGCCTCGCTTCGCTGCTTCCCACGCCTTCGCGTCAAACTCGGGACGCTTGATCCCCGCGCTGCTCCTGTGCTCGTTGCTCCTCGCCTGCGGCGACGACGACACCACGCCCATCGATGCGGGCCCGAGCGACGCCGCCGATGTCGGCATCGACGTGCCGCTCCCCGACGGCCCGCGCGGCGACGTCCTGCGCATCCCGGAATCCGAGCGCCGCGAGCTGCCGCTGAACGACGAAGTCTACGTGCTTCGGACCGAGACCCACGTGCCGCACGTGTACGCCTCGAACGAACACGACCTCCGCGTCGTGCAGGGCTTCTTGATGGCCCGCGACCGCTACTTCCAGATCGAAGCCGGCCGCCGCCTCGGCCAAGGCACCCTCAGCGGTCTGGTCGGAGACGCAGCGCTCGCCGCTGACATCGGCGCCCGCACCCAGGGCATGACCCGGGTCGCCGACCGCTTGGCCGCGAGCCTCACCCCCGAACAACGCGAAGTCGTGCAGGCCTTCACCGACGGCGTGAACGCCTACGTTCGGCTCGCCAAAGCCCGCGGCATCGCGGCCCCGAGTGAGTTGACCATCGCCGCGCCCGTCTTTGGTGCGACCAGCGCCGGCGCGCTGATGGAAGAGCTCTCGCTCGAAGACCTCATCGCCTTCGCCGCGGTCCCCGTCTACCAGCTCGGCTGGGAAGCCAAGGACCTGCGCTACGCCGAAAGCGAAGCCTTCGTCGCGGACGTCTTCACCGGCGCGGAGACGGATGCGGAGCTCAGGCACGATGGTGCGGTCCAGGACATCTTCCAGAACGTCGACCCGATCAACGACATCGTCTCCGCCAGTGGCTTCGGGCTCGAAGAGGGCACGTCGTCGTTCCTGCCGAGCTTCGGCCCCCCCCGCGCCCCGGCCCGCTTCGTCGCGCCCCAGGCGATGCCGGTGGAGCGCACCATGCTCGACCGCTTGCGCGCCCAGACGGACCGCTTCGAACACACCCTGCGTGGTCCGGTCGACGGAGACTTCGGGTCCAACGCCTGGGCCGTCGATGGCGCGCACTCGGAAGGCGGCGCAGCGCTCTTGGCCGGCGACGGACACCTCCCGCTCTCGATCGCGCCGCTCTTCTACCAGCTCGGTCTCGACACCAGCGTCTTCGGCGAAGGCGCCGACAACGACATCACCTTGATGGGCCTCTTCTTCGCCGGCATCCCGCACATGGCGGTCGGCACCAACGGCCGCGTCGCGTGGTCGCAGACTTACCTGCGCGGCGACGTCACCGACTGGTACGCCGAGGAGCTCGTGCTCGACGCCGAGGGCATGCCGGTGGCGACCCGTTTCGAGGGCAGCGACGAACCGCTCGTGCGCATCGAGGAGTCCTACGAGATCCGCAACGTGCCGGGCCTCGGCAGCGTCGGCCGCACCGAGACCATCGCCCGCTTCGAGACCTTCGACGGCCGGCCGATCACCGCGATCGAAGGCCGCCCCGCCACCGCGGACACCGTGCCCGGCGACGGCGAGTCGCTCGTGAACATCGGCGGCGAATACGTCATCCCGGAGGACGTCGACGAAGACGGAACCATCAGCGCGGTCAGCTTCGACTTCGCGGGCTTCGACGTCTCCAACATCCTGCGCGCGCTCGAAGGCTTCAACGACTCGAACACCGTCACCGACTTCCGCAACGCCACCCGCGAGCTCGTCACCTACGCGCAGAACCTGGTCGCGGCCGACATCGAAGGCGACGTCTACTACGGCAGCTACAACGCCATCCCCACCCGCGAGTACCTGGAGCGCACCGAAGCGGGCGGCCCGTGGACCCCTGGATCCGATCCGCGCAGCTTGCTCGACGGCACCCGCTACCGCGGCTTCGAGATCGTGCTCGACGAAAACGGCATGCCGGACGAGTCGATGTGCGCAGGCGATACCTACCGCTGCCTCGTGCCGTTCGATGAGTGGCCCGCCGCGCTCTCGCCCGACCGCGGCTTCGTGCTGACCGCGAACCACGACATCGCCAACATCACCACCGACGGCGACATCTTCGACGACCCGTACTACCTCGGCGGCGCCTGGAACAACGGCTTCCGTGGCGCGTCGATCACCGCGGGCATCGTCGCGCTCGGCACCGGCGCGACCGCGGCGGCGATGAGCGAGCTGCAGAACGACCACCACTCCGTGCTCGGGCCGCTCTTCGTGCCCTACCTGCTCGAAGCGATCGACGAAGGCCAGCGGCTCGCTGCCGAAGAAGCGATCACGCCTTCCGAGATGCGGCTGCTCGCGATTTACACCGCCAACCAAGCCGCGCTCGATGAAGTCGAGACCCGGCTGGCCGCGTGGGTGGCCGGCGGCGCCGAAGCGGCGTCGGGTGTGGACACCTTCTACCACTCCGCCGATGGCGAAGCGGACGACAGCGTGGCGACCATGATCTTCAACGAGTGGTGGAAGAAGGTCATCGCCGCGACGTTCGAAGACGAAGGCATGGCGCCCGCGTTCGGGCCCGACGTCTCCACCAGCATCACCCGCGCGATGTACGACCTCTACCGCGGCCGCGGCGCCGGCAACCCCGCGGGGCTGCAGTCCTGGAACGTAGCGACGTCGGAGTCGGTCTTCTTCGACGACCTCGGCACGGTGGAAGTCGAGTCGAGCCACGAAGTCTCGCTCTCCGCGCTGACGACCGCGCTCGCCGCGCTCTCGGCCGACCCCGATCCCGAAGTGCCGGGCGTCGGCGGCTTTGGTTCCACGGACATGGACGACTGGCGCTGGGGCCTGCGTCACCTCGTCAAATTCGAGTCCCTGGTCGCGACCTTCGTCGGCACCGACCCGGCCTTTGCGCTCTTGGCCAACGGCTTCTCGATCACCCCCGAGACCCTGCCGCTCGCCGAGGACCTCGAGGAGACCGACCCGCGCGCGACCCTTCCGTGGTTCCCGCGCCCGGGCGACCTCTTCAACGTCGACGCCGGCCACTACGATCCCTTCGCGGACGATTACTTCTATGCAAACGGCCCGGTCATGCGCATGGTCGTGCGCCTCGAAGAAGGCAACATCTCTGGCGTCAACATTCTCCCGGGCGGACAGTCCGGATTGACCGACTCCGACCAGTTCGACGACCAAGCCCAGCTCTGGCTCGCGAACGAGACGGTGCCGCTGCGTTTCCACGTGGCGGACGTCGTCGCAGGTGCGACCTCCCGCGAGACCTACGCCCCGATGGGCGACTGACGCGATTGAAGTTTCACCCGCACCACCCTCGAACTGGCAATGTGACGGCAACCCGCGTGCGGGTGCCCACCACGTTGTGTCGGGCACAGCTGTGAAGGCAAAAGTCCGCGGCGCGTAGGCGCGCGGCATTGGGGACCATGACCGAAGCCACCACCACCTCCGACCTCGAGGTCGCCGACTCCGAGCTGCTGCTCCGCCTCACCGGACCGAACAGCGCACACCTCAAAGCCCTTGGCTCCGAGTTCGACGTCGCGATGGGTTTGCGCGGCGACACGATCCGCATCCAAGGCGACGCCGCCAAAGTCGCGGTCGTCGAACGGGTGCTCGCGGAGCTGCTCGGCGTGCTCGCCCAGCGCACCCTGAGCGCCAACGAGATCGCGCGCGCCGCCCGCACCGTGGCCGACCACCCGGAGATGCACCTGCAGGAGCTCTTCGACGACGTCGTCCTGCGCACCGGCAGCAAACGCGTCATCTCCCCGAAGGGCGTCGCCCAGCAGTCCTACGTCGCGTCGATCCGTTCGCACGACGTGGTCTTCGGCGTGGGGCCGGCCGGCACCGGCAAGACCTACCTCGCGATGGCCATGGCGGTCGCGGCGCTTCAGGAGCGCTCCGTCAAACGCATCATCCTCACCCGGCCCGCGGTCGAAGCCGGCGAGAAGCTCGGCTTTCTTCCGGGAGACCTCGCGGAGAAGGTGAACCCCTACCTGCGTCCGCTCTACGACGCGCTGCACGACATGATGGACGACTCGAAGGTCGCTGGCCTCATGGAGCGCCAGACCATCGAAGTCGCGCCGCTCGCGTTCATGCGGGGACGCACCCTGAACGACGCGTTCGTGATCTTGGACGAAGCCCAGAACACCACCCAGGAACAGATGAAGATGTTCCTGACCCGCCTCGGCTTCCGCTCGCGCGCGGTGATCACCGGCGACATCACCCAGGTCGACCTGCCCGGCGGCCGCCGCAGCGGACTCGCGGACGCGCAGTACTTGCTCGAAGGCATCGAAGGCATCGCGTTCTGCAAGTTCTCCGACGCCGACGTCGTACGTCACCCGCTCGTGCAAAAAATCATCCGCGCCTACGACGCACGAGACGCGAAGCGCTTCGCGGCCAGAGAAGCCAAACGCGCGAAGCGCGAAGAAGCCGAGTAGCGCCGTAGCTAGGCCGGTAGGGGAGGAGTAGGGCTGTAGAAGCAGCTGCAGACGCGGTGGCACAGCAGAAGCAGCGGCAGAAGCAGCGACAGAAGCAGCGGCAGGAGCAGCGACAGCGGCAGAAGCAGCGACAGCGGCGGAAGCAGCTGTAGCCTCTTCCTTCGGAAAGTCGGCTCCTTGCAATCCTTTGGATTTTGGGAACACCCCAATTGGTTGGGCTTGCTGGCTCGGCGGCAGATTGATGGTGGCGGAGTGCTCGCCTGCGTCAAGGGTGGCCTTCGGCCCCCAGCCGATGCGGCTGGCTTCGCCCTGGACCCAGGCTCCGCTCTCCACCGGGGGCGCTCCGCGCCGCCGAGCAATGTCGCTCTGGTGTTTGGCGCGTTGGAGGTCCTGATGATTGTTCTCATCCGCTCGTACGCCGAAGGTGAGGGCGCCCGAGAGGTCTACCGGGACATCGCCGGCTTCCTGCTCGACTCGCGCTGAGGCGCCGATCGTGGACTCACTCGGTGGGTGAGGGGTTCTCGATCGCGAAGTTGATCACATAGGGTGGGTCGAAGACTTCCGGCACGCCGCCGGCCACGTCCCGAACGCCGCCGGTCACGAAGAGCGAGCCGGCGATGCGGGTGTTGCTCGATTCGGCGGCCAAGACGAAGCCTTGGTTGAGCAGGAAGTTCGGCGCCCCGTCGATCTCCACGAAGAGGTTGGCGCCGGGCCCGAGCGGGTAGACGCCGCGTGGCCAGGAGACCTCTTCGATGGGCGTGTCCATCGCGGCGACGGCGATCTGGAGCGTAAGCACCGCGGGGTACGAAGCGTCCCCGAACCCCGAAGTCCCGGAGGCGTTCATGACGAAGACCTTGGCGCCTGGGCCGGTCCCGAGGTACGCGCGCACATCGCTGACGTAGGGCGAGTCCGCGGACCCGTCGCGACGGAACGTGAAACCAACGGCCGTGCCCTCGAGGTTCACGTCGCCCACGCACTCGGCCACGTCTTCGGTGGAGATGAGACCGAGGTCGCGCGCGAAGTGCAGCTTCGTGTACAGCGCCGCGAACCGAGAGGGCACACCCATCGTGTCCATGTGGGCGCGCATCACCTGGCAGCCGATGTCCTTGCCGGTCACGCGCTCGTCTGCGTAGACGGGTCCCATGATGCCCCACGCCACCATCTCTGCGATGTCGTCGGTGAGGCGGGTGGCGCCGTACCGGGACATGGCACCCCCGAGCGCGACCGCCTGATCGGTGCCGGCCGTGAGTGCTTCCTCCTCGCTGCCGGCCAATCGGGTCGCCAGCCGATCCCAGCGCGAGGGGTGCGGTGCCGCCCAGCCGAGCTCCACGAACTCTTCGTGCAGCCGCTCCCATTCCTGTACGAGTCCCCGCTGCAGCCGCACGTGTCGGATGGTGGTGCGCGCCGTGCTTCGCCAGGACTCGGCCCACATGCCTCCGAAGTCTCCTGGGTGCCGTCCCTCGACGCCGAGCAAGAAGGTCGCCGCGTGGGTCGCTTCATGCAGCAGCGTTTGCTGTGTGCCGAGTTGGCCGGACAGGCCCGGCAGCATGACCCGCGCGTTCAGAACGACGATGTCACCTTCGGACTGAGAGACGAAGCCAGCCACCCCGCTGGCGCGTTCCATGAATGCGATTCGGGAAACGGAGTGACAGAGCAGGCGCGGCATCCGGTTCAGGCCGGCCTCCACCGCGGTGCGCAGAGCCGGGCTCGCGGTGACGAGCACGTCGCCGTCGTGGAGCACCCCGCGGAGCCGGTCGCCGTCCGTCTCGTCCATGATCTGGACGTGTGCGCACGCTGCGTTCGAGCGGCTGAGTGCTTCGGTCCGGGGCGCGACGATCGCGGCGGGGGTCGCCATGGTGACGAGCGTTGTCCCGGTGTCGTCCACGAGCGCGATCTCGGTCGCGTCGAGGTTGCCGCGCAAGTAGCCAACGGCGCTGACCACGCCTTCGATGAGGGACTCCTCGTGGTAGGGCAGGCCGCTATCGTCGTAGTGCATCGACCGGGTGTCGGCGAAGTGCAGGAGCTGCCCGTCGACCTCGACGCCAGCGCTGTCGCGCGCAACCAGGAGCACCTCGCCGGTGGCGGGACCGGGCGGGATGCCGACCTCGGACAGCACGTCTACGCTGTCGACGTCACCGAGGGTGAAGATGCCGTCGGTTTCTCGAAAGACGGTGACCCGCCAGATGGGTTCCTTCGGTCCCGAGAGATCGAAGTACGGCGACTCACCGCACCCCGGGGTGGCGGCGCAGGCTTCTTCGTAGGTCTCGAACTCAGCGGGTTCGGTATCGCCGCAGCCGATGGTGAATGCCAAGAGGACGCAGAGTGATCGGAGCATGCGTCGGAGTGTACGGCAGGAAGGGAATGCCCGGACCTGCCGCACGCGCTATCAAGCCCGCATGGGTGCGCGTTCTCTTATCGTTGGGCTCGACGGGGCCGATGTGTCGGTCCTCGAGGAGCTTGGGCCGCGGCGGCTCCCGAACCTCTACGCGCACATGCAAAACGGCGCTTGGGCGCGGCTGGAGAGTGTGCGGCCGCCCGCGACGTTGCCGAACTGGACCACCTTTCTGACCGGCATGGATCCGGGGCGGCACGGGGTCTTCGACTTCACCACCCGCGATGGGTACGGGGTTCGTTTCACGGCCGGCACGGTGCGGGAGACGCCGACTTGGATCGCGCGGCTCGATGCGCTCGGCAAACGCTGCGCGTGCGTTGGGTTTCCTGGGACTTGGCCGCCTGAGCCGCTGGAGCATGGGATCTTCATCAGCGGGTGGGATGCGCCCGTCGCGTTTGAAGCGGACCGTTCGTTTGTGTGGCCGGAGGTCCTGTTCGACCGGATCGTGCAGCGGTTCGGACCGATGGACTTCGACGTGGGCGAGTTCGATGCCGACGCGGAAGGCTGGCACGATGGGCTGGCGGACTTGCTGGTCTCGAAGATCGAACGCAAGACCGCGCTCGCCCAGTGGCTGATGGACCCGTCGTCGGGCGGCGCTTCCGAAGACAGTACTGCGCTTCCCACAGACAGCACGGACTGGGACGTGTTCGCGTTCTACTTCGGCGAGAGCGACACCGTCGCGCACCACCTCTGGGCCCACCACGATCCGGGCTCGCCGCGCCATCCGAGCGGCGCTTCGGCGCGCAGCCGCGCGGGGCTCGGCAAGGTCTACGAAGCGCTCGACCGCGCGGTCGGCGCGCTGGTTCAGGCCGCGGGCAAGGATGTGGAACTCACCCTGGTGAGCGATCACGGCTCCGGTGGGTCGAGCGACAAAGTGCTCTACCTCAACCGCGCGCTCGAGCAGGCGGGGCTGTTGAAGTTTGCGCCCACTTCGATCCTGCCGTGGAGCCGCTTGGCCAAAGACGCCGCGCTCACGCTCTTGCCGCCTCGGCTCAAAGAACGGCTCTTCCGCGCGTACGGCGCGCGCCTGCCGAGCTGGCTCGAATCGCGCGCCCGGTTTGGCGCGATCGACTTTGGCGCCACCGTCGCGTTCAGCGATGAGCTCAACTACTTCCCGGGCGTGTGGCTGCACCTCGCCGGTCGCGACCCGCTCGGTTTCGTGCCCGAAGAAGAACGCGATGCGCTCGCCCGCCGGGTGAGCGACGCGCTCTACGACTTGCGGGATCCGTGGTCCCGCGAGCCCGTCGTCGAAGCGGTGCACCGGCGCGAAGTGATCTTCGACGGCGACTTCGTGGAGCGCGCGCCGGATCTCTTGCTCGACTTCCGCCTCGACCACTCGGAGAGCCCGCGCGGCTACAGCTACAACCTGATGCCCACCGCGAGCGCGCCCCGCGGCATTGGCGCGTGGCGCCGGCTCGCGGAATCCGAGCACCTCGGCCGCAAAGGACGCAGCTTGCCCGGCAGCCACCGCAACCACGGCTTCTTCGCGGCCTCCGGACCGAGCGTCGACGCGGTCGGGGAAGTGGACGCACACATCGCCGACGCTGCCGCCACGGTGCTCGCGCGGCTCGGCGCGGAGATCGACCCCGTGATGCGCGGCCGCGTGCTCTTTGAAGTCTTGCGCGACACTGCGGGCACGACCGAAGCGCTGCCCGCTGCCCGGGTGGCCAAGGGCGGCACGGGCGGTGGGGACGGCGAAGCCCGGGTCGAAGCCCGGCTGCGTGCGCTCGGCTACATCGACTGAGGTCCTTCCGCATGCGCATGCTGCACATCGCCTGTCTGCCGATGCCGAGCCCGCAGGGGACGCAGGCGGTGCTGCGCACGATGACCGAAGCGCTCGCGCGGGCGGGGCACGAGACGCATCTGCTGACCTATGGGTACGGCGCGGGGGCGGCGCTCGAGGGGGTGCTGCACCATCGATGTGGAAGAAGTGGCAGGGGCTCGATGCGCTCCGGTCCCTCGTGGTCGAAGGTGCGGGACGACGTGTTCATGGTCGCGTCCACCCGCCGGCTCGTGCGTCGCCTGCAGCCCGAGGTCGTGGTTGCGCACAACGTGGAAGCCGCGCTCGTCGTGAACACGGCGACTTCCCTCCTGGCCGTCCGTCCCCGCACTCTCTACTTCGCGCACACCCGCTTCGATCTCGAGCTGCCGACCTACGGCCGCGTCGGCCGTGCGGGCGCCGTGTTTGGTCGCGCGCTCGACACGCTCGCTTGCCGGCTCGACCAAGTCGTCGCGATCTCGCCGGCGCTGGGAGATCATCTCGGCGCGCCGGTCGTGCTGCCACCGTGGCCAGTTGCGGCGCCGATCTCGGACGACGAACGTCGCGCGGCGCGCACAGCGCTCGGTCTCGCCGAAGACGAACCGGTGCTGCTCTACGCGGGCAACCTGGACGGCTACCAGGGCTGGGAGGTTGCGGCCGCCGCGGCACAGGCGGTGGGTGCGACGTGGCTCGTCGCAACTGAGTCGGACCCGGCGCCGCTGCGGCGCTTCCCGCATCTGCGGATGCGCTTGGCCACCGAAGCGAATCGAAGACGCGCGCACGCGGCCTGCGATCTCGCGCTCGTGCCGCGGCGCACCCCGGGCGGACTGCCGATCAAGCTGCTCGATGCACTTGCGCGGGACGTGCCGGTGGTGGCGAACCGGCGCGCGCTCGCGGGGCTGAGTGCGGCCGGCGTGGAGGTGTGCGTGGACGATGACGTGGACGCGTTCGCGGCGGCGATTCGGCGCGCGTTGAGGGAGCCGCCGAGGGGGGGGTGGGCGTGGGTGGCGGAGACGTTCGGGGAGGACGGGTTCGTGCGGGGGTTGTGGGAGAGCGTGTCGTAGCGGCCCGCGTGTGGGCTGTGTTGCTGTTCGCTGTTCGCTGTTGCGGTTGCTGACTCTGACGCTGACGCTGACGCTGACGCTGTTGCTGATTCTGATTCTGATTCTGATTCTGACTCTGATTCTGACTCTGATTCTGATTCTGACGTCGCAGCCGAAGCCGAACCCGAAGCCGAAGCCACATCCGAATCCGAATCCAAAGCCGACGCCGAAGCCGACGCCGAAGCCGAAGCCGAAGCAGACGCCGAAGCAGACGCCGAAGCCGATTCCGCCACCACGACCCCCACCGCTACCGCGACCCCCACCGCTACCGCGACCCCCACCGCTACCGCGACCCCCACCGCTACCGCTACGCGACCCCCACCGCTACCGCGACCCCTACCGCTACCGCTACCGCTACCGCGACCGCCTCCGCCTCCGCTTCCGCTTCCGCTTCCGCGACCGCTTCCGCTTCCGCGACCGCTTCCGCGACCGCTCCGCTTCCGCGACCAGGACCGCACCGCTTGTAGCCTCTCCTTCGGAGTCGGCCTCATCCTCTCCTTCGGAATCGGATTCGGGTCCGATGGGGCTGGGGTTGTGCCCGGCGGGAGGTCAAGCGTGTCGTCTGGCGTGCCAGGCCTCAAGGGGGCCTACGGCCCGGCGGGATGCCCGCCGCTTCCTTGACCCCTGACCCGCCAGACGACGGCGGCCTGCGGCCGCCGGGCATGTCGCTCGGTCGTCGTCACACAGGGGTCTCCGATGATCGTTCTTCAAACTTCCTTCGAACTCGTGCGTTCGCTGCGCGCTCAGGTACTGCCGCTCGTACGCAAACACGACGCTTCGCTAGCGTCACAGATGCAGCGCGCGGCGCAGTCCGTGGTTCTGAACATCGCAGAGGCTCGGCAGGCGCGAGGACTTCGTTGTCATGACAAGTTCTCGATTGCCTACGGAGAGTGCAGCGAGCTGAAGGCTGCGATTCAGCTCGCTGAGGTCTTTGGGTACATCGACCTGGACGCGACGCTCCTCGATCGGTGCGACTACGTCTGCGCGATGCTGTACAAGCTCAGCCGTTGAGGTTCGGCCGGCGTCCAAGGGGCGCCGGCCCCTGAGCCAAGGGCGGAGCGTCCGCCGGACGCTCCGCTTCGCGCCCGCCCACTACTTCTTCTTCTTGCGGGCGAGGAGTTGTTCGGCCAGCGAGCTTGCGGGCGGGGCGGCGGGTTCCGGCTTCTCATCGGCCTCGGCCGCTGGCGGTGCCGCTGCCGCTTGTTTGTCGGTGGAGCCGAGTGGCTTGTTGCTGGGAGACAGCACCGCGGTGTCTCCGTCCGCGGCGCCGGCGAGGGCTTCTTTGATCTCGTCCGCGGTCTCTTCGTTGCGGGCGCGCTTCTTGGCTGCGATCGCCATGGCGGCGCTCGATTGCAGCGCTTCCGCGCGCCGGGTCTTCTTGCGGCGGAAACGTTTCGGGATGAGGCGCGCGAACATGCCGGCGGGCAACACCAACCGGCGCATCGCGACGCCGAGCAGGAAGAAGCACAGCGCGCTCATCAGGAGCGGGGGCCAGAGCGGGTCGTAGGCGTAGGTGGGGGGCGGGCGGTCGCTGAAGACTTCGCTCAGGTCCGTGCGGACTTCGCCACCGGTGAGCGCGGCGACTTGGCCGAGCAGCGCGTGGTTGGTTCCGTCGCCGCGCAGCTCGTCGCCGCTCGGGCGCACCATGCCGGCGCTGCCGACCATGCCGCGGTCGTCTTCGGTGACGGTGACGAGGTAGGGACCCGGCGCGTTCGCGTCGAACGTGCCTTCGTAACGGCCGGCTCCGGTCTGCTGCAGGTCGACGTCCACTCGGCGACCGCCCGGCGCGGCGACGGTGCCACCGAGGTCGAGGTAGTTGCGGTACTGGCCGGCGTCGCTGACCGCTTCGACCCGCACCCGGCCGATGCCGTTCTCGATGCGCAGACTGACCTGGGCGTCGCGCCGTTCGGGGGCGCGGGCGAGGTCGCGGGCGAGCTGGGAGAAGAGCTGGGAGTACCCGGCCCATCCGAGCCACGGTTGCCCGAACTCGGCGCCGACGTCGGTGGTGAAGACGCCGGAACGGCCGACGCCGTGCTGCCACACCGCGAGCAACGCGTCTTCGTCGTCCTTGGCCCGCAGCAGCACCGTCGCGCGGTTGCGCGCGTTCACCACCGAGTAGCCGCCGAGCGCGGGTGCGCTTCCGAAGTCGATGCCGCGGGTCGCGGCGCCCGGCATGATCGGCTCGGCGCGGAACGGCTCTTCCACGATCGCGGCGCGCGAGGCTTCGATGGTCTCCTGGGTGAAGATGCGCGGCAGCTGCGTCATGTCGTCGACGATGTAGAAGCGGCCGCCGCCGAGTCGGCTCAGGTGCTCGAGTTCCGGTGTGTCCGGGCCGCGGCCCATGGAGACGATCGAGGTGGTGATGCGGTCCTGCATCGCGCGCCGGACCATCTGGCGGGTGCCGGTCATGTTCTCGGAGTCGTTGCCGTCGCTGAAGAGCAGGAAGTGTTTGAGCTGCGTCTGCTCCGCGCGGAGCGCGTCGTACGAAGCCTCCATCGTGATGTCGACGAAGATGCCGCCGCCGCCCGGTTGCGCGCGCCGGACCGTGCCGGCGATCGACGCGGGCGAGTCCACGCTCGTCATCGGCTGCGTCCACTCCACCATCGTGTCCACGTGCATGACGCCGACTCGGTCCATGGGGCTGAGCAACATCGCCGAGCGCGCAGCGGCTTCGTTCGCCATCTCGAGTTTGGTCACGCCGGGCGAGGCCTCGGCCATCATCGAGCCGCTCTTGTCGATGGCGATGATCATCGCGAGGGAGAGCCGGTCGCGGCGCTGCCGCAGATCGAAACGCGCCGGCAGCACTTCTTCGACCGGGGTGTAGGCGTAGCCACCGAGCCCGAACGAGTCGCGGGCGCCGACCATCAAGAGGCCGCCGCCGAGGTCGCGCACGTACGAAGCGAGCGCGTCCATCTGGTCGCTCGTGAAGGCGCGCGCGTTCACGTCGCTCAAGACGACCAGATCGTAGGTGGCGAGTTCGCCGAGATCGATCGGGAAGCGGGCCGCGCGCCGGAGTTCGGCTTCGAGTCCCGAGCCCTGGATGGCGGCGGTGAGCGCCTGTGCTTCGGAGACTTCGCCTGCGGCGACGAGCACCCGGCTGCCCCCGAGCACCCGCATGAACGCGCCGCCTTCGTTGTTGCGGCGGCCGAGATCGTGGCCAGCGGTGAGCGGCTCGACCAGCACGTCGTAGCGATGCACGCCCGAGTCCGGCGCTTCGTCGCGCATCACCAAGACGTCGCTGCCCGCGTCGAGCACGGTCTCGGTCTCCGCGAGGGTGGTGCCGTCGCGCATCACCCGGACCCGCGCGGGGGTGCGGTGGGTGGCGCGGGTGACGATGCGGATCTCGATCGGTTCGCCGGGCCGCGCGGTCGGCGGCACGCGGACCCGTTCCACCGCGACCTCTGGCTCCGGCGCGCGTTCGATCGGCAGCACGTCGACGACCACGCCACGGCCCGCTGCCAGCGACGCGGCCGCCAGCGCGTCGCCGCGGGTCTCCACTCCGTCGCTGACGACGACCACGCGGCCGGTGTGTTCCGCGGGGATGTCGGCGAGCGCGCGCCGGATCCCGGCGGCCAGATCGGTGGCGTCGCGAGGCACGCTGGCGCGCAGTGCGCCGACCGGCGGTCGCGGGGAGGGCAAGAGCTCCGTGGTCGCGCTGGCGCCGAAGACCACCACGCCGGCTTGGTCGCCGGTCCGCATCGTCTCGATCGACCGACGGATGCTGCGCATCGCATCGTCGGCGGTCTGGCTCGCGTGGTCGATCGAGCGGCTGCGGTCGACGGCGAAGACCACCGCGAGCCGGTCGATGCGGCGGCCGAACTCGAGCCCTGCGATGGCGAGCGTCGCGGCGATGCCCGCGAGCGCCATCACCACTTGGATCTTTCGTCGGCGCGATCCGAAGTCGTTCGGGAGCCGGGTGAGCCGCCATACGAGCAGCAGCAGCAGCGGGGCCGCCAGCGCGAGCAGCCACGGTTGGGAGAGACGCATCATGCGCTGGCCCCTCCGCTGCCCATGGCGGTCGGTGCGGCTTTGGCGTCGCTGTCGCCGCGCTTTGAGATCTTGGTGGGGCCGGGCGTCTTCGACGGGTCGATGCGCTTCGGGGCGCGGGTGGCCCACCAGGCTTCGAGCAGCACGAGCAAGAGCAACACCCCGGCCACCCACGGCCAGGACTCGCGGTGTTCGCGCGGCGCCGAGAGCGCGGAGCGGGTGTCGTTGCCGCCCCGCGTGAACCGTGCCCGCGCGCTCAGGTCGCTCTCGCGTTCGTCGAGCAAGCTGCGCAGCGCGTGCAGCTCGCGGTCCCCGGTGCGGATGGCGTAGACGCCCGGATCCGCGCCGACCTCGACGATGGCGACGCCGCCGCGCGAACGCGCGACGAGGGTCCGGCCACTGGGCGTCGTGACCTGCACTTCTTCTCCATCGAGCGCGGGCACCCGGAGCGGTTCTCCGAGTGGCGCGACCGGGACGCCGCCGGCGGAGCGGCGCGCGCGCGCCCGCTCGAGCAAGTTGCGGAAGAACACCACGAACGAGGTGTGCGACGACCAGTCGGTGCGGTCGGGATCGAACGCGAGGATGGTGCTCTCCCCGTTCGGGCGGCTGACGGAGACGACCGCGGCGCCCGCGTCGGTGTCCACGAGCACTCGGCCGGCGCCGCCTTCCAGGGGCCGCATCGTGCCGATGTGCACGTCGCTGAATCCGACGAATCGAAGCCGTGCGTCGCTCTCGTCCCAGGTCACGATGCGGGGCGCTTCGACCTCGGCGCCCACGCTGAGCTCGAAGGCCTGGTCGTCGACCGGCGCGAGCACGACGGAGTCCCCGGCTGGCGGCACGACCGGCGTGTCGCCGGTGTAGAGGAACAAGCCGTCGAGTGGGGGTTCGTCGGCGTCGCGTTCGGCGAGCGCGGTGAGCGAGGTGGCGAAGAGTTCGACGTCGGCGTCGGAGCGCAGCACCCGCTGGACCGAACGCGGCGCGGTCCCGACCAGGAACACCGGCAATCGGCGGGAGCCAGGACTCGGCACGACGGCGAGGTCGTCGAGCGAGAGGTCGTCGTCCAGTGCGCCGCCGTCTCCCGGGGCGATCGACACCCGGACCACCGCCGCGCGCCCGTCGGGGCTCGGCGGCAGGTCGGCGCCCATCACGATCGACTCGGTCGCGCCTGGTTCGATCGTGACCCGGCGGGACGCCACCACGCCCTCGCGTCCATCGATGGACGCGCTGACGAACACATCGCGCGCTTCGGCGCCGTGGTGGTGCACCCGCACGAACACGTCGCAGCGGTCGGGGCCTTCTCCGGTCCGCTGCCGCACGTCGGCGTCGATGATCGCGGTGTTCACGAAGGGCGCCGGGGTGCCATCCGGAGCTTCGTCGCGGACGAGCCGGACTTCCACCGGCGCCCCGGATTGGTCGAGCGCCATCTCGCCGTCTTCGGATCCGTCGGTGAGCAGCAAGACGTGCGAGCCGCCCGGGGCGTCGCGCAGCCGTTCCGCCGCCACCGCGACCGCGCCTTCCAGGTTGGCGTGGCCGCCGCGCACTTGGAGTTGTCCGATCGCCTGCTCGAGCGATGCGCGGTCGCTGGTGAGCGGCGCGAGCACGTCGCCTTCGGCGTTGGCTTCCACGAGCATCATGCGGCCGCCGGGAGGGAGGCTGCGTGCGATGTCGAGCGCCGCATCCCGCGCGTGGGTGAAGCGGGTGGAGTTGCCCTGGCGTGCGGCCATGGACGCGGAGGTGTCGACGACCACTGCGACCCACGCGCCGCTCGGCACGCTGCCGGCACCGGCCGGCCGGGCGAGTGCGATCGCGCCCACCACGATCGCGAGGATCTGCAGGAGCAGCGAGACCTGGGGGATCAGCTTCTTCCACGGGCGCTCTGCGCGCATGTCGCGCAGCGCCTGCTCCCAGAGCAACGTCGAACCGATCACGCGGCGCTGGCGCCGACGTTTCAAGATGTACAACGCGACGAGCGGCACCAGCAGGCCGAGCCACAACAGCTGCATGGGTGCGAGGAAGGTCATGCGGCGCCCCGCAGGTACTCGAGGAGTGCCCCTTCGAGATCCACCTCGCCGAAGGCTGGGATGTACGAGATGCCGCGCCGGCGGCAGTACGCGGCGATCGACTCCACAAAGGCGGCGACCCGTTTCTGGTACGCCTCGATCGCGCGGTGATCGAGTGAGACGTCGACCGCGGTACCCCGCTCGGAGTCGACCAAGCTGAAGTCGCCGCCAGGGGTGGGGCGCACCTCGTCTTCGGAGAGGACGTGGAAGATCACCGGCTCGTGCCGCTGCCCCATCAACCGATCGAGTGGCCGCTGATACCCGCCGGGGTCGAGCAGATCGCTGAGCAAGACGACGAGTCCAGGACGCGGCCGCCGCGCGAGGAAGGTCTCGACGGTGCGCGCGAGGTCCGTTTCGCCCCCGGCGCTGAGCCCATCGAGGAACCGCAGCACGTGGCCGATGCGGCCTTTGCCGCGCGTGGGTGCGAGCGGCGCGCCCATGCCGTCGGCGAAGGGCACCACGCCCACGCGCTCACTGCCGCTCAAACCCACGTATGCGAGCGCCGCGGCCAACCGTGCGGCGGTCTCGAGTTTGGGCGGCGTGCCGTGGCCGAGCGAGGCGCTGGTGTCGAGCAGGAGGTAGACGCTCAGATCCTCTTCGGCGATGTAGAGCCGCAGCACGAGCTCCTCGAGCCGCGCGTACGCGTTCCAGTCGATGCGCCGGATGTCGTCCCCCGGTGCGTACGGCCGGTGGTCCGCGAACTCTACCGACTGTCCCTTGCGCGTCGACCGCCGCGCGCCACCGGCCGCACCCGCAAACCGTTTGCGCGCGAGCAGGCGCAAACGCGCGAGGCGCCGGATGAACTCGGGGTCGAGCAGCGAAGACACAGACGTCGATCAGTACTCAGGCGGCTCAGACGGCCGCACCCCCACCGCCCGAGGCTCACCGGAATCAGAATCCGGCCCATCGGCATCGGAGTCGGCTCCAGAGTCGGAGTCGGAGTCGGAGTCGGAGTCGGAGTCGGATTCGGATTCGGATTCGGATTCGGCCTCGGAGTCGGCCTCGGCTTCGGCTTCGGCTTCGGCTTCGGTTTCGGATTCGGCTTCGGCTTCGGAAGCGGAAGCGGAAGCGGCTTCGGAACCGGAACCGGAAGCGGCTTCGGAAGCGGAAGCGGAAGCTCCAGGCTTCTCCCCCCC
This sequence comes from Deltaproteobacteria bacterium, assembly GCA_034670305.1. GTDB lineage: Bacteria > Myxococcota_A > Polyangia > Polyangiales > Houyiibacteriaceae > JAXMNT01. The sequence goes on from JAXMNT010000001.1 coordinate 213,145, forward strand.
CGCCCACCGCTCGAGCCCGCCATCCATCGGCGCCGGTGGCGGGTTCGACGCCAACGCGGGCGGGATGAAACTCACCCGCGACCCGGCCGCCTCGGCCGCCGCCGCCTCGCGCTTCTCGCGTTGCACCGCCACCGCACTGGCGATCTTGCGAACGCGCGCTTCGAGCAGCACCCAGAAGAAGAGCGCGAGCAACCCGTAGACGACCACGGGCAGCAACACTTCGATCAGCCGGTGCACCTGGCCGTCATCCGCGATCTCGATCCCCAAAATGAGGTGCATGATCGGCGAGAACCGCACGAGCATGGGCGGGTCGTCGTCGAGGTTGTCGAGCGAGTCCGGGTTGATGATGACCGAGGCGAGCAGCGGCATCACGATCAGCACGAGCACCGTGGCGATGCTGAGGACCCGCGCGGCCACGCCGCTGCGCAACACCACCCGCAACCACGCGCCAAAGCTCGTGGTGAACAGGCACACCGCGGCGGTGCCGGCGGCGATGCACATGAGCCCCGCGTCGGACTGCAGGTGGTCGGGGTGCGATGGGAACATGTAGTAGCGCGCCGCCGATGCCGCGATGGCGCTGCCGAAGCTGGCCAGTACGATCATCAATCCGGCAAAGCGGGTGGTCGGCGCTGCGCCCGGGCCGAAGATGCCCAGCGCCTTGCGTGCGGTGCCCTGTTCCTGTCTGCGCAGCTCCCACAGGCGGGGCGGCAGCGGCGGCTCGTTGATGAACATCAACGCCAGGAAGAAGATCGGAAACGACCAGAAGATGTTCATGCCCACGGCGGCTTCGGGGATGTCGTGGTGGTCCCACAGGGTCGTGGTGCCGAACATGATGCCGACCATGCCGACCGCCGCGACGATGGCCCACCACTTGAACGGGGTGGACCGGTCTTCGGCGGTTGGACGCACTCCGGCGATGGCCGAGGCGAGGAAGAACCACACCAGCATCACCGAGACGTAGATCGGGAGCACGCCGAGCAGCAGGAAGGTGTCGCCTTCGAAGAACCGGTTCGCGAGCGCTTCGGTGAACCAGAACGGCCCACTCATCGTCAGGTCCCAATCGCGCTCGGCGGCTTCGCCAAACGCGGCCAGGATCAGGGTGGCGATGAAGGAGCTCGGCACGAAGATGCCGAGCGAGAGCAGGATCGAAACCCGCGTCGAGGTGACCCGTGCGGAGAGCGCGATGCCGAGCGCGACCGCGGGGCCGAGCACGAGGATCAAGCCGTAGAAGCCGATGATCACGTGGAGCGGCGAGATGCCGCCGAAGAGGAACGCGATGCCGACGATGGGCGCGAACGCGACCAGCACCAGGGAGAACATCCCGAACGAGGCGAGGAACTTGCCCCACACGATGCGGGCCGGATCCATGCCCGTGAGAATGAGGGACTCGTACGTGCCCATCTCCCGTTCGCCGGTGAGCGAGGTCGCGGCGTGCGCCGGTGCGACGAGGCAGAGCACCATCAGCGCCATCGAGAAGAAGAACTGGAAGACGATCTGCCCGACCTGGGCCGGCGCCATCGATTGAGCTGCGATGGACGCGCCGCTGACCAGAACGATCAGCGCGACGAGGCCAGTGCTCAAGTACAAGAAGCGGATGAAGAGCTTGGTGCGGAAGACCGTGCGCAGCTCTTTGACCAAGATCGGGTTCGGATCCCGGAACCACTCGCGGACGCTGGGCACGAGTCCGCGCTTCTTGGGCGGCGGAAGGCTGGCGCCGGCAGAGGGGTCGGCGGGTGCGCCGGGCTCAGGCACCGAACTGGGGGTGGCGGTGGAGGTGCTCATTGGAGTTCGCCTCGGGTGACTTCGAGGAAGATGTGTTCGAGGTCGTCGCGTTCGGGTTCGACCCGCGTGACCTTGAGCCCCGCGCGCACCGCCTCGGCGACGATCTGAGAGACGGCTTCGTCGCCGCCGCTGTAGAGGATCCGGAGGAACCCTTCGGGGCCACGTTCGACGGCGGTCACGCAGGGGAGGGCGTGGAACGGTGCCTGGCACCCTTCGGGGTATTCGAGCAGACGCAGCTTCACCGCGCGCTCGGGCTTGAGCTGTTGGCCGATCCGGTCGACCGGACCCGAGGCGAGCACCCGGCCCTTTTCCAGGATCGCGACCGACGAGACCATGTCGGACAGCTCGGTGAGGATGTGGCTCGAGAGCACGATGGTCTTGCCGAGTTGCTGAAGCTGCTCGATGAGATCGCGCATCTCGATGCGGGCGCGCGGGTCGAGTCCGTTGGCCGGCTCGTCGAGAATCAGGACCTTCGGATCGTGCAAGAGGGTGCGGGCGATCGCGAGCCGCTGCTTCATGCCCTTCGACATGGCGGCGACGAGTCGGTCGCGCAGGGGCCCGAGGTCGGTCAGCTCCATCACCGCGTCGATGTTTCGTTTGCGAGCGTTCGCGGGGATGTCGTACGCAGACGAGAAGAACTCGAGGTACTCGCCCACCGTGACTCGTTCGTAGACGCCGAATCCATCCGGCATGAAGCCGAGAACCCGTCGTACGTCGACCGGTCGCTCGACCACATCGATGCCGTCGACGAGCACCCGGCCGTCGCCGGGTTCGAGCAACGTCGCGATCATGCGCAGGGTGGTGGTCTTGCCGGCACCGTTCGGACCGATGAACCCGAACACTTCGCCCTTGGGCACGTTGAACCAGACGTCGTGCAACACCTTGAGGTTGCCGAAGCCGTGAGAGACACCTTCGACGCGAATCATTCTTCGAGCTCCATCGAGTCGCGGAACTGGTCGAACTGGTTCTGGAACTGGGTGTCGAGCGCCTCCTGCGGAACGGCGGGGGCGCGGGCGGCGCGCGGGACGACCCGGACGAACCGGACGTCCTCTTCGGTCACGAAGTGCTCCCCTTCGACGTGCGGCTCGGATGCGATGCGCCCGTAGAGCACCGGCATCTGGGTGGAGATGCTGCCGCCCATCGTCTGCACGAGCCCGTACACCACGTCGGTGTCTTCGGCCGGGTCGAGCCCGAACGCGCGACAGAGATCACGGACTTCGTGGTCGCTCGAACCCCAGAACATCTGGCTGTCGCCGCCGAGCGTCATGCTCGCAGTTCCGGGGATGGGCGACGAACGCCCCGAGGGGACATCGCCCACGGGGTACACGTTGCCACCGATGTCGACGACGAAGGCGTCGAGCAGGTCGGTGGCCGACCCGTTGTGCACGGCGCTCAGGTGGTTGTCGGTCCGCTCGAATCGAACGCCCGTGCCGCCGAGATCGGCGATGCGTTCCTGGCGCATGAAGAGCGTCTCCCAGAGTCCGCCTTGCATGCCTTCGAGCACCGGTCGGTCGCCGGAATGCACGATGGCCGGCGCGCGCGAGCCGCCGGCTTCGAGCAGCTCCGCAGAGCCGTGTTCGGGCATGGCCAAGTCGAAGCTGGTGGGACGGGTGAGGAAGAAGCCGACGTAGCGCCGCTCGGGTCCACTGGCGTCGTTCTCCATCAACTCGTGCATGGACACCGCCCGATACCTCATCGTCGTGCCCTTGCCGATGTACCCCACCCCGAGCAGCACGAGCAGGCACCCGAGCGCGATGATCGGAGTGCTGACGAGCGCGAGGATCGGTCGGTTCTTCTTGCCAATGTAGTTGAAGTTGATCGGTCCGACGAAGAACACGTAGAGCAGCAGCACCACGGCGACGAGCCCGAGCGCCGGCCGGAACGATTCGTTGGGGTCGAGGGCGGGACGCATGGTCGAGAAGTCGCTCTGGTTGTCCATCCACGGTTCGCGGTTCGCTTCCCGCGCGCCGAATCGGTAGAAGGGCACCGTTTGTCCAGGCAGGTTCGTGCGCGCGCCCAGCACGGTCTCCACCGCGCGGCGGGTGGCCGGGTCGTCGACGAGTGCTTCTTCGGTCGCGCCGTCGAACGCGGCGACGAAGACCATGCCGAACCCGAGCGGCGCCGAGACGCCGAAGTGTTCGTGCGAGACCAGGCTGTCGGGCGGCACGGTCATCATCCGGCCGCGCGCGACCTCGGGGACCAAGGTGTAGGCGTCGCCGTTCACCCATTCGACCGGCCCGAGAATGGCGCCGAGCGTCGGCGCTTGAACGTCCTCTTCGGTTCGGGGAAAGACGAGCATGGCGCCGCCGGTCCGAACCCAATCCAGCAGCGCGTCGGTCTGCTCGGGGTCGAGCCGTTCGAGCGCGGGGGCAGACGCCACCACGAGCTCCACACCGGACCACGCGATCGCTTCGCGCGGTACGAGAGGGTCCCCGGTGTCGGGATCGAAGGAGACGGTGCCCACCGGCAGGTTCACCATGCGGCTGCCGCCGTAGGGTTCGTGCTGTTCGTCCTGCAGGTCGAGGATTGCGCCGCGAAGTCGGGGCGGATCGGAGAGCACGACGATGCCTCGCGCGGAGGCGTTGTACCCGACGCCGACTTGGCCTGCGCCGAGTTCGGTGCCGCCGTCGACGAACTGGACCGCGACGTCGCCGCCGTCCCGCACGTGCATGGCGAGTTGTACCCGGCGGGTGGCGCGCGGCGGCAGGTCCACCGGAATGCGATGTTCTGGACCGCGGTTGCGCCAGTCCCGGATCTTCGCGTGCACCACGCCGCTGAGCTCCCGCTCGGTGCGGTTCTCCAGGGTGATGAGCATGGGGGCCCATCCTTGAGGCGGGGTCACGTCGTCGCCGAAGAGTCCGCTCACGGTGACGTTCACCGGTCCGCGGCGTTGGCCCGGCGGCTGCGCGTCGGCTGGGCTGGCGGCGACCGCCGCGGCGATCGCGAGGAACGCGACCAGGATGCTGGACGCGGTCCGCAAGAGGGCAGGTCTCATCGGTTCAGCTCGCAATCGCTCGGGCTCCGTCGGAGACCTTGGGCACCTCTTCGAGGAGCCGATCCAAAATGGCGTCGGTGGAGATGCCATCCGCCTCCGCCTCGAAGTTCGGAATGAGTCGGTGTCGCAGGGCGGGGTGAGCCACCCGATGCACGTCGTCGAACGAGACGTGGGAACGTCCAGCCACGAGCGCGGCGACCTTCGCGCTGAGGAGGATCGCCTGTGCACCCCGCACCCCGGCGCCGTAGCGGAGCAGTTCCCGGGCGGCGGGCGCGGGCGCCTCGGTCGTCGGATCGCTCGCTCGAACGAAGCGGGCGACGTAGCGTGTGATCGGTTCGGCGACTTTCACTTCGCGCACCAGCCCTCGCATCTCAAGGATGCGCGGACCGTCCACCACCTTCGGGACCTCTGGGGTCTCGGTGCCGGTGGTCCGATCGAGAATGCCCACGAGGGTGTCTTCGTCGGGCGAGTGGACGAACACCTTGAAGAGGAACCGGTCGAGCTGAGCTTCCGGGAGTGGGTACGTGCCTTCCATCTCGATCGGGTTCTCGGTCGCGAGCACGACGAAGGGTTGGTCGAGTGCGTGGCGTTCGCCAGCGATGGTGCACGACCCTTCCGCCATGGCTTCGAGCAACGCGCTCTGGGTCTTCGGGGTGGCGCGGTTGATCTCGTCGGCAAGCACGAGCTGTCCGAAGATGGGCCCTTTCTGGAGCTCGAAGCGCTTCCGACCTTCGTCTTCGACGATCATGTTCGTTCCGACGATGTCCGCGGGCATCAGGTCGGGCGTGAACTGGATGCGGGAGAACTCGAGTTGCATCGCCCGCGCCAGCGTGCGCACGAGCAGGGTCTTGCCGAGACCGGGCGCGCCTTCGAGCAGCGCGTGCCCTCCGGCGAAGAGGCAGATCAGCACCTCTTCGACGACGCTCTCCTGTCCCACCACGACCTGGCCGACGGCCTCTCGCAGGGCTTGGGCGGTCTTCTGAAATTCTGCGATCCGCGACTGCGCGTCGCTTGTTCCGTCCGTCATTCGATTCCTGCAGTCGTGGGGGGCGTTGGGGTCATGCTCGACGTGTCTTCGCGGCGCGAGGTCGCCAAGGAGCACAACGGGTGCGCGTCCGGGTCGGCGCGAGTGTACGTGGAGGGAGGGGGCGTCGTCAGCGACCTTCGCCGAAGAACGTCCGTACGTGTTCGCGGTAATCCTCGGGAATGGGCGCGCGCTCGATGCCGCCAGCTTCTCCGCTCACGGCTTCACCGGTCGCACCACCGGTTCCTTCGGCGCGCCCCGCGACGGGGGTGCCGTCGGGGTTGACCCACTCGGTCCAACTGCGCCCAGGGGCACCGGGGCCGATCATGGGGCGGACCCGGGCGAGTGGACCTTCGGGGGCGCCGTTGTGCTCGCGGGTTTGACCGCCGCGTTCGCCAGGCCCGCCGCCTTGGCCACCGGTGCCGCCCGCGCCCGCTCCGCCGCCGTTTCCGTTCCCGTTCCCGTTCCCGTTCCCGTTCCCGTTCCCGTTTCCGTTTCCGTTCCCGTTTCCGTTTCCGTTCCCGTTTCCGTTCCCGTTTCCGTTTCCGTTCCCGTTTCCGTTTCCGTTTCCGTTCCCGTTTCCGTTTCCGTTTCCGTTGCCCTGACCGGGCATCGGCATGCCGCCTTGGCCGGCTCCGCCAGTCTGCGCTTGCAGGTCGTCGAGGTGTTCGAGTGCTTCGCGGAGCATGCGTTCGTATTCGTCGGCGCTGATCGGTTGTCCGCCGCCCGCTTCGGCATTCTGTTGCGCGGCGTCGTTTTCCGCGGCTTGGGCGTTTCGGAGCGCCTCGGCGAGTCGCTCGCGTTCTTCCGCACTCAAGCGGCTCCAGGCGTCGCGCATCGCGTCGACCATCTCCTGGGTGAGCTCGCTGCCATCGCCGTCCCGTTCGAGCCGTTCGAGCTGGCGGCGCACTCCGTCGCCCTGCATCTCCGGCATCGCCTCCGAGAGTTCGCGCGCGAGCTCTGCTTGCTGGCTGCGTCGGTCGAGCAACCGCTCTCGGTTCAAGAGCGATTCCGCCAGCGCTTCGTCGCCTTCTTCGCGTGCGGCTTCGGCGGCTTGTTGAAGGGCCTGTCGCGCGGCGTCCCGGTCCGCCTGTTCGCGTTGCGCGGCGGCACGCTCCACGGCCCGATCGAGCGACTCGAGATCCCGCTCTGCGAGTGCACGCGCCATCTCGGGCTGCGACTCGAGTGCGTCCACAGCGGCGTCGCGGGCGCGCCGCTCTTCTGGGGTCACCGGGCGCCGGGTCTCCTCGACCCGCTCGCGCAGCGCGTCGAGGGCATCGAGCGCTTCCCGCTGCTCGAGTCCTTCCGCCAGTTGGTGCCGCAGCTCGGCCGCTTCCCGCGCCAACTCCTCGAGTTCGCGCTCGTGTTCCTCATCCCGAGCGAAGTCCTGCAGACGTTCGATGCGGCGAAGTGCATCGGCGTCGTCGATCTGGACTTCGGTCGGCGCGGGTCCGGTCGTCTCGGGGGGCGGCACCGGCACGAAGAGCGCAGCCACGAAGAACGTCCCGGCGAAGGGCACGCTCCAGAGGTGGTTGCCGAAGACCCGTGGTCGGACGTCCTTGGCCTTGGCCGCCGACAGCTTGGACTCGGCCGCTGCGACCGCCATGGCGCCGAACTCGTCGGGCTGTGCGCCGAGGCCCCATGCGGTCACGATGCTGGCACCGGCATCGAGTTGTTCGTCGACGTAGAGGACCAGGTCGGACTCGCTGGGCAACTTTCGGATCGCCCAGATCAATCCGGCGATCGGTCCAAGCGCGAGCAGGGCGAGACCAGGCCAGCGAGGCCACGTGGGCAGGCCGAGCGCCACCACGAGCAGCAACGCCCCGAGCACCACGGCGACCGTCACGCTCACGGACACGACGCGCCGAGCCAAGAGGGCCCTGCGAATGGTGGCGATCAGTGGGTGAAGTCGGTTCATGAGAAAGTAGACACGCGGCGAAGCGTGCAGCTTGGCCTGGTTCAGGGAACGGACGGGGGGAAGCATACCTTCCCTCAGCGCTCGAACGAACGCTGGAGTCCGTGCCGGCTTTGCACGGTTCTCACGGATCGTCAGCGCAGCCCGTCGGGCAGTGGGTCGACCGACGCCCCGCGGTCCTGCAACGCGTCGATGAGCACCCGCAGTCCGCGCGTGACCGGGACATCGGCCCGGCGGACGAGCGCGATGTGATCTCGGTAGCGGGGCAGCCCCTCGAGCACTTGGAGGCGCTTCTTCGGCACCCCGTGGGTGGCGACTCGGTAGGGGAGGATCCCGACGCCGGTCGCGTCCAGCACCAGGCTCTTCACGAGCGCCATGCTCTCGCACTCCAGCGTTCGCACGCGGTGGTCGAGCTGCGCAAGGAGCTCTTGGCTCTGCCGCAGTGCGGGGACCATGAGCACCAGCGTGCGCTTGAGCGTGCGCACGGAGTACGCCTCCGAGAAGGGTCCGCGTCCGAGCAGTTTGCCGACGGCCACGAACGCCACCGCGTCGTCGAAGAGCGGGCGCACGATCGTGTCGGGGTGGTTCGACGGGTTCACGACCAGCCCGACGTCCACGCGACGTTCGACAATGGCGTCTTCGACCTCGCGGGAGTTCGCGTTGAAGAGCGAGAGCTGGATGGCGGGGAAGCGCTCGAGGAAGCGCGCCATGAACCCGGGCAAGAAATAGGTGCCGAGGCTCTCGTGGCAGCCGATGCGAAACGAGCCGCGCGGTTCGTTCGCGAGCGCGCCGATCTCGTCGTGCGCCGCCCGAAGCGCCGCCCGCGCTTCCCGTGCGCGTGCGACGAGCAACTCGCCCGCGCGGGTCGGACGCACCCCACGCGCGGTGCGGTGCAGCAGCTGGGCGGACAGCTTCTCTTCCAGCTTGCGCATCGCGACGCTCAGGGTGGGCTGGGTCAGCCCCATCGCTTTGGCCGCGGCGCTGAGGCTGCCGTGTTCCACGACCTCGAGCAGCTGCCGAATCGCCGGGTCGAGCAGGTCGTCGTGAGGTTCGGCCGGCTTCTTCATCGCCACTTCAAGCGCTGTGCGTGCTCATCGGTGGGGCGGGGTGGCGAGCCGTGCGCCGGTCTCGGCGTTGCCCGTGCCTGCGAACTCGACCTGCCCAGTGGTGGGTCGGTCGTGGCCCGCCGGCCAGGGCAAGAGGGTCCGGGTGGCGAGCAGCGGTCCGGCGGTCGGCTCTCCTTCGCGCGCGGGCCAGGGCAGCAGCGCCGCGGTGCGCCGCGTCAACGGGTGCCCTTGCCAGTTGCGGAGGGTGCTGCGCTCTTCGTAGTGCGCGATCACGGTCGCGAGGCGCTCGGCAAGCCACGCGGCATCTGCGGCGCCTTCGGTCGGCGGCGTCAGCCGAAGCTCCCAGCGTTCGAGGTTCACGGCCATGAACACCACCGCCGCCGTGCCCGTGACCCGAACGGCGAGCCACATGTTGGCCGGCTGTCCGAGCGGCACGACGGCCCGCGAGGTCTGCGTCGCCAGCAAGGTGCGGACTTCGGTGGCGCTCAAGGGCCCGTCCGATTCGACCGCGACCGCGATCGCGATGGAAGGCGCGGCTTCGGCTGTGGGGACGGGTTGCGCCGACGCGAGCCCTGAGAGCCCGCACACGGCGAGGACCGCGACCGCAGCGCACATCACGGATTCGCAGCTGCGTTCGAGGCCAGGCATGGCGCGAGGGTCGCCGAGTGCCGTACGGGGGTCAATCGCGGACCCGGACGGAAGCGGAACCGGAAGCGGAAGCGGAAGCGGAAGCGGAAGCGGACGCGGAAGCGGGAGCGGGAGCGGAAGCGGAAGCGGAAGCCGAAGCGGAAGCGGAAGCGGGAGCGGTAGCCGAAGCGGAAGCGGAAGCGGAAGCGGGAGCGGTAGCCGAAGCGGAAGCGGAAGCGGAAGCCGAAGCCGACGCGGAAGCCGAAGCCGAAGCCGATGCCGAATCCGAAGCCGAAGCCGACGCCGAAGCCGACGCCGAAGCCGACGCCGATGCCGAAGCCGATGCCGATGCCGAAGCCGAATCCGCCGACTTAGTTCGCCCTGGGCTCGAGGGAGAGGAGCCACTGGACGAGGCGGGCGTCGGCGGACTGGGCGCCGCTGCGATCGAGGACGACGTCGACGTCGCGGAACATCCAGGCAGCGGCCAACTTCAAACCGTGCGCGGGTGGGTCGGGGGCGGCGGCCGCCGCGGGATCGAGCTGAACGAGCACGCGGCTCGGCGTGGGCGACGAGGTGTCGAGCGCGCGTGCGTAGGGGCTCCAGCCGGAGGGCTCCGCGCCATACTCTTCCCGCCAGCCGAGTCCGTCGCCGAGCAAGGGGCCGCGCGACAGATCGGCGACGGGGTCCCGGAGCACCACGGCGTGTCCACGCGAACCAGCGAGCGCAGCCAAGACGCCGCCATGGGACCAACCGAAGAAGACGAGCGCGCTTCGGGGCGCCACGGCTTCGGCGATCCGGCGAAGTCGCTCTGCGCTGCGCAGTTTGCCCGCGGCCGTGCCTTCGAGGTGCCACTCGCTGCGACGCGGCGCACCGCCCGGCACATCCGCGAACACCCACCGGCCGCCTGCGGCAAGCCACGCCGCGACTTCGGGTCGGTACCGTGCCCGCGCCGTGCGTCCGAACGCGCCCATCGCTTCGACGACGGTCGCGCGTTCGTGGCCGCCGCCATCGGCGACGTATGCATGTTCGCCGGCGGCTTCGAACCGCACCCCGGGGACGCGCGGTCCATCTTCGAACATCACCCGCGTGGTGCCGCTCGCGGAGAGGCGGAGCAGCCTCGGCGGCGTGCTCGGATTGCTCCAGAGGACCCACGCGCCCATCGCGTCTCCCGCCAGTGCGTCCACCACACCAGGCTCCATGCGGACTGGATGGAGTGCGCCCGAGTCGAGCGTGCGCATCGTCGAGATGGGTCCTTCGTCGTACGCGAGCAGGATCGCGTCGCCAAGCCTGCACGCGCGGCTGGGATGACCCACTTCGGCGTTCTGCCACGCGTCGGCCAGATGGGCGCGGGCGACCGACGCGGTGCGCGCGACGCCGCCGTCGATGATGGTGACGCGCCGTTCCTGCGCGACCACGAGCGCGTCGCTGCTGACGGTCGCGACCAACGCGTCGTTCAGCGGCGCGTCCGCGCGGGTGCTCTGACGACCATCCACCCGCCACACCTCCATGGTCCGTCCGCGGGTGACCGCAGCCACGATCCACGGATCGGACGCCGCGTAGAGCGTGACTCGGTCGCCGATGCGCGTCTGGTCGAACACCAACTGCGAGGGGCCGCCGGCCGCCGCCACGGAGTACACGCGGGGAGGACCGCCGTCCTCGTCGAACCCGACTTCGCGCAGGGTCGGCGCGCGCACGAAGAAGAGGGTCTCTCCCGACGTGTTCCACACGGGGTCGACGTCGTGCGCGGTGGGCAACACGCGCGGCTCGAACGCACCGCGCGCCATCTCGAGACCCTCCGCCGTCAAGAACGCGAGTTGCCCGTCCCGCGCGGCGGCGTACGCCCGCGGAAGCGGCTGGGTCTGCGAGAGGGTGCCGGCGCGGAAGAACGCGATCTGCTCCCCGTGCTCCACCCACGCCGACGCCGACTCGGCGTCGCCGTCGGTGCCCGGGTCTGCGGCCACCACGTCCGAGACACCGAGGGTGGGGCGAAACGTCCTCGGAGGTTGGTCGTCGAACCGCGCGGCGTGTCGCTCCACGGTCGCCAGCCAGCGTCGGGCAGTGGTGGAGAGTTCGGCCTGTTCCAGCGAACGAAACGGGTCGTCCGGGGTGCCCTCGGCCCGAATGGCCAACAGGTCGGGGTCGGGTTCTGGTGGCTGCACCGGACGTTCGACGACCACCGGAGGGCGTCCGCACCCGAGGGCAAGACACACGAGAAAACCGACGAGGCGGGGAGTCACCCGCCGACCGTCCCCCGCCCCTCGACGCGGCGCAAGTCGGTGCGGCGACCCTGCGTCGACCCGTACGAATTCCTATTGATTGCAGTCGCCACAGCGCTACCTTGCGCGCGCAAGTCGGACACTCACCTGTCCGCAACGACCCGAGGAGGGTGACTAGATGAAGATCGATCGTGAAGTGTTTCTTGCCGCCGCCATGGCGCTGGGCGTCGGATTTGGTTGCGGCGGCTCGGAAGAGGCTGCTGCGGAAGACACCTCGGGCGACGAGACCGTCTCCGAGCCGGTGACCCACCACACGGCGGAGCCGGTCGAAGACCCGGTTGAGGAAGAACCGATCGAGGAAGAAGCCTACGACCCGGTCACCGAGTAGAACCGGACTGCCCGCTTCGGTGGGCGAACCCTTGTGATCTTCGAGAACACACGACGCGAGGCGCGGGAACGATCTGTTTCCGCGCCTTCTTCGTCCGTCCAACACCCGGCGCAGCCGCGGTCGTCGACCATCCTCGCGCTGTTTGGTGCGGCGTGGCTGACCTGCGGGTGCAGCCCCTCCCCGACGCGTGCGCAAGTGATCGATGTCGAGGAGGCCGCGGAAGCTCCGTTGACCGACACTTGGTCGGTGGACGTCGGCGATGGGTGGGTGCCGCCGTTGCTCGACGACGGAGTCGATGCGTCGGGAAGGCCGCAGCCCCATCGGTTCCGCGAGACCTTCGTCGCCCTCGCCAGCGCCGACTGGCCCGACACCGATCTCGGCCGGCGCGCCCAGAGCGACGAGTTCCTCGAGACCTACGGCATCCCGCCGACCCTGACCTTGCTCCGCGACCGGCTCCGGGCCCTCGCCGCGCAGGACTGCCCGCATCCGCGCGCGATTCTCGAGCGCTTCCTCGGCAGCGGGGTCGACGAGGACGACCGGGTCGACGTCGAACGGGAAGACGACGGTGCGCTGGCCAGCCGCCGCCTCGGCCTTGGCGACATCCGCCGGGCACGTGCGCCGCGGCTGCGCGAGCGTCGAACGATGGCGGAGCTCGCGCCCCAGATGAGCTGGCGGGCGGGTCTCGCGGCCACCCGAGCGCGCCTCGTCTGCGAAGGTCACTTGGAGGCGCCGGTGCCCAACGCGCCCGCGCTCGACGGTCGCACGCGCAGGGCGCTCGAACGGTTCGAACGACAGCACCGGATCTACCAGCGCGGTTCGCTCTCGGGCGCGACGCTTCGTGCGCTGCGCATCGACGCGCGGGAGCTGGCCCGGCGGGACGTCCTGCGGGTGATCACCGAACGGGTCTCGCTCGACCAAGCACTGCTCGGCGACGGCACGGCCGACGGCGACAACCTCGAAGCGCAACTGCAGGACCACCTCGAACGCGAGCTCGGCCTCGAGTCGTTCGAGTCGACCCTCGCGTGGCTCGAGTCGCTCGGCGACCTCGACGGCCGCCAGCGTGTCGCGATCGCGCCCCTTCCGCTTCCGGCCTGGTGGGACGAGATCACCGACCTCGAGGTCGAGATCGACCGAGGCGACGTCTGGTTTGACTTCCCGTTCGACGAAGATGGCACCCCGCGCAGTTTCCCGGTCGAACGCCGACCCATGCTCTCCGTGTTCGCGATCGTCGGCGAGACCCGCCGCGAGATCGTGCGCTGGCCGACCACGATCGGCGGTTGGCGCCTCGAGCGCGTCCGGCAGCGGGACGTCTGGCGGTACAAGGAGTCCCCCGCGGGGACGTTTGTATGGAACCAGATCGTGTCCGCGCCCGTGTGGCTTCCGCCGTCGTCGACCCCGGCCGCCGATCTCGTGACCGAGCGGGTGATCGAGAACGACGGATCGATGCACATCGAGCTCAACACGACGTTGCTCGGGCCAGGCTATGCGTCTGCCTATGGACTGGCGGCCGCGTACCATCTTCCAGCCCGGCCTCGGCCGGACGGAACCTGGGCCACCGGCGCGGACGAGGGCATCCGCACCCACGGCTCGGTGGACTACACCAGCGTCTGGCGCCGCGCGTCGCATGGGTGCCACCGGCTCCAGAACCACCGCGCGCTGGCGCTCTACTCGTTCGTGCTCGGACACCGCGAGAACGCTCGGGTCGGCCACGCCAGGGTCGACTTCCGCCGCACCGTGGAGGTCGATGGGGTCCAGCAGCAGCTCAACATTCAACACGGCGGTTACGTGTTCCGCCTGCAGCGTCCGCTCGTCGTGCGGGTGCTCCCCGGACGGATCCGGGGCCTCCCCCGTCCGCCCCCGCCGCCCGAAGCGCGCTGAGACGATTGTCTGGGTCGCGTGTCTGCTGCGTGTCTGGGCTGCGTGTCTGGGTCGTGTGTCTGGGTCGCGTGTCTGGGTCGCGTATCTGGGGTCGCTTGTCAGGGCGCTCGTCTGAGTGGCTTGCCCTGAGCACCGTCTGCCCGTAGGAGTGGTCCGGTGTTTCCTCTGACCGCCCAGACCGTCCGGTGCGCTGCGATGCGCGCGGCGCGGCGGCTGGCGACCGGGTGTGTCGCACTCGCCGTCGTGGCGAGTTTGGGATGCGGCGAGGATCACCCGATCCCGACCGAGACCTGGACGCCCGACGACCACGTGCAGCCGCCTCAGAACGTCATGGACCCGCGCCGTACCCCCGAGCCGACGCCCGACCAGCGGCAACCGGCCGAAGTGCGGCGCAACGCCGCGCGCGCGCTCTTCCAGATGACCTGCGCGAGTTGCCACGGCGCCGACGGGCGCGGCCCGGCCGAGGCGGTGGAGGGTCGAGCGGCGGTGCGCGACCTGACGACTTGGGAATACCACTCGAACGTGTCCAACCAGCAGATCGCAGAGGCGATCGTCCGTGGACGCGAGGGCATGCCGGCGTTCGGGGGACAGCTCGCACCCCAAGCGATCGTGGCCCTTGTCGAACACGTGCGCATGCTCGGTGCACCGGCGGCCCGCGAACACGGCGTAGATCCCGGCCACCCCGACGCGGAACCCGGGGACGGGGATGCGGACGGGGAGGGCGCACCCGAGCCGACCGAGATGACGTCTCCAATGACCGCCGCTCCGATGACCGCTGCGCCGATGACCGCCGCGCCGATGACCGCGACTCCGACTCTGATGGGTGGCGTGGACTGACGACATCCGGGGCCTGCGCGCTCCGGTTGGGGTCGTGGCTGCTTGACAGCGCTCTCGATCGTTTTATAGGTTGGGTGACCAACTTATGGGACGACACTCCAATCGAGCGCAGCGCAGGGGCGAGATCGTCGACGGACTGATGCGCGTCTTGCCGCGCGTCGGCTACGAGCGGGCGACCATCGCCAAGATCGCCAAAGCGGCCGGCCTGTCGGCAGGGCTCGTGCACCACCACTTCGAGAACAAACAAGCCATCCTCCTGGCGCTCGGAGAACGGCTCGATCAGATCGTGGCCGAGCGCCGACGCGAGGCACGCACGCCCCGCACGCGGCTGTTCGCGTTTCTCGACGCGCACCTCGCGCTCGATGGCGACGATGGCGACGCCCCTGCGCACCCGGTCGCGATCGCGTGCTGGGTCGCCATTGGTGCGGAAGCCGTGGTGCAGCCGGAGGTGGGCGCGCTCTACCGCCGCCTCATCGCTGCGCGCCGAGACGAACTGCGCGGGCTGCTCGAGGCGGTGCTGAAAGACGAGGGCGGCACGACCCGCGGACTGGACGCGACCACGGCGACCTTGCTCGCGACCGTGGAGGGCATCTTCCAGCTCGCCACCGCAGCGCCCGACACGATCCCGCCCGGTTCGGCGGCCGGCTCGGTCCGGCGTCTTGCCGAACACCTTCTCGATTCGCACGCACCCAGGAGTTCCACATGAGTCTCTCGTTCATCGCACTCGGCATCGGCGACGCGTTCAGCGCCCTCCACTACGGCGCGTGTCTCGCGGTCGAACACCGCGACGACAGCGGGTCGAAGTGGCTGCTCATCGATTGCCCCCACCCGATCCGCAAAATGCTGCGCGAAGGCGGGCTGACCGCGGAGGCGCCCAGCCTCGATGTCGGCGACTTCGAAGGCATGGTGCTCACCCACCTGCACGCGGACCACGCGAGCGGTCTCGAAGGCTGGGGCTTCTTTCATCACTTCGCGCTTCAACGCCCGGCCGTGGTGCTCACCCACCCGCAGGTCGCGCGCGATCTCTGGTCGGCGCTGGCCCCGAGCATGTCGGTGCTGCTCAGTGGTCCGGAGCGGGTCGAACAGAAGTTCTCCGAAGCCGACTTCTTCGACGTCCGCACCTTCGTGGACGAGACGACCCTCGGTCCGTTCACGGTGCGCTGCCGGACCACCTGGCACCACATCCCGACGATCGCGCTCACGGTCAGCGCCGGCGGGCGCACCCTCGGCTACAGCGCGGACACCGCATTCGACCCAGCGCTCGTCGACTGGCTCGCGGGCGCGGATCTCATCGTGCACGAGACCAACCTCGGTGGTGCGCACACCCCGTACCCGCAACTCGCCGCGCTGCCGGCGGATCTGCGCGCCAAGATGCGCCTCATCGCGTTTCCCGACGGCTTCGACCCAGAACGCCTGACCCCCGGCACCCACATCGAACAACTCGTCCAGGGCCAGCGCTACGTTGTTTGATGGCACTACGGGCCTGGCTCGCTTCGCGAGACTGGCGGCCCTAAGTCGCGCCCGTCGCGCCTTCACGTGCTCGCCGCTGATCCCTTCGTGCGGTGAAGAATCACTTCGAGCTCCTGCGGCTGCGCGGCGTGCAGGCGCTCCTTGAGGCGCTCGGTGTTCAAGTGGAAGTGCACCAGTTGCTCGCCCTGCGGGCTGCGCAGGTGCACTTGTCGGTGATCACCTACTCCTCTCCCATCACCAGCCTGGCTCGCTTCGCGAGACTGGCGGCCCGTCCCATCGAATCAGAGCGAGTGTAGGTACGCGATCAAGGCGGTGCGGTCTTCGTCCGACAGCGCGGTGCCGAACTCGTGGCCTTGGTTGCTGTTGCCGGTGCGGGTCGTGTCGACGGTGAAGGTGCCGCGCTCGAAGGTCACCGGGCGTTCGGACGCGGGTCGGAGCAGATCGTCGAGCGTCGGCACGCTGCCGTTGTGGAGGTAGGGCGCGGTGGCCCACACCCCAACCAGCGGTTGTGCGCGGTAGCCCTCGCTCGGTCCGACGAGCAGCCGGTTGCGGAGGATGAACTGGATGAGGTCGGTGCGGTCGTCGGGGCCGGCTTCGCCATCGATGAGCGCGCGGTGGTCGGGGCTGGTGGCGATGGTGCCGAGCGGAAACGCCTCGTCGTCCCCCGGGATGCGCTCGATGCCTTCGTCGTCGTACGGGACGATCACGTTCAGCGCCGGGTCTTCGGGATGGTGGCAGCTGCTGCACCGCGCGCGCTCGAACACCGCGCGGCCCGCGGCCACGAGTGTGGCGTCTTCGGCGGGCGCCGCGGGCGCGTCGATCGTCTCGAGAAAGGCGACCAGGGGCGCGAGGCGCTCGCGGTGTGGGAACGGCACCACGGCCTCGGTGGGGTTGGGGTCGCCCGCGCCAAACGTGAACACCGAGAAGTACGTTTCTGCCCGGGTCTCCCGGCCGGTGCCGAGGTAGTTGAAGTGAGAGCGCCGGCCGAGCTCGAAGTACGCCGGGTAGTCCGCCGGCACGGGCGTCGGGTAGGTGCTGCTCTCCGCATGGAAACGACCCGGTCCGAGTTCGGTGGCCTTCTCGAGCTGCAGCTCGGTGAACAGTGGCTCGTTGCCGGCTGCCACCCAGCGGGCGTTGACGGCGATTCGAAACGCGCCGTAGTCGAACTCGGCTGGCAAGCCGAGCCAGACCCGGCCGTCGGGCAACGTGCCGACGTGGCAGAGCGCGCAGGTCTCGTGCATGCGGGTGGGATCGTCGATGCCGCGTTTGAAGCCGACCGGGAACTCGTCGTTGGGATCCGGCGTGAACCCGAAGGACGCGAACTGGTCACCGAACACGTCCGGTTCGTCGGTCATCAACGCGCGCATGAACTCGGTGGGCGGCCAGTCGTCGAGGACCTCGGTGCCGAACGTGTCCCAGAGAAAGCGCAGGTACCCTTGGTAACGCACCTCGTCGGAGGGGTCGGGGGCGTTGGCGGCGTCGATGCCGGGCCGGTCGAGCGGCAGCACCGCTGGGCCCGCATCGAACGAGGTGTCGGCGCCGGCATCCACTTCGGTGCCCGCATCGACGTCGTCCGCCGGGTCGGCGCAGGCCAGCGCCAACGGGAGCGCGATCGAGAGTCCCAGTAGGGTTCGAGCAGTCACAGGCTCTCCAGATACTCCACGAGATCGGCGCGTTCGGCGAGCGTCCGCCCCGAGACATCGTGGGGGCCTGGGGTCGTGAGCACCGCGGCGAGGTCGGTGGCGCGTCCGTCGTGAAAGAAGGGCGGGCGCGCCCGGACGCCGAAGAGCACCGGCGTGCGCACTGGGTCGAGCTGGGCGTCGGGATCGGCCGAGGCCGGGATCGTGGAATGCATCCCGTGGTCGCTTCTGCCACCTGGGTGGCAAGTGTCGCAGCCCGCCTCCTCGAACACGGCCCGACCGGCGGCCGCCCGTGCACGGGGCGCCCCTGGGGGCGGTGGGGTCTCCGCCATGAACGCCCCGAGCGCGTCGAGATCCACGAGCAGTCCGTCGCCCTCCATCAACTCGCGAATCGTCGACCCACTCAGTTCTTCGACGTCTGTGAACGCTCCGTCCCAGTGCTGCGGCGCGAGGCCCGCGCCCCACGCGGGCGGGGTGCGGCGGAGTTTTCGTTCGATGCCCGGCGTGTGCAGAAACCAGGTGCGTCCATCGTCGCCCCCGGCGGGGTGACAGGTCGAACACGTGACGACGCCGCTCGGGGTCAGGTGGGTGTCGTCGGCGTCGAAGAAGATGCGTCGGCCGCGCAGCGCGCGGTCCGACAGACGCGTCCAGGCGATCGGCCGCCGCAGTTCGAGCGCGGCGTCCTGGTCGGCGTCGGACGCCCGAAACTCGAGTCGCGCCACCGCGTGTTCGAACCCGACGTCGACCCACGCGGTTCGACCGTCGGGCGAGAGTGCGATGCCCCTCCCGCCAGCGCCCACTCGGTACGAAGCGAGCAGCTCCGCTTCGCGCGTGCTCTGGCCGGTGCCTTCGTCGCAACGCAGCACCGCGACCCGGCGGGTCTCTCGATGCACCACCCAGAGCAGGCCCCCTGCCGCCGCCACCGCGCTCGGCCCTGCGAACACGCGCCGACCTCCGTCGAAGCGGGCGTAGCGACCGGCGCACTCCGCAAAGAGCCGCGGCTCGATCCGCGGTTCCCCCTCGTGTACCGATCCGTAGCCGCCGCGTTCTGGCGGGCGATCTCGGTCGCTGTCGTGATCGACGCGCTGGTATGCGCCGACCACCCCGCCGGGCCCGGCGCTGAGTGTCTGCACTTGGCTGGCCGCGAAACCCGGCTGGGATTCCAGTTCGAACGTGCGCACGACGTTCCACGCCGCGTCGAACACCTGGACCCGGCCATGGCGAGAACTTCCCACGAACACTTCCTGGTCGCGGACCGCGAGCGCGCTGGGCCCTTCGACGGCGATGGTCCGCACCACCCGGTCTTCCTCGAGGACCAAGAGCCGATCGTCGTTCGCGCAGCCGACGAGGATCGACCCATGGTCGGTCTGAACGATCGTGTGGGTGCCACCACACTCCGTCTCGATGTTGCGGACGGCGCCGGTGGTGGAATCGATGCTGACCAACCACCGCGTCAGGGCAGAGGTCGCGACGACGCGGTCGCCCGCGACCAGCAGGTGGTGCGGCCCGGCAAGCACATCAAACGATCGGCGCACCTCGAGGGTGTCGACGTCGAGTTCCACCACCTGGTCGTTGTCCGGCGAAGTCAGCCAGATCGAAGTGCCTGCGAGCGCGATCGACGACGACGACGAGAGGAAGTTCGCCGGCTCCGGGCTGCAGGCGAGCCCGCAGGCGACCACGAACCCGATCGCCGCGACCACAGAACGCACGCGCAGCTCAGCGGCCTGCGGGCAAGAGCAACGCGAACTCGACGACCACCGGCTGCTCTGCGCATTCGAGGTGGTAGTTGCCGATCGGCAGCGTGACCGGATCGCCTTCGTCCGGATCCATCGTGTCGGCGCCGTTGCCATCGATGTCCATGAACCCGAGCAGCTGGTACCGGCCGGTCGGCAGCTCGGTGTCGATGAGGTACTCGGTGCCTTCGCCGGCGACCGTGGCATCCACGTCCTCGAAGAAGAAGTTGGCCACGGCGACCGCGCCTTCTCTCGGCCCCGCGATGGTCACGTCTTCGGCCCGAAAGACGCTGCCGTGCACGTCGCCCCGCAGTGGGTCGGTCAGCAGATCGCTCCCGCGCACCGTGTCGGAGGCATCGAACCGAACCCGCAACTTGCCGCGAAGGGAGTCGATGCTGCCGACCTCAGCGCAGCTCGTCTCGACCGGGTCGAGCATCTCCGGGATGATCACCTCGCCTTGGTACGGGAGCGGGTCGACATCGCGCAGACGATGTCGTGGCGACTCGACCGCGTAGGCGATCTGGAAGATGCCCGCCTGCCCCTGCGCGATCACGCGCACCACGCCGCCGCCGTCCGGGTCGTCGTAGTGAAACGGCACCGTCCAAGGAGACGAGGAGCCGGCGGCCACCGCTTCCTGGTCGGTCATGTTGCGGACCATGCGGAACACACTCTCGCGAAACTGCTGTCCGGCGATGAGCGAGGCCGGCGCGCGGGCGAACGCGACGCGGCGCTCGTCGAGCGCGACGATCTCGAACGCCACGTCGATGAGCCGGTCTTCGAGCTGGGGCGTGACGGTGAGCCGCAACCAGTCGTGCGGCCGAAGGTGGAAGTCGTGAAAGTTCTGCGCGGCGCCTTCGGTGACGCCGTACGCGCGCTTCGAGAAGAAGTCGAACTCGTCGCGGCTGAGTTCGAACCAGACCGTGCCGGCGAGTGTCTCGTACGGTTCGCCACTGAACGCGGGTACGTTGACGAAGGCAGGATCGAGTGAGGTGCGGGTCGCATGCGTGTTGAGCTCGAGCCAGCTCTCGCCGTTGTCGAACCGCACGACGATCGTGAGTTGGCCGCCCTGCACGCTCTGGGTCCGGTACTCGAGTTGAAACGGCGACATGCCGCCCGGCTCTTCGGCTTCGACGGCGGCGGCCCGCGTGAGCGCGGCGCGCACCGCTTCGATGTAGAGCGCCCCATGTTGGAAGGAGGCGGGAACGCGAAGGACGGTGCGGCGTTCGTCGCTGCCGACGAGCTGCATGTCGAGCTCGAGCGTGGTCTGTTCGGCGGTTCGCAGATCGGGAATCGAGTTCAGGAAGAGTCCGGGCTGAATCTCCTCGTCGACCAGGAGGTCGCCCGCCTGTGCTTGGGCGCCGAACAAACGCCCCAGCAGCTCTTCGGCGCGGCCGACTGAATCGAGCGGCATGGACACGCCGAGTCCGACCCACTCGACCGGTTCGGAGCGCGGTCGTTCCTCGCCCGCCGGCGCAACCGAGGCACCGGGTTCGGAACACGCGGCCAGAGCGCACACCAACGCCCACACTGTTGTCCCCCGACGCGTCATGGGCCAAGTCTCGATCTTCTCAGGCCGTGCTGGCGTGACCACCATCACAGGGCACTGTTTTTCATGCGAGTCGCGTTCGCGGAATCGATCCTTCGCACCCGCGGCTGCCGCGGTATGGTCACTTCATGAAGGAGTTTCCGCCCGCCCTCCCACACGGCCCCATCGAAGAAGTGTTTCCGAACGTCTTCGTCGTGCGTGGCTCCATCAAGATGGCGCCGCTCGTGACCGTCTGCCGCAACATGATCGTGGTCCGCGACGGCACCGAGTTGACGCTCTACAACGCGGTACGTCTGAGCGAAACTGGCGAGAAGGAACTGCTGGCACTCGGCGAGGTGACGCATCTCGGCCGCATCGGTGCGTTTCACACCATCGACGAGCCCTACTACATGGACCGGTTCAAGCCGACCTACTGGGCGCAGGAAGGCCAGCGCAAACTCGCTGGTGCGTGCGAGAACATCAGCGAAGGCGACGCGGCGCCCGGCGGCGGCACGTTCTTCGAGTTCCGCGACATCACGTGGCCCGAGTCCGCCGTGTTGCTCTCGAAGCATGGGGGCGTGCTCATCACCTGCGACTCGGTCCAGAACTTCGTGGACCTGACCGGCTGCTCGCCGGTTGGCAAGTTCGTCACCAAGATGATGGGCTTTCAGCACCCGAGCCACGTCGGCAAACCGTGGCGCAAGGAGATGGGCAAGAGCCACGGCGTGGGCGCGCTGCGCGCCAACTTCGAACGGTTGCTCGAGAAGGACTTCAGCCACCTCGCCAGCGGTCACGGTCCGGTCTCGCGCGACCACGCGAAGACGAACCTCGCCAAGACGCTCGCCCGCGTGTTCTGACGGATCGCCGCCACCGGTCTGCGCGAACTCTCGACCCCAGGTCGCGAACTCAGGCTGCTTTGGCGGCTTCGGCGGTTTCCGGTTCGGGCGCCGGCGTGTGCTTCTTGGGTTTGGCGTTCCACACGCGGGTCGCGAGCAGGAAACCCACGAGGGCGACTGGGATCATCGCGCCGGGCCACATGTTCCAGTTGGCCGGATCGGCCGCGACTTCGGGCGTCACTTCGTTGTTCGGGAGCAAGTAGAAGTACGTGAGCGACATCAGGCCGGTGCCGAGGTAGACGAAGCCGTCGATGATGCCGACCGCGGTGCCGACGTTTTTCTTGCCGCCGAAGTCCATGCTCGCCGTGCCGCTCAGCATGCCGTGCACACCGATGACGCACATCGACATGGCGACCACGAGCCAGCCGACCACCGACGTGTCGTACGTGAAGTAGAGCAGCACCGCGCCGAGGAAGAGGGCGCCGTAGAGGATCGCCGCGACCGGCCCGCGCCGCGACTGAAACACGCGGTCGCTGATGACGCCGGCCACGACGCCACCGAGGATGCCCGCCGCGCACAAGAAGACGCCCCAGCGGTTGCTCACCATGCCGTCGCGCAAGTGCAGGATCGCGTCGGTCTGCTTCGCGAAGGTCGGGTACCACTGCATGATCGCCTGGCGGAGAAAGCCGCTGCAGAACTCGATCATCGCGATGGTGAGGATGATGGGGTTGGTCAGCATCTTCTTGAAGATCGTGACGACCGGCAGGCGCGGTCCGTCGTCGCCACTGGAAGCGTCGGCGGTGTCGAAGTCCTCGTGGCCTGCGTCGCCGGGGGTGTTCTTCACGCTGAAGATGACGACGCACACGCACAGGGCGAGAATCGCGGCGGGCACACCGAACACCCACACGAGGCCAAACGTCTCGCGGACGAACTTGCCGCCGTCGAACGCAAAAAAGACACCGAGCGAAATCAACACCCCGAAGATGGCACCGAACACGCCGCGTTCGCGGACGTGGAACCACGGCGCGTTCACCTTCACGATCGCGACCGCGCCGAAGCTCTGGAAGTACATGTTGAGCGCGTAGAGGATCGTGAAGACGAAGGTCATCTGCTGCGCGATCGGGCTGTTCGGATCCGCGGTGACCTGCATCGTCACGATGGCCATCGCGGCGTTCGCGAGGAGCGAACCGATCGCGCCGACCAGGATCGCCGCCTTGCCGCCGAAACGGTCGGTGAGCGGGCCGTTGATCACGAACGCGATCCCGTAGACGACGGTCCCGTAGCCGAAGATCTCAGAGAAATCGGCGTTGCTCATCAAGCTGTGGCCGGCTGCGTCGCGCAGCTCCTCGAAGGCGCTCTGGCTGACCTTGAGGTTGTAGCGGCCCATGTAGAGGAACGCGTAGGTCAGACCGAGCGGAAGCCAGTTCCAGATGCGCCGCCGCCGGAACGCATCGGAATGCCCCAGCTCGATGCGGGGGAGCCGACCGATGACGAACGCAATCACGAGAAGCAACCCAGCCAGGGGTGCGATTTGTTCGATCAAGTACTCCACGGGGCGGCTATCGCACGCACCGTGGACAGTGTCATCCCCTCACGCGACCTCGGGTTGGGGTGGGGATGGCCGTGACACCGGGTTCCGATCGTCAAATGTGGTTCACACCGTCGTTCGGAAAACCCCGTGAATATTTGGGTGGTACGGATGGTGCTAAGGTGAACGCCGTCATGCAGAAGACCCGATCGATGCGCTTTGCCCTCCTCCTTCCCGCCTTGGCCATGGGCTGCGCCCCGGCCTACGTGGCCGAGCCTGCGGGGACCACCACCACCCGCCAGGTCGTCGTGTCGGGGCCACAGCAAGCGCAGGCGCAAACCCTGTTCACCATGACGAACCTGCGGCCCAACACCCGCGGCGTGATCTCCAGTGTGGCCTACACCCATGTGCGCGGGGGCGTGTTGCCCATGTGTACGCCGGTTCGCATCGACCGGATTCGAGGCCGAGAGATCCGCTTCACCAGCCTGAACGACAACCGCCGTTTCCGGTACATCCTGCACCGCTCGGCGCGCTCGGGCGTCCAGGCGCACCAGCAGCGGTACTTCGGCACGAGCTGCCCCAACATGGCGCAGATGTCGCCCGAAGATCAGAGCGGCATCCAGAACGCCGCGGTGTACCAGGGCATGACGAAACAGGGCGTGATCGCCGCGATCGGCTACCCGCCCGAACACGTCACGCCCTCGCTGGAGGGCGACATCTGGGGCTACTGGGCCGGTCGCATGCGCCGTTTCGAAGTGCACTTCATGAACGGCCGCGTCAGCGGAATGAGCCAGTAGAAATTCCCGCTCGCGCGGGAGGCCTTCCCCGCCTACCGTCACGGGGTGGGACAGGTGCTCTACCAGAGCGAGTACTACGTGCTCGAGAAGCGCCCGGATGCGATCCACCTTGAGCGCACGTCGACGCCGTTCCCCGACCTCGGCGTGCTCGAGTCCGAGAGCCATGCGGTCTGCGCCGTGCTCGATCCGTACCGCCACACGGCGATGTTGATGGACCTGCGAAGGGCGGTGGGACGCAACGACCCCGAGTTCGAGACCAAGATGAAAGTCCTGCGTCCGAACCTCACGCGCGGGTTTCCACGCGTCGCGATCGTGGTGAGCAGCGTGATCGGACGCATGCACGTCCAGCGACACATGCGCGAAGACCGTGTCTCGGCGCTCGTGACGTTGGACGAAACCGAAGCGCTTCAGTACGTGTCGAAGAGGTAGTCGGATGGACGACGACCTCCCGCTGCCCGATCTCCCTCCGCTGGCAGACGTCGGTGAACTCGATCTGCCCGCTTCCCCGCCGAGCCCCCGCCGCGCGTCCACCGGGCCGGCCGCGCTTCGAACCGAGGATCTGCTCGGGCTCGATGTCGACGACCCGAATGGCGAACGGTTCGACGTGTGGCTGACCCACGTCGCCGACACCCGCGACGCCAGCACCGTGTTGTGTCGCGCACTCGGTATCGACGAACGCACCGCCGACGGCATCCTTCGGCAGCTGCCCTACGTGGTGCGGCGCAGCGTGGGTTCGGCCTCGGCGCTCGCGCTCGAGCAGTCACTTCGGGCGAGCGGTGCGGGCGTCGAAGTGCGTCCGGTCGGCGGCACCGATCCACACTCGGCCGCCAAAGCCGCCATCGCGTCTCAGAACACGCCCAGCCAACTTCCGCCCGACGCGGTCGCCAAGCTCCAGGCCATCGGTGCACCGCGCGCGATCGTGGGTGTGGCCGCCGGCGGTCGGCGCGGACAGGTGCCCGAGATGCCGTCGCCCGAGCTCGATCGGGGGTTCTGGCCGCGGTTCGTCGCGTGTCTCCTCGTCCCAGTGCAGCAGTTCGGGTTCGTGTGGATCGGCGGCCTGGCGATGACCCTCATGATGGTCGGCATATCGCGCATGTTCTGTTTCGGGATCTTCCTCGTGCCGCTCGTTGCGTCGGCCTACCTCGGGGGGCTCGCGACCTTCTTTGGGCAGTGCGCGCAGGCGGGATTGGAGGACGACCGGCCGCAGTTCCACTTGCCCGATCACAACGACGTGGTGCTCCGGGGACTCGTGATGGTCGTGCTCACGTTCGCCCTCAGCATCTTGCCCTTTGCGGCACTCCACCGCGGCTTGCCGTCGGTGTTGGTGTACGTGCTCGGGTTGATTCCGTACATCTACTGGCCGATGGCGCTCGCGGCGGTGGGTCTGTCGGGACGGCTCCTCGCGCTCTTCGATGTGCGGTTCGTGGGCCAGGCCATCTTCGCAGGCGGGGTGCCCTACTTGGCGATCGTCGGGTTCGGCTGGGCGGCCTACGGCGTGGTCACGTTGGGCTTCGAGTGGTCGCAGGGACACCCGTTCTCGATGCTGGTGGCGGTGGGCCTCTTCGTGGTGTCGATCGGCTACGTCGCGGGCGCCCAGGGCGCGCTCATCGGTCGGCTGATCGCCACGAGGCGCGCGCGCTTCACGGGATTTCTTCCGGGGGAAGAGTCGGCTCTGCTTTGATGGCGAGCGCGAGCGGCGCCGCGGCCAGCAGGGGTGCGGTCGCACACAGCGCACCGAGCCAAAACGGAAGCGGCGCGATGCCGGCCACCCCACACAGCACGGCTGCCCACCGGCCGCGCCGCCGCTTGGCCGCGACCGCACCGAGCCCTCCGAACAACGCGGACACGCCGAGCGCCATGGCTGCGTAGCGGCGCGTGCTCGAGCTCACTTCGAGGGTGTCCGCTTGGTGCGCCCACCGGCTGTGGCTGTCGCGCATGCGGCTGACGCCTTCGTACTCGGCGTAGGCGCCGCCCACCTGGAACAGCCCCGTCAGCCCGCTGGCGACGGCGCCCAGGGTGGCCAGAACCAATACCGCGATGCGCACGGGATGGACCTAGCGCCAGACCGACGCGAGGCAAAGCCGAAGTTGCGGCGACGGCGCTAGCCGCCGATGAGACTCATGCCGACGTGTTCGTGTTCGAGCACGTGGTCGTCGAGAAAGAAGTGGCCCTCTGCTTTGCCGGTGAGGGACCACTGCGTCGCCCATGCGATGTCTTCGTCGTTGCCCCCTTCGCGAAGCACGTCGCGAAGGCTGACCGCGCGGCGCGACGCGAGGCAGGCGCGGAGCTCGCCTTGGGCGGTGACGCGCACCCGGTTGCAGGTGCCGCAGAATTCGTTGCTCAGCGGCGTGATGAACCCGACCCGCCCGCCGTCGCCCTCGAGGTAGCGTGCAGGTCCATGGTTCGCGCGGTGGTCTTCCGGGTCTTGGGCGAGACCACGTCCGAGCTGGGCGATCACTTCGCCGGCCGGGACCCGCGCGTCGAGTCCGAGTTTGGCGCCTTCGCCGAGCGGCATCAGTTCGATGAACCGCGGGGTGAACCCATGGGCCCAGGCCCAGTCGACGATGCGTCCGGCTTCGTGGTCGGTGCGACCGCGCACGAGCACGACGTTGATCTTCACTTCGAGCCCCGCCGCGTCCGCCGCCATGACTCCGCGGAGCACCTGCGCCAGATCGCCGCCGCGCGTCATCGAAGCGAAGGTGTCGGGGTCGAGGGAGTCGAGCGAGATGTTCACGCCCCGCAGTCCTGCATCCACGAGCGGGACCGCCAACGCTTCCAGTTGGGTGGCGTTGGTGGTCATCACCACCTTCGCGCCGGTGGCTGCCACGTGCCGGACGAGATCCACCACGTCCTTGCGGATCAGCGGCTCTCCGCCCGTCAATCGGACGCGTTCGATCCCCATCGCCGAGAACACCCGGACGATGCGGGCGGCTTCTTCGAACGTCAGGAGCTCCTTGCGCAGCCCGTGTTCGATTTCCCCTCCCGGCGGCATGCAGTACACGCACGCGAGGTCGCAGCGATCGGTGACGCTGAGGCGCAGGTAGGAGATCGTCCGGCCCTGGGCATCGACCAGCGGTCCGGTGCGAAACCCCTCGGGTCTCGGGGGCAACGTCTGCAGCGACGCACGACGGCTCTCGAGAACGGGCAAACGCACACCCGCTTCATACACCATCGAGACCCCATGGGCCCGCGGAGCCGTCGCTGTCAGCAGTGGCTGACAGGCCTGGCAGCCACAGAACGCTTTCCCCAGTGATCACGGCCGATCCGGGATGGCACGCGGCTTGTAATGGAGGGGCTCGAACCCACGGTCGAGCGAGTCGCCGACCTCAACCCAAGAGAAACACCATGAACAAAATCGGCACCATGAACCCGCACCTCGTCTGGCTCTTCGCACTCGGCGCGACCTTGCTCGGACTCGCCAGCGGCTACGTCACCCAGAACGCGGGCACCGCGATCTCCAGCGCTGTCTACTTCGGCATCTTCTCCGTCTCGGCGTTCGGTGCGATGGCCCTGACCCGCGCCAAGGCCTTGGCCGGCGTCGGCGCATTCACCGTTGCGGCGTTGCTCTCCGGCGGCGCGTACTACTTCATCGTCGCCGCCGCCACGGCGGAAGCGGCGGGCGCACTCGGCGCAGGCGGCGAAGGCGTCGGCGCGATGGGCGCGGTCATGGGCGGCTTCGTCGCCGTCGTCGTGGCGCTCGGCACCTTCATCGCCGGCATCACCGGTGTGGTCGCGGGCAAGAAGTTCCGCACGAAGGCCCTCGAAGGAGGACCGATCGGCGCGACCGCCTGAGCGAGACACATTCTACGACGACTGCGGCGCGTTCCTTCGGGGCGCGCCGTTCGTCGTTTGGAGGGGGCTGCTGCGACGAAGACAGAACACAGAAGACAGAACACAGAACGCAGAACACAGAACACAGAACACAGGGGCAAGGGCAAGGGCAAGGGCACGGGCAAGGGCAACTGACCCTCGGGTCAGTTGAGGGTGTTGCAGGCGACTTGGTGGCCGAGTTCGCAGGCGATGCGCAGGTCGGCGCGAGCGTCTTCCACCCGGCCGGCGTGTTGCCGGACCAGATACCGGTTGGTACGCATCACCGGGTCTTGCGGCCTCGCTTCGATCGCCGCGTCCATGTCCGCGAGCGCGTCGGCCGTGTGGTCCAAGTGGTAGTGCGCCAGCCCTCGGTGCATGAGGATCCACGGGTCGCCGGGCATGGCCTGCAGGGCCCGGGTACAGGCGGAGATCGCTTCGTTGCGGCGCGACCGCGCGAGGAGCGCGCAGCGCCGCTGATGGGCGCGCGGAAGGTCGGGGGCCAGTTGCAGCGCGCGGTCCACGCTGGCGATCGCTTCCTCGGGATCAGCTTGGGCGAGCGAGAGGTCGAGCCACGCTTCGGTGTGGTTCGGGTAGAGCCCCACCACCCGCTCGAGGATCGGCCGTGCGTGCATGCGGTGGCCGGTGCGCTCGTAGATCTGCGCGAGTTCCGAGAGTGCATTCAGATCGTTCGAGTCGTAGCGAAGCGAGGCCCGCAGGTCGTCGTAGGCGAGCGCGCGCCGTCCGGTGCGGTGCCGCAGGATGCCGCGGTTGCGAAGCGTGGCCGCGTCGGAAGGCTCGAGCGCGAGCGCGCGGTTGAACGCGGCCTCGGCACCTTCGAGGTCGCCCTGCCGCATGGAGACGTAACCCTTCGCGCCCCAGTAGGGCGCGGTCTCCGGGGCTTCCCGGCCAACGCGATCGAGCAACGCCAGACCCTCGGCTTCGGTCGCGTTCCGCCCAAGCAACACCAGCGCGCGTCCGACGAGCAGGTTCGGTTGGTTTGGGTGCGCCGCGATCTGCGCGTCGATGCGGGCGAGCGCGGCGTCGACCCCACCGGTCAACATGCGTTCGGGCACGAGCGGATCGCCGTCTCGGCGGACGTTGTCGGCCATCGAGATCGGGCCGCCGCCTTCCAGATCGGCGGGGGGGATCGGCGTGAGGGCGCCCAGATCGGGAAGGGCGGAGCTCGGGTTCATCAGTCCGGGGATCGGCGTCAGTTCGGTGGTCGGCGCCTCGGACGGCACCTGCTCGGTCGGTTCGAACTCCGGGTCCGGCGGCTCGACGTCCGGCGCGTCCGCGACGATGGTCTCTTCGGTGGGCCGAAGCCAGACGCTCCACACCAAGCCGAACACCAGCGCGCCGAGCACGGTGCCAGCGACCACCCAGGGGACCACGGACCGGCGCGGCTTGGGTTGGCCCACCGAGTCGATGGCTTCTACCGACTCAGAGACCTCGGCACGCCGGGCCTGAGAGACGTAGGGGCGATCTTCCGGCGGGATGTCCAGCGGCTCGAGCGCCTCCGCCTTCGACTCTGCGCTCGCTGGGTCCGCGCTTGCGCTCGCTTCCGCGCTGGTGCTCGCTTCCGCGCTGTCCGCGCTGGGCGGGAACGCGTCGGGCGAGGTCGGGTCTGGAGCGGATGCGTCTGAGGCGTCGGCCGGGGGACGGATGGACGCCGGGCGGGAGGCTTCGGTCGCGGCGACCGGATCGATCGATGGGTCCGAGTTCGGCCGAGTGATCGACAGCTCTTCGATGCGCCGCGTGGTCTCCACATCGTCGGGCAGGTAGGCGAGCGCGCGGTCGAGTGCGGCGAGCGCGGCGAAGGTGCGACCCTCCGCGGCGGCTTCTTCCGCGTCGGTGCGCAGGCGGCGGACCCGCTCCTTGGCGCGCGCTTCTTGGTACGCCGCTGGGTCGCTCGAGAGCGCGACGACTTCGCGCCGGTGTGCGCTCGGTGGCGCCCAGTCGAGGTGTTCCCGGAGCTCGGCGGCCAGCTCGTGCGCGTCGGCCGGCCGGTCTTCCGGTTGGGGCGAGAGGCATCGGGTCACGAGCGCGTCGAGTGCGGGGGACACGCGCCGGTCGCGGTCGATCAGCGCGTCGAAGGTGCCGGCCAGAATCGCCGCGACCTCTTCGCCGGAACGCCCCCGCCGAAACGGACGCGACCCACAGAGCAGCTCGTAGAGCACCCCACCGAGCGCGAAGACATCGGTCGCGGGTGTCGGCGGATCCCCTTCGATCTGTTCCGGCGCCATGTAGGGCACCGAACCGGCCACCGTGCCGGTGCGGGTGAGCCGGGAGTGGTCCATGCCGAGGGCGAGGCCGAGGTCGACCAGGGTCACGTCGCCGCGCGGAGAGACGATGACGTTCTCCGGTTTCAGATCCCGGTGCACCAGGCCCGCGGCATGCATCGCACCGACCGCGTCGACCACCGGCGCGACCAGCCGCAGCGCCCCCTCCGGTCCGACGCCGCGGGCCGGGATCAATGCGCGAAGCGTGACGCCAAGCAGGAGCGGCATCACCAGGTAAGGCCCGCGCAGCGGATCGATGCCGTGGTCGAGCAGCGCGACGAGGTTCGGATGGCGGACCGAGGCGAGCACGTCGATCTCGCGGCTGAACCGCTCCAGCAGGCTGGGGGTCGCCTGTCCGTCCAGACCGGCGGCCAGCACCTTGACGGCCACGTCCTCCCCCGCCGGGCCGCGCGCGCGGAAGACCCGCGCGAAGCCTCCTTCACCGACCTGATCGGCCAGCTGGTAGGCTCCGACGGTCATGCCATTGGAGAGCGCTTCAGTCGTCATCGTTGCGGGTCCGGGCGCGGTGCCCGTGCGCCATACGTTCCGGAAAGTCATCACGACCCTCGGAGCGGACGAAAGCGCGGACCTGCGCCTCGGCACGGTTTCGCGTCAGTGGGCGGTCGTCAAGCGTTCTGGCGACTCCCTGGAGCTCCGGGTGCTCGAAACCGGCGCCACCCACGCGCTGCATCCAGGCAGCAAAGTGGTCGTGGACGGGGTGCTGTTCGACCTCACCGAGCCGGTCGAGTCCTCGGTCACGGTGCAGCGCCTGCCCATCGATCGAATCGCGCTCGCGCTCGGTGACGTGGACGCGCCGGAAGACGCACTCGAAGGGTTGCTTGCCGAGCTGCTCGCGGTCACCGGCGCGGACCGGGGCGCGCTCGTGCTCCGGGAACGGGGCAGCTACACCGTGCCGGTCGCGCGGGACAGCAGTGGGGCACCGCTCCCGAACGGGGCGGAACTCCTCAGCGACACCCTGGTTCGCGACGTGCTGGAGCGGGGCGAGTCGGTCTGCGTCGCGGATGCGCCGAGCCACGATCGCTACGCGCAGATCCCCAGCGTCGCGGCGCTCGAGTTGCGCTCGGTGCTCTGCGTCCCGATGACGCTCGGCGGCAACGTGATGGGCGCGATCTTTCTCGGCAAGCGGCAGTCGCGCGCGGGGGTGCTGCATCCGGAGTGGGCGGACGACCTGCGGGCGATCGGCTCGATGGTGTTGCCCTTGCTCGCGCAGCTCCGGCGGCACGCGGGCCAGCGCGGGGAGGGCGAATACCTGCTGGTCGGAGAAGACGCGTCGATGCAGGAGGTGCGGCTGCTCGTCCAGAAAGTCGGACCGAGCAACCTGAGCGTGCTGGTCCTCGGAGACACCGGCACCGGCAAGGAGATGGTGGCGCGCGCGCTCCACCACGCGAGCGACCGCGGCGCCCACGAGATGGTCGCGCTCAACTGTTCTTCGGTGCCGGAGAGTTTGCTCAGCGCGGAGCTCTTCGGCGCGAAGAAGGGCGCCTACACCGGCGCGGTCGCCGACCGCGAAGGGGTGATCGAGCGCGCCCATCGCTCGACGTTGTTCCTCGACGAAGTGGGCGACATGCCGCCGTCGATGCAGGCTTCGCTTCTGCGGGTGCTCGAAGAACGCAAGGTCACCCGCCTCGGCGACGGGCAGGCGCGCAAGGTGGACTTCCGACTCGTCGCCGCGACCCACAAGAACCTGGAAGACGAAGTGGAGGCCGGCCGCTTTCGGGAAGACCTGCTCTTCCGACTGCAAGAGATGACCATCGTCGTGCCCGCGCTCGCGGCCCGCGGCGACGACGTCATCTTGTTGGCCACGTTGTTTCTGCGGCGCGCCGAACGAGAGCTCGGGCTGCCGCCGCTCGTCTTGTCGGCGGCGAGCGAGCGGGTGATCCGCACCCACCGCTGGCCGGGCAACGTGCGCGAGCTCAAAGCCGCCATGCGCCGTGCTGCGCTGCTGTGCGACGGCGAGACGATCACGCCCGACGATCTCCGGCTCCGCACGAGCCGCAGCGTGCCGCCGAGCGCAGACACCAGCCTGCCGCTCACCGAAGCGCGCGAGAAGTTCGTCCAGGAGTACGTGCAGCGCACCCTGACCAAACACGAAGGCAACCGAGAAGCCGCCGCCGCCGCGCTCGGCATCAGCCTGCGCACCCTGTACCGCTACCTCGAGTAGCGCGCGCGACGCCTGTCGCGGAGCCTGTCGCAGAGCCTGTCGCGGAGCCTGTCGCAGAGCCTGTCGCAGAGCCTGTCGCTGAGCCTGTCGCTGAGTCTGCTTCTGGTTCTGGTTCTGGTTCTGGTTCTGGTTCTGGTTCTGGTTCTGGTTCTGGTTCTGGTTCTGGTTCTGGTTCTGCTTCCGCTTCCGCTTCTGCTTCCGCTTCTGCTTCTGGTTCTGCTTCCGCTTCTGCCGTCAACGCAGCAGGTCGAGCTCCTCGAACACGATGGCCAACATGTACGCGCGGAAGATGCCGCCCGCGTCGCCCCAGCCCATCCTCCAAGGCATCTGATGCGGGTTCACGGTGCGGCGTCCCAAGTCGTTGCGGAGAAATCCTTGGAGCGCCTGCCGCACCGCGCGCAGGTCCCATTGCCAGTCGGGGCGCGCGGCCGCGATCTCGTCGAGCCGAGGCTTCGCGTCTCGGGCCTTCTCCAGAATGTCCATGTAGGCATGCGTCAACGGGGGCGCCTCGGGATGGCGCTGGGTGCGAATCAGCGCTTCGGCAATTCTCGAGTCCGCGCCGATCTCCGACGGGTCGGGGTAGTGGCGACCCAACGGTGGCACCAGACCATAGAGCAGCGCTCCGACCGCCTTGGCGGTGGTGGTCGCCTGCGAGATCACGTCGTTGACGAGCGGATCCCGGAACTCGCCTGTCGTCGGGTTCAGAGCGCGCCGTACCTGCCGCTCGATGTCGGAGAAATCGAGGGCACGAATCTCCGAGTGCATCGTTCTGACTAGAGGAGCCGGAAGTCGCGCAGGTGCTCGAAGCGGCCTTCGGCGCTTGCGGTCTCGAGCGCCCAGAGATCGACCAGGCCGATGTCGGCCTCGGGGAACGCCGCACGCGCGGCGTCGCAGTCGGACGCCTGGGCTTCGAACGCGCCGATCACGTCTCCGCGCGCCGCGATGCGCGGCAGGGCAGAGCGCTTGAAGGACTCGGTGCCGAGGGTCGCGTCCGGTTTCAAGACAAGTTGCACGCCCACATCGGCGATCGGGAACCCTTGATCGCGAAGCGAAGTGATCGTGCCGAGCAACATGCCGTGCACGTCGCGCCCAGCGAGGTAGACGATGCCGCCGCCCGCGTCGTGGATCGCCTGCACGTACTCGACCGCGCCGTGGTTCGGCACATCGAGCAGCGCGTAGTCGTCGGTGTGAAACCGCTCGCGCCAGAACGCGGTCACGTCGTGTACGAGATCCGCGTGGGTGATGCCGCACTCGCGCAGGGTCTGGCTCAGCAGGTAGTGCACGTGTTCGAGCTCGAGGCCCGACAGCGCGTCGGAGACGTCGGGATCTTCCGGCCGCACGGCCTCGGCGTACTCGAGCAGGATCTGCAATGTGCGCGGCCGCGTGTCGTACAGCGCGCCATCGACCCCGAACACCACGAGTGGAGGTGGCCCGCCATCGGCGGCGGCCATCGCGACACGGTCCAGAACCCGTTGGAGGACCGCGACCTGATGGGGAAGCGGGGGAGGAAGCATCGCCGGACACTAAACCAACGGCGCCGCTCTGGAAACGTTTGTGAGCCCTCGTGTCGCGGACCCTTGGAGCCCCGTCCCATTGCCATCGGGGCCTCTCTGCCTTAGGATTGCCTTCGCTTCGGGCCGCCATCTGTGGGCTGGGGCATTGGGGACCACAGATCGTGTGAACGACATTCGCTCACCATCTGCCCGTGGAGTTTTGTCCAGAGGACGACCTCCAAACCCCCGACATCCCTCGCGATGTCCCCACCCAGTTCTTTCTCTGACCCCACGATTCTAGCGCTGATGGCAACCATGGACGACGACGGCAGCGAACGATCCACCGCAGGAGCGGTGGAAGCGCCGACGCATGGGATCCTCGTGGTCGAATCGGACCCGGACCAGCAATGGCGTTTGGCGCGCCGGCTGACCGTGGATGGCAACCGGGTGGTTGGGACCAGCTCCGCCGACGGTGCGCTCGCCCTGGTGTCTCGCTGGCCGGTGGATCTGGTGCTCGTCGCGGAAGATCTGCCGGGCATGGAAGGCCTGGAGCTGGTTCGGCGGCTGCACGAGACCTGCGAAGGTGTGCAGGTCGTCCTGATGACCCACGACGACGGCCCCGACGTCCGGGTCGCCGCGGCGCTGGCCGGCGCGACCGGGTGCCTCCGCAAGCCGGTCCGCTCTGCAGCGCTCGCCGAGATCATGGCGCGCGCGCTGGGCTCCGACATTCGGCCTTCGCTGCCGCCGCCCGCGCTGCGCGACATCTCCGCCGCCGAGTAGCACCGAGTCACTTCACCGCCGCTCGATCCGAGGACAAGGGCGCGGGCAAGCGCTCCTGACGCGATCGTCCTACCCAGCATCGGGTGGTCTGGGCTAGCCTGCTCCGCGTTGCGACGCACCGATCCGAACCACCGCCACCGCTTCGGCGGGCTGGGCCCCCTTCTCGTTGCCTCGATCGCCTGCGCGCTGTTGCTTGCGACCGTCACCGGCGCCCAGCGCGGCGGGACCACGATCGGGGTCGATGAAATCCAGCCCGGCATGCAGGGCTACGGCCTGAGCGTGCTCCGCGGCACCCAGCCCGAACGTTTCGATGTCGAAGTCATCGACGTCCTGCACAACTTCCGACCCGATCAGGATCTGATCCTCGCCCGCACGCCGCATCCCCTGCTCAACCGCGCGATCGCGGTCGGCGGCATGAGCGGCAGTCCCATCTACCTCGATGGAAGACTCGCCGGCGCGTACGCGTACGGCTGGGGTTTTGGACTCGACCCGGTCATCGGCATCACGCCGATCTCGAGCATGCTTCACGAGATGGGACGCACCGTGCGTCCCGATGCGTTTCCCGGTGCGCGTCCGCTCGGCAAACTGCGTCCCACCAAAGCGCGTCGCCGCGCCCGTTCGGCGCAGAACGCCGCCGCGCTTGCGCCGCATACACCGGGCACCCGCTCGGATGCGTTCGCGCGGCTCCGAAGCCACCGCGACGTGTACGCCCGCGCGACCACCGGCCCAGCCGGCATGCAAGCCGCGATGACGCCGCTGATGCTCGGCGGCTTCACCGACGACGTCGCCGCGGCGCTCGGCGAAGAGCTCGAACCCTTCGGTCTCGTGCCGCTTCAGGGCGGCGGTGGTGCGGCATCGCCCGGCGCGGCCCGGCCTCAGTTCGTCGACGGTGGCGCGATCGGCGTTCAGCTCGTGCGCGGCGACATCTCGGCCACCGCGATCGGCACCGTCACGCACGTCGGAAACGGCGGCCGGCTCGTCGCGTTCGGCCACCCGATGATGAACCTCGGCCAGATCGGTCTGCCCACCTCCACCGCGCGCGTGCTGCATGTGTTCCTCAGCCAGGCGCGCAGCTTCAAGATCGCCGAAGCGATCGCGCCGTACGGCACCCTGATCAACGACCGGCCGTCGGCCATCGTCATCGACACCAACTTGCAGGCCGCCACCATCCCGGTGCGCATCCGGCTCAACGGCATCGAAGGCGCCGCACGCACCGAGTGGAACGTCGAAGTCGCGTCGCATCCTTCGCTCTCGCCCGTGCTCGTGTTCAGCGCGCTCTCGAACGCGATCAAAGCGAGCGCCTCGGACCAGACCGACGTCGCGTTCACCGCGCGCTACACCACCGTGATCGAGGGCCAGCCGCCGGTGACGCTGGAAGACCGCGGGGCGATGTTCGGAGGCCCGGCCGACAACCGCGCGCTCGCGCAGTTGCGGCTCTTCGAACTCTTCGACATCGCCTACTCGAACCCGTTCGAGGAGAGCCGCATCGAGCGGGTGGAGATCGAACTCGACGTCCGGTTCGAGCGCGACATCGCCCGCATCGTCGAGGCGCGGGTCGCAGACGACGAAGTCGACCCCGGCAGCGACGTGGACGTGACGATCGTCTACGAACGGTACGGCCGTGGACTCACGGAGCGAACGGTCCAGGTGCACGTGCCCACGTCGGCGGCCGGGCAGACCGTCGAGTTGAAAGTACAGGGCGGCGGGTCGGTCTCGATCGAACAGCCCACGCCCCGCAACACCGCGGATCTCATCCGCTCGGTGTCGAGTGCGTATCCGACGACCTCCATCGTGACCTCGCTCGAGCTGCCGAGCCGCGGTCTGCGCTTTCGAGGGCATGTCGTGACGAGCCTGCCCCGCAGCGCGTTGAACAGTTTGGAGCGCGTCACCCGCGAGAGCGAAGGACGACCCTTCGCGACCTACCTGCGCCGACCCATCGACGTCGGACACGTCGTCGTGGGCTCGGCGGAGATCGACCTGCGCGTGCGCGAGACCCCACGAGGAAGATGAGCATGAAGCGCGAAGAACCTCTGGCCACCGGCCGGAGAGCCCCTGCCCCGGACCCCCGCAACGACCGACGCCGCCACACGCTGCGCGTGCTGTTCGTCCTCACGGGATGCACGACCCTCCTCTCGAGCATGTTGTGGTTCACCGCGCCGGCCGACGCCGTGACGACGCGCCACTTCACCCTGGACGATGCGGCATCGCTCGCGGCTGGGGAACTCGACGGCACGATGGTGCTCTCGAGCGGCCAGGTCACCGTCGGCGTGGCGGTTCGACGCATCGAACTCGAAGGCGCCGCGCTCGCGTACAGCGTCGCCCGCTCCGGCGAGACGCTCTTCGTCGGCACCGGCGACGGCGGCAAAGTGTTCCGGGTCTCCGGTGACGAAGTGACCTTGCTGGCGGAGACCGGTCAGCTTCTGGTCGCGTCGCTCGCGTTGGCGGGGGACACCCTCTACGCGGGCACCTTGCCCGAAGGCCGCGTGTTCGCGATCACCGTCGCGGACGGTGCGATTCGCGAAGTCGCGCGCCTCGAAGGCGCCGAACACGTCTGGGACATGGTGTGGGACGCCGAGCGTCGCCGCCTCTTCGCCGCGACCGGCCCCGAGGGCAAGGTGTTCTCGATCGATCCGCAGGGCCGCGCGGAGGTCTACTTCGACGCCGAAGAAGCGCACGTGATGTCGCTGGCGCTCGATGCGTCGGAGGGCGGCGGGCTCTACGCCGGCACGAGCGACGAAGCGATCGTCTACCGGCTGCGCGCGCCAGGCGAAGCCGAGGTCGTGTACGACTTTCCGGGCAACGAAGTCACCGCGCTCGATGCCCGCGACGGGGCGATCGCCGTCGTTGCCAACGACATGCCGGCGCCGCGTCCCGCGAGCAAGACCAAGAGTGGATCCCGCGCGCCGCGCGCCGGCAAGGGCCGCCTCTACCGCGTCGATCCCGAAGGCCGCACCGAGTCTCTGTACCAAGACGACGACCTGCACTTCACGAGCGTGCGCATCGCCGCCGATGGTTCGATGTTCGTCGGCACCGGAAAAGAGGGGCGCGTGCTCCGCGTCTCGCCCGACCACACGAGCGCGACCTGGGCGGACGTGGACGAACGTCAGGTGCTCGACCTCGATCCGGGCGACGGCACGACGCGGCCGGTGTTCGTGACCGGCGACGGCGCGGCGCTCTACCGCGTAAGCGGCGCGACCCCAGACGAAGCGGTGTGGACGAGCAAGGTCCTGGACGCGAACTTCACCGCGCGCTTCGGTCAGCTCACCTGGCGGGGCACCGGCCGCATGGAGTTTCAGACCCGCTCGGGCAACGCCGAAGAACCGGACGGAAGTTGGAGCGACTGGTCGGCGGCGATCCGCACGCCCGGACCCACCCGCAGCCCAGCCGCGCGGTTCGTGCAGGTGCGCGCGAAGCTCTTGCAGCCCGACGCGGTCCTGCGCGCGGTGCGGGTGTTCTACCTGCCGCAGAACCAGCGCGCGTTGGTGCACCACATCGCCACCAAGAACGGCAGCTCCCCGCGTTCGACCTACCCACTGACTTGGAAGGTCACCAACCCCGACGACGACGAACTCCGGTACCGGCTCCGGTACCGCGCCGAAGGACAGACGCGCTGGCGACCGATGTTCCGCGAAGACCACCGCCTCACCAAGACGGCCTACAGCTGGGATACGAGCGGCTTGCCCGACGGCTACTACGAAGTCGCGATCGATGCATCCGACGAGCCGAGCAACCCGCGCACCTCGGTGTTGCGCGGAGAAGCGACCTCCGAGCCGATCCTCGTCGACAACCATCCGCCCCGCATCGAAGGGCTCGCCGCCCGCGGCACCACGATCAGTGGCCGCGCGGTGGACGCGATGGGTCCGATCGCCGCACTCGAGATGTCGATCAACGGAGACGACTGGCAGCCGATCCATCCGGAGGATCACCTGCTCGACACCGCCAACGAACGGTTCGAGATCACGCTCACCGATCTCGAGAGCGGCGAACACATCGTCGCCATCCGCGCGAAGGACGCCGCTGGCAACGAAGCGTCCGCCGAAACCGTCCTCCGCGTCCCCTAACGATCGGCGGCGAGCACGTGCAGGCCGCCAGTCTCGCGAAGCGAGCCAGGCCCGCACCGAAACAAGAGTCACCGGTCGTGCACCTGCGCAGCCGCAGGCGAGCAACTGGTGCACTCCTCCATGGATCACCGAGCGCCGAACCGACGCGGTGCAGCCGAGCGAAGCGAGCCAGCCGTGTCACCGGGACGGGGTTTGGGGGCTGTGCCCCCGAGCAAGAGGAGCGCCTGGACGCCGCGCAGCCGCCACTTGTCCCAAGTGCATCTTCACTGAACCAAGGGATCGGCGGCGAGCACGTGCAGGCAGCCCAGGTGGGGAGGAGGCCGAAGGCCGGAGGGGGAACCCTTCCCCCTCTGAAAACGACGGGCACGACTTAGGGCCGCCAGTCTCGCGAAGCGAGCCAGGCCCGCACCGAAACAAGAACGTGTGATCCCACACAGGCTTGGACGAATTGTCCCGCGATGAAACAGGTTCTGTCCCTCAAGCGGCAAACTGACAGCCACGCACGCGTGCGACACCTCCGAATTCGCGTGATAGCCTGGGTCCACTTGCTTGTGGTCGCTGCCCGGAGCGTGCTAAAAGCCCGGCGATCGTCGGGTCATCCACCCACTTCATTTCCTAGGCTCCACGCAGGGGTCGGATGGAGCGGACTGAACCGGGTAACGATCCTTCGAAGGAGGCAAACGGATGGATTGGAAGAAGTTGGCTTTTGGAGCGCTCCTGTCGGGATCGCTGGTCGCCACCGGATGTGGTGACGACGACTCGGGCATGATGACGCCGGACACGGGCATGGAAGTGGACGCAGGTCCGCCCACGCCGGCCGAATGTGGCGGCGACGACTGTTTCTTCGTCGTGGACGAGCTCTCGATCCCGGTCGCAGACAGCGCCATGCCGAACGTCGTCAACGGGTTCGACCTCGACGGCCGCAACAGCGACGAGACCGACCTGGAAGGGTGCGGACAGCCGGACTTCGTCGCGCCCGATGGCCGCGAAGGCATCGACAACCAGCTCTCGACCCTCGCCCCTCTCCTCGAGATGGCCGCGGGCAACCTGGACGAGACGATCGCCATGGCCATCGCCGAGGGCAGCATCCTCCTTCTCGCCGAGTACACGGCGGACGGTGGACCGATCAACACGAACGGCAGCGGCAGCCTGAGCCTCTACCTCGGTCAGACGACCGACGGTGGCGCGCCCATGGTCACCGGCACGACCCTCACGCCCGGCCAGACGTTCAACCTGGACCCGGCCGGCAACCCGATCACGACGGTTCCCGTCACGGTCGTTTCCGGCACCGCGACCGCCAGCGTCGAAGTCATCGCGCTTGCGATTCCCTTCGATGAGACGACGACCATCAACCTCAACATCCGCGACGCGCGCGTGCAGGCGACGATCACCGGAGACACCCTCGTGGGTGGCATCATCGGTGGTGGCCTCAACGTCGACGAGCTCGTGACGACCGTCATGGCCGTCGCGCCGGACTTCGATGCGATGATGCTCCGCAACATCCTCGAAGGCGTGACCGACCTCGAGCCCGACACGTCCGGCATCTGCCAGTCGCTTTCGGTGGGCCTCGAGTTCCACGCCGTCGCGGCCGTCAAGGGCACCACCGGCACCTGAGCACAACGCTCTTTGATGCGACACGGTCGGCCTTCGGGTCGGCCGTTTTGCTTTAACCCGTTTTGCTTTAACCGGTGTGGATGTGGCCGCAGGCTCCCGAACCTGGCTGCCGGCTGATACACTCGACCCAACCTCGCAGACCGGTCTGGGGTCCCACCGATGTGTTCGATCCGATCGGGGGAGATTGCCCCTGGTCCAGCAACCCCAAGATGTACGTGCAGCACCTAGAGTCACTTACCTTAATGCCCCAGGCACCCCCTTCGCCCTTGATC
The DNA here is from genome assembly GCA_034670305.1 of Deltaproteobacteria bacterium. Lineage (GTDB taxonomy): Bacteria > Myxococcota_A > Polyangia > Polyangiales > Houyiibacteriaceae > JAXMNT01. The sequence continues at coordinate 253,894 of JAXMNT010000001.1, forward strand.
CATAAGTCCGGAACGGGCAACAATACCGGGGTATGGGGATGAATCACCCCACCGGGGGCGCGAACCCACAAAGTCAGCGCCAAGGCGGTAAGCGGGTCATCCCGTTCGGAAAGTACCTTCTCCTCGATCGCATCGCGGTCGGTGGCATGGCGGAGGTGTTTATCGCCAAGTCGTTCGGTATCGAAGGATTCGAGAAGATCATCGCGATCAAACGAATCCTCCCGACGATGGCGGAGGACGACGACTTCATCAACATGTTCATCGATGAGGCGAAGATCGCGGGCCAGCTGAGCCACGCGAACATCGCGCCCATCTACGAGCTCGGCAAGATCGGCGAGTCGCACTACATCGCGATGGAGTTCATCTGGGGCAAAGATCTGCTCCAGATCATGAACCGCTTCCGCCGGCTCCGGAAGCGCATGCCCGCGCCCATGGTCGCGTTCATCGGCGCGAAGATGTGCGAGGCGCTCGAGTACGCGCACACCAAACGCGATCGTCGCGGCGAATCGCTGAACCTGATCCACCGGGACATCAGCCCGCAGAACATCCTCGTCAGTTACGACGGCGCGGTGAAGCTGATCGACTTTGGCATCGCCAAGGCGGCTTCGCGCACGACCAAGACCCAGGCTGGGGTGCTCAAGGGCAAGTTCGGGTACATGAGCCCCGAGCAGGTGCGCGGTCTCCCGATCGACAAGCGCTCCGACATCTTCGCGGTCGGCACGTGCATGTACGAGATGCTCACCGCCGACCGGCTGTTCGTCGGCGAGAGCGATTTCTCCACCCTTGAAAAGGTGCGCCACGCGTCGGTGCAGGCGCCCTCGGGCGTGGTGCCCGGTGTGCCCCCCGAGTTCGACGAGATCGTCATGCGCTCACTCGCACGCGAACCGGCGGATCGGTACCAGAGCGCCGGCGACCTCCAAGAGGCGCTGCAAGAGTTCCTCGCGGTTCAGCGTCCGCCCTTCACGACCTCGAAGCTCGCCGCATGGATGCGCTCGGCGTTCGAGAAGGAAGCCGACGGCGAGAAGGCCAAACTCGACGGGTACGCGCAGATCGGGCGGCCTTCCGTGCTCAGCGGCCGGCCTTCGTCCCCGCCGCCACCGCCCGAGCCCATGGGCCGCGCGACCGCCCGGCCGCCTGGGGCAGGCGGACCTCCATTGCCTCCGGCACCGCCGCCCGTGGCTGCGGCCGCCGACTTCGGCGTGCTCGACGACGACGATCCCTTCGAAGACGACATGGTCGGCGAAGCCACCGTGGTCGGCGCGTCCCCGTTCGACGAGATGGAAGAGGGCGCGTTCCAAGACGATGATCTCGAGGGCGAAGCCACGCAGATCTTCTTCTCGGCCGACGACATGGAGCTCATCGAGGAATCGTCGCCCGCAACGGCCCCGATGCCCCAGCACGGTCCGTCGGTACAGGTCTTCGGAGCGCCGCGCGGCGGTGCCCCGGCGCCCGCACCCACACCCGCCCCGAGCCCCGGCGCGTTCACGGCTCCGGCTCCGACGCCAGGTCGCGGCGTTCCTCGCGTTGCGCCCGCGCCCACACCCGGTGCGCCTGGATTCGGTGCACCGGCACCGGCGGTCGGCGGCATGGGCATTGGGGATGACCGGCCCACCATGATGGGCGATCCGATGCCTCCAGGACCCCAGCCCCATGCTGGACCGGCGGCCGGTTTCGCGATGCCGCCGGGTGGGCCCGGCCCGCAGCGCCACATGCCCACGGCCGAACTCAGCCGCATCCCGACCGGGGAGATCCCCGTTCCCGCCCAAGCCGATCGCAGCAAGAAGATCGCGTTCATCGCGATCGGCGCGGTCGCGCTGGTGGCCGCCGGGGTGGGTGGTGCGTTTGTCGTCATGGGCGGCGGACCGGACACCGGCAGCGTCGAGATCCGCACCGTGCCTGAGGCCAACGCCGAGATCCGGATCGATGGAACCGTGCGCGGCAACGCGCCGGCACGGATCAGTGAGATCCCATCCGGCACGCGCATCATCGAGGTCATCGCCGAGGGCTACCGCGCTGTGCGCCGCGAAGTCGAAGTCGGCGCTGGCACGACCGCGATGCTCGACATCGTGCTCATCGGGGAGCAGCCGCCGGTGGCCGTCGCCAGCAACGCCCAGCCCACCGAGATGACCGGCGCGGGCGCCATCAACGCACCACCGACCACGAACCCCAGCGCGGAGACCGAGACCGAAACCGCGATGGTCGAACCGACGATGGAAGAACCCGCCATGGTCGAGACGATGGCACCGGTGGTGGCGATGACGACCGAGATGGCCGTCGAGACACCGATGATCCAGCGGATCGAGATGAGCGCGATCATGCGCATCACCATGGCGGAGACGATGACCAGCACCATGATGCGTGCCCGCGGTGGACGCGGCACATTGGTCGTCAACTCCCATCCCTGGTCGCAGGTCTTCGTCGATGGTCGCCGTCGGGGCAACACGCCTTTGCCGTCGCTCGCCGTGCCCGCCGGCAGCCACCGAGTGGAGCTTCGAACCTCCGACGGCCGCACCCACCGCCAGACGGTCGAAGTCGAAGCCAACGAAACCGCCCGCGTCATCCACCGCTTTTAGCGGGTCGCTGAAAAGCGACCTGCTCCCTTGCCCTTGCCCTTGCCGTTGCCCGCGTCGTGGACGCCGTGTGTTTCGCGACGGCGAGGCCGCGAATCGGTCGGTGCTACGCGGCGCAGCTCCGCAGCCGCGCGACGCGTAGGAGGTTGTATGCGGCGCCGGCCAGGTAGGCGGCGAACTGTGTCTCTTGCGTCTGGAGACGACCTCGATCGCACCGTCGGGCCGAGGCATCGAGGCCCGATATTTCTTGGGGGCACAGCCCCCAAACCCCGTCCCGGTGACACCGCTGGCTCGCTTCGCGAGGCTGCACGCTGTCGAATATTCGACGCGGCGAAGCCGAGCGAAGCGAGCAAGCCGTGTCACGGGGACGGGTTTGGGGGCTGTGCCCCCATGAATATCGAACGGGCTCTCGCCCACCTCGAGCAGGTCGTCGCGATGCTCGTCGCGCTGATCAAGCGATCTGACCGCTGATCCGCGGGCAAGGGCAAAGGCAAGGGCAGGGGCAAGGGGCAGGCTGCGAGAACGCCCTGCGGGCGTTCTTCAGCAGCCTGCTAGGCGGCTGCTCAGACGTCTTTCGCTGCGGTCCGCCAGCCCTTGAGCTTTTTGGCGGCGACCGACAGCGACTTCGCCAAGCGGGCGACGTCTTCGTCGCTCCACCGCGCGACCGCCTCGACCGATTCCACACCGGCCGCCGCGAGCTTTTGAGCCCAGGACTTTCCGATGCCCTTCACGCGCTGGAGGTCGGTGGCGACCGGGTTCGCGCTCGGCTTGGCCGCCTTCTCGGCGGACTTTGACTTGGGCGCGGACTTTCCGGAAGCCTTCGCGGAAGCCTCCAGCGCGTCGATGCGCTGCAGAAGTCCCGCGACCACGTCTTCCGAGACGCCACCGGTACTGGCTTCGGGATTCGCAGTGGGAACCGCAGTGCTGGACTCGAGAACCGCAGTGCTGGACTCGAGTGCCTCGAGCCGCGCCAGCAGTTCCGGCGGCATGCCCGCAGGCGCGGTGTTCTCGAGCGCTTCGAGCCGCGCGGCCACTTCGGGTGGGAGCGCGGGCGCGGTCTCGAGCGCTTCGAGGCGCGCAACCAGTTCGGTCGCCGCAGAGTTCGCGGACTCGAGCGCTTCGACCCGGCCGCCAAGTTCCGAAGAAGCCCGGGGCGCGGACTCGAGCGCTTCGAGCCGCGCCACGAGATCGGACGGTACCGCCGCAGACTCGAGTTCCGCCACGCGTCCGGCGAGCTCGTCGAGCGCCTCTTTGGCGATCTCTACCGAGGATCGCACGCCTTCGATGGCGGCCAGTTGGGTCCGCAGGTCGGCGACCGATTCGGTGGCTTTGCCGAGACCCGTCTCGAGCGCGAGGATCTGAGCCGGATCGGAGATCGGCACGATCTCCTCGATCACACCGCCGATGCGGGAGCTGAGCGAGTCGACCAACGCATCGAGGCGTTCCTCGAGCTGGGCCGCTTTGGCCACCGCCTCGAGATCTCGGCTCGTACGTTTGTCGCTGTCGTCTTTCTCCAGCGCCTCGAGCCGTCGCACCAAGTCCGTGTCGGGCTCGGCGGTGCGCTTCTGCTGCAGCTCGGAGGCGGTTCGGGTCAACTTGGCGGTGAGCTCTTTGAGTTCGAGCTCGACGTACCGCAGCCGCGCCACCACCGCCGCTTGCCCCACCTGCTGGGTGGTGACCGGCGCCATCGCTGCGACCCCTGGCGGGCCGGGCTTGCTCATGGCTGTGGAGAGCGGGTCGGGCGGCAAGCCGACCAACGTCGAACGTTTGCCCATGTCACGCGCGGGCGGGGGGCCGGAAGGCGTGGATGCAGTCACCGCGCCGGAGTGCATCGGTGGTGGTGCGCCGCTTGGGGACGTGGCCGAACCACTCGCGGCAGGTCGGGCAGAGGCTTCGGGTGGCGTCGGTTTCGGCCCCGCGTGTGCAGGTTGCGGCGGCGCCGAGTGTGCAGCCGGTGTCGCCGGCTGCGGTGCCGTGGGTTGCGACGTTGGGGCGCTCGGCTTCGAGCCGGCTGGTCCGAATCCGGAGCTGGGTGGAAGCAACGGTCGCTTCAGGCGCACGGTCTCCTTCGACACGCGTCCGGCCGCGGGGGTGGCCGGTTTCGGTGCCACCGCGGGATGTGGACGCGGAGGTGGAGAACTTGGCCGGACCTGGGTGGGACTCTTGAGCTGGAAGACGGGTTTCGGGGGCACCAAGCTCCGGCCGAGCCGCGCGGCGGGCGGCGGAACCGACTTCGGAGCGACTGGCGGAGGCGGTCGACTTGCCCGCGGCGGAGGCGGCTCGGTCGGCGTCCGGGAGTCCGCCGGCTCGGCGCCGCGTTTCGGCAACGGCGGTGGGCCCGAAGACCGACCGGGCGGGGAGGGCGGGGGAGGAGCCTCGCGTTCGACATCGTCGAGGGCCAGCTCCTGCGTATCGTCGTCGCGCGTGCTCACAGGGGTCCGAACGATACCGACATTCGACTCTCATCACCACAGAGCTCGTCGAACTTCTTCGGGGATTGGCGGACCCGGTCGCGGGAACTCGGGGACTCCTCTATTCTCCGTACATGGCGATGAGGATCAGCGAGACCTGGGTCGAGTCCAACGCAGGTCGTCGGTCCGCCGTCGTCCTGACTCCGTCGACCCACGTGCGGGTCGGTCGGCAGCGACTCGAGGCGTTGCGGACGGCGCACCCAGGCGGCGACCTGGATCGAGAGATCCTCGCCAAGGTGCGGAGTCTCGAACCGGCCGACCGGCTCGTCGTGTTTCGGGGACGATGTCCAGACGGCAAGGGCTCGTGGGGATTCGACGAGGACCTGACCGAGGCCGAGCGCTCTGAGCTCGGCTTCCACCTCGTGTCCGATGAACTTCCCACGTACCGGCGCCTGGTGGCGGCGGGGGTGTTCGCGATCGTGCACGTGGAGTGGGGCGAGGCCGAGGTGAAGGCCTACCGCATCGGGACCCAGAAGCTCCTGGCGCAGCTCGAGGGGCAGTCGATTCAAGAGGTCGAGGCCGACCAGGATCAAGTGGCCGTTCACACCGCCGATCGATGGATCCTCCAGCATCTGAACTCGTTCTACGACGAAGGGTACGACCAAGTGCTGCGCAGTGTGCTCGTCGCGCACCTGTCCCGATTCGAAGAGCGCATTCCCCACTTTCGAGCGATGGTCAGCAAGCTACCGGCCGCAGCGATTCGATAGCCGACCCACGAGGCCCCCTTTGTCCGCCCAGCTCTTCCCACGTCTGCACCACGCAGACGATCGACTCGCCTTCGACGTCGACGGCCGCTCCGTCTCCTACCGAAGTTTCGCCCAGCTCGCCGCTGCGCACGCGGACTCGGTGCGTGATCTGACGCCAGGCGCGCACGTCGGCGTGTGGACGTTCGGCGCGATCGAGACACTCGCGGCGCTCGTGGGCAATGCATGCGCGGGCCTCGTCAGTGTGCCGCTCAACCCCAAACTCGGGTCCGCGGAACTCGCGCACATCTTGGAAGACGCCGCACCCGTTCGAACGTTCGCCGCCGAGGTCGCCGCGGTGCGCGACCGGGACGAAACGGTCTTGGAGGTTGCGCGCGCGCCGAGTTCGAGTGCGCTCCCGGTGCGTGGGCTGGACGGGCCGCCGCTGCTGCTCCTGTACACGAGTGGCACCACCGGTCGTCCCAAGGGGGCGCTGCTGGGCGCGGCCGCGGTGGCCGCGAACCTCGATGCGCTCGCCGATGCATGGGCGTGGACCGACGCCGACGAGGTGGTGCACGCGCTCCCGCTCTTTCATGTGCATGGGCTCGTGCTCGGTGCGTTCGGAAGCCTGCGGGTCGGCGGCGGCCTTCGACACGTGTCCCGCTTCACGCCCGAGTCGGTCGCGCATCAGCTCGCGCAAGCGACCATGTTGTTCGCGGTCCCGACCATGATTCGACGTCTGGCCGAAAGCGCCGAGCAGGATTCGAACGTGTGCGATGCATTGCGCGGCGCGCGGCTGCTCGTCTCTGGCTCCGCGGGACTGCCGGTACGCGAACACCGACGCATCGAAGCGCTCACCGGTCGTGGGGTGCACGAACGGTACGGGCTGACCGAGACGCTGATCAACTGCGCGGTCCGTGCCGACGAAGGTCCGAAGCCGGGCACCGTCGGTCGGCCGCTCCGCGGGGTCGAACTGCGGCTCGTGGACGATGCACGCCGCCCCTGTGAGGGCACGCTCGATGCCCCGGCCGAAGTCGCGGTGCGGGGGCCTTCGTGTTTCGAGGGCTACTTGAATCGGCCCGAGGCCACCGCCGAAGTCCGCGACGCAGACGGCTGGTTCTATACCGGCGACCTCGCGGCGCGGACCGAGGACGGGGCGATCCGGATCCTCGGACGCCGCAGCGTCGACCTGATCAAGACCGGTGGCTACAAGGTGGGTGCCGGAGAAGTGGAAGCGTGTCTCCTCGAACATCCGGCGATCGCCGAAGTCGCGGTGGTCGGGGCGCCGGACGAGGATCTGGGACAACGCATCCTGGCGTTCGTGGTCCTGCGGGAACATGCGGAACGACCGGAGGCGGCCAGCTTGACCGATCGCGTGGCCGCGGAACTCACCCCCCACAAACGGCCGCGCGAGGTGCGCTTCGTCGACGCGCTTCCGCGCAACGCGATGGGCAAAGTTCAAAAGCGGCGACTGCTCGAGCCGTGACCGACGAGCCGACCTCAGGCGCGTTCCGACTGGACGCGCTCACGGGCGACTGGCGGGTCATCTCCCCTGGCCGGCGCGGTGTGCCGGCGGCCGCCACCAGGCTGCCCGAGCTGCCCGATCCTCCGGGACCTTGCCCGTTCTGTCCGGACAACCTCGCGCTCCAAGGAGAGACCGTCTGTCTGGTGGGCGACGACTGGCCGGTCCGGGTGGTGCGCAACCGGTACCCAACCGTTCAGGAGAGCGCACTTCACACCCCCGGCTCCGTCGAGGACGGGGACGCGTCCGACGCGGCCGATCGGTTCGTGCCCGCGGGCGGCGCGCACGAGGTCTTGATCGAAGGGCCCGAACACCTCGGCGACATCCCGACCTTCGACCCCGCGCACTTCGCAGTCGTTTGGCAAACCTACCTGGCCCGCGCCCGCGCACTCGCCGCGGTGCCGGGCGTCCAGCACGTCGCCATCTTCCGCAATCGGGGCCGGCGGGCGGGCAGCAGTCAACCGCATCCGCACGGACAAATCGTCGCGACCCGCGCGCTCGGTCCGGGGGTCTCGCGGCGATGGGCACGCGCGGCGCAGCATCACGCCCAGGGTGGTGGGACCCTGCTCGCCGATGTGCTCGAGGCGGATCGCGCTGCGGATCGGGTGGTGCGAGAGGAGGCGCCGTTCGTGTGGTCCGTCCCCTACGCGCCGCAGCTCGCCTTCGAGTCCCGCGTGTTGCCTGCGTCTGGCGCCGGCAACTTGCTCGCGCTGCCGCCGGGCGAAGTCGCGGTGTTGGCCGCGCTCGTTCAACGTGCGGTGGCGCGCACGGTCGAGGTGTCTGGGCGACCGGCGTACAACCTGGTGTTGCGCCTGCCGCCGGTGGCGGCGCTCGATCACGGCGCGGCGTTCTGGTCCATCGACATCCTGCCCCGCGGCGGACCCGGCGCTGGCCTCGAACTCTCCACCGGTTTCACGATGGTCAGCACCCCACCCGAAGAAGCCGTCACCCGGCTGCGGCAATGAACTCGGTGCCGGTCTCCGAGGTTGGACCGGCGCAAGCCCGAGCTATTCCGATTCGGAATCCGGATCGCCGCTGATATTGCTGGTCTCTCGCGGGGTTTCTGCGGGCTCGGACGCCTTCGGCTTTCCGAACCCTCGAAAGCGGCTCCGGACCTGCTCGTCGCTTCGCTCCTGCGCGGGCCCAGAGCCTCCCGCGCGAGAGACAATATTCGACGCGGCGAAGCCGAGCGAAGCGAGCGAGCCGTGTCACGGACGGGGTTTGGGGGCGGTGCCCCCAAGAATATCCGGGCGGCGACGCTCAGCGCGCTTGGCCAGCAGAAGCAGGATCGCCGGCATCGTCAGCACCGCGCTCAGCAGACAGGTGACCTCGCTGATCGCCATCGCCAAACCGAACGAGTTGATCGCGAGGTTCGCCGAACTGTAGAGCGAGGAGTATCCGATCACCGTCGTCAGCGAGCACAGGATGACCGCGCCGCCCGTCTGCTCCACCGACGCACGCACGGGATCCCGGCGACCGAGCTCACACTCCTGGCTGTAGCGCCGCATCACGTTGACGCCGTAGTCGACGCCGTTGCCGAAAGTGATCGGGAAAGCCACGAAGTTCAGGAAGTTCAACTTCATGCCGAGCGCGGCCATCGTGCCGCCCATCCACGCGATCCCGAGCACGAGCGCGAGCATGGTCAGGAGCCGTTCGCGCAGCTTTCGGAACGCGACGAGCGAGAGAATGAAGGTGGCGAGGAAGGCCCAGAAGATCGCGGTCGGCCCGTCGTTCACCACGGCTTGGATCACATCCGCGAACACCGGGGCCCGACCCGCGAGACGGGGCCGCGTCGCGCCCTCCCGATCGAGGTGCACCGCCCGCAGTCCCTTGGACCAGGCCACCAGGTACTCGCCATCCCAGATCGACTGGTTCGCTTCGACGACGAGGATGCGGCCGCGGGTCCCGTCGCGTTCGGTGAAGCTGCCAGCCACACTCTCCGGCAGGTCCTCCCGTGTGAGGACCTGGATGTCTTCGGGTGGCAGGTGCTCGTCGATATTCGCCTGGGTCGCTTCGTCCGTGCGCGGCCGCAGCTCCTGCAGGTGGGTTCGGATCAGCCCGAGCAGCGCACGCTTTTGTTGCTGCAGCTCAGCGTCGCCAGGGAGCAGGTCGTTCAGCGTGTGCACGTTCAGCCAGAGCGCGCCTTCGAGCGGCGCGTCCGGGTCCGCCTCGCCGGCCTCGGCCTCCAGCGCCGCCTCGAGGTCTTCGGCTTCGAGTGGGCTGTCGACGACGATGGCGATGCCGTTGCCCTGGGCGGAGCTGCCGACCATCTCGTGCACCCGCGCGTTGATCGAACGCGCGGTGGTGGTGCCTTCCCGTTCCGACTTCAGCTTCCGGAAGTCGTACTCCATCGCACCCTGGTCGAGCGCGTACCCCATCGCGCCGACCGACGCGAAGGTCACCAGCACACTGAACACCACGACGAGTTTGGGACTGGCGTACACCACGCGGGTGAAGAACCGCGCGAGCCCACTGATGCGCTCGACGTCGTGGCGCGCGTTCATGGGTCGGAACCGCTCGAAGCCCGCCGCCAGCGCGGGCAAGAGCAGCGTCGCGCTCAACCAGCAGGCCAACATGCCGACCAGACCGATCGCGCCGAAGTCCCGGAAGCCGCGGAAGTCCGTGAGCATCAGCGAGCCGTACGCGAGCGCGGCCGCGACCGAGGCGGTCAGCGTGCCGAGCCAGACCGAACGGTGGGTCTCGGCCATCGCTTTGACCGCGTCGTTCCCGAGCCGGCGCTGTTCGAAGTAGCGCGCCAGCCAGATGATGTTCGGGTTCACCCCGTTGCCGATCACGATCGACCCGAGGAACGCCGTCGAGGTATTCAAGAAGTCGACCGAGAGTTCGGCGAACGCGAAGGTGAAGAGCACCGGTGGAATGAGTGCGGACCCGAGCAGGACGATCGAACGCGCGCGCCGGAAGAACGCGTAGATCGCCAAGAGCACGATGAGGATCGTGAGCACCGTCGCGACGATGAGCTCCCGGGCGATCGCCCGCTGTTCTTCCAGCGCCACCACGACGTCGCCCGCGAAGCTGGTCGTCAGGTCTTCGCCGTAGGAGCTCGGGTCGAGTGCCTCGATGGTCTCGCCGACTTCTCGCAACAGGCCAGCCGAGCCGACCGAGTCCCCGCCGCTCAGATCGGTGCGCACGAAGACGACGAGCAGATCGCCGTCTTCGTGAAGGTAGAAGCCGCCGGGAAAACGTTCGAGCCGCTCCCGCCCCTCTTCGGCCTTGCGCTGCAAACGTTCGACCAGCGCGGCTGGGTCGGGCGGCTCCTCTTCCTCGAGGTCGACGTAGAACGGGTTCGCTTGCGCGCGCTCGTACTCGATGCGCGCTTCGAGCTCCGATTCCACCTCTTCGAGATCCGAGAGGTCTGCGTACAGGTGGCGGTGGTCGTAGACGAAGTCGGCATAGGTCCCGATGTTCCAGTCGACGCTCCCCACGACGTTCTCGGGCATCGCGTCGAGGCGCTGCACCAGATCGCGCGCGAACGACTGCAACGCTTCTCGGTTCTTCGACGGCGACTCGATCGCGATGGTCAGCGTGCTGAGGCCGCGGACCCGGTGACCGATCTCCTCGAGATCCTGCACACTCGCGGCGCTCTCGGGCAAGAGCGCGGTGAAGCGGCTGTCGAGGCCGAGGTCGCGGACGAAGAACACGCTGCCGATCGAGATCAAGAGCGCGACGAGCGCGAACGACCCAGCCCGCCGGTGCTGCAGCGCGGCGAGCTTCGTCCAGCGAGACGGCGCGTCGATGTTCATCGAAGCGTCCTACCCACGGGGCACGCGTTGGAACGTCGCGTCACGACGGACCCTGCTTCGGCTTCGCGACCCAGTCGTTCTTCGTCAAGCCGCGCCCGAGCCAGCGCGCGCTGTCGGCCGCCCACGTCCCAACCGACCACGGACCGCGGCGGTGGGGACCGGCGTCGTTCATGCGTTCGGTGAGAAACCGTTCGAGCTCCACCGCCCGTGCGTCCCACGTCAGACTCTCCGCCCGCTTGGCCGCACCCGCGGCCAGCCGCGCGCAGCGGGCTGGATCGTCGAGCAGCGCGAGCAGCGCCGCCGCCGCGTTCTCGGCGGCGTCGGCGGTGGTCGGTGGGACGAGGCACGCGTTGAGGTCGTGCTTCAGAAGTTCGGCCGAGTCGGGACTGCTCGGCGCAAAGATCGCCCGCGCCGCCGCCAGGTAGATGAACAACTTGATCGGCAGCACGGTGTTGCCGTGCTCGAGCAGCGGCGCGAGGCTCGGCGGTACGAGGAGCACATCGGCGGCGTAGAGGTACTGGATGGCGCCGGCGAACGTCTGCCACGGCCGCACGTGCACGTTGGGTTCGGGAGCGGCCAGGGCTTCGATGGGGCCGTCCCCCTTCGAGCCGACGAGCACGAAGTGAACGTCCCTCCGGTGGCGCGCCGCCCGCGCCATGGCGATGGCCACGTCCAGGCCTTTGCGTTCGTTCATGCGCCCGGTGTAGACGACCAGCTTTGCGGGTTCGGCCGGAAGATCCAGCAGCGCGCGCGCGTCGGCTTTGTTCAACCGGGGCTCCATGCGTTTCGGTTCGTAGCCGTTGTGCACCACGCCGAGCTTGGCTTCGGGCACGCCGAGCCTCACGTAGCTCTGCCGCGCGTAGTCGGAGTGGAAGAGCGCACCGACGCAGTGGCGGTGACCGAAGACGTGCCGGAGCCAAGGCTGCATGGGCGGGAACTGATCGGGCCAGGGCCGAAAGTGTTCGTAGGCCGACGGGATGCCCCGATGCACACACGCGGTGAGCATGCCGAGGTTGCGGGTGTAGAGCAGATCGAACTGCTTGGGTTTCGGGTGCCGGCTCACCCGCGCCGCATGCACTACGTGCTGGATCCAGAGGTGCCGGTCGAACGAGGGCAACTCCGTCAGGGTCAGCGGCGCTTCGACTTGGTAGTAGCCGAGCATCTCCTCGGCGCTCTGGGCCGTTCGCCCGGTCTTGCGCGGCACCAGCAGCTCCACCTCGTGGCCGGCCCGCGCCAGCGCCCCGGCCGTGTTGACGAACTGCTCGGAATCCGCCTGATCGTTGGGCAGCAGGTTCTCGTAGGTGAAGAGGATCCGCACGCCCAGCACCTAGCAGGGCCCTCCCGGGCACGGTAGCGGACGCCCAGGGCCGCAGGACCCTCAGAACGCACGCCGGGCATCGGCCGTCGTGCTACATGTTCCGCGATGACCTTGCTTCGCGCGCGCAGCCAACATGGTGGGACTTCCAATGGGCTCGGGCTCGGCCACAAGCCAGCGGCGGGGTTCGCTGCGTCGGACGCACAGCCCAAGTACGCGCCCGACTTGCAGCTCGAACCGATCCACCTCGAGATCGATCTGCGCGTCGACCTCGAGAAGCCGCGGCTCGACGTGGTGCTGCGACACACCGTGCGGTGCAACACCGTCGGTGCGCATGTGCTCGCGCTCCACGGGGTCGAACTGCTCGACATGGAGGTCCGCACCTCTGGGGTCGACTGGGATTACGATGGCCAGCAGCTGCAGCTCGTCTGGCAGCGGCGGTTCGTGCGCAACGAGACGCGGGTGGTGGAACTTCGGTATGCGGTCGAAGAACCCCGCAGTGGTTTGTTCTTCACCAAGCCGAGCCCCGCGCATCCGGACGCATGTTTGCTTGCCATCACCGACCACGAGACCGAGCGCGCGCGCCATTGGCTGTGCACGGTGGACCTGCCGTCGGTGCGTCCGACGCTCTCGTTCCGAATCACGGCCCAGCAAGGGCTCACGGTGCTGGCGAACGGCGCGCTGAAATCGGAGACGAAGAACGACGACGGGACGCAGACCGTGCACTGGGCCTGCGCCTCGAACGTGCCGAGCTACCTGACCTGTTTCGCGGTTGGCGACTTCGTTCGTTGGGACGGGGGCGAGGTCGATGGGGTGCCGATTGCGGCATTCGCACCCGCCGCGCTGCACGACGAGGCGAACCTCGAGCGTTCCTTCCGGCGCACCGCCGACATGCTCGAGTGGTTGCCCGAGAAGCTCGGTGTGCCGTTCCCATACGAGAAGTACTTCCAAATCGGGGTGCCGTGGATCGGCGGCGCGATGGAGAACATCTCGCTGACCACTTGGGACGACCGCTTCTTGCTCGACGACGCGCTCGAGTCCGAAGAACGCCAACTGCTCGATGTCATCAACCTGCACGAGATGGCGCACACCTGGTTCGGCGACTTGATCATCTGCCGCGACTACGCGCACGCCTGGCTCAAGGAGTCGTGGGCGACCTACATGGAGACGTGCTGGCTCGAGCACGACCTGGGACAGGACGCGAAGCAACACGATCTCTGGATGTCGGCGCAGAACTACTTCAAGGAATGCGAGACCCGGTACGTCCGACCGATCGTCACCCGCGCCTTCGACAGCAGCTGGGACATGTACGATCACCACCTCTACCCCGGTGGCGCGTGGCGTTTGCAGATGCTGCGTCAACAGCTGGGCGACGAGGTCTTCTGGTCCGCGGTCCGCCAGTACGTCGACCACTACGCTGGCGAACTCGTCGAAACCGATGACTTCCGCCGCACGCTCGAGGTGGTCAGCGGCCGGTCCCTCGCTCAGTTCTTCGACGAGTGGATTCACGCGCCCGGCTTTCCCATCCTCGAGGGGCGGTTCCGATTCGATGCAGCGACCCACACCGGGACGTTCGAGCTCGCCCAGAAGCAAAAGAATACGAAGCGCGGCGTAGGGCTCTTCCACCTCGAAGTGGACATTGCCTGGTGGGTGGACGGAGAACGTCGGGAGCAGCGCGTGGCATTCGATGGCGCATCTCTGAGGTTCGTGGTCGACATGCCGGCCGCCCCCGATCGGGTGCGCATCGATCCACACCTCGGACTGCTTCATCAGCTTCGTCTCGACCTGCCGGACGGCATGTGGCGCGCGCAGCTCGAACAAGACGACGCGTGGGGACGCATGCAAGCGGCCCGGGTGTTGGTCGCGACCGGCCGGCGCCAGAACGTCGCCGCGGTCCAGGCTGCCTTCGAGCGCGAGAAGTTCTGGGGCGTGCGATCGGAGATCGCCGCGGCGCTCGGCGACGCCGCCAACGAAGCGTCGTTCGAGGCGCTCCTGACGCTCTGCGCCAAACACAAAGACCCGCAGAGTTTGGCGTCCGTGTTTCACGCGGCGTCCAAGTACCGCGACCCGCGTCTGGTCCCAGAGCTCGTCCAGCGGCTCCGAACCGGCATGCCGCCGCGGGCCACCGAAGCCGCCCTCGACGCTCTCGGTGCGCAGCGCGAGGACGCCCCAGCCGATGTGCTCATCGAGCACGCACAACGGAGAGAGCGGTCCGAGTTCGGCGCGGTCGGGGCGGTGCGCGCGATGGCCGCGTCGCGTCACCGCACGTTGCACAATTGGCTCGTCGAGAACGCGCCCCCCGGCACGTTGCCCGACCGGGTCCGGGCCGCGGTGTGTGCGGCGCTCGGGACCGCGCTTCGAGGGGCGGCCGAGGAGGAGCGCGCGCCGCTGATCGAGGCGCTCGAAGCGCGCCTGCGCGACTCGATCTTCCGGGTGCGGGTCGCCGCCGCCCAGGCTCTGTGTACGGGGCGGTCGCGCGGCAGCTACGACAAGCTTCGTGCCTACCAAGTGGGGCTGCCGGACCAGGAACGCATCCGGTTCCAGCGGCAACTCGACACCTTGCGGCGCTCTGACCGGCCGGACCGCAGCGACGACCGGTTGGAGAAAGCCGAGCGCACGATCCGCGCCCTCGAAGGCCGCCTCGAAAAGCTGGAAGCTGCCAAACAGCCCGACCCGAAAGCCTGACCGCGCTGCGCGATTCGGGCCCTCATCCAGGGCGTCGTTTCGCGAACCCGTTCCGGGTGCTGGTGGGAGAGCGCCGCGGGGTGCGGCCTGCTACACCTCGGTGGTGAATCGAACCCTCGGACTGGGCTGTGTGTTGCTGATGGTCTCTGCATGCGGAGGTCGCTCGGCGCTGCTCGTCGACCCACCCGCCGCAGACGCGGGGACGGACGGCTCGCTCCCGGATGGCGATCTGCCCGATGTCGGGCCCGACGGCATGCCCTTGCGCGATGTCGGGCCGGATGGATTCGACTTTCCGGACGCGCCCCTGTTCGACGCGCCAGGCCCGGACACGCCCGATGCGCCGCCGCTCTTCGCCGTCGAGTGTGGGCCCGCGCAGATGGTCGGCGTCGGCGAGAGTGCTGAGGTCACCGCGGTCGTGACGTCGGGCGAACGCGCGGAATCGCGCTGGACCGTGGTCGACCAGCCGGATGGAGCGGACGCTGGGCTCGCGACCCCCGAGGCGCTCTCCACCGTCGTGCGCCCCACGTTGCCCGGGACGTATCTCCTCGAGTTCGAGGCCATCTCTCTCGATGGCATGCTTGCCACGTGTCGGACCCTGGTCGCTGTGGTGGACGGCCCGCCGATCGCAGCGTGCCCGGGCGAAGAGATCGTCGCGCCCGTCGCCGACGCGATCACGATCGATGGGCTCGGCTTCGACGACGAAGGACCGGTCGCGTACCGGTGGGAAGTGCGCAGCACGCCCGACGGAGCCCGGACCACGTTGACCAACGCCGATCGGCCGAGCGTGATCTTCAGCGGCACCGACCCAGGCAGCTACGTCCTGCGTCTGACCGTGACGGACATCTCGGGCGGCACCGATCAGTGCCGCGTCCGGGTGCGTCTGACCCAGCCCCCGATGATCATGTGTCCCACCGATCCGATCCTGGCGCCGACCCGGCTGCCGGTCGACGTCGCCCTCGTCGTCACGGACGACCGCGAAGTGGTGCGCCACGACTGGGCGCCGATCTCCTGGCCGCCCGACGACGCGGACGGGGTGGTGTTCACCAGCATGCGTGGTCCCCGTGTGACGATCATCCCCGAGCGACAGGGCCCGTACGTGCTCGAGTACGTCGCGACCGACGACGATGGTTTGACGAGCAGTTGCCTCGTCACCGTCATCGGTACCCCGACGCCCCCGGAGCTGACCTGTCCGGAGTTGATCGAGACCCCGCCGCTCCGCTCGGTGTCGGTGGAAGCCGAGGTGGTGGACGACGCGGATGGAGTCTCGGTCCGCTGGCAACTGGTCGACCAGCCCGTGGGTTCCGCAGCGGGCGGTCCGAGCCCGGCGAGCGCCCTCACGACCAACTTCACACCCGACATCGCGGGCGACTACCTCTTGCGCATCACCGCCACCGATTCCGACGGGATGGTGGCGACGTGCGAGACGGCGGTGGTCGCGGTGGTCGACGAAGGACTGCGCGTCGAGATGTTCTGGAGCACCGGTCGCACGGACATGGACCTGCACTTGTTGAATGTCGGCACGAGCGCGTGGTTCCACGGCCGCGACGATTGTTACTACCGCAACTGCGATGATGGCGCGGTGCTCGACTGGGGCGGGCCCGGCACCGCCGACAACCCGCACCTCGACATCGACGACACCAACGGCTTCGGTCCCGAGAACACCAACATCGACGAGCCGGCGAACGGCACCTACCGCGTCGGGGTCCACGCCTTCAGCGGGAGCGGCAACGTGACCGTGCGCATCTACTGCGGCGGCGATCGCACCACGCCGATCGCCGAGATCGGACCGGTCGCCATCGGCACCGGCACCCGCCAGTTTTGGCGGGTCGCAGACGTCGACATCACGGGCCCGGCGCTGTGCAGCGTCACCGAGTTGGTCGGCGCGGATGGCACTCCGGACGTCACCACGCAGACGGACGCCCGCGCCAACCGATGAGTGGGCGGTGTGGCCCTTCAGTCCTCAGCCCACGCCCGCGACCACCAGTACGTCGGGTGTGCGCAAACCCACCCGCACCGGCGGAGCTTTGCCGCACCCCCTACGTACATGGGGCACGCGGTGGTCCCCAGAGCCGCCCACCTCTCATACGGCGGCCGATTCCGTGTTTCGGCATGGACGTTGCTCTTGTTACGCTGCCATCGCGTGGATGGGGTTCAGATGCCCCACCTCAACCCTCAGACCGGATGAAACATTGAGAATGACCCGAAAACTACTGGTACTTTGCCTCGTCGCCCTCGGCTGCAGCTCGGACCCGGGCATGGTCCGCGAAGACCTTCCAGAGGGGGTTCGAGTCGACATCAGCGAGGAGATCATCCTCAACGAGGACGTCTTGGTGGTGTCCGACGACCCCACCCTCGAGGGCGTCGAGCTGCTCGAGGACGGTTTCTACCAGTTCACGTTCTCCAACGCGCCGGAACTCTTCGCCACCGGGACCATCCTCGTGGGCGACGAAGGCCCGGGATACATGGGCCGCGTCGCCGAGGTTCGCGCCTCCAGCCCCACCGTGGTGGATGTGCGTCTCGATCCGGTCGGCCTCGACGAGGTCATCGACGAGGGTTCGTTCTTCACCCGCATCGTGCCGAACGCCGAAGACTTCGTCGCGACGACCGACGACGTGGGCGGTCGACGCTCGGGTCTCGGCGGCACCTATGATCTGGTCCCGACCGAGATCCTCGACGGCGCCGGCACCTGTGAAGGCCTCGCGGAAGGTTCGATTTCTTTCCGCCACGAGTTCAAGACCACCGATGTGACCACCGAGTTCATCTTCGAGAAGCGCGGCCTGTTCGGCATCCAGCGCGCCGGTGTGACCGCCACGGGCGGCGCCGCGGTCCGCCTGACGCTCGACACCGAAGGCCAGGTCAACGCCGACTGTCTGCTCGACGTGCTCGAGTTGCTTCGCGTGAACCCGATCGAGTGGAGCCGCAGCTTCCGCATCGGACCGCTCCCGGTCCGCGTCTACATCCGCCTTCGTCCGGAGCTCACCACCTCGGTCATCGTCGACATGGAGCCCACCCGCGTGGAGACCACGCTCTACGCGACCGCCAGCCTGCGTCTCGGCGCCATCTACGATCGCGACAGCGGCATCACCCCCATCGCCGAGTTCGACCGCACGGTCGACGTCGACATGGACCTGGAAGAAGGCGGCTCGGTCACGGCCCGCGCGGGCGTACACGCCGGGCTCTACCTGGGCATCGAGGTCAGCGGACTTCGTCTCCCGAGCGCGGGCGCCGAGTTCGATGCGGAAGCGTCGATCACGACCGACGACCTCGCGTGCACCTGGAACTGGGACGCCACGGTCAGTGGCCAGGCCTACCTCCGTGGACCGCTCGGGGTGGACCTCGGGTTCTTCTCCCGCACCTTCACCACGCTCGACTCCTCGATCGGATTCGAACAGGTGGCTGGCGGCGCGGCGGACCAGTCGCTTCCCTACTGCACCGAAGACATGTGCGACGAGATGAACCCGTGCATCGGTGAAGACGAAGAGTGTGTCGAAGGCGTCTGCGTCGAGATGCACTGCACCCCGGAGACCGAAGCCACCGATTGTGCGGCGGGTGAAGTCTGCGTGCTTGGCAGCTGTGTGCCCGACTCCTCAGGCATCACCGACTGCGACAGTTGCAACCGCGCGGGCTTCGACTGGTGTGGAGCCACCGACAGCTGCGGCGCCGAGGGCTGCTCCGGCGACCTTCGCACCAGCCGCTCCTCGTGCATTCCCTGCGACTACACCAACTGTGGCGACTGCGCGACGGACGGCTTCTGCAGCTGGGTCCGCAACACCAGCGAGTGTGTGAACGACCGCGCGTACGACGGCGACCGCACCTGGCTCGCCACGACGCCCGGTCAGTGCGGCTGAACCGCAGCACCTAGATGAACGCGCCGCCGCTTCTCTTCGGAGAAGCGGCGGTTTCGTTTGTGGGTGGGTCGGTGCGGAGCTTGCCGTGGGCGGGGTGCGCGTCGACAATGCCGTGTGCCGCTGCTGACCGCCCAGGAACGGATCGGAACGACCGTGGGGTCGTACCGCTTGGATCGGATCATCGGAGAGGGTGGCATGGGTGTGGTGTTCGCCGCGCAGCACGCCTCGCTCGGCAGCCCCGCCGCCGTGAAGCTTCTCCACCCGCATCTCGTGCGCGACGCGTCGGTGGCGCTGCGCTTCGAACGGGAGGCCAAAGCGGCGGCCATGATTCGCCATCCGAACGTCGTGCGCATCCTCGACCTCGTCACCGCGGAGGACGGCGCGCGCTGCATCGTGATGGACCTGCTCGAGGGCGAGAGTCTCGGCGACCGCATCATGCGCGTGGGCCCCCTCTCCCCCGAGGCGACTGCCGCGCTCCTGCTTCCGGTCATGCACGGGCTGGCCGACGCCCACCGTCAGAGGATCGTGCATCGCGATCTCAAGCCAGACAACATCTTCATCGCGCGCGAGGCCGGTAGAGAAGTGCCGATGCTGCTCGACTTCGGCATCGCCAAGTTGCTCGACGGAACCCATGCCACCCAGACCGGCATGATGATCGGCACGCCGGCGTACATGTCGCCCGAGCAGGTCCGCGGACTCCGGGACATCGGTCCCCCGACCGATGTGTGGGCGATGGGCGCGGTGTGGTTCGAGTGTCTCTCCGGCCGCACCCCGCTTCTCGCCGAGACCCCGCAGGGCATGATCGCGTCCATTCTCACCGAGGCGCCCCCGCCGCTTCGGACGGTGAAGGGCTCGGTCCCCTCCCACCTCGCGGATGTGATCGATCGGGCGCTGAAGAAGGACTTGTCGGAACGTTACCCGGACATG
Organism: Deltaproteobacteria bacterium; assembly: GCA_034670305.1. GTDB lineage: Bacteria > Myxococcota_A > Polyangia > Polyangiales > Houyiibacteriaceae > JAXMNT01. The sequence goes on from JAXMNT010000001.1 coordinate 273,676, forward strand.
AGTTCGTTCGCGGCGGCGCTGCGGGCGGCGCTCGGATCGCGTGCGGTGGAAGCGCTCGCCGCGACGATGTTGCCGACGCCCTCTCCGGCGGCCGGGCCGGCGTCGATGTCTTCCGTAGCCGTGCCGGTCGAGACGCCACTGCCCCATCGGGATCCGGCCGCCGATGCCCGCCACCTCGGCGCCGACGCAATGCGCGACGGCGCCGGCGATCGACAAGGCGGCTCCAGCATGAACCAGGGGCCGGCGACCGGCATGACGCAGGTGCCGACCGTGCGGCGCGCCCGAACCCCGTTCATCGGCGCGGCGCTGATGATGGTGGGCGCGGTTGGAGTCGGCGCCGGCGTTTTGTCCACGATGCAGGACGCGCAGGCCCCGATGGAGATGGAGATGGTGACCACGCCGCAGATCCCGGCGCCTCCCACGACCACGACGGCGGTGGATCCGGCGACGACGCCCGAAACCACCACCCTGCCGATGGGCGCCGCCACACCCGTGACCGAGACGCCGATGGGCGTGGCTATGGTGACGGCGCAGACGACGACGTCGCAGATGGTGGTGTCCCAGAGGGTCGTTCCGACGCCCATCACGATGACGACGGCCAACCAGCAGCGTCGGCCTTCGATGCACACGATGATGAGAACCACGTCGATGGTTTCCATCGACGATCTCTTGAACGGTTCCAACGGCGGTGGAGGCTCCGCGATGTCTGGGATGTCGACCACCACCACATTGAGTCGGAGTGAGGTCGTGTCCGTGGTTCGGCGCCATACGGGCGCGTTGCGCGCATGCATGGATCCCACGCTGGATTCATTTCGCGTCAACCTCGCCATTCGTGTCGATCCGGGTGGTGGGGTGTCCTCGGTCACCGCCCAGGGCGCGCCCAACCCGGCCATTCGCGGTTGCATCGAATCCGAAGTCCGCACCTGGCGGTTCTCGATCAGCAGCAACGGCTTGAGTTTCACGTACCCGTTTCGGTTCGAAGGGCAGTGAACGCCTGCCGCGTCCCTCGAGCAAGCGCTGCCGTCAGGCGCCGCGGGGGTGGCCGGTCGTGGGGTCGATCGCGTCGAGGGTCTCGAGCAGCACCTGCGGGCGGTCCGTCATGATCCCGTCCACGCCAAGCTCGTAGAGCCAGCGCATCTCGCGCGCGTCGTTGATGGTCCACACGTGGACCTTGAGCCCCACCGCATGGGCGGCGTCTACGAAGCGCTGGTCCACCACGCGGAGTCCTTCGTGCGCGATGGGCACCTGCAGGACATCGAACGGCCAGCGGATGCGCGTGTGGGCCCCCACCTTGAGGGAGAGCCAGAACTTCAAGATCCCGCGCACGCCCGGTGAGGTCGGAACCGCGGTCCCTCCGAGGCTCCGGTAGTGCGCGGTGAGCGGGTCGTGTCCCGACGCGGCGAGCATCCGGTGGTGTACGTCGTGGCGGTCCGCGAACGCGTGCAGCGCTTCGGCCAAGCGTGGGTCCTGACCCTTCATCTCGAGGTTCAGCCGCAGCTCGGGCCCGACCGCGAACGCTTCCTCGAGGGTCGGAATTCGAACCCCACACCCACGGAACGGGTGCCCGTTGCCGTCAAAGAACTGGTGGCCCGCATCGAGACGCTTCAGTTCCGTGAGGGTGTGGTCGGATGTCCGTCCGGTGCCGTCCGTGGTGCGCTCGAGTCGTTCGTCGTGGAAGACCACGATCTCGCCGTCCTTCGTAAGGTGCACGTCGGTCTCGATCCACCGGTAGCCGAGTGCGTACGCGTTCTCGAACGCGAGCAGGGTGTTCTCGGGCCACCGCGCGGCGCCACCGCGGTGAGCGATGAGCAGGCAGCGTCCATCGCCAAAGTACGGATGCACGAATCCCCTTATACTCGGCGCATGGGGATCGCATGAAACGGATTCGAGTACTGGGGGTGCTCGAGACCGGCGCCGTCGAGGTGAGCGCCGGACATCCCACGATCGATGGGCGCACGTTTGGAGATCTCGCGGCGGGGGACCGGTTGGGCGAACTCGAGATCTTCGCGATCGAGGAGATCCCGTTCGCGCATCCGTATACCCATGACATCCTCCCCGACTCCTCCACCGGCGCGTACTTCGCACAGGGCGCGGCGGTCGGATCCACCCTCGCGCCTGCGCGCGAATCGCACCCCCGGAACTTCATCGATGCGGCGAGACGCACCCGACCTGGAATCTGACGAAGACGAGACGCCGCGGGGCGGTATGGGTCTCGTGGTGGTGATCGGTCTGGTGGCCGCCGTCTTCTTGGTCGCGGCCGTCTTCGGCGGGCTGGCGCTGATGGAGCGTTTCGGGGGTGGCGAGGAAGAGGCCGATGTGCGGCCCGACATCGCCGAACCCATCGTGCCCGATCCGATCGCAGACCCGATCGTGCCTGGAGTCGCTCCGACCACCGGGCCAACCCGCGCGCAGCGGGTCGAGAACATGCGCCCCCGTTACCGGCCCGGCCCCTTCGTTCAGGTCGTCGGCCTCTTGCCTGCGGGCATGAGCGACATGCGGCGCATGGCGGCTTCGAACCGAACCGGCCGGACCATCGACAACCCGTGGATCGTGGCGGGCGCCGAGCTCCGTCCAGGCGGGCCACCTTCGGCGCCGCTCGCCGGTGGACCGAGTCTCCGTCTCGGCAGCCGCGAGCGCGTCGACCAGCCCATTCGAGTCATCGCCGGCAGCCCCGCGCAGCTGCAGGTCGTCGCCGGTCCCGGTGGCGGAACCGATGGAGAAGTGCAGGGGCTTCTGCTCGAGTTCATCGACTACCCCGGACACTTCTGGTTGCCGGCGGTCGTCGAGAGCGAGCTCGGACTGATTCGCGTCGCCGGCATGGAGAACGCGGACCTGCAGTTCGGCATCGACTCCCCCGTGCATCCGGACGGCACCCCTGCCGATCCCGACAAAGAACTGCACGCCGCGGTGCGGATCGCTGCGGTCGACCTCCAGGGCCGGGTCTCGCCCTGGGTGCGCCGCGAGCTGCGGGTGCTGCCGCTCGGCACCGGTGACGTGGAGGTCACACTGACGATGACCCAGTCGACCGACCTCGACCTCTACGTCGTCAGTCCGACGGGCGCGACGGTCTACTACGGCAACACCAACACCGCCGATGGCGGACACCTCGACCTCGACGCCAACGCGGGCTGCAACGGCCACATGGGCGTGAACAACGAACACGTGTTCTGGCCCCAAGGCCGTGCACCCGCGGGCACCTACCAAGCGCGGGTCTCCAACTACACGAGCTGCATCTCCGGCCGCCAGGTCGACTACACGATCACGGTCCGCAACTGCGGCGAGACCGCGGTCTTCTCCGGTTCGTTCGTGGGCAACGGCGACAGCGCCAACTGCATGCGGGACCCGGGCACGAACCGCGCGTGGTGTCAGCAGGTCGTCTCCTTCGACGTCACGCCCTGCGCTGCAGCGCCGGTTCCCTGAGCCTTCAGTCGAGTTTGGTGCTGGCGACTGCTGGTCCCACGGTGGAAGCCCACCGCGTGTCCGGTCCGCAGCAGGTGCGCTTCCGCCTCGGCATCTTCCAGTGCGTCACGCTCCGACGAGGAGACTCACCCGTCGCGATCGACGGTCGCGCAGCTGGTCGCGCTCGGATCCCAGACGAACTGGTCGACGCTGCGGCCGTCGATCCAAACGCGGTAGACATGACCTGGGACCAGGTCCGGCACCCGGCACGCTTGTTCGTCGCGGATGCAGATGTCCGGGCAGGCGATGTCGCAAGACGTCTGATGTTGCGTGGCGTCGATTCGGATCTCACCGCCTGGAGGCAGGTCGTCGGTGTACCGCGGATCGAGGATCACGCTGCACGTGCCTTCGATGGACCCGCAGGGGCGGCAGTGGTCGACCAAGGTCGCGAAGATCTTGTCTTCCGCAGTGCGTCCTACGCACACCTCGTCCACCCCCGCAGGCGTGCGCGCGTCGAGGGCGCTGCCGATGCCGCACGCGTCTGGCTGCGAGAATCCGATGCACCACGGCGGCGGAGGCGCGAAGCCCGGCCGGGGCACGTCGGTGGTGAACCGGAACGCATCTTCGCCGTTCACGACGGCGGTCCAGTCTCCGACCGAGAGCGCGGGCACCTCACACCCGACGGTCGGGAACTCGCAGCGATCGCAATCGCAGGGATCGGGGCACATGGTCGTGGTCAGCTCGACCCGCGCGTTGCGCTCGTCGACGCGCACCGCGCACTCGGTGTCCGCGCAGCACGCGCACTGATGGAACTCCACCGGCAGCGTGAAGGCCTCGCCCGCCGGCATCACTTGGCTGCCCACGCAGCTCGCGTCCGCCCGGACCTCGGGGCACATCAGAGGCGCGCACTCGGTGCGGCTGAACACGGAACCTTCGGGACATTCGAACGGGCACAGCGAGGTCGCGGGGACCGTGGCGCCTCCATCGCAACAAAAGCCTGCCTCTGGGAAACACGTCGCATCCCTCGGCGGCAGACCGGCGTCGGCGCCCCGACACGCGTCGGGCGTCGACTCGTACGTTCCGCGCGGACAGACGCAGCTGGTGGGGTCCGCGAGGAAGTAGTTGAGGCCATCGCAACACCCGAGATCGCACCCGGCATCGCTGCCGCCGGCGTCGACTTCCATCGAGTGATCCCGGAAGCAACCGGTCGAGAGAACAAGCAATGGCACGAAGAGGCACAGGGCACGCATGGTGCGGAACCCCACTGCACGCCCCATGCCGAGGTGAGGCGCCTGCCCGCCATCGCCGTCCGCGTCCGCTCCAAAAAAAACTCCCTGGAGATCAACGATCCCCAGGGAGCCCCACCCCCGTGTGTGTGCCGATCTACTGGATGCGGCGAATTCGGTTGTTGCCCGAGTCGAGCAGGAAGAGGGAGCCCGAAGGCCAGTGGAAGGTCACTGAGAACGGGCTCGCCATGCGGGCGGCGGCCCCGGTGCCCTCGACGTACCCGTTGCTGCCTGCGCGACCGATCATCGTCGAGACCTGCTGGGTCGCGATGACGCCCTGTCGCAGCGTGTGCTGGTTGAACTCGACCCAGTAGATGCTCGTGCCATCAGAGGTCATGCCGCGGGGCCGGTGGATGCCCGCCGCCGTGCCGACACCGTCCAAGTAGGTCGCGGTGCCATTGCCGGCGAACGTGGAGACCTCCCCCGTGACCGTGTTGTACGCGCGGATGGTCGCGCCGTTCGTGTCCGCGATGTAGAGCATCCCGGAGTTGTCCGTCGCCATGTAGCGCGGGCTGACGAAGCGTGCTGCGGTGCCGACGCCGTCGGTGGCGCCATTCATGTAGGGTGACCCAGCGACGGTGAGTACGGTGTTCGTGGCAGGGTCGAAGCGCCGGAGCACAGCGGCGTTCGCATCGAGCACCCACACGTAGCCGCCGTAGTAGGTCGCGCCGCGGATGTCGTCGAAGCGGGCCGCGGCGCCGACGCCATCGAAGTAGCAAGACGCGTTCATGCAGCGGGCGCCGCCCGCGACCGTGCCCACCCCGAACGGCGCGGTGGTGCTCACGGCGCGCAGTGTGGAGCCGTTGGCGACCCACACCGTGGCTCCATCGGTGGTCACGGCCTCGAGCGAAGTGAAACTGGCGTTCGCGCCGTCTCGGTTGTCGACGATCGCCGCGGTGCCGTTGCCGGCGACCGTGAGCACTGTGGCCGTCGCGACCTCGATGCGGCGCAGCACGCGGTTGGCGCTGTCGCCGAACCACACGTAGGTGTCGTCGGCCGCGAGCGAGCCGAAGCCGCCCACGCGTGCCGCGGTTCCCACGCCGTCTCTGCCGCCGGCGGTGCCGTCGCCCACCCACGCTTCGGTTTGGTTCTGGAAGTTGCAGGTCGGGTTGCAGGCGTCGCCGTTGCGGAGGTTGCCGTCGTCGCAGACTTCGAGCGGGTCGCGCATGTCGTCGCCGCAGAAGGCGCCCACGGTTTCGTATTGGCAGGTCGGACTGCAGCCATCGCCCGGCAGCACGCCGCCGTCGTCACACTGTTCGCCTGCCATCAGATCGAGCATGCCGTCGCCGCACGAGGCCGAGGCTTCGATGCGGCAGGCGCTGCTGCACCCATCGCCGTTGCGGCGGTTGCTGTCGTCGCATTGTTCGCCGAGGGCGTAGTCGACGACGCCGTCGCCGCACGAAGCCGATACTTCGAGCCGGCAGTTGTGGTCGCAGCCGTCGCCGTCCGTCGTGTTGCCGTCGTCGCACTCTTCCGGCAGCTCGATCCGTCGGTCGCCGCAGGTCGTGCTGGGTCCGCTGTCCGTGCCGGCGTCCGTGCCGGGCGCATCGACCCCCGGCGCATCGACCCCGGGTGCATCGACCCCGGGTGCATCCATGCCAGGTGCATCCATGCCAGGTGCATCCGTACCAGGCGCGTCCATGCCAGGCGCGTCCAGGCCGGACGCGTCGAATCCCCCGCCATCGAACATGTCGACCGGCGGATCGTCGTTGCAACCGACGACAAGGCCGCAGCCACTCGTGAACCACATCACCAAGCAACCGAGCACCCACTCGTTGCAGCCCCAACACCGGCTTCTGTTCATCGTAGACCCCCAAGCAAGACTGCGGGTCGATGCACAAATCGTGCGGATCAGTTCGCCCTTGGAATTGGACAAGATTCGGACGATCGTCTGAAACCTCGTGCGGCCGACCGCATTTTTTGCGTCCCCACGCGCCCCGAGCAACACCCTTGAATTGCCGCCCGGGCGCTCTTAGTGTACAAAGAACACTATGACTCTCGCGCTCCTCACGGACCTCTATCAGCTGACGATGGGCGCCGGATACCACCGGGCGGGCCTCGCGGATCGTCGTGCTTGTTTTCATCTCTTCTTCCGCCGCAATCCGTTCCAGGGTGGCTACGCGATCGCGGCGGGCCTGGACACCGCGCTCGACTACCTCGAGTCGCTGCGGTTCGGAGACGAAGAGCGGGACTACCTGCGATCGTTGCGGGGCCCCGACGGCGGGCAGCTCTTCCCGGAGGACTTCTTGGACCGCCTCCGCGACGCCACGTGGGACCTCGACGTGGCCGCGGTGCCCGAAGGCACCGTGATGTTCCCACACGAACCGCTGCTGCGGATCGAAGGCCCGCTTTGGCAGGCGCAGCTCGTCGAAACCGCGCTCCTGAACATCCTCAACTTCCAGACGCTCGTCGCCACCAAGGCGTCGCGGGTCTGCCGCGCCGCGGTCACCGACGGCGTGCCCGACAAAGTGCTCGAGTTCGGATTGCGCCGCGCGCAGGGCATCGACGGCGCCCTCTCGGCGAGCCGCGCCGCGTTCGTCGGTGGCTGCACGGCGACCAGCAACGTACTCGCAGGGCAGCGCTTCGGGATCCCGGTCCAGGGCACCCACGCCCACGCCTGGGTGATGTCGTTCGAGACGGAGCGCGAAGCGTTCGAAGCGTACGCGGACGTCTTCCCATCCGGCTGCGTGTTCCTCGTCGACACCTACGACACGCTCCAAGGCGTGCGCACCGCGATCGAGGTCGGACTCGACCTGCGCGCGCGTGGCATGGAGATGCAGGGGGTCCGGCTCGACTCGGGCGATCTGGCGGAACTCAGCACCGCGGCGCGCGCGCTGCTCGACGAAGCCGGCTTTCCCGACGCGGCGATCGTCGCGAGCAACGACCTCGACGAACATCGCATCGCAGAGATCAAAGCGAAGGGCGGGCCGATCACCGTGTGGGGCGTCGGCACGCGTCTGAGCACCTGCTACGACCAGCCCGCGCTTGGCGGCGTGTACAAACTCGCCGCGGTCCAGGACGAAGACGGCCAGTGGCAGCCGCGGATCAAGTTGAGCGAGAACCCGATCAAGACTTCCATCCCGAGCCGTCAGCAAGTGCGGCGGTTCACCGACGGCGAGGGGCGCATCGCCGCCGACGCGATCTACGACGTCGCCACCGGGTTCTCGGGTTCGACCATTCACGACCCGGAAAGCGAGACCGTGTACGACGTGCCGACCGACTGCACGTTTGAAGACCTTCTCGAGCCGGTGTTCGCCAAGGGCGCTCGGCTGGGCACCTCGCCGACCGTGCACGAAGCCCGGGAGCGCGCGCTGGCTCAAGTGAAGTCGTTGCCTGCCGCCGTCGCCAGCAACCGGACTCCGGGCCGGTTCCCCTCCGGTCTCGAAACCGATCTGCACGCGCTGCGTCGTTCGCTCATCGAATCGGCGCGCAAGGAGTCCCCATGAACCGCAACCGACCTGTGCTCGTGTTCTGCACCGAACGCTACCGCTACTTGAGCGACGCGCTGTGCGCGGCTCCGGGATTCGAACGAGGCGAGATCGAACGCCGCATGTTTCCCGATGGTGAACACTACCGTCGCGTGCTGACCCCCGTCGCTGGACGGGACGTGGTGCTGCTCGGCGGTACCGTGGACGACGACGCCACCCTCGAGATCTACGACCTCGGCTGTTGTCTCGTGCAAAGCGGCGCCCACATCTTGACGCTGGTCTTGCCCTGGTTCGGGTATCAGACGATGGAGCGCGCGGTGTATCCGGGCGAGGTCGTCACGGCCAAGACCCGTGCGCGCCTCCTCTCGTCGATTCCCATCGCTGGATCGGGCAACCGGATCCTACTGGTCGACCTTCACTCGGAGGGCATCACCCAGTACTTCGAAGGCAACATCTGCCCGGTCCACGTCTACGCCAAGGACGTGGTGCTCGATTCGATCCGCCGCCTCGGTGGAGACAACTTCGTACTTGGCGCCACCGACGCGGGCCGGGCGAAGTGGGTCGAGTCGCTGGCGAACGACCTCGGCGTGGACGCGGCGTTCGTGTTCAAACGACGCGTGAGTGGCGACCGCACCGAAGTCACCGCGCTGGCCGCCGACGTGTCCGGCAAGACCGTCGTGATCTACGACGACATGATCCGAACCGGTGGGTCGCTCCGTGGGGCCGCCCGCGCGTTCCTCGATGCGGGCGCGAAAGACATCGCCGCGGTGACCACCCACGGCGTCTTTCCGAACGACGCGCTCGACAAACTCAAGGCCAGCGGCGTGCTCCGAGAGATCGCTGCGACCGACAGCCACCCGCGCGCGGTGGAGCTCGCCCCCGGGGCCGCGGGTTTTCTCCAGGTGCAGAGCATCGCACCGTTGCTCATCTCCCAGCTCGGTCCCGACGCACGCGACGGCGCTGCGTAGTACCACCGACCCACTCCTCCTCCGTTCGTCTCCGAGAAAGTACCCACCATGCATCGCGTGCACGTCGCCGTCGGCATCCTCAACCAAACCCCGTTCGGCTGGGCCGAGAACGAGGCCAACATCCGGGCCGCGATCGCGTCTGCGCGCGCCCGCGGCGTCACGTTGATGTGTCTGCCGGAGCTCTGCATCACGGGTTACGGCTGCGACGACATGTTCCAGAGCGCGGGCCTGCTCGAGACCGCGTGGGACCAGCTCGAGCGGCTCGCGACCGACACCGACGGGATGGTCGTCTCCATGGGCTTGCCCGTGGCGCTCCGCGGCGGCGTGTACAACTGCGCGGCGCTCTGCGTCGACGGAAAGATCGCGGGCCTCGTCGCGAAACGGTTCTTGGCCGGCGACGGGATTCACTACGAACCGCGATGGTTCAAACCCTGGCCGGAAGGGGTGGTCACCTCGATCACCGTGCGCGGCAAGACCTACCCGATCGGCGACCTCTCGTTCGACGTGGGCGGGCTGCTGGTCGGGTTCGAGATCTGTGAAGACGCCTGGGTGGCCGCCCGCCCGGGCGCGCAGATGTCGGAGCAAGGCATCGACCTCATCCTCAACCCGAGCGCGAGTCACTTCGCGTTCGGCAAACAGGACGTGCGCCGCCAGATCGTCGTCGAAGGATCCCGCGCGTTCGGGGTCACGTACCTCTACGCCAACCTGCTGGGCAACGAAGCGGGGCGCGCGGTCTACGACGGCGGCGGCATCATCGCTTCGGGGGGCACTGCGCTGGCGGAGACCGAGCGGTTCTCGTTCGGACCGGTTCAAGTGGTCGACGCGGTCGCGGACATCGACGCGACGCGTTTGGCGCGCAGCCGCACCGCGAGCTTTCGCCCCGACCTGCGCGGCGACGACCAAGTGCAGCTCGACTTCCAGTGGCCCGAGGTCGCGGTGGCCCGGGCTCCGAAACTCGTGCTCTCCGACTTCTCCAAAGAGGAAGCGTTCGGTCGGGTGATCGCACTCGCGCTCTTCGACTACCTGCGGCGCAGCCGGGCGCGCGGGTACGTGGTGTCGCTCAGCGGCGGGGCCGACTCGGCCGCCTGCGTCTGCCTCGTTCGAATGATGGTCGACCTCGCCGTCCGCGAGCTCGGTCTGGATGGATTCGTGGCGCGGCTCGGTCACATCGGGGCGCTGGGCGAGGCGGCCAAGGCGGGTGCGGATCAGGCGGCGCTGACGAAGGTGCTCCTCACCACCGCGTATCAGGCCACCCGCAACAGTGGCGACGTGACCCGCACCGCGGCGAAGGAGGTCGCTGCCGCCGTGGGCGCCGATCACTTCGAGCTGGACGTAGACGCGCTCGTGGTCGGCTACCGCGCGCTCATCGAGAAGGCGCTCGAACGGCCCCTGACCTGGGAGACCGACGACATCACCCTGCAGAACATCCAGGCGCGGGTGCGCGCGCCGAGCGTGTGGATGCTCGCCAACGTCCGCAATCAGATCTTGATGGCCACCAGCAACCGCTCGGAAGCGGCGGTGGGCTACGCGACGATGGATGGCGACACCTGCGGCGGCATCTCGCCCATCGCGGGCATCGACAAGAACTTCCTCCGTCAGTGGCTGCGTTGGCTCGAGAGCGACGGCATCGAAGGCATCGGGCCGGTGCCGGCGCTCTCGTTCGTGAACAAGCAGCAGCCGACCGCGGAACTCCGCCCCCAGGACGAGGGCCAGACCGACGAAGGCGACTTGATGCCGTACCCGGTGCTCGATGCGATCGAGGGATTTGCGATCCGCGACAAGAAGATGCCGGTCGAGACCTTCGAGCGCATGCGGGTCGAGTGGCCGGACGTGCCGCCAGAGCAGATGCGCAGTTGGGTGATCAAGTTCTTCCAGCTCTGGTGCCGCAACCAGTGGAAACGCGAGCGCTATGCGCCGAGTTTTCACGTGGACGACAAGAACCTCGACCCGAAGACATGGTGCCGGTTCCCGATCCTCAACGGAGGCTACGCGCTCGAACTGGAAGCACTCGCGAACTGGCCCATCGTCGCGCCGAGCGCATGAGCGTCACCTACAAGTACCCGCGGCCGGCGGTCACGGTCGACTGCGCGGTGTTCGGTGTGGACGAGCGCTTGATGGTCTTGCTCATCGAACGCGACCGCGAGCCCTTCGCTGGCCGGTGGGCGCTCCCCGGTGGATTCGTACGGGTGCCGGAGTCCCTCGAAGAGGCCGCGCGCCGTGAGCTGCATGAAGAAACCGGCCTGACCGACATCTACCTCGAGCAGCTCTACTCGTTCGGCGATCCCGGACGGGATCCGCGTGGGCCGGTGGTGAGCGTGGCGTGGTACGCGCTCGTGAACGTGCACGACCACGCGGCGAAGGCGGCCACGGACGCGCGGTCTGCGGCGTGGTTCCCGGCACACGAGATCCCGGAGCTCGCCTTCGACCACGATCGCATTCTCGATGTGGCGCTCGAGCGGCTGCGCGCCAAGGTGCGGTACCGGCCAGTGGGGTTCGAGCTGCTTCCCGACAAGTTCACGCTGACCCAGCTGCAGCGGCTCTACGAAGTGGTGCTCGAGCAACCGCTCGACAAGCGCAACTTCCGCAAGAAGGTGCTCGGCCTGGAGTTGCTCGTCGACACCGGCGAACACGAGACCGGTGTCGCTCGCCGGCCGGCGCGGCTCTACCGATTCGATCACGACAAATACCTCGCGCTCACCGAGCGCGGATTCGAGTTCTCCATCTAACTGGTTGCCAGACTGGTTGCCAGACTGGTTGCCTCGCTCACCAAGGAGCCCGACATGACCCGCGCGCTGATCCTCGTCGACATCCAGAACGACTTCATGCCGACCGGAGCGCTCCCGGTCGCAGACGGCGACGCGGTCGTTCCGGTCGCGAACACGGTCGCGGCGAAGTTCGACCTCGTCGCCGCGACCCAGGACTGGCACCCGGCCAACCATGGTTCCTTCGCAACCCAGCACGAGGGGCACAGCCCAGGGGAACTCATCGAGCTGCACGGGCTCACGCAGGTCCTCTGGCCGGACCACTGCGTGCAGCACACGCCGGGCGCTGAGTTCGTCGAAGGCCTGGACGAGTCTCAGATCACGAAGGTGTTCCCGAAGGGGACCGACGTGACCATCGACAGCTACTCCGGCTTCTTCGACAACGGCAAACGGCAGGACACCGGTCTCGCGAAGTGGCTCGAAGGGCAAGGCGTGACCCAGGTCTACGTGCTCGGCGTCGCCACCGACTACTGCGTGAAGTTCACGGCGCTCGACGCGGTCGGCTGCGGCTTCGAAACGTTCCTGGTCGAAGACGCCTGCCGCGGCGTGGAGATGAACCCCGGCGACATCGCCGCCGCCCTCACCGAGATGAGCGCCGCCGGCGTGACCCGAGTCCAAAGCGCGGACGTGTAGCGAATGTCGAAAGTCGCGGGGGGGTGGCGTAGCATTTCCAGAATGCAAGGCATCTACTCGTCGGTCGCGCTGTGCTCACTCCTGCTCTTCGGGGCGTGTGCACCCACCGCGCGTTCGGCGCAGCCGTTGGTGCCGGGCGCGGCGGAAGATTCGGAGGCCATATGGGTCTACATCGACACCGACGACGCCTCGCGCGGTGTCTATCGCTGTCGAGAGACGCGGGGGGAGCCGCCGGTCTGCGTTCGGGCGCGACTGCGCGAGTGAGCTACTGCAGGAGCCATCGGGTTGCGATGGCGACGGCGAGGAGGGCGACTTCGACGCCGGCGATCAGGGCGATCTCGGCGCGGGTCCAGTGGCCACCACGCAACCAACTCGGGCTGCCGATGCGCGCCTCCAGCGGCTCGGCCCATCGCTTCTTGCGGGCCTTCGCGTCTTCGATGACGACCTCGGGCGCGATGGCGAGCGAGAGTTTGCAGACCGGACAGTCGAGCCGGCCGGGGAGGGCAGGGGTCTGGGTGGGGTTGTCGCACTTGGGGCATGCCAGCGGCGTCTTGCGGAGACTGGCCACCGCGCGTCGGCGGACGGTGTGTCGTCTCAGCGCGATCAGGTAGGCGCTGATCCAGCCCACTGGGAACGCGAAGAGCAGCGCACCGAGCAGCGCGCCCCACCACCACTCGGGCTCCAGCCAACCGAACCCTCCGAGCGCCCCTCCCGCGACGAGCCCCGCGATCATGAACCAGCGGGGCACCTCGGGTTCCACGAACCGCGACTCGAGCACCCCTTCGAGGGCGACCTCCACTTCCCGCGCGAAGTCGACCGGGAGCTTGCGTCCGACCTCGAGGTCGTCGCGCAGACGCTTCGGCATCTTGATGTCGCTGTCGCAGAACGGACACTCGACCTCTTTCACCGGCTCGTGTGAGACCAAGGTCGCGCCGCACCCACGACATGGGAACGCAGCGAGTTGTCGCGTGACCGCCACCGGTCGAGGGTAGCCGAGCATGCACCGAGTGCGATCCGGTTCTGCGAAGACGCGCTCAGAAGAACGCCATCGAGACGCCCAGGACCAAGAGCGTCGCGAGCAGTCCCATGCGCATCCGGCTCTCCGCTTGCGATTCGAACCGCCGCATGCGGAGCGACTGGTCGCCGGAGCGGAAGGGCCCATCGCCGCTCCGCTGATGACGGACCACCCAGCGCGAGTCGTCCATCCGTGCGACGGGCGCGCCGTCGGCGCCCGCGGGATCGATGGGCGGGGCGATCGACCAACCGGGGACCTCGCCGCGCACGATCCGCTTCAGGAAGAACTCGACCCGGACCGTGCGCAAGAGCGTCCACCCCGCGACCGCAAGGGCCAAGACGAGCAGCGCTTGGGTGGCGTCGACGCCGTACCCTTCGACCGCGGGCCGGGTGTCGAGGGCGTGGTCGACCGCGCCCCGTGCGAACGCCCGCCCGAGGATCGAGACGCCGAGCATCCAGGCCGACACGACCGAGAGAACCTGCAGGGTCAGTTCGCCCGCGCGGGTCTCGAGCGGCACGGTGTCTTCGCGGGTCTGCCGGAACACATAGCCGAGCAGCGGACCGTAGAGCGCGGCGTAGACGAATCCGACGCAGCCGCCGACCGGCAACCCGAAGATGGCGGCGAGCGCGGTGATGCCAAGCGCTTCTCCGAGCCCGTTGCCCGCCGCGATCGTCAGAAGCCCGGCGCAGAAGGCGGTGTTCAAGACGCCCGCGAGTGGGCCGAGCCACACGAGCGACCAGGCAGACTTCATGCGCCGCGCAAGTTTGACGACGCCGACGGTCACGATCGCGGTGGACATCGGTACCAGCAACACCGTCGAGGGTTCGAGCCAGGTCCGGACTTCGTAGAGCTGCACGACCCGGGCGCCTACCGCGAGCGCGATCGTCGAACCCACACACGCCAGCGCGCACGTCGTGAACCGTTCGACGCCGGCCCGGCTCCAGCCCCGCAGCGGTTCGGGCACGGGGGTCTCGGCAAGCACAGGCGCATCCACGGCGGTCGAAGGCGAGTCCATGAAGTGTGTACGCCTCCCGCGAAGCGCGCATTCCTCACCCCTGAAACCCACTGCGTTTCGCAAGGACAGCGCTGCGATTCCCGAGGCACTGCACCGCGTTCGTCAGGCGCTCCAGAACGACCGAAGCCGCGACCCCAGAGGATCGCGGCTTCCACGGATGGCGTCTGGCGACGACTACGCGACGAAGGCGCGCAGGGTGTCGCTCTGGGCGACCTGCCGCAGTTTGCGAAGCGCGAGCGCCTGGAGTTGCCGGATCCGTTCGCGGCTCAGTCCGAACTCACGTCCGATCTCTGCGAGGGTGTGGGCTTCCTGGTCGCCGATGCCGAAGCGCATGCGCAGGATCTGTTGCTCGCGTTCACTCAGGGTCTCGAGCGCCCCGAGCACGGTCGTGTTCAGGTCGTCTTCCACCAGCGCATCCATCGGCGAGGCGGTGCGTTCGTCCGCGATGAGATCGCGCAGCTCGCTGCTGCCGTCCGAACCCACGGGGGTCTCGAGCGAGACGGTGTCGCGCGCGATGGCCAGCAGGTTGCGGACCTTCTCGACCGGAAGCTGCATCGCCGCAGCCACTTCGCCGGGCGTGGGATCCCGCCCGAGGCGACCGGTCAGTCGTCGGCTGGTACTCATCAACTTGGTGAGCAGTTCGTGGGCGTGGACTGGGACCCGGATCGTCCGGCCCTGATCGGTCGCCGCCCGCGCCATCGACTGCCGAATCCACCACGACGCGTACGTCGAGAGTTTGTAGCCGCGGCGGTAGTCGAATTTGTCGATGGCCCGCATGAGGCCCATGTTGCCTTCTTGAATCAGGTCGAGGAGCGGCAGGCCCCGCTTGAGGTACTTCTTCGCGGTGGCGACGACCAATCGAAGGTTCGCTTCGACCATCTCGGCTTTGGCCCGTTCGACGAGGGCGTCGGCGGCTTCGATCGTGGCGTAGGTGTCCTTGATCACCCGCGCCTTGGCGCCCGCTTGCTTCTCGGCGATGTCGCGGTCTGCCTTCTTGCGGGTCTCGAGCAGCTGGACCCACTTCGCGAGTCGCCGCCGGAGTTTCATGAACGGGGCGGAGATGACCGCGTCCTGAGGTCGGATCTCTTCGGCCGCGACACGGATGCCCACTTCGGCAACCGCCGGCGCTTTGATCTTCGACGCGAGGAAGGTCGCCCAGATGACGTTGCGGCCCTTCTCGATCTGTCGGGCGAGTTCGACTTCGCCTTCGCGGGTGAGGAGACTGACCGATCCGATCCAGTCCAGGTACGACTGGATGGTCTCGTTCGCGCCGCCACGGGTCGAGCGCGAGGACGAACGTCCGCTGCTCTCGGTCTGGGTCGCCCGTTCTACCAGGCGCACACCCGCCGATTCGATCTGGCGCAGGAGGCGCTGAATGTTGAGGGGAGAAGATGCGCCCTTCGCTGCCAGGGCATCACTCACCTCCGCGAAGGTGAGAAATCCGCGTTCTCGTCCCTGCTGAATGAGCTCGTCGAAACGAGCGTTGCCGCCTTGGGTCAAAGTGTCCGCCTTTCGGTGATTAAGCCATCGATGTAAAAGAGAGATCGTCGGCCCAAGAGCAGAACGCCCGAGGAACGAATTCCTTGGGCTGCTTTTGAACCATCTGCGCTCTGAAGGTTCGACCCCGCAGGCTGAGTTGCCCGCGGACACACCGGTCGTTCATCCAGAACTCCCGAATACGCGCGCGCAGACCAAGCCGTCCCCCCACCGCTGGGAGGTGCTGTACAGGTGTTGGCGACTACGTCGGTTCGGGTCATGAAAAGTGTCTGCCCGCCACGCGATAACTCACGCGCCGTGCAGGATGCGTACAGAAGAAGGTGGGGACTTGTTTCGACTTCCGCCAGGTTTTTTTTCGGTTGACGAAATTCGTCAACGATTTCGATGCATGGATCACGGATGATCCCCGCGATCCGAACACCTGAGCAGTGCAAAATCGCCCCTCCAGGCCAGATCGCTTCCTAGCAGGTGTCACCGGGACGGGGTTTGGGGGCTGTGCCCCCAAGAATATTGTCTCTCGCGCGGGAGGCTCTGGGCCCGCGCAGGAGCGAAGCGACGAGCAGGTCCGGAGCCGCTTTCGAGGGTTCGGAAAGCCGAAGGCGTCCGAGCCCGTAGAAACCCCGCGAGAGACCAGCAATATTCGACAGCGTGCAGCCTCGCGAAGCGAGCCAGCGGTGTCACCGGGACGGGGGGCTGTGCCCCCAAGTAATATCGAACGGGCTCTCGCCCACCTCGAGCAGGTCGTCGCGATGCTCGTCGCGCCGATCAAGCGATCTGACCGCCGATCCGCGGGCAAGGGCAAAGGCAAGGGCAGGGGCAAGGGGCAGGCTGCGAGAACGCCCGCAGGGCGTTCTCGCAGCCTGCTAGGGCCGGGAGGTCTTGGCCATGCCACCGACGATGCCGACCAGCGCACGCACTTCTCGCGCCGCCGTGGGCACCAGATCCAACACGGTCGATTGACCGGTGTGGGAGTAGGCCCCGGTGATGAACAGCTCGGCGTGGGGGATCGCCTGGGCGAGGGCGGCGCCTTGCTCCCACGGAATGACGTCGTCGTCGCGGCCGTGTGCCACCACGGTGGGGATTGCGATGCGGGCGCAGTCGGGGAGCGGGTCGAGGCTCTCGATGCGCGCGCGGCCTCCCTCGAGACACTGCTCGAGCATCTCGTGCACCCCTGGCAGCACGCGGGTGCCCTTCAGGAAGAGTTCTCGATCGGCGAGGTCCTCTGCCAGTCGGTGGGCCACCGGCGCGAATGCCTCGTTCGATTTCATGTACGGCCGCCCCCACGTCAGGCGGATGAAGTCCATCCAGGCTTGGCGCAGCTGCGGCGCGTTCTTCGGATCCAGGTGTTCGACGAAGTTCAGTAGCACCGCGCAGCAGTTGAGCGGGTCGTGCGCGCGTCCGTCCGGGGCGCCTTCCACCGCGAACTCGAGCGTGTCCCGAAACACCGCGAAGCCACCGAACAACATCAGCCGGCCGACCTCTGGGCGGCGCGCGGCGACATCCAGTGCCGGAAGGGATCCGAACGAGATGCTGAAGAGCCCGACCTTGTCCGTGTCCATCGACCGGCGCTCGGGCAACGCC
Source organism: Deltaproteobacteria bacterium (assembly GCA_034670305.1). Taxonomy (GTDB): domain Bacteria; phylum Myxococcota_A; class Polyangia; order Polyangiales; family Houyiibacteriaceae; genus JAXMNT01. The sequence goes on from JAXMNT010000001.1 coordinate 291,260, forward strand.
AGAAGCAGGTCGAGCGCGCGCTCGAGGTCGACGCCCAGATCGTGGGTGACTTGCATGCGGCGGAAGTCCGGCAAGAAGGGACAGACCACCAGGATCCCGGCCTCGGCGAGCACGCGACAGAACCGGTCCAGCCGGCAGTCCGCCGGGCCGAGGTAGTGCAGGCCCGGGGTCACCACCATCGCGCCGGTCGGCGCGCCGTTGGAGTAGACCCAGACGTCCATCTCCGGTCGGCCTGCCTCGGCTGGAACCACCATCGGCCGCCAGGACACGTGCCGCGGTACCAAGTCGTCGTCGGTCCAGGGTCCGAGCCATTGCGCCAGGCGGGCGGACATTCGCAGCGTCTCTCTATCCACCGGCGGAGACTACCTGTTCGGGGCCGCGACTCGGTCCGTTTGTTGGCGGTGTCGACGCCTCGACCCGCCCATCGGCGTCACTCGTCGACCGGCTCGTTCACCCGCAGCACCGTCCTCGCCGGAACGTCGAAGAAGTTCTGGATCTGCCCGCTGCGGGGCCATCGAACTTCCACCCGCGCCACCGTCTCGTGTGTGCCCAGTCCGAAGTGGGGACGGCCGGGGTCGTTGCCGAGAAACCCGCAGCCGTTGCCCGCCAGCCGCACCATCGGGGTCGCGTCGGCCGTCGGCCAGACCCGCACTTCGGCGCCGTAGCCATCGCGGTTCGACGACGTGCCGCGCGGGTCCACGACAAGCCAGCTTCGGATTTCGGCGGCGTCGTTTCGCCAGACGAGGGGCGGGTCGAGGGTGTGGGTGACAACCAGATCCAAGTCGCCGTCGCCGTCGAGGTCGACCGGCACCACCGCGCGGCCAACCCCGTCGTCGACGAGGCCGAGCTCGGCCGCCACGTCGACGAAGGTGCCGTCGCCTTCGTTCCGCCAGAGTTTGATCGGGTCGGTTTCGTACCCGGTGTCCGGCGTGGTGTGGCGGATGCCATTGGTCGCGACGAGATCGAGGTCTCCGTCGAGGTCGAAGTCGAAGAAGCGTGCGCCCCATCCCCAGCCGGCGTCGCGCACCCCGGCCGCGTCGGTCACGTCGACGAACCGCCGCCCGCCTTCGTTTCGGAACAGGCGGTTGCCGCTTCGGCCCCAGTAGCAGTCTTCGCCGCGGCGGCAGTCGTCGTCGAAGATCGCGGTCACGAAGTAGTCGAGGTCGCCGTCGTTGTCGTAGTCGCCGAACGCGGCGCCCATGCCGTTCTCCTCCGTGCCCACGCCGGCTTCGGACGTGCCATCCAGGAACGCCATGCCGTCTTCGGGCGCGGCCTCGTTCCAGAACAGGCGCGAGGTCTCGAAGTCCGCGGTCTGCACGAACTCCGGTCGACCGTCGCCGTCGAGGTCGACCAGCGCGGGCGTGAACCCCCACGCCCCTGGGACCCCGAGCGCGCGGGTGTTCTCCGCCCGCAGTCCGAGCGCGTCCGTGACGTCCGAGAAACTGCCCGGTGCCATCGCGCCCAGGTTGCGAAAGAGGCCGTTGCCGGTCCGCTGATCGGTGTCCGAGACCGGGCGCCACGCGCTGGTGGTCAGATCCAGAAACCCATCGAGGTCGTAGTCTCCGAAGCACTGGCTCATCGACGCGTGCAGGTCGCCGGTCGGCAGGGCCACGCCCCGCGCCTCGCCTTCTTCGACGAAGTGCAGCGGCGCGTGCTGCACGAAGAGCTGCGTCTGGGCATCGCCCATCACACCGACCACCAGATCGAGGTCGCCGTCGTTGTCGATGTCGGCGAACGCGGCGCCGTTGCTCAACCGCGCGTCTTCGAACGCCGGCACGTGCTGTCGTTCGAAGACGAAGTCTCCACGGTTCAGGTACAGCGCGTTCGGTGCGTCGAAATGGGTGAACAGCACATCCGGCAAACCGTCCCCGTCCACGTCGCCGACCGCCACACCGCCAGCGAAGCGCAGCGCCGCGCACGCCACCACGTTGTCCAGGTAACAGGGCACGGGGTACCGCTCCGCCCATTGCGGTTCGGGGAACACCATGGGCATGGCGGTGAAGCCGCGGGGTGGGTCGAACCAGGCGTCGGCTTCGGCGGCAGCATCCGCGCCGACATCGACGGTCCCATCGTTGGACGCCCCGCCATCGCGTGTGCGTGCGTCGGGCACCGACGCGTCCGCCAGGTCCACCTCGCCTGTCGGGCTCGAACACCCCAGGACCAAGAGCCATCCGAGATGGAGGCAATGCGCGCGCACCGGTGCAGTCTAGCAGCCGCACAACCGGCTGGTGGCGCGGTGACTGCGCTTGCGCGCCGTTCAGTCCGGCGCGGTCACGAGTCGGAGTTCGGCGCCGGCGGGCAGTCCCACTTCGAGGACGGACTGCGCTTCACCTTCCCCCGCCTCTTCGTCGACCTCGGCGACTCGCACGATGAGTCGGTTGTTCTGCCGGCGGACGATGATGTGGTGACCTGCCCCCGCCCACCAGCAGTTGGCCCGCAGCAGATCGGGCGGGTGGGCCGTCTCGTGCGAACACACGCCGAGGTAGGTGCCGATCGGCGTCACGTCGCGGCTCCCCTCGGCGGCGATGACGGCCAGCGCCAGGTTCGAACGCGGCATGTCCTGTTCGTTCACGCCTCCGTCGAGGATCCGCAACGAGACCGTGACCTCGGGTGCGGTTTCGGGCGGTGGCGCGGCGACCGGTTCGGGGGTGTGCGCACACCCCATCCAGGCGACACAGGAGAGAGACAAGGCGGACAACCGCATCGAGGAGAGGGTCACTGGGCTTCGATTCCGTAGGCGCGGAGTTTGCGTTGCAGGGTTCGGCGATCGATACCGAGCGCGACGGCCGCTTTGGTGATGTTGCCGTCGAACGAAGAGAGCACCCGCTCGATGTGGGCGCGTTCGATCTCAGCGAGCGAGGTGGTCTCGGGCAGAGAGGCGGTGGCGTCGGTGCGCTTCTCGCTCGTTCCCCCGAGGTGCCCGAACACACTCCCGGCGATCATGCGGCGCGCGAGGTCGGCGTCGATGACGTCTCCGTTCGCGAACAGCGCCGCGCGCCGGAGCACATTGAGCAACTCGCGCACGTTGCCCGGCCAGTCGTACGCGCGAAGCGCGGCCAGCGCGGAGGGTTCGAGCGTCGTCGCTGCCGAACCCACCCGTCCCAGCAGATGCTGCGCGAGCGGTTCGAGGTCGCCGGGCCGGTCCCGCAGCGGGGGGACCACGACGGGGAACACCTGCAGCCGGAAGAAGAGGTCTTCGCGAAACCGGCCGGCCGCGACTTCCTCGCGCAGGTCGCGGTTCGTCGCGGCGATGATGCGGGCGTCGACGTCGTGTTCGCGACTCTCGCCGATCGGTCGCACCTTCCGGGTCTCGAGGGCACGCAACAACTTGGCCTGGCTCTCGATCGGAAGCTCGGCGAGCTCGTCGATGAACAGGGTGCCGCGGTGGGCCTCGCGAAAGAGCCCCTTGCGGTCGGACGTGGCGCCGGTGAATGCGCCCCGCTTGTGTCCGAAGAGTTCGCTCTCGAACAGTTCGCGCGGCACACACGCCGCATTCATGGCGACGAAGTTCTTGTCGGCGCGTGGGCTCCGGCGGTGCACGTGGCGCGCGACGACCTCTTTGCCCGTCCCGGTCTCTCCGGAGATGAGCACGGTCTCGTCGGTGGGGGCGACGGTGTCGATGAACCGGCGGATGGCGTCCATCGCGCCGCTCGTGCCGATGAGGGGTGGCACGTCGTCGCCGCCGGGCGCGTTGGTGCCGCCCTCGCGGACCGCTTGTTCCAGCAGCGGTCCGAGTGCGTCGGCGTCCACCGGCTTCTCGAGGAACGAGAACGCGCCGAGCTGCATCGCGACCACCGCTGCCTGCACTGTGCCGTGACCCGTCAGCACGACGATGCGGGTCGGCGAGGCGCCGCGCCGGCGGAGCACCTCGAGCCCGTCCATGCCGCGCATCCTCAGATCGAGCAGCGCGGCGTCGGGCGCTGCGTCGCCGGTGAGGAGCGGGAGGGCTTCTTCGCCGCTCGCCGCTTCGGCGACCTCGAACTCGAGCCGCCGCAGCGCTTTCGCGATCGCGAAACGAAACGCCTTGTCGTCGTCGATGACGAGGATCCGGCCCTTCACGCGCCGCCTCCGGCCGCGAGCCGCAGAATCGCTTCGGTGCCGCCGCTCTCGCGCGCTTCGAGTTCGAGTCGTCCGCCCATCGCCGTGACGAGCATATAGGACGTGTAGAGCCCGAGCCCTGTGCCTTCGCCGGGGGGCTTGGTGGTGGCGAAAGGTTCGAAGAGCCGGCCCTGCATCGATTCGGGCAGGCCGGGGCCATCGTCCAGCACTCGGATGATCACGTGTTGCCCGTCGAGGGCCGCGTTCACTTCGATCGTCGAGCCCGTGTGTGCGCGGATCGCGTCGTAGGCGTTCTGAAGAAGGTTCACGAGTACTTGGACGAGGCGATCCATGTCCGCCGCGACCTCGAGGTGTGAGACCGAGTCGTCCACCCGCACCTCCGGTCCCGAACGTACGCCCGCGAACACGATCGCTCGGGCGCGCTCCACCACCGCCGCCAAAGGAACCTGCCCGTCGATCCGTGCCCGCACGAGATCGCCGCCGGCCAGCAGCGCTTGCGTGATGCGTCCGAGCCGATGGGTCTCGTCCCGAATGAGATCCGCGGACTCGTCGAGGTCCCGCGCGAGCTCTTCGTCCATGCCCTCTTTGGCGAGCGACTGCAGCGCGCGGGCCATGTCGGTCGCCAGGGTACGGATGGTGGCGAGCGGGGTGTTGAGTTCATGCGCCACGCCTTGGGCGACCCTTCCGAGGCTCGCGAGTCGTTCGGCGAGCAGCAGCTGTCGCTCGGCGATCGTGGCCTGGGTGCGGTCGACGTACAGGTTCATGACCCGCGGCTCATCCGGCGAGGGGTGCCGGTTCGAGGACGGGCTCTCGGCTTCGATCGGGAACGCGAGCATTTCGTACACCCGCTCCGGTGTATGCAAGTCCTCGCTGGGGACCGCGAATCGACATCGACCGCTCAGCCCTTCGGCGCGCGCGAGCGCCACAGGGCACGCGCCGCCGTCGCGTTCGCACGGCCGCCGATCCCCCGCGCACTCCCAGAGCGCACCGACGGGGCACCAGGGTGCGAGCTCCTCTGCCCGCTTGTTGCGCCACAACACCCGGCCGTCTCCATCGACGACTTCCAGACCGGCGTCGAGTTCGTCGAGGGTGTTCGAGAGCAACTGGTACTCGAGCGCCGCCCGATCGCGCGCACGGGCCAGCGCGCGCTCCCGGTCGCGCAGTTCGTTCACCGCGTGGGTCACGATGTAGGCCGCGCCCGAGACGAGCATTGCGAACGCGGCGACCTCCGAGATCGTGTCGAAGGGTGGGGTGGGCGCCCACACGCCGAGCCTCAGCGAAGGGGTCGACTGGGCGAACGCCAAGAACCCCGCGCCGGCAAAGGCGCCGCCGGTGGCGACGACGGTGCTGCGTGGTCCGCCCAAGATCGCGATGAGCGCCACATGGAACAGGTAGAAGCCGATGAACGGGCAGTCGACGCCGCCCGCCGCCCACAGCAACACCGTCAACATCGTCAGGTCGAAGAGCGCCTGAAAGAGGGCTGGCTTCGGACCGCTCGTGGCGACGCCGGCGCGGTGGCTGCGCCAGAGCAAGAAGTTGTAACTGGTGCCGAACGCCGCGACTCCAGCCATCACCGGCCAAGCGGTGCCCGGAAACAGACCGGAGCTTGCGAGTGCGGTGGCGGCCCAGACCCCGAGCATCGCCACCCAGCGCAGCCGCATGAGCCACCGCATCCGGTCGAGGGTGAACGCGTCGCCGCGCCCCGGCTCGAACAGCGCGTCTCCTCCGTAGCGCCCCTCGGTGATCTTCACCCTTCGCACCTGGGTCTAGGCGCCATGTGGATCAAGTCCCAGAGAGAAACGCACGGATGTCCTTGCGGCTGACCCGCCACGCGATGAACAGATGGGCACCCAGGTTGATGAGCGAGGCGACGATCATCGAGACGATCATCCATTGCATGTCGCCACCGCCCTGGGCGGACCCTCCGAGCAGATCGGACAGCCGCGCAGAATGCAGGTGCGTGTTGTAGAGCCAGCTCCCGAGCTTGAGCGCGATCCAGACGACGTTGGCGAGGATCGCCTGCTTCACCAGCCACAGCGCCGTGGGCCGGCGGGCGAGCAAGAACAGTCCGCCGAGCACCAAGAGCACGCTGACGACGATGTTTGCCGCGGCCAGGGGTCGCCGGTTGGGTTCGTTGTAGAGGGTCCGTTGGATCTCGACCATCTGCTCGGCGAGCTCGGCCTGATCCGGGGCGACCTGCTCGGTGGCGCGGGTCGAGAAGTGCACCCCCTCCAGGTCGGCCACGCCGTGAAACACGCCGCACGACCCCATGAACACGAGCAGGGTTGCGAGCACGAAACTCACCCGTGCGCCGTGGTTTGGGGGCATGCCCGGGAGGATAGGCGGGATCGGCGGCCCTCGGTAGCGGCGCCCTCGCGAAGCACGAGGTCGGTTTTGGAGGCGAACCGGGCCGCAGGGCAAGAAAGGGAAGGAACGTTGGCGGCACTCGGTATGCTTTTCTGTGAGCGCCTGGAACATTTCCTGGAACTTTTCTCCGAACGCGGTGTCCACACCGGGCTGAGATGACTCCTTTGGTTCACCCACGTCGATTGTTGGTTGGTCGGAGCGTTCCGTGGAACTGAAGCTGAATGTTGCGCTGCTGGTGGGTTTGGCGTTCGTTTGGGCCCACCTGACCGCCTCCACGACCGTCTCGCCGCTCGACGCGGACGACCCCGGCACCCTCGAGCTTCAGCGGCTCGAAGACGAGTTCGCCCTCCACCGAGACGATCCCCAGCTCGGCCGCACCCTGGCCGAGGCCTACATCGACCTCGGCCGACCTGGACTGGCCATTGCCGTTTTGCGGGCCGGCGATCCAGCGCTCATCGAACACCCCTTGGTCGCCCACCGGCTGGCTCAGGCGTACGAAGCGTCTGGCCGATTGCTCGACGCGCTTGCGACCGCGAACCTCGCCTCGGCCCGCTGCGCCCGCTCGCTCGGCACCGTAGACGCGCCGAGCGGCACCCCCGTCCCGCGCTACACCTGCAACGCCCACCAGCACGCGGTGCTCTCCACCCACCGGGTGGCACTGAGCCACATGGTCGACTGGGGCGTGACCGCACCCGGCACCGACCCACGCGCCCAAACCGCCTACGACCTCGCGATGCGCCGCGCGCGCATCGCGCTTTACTAGCAGGCTGCTGAAGAACGCCCGCAGGGCGTTCTGGCAGCCTGCCCCTTGCCCCTGCCCTTGCCTTTGCCCTTGCCCGCGGATCAGCGGTCAGATCGCTTGATCAGCGCGACGAGCATCGCGACGACCTGCTCAAGGTGGGCGAGAGCCTGTTCGATATTTCTTGGGGGCACAGCCCCCAAACCCCGTCCCGGTGACACCGCTGGCTCGCTTCGCGAGGCTGCACGCTGTCGAATATCGGGCCTCGATGCCTCGGCCGACGGTCCGTGATTTCGAGCCAGGAGACGACCTCGATCGCGGAGCGCCGGGACATCCGATAGAAGCGGGCCTTCTCCTTGGGACTGAACTCGCCTGCGCCCTCGGCGATGTTGGCGACGACGGAAGTCGCAGCGCGATCGATCTGGTCTCGGAGGTGAGCACGGCCTCGCGGGAGGCGGACGCACGACACAGTTCGCCGCCTGGCCGGCGCCGCATACAACCTCCTACGCGTCGCGCGGCTGCGGAGCTGCGCCGCGTAGCACCGACCGATGCCCGGCGGCTTCGTCCCGCTGGGCATCGGGCTCCGATTCGCGGCCTCGCCGTCGCGAAACACACGGCGTCCACGACGCGGGCAAGGGCACGGGCAAGGGCAACGGCAAGGGAGCAGGTCGCTTTTCAGCACCCTGCTAGAAGCCGACGCGGCGCATGACGGCTCGGGGGAGGTGGCGGATGACCGTCATCACCAGCCTCCAGGGCGCGGGCGCGTAGACGACGGGGTCGCCGCGATCGATGGCGCCGAGCACCGTCTTGGCCACGTCGTCGGCTTCTCCGGCGAAGGGTGGCGGCTTCAGGCCCGCGGTCATCGGCGTCTTCACGAAGCCGGGTTTCACGGTCACGACCCGCAGTCCCTGCGAGCGGAACTTGTGGTCGAGGCCCTCGAGGTAGGCGGTCAACCCCGCTTTGCTCGCGCCGTAGATGATCACGGGTTTGCGCCCGCGCTCGCCCGCGACGCTGCTGAATGCGCACAGGGTGCCGCCGCCATCTTCGAGGAGGCGAAGTCGCGCCGCTTCACAGAAGACCACGGTGTTCGTGAAGTTCACCCGCGTCAGTCGTTCCGCGAGCGCCGGGTCCGCTTCCAGCTCGTCCTGCGAGGCGAAGAGCCCCGCGGTGACCACGACCGTGTCGACCTTGCCGAGCGACTCCCACGCGGCGTCGAGCGCGTCGGCGAATCCTTCGGGGGCTTCCAGATCGCAGCGGTGGTGCCCGACCAAGGGCGCGCCGCGCACCTCGAGATCCCGGGCGGTGTCGGCCAGCGTGGCGCTCGTGCGACCGAGCAAGAAGAGCGAGTCGCCGCGTGCGGCCATGCGACGCGCCAGCGCCTGTCCCATTCCACCCGTGGCACCCAAGAAGACGACGTTCATGAGCGCGGTCTAGCAGGCTCGCGCGAAAGGGCGACTGCCGCGCGGAGTTGCGGCTCGGCGCAACTGCTGGGACGCTGTTCGTTTGGGAGGGTTCTTGTGAAGCACTTGGTTTGTCTTGTTCTGGTGTTTGGGGTGGCGTGCGGCGACGACGACGTGCCGACGGAAGACGCGGGCGCGGACGCTGCGACGTCCGATGTGGGCGCGGATGCGCCGGCGATCGATGCGCCGGTGGACGCGTGCGGATGCCCAGCGCCGGGGCCCAGCTGCTTCTACGCCGAACCCTGCGCGTGTGATTCGTTGGTCTGCGGCCACGACGCCGCCATGCCTCCGATCGACGGCGGTCCCGAAGACGGCGGTGGGGTCGACGCCTGCATGCCGCCTCCGTGCGCCCCGCCCCCCGATGGCTGCCGCTACGTGACGGACGACCCGTGCAACGAATGCGGCGACCTCGTGTGCGAGTGCACCGAAGACGAAGACTGTGCGCCCGACGGATTCTGCCGCGCGGTCGATGCCGACGTGTCCTCACGCGAGTGCCACGGTTGGGCCCAGGAGCGAGACCGGTGCGGTGGTTTTGTACTGCCCCATCATGAGGAACGCTGTGACCCCGTGCTCGGCTGTTTCTCCGATCCCCGCATCGCGGATGCGCCCGGCAGCTGCGCACTCCCGGCCGAAGTCAGAGACCTGGTGGAGAGCGAAGATCCTTTCATCGGTCACTTCATCGCGGCGACCGGCGGCGTGATCGAGGTGCTCAACCGCGGCTGCACCCGGCGGGCGTGCACCGAAGAGATGCCGTGCTGCAACGATTGCAACGGCGTTCAAGTCCTCTCGGTGGAAGGCGGCTCCGTGCCGCTGCTGCATCCCGATGGCACGCCATACACCTGCACCGGCAACGAGTGCGAGTGGACCTCGTGCGACACCGAACCCGGCCCCAACTTCACGGTGGTCGGCGACTACGACGGAGACGGGCTGCGGGTGACGTCGATCTTCGGCCGCGGATTCTGACCGGAGCTTCGGGTTCGGAGTCGGCTTCGGGTTCGGCGTCGGCTTCGGCTACGGCGTCGGCTTCGGCTTCGGCGTCGGCGTCGGCTTCGGCTGCGGCGTCGGCTTCGGCGTCGGAGTCGGAGTCGGAGTCGGCTTCGGCTTGGGTTCCCGAAGGCTCCCGAACTCTCTCCTCAACGAAGAACGCGCCCGCGAAGTGCTTCGCAGGCGCGCCGTTCGGGTTCGGGCCGTCGGTCAGTTCGCGGTGGCGGACTTGGCCTTCGAGCGCTTGCTCTTCTTTTTGGCGGCCTTCTTGGCCTTCTTCGGTGCGCCGTTCGCAGCGCCGTTGGCCTTGGCCTTCGGCATCAGCGCCTCGGCGAGCTCCTCGGCGCGGTCCGTCTTCTCCCAGGTGAACGACTTCTCGGTGCGGCCGAAGTGGCCGTACGCGGCGGTCGGGGAGTAGATCGGGCGCAGTAGGTCGAGCGTCTCGATGATCGCGCCCGGGCGGAAGTCGAACATCCCCTGCACGACCTTGGCGATCTTCGCGTCGCTGACGACGCCGGTGCCGAACGTCGTGACGTACACGCCCATGGGCTTGCTGACGCCGATGGCGTAGGCGACCTGGACCTCGCAGCGGCGCGCGAGTTTGGCTTTCACGATGTTCTTCGCGACGTAGCGGGCGAAGTACGCCGCGCTGCGGTCGACCTTCGACGGGTCCTTGCCCGAGAACGCGCCGCCGCCGTGGCGACCCATGCCGCCGTACGTGTCCACGATGATCTTGCGACCGGTGAGCCCTGCGTCGCCGCACGGTCCGCCGATGACGAAACGACCGGTCGGGTTCACATGGAACTTGGTGCGTCGGTCGACCATCTTCTTCGGCAGCATCGGAAGAATGACGTGCTCGATGATCTCGCTCTTGAGCGTGCGGTGCGAGACCCCTTCGGCGTGCTGCGAAGAGACCACGACCGCGTCGATGCGGAAGGGTTTGTCGTCGCGGTACTCGACCGTGACCTGGCTCTTGCCGTCGGGCCGGAGGTACTCGAGCGTGCCGTCCTTGCGGACCTTCGACAGGCGCTTGGTGAGCTTGTGCGAGAGGTCGATCGGCATCGGCATCAAGTTGCGCGTCTCATCGACCGCGAAGCCGAACATCAGGCCCTGATCGCCCGCGCCCTGGTCCTTGTCGATGCCCGCGCCGACGTCCACGCCCTGCGAGATGTCGGGGCTCTGCTCTTCGACGGCCGAGAGCACCGCGCAGGTGTCGGCGTCGAAGCCCATGCCGCTGCTCGTGTAGCCGATCTTGCGGATCGTCTCGCGGACGATGGCCGGGATGTTCACCCACGTCTTCGTCGTGATCTCGCCGGCGACGATCGCGTAGCCGGTCTTGACCATGGTCTCGCACGCAACGCGCGAGGAGGGGTCGTCTTTGAGGCAGGCATCCAGGACCGCGTCGCTGATCGCGTCGCAAATTTTGTCGGGATGTCCTTCGGTGACGGACTCGGAGGTGAAGAGTTGGCCGGCCATGTTGTTTCCTTGTTCGTTCGGCGTGTCTGGTCGGCTCGGGTTCGAGCCGCGTCGTTGTCGCAGGCTGCGGGGCGCGTGGTTCGCGGCGGGCAGCGGGGTTGCAGCGCGGGGAATAGTCGCAGCCGACTCACACTGCAACCGCCCGGCTCGGCTCAGAGCGCGTCTTCGGCTGCTTCTTGTCGGAGGACGTCGGCCCAGCGGATCCAGGCGCTGCCGCCGTGCTGCACGAAGTCGTTGCGACAGCTCAGATCCACGGGGGATCCGGGCATGCCGCCGTGTGCGCCCACCGGGTCGGCCAGGAGATGGGTCGGTCCCGGTGCCCAGCGCCACCGCAGGAGCTGTCCGAGGCCACGCTCGATCAGCGCCCGCACCTCGGTGGTGTCGTGTCCGTGGTGTTTCATCAGGAGGTAGGTGTTGATGAAGGCTTCGGTCCGCGAGCCCACCGGCGTCAGGCGCGGCACGATGACCGGGCCAGCGCCGTACCCGCCTTCGACCCGCCACGGGGTCTCGCCTTCGCGGTACTGGAGCTCGTCGTTGAAGCCGAACCAGCGCTCGCAGAAGTCCACGGCTTCAGGAGAATCGACCCGTCCGCGTGCTTCGCCCGCCGCGATGCAGGTCCAGTGTTCTTCGCCGTAGTAATAACGGCTGCCGAGGAAGTCCCAGCCCGAGCCAGTGAGGTGGCCCATCAGGACCCGCGCCGCTTCGAGGTTCGCTTCGTCGCCGAGCACCTCGTGCGCCTTGAGCAGCGCGAACGCCGCCTCGCCGCTGTAGTACATGTGCTGCACATCGATCGGTTCCTGTTCGCGCAGGTCGTACTCGTGCATGAGCTCGCCGTCGTCGCGTTGCTGCGCGCGAATGAACCCTGTGAGTCCGACCACGAGTTCCCGCGCAACCGGGTCGTCGTCCTTGGCGAGCACCTCCGCGGCGGCCACGACCGTGAGCGCCGCCGAGCCGATGTCGGCGCGACCGAACGACTCGACGCACGGGTGTTCCCCACAGCGGCGCAGCTTGTGCCGCTGGATCCACCGCAGGGCGCGCAGCGCACCCGACCGCGCCGCGGGCATGCCGTGCAGGCGATCCACCTGCGCAATGAAGTAGGTCGTGCCGCTGTGCCGCGGGATGTTGTACGGCTCGAGGCGTTCGGTGCCGGTGGTGCCGTCCCACACGTAGGTCCACCGCCCGTCCCGGTGTTGGTGCCGCAGCAAGAACGTCGCCCCATCGACCGACGCCGCGCGCAGGTTCTCTTCGGTGACCGCTTCGTCGCGTGGGTACTCGGACTCCGCGATCGTGTGCGAGCGGACCCGCCACACGTCTCCGTCCGACAGCAGCGTCTCCCGATCGGTGCCGAGCGTACGCGCCAGCCGACCGAGCAGACCCGGTACCGGCGCGCCGAAGGCGAGGTCGGGAATCGGCGTGGTCACGCCACCGTCGTATGCGCTGCCCGAGCGCAGTTCCTCCGGCATGAGGTAGGCCTCTTCGTCCTCGAAGCGGGCCCCGAGCCCTTCTTGCAGGGGTACGAGTCCGAGTTCGGTGACCCAGGGCAGGTCCGGCACGAGCGGGCCGGTGCCGAGCGGGACCTCGACGGTGAACCGCATCCGCCGCGAGTCCTCGACCGCGGCCCAGGACTCGAGCTCGTGAAGGGCGTCGTCCGACGCGAACGCCTCGATGGCGGCGTGCACCGATTCGACCAGCGTGCCGCGGTGGGCGAACGTTCGGATCGCGACGCCGTGGTGCCACGCCGTGACGACGATCGCGGCCCGCCAGTCGTGGTCGTCGGCGGGGGGTTGCCAATCGCCCGGCGCATCCGCGCGGGGTTGGCCGAGCCGCCCCGCGTCGAGCTCCTCGATCGCCCAGGCGCCGAGCTCGGCCGAAGGTGGTTCGACGGGGTCGATGTGGGTGTTGCAGTGCGCCCCCGTGGTCACCAGCGCGACGAGGCCGAGCGCGCCGAAGACGCTGCGCACGAAGCGGCGCCGAGTCATTGTTCTTCGCCCGAACCCGTCGACTTCGACTTCGACTTCGACTTCGATTCCGACTTCGACTTCGACTTCGGTTCCGGCTCAGGCTTCTTCTTGGGCACGTTCCGCCGCGGTCGGGGTTTGTCGACCGCGACCGGTGCGTCGGGCTTCGGTGCGTTCCGGGCGGGCAGCAGGAAGTACACCTGCGCGGCGGGAAACACGATGAGGTAGGGGAGGAGCAGCGCGGCGACGATCGCCAGGATGGTGGCGCCGCCCATGCCGACCGGACCGTAGAGCCCACTGAGGCTGCCCACCGTGTAGCCCAGCGCGGTCACGAAGCAGAGCCCCACCACGAGCGTCAGCGAGGCGACGTAGAGCGCGACCTTTTCTGCCCACGGCTGCTGGGTCAGGAGCCCCACGCCGCTCGCGGCGAGCAACATCGCCAGCAACGTGAACCCGGCGTCGATCGGCATCCATCGGGCGGGCAGGGCGATCCAGACGCATCCGAGCATGAAGACGGCACCGAGCACGTCGAGCGCACCCATGACAGTACGCTTCTGGGCCGGGCGCTCGGGCGGATTCTGAGGCTCTTTGGTCATCGAGCGCGGGACACTAGTACAAGCGGTGCGAACTTCGTACCCGCGGGCACGGCTCCGCCACGGAGCCGGTCAGAAGCGGGTGCGCGCGTTGTGGGCGGCTTCGGGGCCGACCCGCAGGAACTCGTAGTAGTGCCCGAGCACCCGGCGCACGTAGCGCTGGGTCTCGGCGTAGGGCGGAATGCCTTGGTGGCGCATCACGGCGCCTTCCCCGGCGTTGTACGCCGCGACGGTCAACACGAGGTCGCCGTTGAAGAGGTTCGCCAAGATGCGCAGGTAGCGGGCGCCGCCGAGGATGCTCTGACGCGGATCGAAGGGATCGCGCACCCCCATCGAGGCCGCTGTGCGCGGCATCAGCTGCATCAGCCCCATGGCGCCGGCGTGGCTGACGACCGTGTGTACGAAATCGCTTTCGACCTTCATGACGGCGCGGATGAAGGCCTCGGGGAGCTGGTAGAGCTGCGCGGCTTCGCGAATGTGGGCGTCGTAGCGGCGGTAGCGGTGGGGATCGGTGGGGCCGCGGCGGGGCGCGCGGGTGGCCGCGGCGGTTGCCGCAGGGGCGCTGCGCCGGCGCCGCGCGTCGCTCTCGCGGACGAGTACCCGGCAGTTCTGACCGCGCGCCCGGACGTTCGTGAAGTGCACCGCCCCGTCGGCGCCGCGGCACTCGAAGATGTCGGCGCGGGCGGGGGCTGCCGTCAGGAGCCCGAGCCCCATCGCGCTGAGGAGCCAGAGGGTCGGTGTGGAGCGGGCGGACAACATGCGTCGTCCGCAGCCTATCGAGCCTGGGCCGAAGGCGCCAAAAGACCGCGAAGCTTGCGATTGCGCCACCGAGCCGACGGATTCATTGTGCCGCCCCCATGAACGCCCCCTCCGCTCCGTCGTTCTTCGAAGGTCCCGAGAAGAAGCTGGAACTGGCCGTGCTTCCGACCTTTGGATCCCTTCGCGCGCTGGGGGACGACTTCTGGAAGCAAGTGGTCGTGGCCGCCGACGCCCAGGTGCTCTCGATCCTGCGGTCGGACGAGTGCGACGCCTATCTCTTGAGCGAGAGCAGCCTCTTCGTGCAGGACGGCTTTCTCACGATGATCACCTGCGGGCGCACCCGGCTGGTCAACGCGGCCCGGACCATCCTGCAGAAGGTGCCCGCCGACCAGATCGCGCTCGCGATCTACGAGCGGAAGAACGAGCACTTTCCCGAGCGGCAACACACCACCTTCTACGACGACGTCTCGAAGTTGAACGCGCTGCTGCCCGGCCGCGCCCTTCGGTTCGGCGACGAACACGATCACCACATCCACCTCTTCCACTCGACCCGCCCGTTCGTGCCGGACGGACTCGACACGACCCTCGAGATCCTGATGCACGGCATGCCGCAAGAGACCGCGGACCTGTACGTCGGGGCCTCGGGCGCACTCGCCGAGTCCACCGGCATCGCCGCGATCCTTCCCGGCTTCGAGATCGACGAACACGTCTTCGAACCGGCCGGCTACTCGATGAATGCGCTGCGCGGCGCGAACTACGCCACCGTGCACGTCACCCCGGAGACGATCGGCTCTTACGTCAGCTTCGAGACCAATGTGGACTGGCGCGGTCGCTTGCCCGAGCTCGTGCGCCAGGTCGTGGACGTCTACCGCCCGCGCAGTTTCGACGTGGTCGCCTTCGCGCCGAGCGGCGCAGACGATGAGCGCCTCGGCCTCGAGCGCCACCGCATCAAAGACCATGTCCGCACCGAGCTCGCCGGCTACCAAGTCGACTTCTGGCACTGCTACGAGCAGCTGAAGGACGCCCGCGACCCGGTCGAGCTGGCCATCGGCTAGACGAAGGAAGCTCGGAAGCGGAAGCAGACGCGGAAGCAGAAGCAGAAGCGGAAGCGGAAGCGGAAGCGGAAGCAGAAGCGGAAGCGGAAGCGGAAGCGGAAGCGGAAGCGGATTCGGGATCGGATTCGGGATCGGCTTCGGCTTCGGGATCGGCTTCGGGATCGGCTTCGGCTTCGGGATCGGCTTCGGCTTCGGCTTCGGGATCGGCTTCGGCTTCGGGATCGGCTTCGGCTTCGGCTTCGGGATCGGCTTCGGCTTCGGCTTCGGGCTCCTCGGGGCACGGGCACGGGCACCGGCAAGGGCAAGGGGCCTTGCGGCCAGCCTTTGACGCCTGTGCACCCGTACTCCATATCCTCTCGATGGCCCTCTCTCTCGAAGAAGCGACCACCCTGATCGGCGAGGTCGTCGACCCCACGTTCGAGCGCACGCTCGCCGCCCTCGGCACGTTGTCCGACGTCGCGATCGACGGCGCGCGCGTGAACTGCACCGTCCAGCTCAGCTCGCCCTCGGAACCGATCCGCGTGAAGGTGAAGGCCGCGATCGAAGCCAAGCTCGCGCCGCACGGAGTGGACTTCGTCGAGGTGGAATGGAGAGTGCGCGTGCCGACGCGCGAGGCCGTGAGCGGCGATCCCATCCCGGACGTGCGCAACGTCATCCTGGTGATGAGTGGCAAGGGCGGCGTCGGCAAGAGCACGGTCGCGACCAACCTCGCGCTCGCGCTGCGGCGCGCGGGCACGCGGGTCGGATTGCTCGACGCGGATCTCTACGGGCCGTCCCTGCCGACCATGCTCGGCATCCAGGGCCAGCCGAGCAGCCCCGACGGCAAACGCATCACGCCGCTGCAACGGTTCGGCCTGAAGCTGATGAGCATCGGGTTTCTGCTCGAGGATCCGAAGCAGGCCGTCATCTGGCGCGGCCCGATGCTGCACGGTGCACTGCAGCAGTTCATCTCGGACGTGGACTGGGGCGAACTCGACTACCTCGTGATCGATCTCCCGCCGGGCACCGGCGACGTGGCGCTCACACTTGCGCAGAAGATGCGCGTGACCGGCGTCGTGATGGTCACCACCCCCCAAGAGGTCGCACTGGCCGACGTCTACAAGGGCGTCTCGATGTGCAAGAAGCTCAACCTACCGATCGTCGGTGTGGTGGAGAACATGAGCTGGTTCGTGGACAGCGCCGGCGTGAAGCACGAGATCTTCGGCGCCGGCGGCGGCGCCAAGATCGCCGAGGCCTGCGACGCGCCTTTGCTCGGCCAAATCCCCATGCACACCGATGTGCGCGAATGGGGCGACAAAGGCACGCCCATCGTCCAGGCCGACCCGGGCGGCACCGCCGGCCTCGCCTTCGCGGCCATCGCGGAAGCCTTGGCGGACCGCATCGCCGCCCTTCACTTCGCCGCCACCGAGAGCGAAAAGGCCCCGCGCGCAGACGGCCGCAAGCGACTGAAGATCCTGCGCTAGCAGACGGCCGAAGGCCGGCCTGCTCCCTTGCCCCTGCCCTTGCCCCTGCCCTTGCCCTTGGTTCGCTGGGGGGCATCGGCGTCGGCGTCGGCGTCGGCTTCGGCGTCGGCGTTGGCGTCGGCTCCGGCGTTGGCGTCGGCTTCGGCTCCGGCTTCGGCTTCGGCGTCGGATTCGTGTGATCGGGCACGGGCACGGGCACGGGCACGGGCCCTTCGGCTTCAGCGCCGCCGCTTCGCTGCGTGCCGCCCTACTGCATCATCTCGCGCGCCAGCTCTGTCGCGGGGCCCAGCGGGCGGACGGCGCGGATGAGGGCTTCGTCGCCGGCGAGGGCGCGCACGTCGAGGAGCGCTTTCTTGGCGTCTTCGTCCTTGCCCTGACTCGCGAAGGCGTGGGCCCGGACCACGCCGTAGCTGGCGGCGATGGCGGCGTCTTCCGGATCGTCGAACGCGTCGGCGCGGGAGAGGGCTTCTTCGACGTTCCCTTGGATCGCGAAGAGCAGCGCTTCGGTGGCGTTGAGCCAGCGCTCGACTTCGGCGTCGGCGGGGCGCTTGATCTGTGCGAGTGCGTCCTGCGCCCCTTCGAGGTCGCCGTGTTCGAGCCGGAGCGTCGCGAGCGCTTGCAGCACCCGCTCCCGCAGAGGCGAGACGAGGGCGTCGATCTCGATGCGCTCCACGTGATCGGCAGCCGCCCGCCACTCGCCGATCCCAGTGAGGGGGACGCTCGCGAAGAGCGCGACCTGCGCGTAGCCGGCCGGGGTGAGCCGGTCGGTCATCACCTTCAGCCGCGCGTCGAGCACACGCATGGCTTCTTCCTGGTTGTCCGGTTGGGTCAGCCGGTAGCAGAGCAGGGCGGTGCCCCGGAGGTAGCGCGATCGCCGCGCTGCGCTGAACGCCAACAGACCTCCGATCCCCGCGCCGATCGCCGCCGCGATGTGGGGTTCGAACGCGAGCATGCAGAGGGCACCGGCGACGAGCGTGGTCAGTGCGGCGCCGATGATCGCGCGCAGGACCATGGCCCACGAAAACATCGTGAGGGGCACCCCCCACGCCGCGCTGCGGGAGACGGGCGCAAGAAGGCCGATCGCGACGGCGGCCAACGAGACGATCCACATGGACGGCGGTCTAGTCTGCGTCGGCGGCGGCCGCACGCGCCTCGCGGCGCTGGCGCACGGCGGCGGCCGTCGTGTCGAGCGCGGAGATCGCTTCGAGCGCCCGCTGCATGCCGGCTGAGACTTCGGCCGGGAGCACGGTCGGGTGGGTCTGACTGAACGTCACGAGCGCCGCGACCGCCTCGCGTGCCTCGCGCCCGTTCGAGTCGATCAGCAGCACCCGTGCGGTGTTGAGCAGACCACGGCCTTCGTGCAGCGGGTCGCCGGCCTGCCGCGCGAGTCGGGCGCAGGTGCGAAACGACTCGAGCGCCGGCCCGTTCTGCTCCTGACGCAACAGCGCGGTGCCCAGATGGCAGTGGGCCGCTGCGCTGCCCGGGTTCGCCGCTGCGGCGGTTCGCAACGCCGAGATGGCTCCGTCCACGTCGCCGGCATGAAGCTGCTCCACCGCGGCGCGCACTTGCGTGACGTACTCGGAGGCGCCGGGCGCGGGTGCTTCGGTTTCGTCGTCCGCGAAGGCGACGGAGGTCAGACAGACGAGAAGACCCACGAGAGAGGCACGCATGGGCTCAGCGTACCAGGAAGCCGATGCCAGAGCCGAACCAAAGGCCTCTTGCCCTTGCCCCTGCCCGTGCCCTTGCCTTTGCCCGTGCCCGTGCCCGTGCCCGTGCCCGTGCCCTTGCCCTCCCTTGCCCTTCTTGGACCCCGAAGCCGATTCCGATTCCGAAGCCGAAGCCGAAGCCGAAGCCGATGCCGAAGCCGAAGCCGAAGCCGATGCCGATGCCGACGCCGATGCCGAAGCCGCTGCCGAAGTCGAAGCCGAAGCCGAAGCCGATGCCGAAGCCGATGCCGATGCCGACACCGACGCCGAAGCCGACGCCGAGCCCGCGCCGAAAAGGCGTGGGACCGGATGGCAGGGGCGGGGTAGATTGCGGGGCATGCGTGTTGAATGCGATCTCCTCGTCATCGGATCCGGTGTGGCCGGGCTCACGTTTGCGCTCGAAGCGAGCAAACACGCGAAGGTCACGATCCTCACCAAACGGTCGCGCTTCGAGTCCAACACGAACTACGCGCAGGGCGGGATCGCAGCGGTGCTGGACCCGGAGGACTCGATCGACGCCCATGTGGCGGACACGCTGGCGACCGGCGGCGGGCTCTCGGATCCGGAGGTCGTGAACATCGTCGTCGGGGACGGTCCGCTCCGGGTGAAGGAGCTCATCGAGCTCGGCGCGAAGTTCAGCCGGCGGGAGAGCGACGGCGAACTCGATCTCACCCGAGAGGGAGGCCACAGCGCCCGCCGCGTGATCCACGCGGGCGACATCACGGGCCGAGAGGTACAGCGCGCGCTGCTCGATGCGGTCGCGCAGAACGACCAGATCGAGATCCTCGAAGATCACATGGCGATCGATCTCATCGAGCAGAGCCGCTTCGGTGGGCCGTCACGCCGCGTGGTGGGGGCCTACGCGCTGCACGAACCGACCGGCGACGTGCACACGTACATTGCGAAGGCGACCATCTTGGCGGCGGGCGGTGCGGGCAAGGTCTACCTCTACACCTCCAACCCAGACGTCGCGACCGGCGACGGGGTGGCGATGGCGTACCGGGCCGGCGCGCAGATCGGGAACATGGAGTTCTTCCAGTTCCACCCGACGAGCCTCTACCACCCCGAAGCGAAGAGTTTCCTCATCAGCGAAGCGCTCCGAGGAGAGGGTGGCGTGCTCCGGCTCGGCGACGGCACCGCCTTCATGGAGAAGCACCACGAGATGAAAGATCTCGCGCCGCGCGATGTCGTGGCCCGCGCGATCGACTGGGAGATGAAGCGCTCCGGTGAGGATCACGTGTTCCTCGACATGACGCACCTCGAAGACAGCTACGTCGCGGAGCGTTTCCCGAACATTCACGGGATGTGTCTGCGCTACGGCGTCGACATGACCAAGAAGCCGATCCCCGTGGTGCCGGCGGCGCACTACATGTGCGGCGGCGTGGTGATCGACCACGAAGGCCGAACGAGTCTGCCGGGCTTGTGGGCGATCGGCGAGGTGACTTGCTCGGGGCTGCATGGCGCGAACCGACTCGCCAGCAACTCATTGCTGGAAGGGCTCGTCTACGGGCACCGCGTGGCGCAGACGCTGGCGGCGTGCAACCTGCCCGCGGGTCCCGTCGGCGAGGTGCCGGACTGGGATGTCGGCAGCGCAGTCCGCAGCGACGAGGCGGTCATCGTCACCCAGAACTGGGACGAGATCCGGCGCTTCATGTGGAACTACGTCGGCATCGTCCGCACGGACAAACGGCTCAAGCGCGCCGCGCGCCGCATCGCGATGCTCCAAGACGAGATCCGCGAGTACTACTGGGCCCACCTGGTCAACCGCGACATGCTCGAGTTGCGCAACATCGCGGACGTCGCCGAACTCATCATCCTCTGCGCGATCGCGCGCAAAGAGAGCCGCGGCCTGCACTACACGCTCGATCACAAAGACGTGGACGACGAGAACTTCGGCGACGACACCCTGATCGAACGCGGGCTGCCCGCGTACATCCGCCAGCGCGGCGACTGAGCGCCGGCCAGCGGCGTCGACTGCGGGCGCCGCGTCTAAGAAGGCGGGGCTCGTTTGCTGGATAGGGCGGCCGAACTCCGGCTTATGCGAAGCGCACTGACCTACTCCTCGCGCCCGACCGACTTCAGGTACACCGCGTAGTCGGTGTCGCGCTCGACCGCGACGATCTCGACCACGCGCGCTCCCTGCTCGAGCCGAACGCCGCGCACGAGCTGGCGGTCGGGCGGGCTCCACCAGGCCAGCGGCTCTTCGGGCAACATCGGGTGGGTGTCGTAACCGCGCTCAAGCGCGCCGTCGGTCGTTCCGCACGACTCGAGCATGCCGGGCAGCTGCTCTTTCGGGATGACCGTCTTGGCGTGTACGACGAACTGTTCGGCGTCGCCACCGATGTGGTCGTGGACGCGCACAGCACCGGACGGAACGTGGCACCCGGTGAACGCGAAGATGCGTGCGCGTGGGCCTCCGCTCGAGTCTTCACCGCCGCACGCACCAAAGAGCAGGGCACACGCGAGCAGGGCCCGCCGCACTCCCATGCTCACTCGGCCGCTTGGGGCAGGCGCGCTTTCACCTTCTCGTAGACCGCGTTCAGGTTGGTCAGCTCCTGAAGTTCTTCCTCGGGGATCGACAACTTGAACGTGCGCTCGACGTCCGCGACGATCTCGATCGCCATCATGCTGTCGATGCCGAGGTCGGCGAATGGCGTCGCGTCGGGCACTTCGTCGATCTCCGCGACCTCCGCGATGATCTCCCGGAGCTGCTGTTTCAGTTCGTCAGACATTCGTTCCCATCCTCATTGGTTCCACGGCTCGTACGCCGGGGTTTCGATCGTGCGGACGCATCACCCTGCGTCCAGTGTGGGGTCGGGGGCGTGCTCGGCGAGCGCGCCCGCTTCGAAGAGTTGTTTGGTCTTGCGCCGCTGGGCTTTGCCGCTGCTCGTCTTCGGCAGGGTACCCACGGGGCAGATCGCGACATGGGCGGGAGAGAGACCGAAGTCCTGTTGCACCTTGCGGGCGATCTCGACCCGCAAGCGCTCGGCGTCGCCGCTCACCGCCTCGGCCGCCATGACCAGCTGCTCGGTTCCGTCCTTCATCACACTGAACGCGAACACGTTGCCTCGGCGCACGCCCTCGATGTCGGCCACGGACCATTCCAGGTCCTGAGGATAGTGGTTCGCGCCTCGAATGATGATGAGGTCTTTCACGCGTCCACAGATGAAGAGCTGCGGGCTCGGCGGCGCGTTGGGATCGCCGGCGTCGCTGGCGAAGTAGCCAAGGTCTCCGGTTTGAAGCCATCCCTCGCGCAGCGCCTCGGCCGTGGCATCGGCGGCTTCGAAGTAGCCCGGCGTGACACTGGGTCCGCGTGCGACGACCTGCCCGACCCGGCGCTCCGGCAACGGCTTGCCCTCGGGGTCCACGACCTGCACGTCGTGGTCGGGGAACCCGCGGCCGCAGCCCATCACCTCGAGCGCGTCGTCCGCGTCGCTCGGACGCGCGACGCCATCTTGCATCGCTTTCGGATCCACCCGGTCGACCACCATCTCGGTGCCGTGCGGATGAAACGTGATCGCGAGCGTGGACTCCGCCATGCCGTAGCTCGGCAAGAACGCGTTCGAACGGAACCCAACCGGCGCGAACTTGGTCGCGAACTCTTGCAGTGTGCGGGCGCGGATCGGTTCGGCGCCCGAACCGGCGACCCGGAGCGTGCTCAGATCCAGCGACGCGAGCTGCCGCTCTTTCACCCGCTTCGTCACGAGCTGGTACGCGAAGTTCGGTGCGTAGGTGATCGTGCCGCGGTGTTTGGTGATGGTCTCGAGCCAGAGCCCCGGGCTGCGCGCGAAGGTCTCGGTGGGCAGCACCACCACCGGGATGTCCATCACCAGCGTGCCGAGCACGAAGCCGATGAGGCCCATGTCGTGAAAGAGCGGCAACCAGGAGACGCCCTTGTCGTCGTCGTTTCGGTCCAGTCCGTGCGGCCCGAGGAACGCCGAGGCATTGGCGACCAGGTTGCCGTGCGTGACCATCACGCCTTTGGGTTTGGACGTGCTCCCGCTCGTGAACTGAAGAAAGCAGAGGTCGTCGGGCGTCAGCGCCGGGGCGGTGAACGAAGGCGCGGTGTCGTCGAAGACGGAGACGTCGCAGATCCGCGCGGTCGATCCGCGTTCGGCGATCCGCGCGACGACCTCGCGGTTGCTCGCCATGCAGAAGACGACCTTGGCCCCGCTCGTGCCGACGATGTGCGCGAGTGTGTCGACGTAGCCGTCCACGTTCTTGAAACTGGCGCGGGGGTAGATCGGGACCGGGACGACCCCCGCCACCGCGGCGCCGAGGAACGTGAGCACGAATTCGTGCGGCTCCGGAATCACGAGCGCGACCCGGTCGCCCTTCGAGAGACCGAGCCCCTGGAGGAAGGCCGCGCGCCGGTGGGCTTCGCGTTCGAGATCCCCGTACGCGAAGTACTGCTCTTCGCGTTTCGTGCTGACGAAGGTGAACCCGCGGCCTTCGCCCTGGCGAAGCGACCCCATCGCGGAAACCAAGGTTGCCTTCGGGTGGGTGCGCAACTCCATCTGGGCCGAAGTACGGCAGCGTCTGGATCGGGTCAAGCAAGTCCTGAGGCGGTCGCCCCGCGTCGGAATCCTGGTGGACAGCTGTTCGCCGATCGACCTGCGCGCCTTGCTTCGCGTGCGCCTGGGCGCTTCGCAAAACCGGCCGCCTGGCCGAGCCATTTCACGCACACCCGTCGCCCAACGGTCACATGTGGCAAGGCACGAATGGGGCGTCTGCCGCGTTTTTTGGCTGGCTCGGCGATTGCTCTAGGTGCGGCGTGTTCGGAGGCTTCGCCTTCGTCTGCCAGGCCGCGGATCCCGAGTCGAAAAGCTGGCCGCGTGGCCTATTTTTGAATGATGTCGCTTAGTTGCGTGGGCCCGGCCGGAATTCTATAGGGAGACCGCAGTGAGTACGGAACAACAGAAAGGCGCGCAGCGCGTCTTCGTCACCGGCGTCGGTGTGGTCAGTCCCATCGGATTCGGTCGGGTCGAGTTCGGACGCGGTCTCGTCGCAGGCAAGAGCGGCGTCGCGCCGATCCAGCTCTTCGACACCCATGGTCTCGACCGAGACCTCGCGTGTGAGGTGAAGGACTTCCGCCCGCGCGATTTTCTGACCGCCGCTGAAGCTCGGCGCACCGGTCGCTGTTCGGCGATGGCCGTGGCCGCGGCCCGCATGGCGGTCGAAGACGCGGCCATCTCCGCGGCGGATCTCGGGGGACCTCGGACCTCGGTGATCCTCGGCACCACGATGGGCGAAGCCAACGTGCTCGGCGAACTCGAGGCCGCTTGGATCCACGACGGCGAAGCGTCGGTGGAACAGAGCGCGCTGCCCCGCTACGGCACGACCCTCCTCCCCATCCACGTGGCGCGCGCGTTCGGTGCGCGCGGCATGGTGCAGACCCTCCCGGCGGCCTGCGCGGCGGGCAACTACGCGATCGGGTACGCGACCGACCAGATCCGCGCCGGGCGAGCCGACGTGGTCCTCACCGGCGCGAGCGAAGTGATCGAGAAGCTCCAGTTCGCTGGCTTCTGCCGGCTCGGTGCGATCGCACCCGAGCTGTGTCGTCCCTTCGATCAGGGCCGGCAAGGGCTCATGTGCGGCGAAGGCGCCGCGATCCTCGTGCTGGAGAGCGAAGCCTCCGTGGTCCGCCGCGGCGCGACGGTGCTCGCGGAGATCGGTGGCTACGGGCTCGCCTGCGACGCGCACCACATCACGCGGCCGCACCCCGAAGGGTCGGGCAGCGCGCACGCGATGCGACGGGCGATCGCCACGAGCGGTTTGCGTCCAGACGACATCGACTACGTGAACGCGCACGGGACCGGCACGTCCGCCAACGACAAGGTCGAAGCGAAGGTTCTGCGCGACGTGTTCGAGAACCGCCAACCCGCTGTGACCAGCGTCAAGAGCATGATCGGTCACTGCATGGGCGCCGCGAGCGCGATCGAAGCGGTGAGCTGTGTGCTCACGCTGCAAGACGGAGTGATCCCTCCGACGATGAACTACGTGACGCCCGACCCGGAATGCGAGGTCGACCTGGTCGCGAACCGTCCGCGTTCGGCCAAGGTGCGGATCGCGCTCAACAACGCGCTCGCGTTTGGCGGCTACGACGCGGTCGTGGCGTTCGCGCAGCCGGGCGTGTTGCCGCCCATCCCGGATCCCAGCCAGATCGACCCCGGTTTCGTTTCCGCACCCGCGGCGCTTTGATGCGTCTCGCGATCACTGGTCTCGGGGTGGTGAGCCCCTTCGGAGTGACGCGTTCGGCGTGGCAAGACGCGTTGAGCGGCTCGGACGATGCCGCGCGCGCGAACGCCTTCCGAGCGTCCGAAGTCGTCGAGGGCGCGCGGACCGCGGAGGTGTGGGGCTTCGATCCGAACGAAGTCCTCGGTCCGAAGGGCCACCGGAGTTTCGATCGGCTCACCAAGTACTTGATCGCCGCCGCGAAACACGCGCTCGAAGACGCCGGCCTCAAACACGACGGGGCCTTCGTCGGCCCGCTCACCTCGGAGCAGCTCGGCATCTGCAGCGCGACCGCGTACGGATCGCTCGACGCGATCACCGAACTCAACCGCGTCGCGGAGCTCGAAGCGCCGCGGTACATCAACCCCGCGCGCTTCCCGAACACCGTCATCAACGCGGCCGCGGGCTACGTGAGCATCTGGGAGGATCTGCGCGCGCCCAACACCACCATCGTCGATGGCAACTGCGGTGCGCTCGATGCGGTGTTGACCGCGGCGACCCACTTGCACCACCGGCGCGGCGACGGATTCTTGGTCGGCGGCGGAGAGGTCATCAGCGAACCCCTCTATCGAGCGCTCGCCAAACTCGGCGTGCTCTCGATGGACGGCAAGCCCGGCGTCGAGATGGGCGAGGGCGCGAGCTACGTCGTCGTCGAACGACCGGACCAAGCCGCGGCGCGCGGCGCCCGAGTGCTCGGTGAGTTCGTCGGGTACGGGACCGCGTTCGAACCGCCCGAGTCCGAAGCGCTGCTCGTGCACGCCTCGCAGGAATCCACCGAGCGCGCGGTTGGCCAAGCGCTCGCAGAAGCGGGCGTGGACGCGTCGGACGTCGACGTGGTGGTCGCGGCGCGCTGTGGGCTGGCGGAGATGGACCGCGCCGAAGACCAAGGCCTCAAGGCCGCGCTCGGCGAAGACGTCGCGGTGGTGGGCCTCAAGCGCGTGCATGGCGAGACGTTTGGCGCCGCGGGCGCGTTTGGGATCGCGGCGGCGCTCGCTTGGATGAACGGCGTTCCCGTCGGATCCTTGGTTCGTGGACGCGCGCCCCAAGAGGTGCGCCACGTGGTCATCTCGACCGTGGGTTTTTACGGCAACTGCAGTGCCGTCGTCTTGCGACGCGGGGGCTGATCGACTTGCGATTGTTTCCGCAATCGGACAGAGGCGCGCGATGACTTCGACGAAGATTCCGAAGGCGGAGAGCTGGGCGACGGCCAAAGCCCGCGTGGGGCTCGAGCGCATTCGGGAGGCCCAGGACAAGCAGGTCTACCCGTACTTCAAACAGTTCGAGTCCGGTGGTCTGCACAGCACGATCGACGGCAAACCGGTCCTGAACTTCAGCTCGAACGACTACCTCGGACTGACCACCCATCCAAAGGTCAAAGAAGCGTCGATCGAAGCGGTGAAGAAGTTCAGCTGCGGCCTCAGTTCGTCGCGGGTCCAGGCGACGACCACCGCCCACGTCGAACTCGAGGAACGGCTGGCCGCGTGGTTCGGGTACGAGAGCTGTCTCGTCTTCACCACCGGCTACCAGGCGATGCTCGGCACGTTGATGTCGCTGGCCGACAAAGACACCACCATCATTCTCGACAACCTCGCGCACGCCTGCATTCTCGACGGCACGTTCCTCGCCGCCGGCGTGCCGCGCAACGGCTGCGAGATCCGATTCTTCAACCACAACAGTGCACGTTCGCTCCGCCGCTGTTTGAAGACGCGCGAGCGCAAGAACGCGCTCGTCTGCATCGAGGGCATCTACTCGCTCGATGGAGACGAAGCGAAGATCCTCGAGCTCGTCGAAGCGTGCGAAGAAGATCCAGGCGCGGTGCTCATCGTCGACGACGCGCACGGCACGGGCACCCTCGGCCAGGGCGGTCGGGGCATCCACGAGAAGTACGGCCTCGACGACACGCAGATCCCGATCGTGATCAGCACGTTCAGCAAGACCTTCGGCGGCATCGGCGGCATCTTGCTCGGCGACCGCGAAGTCGTGGACCACGTCAAACACATGGCCCGCAGCTTTCTGTTCAGCGCCAGCTTGCCGGTGCCGGTCGTAGCGGCGGCGGCGACCATTTTGGACATGCTCGAAGACCACGGTGAAGAACTCGTCGCCGAGCTGCACGAGAAGGCGGCGTACATGCGCAAGTCGCTCTTGGAGATCGGTTTCGATCTCGGCATGAGCGACACCCACATCATGCCGGTGATGTGCAACGAGGAACGCAAAGCGCTCTTCACGCACGTGGCGATGCTCGAGAGCGGCGTGATGATGGTGCCGATCACGTACCCAGGCGTGAAACTCGGCGAAGAACGGCTGCGCTTGAACGTCACCCGCGGACACTCGCGCGAAGACATGGACCAAGCGCTCGAACTCCTGCAGATCTACGGCGAAGCGTTCTTCATTCTGAGCGGCGACGAACTCGACCCCATGGAGAGTTGAGCCGAAGCAAAGCAGAGGCTCCCCTTGCCCTTGCCCGCGGTCCCCTTGCCCCTGCCCTTGCCCCTGCCCTTGCCCTCGGGTCGGAGTGAAGCCGACGCCGAAGCCGACGCCGAAGCCGAAGCCGAAGCCGAAGCCGAAGCCGAAGGCCGGGCACAACGCGTTGCGGCCTGGGGCGCGTGGTACAGAATGCGTTTCCATGAGCCACCCGTTTTCCGGAGCTACGTTTGAACGCGTCATCGCGATGCCCCGTGCAGAGCTCGAGCAGGTGATGCTCGAGGGAGCGACGCCGCAACGCGCGCATCTGGCCGGGTTCGAGTTTCGCGGCTTCAACCCGCCGGCGTTCGCGAAGGCGCTTGGGTTTCAGAAGTTCATCAAGGGCTTCTTCGTCGACGCGGGCGATCAGCTGGCCGGATACAACCTCTTCGTCCGCGACGCGCGCAAAGGCCCTTCGGCGCCATGGGTCGCGAAGAAGGATGGTGGCCCATCCACCCGGCATGGCTTCTACGACGTGGTGCCGGTCAAGTCGGGCGGGCGCTACAGCGACTTCCCGAACGCGGTGCTGCTGGACTACGGGAGCGGGCGCAACAAACCGCTCGATCCGGAAGGGCGCATCCGCGACTTCCTCGTGCAGGTGGATCCGGACAACCCGGACCTCTACCTCGGCAAGGCGTTTCTCGACCTCGGGCTGACCCGCGTGTTCGCCAACTTCTTCATCATCGAGCGGCTGCGCGAAGCACCGCCTGGCTAACTGGCAGCCTGCCCCTTGCCCCTGCCCTTGCCTTTGCCCTTGCCCGCGGATCAGCGGTCAGATCCTGATCAGCGCGACGAGCATCGCGACGACCTGCTTGAGGTGGGCGAGAGCCCGTTCGATATTTCTTGGTTCGCCGCCTACCTGGCCGGCGCCGCATTACAACCTCCTACGCGTCGCGCGGCTGCGGAGCTGCGCCGCGTAGCTGCCCGGCGGCTTCGTCCGCTGGGCATCAGGCTCCGATTCGCCGTCGCGAAAACACACGGCGTCCACGACGCGGGCAAGGGCACGGGCAAGGGCAACGGCAAGGGAGCAGGTCGCTTTTCAGCGACCTGCTAGAGGCGAACGGCGTCGAGCTCGACTTCGGCGAAGCTGCCGGTGTCGCTGATGCGGACGCGGCGTGCGAAGAAGTCGACGTCCACCGCCGGGTCGCCGTCTGAGTCGGTGTGGCTGGTGTCGAGCGCGCGGGTGGGCACGCCGTCTTCGATCTCGCACGGCGCGTAGCCGGCCGACTGACCTTCGTCGGGGTAGAGCACGACGCCATCGCACATCACGCGCACCAGACAGTTGAACTGGCGGGCACGCACCGGCAGCACGCGCACACTGCACATGGCGCCATGCGACGGCCCGATCCCGTTCGCGGTCGTCAAGCGCCCGCGGATGGTGGTGGGTCCGAACGGCGCGCCGGTCCCCGCGTCCTGGGTACCGTAGCTCCGGCGCATCGCGAACATCTGGGGGTCTTCGGTGGTCTCGTTGGCTGCCGCGTAGTTCGCCGGATCGCCGTGCATCGGTCGGCCGGTCGCCGAGGACACGCCGCCCGTGGCGCCTTGCCAAGGCACGCCTGCGTCGAGGTCGCCGGTTCGCCACGCGAGCTCGGTGTCGTCCACTGCCGCACCACGTTCGCTGACCATGTCGGAGCCGAGCACCAACCACAGACTCGATCCGATCCCTGCGAGCACCAGAAGTGCGAAGGCCCAGAGGGAAGGTCGGATGGAATCATTCATGAGGTGACAGTGAGACAACGCGCAGGTCGAAGAGTTCTTTCACCCAATGGAACGTTTCTTCCCCCACACCTTTGTTCCCTGCGGCCCGATGCCAAGACCGCATCCCTCTCGAACGCTCGCGCCCGGCGATTTTTGAGATGTGTTCTGGCCTGGCCGACCGTCCACGCTAGCATGCGCCCATGTCTCTCGTGACCCTTCGAACCAGCGCTTTGTGCGCGCTTCCCCTTCTGCTCGTCAGCTGCCGCTCGGCCGAGCCCCGCGAGACGCCGCGCGTCATCGAGGATCCGGAAACGGGACAGTCGGGAATCGTCGCGCCGCAGACCCCCGCCCACATGATCGGGGCGCCGCAGCGGCCGACTCCGCCCCCGCGCGCCGATCAAGCCAACCACTTTCAACCGACCCAACAGCCGGCTCAGGCGGCACCGCATCCGGGGTTGCGCAACCCTTCGCTCGCCACCGAGCAAGCGCCCGCCACCTACGCGGTCGAGCTGAACACGACCAAGGGACCAGTCGTCATCGACGTCACCCGGAGCTGGGCGCCGAACGGGGCCGACCGCTTCTACAACCTCGTGCGGGTCGGGTACTTCACGGACGTCGCGTTCTTCCGGGTCATCGAAGGGTTCATGGCCCAGGGCGGCCTCTCAGGAGACCCGGCGTTGAACCGCGTGTGGCGTGCCGCCTCCATCCCCGACGATCCCGTTCGTCAGAGCAACCTCCGCGGCATGGTCACCTTCGCGACCAGCGGACCGGACTCGCGCAGCAACCAGTTCTTCATCAACTTCGGCAACAACGCGCGACTCGACGACATGGGCTTCTCGCCCTTCGGTCGCGTGCGCGACATGGCGGCGGTCGATGGCTTCTTCAAGGGGTACGGCGAAGGCGCGCCGCGCGGTCGCGGCCCGAACCAGGCCCTCATCCAAGAGCAGGGCAACACCTACCTGCGCGCCCAGTTCCCGAACCTCGACTACATCCGCAGCGCCCGCATTCTCTAGGGAGTGTCTTCAAAGCCGGGCGAAGCCGGGCGTACGTAGACGCGCACGTAGGCCGGGCCCTACGGCCCGACCCGTTGAAGACACTCCCGAGTCGGCGAAGCTCAACGGTGCGGGACAGTCCGCTGGTCGAGCGTCCACCTCTGATACAATCGCGCGGTGTTTCCGCGGATCGTCCTGCTCTTGGGGGCTTCGGTGCTGGCTGCATTCGGCGCAGAGGCACGCGAAGGGGAGGGTGACCAAGGTGTCGACGCTGAAGTAGACGTCGCTGAGTCCGCCGCTGAATCCGACGCCGTAGCCGAAGCCGATGCCGATGCCGAATCCGACGCCGATGGCGAAGCCGAAGCCGATGCCGAAGCCGAAGCCGCAGCCGAAGCCGATGCCGATGCCGATGCCGATGCCGATGCCGATGCCGATGCCGACTCTTTGGAGCGTGCTTGGTTGCCGGAGACGCGAGACTGCCGCCGGCGGGGGCGAAGGCGCTACTGCGATGGGCCGCGGATCATGCCCGCGCCGCAGGGCGCTGCGGCCGAGCGGGCCCGCACTTGGAACCTGAACACGCGCGACAGCTACTACGAGATCCTGGGCCACGCGGCCGATCCCAACCTGCTCGCGAGCGTCCAGGGCACCGCCGAAGAGACGCTGCAGTGGCCGGTGCCGCGCGGGTTTCCTGGTCGCGGTTTCGGGTACACGCGGCGGGCGCGCCTCGCCGACCGCATCCACCGGGGACTCGACATTCCGGCGGACGAAGGCGCCGACGTGTTGGCCGCGAACGCCGGCTTGGTGATCTACGCGGACAACCAGATGCGCGGGTACGGCAACTTGATCGTCCTGCTGCACCCCGACGACACCCGCACGCTCTACGCCCACCTCTTGGACGGGCAGGTGGCCGCGGGGGAGTTCGTGGAACGCGGTCGGTTGATCGGGCACGTCGGGGAGACCGGGCTCGCGCGCGCACCGCATCTGCACTTCGAGTATCGAAAGCGCGCGGTGCCCCGCAATCCGATTCGCCGGTTCGCGGACCGGCCCGATGCCGAGACCGTCGATGTGCTGCAACGTGAACAGGCGGCGCGCCGTCGCGAGAGCGAAGCCCGACTCGCGGAAGCCCGCGCCCGAGCGGAACGGAACGCTGCCCGCCGCGCCGCCCGAGCCGCTTCCCCAGGCAGCTGACCGGCAGCTGACCAGGCACCTGACCCGCGCAGCCACGCAGCGCCACGCAGCGTCACGCAGCGCAGCGGATCCACGCGGCGGTCGACCCTGCCGGCTCGACGGTCCGGTGTCGTATGCTATCCCACACGCTTGGCCGCCAAGGCGGCCGGCTGCCCGAGGTTTGGGAGCCATTCGAGGTCATTTCATGCGTTCCCTGTTCCGCTACTGCCTTTCCTTCGCTCTTCTTGCGGGCTGCGTCGCCGATGCGGCGCCCGAAGAAGCGGGGTCCATCGTGCCGCTGGTCGACGGCGGGAGCCCGGAGGAAGCCGGCATCGTCGCGTTCCTCAACGATGCGGCGACCACGCAGGTCCTGCTCGACGACGACGTGGGGCTCGACCGCCGCGCGGCTTCGAACCTCATCCGCCGCCGCGACGACGCACCCTTCGAGAACATCGAGCAGGTGGACGCGGTCGCGTACGTCGGCCCGACCGCCCTGCAGAAGCTGCTCGACTGGGCCCGCAACGAAGGCTGGATCGAGACCGAGACGACCGACCGCGACGCGGCCATCCTCGCGCTCGTCAACGACGCCGACACCGATCTGGTGTTGCTCGACGACGACGTGGGGCTCGATGCCCGGGCGGCGCGGAACATCATCGACGCGCGTGCCGGCGCCGACCTGACCCTCGGCACCGCGGACGACGAGACCATCGCCAGCATCGCGGCGCTCGACGCGATCTCCTACGTCGGGCCAAGTGCGCTCGACAAACTCGCGACCTACGCGCTCGCGAACGGCTACGGCGAAGGGGAACCGCCGCCGCCCACCGGAACGGGCTGCGCGATCATCAGCGAGTACCTCGAGGGCTCCGGCAACAACAACAAGGCCGTCGAGGTCTTCAACTGCGGCACCGACGCGCTCGATCTCTCGACCCTCTCGCTCTGCCTCGTGCGCAACGCGGACACCACCTGCGGCGCGACCAGCGCACTCGGCAGCGGCATGCTCGCGCCGGGGGCGGTGTGGACCGTCTGCCGCACCTTGGAGGGCACCCTCAACGATCCGTACACGTCGCTCACCAACCGCTGCGACCAGCCGGTCGGCAGCGCGGTCTACTTCAACGGCGACGACCGCTTGGTGCTCTTCGACGACCTCGACACCGACGGCGCGCTCGGTGGTGAAGACACCGTCTACGACGTCTTCGGCGACACGATGGTGCGACCGAGCGACACGATCTGGGCGGAGCGCAGCCTGCGCCGATGCCGCCTCGAGCCGCACGCGGACGGTCCCTTCGACATGGACGACTACTTCACCCAGCACGGCTCGAGCGACTCGACCCACTTCGGTCTGCCGCCGAACGACGACTGCGGCGAGCGGCACGTCGGCGCGGAAGGCGACGACTGCCTCGCGCACGAGGGCTGCGCCGAAGGACTGCGCTGCTACGGCCGGCCGAACGACGGTTCGACGCCGTACGGCAAGTGCATCGACACCACGCCCATTCCGGGCGAAGGCGCGACGTGCGACCAGTACACCCCGTGCGCCGAGGGACTCATCTGCGCTGGCTGGACGCTCTGGGGCGAAGGCAACTGCAACCCCGGCTGGATGGCGGGCCGGTACCGCTCCGAAGGTCCGGCGCCGATCCACGATCCGCCCTCCGGTGGCATCGCCCCGTCGGTGACGGTCTACGGACTCGCGTCGGTGCCCGTCGACATCGAGGTGATGCTGCACATCGACCACCCGCGGCCGCAGGATCTGCGTGTGACGCTCTTGGATCCTTCGGGGACCGACGCGGTGCTCTGGGACCAGACGACCGAGCTCGAGGAGTGGAGCCGCAGCTTCGTCACGACGGGCAACATCTCCCGCGACGACGAGGTCAATGGACGTTGGCACCTGCGCATCGAAGACCTGGTCGCGGGTCAGACCGGCGTCTGGCACGAGTGGTCGCTCTTCGTCGTCTCGCGCTGGGACTGATGCGGAGCGAGGCAACCGTTCGATGAGGTACGAAGGCCGCATCTACCGTCCGCCCTCGGAGGCGGACGCGTTCATCCTCCAGGCGACGATCGGGTGCAGCCACAACCTCTGCACCTACTGCGACATGTACCGGGCGAAGTCGTTCCGGGTGCGCGACCTGCAAGAGACCTTGGCCGACATCGACGCGGTCGCGGCGGAGGTCGGGGACCGGGTCGAGAAGGTCTTCGTCGCGGACGGGGACGCGCTCGTACTTCCGATGGACCACTGGGTCCCCATCCTCGAGCGCTGCCGCACGTCGTTCCCGCGCCTGCGCCGGGTGAGCTGCTACGCGATGGCCCGCAACGTCGCCGGCAAGACCGACGCTGAGCTCTCGCAGCTCCGGCAGCTCGGGCTCACCACGCTCTACATCGGTCCGGAGAGCGGCGACGACCGGACCCTGAAACGCATCGTGAAGGGCGACACCTTCGACGGTCACGTGGAAGCAGCGCGCCGGGCCCACGAGGCGGGTTTGAAGCTCAGTGTGATCGCCCTGCTCGGCATCGGCATGGACCGCTCCGACGAACACGCGCGCGCGACCGCGAAGCTGGTCACCGAGATGGACCCGGCGTACTTCGCCGCGTTGACGGTCACTGTGGTCCCGGGCACGCCGCTCGCGAAGTTGAGCCAGAAGGGCCGCTTCGAAGTGCCCCCGATCGAAGGCCTGCTCGGCGAGCTGCGGACCATGGTCGATCTGGCCCGCCCGACGGACGCGATCTTCCGAACCAACCACGCCAGCAACTACCTCCCGCTCGGCGGCCGGCTCCCTCGCGACCGGGCGCGCATCGTCGAAGTCATCGACGCGGCCCTCGCCGGCACCATCCCGCTGAGACCCGAACGCCACCGCGGGTTGTAGCCCC
The DNA here is from genome assembly GCA_034670305.1 of Deltaproteobacteria bacterium. Classification (GTDB taxonomy): domain Bacteria; phylum Myxococcota_A; class Polyangia; order Polyangiales; family Houyiibacteriaceae; genus JAXMNT01. Next base: position 325,289 of record JAXMNT010000001.1, read on the forward strand.
GCCACGGGGTCGGCTTCGGGGTCGTCGGGTTCTGGTTCGGCTTCGGCGTCTGCTTCGGCTTCGGCTTCGGCATCGGGGTCGGCATCGGCATCGGCATCGCGGTCGGCATCGGCCTCGGCATCAGCATCGGCATCGCGGTCGGCCTCGGCGCCCCTTTCCGCACCGAATCCTGTTCTGACGTAGGCTCCCGGCTGGGCTGACCGCTCTCTGAAAGGGCGGCGGGGAAGGGCTCAGACCTCCTTGGGAGGCTGGGCCGAGACGCGGATCGAGAAAATCCGGTCACGAAGTTCGGACACGTGGCCACGTGGGGGTGTGATGGCAATCGAATCAGGATCCGCGTCCAGCGGAGTCGAGGCGGACCCGATCGCGGTCCTCATCCACGCGGGGCGGCATCGCGAAGCCATCTCCGAGTGCGTGAGGCACCACGGGGCACCGGTGGGTCGGATGTGCATGGCGCTCTTGGGGGATCAGGCGGAAGCCGAAGAGACCCTCCAGGAAGCCATGCTCGCGGCCTATCAATCCATGGCGACCTGGCGCGCCGAAGGCAGCGTGCGGGCGTGGCTCTACGGCATCGCCCGCCGCATGTGTGCGCGGCGACTTGCCAAACGGGTCCGCCGAGAACGCCGCCTTCGGCTCGTGCACGACGCCGGCACCACCGCCGCCCTTCCGGACGCGGTGGTCGAGACGCGTCGGCGTGCCGCAGCGCTGAGAGAAGCGCTCGAGGAACTCAAACCCTCTGACCGCGAAGCACTCCTGCTTCGCTACGAGAGTGGTTTGAGCTTCCGGGAGATCGCCGCGGTCTGCGGCATCGATGAACCCGCGGCCCGCAAACGCGCCAGCCGTGCCCTCGTGCGCCTCCGCACCCTCCTTCCCCAAACCGAACTGTGAGCCGCGCCATGAGTGACCTGGAAACCTTCAAAGACGAGCTCGCCGCCGTCGTCGACGGAGACGCCGCGGCCCTCGAACGTTTTGCCGACCTGCTCGCCGACTCGGACGAAGCCCGCGATCTGCGCCACGAAGCCAGCCGCGCCGCTGAGAAGGTGCGTGAGGCCGGGGCCGACTTCGAGATGCCCGCCGATCTCGAAGCGCGGGTGCTCGCGGCGATCGACGCCGTCGCCCATCCCGAAGCCACGCCGGCAGAGCCGGCCGCCGGGCAGACCGAAGTCTCGGGATTTGCGCCCACCGGTGCGATGCCGGTGACCGAATCCCCGCACGTCGCCGAGCCCGTGGCGGCCGCGAAGTCGCCCTCCATTCCGGAAGCCGACGCCCGCTGGGCCGGCGGCAAGACCGCGCCCCCCGCGGAATCACAGGCGCCCCAGACTGCGTCGTCGTCGGCCGACACGCAGGTGGACGCGGCGCCGACGCCCATCACCAAGAAGCGCCCGCGTGCGCCGATGATCTTCGGCGGGGTCGTGCTCGCTGCCGCCGCATCGGTCGGTCTGTACTTCGGCATCGACGCGATGAATGGAGACACCTCCGAGACGGTCGCGGCTGGCGACGGACTCACCGGCACCCTCGCTCGGGTCGCGCGCTCCGCCGACGACCAGGTGAGTGGCGTGAGCCTCGACGGCGCGCCGATGGGTGAAGGCCAGGCCATCGCGGCTGGCAGCACCATCGTCACCGACGCCCGCTCCCGGGCGCGCATCGATCTCAGCGACGGTTCGCAGATCGTGGTCGACCAGGACAGCGCGGTCGTCATCGGCGCGAACGGACGCAGCGTGAATCTGCAGCGTGGGCAGTTGCTCGCCGAGGTCGCGCACCTCGAAAACGGCCCGCTGGCCACCTACGAGACGCCCTCCGGCGTCGTGCAGGTGCTCGGCACGAAGTTCCTGCTGACCGCGAGCGACGACCGCGCGTCGGTGCGCGTGACCCGCGGCGCGGTGCGGGTGCACGCGAACGGCGAGAGCGTCGAAGTGAAGACCGGCCAGGAAGGCCTGATGCGCGCGGGCGGCAACCCCCACGTCGTACCGGCGGTCGACCTCGCCGGCAGCGTGGCTTGGTCCGAACTCGACCCGAACCAAGCAGACGATGTGCCGGTGCCGGGCATCGGCGAACTCCGCGCCCACAAGCCGGGCGAGCGCGAGGACTCGGAGCGACCGCTCACGCTCGCGCACCACCGGGTGAGCGTGCGCATCGTTGGCAACGTCGCGCGCACGGAGATCGAAGAGACCTTCCGCAACGACAGCACCGACGAACTCGAAGGCGTGTACCGCTTCCCGCTCCCGCCGGATGCGCGCATCGCCTCGCTCGGCCTCGAAGTCGACGGCCGCTGGGAACAGGGCGCCTTCGTCGCGAAGGACCGCGCCCAGCAGATCTGGCGCGGCGTGATCCGCAACGCGACGCCGGAGAGCCAGCGTCAGCAAGAAGAGTTCATCTGGGTCCCCGGTCCCTGGCACGACCCGGCGCTGCTCGAGTGGCAGCAGGGCGGACGTTTCGAACTCCGCATCTTCCCGATCGGTGCGCAGAGCGAACGCCGCGTGCGCATCTCCTACGAGCAGACGATCGCACCCCACGGCGAGGGCCGCCGCTACGTGTACCCGCTCGCGCACGCCGAAGACGAGTCGACCCGCGTGGGTCACTTCGAAGTCGACATGCGCATCGCCGGCGACGCGCAGCCGAAGGCGCGCGGCTACGAGATGACCCGCGAAACCGAACGCACCGGCAGCGCCACCGCCGAACGGATGCGGTTCAGCGCTCAGAACTTCCGCCCTTCGGGCGACCTCGTGGTCGACTACCAGACCCCGGGCGACGACGCGGAGATGCAGTACTGGACCTATCGGGGCCAGGCGACCGCGGCTCCGGTCGAGCAGAGCCGCGAAGGCGACGAAGCGGTCATCCGCGAACAGCGCCGCCTCCACGAAGACGGCCGCGGGTACGCGGTGTTCGCGCTGCGTCCCGAGCTTCCGGGCTGGGCCGCCGCCGAGTCGCGCGACTACATGATTCTGGTCGATGCGTCTCAGAGCATGATCGGCGAACGCTACGCCCGGGCGCAGCGCCTGGTCGAAGGCATGATCGGCGAGATGGATCGGCGCGACCGCGTCACGGTCCTGGCCTGCGACGTGGACTGCCGCGCGCCGGACGGCCCGCTTGCGGTGCCGAGCTCGGCGACCGCCGCCGCGATGCGCGAGTTCCTCGAGAAAGAAGACCCGGCCGGCGCGTCGGATCTCGTCGCGTCGCTTCGAAGCGCGCTCGAACACGCCAGCCGCATTCGCGGCCAGGGCAACGATCGCGAGCTGCACGTGGTGTACGTCGGTGACGGCATGGCATCGGTGGGTCCGCGCCACGCGGGTTCGCTCGGTGCCGAGTCCGAAGCGATGATGGCCGGTCGGGGCAGCTTGACCACCGTCGGCATCGGCCAGGACGCGGACACGAACGTGCTCCGCGAGATGGCCCGCGGCGGTGCCGGACACTACGTGCCCTTTGTGCCCGGACAGCGCACCCGTGCGGCGGCGCTCGCCGTGCTCGAGACGACCTACGGCGTCGCACTCGAACGGGCGACCATCGAGATGCCATCGGGCGTCGCCGAGATCTCGCCGGCTCAGCTGCCGACGATTCGCTCGGGCCAAGAAGTGCTCGTGGCGGCCCGACTCGACCGCAACGACGTCGAGGGCGAAGTGGTCCTCCGCGGCAAGGTCGGCGGCCGGCCCTTCGAGCAGCGCTACCCGGTGAACCTCACCGCGAGCACCGCCGCGGGCAACGCGTTCGTGCCGCGCCTCTGGGCCGCGGCCACCATCGAAGCGCTCGACCTGAAGGGTCAGAGCGAAGACACGTCCCGCATCGTGGCGCTCTCCAAGGGGTTCGGCGTGATGTCGCGCCACACCTCGCTGCTCGTCCTCGAGAGCGAAGCGATGTTCCGCGCCTTTGGCGTCGACCGCGCGCGCCCGACGCTGCAGTGGACCGGCGAAGAAGACATGGAGTTCGGAAGCACGCAGGGGCAACTCAACGCCTTGGGGTACACCGGGTCGGGCGCAGGCGGTGGAGGGGTGGGCTCCGGACGCGGCTCACTGGGTGGGCTCGCGACTGGCGCCTCGGCTCGGCCAGCGCGCGCGCCCGGGCGTACTCGGACCGCGAGCGCGCGGGCCGCGGGCAACCTGGACGACATGCTCGCGGGCGCGCTCGGTGGGGCCGACGAAGAGGCGCCGCGCGAACAGGAGCGACGCGACAACGTCGGTGTTCGTCAGGGCGTCGCGGAATCCGCCGTGCCGGATGCCACCGTGGCGCCGGTCACGCGCAGCAGCAGGCGCCGTGGCCCCGGTCAGTGGATGCGCAAGATCTGGTACCGCGAAGGACGGATCAACACGGGCGGCCGCTCGACCGAACGGGACATGGAAGCGGTGCGCGAAGCAGAGACCCTGCTGCGCGCCCAGCCGGACAGCCGCGACCGCCATCGGTCGCTCGTGCGGGCCCTGTCCCGAGCGGGTGAACTCGAGCGGGCCGAAGAGGTCGCCCGCGACTGGATCGAACGCGACCGCCTCGACCCCGAAGCGCTCACCTACCTGAGCGACGTCGTTGGACGTCAGGGCAAGCGGGACCTCGCGCTGCGGCTGCTCAGCGGCATCGTGGATCTCGAGCCGGACAACGTGACCCTGCAAGAGCGCATGGCGAATGCGTTCGAGCGGGCGGGCAAAGCGGAGCGGGCCTGTGCCCACCGCGTGGCCCTGGCAGAGATTCGTCCCGGCGACGAGGATCTGGTCGCCGACGCGATGCGCTGTGAACGCGCGCTGGGGCGGAGTCCCGCTGCGGAGCGACTGCTCGGCCGCGTGGACGGTGACGACCGAGACGATGTGCGCTCGGCATCCGAACGCGCACCGACGCCGGAACGGGTCCGGGGCGATTTGCTCCTCACCGCGAACTGGACCGGAAGCAGCGATGTGGACCTCACGCTCGTGACCCCGCAAGGCACGCGCTTGAGCTGGATGGGTGGTCGCACCAACGTCGTCGGCGACGACGCGGAGCGCATCGGCCGCGAGCGCCTCGGGCTGCGCCGGGCAGGCGTCGGCACCTACTACATCGAGGTCAACCGGGTGGACCCGACCGACCGCACGCCCATCCGCGGACAGATCGAAATCCGCGCGCTGGACGAACGCCGCACCATCGACTTCGACCTGCAAGGCCTGAACACGACGGCGGGCAGCGTGCGGGTGGTGAGGCGTTGGAGAATGGGCCGCTAGCGCTAGAAGCGAACTGTGAGGAAGGGGGGATGCGCCGAGACTGGTGCGTCCCCCTTTCTGCGTCAGCGTTGGCGGTCGCTGCTGTTGCGGTTGCGGTTGCTGTTGCTGTTGCTGCCACTGCCACTGCCACTGCCACTGCCACTGCCACTGCCACTGCCACTGCCACTGCCACTGCCACTGCCTCCGATCCGACACCGAAGCCGAAGCCGAAGCCGAAGCCGAAGCCGAAGCCGAAGCCGAAACCGAAACCGAAACCGAAGCCGACACGGACACCGACACCGACACCGACGACACCGACACGGACGACACCGACACCGACGACACCGACGCTGCCGAGGCCCAATCCGACCTGACGTGCGATCGAAGCCTAAGGCTCGCCTGTCCCGGTTTGGGGTAGGCTCGCGGGGATGACTCGAACGCTCTGCAGGTGTGCTGCTCTCTCCCTCCTCCTCGCGCTCGCCGCCTGCGGCGACGACGACACGTCGGCCGCCGATGCCGGGACGCGCGATGCGCCTGGCCTGGACGCGCCTGGCGTGGACGCGCCTGGCACCGACGCGCCCGGCGTGGACGCGCCCGCTGTCGACGCACCTGGTGTCGACGCGTTCGTACCGCCCACGTTTGGGTGCGGGGTGCTTCCGCCTTCGACCGGCACGGAGATGCGCATCGGGCCGGACCGCGCCGACGAACTTCCGCAGATCGTGCGCGACGCGCCGACCGGCACCGTGATCCTGCTCGAAGACGGCACGTACCGCATCGGGCCCGATGGCGAAGGCAACCGGCGGCTTCAGTTCCACACCCCAGGCGTGACGCTTCGGTCCGTTTCCAACGACGCGACCACCGTGATCCTCGACGGCGAGTACCGGACCAACGAGACGATCTTCATCGACGCGGACGACGTGACCATCGCGCACATCACGGTCACGCACGCGATCGATCACGGCATCCACGTCACCGGCGCGGCGCCCGGCAACACCGAACGCACCATCCTTCATGGATTGCGGATGATCGACCACGGCGAACAGTTCGTGAAGGTGAACGCCAACGGAGAGCGCACGGCGTTTGCGGACGACGGCGTGCTCGCGTGTTCTCACTTCGAACTCACCGATGCGGGCCGACCGAACATCGAGCGCTCCCCGGGAGGCTGCTACACCGGCGGCATCGACACCCACGGTGGGCGGGGCTGGCACATCTACGGCAACCGGTTCGAGGACATCTACTGCGCGGGCGAAGGGCTCGCCGAACACGCGATTCACTTCTGGAGCGCGAGCCGAGACACGCTCGTCGAGCACAACGTCATCGTGAACTGCGCGCGCGGGATCGGGTTCGGTCTGGTCGAGAACGGAGGGGAGCGCGACTACGCGGACAACCCGTACCCCGATGTCTCGACGTACATCGGCCACTACGACGGCATCATCCGCGGCAACTCGATCTTCGCCGACATCGACTTCTACGACACCGGCATCGAGCTCGCTCAAGCGCGGGGCGCGCGGGTGCTTCACAACACGGTGGTCTCGAGCGCCGACGCGTCCGGGTTCTTCAGTTCGATCGACTACCGGTTCCCGAGCACCGACGTCGAGATCCGAAACAACCTCGTGCGGCGCATCACGCGGCGCGGCGACGCGAACGGCACGGTCGAGAACAACCTCGAAGCGGCGCCGCTCGATCTCTTCGTGGACCCCGCCGCGGGAGATCTGCATCTGCAGGCCAGCGCGGCCGCGGCGATCGACCAAGGCGTCGCCACCCCAGGGGCCGGCCTGGATCTCGACGGCGAGACCCGCGACGATGGCGCACCGGACCTCGGGGCGGACGAGCACTGACGGCGGTTCTTGGGCACGGACCACGAACGAGTTCGCACCGGCGGCCTACGGTCGACCGACATGGCGGGACCGCCGGCTGAGCCCGCGAGACGGGGTCGGCGAGATCACAATGGACCGAGCGCCGGCGTGACCGGACTGGCACGGAGGATGCTCTGTGGTGTGGCCATGCGTCGTTGGCACATTCTGACCCTGCTCGTTCTGCTCGGCTCGGCCTCCGCGGCCTACGCCTGTTCCCTCGCGCCGGAAGCGAGCCCAGGTGAAGTGCTCGGCTACGCGCAGTACGTGCCGGCCGACTCCGCGGGTGGGGTGCTGCCGGCGAACGTCGCTGGGCGCGTGGATGTTGGCGAGTCGTTCGTCAGCGAAGGCATCGAGTTCTTCCGCTACCCGGAAGGCACCCGAACCGTGGACGTGGGCGGCACCTCGATCGAGGTAGGCACCACCGCAGACACCACGCCGCCCAGCACACCCATCGTGCGCGACGCGAACCTGAGCGCGAGCGGTTCCGGCTGCGGGGCCTACACCTGCGGCCGCATCCAGACCTTCCACTTCGACATCGAAGCGACCGACGACGTCGCGCCAAACGAGCGGCTGACCTACGCGATCTACCTGGCCGATGCGCCCGGCCGTTTCGTGCCGGAGCCGGACCATCTTCTGGTGCGCGACAACGGCGACATCTGGGCGTTCGGCAACGACGACGACGAAGGCGCCACCACCTACGTCCAGGTCCGTGCGATCGACCAGGCGGGCAACGTCAGTGCGTTGAGCGAGCCGTTCCTCGTCGACACGGGGGAGGGTGGCTGCAGCGCGGCCGCGAGGCCGCGGGCCGGGTTGGGGATCCCGGTGCTGTTCGCGCTCCTTTGGCTGCGGCGGCGACGCACCAGGTAGGCGCGGGCTGCCGTGGTCTCTGCCGGTCGCTGCCACTGCCTCTGCCGCTGACTCTGCCGCTGCCGCTGCCGCTGCCCGCTGCCGCTGCCGCTGCCACTGCCCGCTGCCGCTGCCGCTGCCGCTGCCACTGCCACTGCCACTGCCACTGTCACTGCCTGCTGCCGCTGCCGCCGCCACTGCCGCTGCCGGGAACCGGCGGCAGTCGCATTCGCCCGCCGGCATGACGCGGTGCGTTGAATGGGGTTCGGGTCGGTGGTAAGTCCATCGGCATGAGCCTTCCCCTCTCTCAGCGGCTGGGGCGCATCCAGCCCTCCGCCACGGTTGCCATCACGCAAAAGGGTCGCGAGCTGAAGGCGAAGGGCATCGACGTGCTCTCGTTCAGCCTTGGCGAACCGGACTTCGACACGCCCGCACACATCCGCGAAGCGGCGAAGAAGGCGATCGACCAGGGCGCGACTCGGTACACCGCGGCGCGCGGGACCGACGAGCTCCGTCTGGCGATCGCGGCGCGTTCGGCGAAGCGGCGCGGCATCGAACACACCGCGAACGAAGTCGTCGTCTCGGTCGGCGCGAAGCACACCCTCTTCAACCTGGCGCTCGCACTCTACGATCCGGGCGACGAGGTCGTCATTCCGGCGCCGTACTGGGTGAGCTACCCGGAGCAGGTGAACTTCACCGGCGCGACGTCGGTGATCGTCGAGACGACGGCGGACAGTGGCTACCGCATGAGCGCGGCGCAGCTGGAAGCCGCGCTCACCCCGAAGACCAAAGCGGTCATTCTCTGCAGCCCGAGCAACCCGACCGGCGCCGCCTACACCGAGGCGCAGCTCAAAGCGCTGGCCGACGTGCTCGAGCCGCACGACTGCTGGATCTTGGTCGACGAGATCTACGGTGAGCTCGTCTACGGCGACTTTCAGCAGCGCTCCATCCTCGAGGTCGCGCCCCAATTGCGCGACCGGGTCGTGATCGTCGACGGCGTCAGCAAGACCTACGCGATGACCGGATGGCGCATCGGCTGGATGCTCGCGCCTGAGCACCTCGCCAACGCGTGCAACAAAGTCCAGGGACAGTCGACGACCAACCCGACTTCGAACGCGCAGGTCGCTGCGATCGCAGCGCTCGAGGGCCCGCAGGAATGCGTCTCCGACTTTCGCGCGGCGTTCGAAGCGCGGCGGGGTCGCCTCGTTGCGGGCGTCAACGCGATCGAAGGGCTGAGTTGCCCGACGCCGGACGGGGCGTTCTACGTGTTCGTGAACGTCGAGCCGCTGCTTGGACGCGGGCCGCTCGCGACCGACGTGGACGTGTGCAGCTACCTGCTCGAGAAAGCGCACTGTGCGCTTGTGCCGGGCAGCGCGTTCGGTGCGCCTGGCCACTTCCGCATGAGCTACGCCTGCAGCGAGGCCCAGATCGACGACGGCCTCGGCCGCATCCAGCGCGCGCTGGCGTCGCTCGCATGAAGATCTACGAACGCGGCGACGCAGCCTACGCGAAGACCCTTGCGCAGCTCTCCCGCCGCGGTGACGCGGACCTGGCGCGGGTGGAGACCGCCGTGCGCGCGATCCTCAACGAGGTGAAGAGCGACGGCGACGACGGTGTGCGGGCTGCGACCGAGCGCTTCGAGTCCCGCCTTCAGACCGACGTGCGCTTGGACGAGGCCGATTGGCGGGCCCGCGCCGAAGAGACACCCGACGCCGCGAAAGCAGCGCTGCGCGAAGCGGCCGATCGGATCCGGCGCTACCACGAACACCAGGTGGATCACGGCTTCCGCTACACCGAGGACGGCATCGAACTCGGTCAGCGGGTGCGGCCCATCGGCGCGGTCGGGGTCTACGCACCCGGCGGCAAAGCGCGCTACCCGAGCACGGTGCTGATGACGGCGGTCGTCGCGCAAGTGGCGGGTGTGCCGCGCATCGTACTCGCGACGCCGAACCCGACGCCGGAGCTGCTCTACGCGGCGCTCGTCTCCGGCGTGACCGAGGTCGTGGACGCGGGCGGTGCGCAAGCGATTGGCGCCTTGGCGTACGGGACCGAGACGGTCACCCGCGTCGACAAGATCGTCGGGCCCGGCAACCTCTACGTCGCATGCGCCAAGCGACTCGTGTTCGGCATCGTCGACATCGACTCGATCGCCGGGCCCAGCGAGATCCTGGTCGTCGCGGACGACGACGCGAAGCCGAACGTGGTCGCCGCGGATCTGTTGAGCCAAGCCGAACACGACGAAGACGCGTACCCACTGCTCGTCACGCTCAGCCGCAGCCACGCCGACGCGATCGCCGCCGAGGTCGAACGGCAGCTGGCGTCGTTGCCGCGCCGGGCCATCGCCGAGGCGAGCGTGCGCGACAACGGTCACTGCTTCGTGGCGGGGTCGCTGGAAGAAGCGGCGCGCGTGGCCGACGCACTGGCGGCCGAACACCTCGCGCTCGCGGTCGCGGATCCGGACGCCCTCTTGGCCAACATCGGCGCGGTGGGCGCGGCGTTCCTCGGGTACCACACCCCCGAAGCCGCGGGCGACTACGCCGCCGGCCCAAGCCACGTGTTGCCCACCGGCGGTGCGGCGCGGTTCGCGAGCCCGCTCGGGGTCTACGACTTCATCGTGCGCACCAGCCTCATCCGCTACGACGCGGCCTCGATCAACGCGCAGGCCGATCTGCTGGAGGGCCTCGCCCGTCTCGAGGGGCTCGAAGCCCACGCCCGGGCGGTGGCGGCCCGGCGATCGTCACCAAAGTGACGTCAGCCATCTGACACCGCGCCCTTCTGCGCCCGAAGATGGGCGCAGCATTGGGAAAAACGTGGTGTTTCCTGGGAACACCGCCAAGGCTCGGCGCGTGCACGCTTCTTGCTCTGTCCTTGGCCAGTGTGTGACTGGGCGCGCTCGTCGCGTCCGATTCTCTCTCTCATAGACAAACCCAACCCAACCCTGAGCGGGCCTGCTTCGTGTGGAGGCAGGCCTGCTCTTAATTCTGGGGCCGGACGCTGGCGCCACGCACGGCGTTGACTCGCTCAAATGGGTCACCTACATGTGGCCGCCTGATGAGCAGCCTACGTTTGTACGACACGCTGAGCGGTGAGAAGAAGCCGTTCGAGACCGAGGAGCCCGGCAAGGCGAAGGTCTACGTGTGTGGACCGACCGTCTACGACTTCGCGCACCTCGGGCACGCCCGCTGCTACATCGTGTACGACGTGCTGGTCCGGCACCTGCGCGCGACCGGCGTCGAGGTGAACTACGTCCGCAACATCACGGACATCGACGACAAGATCATCAAGCGGGCCGCCGAGAACGGCGAGGAACCGGACGTCTTGGCGCAGCGGTTCACGCATGCGTTCCAAGCCGACATGCGCACGCTCGGCAACGTGGACCCGGACATCGAGCCGAAGGTGAGCGAACACCTGCCGCAGATCCACACCATGGTGCAGGCCCTCATCGACAAGGGGCACGCCTACGAGTCGGACGGTGACGTCTACTTCTCGGTCGAGTCGTACGCCGACTACGGCAAACTCTCCCACCGCAAACTCGACGCGATGGAGGCCGGTGCGTCCGGTCGACTCGACGAGGCGCAGGCCCAACGAAAGCGCCACCCAGCCGACTTCGCGCTCTGGAAGAAGTCGGCCGAGGGCGAAAAGGGCTGGGACAGTCCCTGGGGAGCGGGCCGACCGGGCTGGCACATCGAGTGCTCTGTGATGTCGACCGAACACCTCGGCCACACGCTCGACCTTCACGGCGGTGGTCTCGATCTGGTGTTCCCGCACCACGAGAACGAACTCGCGCAGGCCGAATGCGCGACGGGGCATACGTTCGCGCGCCACTGGATGCACAACGGGTTCGTCGAGGTCGACAAGACCAAGATGAGCAAGAGCCTCGGCAACTTCTTCACGGCGCGCGAACTCTTCGAGCGCATGGAACCGGAGGCGATCCGCTACTTCATGATGACGGTGCACTTCCGCGCGCCGCTCAACTTGGACTGGACGATCGACGACGAAGGCAACGTCACCGGCTTCCCGCAGTTCGAAGAAGCGGAGCGCCGGGTGGAGTACCTCTACGCCACGCGCCGCCGCCTCGACACGTTGCCCAAGAAGCGTGTCGTGCCGCGCTCGGACATCGCCGCCCCGGAGATCCAGAACTTCCCAGCCGCGCTCCGAGAGGCGCTCGACGACGACCTCAACATGCCGGTCGCGCTCGCGCATCTGGCCGAGTTTCTCAAAGCGGTGAACGAACTCTGCGACGCCGCGCTTCGCAAGAAGGGCGTCATCGGTCTCAACGTCGTCGAAGCCACACTCGAGGGGTTCACGGCATTGCACGCAGAGCTCGGACTCGGTGGCCAGAAGGCGCTTCATTTGCTCGAGCGGATCCGCGACCGGCGCGCTGCGGCCGCGGGCATCACCCCCGAGTTCGTCGAGGGCCAGATCGTGGCGCGCGCGGACGCACGGGACGCGAAAGACTTCGAACAAGCGGACGCGATTCGCACCGAGCTCTCGGCCCGGGGCGTGGAGCTGCACGACAGCCCCGACGGCACCACCTGGTCGATGAGCTAGGCGCACATGCCGAGCTACCGCTACGCGTACTTCCATGGGTTCGGATCGAGCCCGAAGGCACACAAGGGCCTGGAGCTGCGGACGCGGTACAAATCGCGCGACGTCGACCTCTGGTTGCCCGATCTCAACCGTCCTTCGTTTGGCCGGTTGAGCCAGCGGGCGATGCTCCGGTACCTGGAAGAGGTCGACGGCGGCAAAGGCCCGACGTGGCGCATCATCGGCTCTTCTCTTGGCGGGTGGCTCGCGGCGGCGTTCGCCGAGAAGCACCCCGACCGGGTGGATGCGCTGGTGCTCCTGTGTCCAGGCTTCGGCCTCGCCAAACGGTGGGGCACGATCATGGGACCGGAGGCGATGAAGGAGTGGGGTGAGAAGGGAGAGCTGCCGATCCCGAACGGCGCCGGCGAGCTCATTCCCGTGCACTTCGGCTTCTTCCTCGAAGCGCAAGAGATGCCGCCCGCGCCGCGGGTCTCGTGCCCAACCCTCATCATTCATGGCAGCCGCGACGAGACGGTGCCGGCCGAGTCCTCGCGCCGATACGCGGGCCCGCGCGCCCACATCCGTCTGATCGAAGTGGACGACGACCACAGCCTCCACGCCTCGATCGACGTGATCGACATGGAGTCCTGGCGGCATTTCGAGCGCACCTCTTCCTAAGAAGCATGTCGAACGCAGCCCAGTCCTTCTTCTGAGACTGGACGAGTGCACCACCGGTGAGAGACCATGTGCTCCGGATGACCGCGCCTCAGGCGATCGCTCAGGGGAGCCTTCAGAAAACACCGCTCGCGCACGTCCTGTTGAGCGTGGAAGCGAAAGCGCTCACCGGAACGCTGGTGGTGTGGCGCGACGACGGTGGCGCCGGTCAGGATCGGGTCCGCATCGAGTCCGGACATCCAGTCGCGGCTCGGCTGCTCGAACCGGCGCAGACCCTCGAGCGCGGTCTGCTGCCTCTCTTCTCCCGCACCTCCGCGTACGCGTTCTACGAAGCGGACCTGGTCGGCGAGGTCGGACTTCGTGGCGAAGTGGATGCGTGGGCCCTCATCCTCGCGTCGCTGCGGGGCGGCGCCCGCAAAGACGCGATGGAGGCCGTGCTCACGGCGCACGGGGAGGCGCGGCTTCGTCTCCGCTCCGGCATCTCGCTCGCGCGCTTCGGCCTCATCGGCAAGGAACGTGCGTTCCTCGACGTACTTCGCGCGGAGCCTGCGCGCGTGGACGATCTCGTGCGACAAGCGGCCGACCCACGGGTGCCGCGTCGCATGCTCTACCTGCTGACCATCACCCAGTGTCTCGAGACCTTCGAAGGAGAGTTCAGCCGCACGTCGATCACGGAAGTGGCCCGCGGGGTCGGGGAGCGGTTCAGCGAGGTCACGCGCGAGATGGCCTCGGAAGCACGGCGGCGGAAGATCAGGCGCACGGGCGAGGACTTCGATCTGCCGGGGCTCCCCTCCGACATGCCGCCGCCGCCCAGTTCGGCGTCGGTTCCCGCGTCCGCATCCGCTCCGCGCGCCGCGACCCCGACCCCGGTCGCATCGGGTACTCGGGCCGATGGCCCCGAGTTGCCGCCGCCCCCGCCGGCCGGACTGAGCGACGACGACCGGACCCGCTGGGAAGAAGTGAGCGCATTCTGCGCGCGCATGGACGACCAGAACTACTTCGAGATGCTGGGCATTCAGCAGAGCGCCAGTCAGAGCGCGGTGCAGGACGCGTACTTCAAGCTCATCAAGAAGTACCACCCCGATCGCCTGGGGCCGGACGTGCAGGCGCTGCGCCCATTCGCGGATAGGATCTTCCAGCACCTCACCGAAGCCAACGAGACCCTCTCCGACGAGGAGAGCCGGGGCGCGTATCTCAAGACGGTGCAAGGCGGCGGCGGCACGCCGAAGGCCGAGCGCGCGATGAACGCGGTGCTCAGTGCCGCGATGGAGTTCCAGAAGGTCGAAGTGCTCGTCCGCCGCAAGGACTACGAAGGCGCGCTGCGCATCCTCTCGCCCATCCTCCTCGAGCAGCCCGACGAGCCGGACTACCACGCGATGAAAGGGCTGATCCTGTTCCGGCTCTACGGAACCGAGAAGAAGGGCCAAGTCGACGCCGCGCTCGCATGTCTCGACGAAGCGCTGAAGCTCTACCCGAAAAGCGAACGCGCGCTGCTGACCAAAGCGCAGATCCTCCAACGGACCGGCAAAGCCGAAGAGGCCGTGGCGCTCTTCCGCGCGGTCATCGAAGTGAACCCGAAGAACGTCGACGCGCAGCGGCAGGTGCGTCTCGCGGACATGCGCTCTGGCGACGGTCCCGCGAAGAAGAAGTCGAAGTCGAAGTCCGAGGACGGGCTCTTCTCGAAGTTCTTCGGCAAGAAGAAGTAAGCTGGCGCCCGCCTACTCGGCGGTGACGATGGCGTGCACGTGCCGGTCGTCGCTTCCGATGAGCAGCGTGCCGTCTCCGATGATCACCGGGTTGGCGTCCACGTCGCCGCCGACTTCGTGGACCCAGCGAAGTTCGCCGGTCGGCGCGAGCGAGTAGAGGTAATCGTCGTGCGCGCCGAAGTAGATGTTGCCCTCGCGGTCGACCGCCGCGCCCGAGGCGATGCCGAGTTCGCGGGTGCCGCTCAGGGTCACCGGGAAGTACCAGCGGAGCGCGCCGTCGTCGGCGTTGAGGGCGACGAGCCTCGGCCGCGGTCCGAACACGCCGACGAGCACGCCGCCGTCGAGCGTCAACGCGACTGGTGCGCGCACCATGCCTTCGAGGTCGACGGACCATCGCAGGTCGCCGTCGCGGGTCAGCGCGTAGACGTGGTCGTCGTCGGACCCGAAGTAGATCGTGCCATCGTCGCCGAGCACCGCGCTGCCGTCGTTGTCGCCACCGGTGCGGTAGGACCAACGCTGCTCTCCGTCGGCCGCGATCGCGTAGAACTGGTCGTCCTGCGAACCGACGTAGACGGTGCCGTCGTCGTCGACCACGGGGGTCGTGAAGATCTTGCCGCCGGAGCGGAAACGCCAGAGCACGGTTCCGTCGGGCTGCACCGACCAGAGATCGGAGCCCGCGCCGAAGTGGATGTTGCCGGACGGTGCGATCGTCACGCCGGTGTCGGCGTCGCCTTCCGTCTCGAGTCGCCACCGCAGGGTGCCGCCCCGGTCGTAGGAGTCGAAGACCTTCGCGTCCGAGCCGACGTAGACGTTGCCCGCGTCGTCGATGGCCGGCGTGGAGTAGATGGCGCCGCCCAGGTTCTTCTGCCAACGCGGCCGGCCCGAGGCGGTCAGCGCGTACAGGATGCCGTCGTGGCTTCCGACGTACACGTTGCCGGCCCGGTCGGCGACCGGCTGCGCCGTGATGCGTCCCGCGGTCTCGTGGGTCCACGCCGTGGCCGGTCGGGCGGGGCCGACGAATGGGCTGCGGCCGGTGTGTCGGCGGTCGGCCTGGAACGTGGTGGGTGGGCCCTCTTCGGGCGGTGCCACCGGTAGGTCGGCGCGGCGTTCGGCGGCGCGGGTACCCGGTTCGGCGCGGATCGGAACGCCGGGGGCGGGCTGCGCTGGTGCGAGGCTGGCTTGCTCGTCGCGGGCCATCCAGAGGTAGACCATCGCCGCGCCCGCACCGAGCCACATCGCGATCAAGATCATCGTGCGCCGAGTCAAGGGCCCCTGATAGCCCCGTTGCGCATTCGAAGCCAATGGAAGGCCGGAACGCCCGGGCTGGCGGGCTGGCGGGCGGGCGGTCTGGCGGACCGGCACCCGCGCGCCGCCACTCCGCCACCACTGCGTCGCCAAGTACCCGAAACCACGGCTCGGGATGGCGGCACGCCCAGTGCGAGGCACCCCTTCATGTCGCAACCCCGTGAACGCCTCATTGACCGTGGCCCCTCCGCCCTCGAAGACGCCGAACTGCTCTCGGTCCTGCTCGGTACCGGGATCGTGGGCGCGGATGTGCACCGGGTGGCCGCGCTGCTCTTGCAACGCGTGGGCAGCCTCGAAGAACTCGCGCGGGCCGATGTCCGGCAGCTCGCGCGGCTCCCCGGGATTGGACAGAGCAAGGCCGCACGGGTCGTGGCAGCACTCGAACTCGGTCGGCGCGCGCTCACGCGGCCTTTGCTCCGTGGCCGACCCATCCGTTCGAGCTTCGATGTCGACGCGGCGCTGAGGCCCAAGCTGGCTCGGGCGTCGGTCGAGCATTTCCTGGCGATCCCACTCGACGCCAAACACCGGCCCACCGGCGAACTCGAGCTGGCTCGAGGTTCTCTCACGGCATGCCCGGTGGATTCGGCCGAGGTGTTCCGGGCGCTCCTGCGCGCGGCCGCGGCGGCGGTTGTCTTCGTGCACAACCACCCCAGTGGGGTGCCCGACCCTAGCTCGGAGGACATCGCGTTGACCCACCGACTGCGGCGGGGAGCGGCGCTGCTCGGAATCGATGTGGTGGATCACGTGATCATCGGGGCGGAGGGCTATTTCTCCTTTCTGGACGCGGGTCTGTTCGAGGAACATCCAGTGTCGGCTTCGGAAACCGCGGTGCTGGCTTCGGAAACCTCGGGCACCGCAGTCGAGGGCGCGTAGATGGATCCGCCAGCATTCGCCGGGTCGATAGCGGACGGTCCAGCCGTTCGCGGCGGTCACTCGGGGCCGCCGACCTTCACCAGGCGATTCGAAGGCCCCTCGACCGCTTGACTCGTCCAGAGGTGCGTGCTTACTTCCGCGCTCCTTTTCGGAGGGGATTCCCTCACGGCGCACCCCATCGCGCCTCGCCCCGGGACGAATTCCCGAACGAACGCCGGACAGTCATCGTGAAGCGCACCTACCAGCCCAGTCGTACCCGTCGCCGTCGTAAGCATGGCTTCCGCGCCCGTCTCAAGACGAAGTCGGGCCGAAAGGTCCTCGCGCGTCGTCGTGCGAAGGGCCGCGCCCGTCTCGCCGCGGCTTCGTACCAGAAGTAAGCGCTCCGCTGACTGACCCGCTGAGCGGGTCGGACACACCGTGGAGACCTACGCTGCAGCCGACCGCGTCAAACGGCGCGGTGAGTTCCGACGCATCCAATCGGGTGGCGTGCGCGTCCACACGCGTCGCTTCATCCTGATGATCCACCCGACTCTGGTGGACGGTGCCCACGTTGCGTCGGCGCCCAGCCGGCTTGGCATCACCGTCACCAAGAAAGTCGGCAACGCGGTCGCCCGCAACCGCATCAAGCGGGTTCTGCGGGAGGTGTTCCGGCTCGAACGGCGACTTTTCCCGCCCGGCTTCGACTACGTCGTCGTCGCGAAACGCGGGCTCGATCCGGTTCACCTGGACGATGTGCGGCAGGAGCTTCGAGGCACGCGCACCGCGATCGAGCGCGCCACACGAAAAGCTCTGCAACGATTCCGGGACTCCGAGGCGCGCCGAGCGGCTTCCGTTTCCTCCTCACCTTAGACAAACACACGGGAGAAACGGTCCCAACACCAGTCGTCCACTTGCGCACACGGCGCTCTGGATGCAAACGGGACCTTCGGCCTCATGGACGATCCGAAGCGGCAATTCATCATCTTGGGCGTCATCGGCGCAGTCGTCGCGGGTGTCTACCTCGCTGGTGAGCTGGCGCGCGACGACGAACCCGCCGCCGAGACGGCTCAGACCGCCGGTGCCGATGGCACCGAGCCGGCCGAAGACGCACCCGAAGCGGATTCGGACGAGGGGTCCGACGCGCCGGAAGTCACGGCGGCCGATCCCGCGGCCCAGCCGGCGCTCACCGCGGCCGACCGGGCCGCCCGGCTCGAACAGCAGCAGCTCTTCAGCGTGGAGACCGATCGGTTTCGCGCCGAGTTCAGCAACCTGAACACCGGACTCGTCCAGTTCATCCTCCGCGACGAGCGGTTCGTGAACGACGGGGAAGAGATGCAGCTGGTCACGACCGACCAGGAAGCGTACTTCCCGCACCAGCTCGAAGTGCGCGGGGTCGCGATCCCGGCCGACGCGATCTGGACGGGCGAACAAGTCTCCGAGCGTTCGGTTCGTTTTCGATGGGAGGGCGATGGCTTCGTCGTCACCCGCAACATTCGAGCGGGCGAAGGCCCCTTCCAGCTCTGGTCGACCATCGACATCGAGAGCCGCAGCGACGTGACGCGTCCGGTGCGTGTCGTCATGCACACCTCGCACTACGTGAGCCGCGAAGAAGAGGACGCCGGGTTCATCGGCCGCCCCTCGACCGCGATGAGCTTCGGTCTGTGCCGATGGGGTGAAGAAGACGACGTCGAGCGCGAGGACGGCAAGGAACTGCTCGATGCCCGCGGCTACGGCGGCAACGTCACCTGGACCGGGCTCGTCGACTCGTACTTCTCGAACATGGTCGTCGCGGACTCGGTCGCGGGAGACCGGTGCGTTCTGAGCGCGGAGCTCCGAGGCGGCACGCTCGAAGAACCACACGGCACGCTCTACCACGCGACCCTGCAGCTGCCGCGGGTGGAGCTCGGGCCCGGTGAGTCGAACCGCAGCCGCATTCTCTCCTACGTCGGGCCGAGCGATCGCGAAGCGCTCCGGACGGCCGGACACGCGCTGCCGCAGGTGATCGATCTCGGCTGGTTCAGCTTCATCGCCGATGGGCTGACCGAAGTGCTCAGTGCGATCCAGGGCGTCGTGGGCAACTGGGGATTCGCGATCATCCTCCTGACCCTGCTCGTGAAGCTCATCTTCTACCCGCTGACCGCGAAGAGCTTCGCGTCGATGGCGGCGATGCGCCGCCTCAAACCGAAGATCGATGCGATCACGGAGAAGTACGGGGACGACCGGGAGAAGCGCGGCCAGGCCACCATGGCCTTGTACAAGAAAGAGAAGATCAACCCAGCTGCGGGTTGTCTTCCGATGCTGCTGCAGATGCCGGTGTGGTTCGCCCTCTACCGCTCGCTCTCGACGAACATCGAGCTGTACCACGCGCCCTTCATCCTCTGGTGGACGGACCTGTCCGCGCCGGACCCCTACTTCGTTCTGCCCGTGATCGTGGCCGGCTTGATGTTCCTGCAACAGCAGCTGACGCCCAACACGATGGATCCGACGCAGGCCAAGATGATGAAGTTCGGCATGCCGCTCGTCTTTGGTGCGTTCATGCTCTTCCTTCCGGCTGGATTGTGTGTCTACATCGTCACCAACTCCACACTCAGCATCACGCAGCAACGATTGCTGTACGCCCGCCTCGATCGCGAGGCGGCCGCCCGCGAAGAAGCCCCCACTCCGGTCGACGGAGAAGATTCAGACGACGACGACTCCACCAGTGGAGATCTTGAACCAGCAGCCGTTGCGGCTGGGGGCAGTGGCTCCCGGCGCCGGCTCAAGAAGAAAAAGCGAACGCGCCGATAGGTGGTTCGCCCAGGTCGCCAGACGCTGCAAAGCGCAGCGTCACGACCAGGAGACGAGGTAGTGATGAGCAATGAAGATGCGCCCCGTGGGGCCAAGACGGATTCCGAAGGCAAGCTGGCGGACGGCGCTCTCCTGGTCGAGGGTGGGGACAAGCGGGCAGCGACGGGCGGCGACGGCAAGGCCGAAGAGGCGCTCGACCTGCTCGACGAGATGTTCGACCTGATGGATCTGGACGTCGAGATCGACATTCGCGAAGACGACGAGCGGATCGTGCTCGACGTGAGCGGGCGCGACGCAGGCCGGGTCATCGGCAAGAAGGGACAGACGCTCGATGCGCTTCAGTTCCTGCTGAACAAGATCCTCAACCGCTTCCCCGAAGGACGCCGACACATCGTCGTGGATTCTGGCGACTACCGGGACCGCCACGACAAGGGCCTCGAGACCCTGGCGCAGCGGGAAGCCGAGCGGGCGCTCGAAGAGGGCAAGACCGTGACACTGCAGCCGATGACACCGCGCGACCGCCGCGTGATCCACCTCTCGCTGGCCAAGTTCGAGGGGGTCACGACCGCCTCGCAGGGCCAGGGCGCCAAGCGCCGCATCCAGATCATCCCGAACTAGCCAGCAGGGAGCGGAAAGCGACCTGCTCCCTTGCCCGTGCCCTTGCCCGTGCCCTTGCCCTTGGGTTCAAGGGGCCTCTGGAGGGCGCCGGATATATCCAGACGCGTGCAGCCGACCGCTGCGGCCCTCGGTTCGTCGCTGATCAGCAACCGCAGCCGTGCATGTTCTCGATGCGACACTTCGCCGCTGCGGCAGAAGGCCGTGCAGACGAACGCCCGGGCGCACCGAACTCGGACCCGTGCGCGCGACTGCGTTACCATCCGCCCGGTGTTCGAGCCGGGGCAACGCGTCGGAGAGTATGAGCTCGTCCGTGGTGTCGCCGCGGGCGGCATGGCGCACGTCTTCGTGGCGCGGCGGGACGGCGACGATCGTCCTTTCGCGATGAAGGTGATCCACGAGCATCTGTCGACCGACTGGCAGGCGATGCGCTGGTTCGTGGACGAGGCGCTCATCTCGATCCGCATCCGGCACCCCAACGTGGTTCGGGTGGACGAGCTGGGGGAGCAGGATGGGCTCTACTACCTCGCGATGGAGTACGTGCACGGCTGCAGTCTGGCCGAGCTGATGGTGGTGCTCGGCCGACGTGGCCGTCGCATCGACCCGTGGATCTCCGCCTGGATCGCGGCGCGTGTCGCCGAGGGGCTGCACGCCGCGCACGAACTGCGCGGAGACGATGGCGAACTGCTGAACGTGATCCACCGCGACGTGAGTCCGCAGAACATTCTGCTCAGCTCGATGGGTGAGGTGAAGCTGACCGACTTCGGCATCGCGAAAGCGAAAGGGCGCGCGAGCCGCACGATGGCGGGCGAGCTGCGTGGCAAGTTCCGTTACATGGCGCCCGAACAGATCGTCGACCGGGACGCACAGGACCGGCGCGTCGACATCTTCACGCTCGGTGTGGTGCTCTGGGAGCTGCTGACCCAGACCCGGCTGCACGCGAAGATGGACCACGTCGATCTGCTGGAGCGGTTGAAGAAGCCGGAAGTGGAGCGCCCGTCGTTGGTGCGCCCGGACGTGCCGCCCGCGCTCGACGGGGTCGTGCTCAACGCGGTCGCCGCGAGCCCGGCGGAGCGTCCAGAGACCGCTCAGGTGTTCCAGCGCGAACTCGACGAAGCCCTTTCGCTCGCCCGCATCGATCCGCAGGAAGCGCTGCGCGAGCTCATGCTCGAGGTGCTCGGCCAGCGGCTCCTCGAGAGCGCGCAGGCGCTGCCGGCGGATCTCGCCCATGCGATCGGGATCGAACACTTCGAACCGACCGATCCGCGCGGGTTGGACTCGGGCGCTGCAGCGGCGGCGGCGGCCGCACAGATCGAGCGCGACGATCCGAGCGCCCCGTTCGTGTTCGAGGAGCCGCTGGTCGTCGAGTCTCCACCGGAGACCGCGGCGGCGCCCATGCCATCCACGCGCCCGGTCCAGCCGCTGCGAAGCGAACCCAGCCAGCGGGTGCGCACGAGCGTCGCGCCGCCGAGCACGAGCGCGGCGTGGCTCAGCGTGGCGCTTCTGCTCGGCGGCTTCTTTGTGATCGCTGTGCTCGCCGCGTGGCTCGTCCTCTCGGAGTAGACGGCCGAAGAAGCGGCAGGCGGAAGCGGAAGCGGAAGCGGAAGGCGGAAGCGGAAGGCGAAGCCGATGCCGAAGCCGAATCTGAAGCAGAAGCCGACTCCGACGGCGAATCCGAAGCAGAAGCCGAAGCAGAAGCAGAAGCAGAAGCCGAAGCCGAAGCCGAATCCGAAGGCGAATCCGAAGGCGAATCCGAATCCGAAGCCGACTCCGAATCCGACTCCGACGCAGAAGCCGAATCCGAATCCGAAGGCGAATCCGAATCCGAAGCCGACTCCGAAGCCGATGCACTCGAAGGCAGGGCAAGGGCAGGGGCAAGGGCAGGGGCAAGGGTAGCAGGGCTTGCGCCCTGCTAACGGATGTCGCGGAGGTGCCATTCGGTGATGGCCATGGTCACCCGCGCGATGTCGACTGGTTTTGCGAGCAGGCGGTCTCCGCCGTAGCGGCGCAACTCCGTCTCTGCGTACTGCTCGGCCCGCTGACTCACGAGCAGGATCGGAACATCCAGGGCGGGCAGGCTGCGCGCGAACGGTGGCAATGCTTTGTCGGGGACCCGCTGCCGCAGGATCCGCGTGAGGAGGATTCCGTCGAGCACCGATCCAGGCAAGTCGATGTCGAGAAGCACCGCCACCAGATCGGCGCCGTAGGTACGGATCAACTCGCAGGCTTCCCGATCGTGGTCCGCGCGCAGCAAGCGGTACGCGCGTCGCAGGTTGTCCCCTGCGACCTGCCAGCTCTGGTCGTCGACATCCACGTAGAGCACGAGCGCACGCCCATCCACTTCGGTGGCGGGCGGTGCGGTCCAGCCGGGCGCCGGCGATCGAACGTCAGTCGTCATGGTCGATGCCGATCGGGCGAATCGTCAGGAGCCGAACGGTCGCGGTACCGGCCTCTTCGTCGGGTTCGTCCATCTTGGTGCGGTCGTCTTCGTCCCAAAGCGGAAGCTCGACGCTCTCGGACATGGGCGCGTCGTCCGCGGCCTCCACGGGTTCTTCCGCGGGCGAGGGTCCGGAACTCATCCGGAGGGTCGGGGTGCCGGCTGGGATCCGAGACGAAGGCGGAAGGCCGTCTTCGATCAGCTTCTGGATCGACTTCGGCATGACGATGTCCGGCATCGTCGCGTCCACCGGCAGGTCGACCACGGCGGTGACCTCGTCGTTGAATGCGGCCAAGGGCAATTCGGAAGAGGGCACCGGTTTGGTCACCTCCTCGAACGAGCCGACACGGGCGGCGGCGGCCCGCTCGAGCGCCTCGACGTCAACCGGTTTCGGCGGGACCGGGGTCTGCGGTCGGCTCGCCTCGCGCAAGGCCTCCGAGATGTCGACCGATTTGGTCTCGTCTTCGAAGACGCGCATGGGATCTGCCATGCGGGTCACCTCGTCGGTGACCGCGGGTCCGGGCGGGACCATGTCCTTCTTGAGGCCCTCCGATCCCAGCCGACCGATGGCCGTCTTGGACGCGAACACCGGCAAGCCGATCGCTTTGTCCAGGTCGGCTCGGCTTTCCGTGGCAGCTCCGGGCGGCGGCTCCATCGGGGGCGGCGGAAAACTTCGATCGACGACGGGCAACCCTTCGAGGACCCGCATCACGCCGCGCACCGCGTCCAGCAGGTCGTGCGTCTCCGATTCACCCGGACGCTGTTGCAGGAGTTTGGTGTAGATGCTGCGCGCGCCTTTGAGGTTGAGCATGCGCAACTGCATCGCGGCCGCCGGACGTCCGAACACCGGGATCGTTTTGGCCGACATCACATCGAGCCCCACGCCGCTGTCGCGTTCTTCGATCAAACGGGCCAGGAACTCGGCCACCGCCGGCGCATCGACATCGGTCGGGTGGGTTTCGGCGAACTCGAGCGCGCCGGCCCGCATCTTCTCGAGGCTCCGCTCACTGACGCCCCGTTGGAGTACCGTGGCGAGCTCGGAGGAGCTCGCTTCGACCGGTTCTTCGGGCGCGCTCTGCGCATTGTCGAGAAGCATCCAGCGCAAGAGCGCGAGCCGCCGCTCGGCCCATATCGGAAGCGCGGACTCGCGGCGTCGATCTTCCAGGGTGGTCAACGCGACGGACGCCGCACCCCGAAGCAGGTGCCGGTGCGCCAACACGAACGGCTCTTCCGCGTGGGCGGGCACCGGCGCCAACAGTTCCCCCAGGACGGTGGCCCACTCGGCGGCGGGTCCACCGAAGTCGAGGCCGGCGAGGAGCGCGAGCGCTTCGACCAACATGCCTTCCCGGATCCACGCGTCGACGATTGGGAGCTCGAGTGCCGGGCCGGTGGCGGGCACCGATCCCTGCTCGAGCTCACGCAGGAGGGCGCGCGCCGGTCCGTGCGCTGGGTCCCGGGCGAGCGTGCCACGCAACACCAACTCCGCTTCGCGAACCGATCCGCGGGCGGCCAAGGTTCGGGCTGCATCTACGGGCTCAACGGTCATCGTGTGCGTGCCGAAGGGTCGAACACCCCCCCGGGCGCGTCGAGCGTATCAGCGTGCTCCGTACTGCACCAATCTCCGGGGACTTCCACTGGGCAGGGCGTACGCGAGTTGCCGCTGCAACGTCCAGCGTTCATCGCTCGGCGCCTCGTTCTGACCGAGCAGCACGAGGCAGACATCCGACATGCCCACCGCGCGGTCGA
The DNA here is from genome assembly GCA_034670305.1 of Deltaproteobacteria bacterium. GTDB lineage: Bacteria > Myxococcota_A > Polyangia > Polyangiales > Houyiibacteriaceae > JAXMNT01. Next base: position 349,791 of record JAXMNT010000001.1, read on the forward strand.
GCCACTCGGCAGGCGCGAAGGTGGCGCGGGACAACGCCACATCGAACGTCGCGGCGTCTTCCGCCGGTGGTTCCTCGACCCTCACCCGCGTGGCCAGCCCCAGCGCGCCCGCGGCGTGACGCATGAACGCGAGCCGTTTTCGACGCAGTTCGCGCAGCACGAACGTGCGGGATGGACTCAGCAGCGCGAGCGGGATGGACGGTGCGCCGGCACCGGCGCCCACGTCCACCCAGCGCTCCTTGCGCGCGTCGGGGGTCCCCCCGTCTTCCATGAAGAGGTGCAGGTGAAAGGCGTCGACGAACAGCACTTCGAGGAGCTGGTCGACCGACGCGCCGGCCACCAGATCGGTCTTTCGGCCCCACTGGCTCACGAGCTCCGCGAACCGAAGCAACCCCTCGCGCTGCTCGGCGGTCAACCGGAGCGCGGAGGGAATCATCGGGTCGAGGGCGGCGCCATGGCGTTTGGCGTCGAAGACGATCACTCCCGGATCACCTCGACCGTGGTGCCGCCGTCGCCGGGCTCGGCGTTCTGGGCAGGGAGGTTGGCGCGGCGGTCCTCACAGAACCCCGACCAGGTGCGCAGGCCGGCGCGGCGCCGTCCGTTGAGGTGGCACGCGCGGTACGCGCGATTGGCATGGTCCAGGTAAGGCGTGGCCTGCGACTGCACGATCTCGCGGTAGATGGTCGCGATGTCCGGCTCGTTCGCGAGCTCGCGAGGCACCGGCACGTTGAGCAGGATGCGCGCGAGGTCTTCGTACATCAGGCCGACGAGCGCCCCGGCCCAGACCCGCTGGCGGTGGTTCTCTTCCGCCGCGACGTTCAACTCCGAGCGGGCGGCTTCGACCAGCGCGTTCTTCTGTTCCAGCCAGCGACGCAGCTCGGACTCCGACCATTGTTCGACTTCGCGGTGCGACCCGCCGGCCGGCGGTGGATGCGGGGGCGCGAGCTGGAAACTCTGCTCGGTGAGCAGCCACGCGAACTCCATCTTCTCCGTGAAGCGCCCCGGGTCGTGGTCGGGAAGCGCTTCCATGCTCGGCGGCGCGAACGCGTCTCCGGGACCGGTCGGGCCCGGGGTCTGCGTCCCCGCACACGCGGTCAGGGCGACCATCGCCGCCCCGACGAGCAAGGCGGATCCGAACCCGCAGACCGATCCAAGCCAGTGAACCGACGAGCGCACAGGCTGAGCATACACCGTCATGCGCAGGCCGAGGTGAAGGCCGCCGCCGCTTGCTCCACGCCCCCGTACCGTTCGGCCCGTTTGGCCGCCATCGCTTGGTGGACGACCTGTGCGACCGCCAGCGGTACGTCCGGACAGAGGCTCTCGAGGGCGATGCCCTGCCCGAGTACGATCTGGTAGAGCAGCTTGCCAGGGTTGCGCTCCGAAAACGGGATGTCGCCGGCCAGCGCCTGGAACATCAGCACACCGAGCGCGTAGATGTCGATGCTGTCGCTGACCTCTTCACTGCCGGTCAGAAGCTCCGGGGCCATGTAGATCGGGGTGCCGATGACTTCGCCGGTTCGGGTCAGTCGATCGAGCCCGAGCACCTTGGAGGTGCCGAAGTCGACGAGCTTGGCCCGGACCGCATCCCCCTCGGCGATGAGGAACACGTTGCCAGGCTTGAGGTCGCCGTGGATCACGCCGTGGGCGTGGGCGGCAGCGAGACCGGCGCCGATGTCCTCGACGATCGGCTGGAGTTGCGCCGGGGTGAGCCTTCCCAGGCGTTCGATGTGGGCTTCCAGGGTCTCGCCTTCGAGCAGCTCCATCACCGTGAACGACCGACCGAGCGCATCGGTCCCGACGTCGAAGACCCGGACGACGGAAGGATGGCTCAGCGCTTGGAGAATCGAGCCTTCCCGCTTGAATCGGCGGTGCATCTCCTTCTCGTGGGCGAGCTCCGGGTGAAGAAACTTCACCGCCACTGGCCGCTGCATCTTCTCGTCGATGGCGTGGAAGACCGCGCCCATCCCGCCGGCCGCGAGCTTGCCCACGACGCGGTAACGCTCCGCGAAGAGCTCTCCAGGCTCGGGGAGGGGGGTCACTGGCCCACCATACTGCCCCAGCCCTTCCCAGCAAAAGTTCCCCGCGTCGCGCAGCCACCACGGGCACCGGTACTGCCAGCAGGCGCTTTTCAGCGCCGACTGGAAGAAAAGTGGGAATGGGTCCGGCAGCCAGCCGTTGAACCACTGAACCTCGCGGGCGTGAGCGACCCCCTCTCCCACCCTCATCCGTGCCACCCACACGGAGTTGCTCCGCCCGCGGCGGTTCGAACCTATCGGGATCCCGTGAACGCGTTCGATGCCCCAGTCCGAGTGCGCAACCCAGGCGCGCGGAGGTTCGCGGCCTGCGGCTTGCCCTCCTCACATCGGGCTGTATGCTCCCGGGGTTCGATGGCTTCTCGCCTCCTCTACACGTTCGCGCTCCTCTCGTTCGGCACCTCGGTGGCCGCAGCGGATGCCGACGTGAGCGACGCGGAGGCTCAGAGCGTCGAAGCGTGCACCTGTCTCGTTGGCCTCTTGCCGGCCACCAACGAGAGCATCGCGCCGGAGGCGGAGAGCTTCTCTGCTGCCCTCGCCCGCGCGTCGTTCGATCCCGAAGTCGGCGCCGTCACCTTTGGGGACGCCGCGCTCTCGCTTCCGGTCGACGCGATCACCAGCTTCGTGCCGGACGCCGTTCCGACCACGCCCGAGCGGGTGCTCTGGTGTGAGGACAGCGACGACCCACGCTGCTCTCAGGATGCGGGCCAGCCCGACGCGAGCCAGCTCGCTTTCCCTGGACCGGCCATGGGTTCGAGCGAGACCCAAGACGACCCGCGCCTCGGTGCGGTGACGAACGGCCAGCGCGCCCACCTCGGTGGTGCCGCAGGCGTTCTTCGAACCCTGGACCGCCCGCCTCGCGGCTGACGCACACGCTCGAACAGGTCCGAATGCATTGGTGCGTTTCGGAGGTGGTCGGGCGCGTGCTGCGCGATGGCAACGTGCGCTGGCATCCGGTTCGACCGGATGCGGTGATCTGCGCCATCCGCCGGTTCCACCGAACGGGATGTCTCTCTCCACGCCTCGCAACCGCGAGGGACGAGGGGGCGGCCTCGTTCACACATTTCGAGTCAACCCGCGCGGAACAGGTCCGTGCGTTTAGGAGAACAATCATGAGTCGAGGCTCAGCAATTATCGCGATCATGGTCGCGTTCGTGGGTGGGTTTGCCATTGGGCAGGTCACTTCGGACGGCGGCGGTGATGAAGAAGTCGCAAACGTCGAAGTCACCGGAGACGGAGAACGCGCTGGCGCCCTTGGGGCCGCCGGTCCCGCGCCCTCCGAAGCCGGCGACGTCGAACGCTTTCGCGTGCCCGTCACCAACCAGCCGAGCAAAGGCCCGGCCGATGCGCTCGTGACCATCGTCGAATGGTCCGAGTTCCAGTGCCCCTTCTGCTCCCGAGTGCTCCCGACCCAGTCGCGGATCATGAACGAGTACGAAGGCCGCGTCCGCTTCGTCTGGCGCAACAACCCGCTCCCCTTCCACCAGGAAGCCACCCCCGCCGCGATCGCGGCGATGGAGGCCTACGAACAGGGCGGCAACGACAAGTTCTGGCAGATGCACGACTTGCTCTTCGAGAACCAGCGCGCCCTCACGCGGGCCGATCTCGAGCGCTACGCGACCCAGGTCGGTCTCGACATGGGTCAGTTCCGCGCAGCCCTCGACAACGAGGAGCACAAGGACGCCATCCAAGAGGACCAGGCCCTCGCGGCGCGCCTCGGCGCACGCGGCACCCCCGGCTTCTTCATCAACGGTCGTCAGCTCATGGGCGCCCAGCCCTACGAGCGCTTCAAAGAAGTGATCGACGACGAGATCCGCCGCGCCCAGCAGCTGGTCGAAGGCGGCACGCCGGCGGCGCAGGTCTACGCGGCGATCACCCGCGGTGGCCGCACCTCGGCCGCTCCTCCGGCCGCAGCGGCGGACGCCCCGGCGCAACCCGCGCGTCGGCAGCCGGACCCGGCCGCCATCTACAAGGTCGAAGTCCAGGGTGAGAACCCGCAGCGTGGACCGAACGACGCCCTCGTGACGATCGTCGAGTTCAGTGACTTCGAGTGCCCCTTCTGTGGTCGCGTCGAACCGACTGTGAACTCGATCCTCGAGGAGTACGGCCGCGACGTCCGCGTCATCTGGCAGAACAACCCGCTTCCCTTCCACCAGAACGCCGGTCCGGCCGCCATGGCCATGCTCGAAGCGTTCGACCAGGGTGGGTCGGAGAAGGCGTGGCAGATGCACGCCATCCTCTTCGAGAACCAGCGCGCCTTGTCGCGTTCGGACCTCGAAGGCTACGCGCAGCGGATCGGCCTCAACATGGCCCAGTTCCGTTCGGCGCTCGACAACAACGAGCACCAAGCGGCGATCGACCGCCAGCAGCAACTCGCCCGTGGCCTCGGCGCCACCGGCACCCCCGCGTTCTTCATCAACGGCCGCAACCTTCGTGGTGCGCAGCCGCTCGATCGCTTCAAGGCGGTCATCGACGAAGAGCTCACCCGCGCCCGCGCGCTCGTCGCCGCGGGCACGCCCCGCAGCCGCGTGTACGCCGCCGCCATCGCGGACGGACACACCGAGCAGCAGTTCCTCCCGGGTGGCCCGGCGCCCGCCGCTGCGCCCACCCCGGCCGCACCGCCGCCCGATCAGGTCTACGAGATCCCCGTGCCGCGGAACGCGCCTGGCAAGGGCGCCCGCAACGCGCGCGTCGTCATCCAGGAGTTCAGCGACTACCAGTGCCCCTTCTGCAGCCGTGTGAACCCGACCATCGCGCAGGTGATGGAAGAGTACGGCACCCAGGTCCGCATCATCTGGCGCGACTACCCGCTCCCCTTCCACCAGCAGGCCGGCCCCGCCGCGCAGGCTGCGCGTGAAGTGTTCCGTCAGCGCGGCGACGAAGGGTTCTGGGCCTACCACGACCTCCTCTTCGCCAACCAGCGGGCCCTCGAGCGCGCCAACCTCGAGGCGTACGCCCAGCAGGTCGGTGGTGTGAACATGGCGCAGTTCCGCGCCGCCCTCGACAACGAGACCCACAAGGCCGCTGTGGAAGCCGACATGGAAGCCGTGCGTTCCGCCGGTGCCCGCATCGGCACGCCCAGCTTCTTCATCAACGGTCGCCTCCTCCAGGGTGCCCAGCCGTTCGAGGCGTTCAAGACCGCCATCGACCGCGCGCTCGAAGAGCTCTAGCCACCCGCGAACCCTTCGGGGTTCAAGAACCCTCGGGTTCCACCAGAAAGGGCTCCGCCAACGCGGGGCCCTTTCCTAATTGTGCGCAGGCCCCCGGAGCCACTTCGGTCAGTAACCTTCGGGGACTTCCAAAGGTGCGTCGGGTTCGGGCACCGGGGGCAGCGCGTCGACATCTTCTTCGTCCAGTACGTCTTCGTCCGGCGCGTTGTCTGCGTCGGGCGGCGGCATGATGCGGCAGAGTCCGAAGTGGCAGCGAACCTCCCCGGTGCAGGACGCCCGCTCTGGGGCATCGCCACCCGCCGTCCCGGTGACGCATTCGCCACCGGTGGCGCACAGCCGCGCAGACACCGCATCGGCTTCGTCGATGTGGACCGCGACCGCGACTCCGCCCGCCGCGCAGCTGCAACAGTCCGCCGCGACACGGACACACTCGCGATCCGCTTCGCAGCTGATCTCGCCCGGATCCAGTTCGACGCCCTCGGCCATCGGAAGGGGCTCCCCCCGCCGGCCGGTCATCATCGCCAGTTCGCTCGCTTCGAAGTTGCCGTCCGTTTCGAGACGACCCGGTTCTTCGACCCACTCGCCGGTGTCGTTGCGCCGCCGGCCGCGCCGCCGCTGCACCCGCTTCTCGACCGCAGACGCGACGACCGCGGCCGCGACCCCCGCCGCCGCGCGCAACGCGAGCTCCCCCAACCCTCGGCCGCCGCCCCCACATCCGGGCGCCACGAGCGAGAGCACGACTGCGGAGACGACCGCTGCATTCCGAAGTGGCGCTCGCGAGGGAGACATCTCAGCGCCAGATCCCGTCGTCGATCGCCGTTCCGTCCGCACCACGATACACATACGTCCAAGCCGGCCGGCTGCTTCCGCCGAGCGACGCCGTTGCGATGGTTCGTACGTACATCGAGCCCTCCAGGTCCTCCCAGCCGAGAAAGTCTTCGACCTCGTCGACCTCTTGCAAGAGTGCGTCGAGCTCCGCGAACGACCAGAGTTCTCCCACCACCGCGCTCGATCCACCCTGAACGAGGCCTGGGTACGCGCCCAGATCCACGAGCCGTCCCTGTACCGACGCAGGCTCGATCTGGAGCGGCTGGTACGCCTCGAGGATCGGCGCCCGGCAGAAGCCAGCCTTGAGCGTTCCGTAGACGAACAGCGCGCCGGGCCTGGATCGCGCCGCGACCCCAAGCGCAGCGGCCTCCGCCACCGAGTCGTCGATGCCCCACGCTCGACACCCTGCGCGCACCGTCTCCACATACGCCCGAGACGGCGCCACGAACCGCGCCTGCCGATGCGCCGACGTCACCCGGTAGGTCGTGGCGTGACACCAAGCGCCGTCCTGCAACGCGACACACTCAAACCGCTCGTAGCGGGAAGGCGCGCCCTCCTTGGCGTCGAGCAAGTCGAAGTCGGGGACCTCGAAGAGCCCGCCTGGAACACTGGCACCACGGTGCGGGATCACATCGAGCGCGCCGCCGTCCCGCGCGGCCGAGTGGTAGTGGTACGTCAGGGTGTGGTCCGGGAGTTCGGCCGGGCCGACCCAGCGCCAGCTCGGCCGTTCTCGGTTTCGTGCGGCGCACCACCGAGCCACGTCTTCGGTCGCGAGGTTCGATCCGTACGCGAAGTAGAGCGGCACCGCTCAGATTTCGTCGGCGGCCAGGCCCGGTTCGCCATCGTCGGCGTTGCCGGTTCCCGCACCGCCTGCGCCTCCGGTCCCGCGGGTGCACGCGAAGCCGAGCAGGGTGCTCGTGGCGCCCGGACCCTGAACGACGCACACCGAAGGTCCGCCGCCACCGCCGCCGCCGCCGCCGCCGTTGCGTCCGGCCGCACCGTCGCCTCCGCTGCCGCCAGCGCTGCCGCCACCGGACTCACCGCCGGCCGCCCCGGCCGTCCCATCGACGCCCTGTCCCGGTTCCCCGGCGTCGCCGCCCGCGGCCCCGTTGCGGGTCAAGATCTCGATCTCCATCGCGGTGACGTCCGCGCGCACGAGCACCAGTCCGAGCGAGCCGCCACCACCGGGCCCGCCGGGTCCGGCTTCGCCGCCGCATCCGCCGGCGCCGCCGCCGCCGCCGCCTGCGCCGCTGCCCCCGGGATCGGCGCCACCGCCGCCACCGCCGCCACCACTGCCGCCGGCCGAGCCATCGGTACCGGACGTGCCATCGGCGGGCAGGTAGCCGAGCTCACTGACGGAACCGAATTCGACACCGCCCACTCCGGGGGTGGGCTCGGGCCCTTGGACGCCGTCTCCACCGTCTTCGCCAGGGTCGGCGCTGCCGAACGAGTTCATGCCCGCCGGGCCGCCGGTCGCACCAGCCGAACCCGGTTCGCCCGCCCTCGGCGCCGTGAAGTTGAAGCCGCCCCCACCGCCGCTGCCACCAGCGGCGTCGCAGGGGCTCGCACCTCCGCTGCCACCCGGCGCGGCGCTCGTCCGGAATCCCCCCCCATTGGTGCCCGGATCCGGGTCGCCGCCGGGTTCGCCGTCGGCGCCATTTGCGGCATCCGCGCCGGCACGCCCTGCCTGCGCCCGCAGGTCGACGTCGGTGATCACGACATCGGCGGCATCGTGCACGAGCATCGCGATGCTGGTCGCGCCGGCTGTGCCGCTGCGTCCCGCGTCGATGCGGAACTTGTCGACCGTCGCTCCGTCGACGTGGATCGTCATGCCGATGGCTTCGGTGCCGTCGATGAACGACTGACACCCAGCGAAGTCCTGCATGCCGAAGCCGTCGCAGAAGCTCCCGCGCAGATGCACGCGGACGGCCACGTCGACCGATTCGGCGTAGGTGCCCTCCAGCACACACACACCGTCGCCCGGCGAGGCGACTTCGAGCGCTCGGGTGACCGAGCCGGCGGGGTCCCCCATCGTGCCGAGGCCGGCGTCGCGTCCGTCGGGCGTGACGTAGATCTGACACGGGCCGCTGTCCGGCATGAACGCGTCGGTTCCCGCGTCCGCCGGCGCGTCGGTGCCGCCGTCCATCGGCCCCGCGTCCTGCCCTGCGTCGAAGGGCGCGTCGAACGGCGCGTCGAACGGCGTGTCCGGCAGGAAAGCATCCCGCGACGCGTCCAGCGGGTCGACCGCGTCCACGTTGGCGTCGACCAGCAACACATCGGCCCTGGAGGCGTCCGAGGCGCCGACGTTGAGCCCCGTGCGATCCACCGCGCACCCGGTGCCGATTCCAGAGCCCGCTGCCATCGCGAAACAGCAGAGGACCCGCGTCCATCGTGTCACTCCCAACACCTCTCCATGGTAGCAGCGCGGCCGGCCGAGCGGTTCTTTCATCGAGGTGGCACCCGACGTTCGCAGGCCCTGAGCGCCTCGAAGGTCGACCAACCACTCGGATCGGCGGCCCGCAGCGCCCGCGCGACGGCCACCGCGTCGTGCGCTTCGATGAGCCGACGCAGCCGCGCCGTGCGTACGCGGGTCCGATCGAACTGCGCTCCTGCTTCGTTCAGGTCGTCGAGTGCGCGTCGGTGTGCTTGCGCCGGAAGCGAGTGTTCGAGCACCGCTTCGATGGCCGCCCCGTCTCGCCCGATCGTGGCTTCGAACTCGGGGTGGAAGGGATCGTCCAGCATGGGCCAGGACGTGAGCAGTTGGATGCGCAGCGTGTACCAAGCTTCGTCGACGGCTTCTTCGAGGGTTTCGATCGCGCCCTCTTCGTCCGCCAGCGCGATCTGCGCTTCAGCGTGGGTTCGGTGGGCTTCTTCTTCGGAACGGAGCGCCAGCTCCTGTTGCAACGCCTCGATGACCGCCGTCTCTTCGGGGAGCGCGGGTGTGTCGGATTCGGCGAACGCTTCGATCTCGAGATCGAGCGCGACGTGTGCGAGCCAGCGTTCGGACGTCGTTGTCGGGACGTCGATGGAGCGACCCATGATGCGCGCGTAGGTGTGTGCATCGAGCAAGCCCACCTCGCCGTTGCGGTCGTAGTCGATCTCGAAGTGCCCGCTCTCGTCCGCCTCGAAGGCGTGGCCCCCGCGATCCTTGCCTCGCAACGCGGAAAGGAAATGGATCGAGTAGCTCTCCTGGGTCGCACGCTCGGGATTCGGATCGCACCCGGACGAGAGTTCGTCCCAGCTCGTCGCGAACACGCCGCAGCGAGGCACGTGGGTGGGGCCTCGTCGTGGGTCGCCCTCGAGGAACGCGAGTTCGGCGAACCCACCGCCGAAACACGACGTGACCACGACCTGCGTCGGCCGCTCGTAGGCGTCCAACACCCGCGCCAGATCACGCACGCCGAGCAACGCGCCGCCCCACAACGTCAGCACGCTGTCTTCCGGGACCTCGCCCCCGTCGCCATGACCGCCAAAGTAGAGAAGCAGGGGATCGGTACCGCCGCCGATGCCGTCGAGCGCGCGAAGCGCCTCGTCCAGACTCGCAGGCGCCAGCGCGCGCGGGCCCGGCACGTAGGTGACCTCGCGATCGCGCGGATCGAAGAACCAGCCGAGCTTCGCGCGCAGCGTCTCGGGCCGCAACTGGGTGCGCTGCAAGAGCGCGCGGTCCCCGCCACCAAAGAGCAGGCCACCGCGGTGCCCGAGTGCTTCGCGCAACAGATCCGAGTCCTGCGCCAGTGAGATCGGCATCGCGCTCGGCTCGGTGCCACCGAAGATCGCGAGCCACGGCGCATCCGCATCCACGTCTTGGGGATCGGAGGGTTCGGGGAGTTCGGTCTGTGAGACTCCGGCCGCGACGATCCATACGAAGATCGGGACAGCGCCCAGGAAGAACGCAGCTAGCGGATACGACGCACGCACGGAGGCGTAGGGCTACTTCTTGCCGGAGGACTTGTCGAGGTCGCCCGCGGCGCGGCTGCCTTCGGCCATGCGCAGGTACATCTGCGCGCTCTTGTGACCGGGGTCGTCTTCGAGCGCCTTCTTCCATTCGGCGATCGCTTTGTCGCTGTCGCCGCGCGCCAGCAGCACGACGCCGAGCGCCACGCGGGCGGGCACATATTGCGGCCGGTGAATGAGGGCTTCGGCGAGTTCGAACTTGGCCGCGTCGAGGTCGCCCTGCTGGCGGTACAGGTTGGCCAGGCGCATCCGCAGGTCCGCAAAGTGCGGGCACAGGAGCACCGCTTTGCGGAGCTCGTGCTGCGCTTCGCTCAAGAGGCCGCAGTCCGAATAGGCCTGCGCCGTCTCCGCGTGCAAGTTGGCGATCTTGCCCTTGGCGAACGGGTCGAGATCCCCCGGCTCGCCTTCCGGCCCGCCAATCGCTTGTGCGTAGATCGACTTCGCTTCGTCGTAGAGACCGAGGTCGTTGTACGTGACCGCCAGGTTCAGCGCGGCCTCGGTGTACTTCGGGTTGATCTCCAGCGCCTTCTCGAACGCCGTCCGAGCTTCCTCGAAGTTGCCGTGGTCGTGGTGAATGACCCCGAGCATGTTGTAGACGTCGGCGAAGGGCAGGCCGCGTTCCGCGATCTGTTCGAGGTAGTGCTCGGCCTTGTCGAACTCCCGCTTCTCGTAGTGCTCGCGTCCGAGGGCGAGGAGCTGCTTGGTTCGGTCATCCATGGAAGACGTCGAGCATAGGCCGCGCGCCCCAAGACCAGCAAGAAGCCGGACCCCTCGGGTTGAAGGAACCTAAGTGTTTGAGATACACTAAGTGCATGCAGGTCCTCTGTCCGCCCCACGCTTTCGCTGATCTCCCGCGCCCATGGGTGTTCCTCGCCGGGAGCATCGATCAGGGCCAGGCGGTCGACTGGCAGTCCGAGGTCGCGTCCGCACTCGAGGACCGGCCCGGTACCCTGCTCAACCCTCGGCGCCCCGACTGGGATGCATCGTGGAAGCAGTCTGCCGACGACCCGCAGTTCAGAGCGCAGGTGGCGTGGGAGCTGGACGCACTGGAGCAGGCCGACCTGATCGCAATGTACTTCGCGCCGACGTCGAAGGCCCCGATCTCACTGCTCGAGCTCGGCCTGTTCGCGCGGCCGGGCGACCGCCGCGGGGCGATCGTGGTGGCATGCCCAGAGGGCTACTGGCGCAAGGGCAACGTCGACATCGTCTGCGAGCGCTACAGCGCCCAACGAGTCGACGACCTGGCGGGCCTCATCGCAGCGCTTCGCAATCGGTAGCTCACCCGCCACGAACGCGAACGCTACGCCCCGGCGGACCTGTCCCCGCTGCGGATCCTCGAGCCGCTCGAAGCCGACGGGGTCGAGATCTACCTGTTCCGGTAGTGGCAGCTACGAAACACACTGGAGCGCGGTGAGCATCCAGTCGGCCAGCACAGTCGGTGACGGCAGCTTTGGGAGCGTCACCGAGAGCGAGATCGACTCACCGGCCCGGGCGAAGCGCACGTCCCGCGCACTTTCCGTCTCGCGCGCCGCCGCGACGAGCGCATCGTCTTCGGTCCGGGCATCGCGCCGCCGCAGCCAGCGCGCGAGCCGCACCATCGTCGACGCGGGGATCGGTACCCCACCGCCCCCGCGGGTCCCGACCAGACCGACACGCCAGCGCCGGCCGTCGTGGTTGAGGCGCAGTCTCACTTCGACTTCGCCGCGCACCAGACTCAGCTCGGTCCCCGATCCATGCATCTCGAGGATCTCGTTCTGCTCTCGGTAACCGCGGTCGCGCCCATGTCGAAGTCGGCGAGCGACCCGGTCGAGCCACGCCCTGGCTTCTTCCCCACGGTGGAGTGCGGTCGGTTCGGCTTTGTCCTCTGCACCTGCCGTCACGTCGCTGACGGTCGTGAACTGGATCGGTTCGGGCGGACGCACGTCGGGTTCGGCGATTGAGAACGCAGCGGAGCCAAGCGCGTGGCGCAGCGTGTAGCGGACCAGAGAGGGCGCATCGTCCGAGGCAGACGCAGGTCGCGTGGAGGGCCGCGCCTGGAGCTTGGGACCCTCGGGCCGCGAGACCGGATGCAGTTCGGCGCCTCCATCGATGCGGGCCCAGACCGAACCATCCACCGAGACGAGGTCGTCGATGCGGCCGTGGCTGCGGTCTTCGTGGATCGGGTGTCCATTGTCGCGTCGGTACACGCGCACCTTCCACGGGTTGGCGGCCCACACCGTCTCGTCGTGCAAGCACAACGCAAGGACCGCTTCGGACTGCTCCCAGACCCTGCCGTCCCCTGCGACCGCGAACCCGAACGTCGCGCTGGTCGCGTAGACGACGCCCTCGGGGTCACCGACGATTCGGTCTGCCCCGACCGCGTTGAGCGCGGGGCCGATCACGATCGAGTGCGGACCATCGTCGTCGCGCGGATCCTTCACCCGATGGAGTTTGCCGTCGCGACACATCCAGCCACCGGTGGCGTCGAGCGTGGCGCAGCGAACGTCCGCATCCTGCGCACCACCGATGGGCGGCAGGTCCAACTGCCAGGCGACGTACGCACCATCGTCGGTGACCAGTCGAAGGCTGTCTTCGGAGTCGAACGACAGCGCCCGAACGATGCGGTCGTCGGTGGCGAGTTCGTGGGTCTGCCGACCCGTCTCGAGCGACCACACCCGCAGCGAACCTTCCGCGCCCGCGGTGGCCAGCTGGTCCCCCGATGGCGAAAAGCCGCCTGCGGTGAGATCGCCCCAGTGCCCGACCAGCCGGAACCGCAACTCGCCGCGGACGAGATCCCAGACGTGCACGTCGTGGTCGACGTACGCGCTGGCAAGCCATCGCGTGTGTCCGAACAGTCGCCGCCGCCCCCGCATCGTCCGCAGGGTACGTCGACCCGCGCAGCGGGTGTATGGGGTCTCGTCCCCAGAGTGGGACCGACTGACGTATCCTTCAGCCGTGCACCGCGACTCCAAGCGCCGCTTTCCGCTCACTCGAATCGCTGGCCCGATCCTGGTCCTGCTCGCGGTCGGCGGCTGCCAGGGGGAGATCTCTGACGGCGACGGCACCGACGCCGGCCCGCGTCCCGACACCGGCATGGTGATGCGCGACGCGGAGCTGCCGCCGACCTGCGGAGAAGCCGGCGTCGCGATCCTCTTCTTCGAACGCACCTGCGCGGGCTGTCATCAGGGCAGCCGGGCGTTCCCCGATCTGACCCGCACCGGCTTGCCGCTGCTCGAGTCGCTCGAGAGCCGCAGATTGCCCGGCGAGCCTTTGCTGGTGGCGGGCGACCCCGAAGCGAGTTTTCTCTACCGCAAGATGGCGCACATGCAGGGCGCCGAGGGGGGCGCCGGCATGCCGCTCGGGCGTGCGTCGCCGGTGGACGAGCTCTCGATGATCGCAGACTGGATCCGAGACGGTGCGCCGACGACGTGCGACGACCTGCGTCCGCCGGACGTGCCCTACGATCCGAACGCGCTCGATCCGGAGCTGCTCTTCTCGTGTCCTGATCCGGACGCCGCCCGCAGCTCGATCTCGAGACTGCGCCGCGTCGAACGCGCCGAGTTCACGCAGATCGCGATGAACGGCTACAACCTCAACGCGCGGGTCCAGAACAACCCGCTCGCTGCGCCCGAAGGCCTCGCGTACTCGACCTACACCTCCGGTGTGGGCATGGATCCGGCGACCCTGAGTCTGCTCATGCTCCACTTGCCGGAGGCGACGATCGCGTGGAGCACCGGTGACCCAGCCGGCGTCGGTGGCGCGCGCATGAACGGCATCTACCGGACGAGCACGGTCGCGTGTCTTTCGGACACCGAGCCCACCGACGAGTGCATCGACGGCTACGTCGACGTGCTGCTGACCCGCGGCGTGCTGTTCCGAACGCCGCGCACCGACGAACGCGCGCGGGTGCGCCAGTACCTCGTCGACCGGCTGGCCGACGAAGAAGCCGGTGGCCGAACCCGGCAAGAGACCGTGCACGAGGTCGCGCAGGCCGCGATGTTGATGGCCGGCGCGCTCTTCCGTTCCGAGATGGGCGCGTTCGATCCGGACCCCACCGCGCCGCGCCCGCTCTCCGCGGAAGAGCTCGCGTTGGCGCTCGGCAGCGTGCTCTCCACCACCCCACCACAACTTCCGATCCGTGCCGACCACGGCTTCGAGCTCGCGCCCGAAGATCCCGACATCGACGCGCCCGAACTCGGCCGGCTGCATGGTCTCGCAGAGGCCGCGGCGGACGGAACCATCCTCGACCCCGCGGTGCGCGTCGCGCTCTTCCGCCGATACGCCGGCGGCATCTCCACCGGTCGCCCGGACTTGCGGCTCGATCGGAGGCCGCCCGACTCGATCGACAACCGCGGCGAGTTCTGGCTTGCCCCGAGGCTGATGGGTTTCTTCCGGGAATGGTTCGACTACGCGGAGGCGGCGACGCTCTTCAAAGATCATCCGGCCGAGACGAGCGCGTTCCCGAGCGACGGCGGCCAGTACGACACGGCCGTCATCGGCTACAGCAACCTGCAGACCAGCGGCAACGGCAGCGAGTCGACCTTCATCGATCAGCTCGACGATCTGATCGCGCGCGTCGTGTGGGAGTCCGATGCGTCCGGCGAGGACGTCTTCGAGAACCTCTTCACGACGCGCATGTACCGCGTGCCGTCCAACGTCGCGCTCATCACCGACACGCCCTGCACCGATCGCGCCGAGTGCAGCGGTACCGAAGTCTGCGCGGACCCGCCGGGCCGCTGCGCGAGCAACATCTACCGCAGCTCCTACGGCATGGCCTGGCCGTACGGCATCGCCGAAGAAGTGCGCGACACCCCCGAAGCGCGCTGGCGTGTGATGCCGGACAACGAACGACGCGGCGTGCTCACCCACCCCGCGTGGCTCGCCGCGCACGCGGGCAACTTCGAAGACGACGCGAACCCAATCCTGCGCGGCAAGTGGCTTCGCACCGAGGTCTTTTGTCAAAGCTTCGGCGACCTCGCCGACGTGCAAGGGTTGCAAGCCATGCTGGTCGAGAGCGCGCCCGAACTCTCCGCACGCGACCGGGTGTCGATGAGCACCGAGCCGGGCGAAGGGCACTCCGAGAACGCGGGCACGTGCTTCGGGTGCCACCAGTACATGAACTCGCTCGGCTACCCGTTCGAGCTGTTCAACCACGCTGGCTACCTGCGCGCCGAAGACCACGGCGGCGCGCCGGATGGCAGCACCGTCGTCGACAACCTGCCGGACCCGACGCTCAACCGCGCGTACGCGAACCCGTTCGAGTTCCTCGAAGCGGTCGGTCGATCGAGCTACGCACGCCGCGGCATGATCCGCCACGCGTTCCGCTACTTCATGGGACGCGACGAACAACTCGAAGACCAGTGCACGCTCGCGGAGATGGAAGCCGCGCTCGAGTCGACCGGTTCGTTCCTCTCCATGGTCGAAGCGCTCATCGTGAGCGACACGTTCAGCCACCGCCGCGTGCAAGACGCCGCAGAAGGGGAGGGCGGATCGTGAGCCGCTCGAGACGCAACCTATCGAGACGCAACTTCGTCCGCGGCGCGCTGCTCGGCGGCGGGGCCGCGCTCGTGATGCCGTGGGGCAAACAGGTCGCGCGCGCCGGCGAGGGCAGCTGCCGTTTCCTCTTCATCGTGGAAGGCAACTGCTACGAGCCCATCACCGTGCTCAGCGACATGGCACGCGCCGCCTTGAACGACACGCTCGACTCACCGCTGACCACCGAACGCTGGTGGCACAACCGCTACCGCCACGACGCGCCCATCGTCCTGCCGACCCCGGACCTCGCGTCGGCCCGTTCGCTCGGTGCGCTCGCCGACCACGGCCTCGTCGATCAGACGACCGTGCTGCTCGGTCTCTCTTCTCGCATCATCGGCGGTGGACACTCCGGCTACCACGGCGCGTTGAGTTCCACCCGGACCATCGGCGGCCTCCCGGCCGGTGTGACCATCGACGCGCACCTCGCGGCGCTCGACTCCGTGCGTGGCGAGACCCCGTTCGATGCGGTGCGGCTGGGGGTGGGCAGCCGACCGCTCGACTTCGGCACGTGCGCGTACGCCCGCGGTCGCTCGGCACCGATGATTCTGGATCCCGTCGCGGCCTACAACTTCATCTACGGCGCGTTCGGCGGACCGGAGGCGCGTGCGTCGTTCGAAGCCCGTGACCGCATGCTCCGGTTCGCGCAGGCCGACGTACGCGCCGCCCGCGAGACGCTGTTTCTGGGCGCCGAAGAAGCCGGCAAACTCGGCACCCACGACAGCTCGATCGCGGCGTTGCTCGAGACCCAGGACCGCCTGCTCTCCATGGACGTCACCGCGCCGCCGCCACCGGCCGGCGGACTCGATTCGATCGCCTGGTTCGGCGCGCAACTCGACCTCGCCGCAGGTGCCTTGATGGACGGGCTCACCAACGTCGCGGTGGTCGGCTCAGGCACGGGGGGGGCGTTTGGTCTGACCTACTCGACGGTCTCGTCGACCGACCGACACAACATGCATCACGAGTCGGGTGGCAGCGCCGCGATGCGGGACGCCGTGCACGATGTGACCGCGGCCCAGGTCGGAGAAATCGGGCGCGTCGTGCGCCGCCTCGCCGACACCCCGGACCCGAGCGGCGGCACCATGCTCGACCACACCGTCGTCGTCTGGATCGGAGACAACGGCGAGCAGCACCACTCCACCGCGAGCGATTTCCCAGTGGTGATGTTTGGCGGCACTTCGCTCGGACTTCAGGGCGGGGGCCGGACGATCCTCTACCCCGGCACCAGTGGCGCGGCTCACCGGCAGGTGAGCAACCTGTGGAACACGATGGGCTACCTCGCGGGTCAGACGCTGGATGACTTCGGCGCCGAAGAAGGCGACCTGCGCACAGCCTTCGGTCCGCTCCCCGAACTGCTGGGCTGACGCCCGGTGATCTCCGCCGGCTAAGCGTCGGGCCGAAGCGCCTGCGCGGCCCGCGACATGGCGCGGGCGCTGGAGAAGCGACCGGAGGGGTACTTGGCGAGCGCCTTGGCCACGAACTCGTCGAGCGCGGCCGGCAGCTCCGAAACGATGCTCGAAGGCGGCGGGACGGGGCGGGTGAGGATCGCTTCGAACACCGACTGGACGGCGTCGCTGTACGGAACCGCCCGTTGGCCGGTCACCATCTCGTAGAAGAGCACGCCCGCGCCATACACATCCGTGCGGGCATCGACCTGCTCGGCGAGCACTTGCTCTGGCGCCATGTACGAGGGCGTCCCGAGCGTCTCGCCCGGGCCGGTGAGTGTCTTCTGGTGGGTCGCAATATCTTTGCTCAGCCCGAAGTCGATCACCTTCACGAATCCGTCGCGCGCACCGTCGAGCCGGAGCACGTTCGACGGCTTCAGGTCCCGGTGGATGACGCCTCGGGCATGCGCTGCCTCGATGCCCGCCAACACCTGTCGGAGGATGTGTACCGCTTGGGCGAGCGGAAGCCGGCCCTCCTTCACGAGCAGGTCCCGAACCGTCTCGCCTTCGAGCCGCTCCATCACGATGAACGGGGTCTCGTCGCACAACACACCGGCGTCGATCGTCGAGACCACATTGGGGTGCACGACCTGTGCAGCCAGCCGCGCTTCGCGGAGGAACCGCTGATGGAGCACCCGCGTCCGGAGTTGTCCCGGCAATACCTTGACCGCCAGCACCCGACCGTTGGTTTCGTCGACCACGTCGTAGACGACCGACATGCCCCCTTTGCGCAGCAGTCTTACGACCCGATACCGATCGAGCAGGGTGTACCCGCTGGGCAGCAGATCGGGGAGCTGTTCTTGGATCGCACTCACCTGGGGTCCACAGTGTGCCGCAACTACCGTGCTCACGGAATGGTGTACGCGAGTTCCCACCCACCTGTCCCACAGATGGGGGGTACTCTGCGGCGGGTGGTGAACTGTGTTCACCCGCCTGAGTTCAAGGATCCGGCACGAGCGTGTCGAGCACGCGCGCGGTCGAGAGGACCCCCGGAAGCCCCGCGCCCGGGTGGGTTCCGGCCCCCACGAGGAACAGGTGCTCCACGTCTTCGGACCGGTTGTGCGGCCGGAAGAACGCGCTCTGCGCCAGGGTGGGTTCGAACGAGAACGCGGCCCCTTTGAGGGAGAGATAATCTTCTCGAAATCCGACCGGCGTCAGCGTGCGACTGACCTCGATCGCGTCCGAGAGGCCGGGCAAGAGCGCTTGTTCGAGCGTGCGCTCGATGGCTGCGCGGTAGCTCTCGACCCGCTCGCTCCAGTCCACCTCCGCGTCCAGGTGGGGGACGGGCGAGAGCACGTAGAACGCATCGCAGCCCTCCGGCGCGAGGGATGGATCGGTCGCGGTCGGTCGGTGCAGGTAGAGACTGAAGTCGTCCGCGAGCACCTTGTGTTCGAAGATGTCCTCGAGCAGGCCTCGGTAGCGCGGCCCGAGCACGAGCGTGTGGTGCGCGACGTCGGGGTACTGCTTCTTGGTGCCGAAGTACCAGACGAAGAGGCTCATCGAGTAGTCGGCGCGTTCGAGCCGCGCGTCGGTCCAGTGGGTGCGGTGTTCCGGCGCGACGAGCTTCTTGTAGGTCCACGCGGCGTCGGCGTTCGAGACCACCAAGTCCGCGTCGATGCGCTCGCCGCCTTTCAGTCGAACGCCCTTCGCGGCCCCCTTCGAGCCGCCACTCGCCCCGCGCTCGACCACGATCTCTTCGACCTCGGCACCGAGCCGAAGCACGCCGCCAAGCGACTCGACCAACTTCACCAACCCGCGCACCAACACGCCGGTGCCGCCCATCGGAAACCAAACGCCCCAGTGACGCTCGAGGTGCGCGACCAGCGCGTAGATGCTCGTCGTGCGGTACGGCGAACCTCCGACCAGTAGCGGATGGAAGGTCAGCACTTGCCGCAGCTTCTCGCTCCGGATGTGCCGCGACACCAGGCCGTGCACCGTGCGCCAAGACTCGAGCTCGATCATCGTCGGCGCAACGCGCGCCATGGTGGACGCATCTTCGAACCCAAGGTGTCCGAGCCGTTCGAAGCCCACCTCGAAGATGCGTTTGCTCTTCTTCAAGAGCGCTGCGTAGCCCTCGACGTCTTCGGGTGAGACCCGCGCGACCTCGGCCCGCATCGCGTCCGCGTCGCCGGTGTAATCGAACCAAGTTCCGTCGTCGAAACGCACCCGGTAGAAGGGCGACACCGCTCTCAGATCGATGTCGGTCGCGAAGTTCCGCCCCGCCATCGTCCACAGCTCTTCGAGAAGGAATGGCGCGGTCACGATCGTCGGCCCGGCGTCGAACGTGTAGCCCTTCATCGAGTGCACCCGCGCCCGCCCGCCCGCCTGTTCCAAACGGTCGACCACGGTCACCCGGTAGCCCCGCGCAAGGAGCCGCACCGCCGCCGCCAGGCCACCGAACCCAGCGCCGATGACGACCACGTGCGGCGCGTTTGGACGAACCGGCCGGGGAGGTCCGGTGAAGAGCGCGGGGGTGTTGGGCAGCAGGCGATCGAAGAAGGTCATCTGCGCGTGGGTGTAGCAGGCTAGCGCGGGCGGCGGCGCCACAGGAGCATGAGGCCGAGGGCGCCGAGGCTCATGGCCAACGGAGACGGTTGGTCGTCGGCTTCGATGCGGCAGCCGCAGCCGCCGGTGTCTCCGGTGCCGACCGTGAAGCCGCCTGAGTCGCCGCCTGCGTCGCCGCCCAGGCCGCCGCCGTCGCTGCCGGGGCCGCCGTCGCTGCCGGGGCCGCCGTCGATTCCGGTGCCCGGTCCACCGTCGCTGCCCGGTCCGCCGTCCACGCCGCCGCCCGGTCCGGCGTCGCGCATCGGGCCGCCGGGGCCTTCGTGTTCGAACGCGCCGCAGTCGGCCCGCGCGCCGGAGGGGCGCGGGTTGAAGTTGAAGTCTTCGAAGGGCACCGGTCCCGCGCTCACCGCGTCGACGCAGGGTGCGCTCGTCATCAGCTCGTACTCTTCGTCGTCGGGGCGGGTGAACTGGGCTTCGGCCGAGGTGCCCGACCAGTTGTCCTCTTCGGTGAACGAGCCGGCGATCGCGACCGGCGCGCCGCCGGCGCTCGCGATCAAGTTGCCGTAGACCCGTCCGGTGCCGACCGTCGCGGTCACGCCGCCGCCGGTCGGTTCCACGATGGTGTTGAACCGGACTTGGCCGTCCGAGGCGATGTTCACGCCCACCGAGGCGCCGACGACGACGTTGGTGTGCACGTCGGTCGAGAACGTCAGGTCGGCGTGTGCGGCGCCTGCGCCCGAACCCACATCGATGCCGGGGCCGGTGGTGTCGCGCATGCCGTTGATGAACAGGGCGCCGTTGAACGACCGGGCCATGATGCCGGGGCCGGTGCAGTCGGCGAACAAGTTCTCGTGTACCGAGTTCATGCCTTCGGTCAGCGTCCGCACGCGTACGCAAGGGCCGCCCGCGCCCTGGATGATGGTGAAGCTGATCTCGATGTTGCGAATGGTCGCCTGGTCGACGTCGGGGTCGGCCTGTCCGGCGTCCACGCCCACGCCGCCCATGTTGGCCATGCGCAGATCGAAGATGCTGACCCGGTCGATCGTGTCCGTGCCATCGGGCTCGCGCACCTGGATGCCGTCGCCGGAGCTCGGCGACCCGGTGCCGTCGAACTCGAGTCCGACCACCGCGATCGAGCTGCTCGATCCCGAGATGCGCAGGTACGCATCGACGCCATCCGCCGACGACTCGAAGCGCAGCGCGGGGGCGACGGTCGGTTCTTTGCCGTCGATGAACACGAAGCTCGAGTCCCGCAGGGTGAGTCCCACCGGCGTGCCGGCGCAGCCGCCAAGGCACGGGTCGATGATGGTGCTGCTGCCTTCTCCAGCCGCGCTTCGAATCACGATGGGCGAGGCCATCGAGCCCACGATGTCGTGCACGACGAGTGGACCGCGGCGCCCGGCCGCCAGTACGAGCGCGTCGCCCGCCGCGACCCCTCCGCTGAAGCCCGGTCCGACATCCGCGACGTCGGCCGCGACCGCGATGTCGCGCGCCGAAGCGAACGAGGGGATCAGGAGAAAAGAGCTACAGACCAGGGCCCATCCAAAAGCGCGTTGCATGCGGCGAGTCTACACCGCCGCGCAGCCCGCTCGCCGAGGAAGTTCCCCTAGCAGGTCGCTGAAAAGCGACCTGCTCCCTTGCCGTTGCCCTTGCCCGTGCCCTTGCCCGCGTCGTGGACGCCGTGTGTTTCGCGACGGCGAGGCGCGAATCGGAGCGCGATGCCCAGCGGGCGA
>JAXMNT010000002.1:0-277984 GCA_034670305.1 Deltaproteobacteria bacterium
ACTCCGAAGCCGAAGCCGACTCCGAAGCCGAAGCCGACTCCGAAGCCGAAGCCGACTCCGAAGCCGAAGCCGACTCCGAAGCCGAAGCCGACTCCGAAGCCGAAGCCGACTCCGAAGCCGAAGCCGACTCCGAAGCCGAAGCCGAAGCCGAAGCCGACGCCGACTCCGAAGCCGAAGCCGAAGCCGAAGCCGAAGCGGACTCCGAAACCGACTCCGACTCCGATGGCGACTGGACGTCGTCGGGCGGACTTTGGGCAGCGCAGTGACCTCACGTTCAAGGACAACGCGGCGGCGGGCAGGCATGGGTGGCTTCGGCTGACGCCGGCGTACTCGCGGCGCATCGTGGAGACGCTGCTGGACGCGCACGTGGCGCCGCGGGTGCTGGACCCGTTCTCGGGCAGCAGCACGACACCGCTGGCGGCTGCGATGCGCGGCAGAGACGCGACGGGGGTGGAGCTCAACCCGTTTCTGGTGTGGTTCGGTTCGGTGAAACTCCGGCGGCTCGGCCGACAGGTGGTGACGCGCTGTGAGTTGGCGCTCGAGCGCGTGATGGGCCGGTTCGGCGAGGACCCGGTCCTGCCGCCTCCGATCCACAAGATCGAGCGGTGGTGGACCCCGCCGGTGCTCGCCTGGTTGTGCGCGCTCAAGGGCGCCATCGACGCCGAGTCCGCGCTGTCCCGAGACCTGCTGACCATCGCGTTCTGCCGGACGATGATGGCTCTCTCGAGCGCGTCGTTCGGCCACGTGTCGATGTCGTTCGGCGACGCCCGCACGCCGGACGACCTCGAAGGCGCCGCCACCGCTCAGTTCCGCGTCGACGTCGCCCACGTGCTTGCCGGCGCATCGGCGTCTCCCAAGCGTCCCGGCCGGGTGCACCGAGGCGATGCGCGCACCCTGCTGCCAATTCAGGGAGAGCAGTTCGACGTGGTCGTGACCTCGCCGCCCTACCCCAACCGCATGTCCTACATCCGCGAGCTCCGTCCGTACATGTACTGGACAGGCCACCTGCAGGCCGCGAAGCAGGCTGGGGAACTCGACTGGAAAGCCATCGGCGGAACGTGGGGCGTCGCCACCAGCCGCCTCGCCAAGTGGACCCGGTCCACCGGCGCCCGGCCCACGTCGCTCGAATCGCTGCTGCCGAAGATCGCCGTCGCGCACCCCAAGAACGGTCCACTGCTCGCGGCCTACGTCGACCGCTACTTCGAAGACGCCGCGACCCACCTAGCCGCACTGCGTCCCCTCATCGCCCAAGGCGGCAGCATTCACTACGTCGTCGGCAACTCGAGCTTCTACGGCGAACTCGTGCCCGCCGAAGCCCTGTGGGCCGAGCTCATGGAAGCCGCCGGCTTCAAGTCGCCCGAAGTCACCATCCTCCGCAAACGAAACTCGAACAAGAAACTCTACGAGTTCCAAGTCTCCGCGGACGCGTAGCGGGGTCCCGAAGCCGACTCCGAAGCAGACGCCGAAGCCGAAGCCGAAGCCGAAGCAGACGCCGAAGCCGAAGCCGAAGCAGACGCCGAAGCCGAAGCCGACGCCGACGCCGACCCCGAAGCCGAAGCCGAAGCCGAAGCCGAAGCAGACGCCGAAGCCGACCCCGAAGCAGACGCCGAAGCCGAAGCCGAAGGCGAAGCCGACCCGACCGAAGCCGAACTCCGGTGGTTGGCGGGGACGTGGCTCGTCCGCGACCGCATGCGGTCGCTACGGCAGCGGCGGCACGCCGGTGCCCTACGCTTTCTTCCAGCCCCGTTTGATGCCGTCGGTCAACATGCCTTCCGCGATCGCCTCCGCGGAGTCTTCGTCGGGCGCGAGGCGGACGTCGCGTTTGAGCGGGTCTTTGCGGCCCGGGCTGTAGTCGGTCCAGTGCACCACGTACGCGGGCCAGTCCTCGTCGTGGTCTTCTTTGTTCGTCTTCCAGACGAGCAACTTGCGCACCGCCGTCTTGCCCTTGGTGACCTTCACGTAGACCTCGCGGCGGAGCACTTCGCTCTTCGGCCGCTCGATCTTCTCGGCCTTCTCATCGACGTTCTCGATGTAGACGCGCTCGAGCACCTGCTGGGCGCGCACGTCGACGGTGTTCACTTCTTTGTCGTCGCGGATGCGTTCGAAGACCGGGTGCAGGATGCTGACGCCGGTCAGCGCCGCGACCGGCATCCAGCGCGGCTTGCCGTCGTCGTCTTCGCCGAGTTCGAGCACCATGCGCTTGATGTTCTTGCCCGAGCTGTCTTCGGTCTGGATGTCCGTGACCTTGACCTGCACGACCACCCGCGGTTTGACGAACTTGAAGAGCGCCCCGGAGCTCGACGCGTAGCTGTAGCCGCTGCCGATCGCATCGGGGGCGAGCTCTTCGTGCATCTCCTTGCGGAACGCGGCGGTGCCCATGTTGCCGCAGCTGCCGATGACCTGGAACTGGCCGTTCTCTTTCATGACGGCGAGCAACATCGAACGGACCTGGTCGGTCTCGTCGGCGCGCTCGGTGAACGCGATCACCGCGGCGTCCAAGGTGAAGACCGGTTTGATCTTGAAGATCCGACCCATCGCCTTGCTGCGCGCGACGAGGCCTTCGCCCTTGCCACCTTCGACCCACTCGTCGAACAGATCGCGCACCGCGTCCGGGTCCGCAGCCTCGACGGTCTTGATCGCCTGCAGACGTTTGCCGCCTTCACAGAGCCGGCGCATCGCGTCGAGGCGGTCGCCGTATGCGGGCATCGGACCCTTGTTCTCCGAGTCGCCACCGATGAGCAGGTCGTAGGCGTGAAAGCCCATGCGCTGCACCTCGGCATCCGCGCCGCCGCCGAGCACCTTCGCGACGTCGCCACAGCGCGGCCGACCGTCCTTGCGGAGGGAGAAGAGTTCGCCCGCCAGCACCAGCCGACCACGCGCCCGCGGCAGGGCGAACTTCTTCGCTTCCTGCAGGACCGGGATGTCGCCGGTGATCACCTTGCCGTTCGGGGCGACCAAGGCGAGCTCCTCTTTGTCGATGACGAGGAACCACACCTGCCCATCGATCTTCGGAGAGACCCAGAGGCCGCCCTTCGGGAGCTGGTCGAGCTCGTCCGGGTTCAGCGCCCGGTAGCGGCTCGCGATGGTGCGTTTGTACCCGCCCACCAACTTGGCGAGTTCCAGGTCTTGGATGCTGCCCGCGGGCGCGAACTTGCCCTTGCCGATCGGCGAGGCGTTCGAGAGGTCGAAGAGGCTCATGAAAATTCCGTAGGTTCTGAAAGGAGCGATGCGCCGTGCAGCGGCGCGTGTTCTTGGTACGCGGCGGTCAGTCCGCGGGGCGGCGAAGTTCCATGTTCGAGAGGTGCAAGAGCAGCTGGTACTTCGGACCGTCGATGCGGCCTTCGAGGAAGGCGCGGTACGGCGTGCCGTTCGTCTGGAAGACGAGTGGGTCCTTGCCCTTTTTGCCCCCGCCCATGACGACCATCTGGCCTTCGTCGGCGAGCTCTTTCGCGATGCCGTAGAGGTAGTCGTACGTGAGGCCGTCCATGTGCGAGATCTGGATTACGCGACCGAATACGAAGCGGCGCACGGCATCCGCCTTGTCCATCTTCTTGCCGGTCCAGCGAATCGGCAGCTCGTCGTTCACGTTCGCCTGTTTGTCTTCCCAGTCGCGGCGTTCTTTCTCTTCGCCGTCCGGTCCGGTGATGACCTCCACGACCTTCGGCGGCGCGTGCATGACGTCGCCGGCCTCCGAGAGGTAGACCTGGCTGACTTCGCCGATGCGGCGGCCGACCTCTTCCATGTCGACCTCCGGGTCTCCGTCGATGAGCTCCTGGCCGTAGTCGTCGCCGAACTCTTTCTCCATCGCGGCGTGCAAGCCGGGCGGGGTCGTGGAGAGGTAGCGCTTGAAGGTGACCTTCTTGCCCGGCAGGCCGAGCTTCGGTCCGTCGGGGGCTTTGAGGCTGAGGAACACGACGGTCGCGTTCCGGCCCTTGCTGTTGGTGAGATGGAGTTTTCTTTGGGGTGCAGGCATGTCTTCCTCAGAACATCTCGAAGTCGAGGTCGTCGCCGTCGTCGTCGTCGTCGTCTTCGGCACTGTCGAACGTGGGGATCATCTCTTCGGGGTCGCGCCACTGCGGCTCGACCAGGCGGCCGATGAGCGCGAAGATCTCGCCCTCGTCGTTGGCCATCAGGAACGCGGTCTCGGCCTGGTAGTCGGCGCGGTAGTTGAAGCTGAACTGGAAGAGTTCGCCCTCCATCAGCTGCTCTTCGAGGTCGCTGTCGATGTCGTCCGGGTCGAGCCCGTAGACACTCTGCAGGCGGAGATCGAGCACCGCAGAAGGGTCGACCGGACCTTGGAGTTCAACCTCCTTGCCGAGGGTCGAGTCGATCTTCTTCATCTTCTTGCCGTCGGCGTCGAGGCCGACGAGTTCCTTGTTGGGAACCCAGTGACCGTCGGGATCGAAGTAGCCCTGAGCGGTCATGCCGCTCTTGACCATGATCGAGCCATCCTCGGTCAGCGCCGCGCGCTGGCAGGTGCCGCCTTTGGGATCCAACAGGACCCGGCGCCGTCGACCGTAGAGTTTGCTCCGGTCTACTTTCGCCATGTCGAACGTGCTCGTGGAGCCGTTCCACGAAACCATGATCTGCCGCGCCATGCGTTCCCTCTCTGCAACGAGTCAGTCCGCCCGAAGGCGGCGAGCGCGGAGGATACTCGAACTTCGAGGCGTTGTGCGGCAACGCCTCCGGCGGCGGTTGCCAGGCTGCTCAGGTCGGTGCGGGCGCCGGTTCGGACGCAGGTTGCACTGTGGGCGCGACCGGCTCCGTGGGTTCGGCTTCCACCGGCTCTTCGACGTACTCGTACTCGTACTCTTCTTCGACGAGCGCTTCTTCCGGTTCGACCACGTCGGGCTCCGGCTCTTCCTGCACGCCGGCGGTCACGACAGTGCGTACGCCGAGCGACAGGAACACCGCGTTGCTCGCGGCCGTGTTGCGGCCCCAGACGGTCCGGCCGTAGCCCACGTTGAACTCCACCGCGTCGGTGACGCGGATGATGCCGCCCACTTGGATGTCGATGGCGTCGCGTTCGAGGCGCACCTCCCGGAGCAGCAGGTTGTCCGTGCCCTGATACTCGGTCGCCGGAAGGCTGGGATCGATGGCGGCGACGCTCACGCCGATCAGATCGCCCTGGGTGACGGCGTAGGCGAAGTTGCCGCCGGCGTAGACCAGCAGCCGCTCGCCGATCGCTTGGCCGACCTTCAAGCTGGCGAGCACCTGGTCGCCCGCGCCCTGCAGCCGCAGGTTGTAGCCCGCTTGCACGACCATGAAGGTGCGGGACGGAAACGACGCGCCCATCAAGAAGTTCAGGTTCAGATCTACCTGACCGTCGCCAAGGGTCACGTCGTCCGAGACGTTGTTTGGGTTGACCACGCTGGCGATCTGCGCCTGGAAGTCTGCGATGGTCGCCGGGTCGCTGCCGAACGTGCCCTCGGGCCGGTCGTACCCAGTCGGCGCCTTGAGGCGCAGCTCGACGGCGATGGGGAGCGGATCGTGGAGCAGCGCGTAACGGCCGGTGATCCAGATGTCGCCGACGCCCGCCTGGCTCTGGGAGAAGTCGAGGATGTTCTCCTGATAGAAGTCGAACGACTGAGGTGAACCGTCGCCTGGAAGCAGGATCACTGGGTCGGACACGTAGCTCACGAACTTGATCGGCACGGTGAGCTCGAGCTCGAGGTCGTCGGTCAGTCCGAAGCGGGTGTTCAGCGTGAAGGTGCTCGCCGAGTAGCGCCCTTGGAGCGGGAAACGGCGGGCTTCGCGGTCTTCGATGAACTCGCGGTTGGCCCACTGGTAGTCGTAGCCGGCGACGAACGCGACCTGCCGCTGGCGGAGGGTCCAGGGCGAAGCATGGGCTTGGGGCACGGCACACCACGTGGTCGCGCACACCGCGAGAACGAAAAGAAAGCGCATGTCGTTGGTCTCTCTAGAAAGTGACGAAGCCCGGGCGCTGCTGCTCCATCGTCGAGTTCATGGTGTCCATCGGAACCCGGCGGCGGACCACCCGGCGTTTGGTGAGGCGCGGCGGGGTCTCCATCTCGGTTTCGACCGCGGCCATGGTGGTCTGCTCCATGGGCGTCGCCGTGCTGGTCGTGACCGTGGTCTCGGTGGCGTCGCCGCCTGCCGCAGAGGTCGAGGCCGTCATCGAATCCGGCGGCTCAGCCGTCATCGCGGACATGGTGCGGCGTGCCACCCGACGCATCGTCGGCGTGTCGGCGGTCTCGGTCTCGGCGGTCTCGGTCTCGGCCGTCTCGGCCGTCTCGGTCTCGGCCGTCTCGGTTTCGGCCGTCTCGGTTTCGGCCGTCTCGGTTTCGGTCTCCGCCTCGGTTTCGGTCTCGGTCTCGGCCGTCTCGGTCAGTCCGTTGTCAGCGGGCACGAGTTCGCGGGGTTCCGAAGCGACCTCGACGGGGTTCGGGTCGGGGGTCTCTGCGGCCGGACCCGAGAGGGCGACCCAGGTCAGCAAGCCCGCACCGACGGCCGCAGCGAACACACCGAGGAGTACGCCATGGGACTTCTTTCGGCGCGGGTACACCTCGGCGGTCGGGTCGGTGGTGCCGAACACGGGGCCGGTGCTGGCCTCGGGAGTCGCAGTGCTGGCTGTGACAAGCGCCCCCATCGACCCCGCGAGCATCGTCGGGTCCGTTTGAAACTGCGCCCTCGGTGCGGGCGGCACGATGCTCTTGGCCGCCATCAACGTCGCCCGGACGTCGTCTTGCTGGAGCAACGCGCCGAGTGCGGCCTGAAGCTCTCCAGCGGTCTGCCAGCGGGCACCCGGATCGGCCTCCAAACACTTCATCACCAACGCGGCGAGCGCGGGGTGGATTTGGTAGTCCTTCTCCGTGATGGGCACCGGCTTCTGGGTGCAGACCGCGATGAGGAGCGCATGCACGCTCTCGCCATCGAAGGGCAGCTCGCCAGAGATCGCCTCGTACAGCATCACGCCCGCGCTCCAGATGTCGCTCGCGGGACCCGCGGTCGAGGGCGCGTTCACCTGCTCGGGGCTCATGTAGGCCGGTGTTCCCAGCGCGATGCCGGTCGCCGTCCGCATGCGGGCGTCGCCGGCCTGTCGCGCCACCCCGAAGTCGAGCAACACGACGCGCTGACCGCCATCGGCAACGAAGATGTTCGCGGGTTTGAGATCTCGGTGCACGATCTCGTGGTCGTGCGCCGCGGCCAGTGGCCCAAGCGAACCACAGATGTACTCCACGAGCTCGATGCGCGGACACTTGCCCGTGCTCCAGAGTTGGTCGAGGTCCGACCCGTCGAGCCGCTCCATCGCGAGGTAGAACCGGCCGTCTTCGAGCTGTCCCGCGTCGTGGAACCCGGGCACGCCGGGGTGCTTCAGGTGGGCGACCGCTTCGACCTCGCGGCGGAACCGCTCGAGCGCCATCTTGTCGTCCGGGCCGTCGAACTTCAGGACCTTCAGCGCCAACGGGAACTTCGCCCCCACGGCGCTGGCGGCGTAGACCGTGCCCATCGAGCCTCGGCCGAGCACTCCCTCGATCGAGTAGCCCTCGAGCACAAAGGTCGTCCGCTCCGACTGCGGCCCCACACCGGCAAGCAGGTCCTCTTCGGCTGCGAGCAGATCTTCTTCGGCTTCCTCGGACTCCGTGTACTCGCCGCTGTCCTCCCCCTCTTCGAGA
The DNA here is from genome assembly GCA_034670305.1 of Deltaproteobacteria bacterium. Lineage (GTDB taxonomy): Bacteria > Myxococcota_A > Polyangia > Polyangiales > Houyiibacteriaceae > JAXMNT01. Next base: position 7,638 of record JAXMNT010000002.1, read on the forward strand.
GGCTCAAAGGGCGAAATCGGGGAGGAGGGATCGGGCATCACAGGTACAGAGTAAGCGGCCACGTGCCCATTGTTACGGGCGTAGGGCTGGTTCGGATCAGCAGGGTACCCCCAAATGGGTGCCGATCCCACGAAGCGGCCGCCGAAGCACAAGGACAAGAACGCTCTCCGGCGTTCTTCAGCCGCCTGTGGCAGGTCGGCCCGGAGACGTGCTAGAATCTGGCCGTGGACATTCGTCGTCGTCGCATGGGTCTTCGCCCCCCGTCCCTTCGAAAGGACGAACGAGGCGTCGCATCGGTCGAGTACACCATCGTACTCATTCTCATCGCCATGCTCGGCTTGGTGACGTGGGAGCGCTGGCACCGCACCCACGACGAGAAGGCCCAAGAGCAAGTGGCCACCGTCTCCTCACTCGACTGGTAGCGCCTCCCCCGCTGCTCACTCGACCGGTCGCGCCCCGGCCGGATGCCGTCTCAGCCCCATCGGCTTCGAGGCTCGAGCCAAGTTCCGCTTCGACCCGTGTAGCCGAACGCTGACCGCGGGAGAGCGCGCGGTGCGGTCCGCTGATGCGGTGCGCCTCGACCCTCGGAAACCCAATCAGGCAGGTTCGAGTTCGAGCAGGACGTCGCCTCGGCTGACGTCCGCACCATCCTCGGGAACGATGCGCACCACCCGCGCCCGTTCGGGGAGGTCGTCCCCGCTGTACGCGATCCGGTTGAAGGTCTTCATGACCTCGAGCAGCCCGATCGCCGCGCCGCGCACGATGGTGTCACCCACCGTCACGAAGCTCTCCTTGTCCGGGCTCGGCCGATGGTAGAAGCGCCCGCTCATCGGCGAGACGAAGACGAGGCCCGCGGTGGTGGCTTCGGCATGTTCTTCGGATGCTCCGGCTCCGGCGCCGGTCTGAGCCCGCGGATCGATCTGGAGCAGCAGAGTCGCGTGGTCGACGGGGACCCGCGCGTGGCCCGCGCCGAAGACTTCGACCACGACGCCGCCGACCGTCTTCGGCAGCGCGAGTGGGTGCAGTCGACCAAGGACCTCAAGTTCTCCGATGGCCGCGCCGGTTGCCAGGGGTGCTCCGACGTCCGGTGCGCCCCGCCAGCGTCCTGGTCCAGGGCCGAACACGTGCACGAGCCCTTCTGCAGACTTCTTGATGCGCACCTTCATCGAACCGCCTCCGGGATGCCGCGCGCCAGTACGTCCAAGTCGTGGAGCGACCAGATGCGCGGGTTCTTGATCCGCCGGTGCGCGATGGTCTGGTAGCTGCACTCGACCAGCACCTCCAGACGCTCTCGCAGCTCGGCGACTCGAATGATCTCGTCCGTGTCCATGTGCCGCGCCGAGACGAACGGATCCATGTCGCGTTCGATGCGCGCTTCGGTCTCCTTCATGCCGGCCTCGATCGCGGCCCGCTCTTCGGGGTCCCGGCTGAGGATCTCGAACTCGTCGTCCAGCTTGGTGTTGAACGTGGCGATGGCGAGGGTGCGCCCTTCCATCACACTGAGCCGGCTCAGGGAGGTGCTCAACTGCACGATCGGGTCGTAGGGCATGCCCGCCATGGCGTAATAGCCGGCGCCCGAACACTTGCGGAGCAGCACCGTGAACATCGGCGTCGTATTGGTGCTGTTGGTGTAGATGAGGCTCGAGCCGTACGCGAGCAGCCCCTGGGCTTCCGCCTGCTGGCCGATGTCGAACCCGGAGATGTCTTGCAGCCAGATCAGCGGGATGCCGTCCTGGTCACACGCGCGGCTGAACGCCGCCATCTTCGCGATCCCGGCGCGGTAGAGCGTGCCCCCCGGACGCAGCTCCCCGGGTCGCTCCGGATCTTCGAGCAGTCCCTGCCGGTTGATGACGAAGCCGGCCCACAGCCCACCCACGCGCCCTACCCCACAGATCATCTCGCGTCCGGTCTCGGGCAACACCTCCCAGAACAAACTCTGATCGCAGAGCCGCGCCAGCACCTGGTTGGCGTCGTAGCTCTCGCGGTGGTCGGTGGGCAGCAAGCCGGCCAGCTCGTGCGCCCCAAACGCGGGCGGCATCGAACCGGTGTCGCCGCGGTAGTAGGGCGCCGCCGAACTCGGCAGCCGGCGCATCTCGTCGCGCAGACATTCGAGCAAGGTCTCGTCATCGGGCACGCGGACATCGGCACACCCAGACGCATGCACGTGGACCTCCGGGCCGCCGATGCCGAGGCTGGTGATCTTCTGGCTCTTCGCGCCCTTGATGAGCGCGGCGCCCGCGATGACCATGTACGCCTGCTCGGTCATGTAGACCCGGTCGCTGATGATCGGCATGTAGCCGCCACCCGCGATGCAGTCGCCAAAGACACCCGCGATCTGCGGCACGCCCGACGCGCTCAGAAGCGAGTTCATCTTGAAGATGTGCCCCGCCCCCTTCGGGCCACCGAAGCTCTGGCTCTGCTCGGGCAAGAACAGCCCGCTGCAGTCGACCAGGTAGAGCACCGGCAACTTCAGGCGCAGCGCCATGGTCTGCGCGCGTTGGATCTTCTCCGGCGTGCGCGGCCACCACGCGCCGCTCGCGACGGTGTTGTCGTTGCCGATGACGATGCACCAGCGGCCTTCGACGCGCACGAACGCGGTGACCACCCCGGCCCCTGGCGACTCCAGCTTGCCGAACTTCCGACCTTCGTTGACGAGCGTGCCGACCTCGTGGACGGGCGTGCCCGGATCGCGCAGCCGCTCGATGCGTTCGCGGGCCGTGAGTTTGCCCTTCGCGTGCACCCGGTCGACGTACTTTGTCCCCCACCCGGCGTGCACCTTGGCGCGGGCTTCGACGAGCCGGGTTTCGAGTGCGTCGAGGGCTTCGCGCTCTTCGGCAAACGTGCGGTCGTCGACCACTTCGCTGCGCGGCGCGCCGACGAGATGAACCGGAACGCGACTCACGACGCACCTCCTTCTGCGGGCCAGCCGGGTATCGCCCCGGTGTCGTAGGCCCCCGATCGAAACGCCTCCGACCGCAGGATCGCCAGGTGCATCGGCACGGTGGTCGGCACGCCTTCGCACCGCAGCTTCTCGAGCGCGCCGATCATTCGGTCGCAGGCTTCGTCTCGCGTCGGGGCGTGCGCGATGACCTTGCAGATCAAGCTGTCGTAGAACGGTGGCACTTCGTATCCAGCTTCGACGTGGGTGTCGACGCGGATGCCTTCGCCCTTTGGCACCTCGAACGCCGTGAGCACCCCGGGCGCCGGCTGAAACCCCGCCGACGGATCCTCCGCGTTGATGCGGCACTCGATGGCGTGTCCCTCGAACTCGACTTCTTCGTGCTTCAGCCGGTGTCCGGCGCCCGCCAGGATCTGTTCTTCGACCAGATCGATCGGCGTGGATGCCCCAGGCCAGCGGCTCCGCATCTCGGACACGCAGTGTTCGACCTGCAGCCGGGTGTTCATCTCCATGAACCGGAGCGTTCCGTCGCCGTCGAGCAGGAACTCCATCGTGCCGGCCCCGACGTAGCCGATCGCCGCGGTGGCCTTCTTGGCCGCCGCCAACGCACGCGCCCGCTCTTGTGGATCGAGCGTGGGCGCGGGCGATTCTTCGATGAGTTTCTGGTGGTTGCGCTGGACGGTGCAGTCCCGTTCGCCGAGGTGCACGACGTTTCCGTACTTGTCCGCGAGCAACTGGATCTCCACGTGCCGGCCCCGTTCCACGAGCTTCTCCAAGTACAGATCGCTGTCGGCGAAACAGGCCAGTGCTTCGGCACGCGCTTCGTCGAACGCGCGCTCGATCTCGTCGGCGGACCGAGCGATGCGCATGCCACGACCGCCGCCACCACGCTCCGCTTTGAGCAACACCGGGTACCCGACGCGGTCCGCGACGCGTCGCGCTTCGTCGGCCGTGGCCAGGATGCCTTCGGACCCGTCGATCAACGTGAGGCCCGCCGCGGCCATAGCGCGCTTCGCCGGGGTCTTGGTCCCCATCAACTGCATCGCGTGCGCGGGCGGTCCGAGGAAGGTCACCCCGTGGGTCTCACAGAGCGACGCGAACCGCGGGTTCTCGGAGAGGAACCCCCAGCCCGGATGAAGCGCGGTGCAGCCCGACTGCACCGCCGCTTGCACGACCCGCTCCAGATCGAGGTAGCTCTCGGAGCTGCGCGACGGCCCGAGCACGACCGTCTCGTGGGTCTGGGCGTAGGGGGCGGCGCGATCGGCCTCCGAGACGCCGAACACGGGCGTGATGCCGAGGCGCTCGCAGGTGCGTCCCACGCGGGCTGCAACCTCGCCCCGGTTGGCGATGAAGAGTCGGTGAAAAAGTCGGGCCATGAGGTGGGCGATCCACTCCGAGAATGGGTAAGGGCGCGGCGGATGCTGCGTTCGCGCGGACCGTAGCAGGCTGCCGCCAAACTCCCAGGATGAGATCTGCGCCGACTTGGTTTCCGGGTCCGGGACATCGACTTGCCGCTTCACTCTTCGCCGAGGCGGCTCGAAGTGGTACACAGCGCCGATGGCGCAGCGCAAAAAGAGCGAAGGCAAGAAGAGCGACAAGAAGGCAGCCAAGAAAAAGGCCGCGAAGAAAGCCGCGAAGAAGAGTTCCGGCGCACCGGCACCGCTCCGCAAGAGCGGCCGACCGGTCGTGGGCATTCTCACCGGCAGTCCCTCCGATCTGCCGGTGGTGATGAAGGCGCGCGATGTGCTCGAGCAACTCGACATCCCCTCCGATGTCCGGGTGCTCTCCGCCCACCGCACGCCCGTCGCGACGGTGCAGTACGTGACGGCCGCGCGCGAAGCCGGCATCGAAGTGCTCATCGCGTGCGCTGGCATGGCCGCGCACCTCGCGGGTGTGGTCGCTGCCCACACCACCCTTCCCGTCATCGGGGTGCCGCTGGCCTCCGGCGCGCTCGCAGGCATCGACGCCTTGCTCGCGACGGTTCAGATGCCGCCGGGCATCCCGGTCGCCACCGTCGGCGTCGATGGAAGCCGCAACGCCGCGTTCCTCGCGGCCCGCATCCTGACCCTCAAACACCCCGAGCTGATCCCGCGTCTCGAAGCACAGCTCGAGTTGAACAAGACCCGCTACGACTCGCCCAACCTCGACATCCCTGGCCAGGCACTCGCCGGCCCGAAGAAGAAGCGCTGAAGGTCGCGATCACTGGCGCGTCGGGCCTCGTCGGCACCGCGCTCGGCCACGCGCTGCGACAGCGGGGCGACACCGCGATCGCGATGGTGCGCGGCTCGGCAAGCACGGAGCGCGAGGATACGCTCGGCTGGACCCCCGGATCGGAAGTCGAGTCGCTCGAAGGCATCGACGCGGTCGTCCACTTGGCGGGTGCCAGCGTCGCCGACCGCTGGACCGAGGCGCACAAAGAACGCATCCGGAAGAGCCGCGTCGACGGGACCGACGTCATCGCCCGCGCCGTCGTCCGAGACGGAGTGCCGCGCCTCGTGAGCGCCTCCGCCGTCGGGTTCTACGGCGACCGCGGCGACGAACGCATCGACGAAGACGCGTCCCGGGGCGAAGGGTTCTTGGCCGACGTCTGCGGGCTCTGGGAAGGCGCGACCGAACCAGCCCGCGACCGCACGACCATCGCGCGCATCGGCATCGTGTTCGCCGCGGACGGAGGCGCGCTGCCGAAGATGGCGACGCCGTTTCGATTCGGCGTCGGTGGCAAGGTCGGATCCGGCCGCCAGTTCCTGAGCTGGGTCCACCTTCAAGACCTCGTCGCCATGCTGCTCTTCGCCATCGATGGTGAGGTCACGGGCACCTTCAACGCGGTGTCGCCGAACCCGGTCCGCCAATCCGAGCTCGCCGCAGTACTCGCGAAGGTCTTGCGCCGGCCCAACTGGCTGCCCGTCCCCAAAGCGATGATCAAACTCGCGATGGGTGGCGACATGGCCGAAGAGATGTTGCTGGCCAGCCAACGCATCGAACCGGCGGTCCTGCGCGCGGCTGGGTTCGAGTGGCGCCATGGGTCCTTGGAACCGGCGCTCCAAGACGTCCTCGGCTGAGCTGCGCTGCCCGGTCCTCAGCGGCCGGGCTCAGCGGGACTCAGCGGCCGGGCTCAGCGGCCGGGCCGCGGTCTGCGGACCCGGAAGCGCAGCGTGCGCGTCTCGGTGCCCAGCCGCGCCTCGACCTCCACGCGATCCCCCACTGCGACCGCACCTTCGAGGTACAGCCGCTCTCGCGTGCGCGCCAGGATCCTTCGGTGGGTGCGCTGGACGATCACGGTTTCTTCGGGGATCCCCGCAGGGAACGCGCCGACCAGCACCGTGACGAAGGGACCGAGCGGTTCGACGCGGTCGATTCGTTCGATCGAGGGCTGGACACCCGGCGCACGTTCGATCGCCGTCACTGCCGGACCGAGTGGCAATGCAGGTCCCGCATGGGACCGCACCTGGGCCGCGGCGGCTTCGTCTGGGCTGCGGGCGCCGGTGGGTCCGGGCACCCCGGGCAACGGCCGGGGAGGTTGCTCCCGGAGCTCAATGGTCCCACCCGCGGCGTTCGGCGGGAATCGAAGCACAGCCCCCGCGCGCCACGTGCCGCCCACCTCGCGCGCCACCGACGTCCGCGCGCGAACCGACCCGACGACGACTTCGAGCGGGCGGCTCGGATCGACGTCGCGCACCTCCACCAGCACGAGCCCGCCGCCCCGCGGCACGAACTCCGGCACCGTCCGCACCACACTGGGCGGCGGCCCCTCGTGATCGGGATGGCACCAGAATGCGCTGGCTTCCATCCGGTGTGCTGCGGCACGACCTCGGCCGCGCCCACGCCTCATCTTGGCGTTCCGCCAGAGGTAGCTCACCGAGACGCGGGCACACCGGGCGCCCCGCGGCCAAGCCAACCGAATCGACCCATCCGCCCCGGCCCTCCGCCAGCGCCCTTCCCCGAGCCGCGCTTGATTCGCCAGGTGGGCGGAAACCCGTATCGCACGCGGTCCATCCGGCGTGATGCTCGTGATCGCGGGTTCCCGTGGCGGTTGCACCGCATGGGCCACCGAATCACCGATCGGCAGCGCCAGGAGGAGGGAAATCGAGAACAGAACCGCGCGCATGCGCGATGCGACGTTCACCGCTCGCAGAGATTCACTCATGGCCGCGCGCCTGCATGCGCGGAGCCTACCGAATCCACGTCAGATGTTCTCCCGAGACAGGCCGCCCGACCAGAAGTCAGGTGCAGACGCCGTCCAGGCAGGTCTGGCCGCCTCCGCAGTCGGTGCCGTCGCTTGCCGGGGTGTGCACGCACGTGGCTTCTACGCATGCATCGCGGGTGCAGATGTCGAAGTCGTTGCAGTCCCCGCACCCCGCGTCCGGACCGACGTCGGCGCCGGCGTCGGGAGGTCCGGCGTCGCCCAACGACGCGTCCCCCACCGAGGCGTCGTCGCCCACCGTCGGTCCGGTGCATCCGGCGGTGGGATGGCACCACAGCGGCTCCACGCACGAGTCCGCATCGTAGGCGAGCAGGCAGACGCCGTAGACGCAGGTCGGGGTGGCACACGCCGCGCCCGGTTCGCAATCCGCGCCGGTGATGCACTCGGGTTCGCCGCAGGAAGCGAGGTCGTTCTCGCCGCAGCGGGGTTCCACGCAGCGGCCCCCGAGGCACTGGGTCCGGGGGTCGCCTTCATCCACCGGACACACGACGCCGATGCACGAGCGCGCCATCGACACGGTGACCGCGGTGTCTTCCCCGATGTCGATTTGCGTCGAGCGCTCGGTGAGCCGGCGACCGTCCGGGGCGAGGAGTTCGATGGTCACGAGGTAGGGCCCGGGCGGCACGTCGGCGAACTCCGCGAGCCGGGCGCCGCGCACGAACGCATCCGTGATCGGCACCGACGCGGTCTGCCCGCGCACGACGTCGCGGGCATCGACCAAGGAGACCTGCGCCCGATCGAACTCGCGCCCCGCCACGAAGTCCGTGCGGACGTCGACGAACAGCTCGAAGCCCGCATCGCCTGAACAGGCCGCAAGCAGTGCAACCGACAACATCATCCTCTTCATGTCTCGCTTGTACCGCCGTGCGGTCGTGATGCGGCGCCACCCACCCTTGAATTAAGACGAAGTAAGCGTGCACCAGTGCGCGTCGCCCGCTTGCCCCGGTGCGGCTTTGGAGTGATGCTGCCGCCGTGCTCTCCCATCTCCTCCTCCCACTCTTGCTCGCGACACCGCTTGCGCCGGTGGATGGGATGGAACTGGCGTGGGAGGCACCCGGGCCATCGCAGAGCGCGCCTACGGTGCCCGCCGAGGCCCCGCTCGGAGACGAGCGAGAGGACGAGCGAGAGGACGACCGCGAGGACGACCGCGAGGACGACCGCGACTGGCAGGCGAACGGACGCACCAGCCTCGATCTGTTCGAAGTGCGGGCCGCGGTCTGCGGACCTGGAACGACGCGGCTGGTTTCGCTCACCCCCAGCGAGCGCCAGCTCCCCAGCTGGGCACGCGCGCCGCCAATCGCCTGAGCTCTCTCTGAGTCCCCGCATGCGTTCGCGCTGACCTCGAAGGTCGCCGGGCCGGACTTGGATCTTCCGAAGCGTTGCGCCGCAACCGCAGGCGCAGACGTCCGTCCGCCGCTGGCGGCACGTCGACCGCGCCACACCCGCGTCCCTTCGGGGCCGCCGCGCCCCTCCAACTCCAATTCCTTCCATCGCTGCCCGCCAGCGAGGTGAACCCATGTCCGACACCACCGTTCTCCGGAGTCCTACCGATCCGGCAACCCCCGACTCCAGCGCGTCTACCTGGCGCGCCGACCTGACCGCAGGCGCGCTCGTGTTCCTGCTCGCCCTTCCCCTCTCCCTCGGCATCGCCATGGCCAGTGGGTTCCCACCGGTCGCGGGTCTCCTGACCGCCATCGTCGGTGGGGTGGTCGTGACCTGGCTCGGGAGCGCACGGCTCACGATCAAGGGACCGGCCGCGGGGCTGATCGTCATCGCGCTCGGCGCCGTGCACGAGCTGGGACAGGGCGATGCCATGCTCGGCTACAGACGCGTGCTCGCCGTCGGTGTGCTCGCGGCGCTGGTCCAGATCGTGTTCGCGTTCGCGCGGGCGGGATCGCTCGGGGATCTGTTTCCGCCCACCGTGGTCCACGGCATGTTGGCCGCCATCGGTGTGATCATCGTCTCGAAGCAGCTGCACACGATGATGGGGGTCACCCCTCACAGCGACAGCCCGCTCGCGCTGCTGGCCGAGGTGCCCGAGAGTGCCAACACGCTCGACCCAGAGGTCGCCTTGATCGGCGGCATCGGCCTGCTCTTGCTCTTCGTCTGGCCTCTCATCCCGCGCGCGCGAAAGCTGCCGGCGCCGCTCATCGTGCTCGCATTCGCTGTGCCGTTGGGGCTCGCGTTCGCCCTGGGCACGCCCCACGACTACTTCTTCGCGGGCCACAGCTACCACATCGGCGAAGGTCTGCTCGTCGCGCTCCCCGACTCCATTCTGGATGCGGTCACGTTCCCCCAGTTCGACGTCGTCTTCTCGGCCGCATCGCTGAAGTACGTCGCCATGTTCGCGCTCGTGGGATCCATCGAGTCCCTGCTGAGCGTCAAGGCGGTCGACCAACTCGACCCCACCCATCACGAATCCGACCTGAACCGAGACCTCTTCGCCGTCGGCATGGGGAACTTGATCTGCGGGCTGATCGGCGGCTTGCCGCTCATCTCTGAGATCGTCCGCAGCTCGGCGAACATCGACGCGGGTGCCAAGAGCCGCCACGCCAACTTCTTCCACGGGTTGATCCTCTTGGTCTGTGTGGTCGCGATGCCGTTCGCGCTCGCGACCATTCCCCTCGCGGCGCTGGCCGCGATGCTGGTGTACACGGGCTGGCGGCTCGCCGCGCCGCGCCACTTCACCGAAGCCGCCCACCTCGGACGAGGGCAGCTCTTCGTCTTCGTGCTCACGTTCGGAGTGACGCTCGGGGTCGATCTGCTCGCGGGTGTCGCGGTCGGGATCCTCAGCGAGATCGGACTTCACCTCGCCAACGGCGCATCGTTCCGCGGACTGCTCCGACTCGACATCGAAGAGGAGATCGACGACGAGACGCTGGTCCTCCATGCGCGTGGCCCGCTGGTGTTCACCAACTTCCTCCGGCTCAAACGGCGGCTCGACGCGGCTGCCGCCAACCACCAGGCGGTGCGCCTCGACCTCTCCGTGTCTCCGCTCGTGGACCACACGGTGATGGGGAAGCTGCGCTACCTGATTGGGGAAGGCCGCCGCATCGAGCTCGTCGGGCTCGAAGCCATGGACGCGCTTGGCGCGGACCCGTCGAGCCCCCGGAGGCACAAGTGAGCGCCGCTGCCGAGTTGTACGAAGAGCCGCCCGACGCCCTCGCGAAGGCGCTGGGACACGCAGCCCATCTGCTCCCCGCCCAGGCGCCGCTGGCGTCGTTCGTTCACCACAACACCCTGCACGCGTTCGAGCACCTTCCGTTCCACGAGGCGGTGCGGGAAGCGGAGCAGTTGCTCGGCGGGCAGCCCTACCTGCCGATTGGAGCGTTCCGTGCCGCGTACGCGCGTGGACGCATCCGGGCGCGCGACGTGGATGCAACGCTCGATCTGTTCCTCATGGATCGCGGAGACGAACCAATCCTCGAGGGTGTCACCCGACGTGCGCTCGCCCGTATCGCCATGATCCACGAGCTCGCTCCGGACGACGTCGCGCAGTGTGCATGGGTGCTCGCGGAGGGATCCGAGCTCGACGCGTTTCCGCCAGCCGCGGCGCGGCAACCTCTGTTGGCCAACGCGCTCGCCTTCCTGCTCGACGACGAATCCGCGCTGCGAGACCGGTGCCACGTCGAGGCGGCGCCCACCCGCATCGACCTGCCCCGACTGCGACACGATCCGGAGCCGCTCGTGCGTCGCGCCTACCATGTGCACGCGTCGCGGATCACCGTGGACGCCGCCCGCCAAGAATCCGCCGCTCCGGACGAGCCCAACGACCCCTCCCCGCGGTCGCTCTTCTTCCGTCTGGCGAGCGCCTACCTCGACGCGGGGCTCGCGTACTGGGCCATGCCCGGACGGGAGGATGGGTTCTTCACGGCCTCGGTGCGGTTGCTCGCGCTCGCGGGCGGCCCCTGGGAGAGCGACCGAGCCATCCGCCAACGCGCGCGCGCCGCCAAGGCGCTGGACGGCGAGGCCTTTGTGCGAACCTGTCTGGGCGACGCCGGCATCCAAGAAGTGGATTGGGCCGACCGCATCTTGAGCGAACTGCTCGAGGTCCGCGGGTTCGCGGGCATGTTCGCGACGCTCGAAGCCGACCGCTCGCTCGCGCTCACCGCGTTCCCGCACCGGCTCGTGGACGCGCTGGCGGTGTGGTGGCTGGTGCGACCGCCCCGTCCGCGGCATGAGACGAAGACCTCCCGTCGAAGGCAATTGGATGCGCCACGAGCGACGACCCGGGACGCGATCGCACTCGCGCGGCTCGCGATCTTCACCGGGATCGACCTACCGACGTTTGTCGGCCTCGACGCGCGGGATGGCCGCCGGGTCCTGGACGAACTCCAGGCGTTCGGCGATCGGACCCGCCGCCAGGTCTGGCAAGAGGCGTACGAGCGTGCGCACCGCCATGCCGTCCTCGACGCCGTCGCGCTGAACGATGCCGGCCAGCGCGCGCTCACACCGGCGGCGCCCCGGCTCCAGGTCGCGTGCTGCATCGACGATCGGGAGGAGTCGCTTCGTCGCCACATCGAAGAACAGGACCCGGCCTACGAGACGATCGGGATCGCCGGCTTCTACGGCCTCGCGATCGCGTACCAGGGGGTCTCCGATCCGCACGCGCGCCCGCTCCTTCCGGCCGGCCGAAAACCGACCCACCGAATCGAAGAGCAGCCCGCCACCCGCGCCGGCGGCTGGGCCTTCCGACGCCGGTGGATGGCGGAACTCGGGTTCGGGGGACACGTGGGATCGCGGACGCTGCTGCGGGGGAGCGCGGCCTCGATGACCGGGATCGCGCAAACGGTCCCGCTCCTCTTGGACGTCTTCGCACCGCGCCGCGCCGCGCGGCTTCGGGCAGGGCTCGCCCGCACCGCATTGCGCCCGCCCAAGACCCGACTGAGCGCCTTCGCCGGCGAGTCCGCGCAGTCCGAGGCGACCGCTTCCCACGACCACGACCACCAGGCAGACGACGCGCTGCCCACCGGATACGACGTCGAGGAAGCGGCCGACGTTCTCGCGGGCGTCCTGCACGACGCTGGCGTGCACGAGTTCGCGCCGCTGTTCATCGCGCTCGGCCACGGGTCGACCTCGATGAACAACCCGCACGAGGCGGCCCACGAATGCGGTGCGTGTTCGGGTGGCAAGGGCGGCGCGAACGCCCGGCTCTTCGCGGTGCTCGCCAACGATCCGCGCGTCCGTACCGCCCTCGCCGAACGCGGCCTGGAGATCCCCGAGGAGACCGTGTTCGTCGGCGGCATCCACGACACCTCCAGCGACGCCGTCACGCTCTTCGATCTCGACGCGGTGCCCGATTCCCACGCCGAACTGCTCGCGGAGACCAAACGCGTGCTGCTGCATGCGCGTGCGCTCGACGCCCACGAACGGGTGCGGCGCTTCGACTCGGTGCCACTGGGAGTCAGCCCCAAAGCCGCGCTCCGGCACGTCGAAGGGCGCGCCTACAACCTGGCGGAACCCCGGCCTGAGTACGGACACTGCACGAACGCCATCTGCTTGGTGGGAAGGCGCTGGCTCTCGCGCGGCCTCTTCCTCGACCGCCGCGCGTTTCTCGTCTCGTACGACCCGACCCGGGATCCCGACGGCGACGTGCTGGCGCGGGTCCTGCGTTCGGTCGGCCCGGTCGGCGCGGGGATCAACCTGGAGTACTACTTCTCGACCGTCGACCAGAACGTCTACGGCTGCGGGACCAAACTCCCGCACAACGTCAACGGCCTCGTCGGCGTCATGAACGGACACGAGAGCGACCTCCGCACCGGCCTCCCCTACCAGATGGTGGATGTGCACGAACCCGTGCGACTGGTGACCGTGGTGGAAGCGACCCCGGAGCGCCTGCTCGACATCGCGGAGCGGGAGCCCGTGGTCGGTCGACTCGTGACGGGTGGCTGGATCCAACTCGTCGCCGCGGACCCAGAGAGTGGCGCGCTCTTCGAGTTCGGCCCCGGAGGTTTCACCCCCTACACCCCCGACCTCTCCCGCGTCTCGACCTACTCGGACTCGCGGGCCTGTTACCAAGCCCACCGAGAAGATCGGCGGCCTGCACGGATCCTCGCGGGCCTCCCCGAGACGTCCCGCAGAGAAAAGGAACCGTCCCATGCATGAGCTCGTCGGTGGACTCGCCGTCGTGGCCCTCTGTGCACCGCTCCTGGGCGCACTGATCGTGGCCACCACGCTGCTCCGCCCCGCGCAGTCGAGGGAGCGCTTCGTCGCGCACGTGGCGCGGGCCGCGTTCACGATCAGCGTCGTGAGCGCCGCGGGCGTGCTGGCGCTCGTCTGGGTGCAAGGGGAGCGCACCGTCTCGCTCGGCACCTGGTTCGTCGTCGAAGATCACCAGTTCGAGCTGGCGTTGCTCCTCGACCGGCTCGGCGTGACGATGATGGCGCTCTCCGCGGCCGCATGCGGCCTCATCGGCCGCTTCAGCGCGTCCTACCTTCATCGGGAGCCGGGCCATACGCGCTTCTACTTCCTGCTCGCCATCTTCGCGTTCGCGATGATGCTCGTCGTCACCGCAGGAAACCTGGACATGCTCTTCGTCGGCTGGGAGTTGGTCGGCCTCTCCTCGGCGCTCCTCATCGGCTTTTTTCATGAACGTCCGGCGCCGGTGCAGAACGGATTGCGCGCCTTCGCGACCTACCGCATCTGCGACATCGGACTGCTCGTCGGGATCATCCTGCTGCACCACCATGCGCACCACGTGATGGTCTCGAACGCCAACCCGGGCGCGTGGTCGGCCACGATCGGATTGCCCGCGGAGGCAGCCACGCCGATTGCGATCGGCTTGCTGGTCGGCGCGATGGGCAAGTCGGCTCAGTTTCCTGTGGGTGGTTGGCTGCCGCGCGCGATGGAAGGGCCGACCCCGTCGAGCGCGATCTTCTACGGCGCGCTCTCGATCCACGCGGGCGCCTTCCTCTTGTTGCGGGCCCGCGCACTGCTCGATGCGGCGCCCATGGCGGCTGCAGCCGTGATCGGCGTCGGGGCACTGACCGCCGTCACCGCCACGCTCAGCGGCCGGGTCCAAGCGGACGTGAAGAACCAGCTCGCCTACGCGGCGATGTCGCAGGTGGGTTTGATCTTCGTCGAGATTGGGCTCGGCTTCTACGAACTCGCCATGTGGCACCTCGTGGGACACGCGACCCTGCGCGGCTTTCAACTCCTGCGCGCGCCGGCGATCTTGCACGAGCTCCACACACTTCACGGCGGCATCGGAGACTTCGAGACCGGCCGGTTCTATGGGCTCGTCACTCGTTGGTTCCCGAGCTTGGAACGTCGCCTGTACGTCGGCGCACTCGGTCGAGCGGGCGGCGAAGGGCTCGGGCGCGCGCTCGCCCGGCGGCTGCTCGGCCTCGCGCATCGCGCGGCGCGACTGGAAGCCACCCTGACCGACGAACGGGACCCGCAAGACGCGCCGGTCCTGCAGGAGGTTCACTCGTCATGACCCGCTGGGAAATCCCTCTTGGGCTGCTCGTGCTGCTCCCGCTCGCCGCCGCGTACTGGCCGTCCTCGCGCAGTGCGGTCGGTTCGCGCGCCCCCGCGACCGTGGCCCTCTCGCTCACGACCCTCGTTGCGAGCGTGGTCGGCATGGCGGCATGGCTCGGTCCCGAGCGCGCTTGGCTTGGGGGCTCGGTGCTCGCCGTGGATGGAGACGCCGCCGCGATAGCCTGGCTCTCGTCCATCGTCGCGGTGTGCGTGGTCACCTCTATGCCGCAGCGGACGCTGCTGCACGCCACCCTGCGGCCGCTGCTCATCGCACACGCCGCGACCCAGCTCGTCTTCGTGTCGCGGGACATGCGGCTGTTCGCCGTCGGATGGCTGCTCGCGCTCTGGCCGGCCTGGCGACCGGCGCTGCTCTCGCCACGCCAACATCGCCGCTTGTTGTTGCTCGCGGGGCTGCCGCTCGCGGTCGCGTTCGGTTGGTGGGGAGCGCTCGGAGGCAGCGCCGATCTGCGCGCGTTCGGCCAGGCCGACCTGGGTGTTGCGGAACAGGCCGGCATCTTGGCCTGCATCGTCGTCGCCGCCGCAGCGCGCATGGGGGTGGCACCGATTCACGGCTGGCTCGGTGGGTTCCGACGCGCGGAGTCGATCCCGGGTCTGCTCGTCGTCCTCGCCCCGCTTCCGGGCGCCTACCTCTTGCTCCGTCTCGGCCCATCGCTCGGCGAGGCGTACGCGGCGGAGCAGCCGTGGATCGAACTCGTCGGACTCGGAAGTGCGCTCTGGTTCGCGCTGGTCTCCTACGGCCGCCGCGAGCAACTCGGGGCGTTCGGCTACCTCGCCATGAGCCAGCTCAGCCTGGTGTTCCTGGCACTCGCCGCGACCAAGTCCCTCTCGGTGCGCGGAGGTCTGCTGCTCTGGGCAGGCGAGACCATCGCGATCACGGGGCTGCTCTGTGTGGCGGCCATGGTCGACTCACGGCGCGGCACGGTGTCCCTGGACCGCCACCACGGTCTGGCGATGGCGGCGCCGCTGCTCTCCCTTGGGGCGTTCGCATTCGGCGTCTTGACGGTGGGCCTCCCAGGGAGTCTCACCTTCATCGCCGAGGACGTCATCGCGCAGGGGCTGCTCGTCCCACACCCTGCGCTCGCCGCCGGGTTCGTGCTCGTCACCGCGCTCAATGCGATCGGGTTCCTGCGCATCTGGACGCGGGTCTTCACGGGGAGCGAACCCGACACCTGCCCCGATCTTCTGCCCCGCGAACGGGTGGGCCTGGGCGTCCTTGCCCTCGTCGGCGTGCTGATGAGTTTCGCCCCACAGGTCGTCATGCACGCTGAGGACTCCATCGTCCCCGTCGAAGGGGCTTCCTCGGACGGCATCGACGGTCGCACCGCGCGGGCTACAACACCCGACGCGCCTGCGACTGACGGCCTCAGCTCACTCCGACGCGAGGATCGCCTTCACCCGCTTTTGGGCCTCGGTCTCTTGTTCCGCGAAACTCGGGTGGGCCGCGATCTTGGCGACCAGGTCGACCGGCACTTCCTTCAGCCGGTCGGGATCGAGCAGCACGCAGAAGTACTCCGGGTGAAGGGTGTCGGTGGCGAGCTCGACCACGAGCTCGAAGAACGGGCGCACGCGCTTGCCGCTGTACCCGCCCACCTTCCACTTGAGTCCGTCCGACGCGGACGCGCGCACCCGGGGTTCGGGCGAGCTCAGCCAGGCCCGCACGACGTCGATCGCCCCGTCCACGGGTTTCGGAACCACGAGGGCCTCGATCACGAGTTGAACCGCCTGCACGACGGGACCCTTGCGCCACGACTCCTCGTGGGGGATCCGCGAGACGCGAGCAGGCAAGGTCGCCAACGACTCGAGCAACGCCGTGTCCAAGTGCTTCTTGAGCACGGGTGACTTGGCCATGAACTTGTCGGGCATCAGCAGCCGCACCGCCCACCCGAGCGCCTCTTCGTCGGTGGTGGCGAGCGTGGCCCGAAGGAGCGGCAGCATCGCGATCCGCGGTTTGCTCTTGGCCACCACGAACGCACCGCTGAAGGCGACGGCTGCCGGTGCCGTCGCAGGCGAGGTCTCGGTCAAGAACGGCAGGAGCACTTCGATGGCGCCCTCGGGGTCCGCGAGGACGGCCTGCTTCCCAGGACCGTGCGCGTGGTGGAGAAGCGCCCAGCCAAATCGGTCGGGGTCCTCGACCTTCGCTCGGAGCTCGAGCAACGCACCGAGCAGTGCGAGGCCGGAATGCTTCTGCCGTTGCTCCGAGTACGCGGCCTCCCACGCGGCACGCTCCAGGATCGATCGTTCCCTGCGCCGGAAGCGCGCGCAGAACGAACACCCACAGCCCGACGCCGCGACTTCGCGCACGCGCGGGTGGTACGCCTCTTCGAGTTCGGCGAGCGGGGTCCAGCCCTCCGCCGAGAAGAGCGAGATGTCGTCGCCCTTCCGATGGACCTGCGCCAGGTGCCCCACCGACACCAACCGCCAGTGGGTCTGCCGGAGCTCTTGGGACAGCGAGGGCACTTCGATGCGAACGCCCTTCGACGCGGCGAGTTGTTCGGCCCGCTCGAACGCGACAGCGAGTCCGAGCCGGAACCAGTGGTGCACGACTTCGTACACGAACGTCGGGTTGTTGAACTCGTCGGCCGGGAACCCGTAACGGAGCTCGGTCCGCGACACCGCGTCGAGGTGATCTTCGTCATCCCGCCCCCGGTAGAACCAGAGTTCGGGGTGCTTCGGCTGCATCGTCACGTGCTCGTCGAGCTCATGCAGCGACATCTCGTAGCGGTCACCGAGCGAGGTGAACGCGAGTTTCCAGAGTTCCTTGTGAAGCGCCCAGAGGTCGTCGTCGGTGACGTTCTCGTCGCAGCTCAGGGGAAGGAGGGTGCGGTCGTAGAGGCCGGTCATGAGGAGAAAACTACGTGAAGCATAAGACACTTCTTCCCACGCAGAACCAGCGACGCCAGCGCTCAGAACGCGTGGTGGGAGCGGGGCGGGGGCGGCCCAGGAGGGAATCCGCGTTCGCGGTAGGTGCGGCGGGGACGGAGGTGGAGTTCGGTCTGACGTGCGCTTCGTTCCACGCGCCAGTCCGCTTCCCAGGTGCCGCATCCGCAGGCCCGGGGCCGCCCGTCCGCACACTCGAGGTAGCCACCGGAGGGCGCGGTGAAAACTTCGACGGGTCCTTCCTCCTCGAGCACGTAGAACTCGAGGTGCTGTTGCCAAACGCAGGTGCCCGGTCCGCCGGAGCGCAGTTCGATGGCGATGAGATCGTGGCCCGCGTGGTGCGGCGCAGTGTGGATGCCGACGAAGTCGCGCGCGCGAAACGTGAACCAGACGCGGGCATCGTCGGCCACGAAGACGGTCGGCTCGGCGCCGATCTCACCGCGAAGGATGCGGAGCGTGGTGGTGCCACCATCCGGCCCCCGAACCGAGAGCGGCGCGTCCGCGGACGCCGGGGCCGACGCGAGACTCAGGAGCACCACCCACGGCCACATGCTGCGCACGCGCGATGAACGGCGGACGGGGCGCGGCGCATTCCGGAACACGGGAGGATCGAATCCGATTCCGAAGCCGATTCCGAAGCCGAAGCCGAAGCCGCCGCCCGTTAGGGCGCGGCGGGGAGCGTTGGGGTCAGTTCTCGGCCCTGCAGCATCTCGGGGGTGGCGAAGGGGAGGTCTTCGAGGTCCTCTCGGTTGCGGACCGCTTGGCAGCGGCCGGTGCGGAGGGATTCGACGATGGTGTCGGTGTCGGAGACGTAGAGGGTGATCGAGACGCCGCCGGGGTGGACGAGGAAGATGTCTTGGAGGCTGACCTCGCCGTTGCGCCAGAGGAACCGGAGCGTGGGGACGCCGGCGGCGCTCTGCGCGGAGCAGCGCATCACGCCGGCGGGATCTCCGAAGGTGTCCTTCATCGCGGTGAGGTGCGGGCCGACGCCGCGGGGGTCGATGCGGCTCATGACTTGAATCATGCGCAGACTCGGTCCGCGGGGTTCGAAGCCGTAGAGGACCTGGCCGCCGTTGCCGAGCATCTCTTCGTACCAGACCATGTCCGGGTCGCGCGCGGTGGTGCTTTGAGTGATGGACGCACGCGCGCCACGGACCTCGTCGACACTCTGTCCGAGCAACACGCCACGCAGCATCGCCGGGACCATAGGTTCGGAACGCGCCAGCAGGGTCGCGTTCTCCCGAAGGCGCGACTCGTCGGCTTCCGCGCGCCGGGCTGCGCGGCGCGCTTCGGCGGCTTCGGCGGCTTCCTGCTCCTGGGCGTCCATGTACGCGAACACGCCCCACGCGCCGGCGACGGCGACCCCGATGGCGATCGCGAACGGCAGCATCGCGCGGGCGGTGCCACCCCCCTTCTCTTCTGCAGGCGACTCTTTGGGTCCGCGCTTCTTGTCCTTCTTGGGGCTCACTCGACGCGCTGGATCACGTGGAAGCCGAACGGCGTCTCGACCACTTCGCTGATGCCACCCGACTCGAGCGCGAACGCCGCCGCCTCGTAGGTCGGTGCGAGCAGCCCGCGACCTACCGGGCCAAGGTCGCCGCCCCGTTCGGCCGACGAGTCTTCGCTGTGTTCCCGCGCAAGCGCTTCGAGCGACTCGCCGCCGATGGCCGCCCGGCGGTACGCCTCGGCGAGTTCGCGGGCCGCGTCACTGCTGCGTTCGAGGTCGTCCGGTGCGTTGCGCGCGCCGGCGTAGCGCACGAGCAGGTGCCGGGTGTGGATCTTCTCCACCGGACAGCGCTCGAAGACGACGTAACCGTAGGGTGCTTCGACGACCGGGCCTTTCATGCCTTCTTGCAGCTGGAACACGGGGCCCTCGAGCGCGGCGTGCAGCGCCGGCCAGTCTTCGCGCGCGAAGGTACCGAGCACGCCGCCCCGCGCGGCGCTCGAACGGCCGTCGGACTCGGTGGTCGCGAGGGTGGCGATCGACTCACCGGCCTCGACCCGTGCCAACAACGCTTCGGCGCGGGCGCGCGCTTCGGTCTGGGAACGGGTCACCGTGTCGGCGGCGTGCGGCGCGCCCTGCCAGCTCACGACGATGCCACGCACACAGGCTTCGGTCTGGTCGGGCTCGGGCTCCGGTTCTTCGACTTCAACCGGCGCTGGCTCGGGCGCAGGCGCCGGATCGGCGGGCGGGTCGTCGCAGGCGACGAGGAGTGCGAGCGAGAGCAGCAGGAGGAGCGAGGTGCGCATCATGCGCGGACCATAACGCAGGGGGCCGCGGCGTTGGAATGGAGGAGTGGCGCCGATGCCGATGCCGATGCCGATGCGATGCCGATGGCGGTGCCGATGCCGATGGCGGTGCCGATGCCGATGGCGGTGCCGGTGCCGACCCCCGAAGCCGAAGCCGATGCCGATGCCGAAGCCGAAGCCGAAGCCGAAGCCGAAGCCGAAGCCGAAGCCGAAGCCGAATCCGAATCCGAATCCGAATTCGAATCCGAATCCGATTCCGAATCCGATGCCGATGCCGAATCCGATCCCGAAGCCGATCCCGAAGCCGAATCCGAATCCGATCCCGAAGCCGAATCCGAGCCAGCCGGCTCGGGTCGTTTGGCTACCGGCGCTCGAGCTTCACGGGGTAGCCGCCGGAGGGGCTGAGGGTGAGGTTGCGGCGGACGGTGCGGACTTTGGCGCCGGTGGAGACCGGGCGGCGGGCGCGCAGCAAGGTCGCGAGGACGATGCGCATCTCGTAGCGGGCGAAGGCCTCGCCGATGCAGCGGCGGACGCCGCCGCCGAATGGCAAGAACGCGTAGGGGCTGATGCGGGTGTCGAGGAAACGGTCGAGGTCGAAGCGCTCGGGGTCCGGCCACGACTCTTCGTCGAAGTGGGCGAGGAGCGCGGAGCCGCCGACCATCACGTCCGCGGGCAGATCCCAACCGCCGACCGTGGTGGGACGCTGGAGCACGCGGCCGACGCCGGGGATCACCGGGTGGATGCGCAGCACCTCTTTGCAGAATGCGTCCAGGATCGGATGCGCGTCGACCCGCAGGCTGTCTTCGACCTCGGTGGCGTCGAGTTCGGCCATCACCCGCGCGTAGACGTCGGGATGCTCCGCCAGGCGGTGGAGGGACCAGGCGAGCGAGGTCGCGGTTGTCTCGTGGCCGGCGATCAACATCGTGAGCAACTCGTCGAGGATCTCGACGTCGCTCATCGGGCGGCCGTCCTCGTGGGTCGCGTCCAAGAGCATCGAGAGGATGTCTTCGTTCCCGCTCCGGTCCGAGGATCGACGCCGCGCGATGTTCTCGAGCAAACGACGCCGCACGTCGGCGCGGACGCGCTTGAACCGGCCCCATGGAGAGAGCGGTCCGAGGTCGCGTTGGAACGACTTCACGAGGTACATCGGGTTGTCGGCCAACCCCATCGTCTTGACCAGGCCGTCTCGGATGATGAGCGCTTCTTCCGATCCGAGCGCGTCGAACCCGAAGACCGTCCGGAGGATCACGCTGAGCGTGATCTGCTGCATCTCCTGCTGGGCGGGACGCACCTGGTCGACGGGCCACTGCGCGAGGCGCTCGCTCGTGATCTCCTGCATCGCGGTGCCGTAGGCCCGCATGCGCTCGCCCTTGAACGGCGGCAGAAGCAGACGGCGCTGCTCGAGGTGCGGCGCCCCATCCAGAAGAAGGAGCGAGTGCACACCGAGAAAGGGCTCGAGCACGACGTTGGCTTTGCCGGCATGAAACACGTCCGGCGACCCGGTGAAGATCTCTTTGATGTCGTCCGGTTTGCTGAACTGCACAATCGGCAGGGACGCCGGCAGACGGATGGTGAGCACCGACCCGAACCGCTCGCGGCAACTCTTCAGAAACGGAATCGGCTGGTAGAGGAAACACGCCAACTGGACAGGCGGGGCGGCGCCGGGACCAGGAGGCAGCGGCGAGGCCGTCCGACGGGGCGCCGAAGCACCCGCGCGCCGCGCGATGAGTGAAGTGCCGCGTTCCATGGCGTGCGAGAGCGTCTCCATCTGGGGAGTATACCAGCCCATCGCGATCGGCTCTGGGAGGACGCCCCGCTCGCATGCGTCTGCGCGCAAGCCTCCATGAAACGTGGAGGTTCCTGGGCTCAGGCCCCCGCCAGAGCGCGCCCGCTCGCATGTCTCCAATGCGCGAACTGATCGTGATACCGTCCCGGCCGCGTGGGAACGTCCTGTCCCCACGAAGCAAAACCACAGACGCGGGCCAAGAGACTACGAGACCGCGCGCAGGGGGCACTCATGGGGCTGTTCGACTCGATCAAGAAAGCGTTTGGCGGAGCCAAGGACGCGGCAGAAGAAGCCGCAAAGGCTGCGGCCGGACAAATCAGCGGTGAGCCCGCGGCCGGTCAGCCCGCAGCGGCACCCGCGGGAGCCGCTCCGGCGATGCCCCAGGTTCAGGAAGAGGAACTCAGCGGCGGCCAAGAAGAGTGGCGCGACATCCAGCAGCTCATCGCGCGCGTCGAGCAGCAGGGCATCTCCCTCGCGGGCCTCAACCCAGCCGATCCGGAGAGCTACTGGAAGATGGTGTTCGAGTACGAGCGCCTTCAGGGCGAAGGCATGGAGCCGCAGGCGGCCCTCCAGAAGCTCGGCTTCAGCGACCGCGATCACTACGACCTCGTGTCGGCATACATCTCGGGCAAGTGGTCCGTGCTCACGAAGGACGAAGACGGCGACGACGTCGTCCAGGTCCGCGACGAGTTCACGAACGCCGCCATGAAGGCACGCATGGGTCAGATGCAGGGCATGCAGGCTGCCGCCGCAGCTGCGGACCCGAACCTGCTCGCGCCAGTGAACGGCGTGAGCATCGAGCAGTGGGCCGGTGCGGCCGCCGCGATGAGCCGGATGCCTCCGGACGCGACGCCGCAGATGGTCGCGGAGCTGCTCGCCAAGTTCAAACTCGACCGGGCCACGTACGACGCGGCGCAGGCGGGCTGGATGGAGAAGATGCAAGGCGACACGACCGGCGCCATCGCGACCAAGTACGGCGCCGCGTTCACCGCGACGACCGGTCTCGACCAGGGCGCGGGCGGCGGCGAGCCGTGCACGTTCGAACAGTGGGTCGAGGTCATGGCCGCGCAGAGCGCGTGGGCGGAGGCGGGACTCGACGTGGGGGCGACGCTGAAGCAGACGTTCAACATCGACGTGCCCACCTACTCCGGATGGTCCGCGTACTGGTCGCCGAAGATGGCGACCGACATCGCCATGGCGACGCGCTACTCGGAGCTCGAAGCGAAGTTCCGCGCGAAGTACGCGGTCGCGGGCGCCGACGACGACCTCAGCTTCTGAAGCCGTGACTCTCTCTGAGCGCATCGACGAAGTTCAATCCGAACTGCGCGCGCTCGTGACCGAAGCCTTCGACGTCGCCTATGCGATCGAGGAGCCCGCGGGCACGAGCGACGCGTGGGACGCGATCTGTGCACGGTTCGCGATCGAGCGGCTGGAACCCAGCCAGCGGCCCGGGGTGCTCGCGACCCAGCGCCCGCACCGCGGCGCACCGGTGTTCGAGCTGCACAATGTCGCGAAGACCATCGAGGCGCAGTCGCGCCGTGCGCTGAAGAAGATCGATGTGTGGGATGCCCCCGGCCCGGTGGAGCGAGCGCACGAGTCGCTTCGGCGGTTCATCGAACGCATGCCCGACGAACTGCTGAGCGCCTACAAGAAGGCAGTGCTGCCGGAGCGCAAGGGCATGTTCGCGAATGTGCTGACCCACCAGACGGCCGGCAAAGGTCAGCCCACCGGGGGTTCCGCGCATGCGCTCCGATGCACCACGTGCGGTGCGCCGCGCCTCGATGCCGAGAGTTTCGAGTGCGGGTTCTGTGGCAACGACATGGTGAAGTGAATCCACGGGCACCTGCCCGATCCCCAAAGGGGCCCAGCCCCGAAGTTGATGGCGCCATGTGCGCGAGGAGGGTGTCTTGCTCGAGTCGATGAGTCCGAAGGTACGCGCGGTTTGTGAGCCGCTCGCTCAACGCTGGTCTGGGTTCCTGGAGAAGCTCCAGGCGCGCGTCAACGAGGTGAAGGCGGAAGCCGACGCGGGTCTCGATCAGCTGATCGCCGCCCACGCCACCGACCACGGTCCGATGGGGGCGGCGTTCACCGCAGTCCAGGTTCGGTTCAACGGGCTCACGAGCAAGTTGAGCGACGCGTGGGACAAGATGGACGAGAGCATCGACGAAGCGCTCGAGGAGCTCGACGACGACGTGAAGCCGTCGGACTGGGAGGCCTATGCGAAGTGGCGGAGCGCCCTCGTCAACGCGCAGCGTGCGCTCTCCGACGACATCGAGCTCAGCTACGAATACCTCCAGATGAAGAAGAACGCCGACTGGGCGCGGCGACTCAAGCAGCTCGCGGAACAGGAGCAGCAGAGTGGCGCCAAGTGCAGCTCGTGCGGCGGACCGGTCCCGATCCAGACGCCGTGGCAGGCCGAGAAGTCCGCCTGCTCGCACTGCGGCGTCATGAACGACGTGGTGCCCGGTCTCTCGGCCGGCTTGTTCTACCAGGGCATCGGCGCCCACGCGCTCGCGCACGAGGCCGCGTGGGATCATTGGATGGCGGAGTGGAAAGCGAAGGACGCGTTCGACAAGCGGCGCTGCCCCACCGCGTACGACCACTGGGTCTACATCGAAGCGGCCAAGGCCTACTACACGACGTACTACCAGGCGGGTTTGCAGGTGAACGCTGGGTTCGTGAGCGACGTGGCCACGGCCGTCGCGGCCAAGATGAAACACTACTCGGCCTGGGATCAGGCCATCGACCAGCAGAACCGCGCGTACATGGGACAGATCGTGGACGCGGCGAACAAGGGCGACGCAGAGGGCATGAAAGCGCTCATCTCCCAGCGTCCCCACCACGTCGACCTGGACGACATCGGCTACGCGCTGGTGGAACGCGACCTGATCGACGCCGCGAAGTTCTTCTTCGGCCTCAAGTACGATCTGGAGGACGAAGACGACCCGAAGGGCGCGTGGATCGCCGAACAGATCAAAGACACCATCTCCACCCTGCGGTGAGCCTGTGGGTGGAGCGGGCGCCGTCTCGGACGACCGCTTGCCGGGGGGCGCATCTGGGATATGTCGGGAGCCGTGGCGAAGGATGTCGAAGTGCGAGGCGCACATGTGGACGCCGCCCTCGAGAAAACCTCGGAGGCGGCGGACCCGCTGTGTGAACTCGCGCTCGACGTGCTCGGCCGGCAGGCGGAAGGCCACCTGCTCTACGCCGGCGCGAGCCTCGTCGAGACCCGCGCCAAAGCCGCCGGCGTCGACGCGGACGATGCGTCGGTCGCCGGCCACGACGTGGTCGCGCTGCTTTCGGAGGGTCCGACCGATGCTGCCCAGTTCGCGTTGATCGGCGCGCTGGCGGTGCGCGGTCTGGACCTCTCGGACGACGACTCGATCCGGAAGTTCGTCCGACACGCGACTTGGCTCGAGCTCGCCACCCCCTACGCCCCGCTCCTCACCGCCGCTGCATTGCTCGGAGACGAAGAAGACGCAGCGCGCCTCTGGGACGCGCTCACTCCCGAGTCCACCGGAGACACGCCCCGGGCGACCGCCATCGCCGCGCTGCACCGCGAAGTGCTGCGTCGGGCCGGTCGGAGCGACCGCGGCGAGGATTCCAACGCGTCCGAGGACGGAAGCTCGGTACCAGCCGGTGTTCGCATCGAAGGCAGCCTTCAGCCGCCGCCGCGATCCGGATTCCGCGGGTTCTTGCGGCTCGTGTCCGGCTGGGCGCTGTTGACCTGGGTGCTGCGTGGCCTCGGGGCCCTCGTCGGCATGCGCCGACGCGGGGTGCTCTCGATGGTCGATGGTGGCGTGAAACTCGACCACCAGGTGGAGATGTTCGGACGACCGGTGCGGGAAGGCACGCGAACGATGACGTTGAGCGCCATCGCGCACGCCGGACGCACCACCCGCTTCCCCGCCATCCACCTGCTCGTCGGCGCGGTCGCGCTGGCGCTCGGGGTCATCGTCGGTGGCACCGCGTTCGTCGAAGGCCTTCGAAGCGGCGAGACCATCCTGCTCTTGGCCGGCGCTGGACTCGTGCTGCTCGGCGGAGGACTCGACCTCGGGCTCACCGTGCTTTGGCCCGCCAAACAAGGCCGGGTCTCCGTGAACGTGAGCACCCGGCCAGGACGCAGCGCCGTGCTCTCGGGCGTCGACGAGGACGCTGCGAACGCGTTCCTCGACGCGCTCGCCCGACGCCTGCCCAAGTAGGTGCCGGCCGAGATCGGATCGGGTTCGAGCGGCGCTTCGAGCGAAACCCGGAGGACGATCCCAGAGTCCGCCCACGGCTGGCGGTTCGTGCTCTGGGCGATGGCCATCGGTTTCGTGGCGTACTTCTGCATGTACGCGTTCCGAAAACCATTCGGCGCGGGCACCTACGAAGGCGACCTGGTCTTCGGCCTCGAACCCAAGACGCTCTTCGTCATCGCCCAGCTCGTCGGGTACACCCTGAGCAAATACGTCGGTGTGCGCCTGCTCTCCGAGCTGAGCGCCGCGCTCCGGTTGCGGGCGCTCCTGGCGACCGTCGTGTTCGCCGAACTCGCGCTGATCGCGTTCGGCGCGATCAGCGGCCCGTGGGCGGCGGTGGCGCTGTTCTTCAACGGGCTGCCGCTCGGGCTCGTCTGGGGGCTCGTGGTCCGCTCGCTCGAGGGCCGGCGCAGCTCCGAGCTGCTGCTCGCGGGACTGAGCGCGTCGTTCATCGTCGCCAGCGGCGCGGTGAAAGATGTGGGCCGCATGCTGATGCGCTTCGAGGTGAGCGAGGACTGGATGCCGGCCGCGACCGGCGCGCTCTTCCTGCCGCTCTTCGTGCTCGCAGCGGTCGCGCTCGATCGTCTCCCGCCGCCTACGCCCGAGGACGCCGCGGAACGCTCCGAACGTCGGCCCATGGCGAAGCCGGAACGACGGGCGCTGCTCCGCCGTTTTCCGCTCGGCTTCTTCCTGCTCTTCTTCGCGTACTTCTTCCTCACCGCCTACCGCGACTTCCGAGACAACTACGGGGTCGAGATCTTCGCGGAGCTCGGCTACCAGGACGAGCCCGTCCTCTTCACCCAGACCGAACTGCCAGTCGCGTTCGTGGTGGTCGTGGTGCTCGGACTGCTCAACCTGGCCCGGAGTCGACGCGGAGGACTCGCGGCCACGTACGCAGTGATGATCGCGGGGTTGCTGCTGCTCGGGGTCTCGACCTGGCTTCGGACGAGCGGCGCCATCGACGGCGCGATGTGGATGATCTGCACCGGCCTCGGTTCGTACCTCGCGTACGTCCCGTACGGATCGGTGCTCTTCGACCGGCTGCTGGCCAAGACCGGCGTCGCGGGAACCGCGGTCTTCGCGATCTACGTGGCCGACGCGCTCGGCTACACCGGATCGGTGGCGCTGCAGCTCTACCGGGATCTCGCGCACGCCGATGTCTCGCGGCTCGCGTTCTTCGATGGGTTCACGATCTCCATGGGCTGCGTGGGGGCCGCCTTGCTGCTGGCGAGCTGGTACGACTTCGCGCGCGAACGGCCGCTTCGCCTGCCAAAACCGGAGTGATCGGCCGGCGATGCATGGGGTCAGGGGGCGCCCCGGCCACCCGTCCCGTACACTCGCCGCATGCGCTTGGTCTTGTTGTGGTGTGGCATCGGCCTGCTGGCCGCCTGTGACTGTGGAGGGGGCAGTGGCCCTGGGCGCGTGGACGGCGGAGGCGATGGCGCCATCGCGGTGGACGCTGCCGACGCCATGGCCACCGACGGTTCCGTAGACGCGCCCGAGCGACTCGACGCAGACACCGACGCAGGGCCGGACGAATGCGGAGAAGAGACGTGCGGGGACTTCCTCGACGACGACTGCGACGGGCGGGTCGAAGAAGGCTGCGCCTGCGTGCCGGGCGACACCGCACGCTGCTTCCGAGGCCGCGCGCCGCAACGTGGCGTGGGCGCCTGCCGCGATGGGGACATGGTCTGCACTGGCGGCGAAGAGTTCGGCGAGTGGGGACCGTGTGAAGGCGACGTGCCACCGGCCGAGGAGACGTGCGACGTCGAGGGCGTGGACGAAGACTGCGACGGCGCCGCGAACGAAGGCTGCGACTGCGCCGACGGCGACCCGCCCGTATCGTGCGGCCTGAGCGAAGGCACCTGCGAACCGGGGACCAGCGAATGTGTGGACGGCATCCGCACCGAGTGTATGGGCGCCACCCTTCCTGGCGTCGAGACCTGCAACGCGCTCGACGACGACTGCGACGGCACCACCGACGAACACCTGACCCGCGGGTGCGGCAGCGACGTCGGGGTCTGTCGCATGGGCACCGAGACCTGTGTCGCGGGTGCGTTCGGCAGCTGCGAAGGCGGCAACACCTCTTCGGCCGAAGCCTGCGATGGCCTCGACAACGACTGCGATGGATCGACCGATGAGTCGGTCACGCGGCTGTGCGGCATGGACGAAGGCCGCTGCGTCGCGGGCACCGAGACGTGCGGCGGCGGGGTGTTCGGCACCTGCGAGGGACGGGTCGATGCCATCGCGGAGACCTGCAACAACGTGGACGACGACTGCGACGCGTCCACCGACGAAGGCGTCTCGCGACCGTGCGGCACCGACGTCGGGCGATGCCGCGCCGGGTCCGAGATCTGCACCGCGGGCGCCTTCGGTTCCTGCACCGGCGCCATCTTCCCCGCGACCGAACAGTGCGAAGGAAGCGTGGACGAAGACTGCGACGGCACCGTCGACGAGGGCTGCGCGTGTCTCGACGGATCGATGCGCAGCTGCGGCTCCGACGTGGGGCGGTGCGACCCGGGCTCTCAGACCTGCACCGGCGGCATGTGGCGGGCGTGTGTCGGTGCCGTCGAACCGCGAACGGAACGCTGCGACGGAACCGACGACGACTGCGACGGCCTGACCGACGAAGGCTGCGACTGCATCACGGGCCGCACCCGTGCGTGCGGCTCGAGCACCGGCGTATGCCGCATGGGCCTCGAGACCTGCGACTCGGTCGGCCGCTGGGGCGCCTGCGAAGGCGACGTCGAGCCGTCCGGCGAACTCTGCAACTCGATGGACGACGACTGCGACGGACCGGTCGACGAGGGCGATGTGTGCCCGCGTTTCCCGCCGACCGTGATGTGTCCTGGTTCACGCACCGTGACCGTGGGCGACGCCACCTCGCTTGTCGGCGGCGGTTCGGACCCAGACGGTGGTCCGGTGACGTTCGCCTGGACCGTGGTGACTCGACCTGCGGGTTCGTCGGCCAACCCGTCCCCCTCCGGGAGCGCCACCACCAGCTTCACACCGGATGCAGCCGGCAACTACACCCTGCGCCTCTGCGTGACGGACGACGAGCTCGAGACCGCGTGCTGCACGGTCATGGTCACCGCCGAGGCGAGCTGCACCCCGCCCGCGGTCCCGACGGTCGACAGCTGCGGCATCAGCTGGGACCGCCGTCCGGTCGTGGAGTTCACGCCGGTGCCCGCGGGGATCGACTACGAGCTGCGACTCGACGGAACGCCCTACGCGACCGTCGCGTCCGCGGGCACGAACTGGCACCGGCCCGCGAGCGCCATCGCGCCAGGCGGCCCGCCACCGGGCACGACGCGCAGCATCGTCGTGCGTGCGTGTGTGACCGGAGACCCGACCTGCTGCAGCACCAGCGCGGCGGTCGATGTTCAGTTCATCGAAGACTGCACGACGCCGGTCGCGCCGAGCAGCGACAACCTCGTGTTCAGTGAATACGTCATCAACGGCGACGGCGCGTGTCCAGGTCCGGACTGTGAGGGCGGCGAAGCGATCGAGATCACCAACCTCTCGCATTGCCCGGTCGAACTCGACGGCACCCACTTCTCCTACTGCAACCCTGGTTCGTGCGGCGCGTTCCGCTGGATGAACTTCGGACCCGACGACATCATCCCGCCCCGCGGCGTGTACGTGGCGATTCGAAACCAAGCGGCGTCGATGTGCAGCTACCCGTTCTTCGGGCCCAACGATCCGTCGCTCTTCGGCCTCCGAATCAGCGACCTCGACATGGAGGGCTCCGGCCTCTCGAGCGGCTGGTTCAACAACGGCGGCGGCGGCATGAGCCGCCTCCGCGTCGCGGGCGGTGCGTTCGTCGACATGACGACCGGCGCGACCTTCGAACTGGTCGCGCCCTACTCCGGCAGCGCCGGCGAGTGCTCGAGCGTTGGCTTCGACGCCGTCGGCCGCTGCGGCACCATCAGCCCCGTCGCCACCCCATCCGACGTGCTCACCCCCAACCAACTCGGCCGCCTCTGGCACCCCTGCGACGCCATCGCCGCCCCCGTCCCCGCCACCTGCAACTGAAGCAGATGCGGAAGCGGAAGAGTCAGCGGAAGCGGAAGAGTCAGCGGAAGCGGATTCGGTAGCGGAAGCGGATTCGGTAGCGGATTCGGAAGCGGAAGCGGATTCGGTAGCGGATTCGGAAGCGGAATTCGGTAGCGGTAGCGGATTCGGAAACGGCGTCGGCTTCGGCATCGGCTTCGGCGTCGGCTTCGGCGTCGGCTTCGGCGTCGGCTTCGGCGTCGGCTTCGGCGTCGGCTTCGGCGTCGGCTTCGGCTTCAGCGTCGGAAGCGGCAGCAGTAGCGGTAGCGGATTCGGAAGCGGAAGCGGAAGCGGAACCGGAAGCGGAGCCGGAAGCGGAAGCGGAACCGGAATCGGAAGCGGAAGCGGTAGCGGATTCGGAATCCTCATCGGCGTCGGCTTCCACAAAGAAAAACGGAGCGCTCTCTCGAGCACTCCGCCATCTCCACCCCCCGCAACCCCTCCCAGGGCTCCTGTGTCTGTCCTACGCCGCTTCGACGTCCGCTTCCGCAACCGACGAACTCACCGCCACTGGCTTCGCCAGGCGCATCTCCGCGATGCGGGTGCGGGCGGCGGGCTTGAGCGTCAGCCACATGAAGTCGCGCACGTCGAGCAGGTCGCGCGGGGTCAGGTCGAGCGCTTCGATGCGTTCACGCACCCCCAGGGCCATCGTGCGCATGCGCTCGTACAGCAGTCCCATCGGCCGGTCCGAACACCGCAGGCCCGGAGCCATCCAGAGCGCCTGCCGCTGGAAGAGTTCCGGCTTCACGACGATGTGTTCGTCGGGCTGGGCGACTCCGGCGAAGAAGGTCGCGAGCTCCCAGCTCGGGGTCTGACCCATCGTGCGCTCGAGCGTCGAGACGAATCCATCGAGACGCTGAACGAGCGGGGACGTGCCATAGAGCAATGCTCGAAGCGACTGCACCACCACCTCGTGGTCCTCTTCGGCGATCGCGAGGAACACTTTGCGTTCCTTGGCGCCCACCAGGTCCGAGAGCTTCAGGACCGCACCCATGCCCTTCATCGCGTCGGCAACGGGACCGGACAACTTCTTGCGGGTGAGCTCCTTGGCGGCGCGGTCGACCACCCCATCGCGGTGGCGCTTCAGCGGTCGCTTGCGGCCATCGCTCCGGTGCGTCTCGGTGTAGGTCTCGGCCATGAAGCCGCCATCGAACATCTCGAAGAAGTACGCGATCTGCTCGTCGAGTTGGATGGGCCGCACGCGGCGGGCACCGGGTTTGACGTCCTCCTCCGGCAACATGCTGCGGAGCGCGTCGACCAGCTCCATCGTCACGTCGTACGGGCGGTCCACCGCTTCGAGGAGATGGTAGAAGCCCTTCTTGAACGAGCGCATGCGGCCGTCCTGGAACTGCAACATCGCGCGGTCTTCGATCCGTCGCACCAAGATGGCCAGTCCCCACTGGGTTCGTTTCGAATGCCGGACCAGTGCCGGCATGCCGTTCTCGAGCGTCTCGGTCTCCTCTTCGGAGGTGGGCGTCGCGGCGGGCGCATCCAAAACGGACGGTTCGAGGGTCGGGGCGGTCTTCTTGGTATCGGAATCGAGCAAGCGGGTTCTCCAGCAAGGGTAGGATGCGCCAGACGCACCGAAACCCACGACACGAACCAGTGTTCGAACGGGGCGAGCGGAACGGCCTCGACAGAAGCGTCGAGGGGGCGCGGCGGGGTCCGACGAGAGGGCGCACGCAAGCGCACCACACCAAGCCAGACGGTTGTCAGAGCAGCGCATCATCGACACCCGAAAACCAGGCGGGAGACGTGCCGCGTGTCGTCGGGCAGAACCCATCGACTCGTAGACTCTAACACAGCATCGCAGGATCCGCAAGTAAAACAGGGCAATCCGAAGACCACGCCCTGATCCCGCCTGCGATCACGGGCGTTTGTTCGCGGCGTTGCGTTGCGTGCCTACGGCGCCGAGACCATCGCGCTCGGGTTCACCGCAGGGAGCGGTTGGCTCATCTCGCGATGCATCTGCGCGTGCTCGGGCGTGAGCGCCGCGAAGGTCGCGCGACACTCGTGCGGGTACTGCGCGCGGTGGTCGTGCCGGGTGCACCGTTGCGCGTCCGGTGGGAGCTGGCGGCACAACTCGAGGTACCGGGCCTCTGGCGCGATCAGCCAGCGCGGTGCCCGTGCGCCTGGGATGGTCGGCGCGGCTTCCTGCGCCGCGCGGATCGCCGCTCGGAGCGAGGCGTTGCTCTTTGCGCAATCGTCGCCCTCGGTGGCCTCTGCCACGGCGCTTCCGGCCTCGCGCATCACGTTCATGATCTCGACCGCGGCGCGAAGTTTGGTCGCGAGGTCGTTCTGCTCGGTCCCAGGGAGAGCCGCTTCTTCGGGGGCCATCGACCGCTCCGGACCCGTCGCGGTCACGGCAGGAACTTCAGGCACCTCGATGGCGGGTTCCGGTTCTGCGTCCTCGGAGCCACCGCACGCACCGAACGTCAGCGCGGCGGAGATGCAGCACACGGCCCACAGGCGGGCGGGGTGGAGGTGAGACGGCCCGGTTCGTCGGTCAAACACGTACCAGACGTAGCAGCGTGATTTCAGACGGCACCCCGTTTCGCAGCGGCGGCCCCCAGTAGCCCGTCCCGCGGTTGACGTAGATGAACGTGTCGTCGTGGCGATGCAGCCCCGTGGTGTACGGGTGGGCCCACCCGACGAAGAGCGTGATCGGGAAGAACTGCCCCCCGTGGGTGTGACCGCTGATCTGGAGGTCGAACCCGGCGGCCGCCGCGCCGAAAATGCTCTTCGGCTGGTGCGCCAACAGCAGCGAGAAGTCGTGCGCCGGAGCACCCGCTTTGGCGGCGGACGCGTCGCTCGGGACCCCACCCTCTCGCTCGGACCGAAAGTCGGTGACGCCGGCCACGAGAAGCTTCGCGCCATCGCGCTCGATGAGGCGGTGTTCGTTCTGGAGCGGCGTGAGCCCGAGGCGCGCGACCTCCGCGACCCACGCGTCGGCGTCCCAGTAGTACTCGTGGTTGCCGGTGCAGAAGAACACGCCGTCGCGCGCGCTCAACCCGGCGAGCGGCGCCACTTCGTCCCGGAGATCCTCGACGTGCCCGTCCACGAGATCGCCAGTGACCGCCGCCAGGTCGGCTTCCAGACCGTTCGCGATCGCGACGATGCGGCGCATGTAGTCGCCGCGAATGGTCGGCCCGATGTGCACGTCGCTCAGCTGGACGATCCGGTAGCCGTCGAGCGCGGGCGGCAGCCCTGGAACCGGCACGTCGACTTCCACCACGTCCGGGTCGCGCACCGCTTCCCGGTAGCCCCAGGCCGACAGGATGCCGCTGACACCGAGGATGCCCGCGTTGCTGGTCCGGGTGAGGAAGTTGCGTCGGGCGAGGTCCGCCGGCCTCGAGGCGAGCTTCGCGATCAGGGTCGCCGCCCCGAGGGCTGCGTCTCGGAACACGACGAACACGAAGAGCAGCACGAAGATGCCCATGTGAAAGAAGCCGACCCAGCGGATGGACCCGAGCCCATCGCCGATCAGTCGGCTGGACACCATGACGATGGGCGCGAGCGAGAACGACAACCACACCAGCGCCCACGCCGCGAAGCGCCGTCGACGCACGAGGTCCGGCGCTGCCTTCTCTCGGAGCGGGCTCAGCCACGGCCGGATCAACCGTGACCCGACGTAGTAGTGCGCGCAGGCCCAGACCAGCACGACGACACCGAAGAAGATCAACCGCCGCATCTTCTTACGTCGCCCTTCCCATGCGAGCGTTTCGCACTTTGTTCGCCGGGTGACAACCGAGGCCTCGCTGCTCGGAATGCTTTCCGAAGGCCAAAAACGCGCGTTCGCGCACATGGAACCGGGTCTGCCGCTTGACCGCGACCGTTGCCGGCACGACGCTACCCACATGCAGTTCGCCAACACCTACGGGCAAACCGTCGCGCAAGCGTCGGTGGACGAGCGCGCCTCGTTCCTCACCAAAACCTACTTGCACCTCGTCGGCGCCATCTTCGTCTTCGTCGGCATGGAAGCGCTGCTCATCGTGAGCGGCCTGGCCGAGAAGATCGCGATCGCGCTCTCCGGCCGGTTCGCATGGTTCCTCCTGCTCGGCGCCTTCATGGGCGTCAGCTACGTGGCGGACCGGTGGGCACGGAGCGACTCCAGCGTCGGCATGCAATACGCCGGGCTCGCGCTCTACACGTTCGCCGAAGCCATCATCTTCGCACCGCTCATCGTCATGGCGATGTACGCCTCGGTCGAATACGGCGGCGGCTCGATGGACATCCTGGCCAAAGCCGGCGGCGTGACCGTCTTGCTCTTCGGCGTGCTGAGCGCGGTGGTCTTCGTGACCCGCAAGGACTTCTCGTTCATGCGCTCGTTCCTGATGTTCGGCGGCATCGCGGCGATGGTGCTCATCGTGGCCAGCCTGATCTTCGGGTTCCAGCTCGGCATCATCTTCGTCTGGTTCATGATCGTCTTCGCGTCGGGTTCGATTCTCTACAACACGTCCAACGTGATGATTCATTACCGGCCGACCCAGCACGTCGCTGCGGCGCTGACGCTCTTCGCCTCCTTCGCGCTGCTGCTCTACTACGTCATCATCCTCTTCATGCGCCGCGACTAGCAGGCCGCGCCCGGGATCGGGCTAGCGAACGAAGAGCCACGGATCGTCCGGGCGCGCGTCCACGTGGAAGTGGTTCGCGTGCCCGCGTCCGTATTCGGGCGTCAACACGGTCGAAAAGAGACCGGTGTCCACGAAGGCGCACGCCAGCCGGCGAAGCGCCGTTCCCTTGTCCCCACCACCGGCATCCGCTGCCGGAGGCTCGTGACCGCGGGGTGGGCAGGTCGACGCCAGCGGCCGCAGCGTCCAGTCGCGCTCCACTTCGAGCGCCACGCCGGGCCCATCGAACCGGGTCAAGTCGAGCGCCAAACCAAGGTGGTGGTAGCTGACGCTGGGCTCCCGTCGGTACGCGCTCGACACCTCGACCCGATCGATGCCCCGCGCGCGAAGCGTGGCCGCGAATGCGGGCAGCCGTTCGGCGAGCGCGCAGGCGATGACGAAGGGCGCGCCCCGGCGTTTCTTCTGGAAGGTCACGCCACCGACGCGTCCGTCGATGACCACCGGATCGGGACCGGCGGTCGTCGGGTGTGGGAGGCGCGTGGCGGCGACACCGAGGCCCTCGAGCCGCTCCACGCAGCCGGGACGCATCTGAAACCGAAACCGCTCGTCAAAGCGCCAAGCCGAATACGGTACGCCTCCGCGCAGCTCGGGCCGGCCTTGCCGCCAGGCTTCGAACCGAACCTGTGCGTCTCCGCGCGACTGCGCGTGACCGCCCGATCCACCGAATGGGGCCGCCGCCACGCACCCCGCCAACGCCGCCGCGAGCAGACCGCGACGGATGCGACTTGGTCGGTCGCCGGGTCTTGGGTGGTGGGAGGGCACATCGAACACTATGCACCTTCCCAATGACCCAACGAAAGTTCGACTACGACCTCGTGGTGATCGGGGGCGGCTCCGGCGGCGTCCGAGCCGCGCGCATGGCGGCCGGGTTCGGGGCACGCGTGGCACTCGTGGAATCCCATCGCCTGGGAGGAACGTGTGTGAACGTGGGATGCGTTCCCAAGAAGTTGCTCGTCACCGGCGCGCGGTACGTCGACGCGTTCCAAGACGCGAAGGGGTTCGGCTGGTCGGTCGACGCGACGGTCGACTGGAACCGCTTGCGCACTCGGGTGCTCTCCGAGGTGCAGCGCCTCAACGGCATCTACGGCGGCATCCTCGACCGCGCCCAAGTCGAGCAGGTGCCCGGTCGCGGCGTCGTGCACGGTCCCCACGAAGTGAAGGTGGGTGAACGGACGCTGCATGCGGCCAAGATCTTGATCGCCACCGGTGGCCGACCCAGGCGCCCTGAACTTCCCGGCGCCGAACATGCGGCCATCTCCGACGACTTCTTCGAGCTCGAGACCCTGCCGAAACGCGCCGTGCTGATCGGCGGCGGGTACATCGGCGTGGAGTTCACCAGCATTCTCACGCAGCTCGGTGTCGAGGTGCACCTCGTCCACCGCCATCCGGAGCTGCTGAACCACTTCGACGCGGACGTGGCGACCCACTTCACCGAGGCGTTCGGTGTTCATCCGCACGTGCACCTCCACCTCGATCGCAGCGCCGCTTCGATCGCGGCCGGTTCGGTGACGCTCAACGACGGACAGACGATCGAAGCCGACTTCATCCTGTTCACCGCCGGCCGTGTTCCGAACATCGAAGGACTCTTCGCGAACGGACCGGCCGCACTCGGCATCGAGACCAAGGCGCGCGACGCGTTGGTCGTCAACGACACCTACCAAACCGGTTGCCCGAGCATCTTCGCGGTCGGCGACGTCATCGATCGCATGGCGCTCACGCCGGTCGCACTCGCGGAGGGCATGTCGTTCGCGCGGCACCAGTTCGCGGAGTGGTCGAAGAAGGACGCGCGCGTCGCGTACGACTGCGTCGCCACCGCCGTCTTTTCGACGCCGGAGGTCGCGACGGTGGGGCTGAGCGAAGCCGACGCCCGCAAGCGCGGCGGCGTGCGCATCTTCCTGTCGACCTTCCGCCCGATGAAGTTCGTGCTCGCCGAACGACAGGAGCGGTCGCTGATGAAGCTCGTCGTCGATGCCGAGTCCGACCGGGTGCTCGGGGTGCATGTCGTCGGACCCGACGCCGGGGAGATCATGCAGGGTTTTGCCGCTGCGTTGAATGCGGGCATCACGAAACGCAAACTCGACCAGACCATCGGCATTCACCCGACGGCTGCTGAGGAACTGGTGACCATGCGCGAAGCCACGCGTTGAACGACGTCCCCGCGACCGCAACGAATCCGCGCTGGGCTATTGAGCGGGGGGACGAGATCCGCGACACTCCGTGGTCCGTGACGTTGGGGGTGCAACGGAAGCTCGACTTGCTCTTCGACGACATCGGAGACTGCCACCGGTGCGCCGGCATGCCCGGGCGTCCGAAGACACTCGGCCCGTGGAGCGGCGACCCGGCGTCACGCTGCCTGGTGATCGCGACCGCACCTGGCGCGCACAAGGTCGACCCGGAAGCGGAACAGAAACCGTTGACCGGCGACCGGGCCGGCGAGGCGTTCCACAAACTGCTCGAAGGCGCGTCCCTGAAACGTTCGTCCTTCTTCCTGACGAACGCGGTGCTGTGCACCCCACGCACGAAGTCGGGACGCGGGCGTCGACCGCGGCTCGAAGAGATCCGCAACTGCAACCGCTACCTCTCACGCCTCGTGACGTACCTCGACCCCGCGCTCATCGTCACACTCGGTACGACTGCGCTCTCCGCGCTCTCCGAGCTCGCGCCCCACGACCTCTCGCTGAGCGCGGACTGTGGCCGGCCGACCCGCTGGATGGCCCGCTGGCTGCTGCCGCTCTACCACCCCGGGCCACGCGCGATGATCCACCGCAGCTGGGCCGACCAGCAGCGCGACTACGCTCTCTGGCGCAGCCTGCTGGAGAGCTAGAGCGCCAAAACGCCCGACGCTCCCGTGCCCGCGCCCGTGTTCTGTGTTGGCTTCGGCTTCGGCTTCGGCTTCGGCGTTCTGCCCGTGCCTCGAGCGGCGCCTGCACCCGCCAGAAACGCTAGAGCAACGGCAAGCGGAGCGCGTTCCCGCCGCTCAGTGGCCCGGCAACAGCACACTCACGGTCGAGCCGTGGTCCGAGCTCTGGATCTCGACGGTCCCGCCGTGGGCCTTCACGATCCGCTCGACGATGGCGAGGCCGAGCCCCGTCCCGGTGGGCCGGGTGGTGAAGAATGGATCCACCGCGCGCTCCCGCACGAGCGTGTCCATGCCCTCCCCTGTGTCCTCGAAGTGGATCGCCACCCCCGACTCGGACCCCATCGGGATCACCTCCGAGCGCACCGTGAGGGTGCCACCATCCGGCATCGCCTCGATCGCGTTCGAGACGATCTGAGCGATCACCCGCTCCAGCAAGTCCTTGTCCCCGCGCACGCGTCCGGTCAGCCCCGAGGTGTCGATGTCGGGCTCGTGTCCGACCGACGCGACAATGCTCCTCGCCGCGTCGATCGAACGGCTTACCAGTTCGTCCACGGAGATGTCGGTGAGCTGGGGTTCGACCGGACGGGCGTACGCCAACAGATCTCGGACGAGTCGGTTCAGCCGGTCGGTCTCCTCGTCGAGCACGCCGAGCAAGGTGCCCCGATCCTCCGAGCCGATGCCGTCCTTCCGGAGCCCGGCGGCCGCCGTCTTCAACACCGCGAGTGGGTTGCGGACCTCGTGGGCGATGACCGCGCTCAGTTCGCCCACCGCGGCGAGCTGCTCTTTCCGGACGAGTTCGCCCTGGACATGCTGCAACTCGTCGTAGCGGTGGCGAAGCTCCAAGGTCCTCGTGCTCAAGGTGGTCGCGGTCAGCGCGAACCGGTGAAGCAAGAGGTAGCTGACCAGCAGCCCGCCGAGGGAGCTCAGGTGCTCGGTCATGTAGACGCACCCGATGCCAAACCCGCGAATGGCGATGTCGTGCGTCCATCCGAGCACCGTCAGCGCGACCGCGCAGGTGAGGATGCGGATCTCACGGTGTTCGTTCCAAGATCGAGAGAGTTCGACGATCACCCAGATGCCGAACGCGAGGGCCGCCGCCCCCGCCGCCCACGTCATCGGGGTCAGCCCCGCATCGCGATACGGATACGCCCACGGCAGCTCGAACTGGATCTCGATGCCGACCGCTGGATCCACGAGCAGTCCCGCGGCGGTGCACGGGATCACGATCGCGGCGGCGGGCATCAAGAGCCGGATGAGCGAGCGGGTCGGGCGGCCGACGAGCGCGTTGCCAAAGATCGCGTAGGCGACGAAGGTCGCCGTGCCGAAGCAGTACTCGATCGTCTGCCCCCACGCGGCCTCCGAAGGATCCATCGCGTTGGTCACCAGCGCGGCCCCGTAGCAATAGCCCGCGAGCGAGAGCGCGATGAACGTGTACGCCCCCTGTTCCAGCTGGCGCCGCCGCACGAACAGGAACGCGGAGATCAAGGCGGCGAACAGATGCACCGCCATCCACGCCAAGAGCGCCGCACCGAGTTTGGTCACGAGTCGCCTCCCGCCTCGGGCGAAGCCGGCGGGTTGGAAGAAGCCCGCGGCAATCGGATGTCGCTGTTGCGGCCCTCGCGTCGTTCGCCCGGCGGCGGCAACGGAATCATGCTCGGCGCATCGACCGGCAACAGGAACGTGATCGTCGTGCCTTCGCCGTGTCGGCTGTCGATCGAGACCTCGCCTCCGTGGTTGCGGACCACGCGCTCCACGATCGCCAGGCCGAGACCGGTGCCTGAAGGCCGCGTCGTGAAAAATGGATCGCGCGCCTTGGCGCGGACCAGCGTGTCCATGCCTTCGCCGGTGTCGATGAACGAGAGTGCGAGCGCGGTCCGGGAACGAAACACCGCGGGTTCAGTCCGGATCGTCAGGGTTCCGCCGGCCGACATGGCCTGCATCGCGTTCTCCATGACGTTCACGAGGGCGTGGCGCAGCAGCTCCGGGTCGCCGTAGACCGAGTCGAGTTCGTCGCAGAGCTCGTACACCACATGCACGACCTCCTCGTGCGTCACTCCCCCGCGTGCGCGCTCCACCGACCGGCGCAGGAGCTCGCGCACCGGGAGCGAGCGTCCACGCGGAACGACCGGTCGTGCGTACGCCAAGAGATCATGCACCAGGCGGTTGAGGCGGTCGGTCTCCTCGTCGAGGATGTCGAGCAAGGTCCGCCGGTCTTGCGACGCGAGCCCTTCCCGGCGCAGGCCGCTGACCGCGTTCTTGATGATGGCCAAGGGGTTGCGCACCTCGTGGGCGATGACCGCACTGAGTTCGCCCACCGCAGCGAGCTGCTCCTTGCGCACCAGCCGCTCCTGGGTGGCCTGCAGCTCCTCGTACATGCGCCCGAGCTCGAGGGTCGTCTCGGAGAGCTCGTCGCTTGCGGCGACGAACCGGTCGAGCAGGTAGTGGCTCATCGCGAACCCGAAGAACATGCCCGAGTGTTCGATCAAGGCAGGGGCGTGCACGTAGCCCGAACGGACGAGCACGTCGTGTCCGCCAGCGAAGAACACCCCAACGACCGTGGCCCGTACGACCCAACGCCCGAAGTCGTCCACAGCGCCCAGCGGCGCGTCCTGAGCCGCGCCGCGCTGGCTCAGGACGGCCACGGTGGCCAGGTTCGGGAACACGAACGCACCGACGAGGTACGCCTGACCGACCCACGTGCGGGAGGGAAACGCGATGGCCGGCCCCCACGAGTAGAGCGGTTCGGTCGCGTGGTCGGACAGGAAGAGGTTGAAGGCCTGCAGCACGAGCCCGAGGCCGGCGTACGCGTAGGCCGCGTGGATGACGCGGCTCTTCCGGCCGAGCATCTGGTGAAGGAACTC
The DNA here is from genome assembly GCA_034670305.1 of Deltaproteobacteria bacterium. Classification (GTDB taxonomy): domain Bacteria; phylum Myxococcota_A; class Polyangia; order Polyangiales; family Houyiibacteriaceae; genus JAXMNT01. Next base: position 47,794 of record JAXMNT010000002.1, read on the forward strand.
GACGTAGAACGCGAACGCGGTGAAGAGGCCCACGTCGCCGATGCGCACCGCGAGCAACGCCGTGGTCGGATCCGAGGTCTGCACGTAGATGCCGTTGCCCACGCAGTAGAGCGACACGCTCGCGGCCATCAGGCCAAACGACAGGTACTCACGTGCGCTGCGGGCCCGCGCGTAGAGCAGGACGTAGAACACGCACAGGTAGGCGTAGATGGCGGCCCACGCGAAGGTCACGGTCGCGAGGCTCGACACGACTACTCCGGGCGGACGACGCGCGTGTGACCCGCCCGCAGGAAGACGAACCGGCGGCGCTCTCCGCTGTTTCGGAACACGACCTCGTACTCACCCTCGGGGAGGTTGATCGCGACTGGCGCGTTGCCCAACGACTGCGGTTCGGCTTCCCCGTCGCGGCGCTGCACGGTCACGGTGGTTTCGACTTCGCCTTCTTGAACCCAGAGCAGCCCCTCGCCCTCCGCGACGGGTACGCCCGCGTCCAGCACCCGCGTCACGGAGCGTCCGAACGAGAGCTCCGGCCGGTCCCCAGGATCCGGCTCGGGCACGGCTTCGGTGTCTTCGACTGCGCTGTCGGAGGTTGCTTCGGGTTCGGACGTCGCGCCTTCGCGGGTGGTCGGCTCCGGAGTCGGCGTCGGATCCCGATCGGACCCACCCCGCACTGCGCGCCATCCGAAGAACGCCACCGTCGCGAGCAGGGCGAAGACCAGCGTCCAACCGACCACGCCGAGCCCGCCTTCGCTTGGCTTGCTTGCGCTGGACGGGGAGGCCGACTGTGCGCGCATGCGCAGGGTGGTCGCGGAGGGATCCTCCGGTGGCTCCGGCTTCGCCGGTTTCGCGCTCGACTTGCCCGACTTGGACTTCGACTTCGACTTCTTCTTCTTCGACGACTTCGACGTCTTCGATGTCTTCGACTTCGTGGACTTCTTGGTTCCCGACTTCGACTTCGACTTCGCGTCAGAACCCGTAGGCGCCGCTTTGGGGTCGTCCTCGTCTTCGGGATGAACGAGCGCCGCCTCCATCAGTTCTTCGATGTCGGCGGAGGCTCGCTCCGATTCCGGAGACGAGGGCGGCGGATTGGTCGGCGAGGTCAACATCGCCTCGGACCCCGGCGGCTCGTCGCGGTCCAGCACCTCCGGTTCGTCGAACGGGCCCAGCAGCGACTTGGGCGGCTCGGATTCGGACCCGGGTGGGCTCAGCTCGGTCAGGATCTCGGCCGCGGGTTCCTCCTGGGGCGGCGGCATGACGCTCGGCTTGTTCTTGGTGGCGACTCGGGCGGCGAGCGCAGCCGCCACGACGTCCTGTCCCGCCACGTCCTCGACGCTGGTGATCGCACCGCGCCGCGCCAGGTCGACGAGCGCCGTCTCGAGCGCCTGCGGTGAGACGTCGCCGCCCACCAACATCTCGCGGGGACTCGCTCCCTCCGCCAGCTGCTCCACGAGCGCACGCACCCCTCCGGGCGAGGTCCGCACGAACACGCCGAGGAGCACCTCGTCGAATGCGATCCGCTGCGCGCTGGACAGGTGACGGCCCGACACCGCGTCCACGAATGCGCCAAGCCGCTGCGCCGCGTCGTCGAGGATCTCTTCGACCGGCCCGCCGAGACTCGCGCGCACCTCGGAGGTCGCCTCGGCGACGGTGAACCGTCCGGCCGTCACCCCGAGCAACTGCGGGAGCGCGTTGTTGCCGCGCGCGAAACTCCCGTCGCTCGCGGTCCGCGTCACGTCGAGAAGTTCGCCGGTCCGAATCTCGATCTCGAAGAGGTTCCAGGCATCCCGCACCGTGACCCGTGAGCCCGGCTGAATCTCGGCGATGGTGCGCAACAGCGGCAACACGCCGATGCCTTCCACCCGGCCACGCACATCGCCGCCCGCACGCAGCTGCGCTTCGAGCCGGGCGCGGGGCCGCAGGACCTCGCGCACCTTGGCGAGAATCTGCCCGCTCTCCGCTTCCTTGCGCAGGTAACCGCTCGCCCCCGAGCGCAGCTCGCGCATTCGCTGGAGGAAGTCTTCCTTCCAACTGAGCAAGATGACCGGCACCTCTGCGAGCGAGGGGTCGCGAGAGAGTTCGCGGCAAAGTGCCAGCCCATCCATGCGGGGCATCAAGATGTCGCTGAGCACCACATCCGGGCGGCGTCGGCGCGCTTCGTCAAGCGCGGAACGTCCGTCGTCGACTTCCACCACGTGTGCGCCCGCTTCGCGCAACAACCCTGCGAAGAACCAGACGACGGCGGGATCGTCGTCCGCCACGATGACCCGGCGGCCCGCGAGCGAGACTTCGTCGCTCGTGCCGCCTTCGGGCATCGCTTCGTCGATGAGCGACATGAACGCGGGGCCTCCGCGTTGCGCGCCATCGCGAAACCGGACGGCCCCGCCCGACCGCTCCGCGAGCTCCGCGCGGACCCGTGCGATGGTGGACCAGGCCGCGGCGAGAAGCTCTGAACCGTCGCCGAGCGGCACCTTCATGTCGCGGCCGGACGCTGCGGCTTCCACGATGCCGAGTCGAATCTCCTGCGCGAGCCGGTCGGCCACCTCTTCGATGGTGTGGTCGCCGTAGAGTTCCGCCCCGGGGAACGCATCGGCACCTGCGCCGGCGAGCCGGTCCACCAGGCGCTGAAGGGCCTTCGAGGTCGCGGGCTTCTGCATCACCGCGTCGGCCCCGTGCTCGCGCATCTCCGCTGGATCCACTCGGCGGCTGGCGAGATGGAGGATCACCACCGGCACGAAGTCCGTGAGTGGATCGTTGCGCAGGCGGGCGACCAGATCGGACGGGCCAAGCGCCAGTTCCGCATCGACCAGCACCACGTCGGGCGCGCTGGAGCGGGAGAGCCTCAGCGCCTGCTCAGGGTCGCTCGCGCCCAGCACCTCGTAGCGGTCGCGTGGAAGCGACTCCCGGATCGCGGCCTGCGATTCGACGTTGTCGACCACGAGCACGCTGACGATCATCTCGAGCGGTTCGCCCGGCAGAGTGGACGGTCGGGATCGCCCCCCGCTGCCCATCGTGAACGACGCACGTCGACTGGGCGGCTGAGAGGGGGCGTCCTCCGCGTCCACCATCGGCGGTGGCGCTTCCGAGTCCCCGACACCTTGCTGGGTCGTCCGACGCGTCCTGCCTGTCTTCGGCGCGGGCGGCACGTAGTCCGACCCCTTGGTCTTCGGCGGCACCACGAGCAGGTCGGCGGTGGTGCGCTTCTTCCGTTCGCCATCCGCATGGAACTCGTCGACGTCCTCCGCGTCGTCGGGTGCCTGCACCGGCGGCGGCGGAATGATCCCACTGCCCGGAATCGAGGGTGGCGGGGGGAGCGGCATCGAGCTCCGAGGTAGCTCGGGCGATGGCGGCAAGGGCGCCAGCGGCGGCTCGGCGGGCGGCGGCCTGGACGAGGGCGGGCGGGGCGCCGCGATCGAAGGGCTCGAGGAACGACTGGTGCGGCCCAGCATCGGCAGCGTGGTCGCCAGATGGGCCAACGCGTCCAGTTCATCCTGCGAGAGCACCCCATCGGTGTCCCGCACCGCGTCGAGTGCTTGGAGGCGCTCCTTCAGCGCCGCTGCGAGTGGCTCGATCCGGAACACCTGCGCCGACGCATAGAGCGCGTGCAGCCGCCGACGCATCTCTTCGCGTGGTCGCTCGGCGTCCGGGGTGGCCGCCAGCAAGGCGATCGATCCGCGCAGCTCTTTGGCTTTGCGGCCGAGACCATCGACGAATCGCTCCCGCGCGACGCCAAGTGCAGTGCCTTCCTTGCCCATTGGTGGGCGGACTATACCCGACCCGCCTCACTTGGGGGGCGGAACGGCCGCGATCGACCCGTGGCGCGCCGAGCGCAGCTTTGTCAGTCTTGGGCCCGTGCCAAACGGGTGCCGAGCCAGGAACGACAGAGATCCCGCGACGGCGCGGCCGGAACCATCGGCTCCGGCATCGGCTCCGGCATCGGCATCGGCACCGGCTTCGGCTCCGGCATCGGCTTCGGCATCGGCTTCGGCATCGGCTTCGGCATCGGCTTCGGCATCGGCTTCGGCATCGGCTTCGGCATCGGCTTCGGCATCGGCATCGGCTTCGGCTCCGGCTTCGGCTTCGGCTCCGGCCACCTCCGGGCTCCTCCTCGCACTCGCCGCAGTCGCCGCCCTCCCCGCCCCCACCTCTGGGCAGCCGCTCACCTCCAACGACTACAGCATCGACCTCACCTCGACCCCGGTCCTCGGATCGAGCCGGATCGTCGGCCTCGGCGGCGCCCACACCGCGCTCTCCGAAGGCATGGATGCGGTGTCGTTCAACCCCGCCGCCTACGCTGCCCGCACCTTGTACGAACTCGACGACTGGGAGTGGGAGCTCACCGGCAGCGTGTTGTTCCCCGGCTCCTTCAGCGAGCAGGACTTCTTCCTGAACGACCTGGGCGGCGGCTTCGGCACCGACAACTTCATCTTCATCGACCTCGGACTCCGCCTACAGTTCAAGGAGATCGGCGGCGGGCTCTCCTTCCAGTCCCAGATCTACGAGTACTCCGACACCGAGAGCGTTCGATTCACGACCTGGCGGGTCGGCGGTGGCTACGCGCTGCTCGACGGAGAACTCGTCCTCGGTGCCGCGCTGCGGGTCCCGGTCATGGCGATGGTCAGCGATGGCGAGGAGCTCGTGCGCTTCACCGGGGCCGGAGCGGAAGTCGGTGCCCTCTACCGCCCCACCGACATGCCGATCCGGCTGGGCGGCACGTTCCGAACCCCGGTCTCCAGCCAGGTGGTCGAGGACCCAGAGAACCCGACGCCGGAGCAAGTCAGTGGCTTCTTGCTGCCGGGATCGGTGCAGCTTCCGTGGGAGATCCAAGTCGGTGTCGCGGTGCAGCTCGGACCCCGGCCGCTCAACCGGCGCTACGTGCGACACAAACCCGTAGAAGACGGAGTGGTGGCCGCCCTGCGCTGGCGGTGGTGTGCGCGCGAGCGGGCCCAGGTGCGCCGAGAGATCCGCGCGGCAGGAGAGCCCATGATCCCGCTGCATTGCCCGCGATTGGAACGGCGCGCCCGCGATCGGGACTGGCGCGTGGCCGAGCGCGCCCGTCAGCGGACCGAACGAGAAGCCCTCGAGGACCGCGTCGAACGGGGAGAGGACCGGGTCGAAGCCCAATGGGAGTCTTGGTACGACGCCCTCCCCCGCCGGTACTTCCTCGCCACAACCGATTTGATCTTCACCGGTCCGGTCGACTCGGGCATCGGCATCGACGCGTTTCTCAGGCAGCAGCAACTGCCCCGCGGCGGCGAGTGGTCCATCGGGTTCCGACTCGGCGTCGAGGGAGAACCCTGGCGCAACCGGTTGAAGTTGCGGGCCGGCATGTACGTGGAACCGGCGCGCTACCAGAACGCCGAACGGCGAACCCACGGCACGGCCGGCTTCGACCTGCGCTTGTTCCCGCTCTTCGGCACCCAGATCCGGGCCACCTTCACCTTCGACGGCGCCCGCGACTACATCAGCTGGGGCGTCGGCGTCGGCGTGTGGCACTGAGCGGCCGAAGCCGACCGCGAAGCCACCGAAGCCGAAGCCGAGGCCGAAGCCGAAGCCGAAGCCGAAGCCGAAGCCGAGGCCGAGGCCGAAGCCGATCCCGAGGCCGAAGCCGATGCCTGGCCCGACTCCGCTCATGGGGGGCCGCGGCTTGAAGCGGTTGCGTCCCGCGGGTAGGAGTGGGGCGTGCAGTTCGTCGACGAGGTGGAGATCGAGGTTGTTGCGGGCGACGGCGGCAACGGCTGCGTCGCGTTCCGTCGCGAAAAGTTCCGGCCGCTCGGTGGCCCGATGGGCGGGGACGGTGGCAATGGTGGGCACGTGGTGCTCCATGCGCACGACCGGCTCGCGACCCTGCTCGACCTCCAGTACCGCCGGAAGATCAAAGCCGAGCGTGGCGAAGACGGCCGCGGCAAGGACCAGTTCGGCGCCGCCGGCAAGGACGCGGTGCTCATGGTGCCGATCGGCACCCAGGTGTACGACGTCGAGACGGGCGAACTGGTCGCGGACCTGGACGAACTCGACGCCAAGGTGATTGTCGCCCGCGGCGGACGCGGTGGCCGCGGCAACATGAAGTTCTCGACCGCGCAGGACCGGGCCCCCACCCACGCCGAAGACGGGACGCTCGGCGAACGGTTTCATCTGCGGCTCGAGCTCAAGTTGCTCGCCGACGTCGGCGTGGTCGGGTTTCCGAACGTGGGCAAGAGCACGTTCATCGCGGCGGTGAGCCGGGCGCGCCCGAAGATCGCCGACTACCCCTTCACGACCCTCGTGCCCAACCTCGGCGTCGCATCGCTCGGCGAAGAACGCAGCTTCGTGATCGCCGACATTCCCGGCATCATCGAAGGCGCCGCCGAAGGCGCCGGGCTCGGCCTCCGCTTTCTGAAACACGTGGAGCGCAACCGTGTGCTCTTGCACGTGATCTCGATCGACCCGGACCCGGAGCGGGATCCCGTCCAGGACTTCGACGTGCTCCAGAAGGAACTCGCCCGCTTCTCCGCGACCCTCGCCGAACGCCCGATGATCGTCGCGATGAGCAAGGCCGACCTGCCCGACGTGCAGGACGCGGTGGAAGAGGTCGCCGCGGCGATGAAGGAGCGCGGGCACGAGCTGCTCACGTTCAGCAGCGCCGCCCGTCAGGGTCTGGACGAACTTCTGGCCGCCATCGAACAGGTGCTGATCGCGAACCCACGCGAGAACCTGCCGCCGCCCGTCACCCTGCCGTCGGCGAGCGATCGACCCCACGGCGACGCGACCGGGTTCCCCACCCGCGCGTCCGACGAAGACTGAGCGCCAACAGCACAGGCAGCACGACCGCGGGCCATCCGTGGTTCGAAGACCCTGGCGTGCGGCAACTGCACCCACCCTCATCGGTCGGGGCGCCGGCATCGGCACCGTCTCCACCATCGGACGCGCCCCCCCCGTCGATCCCCGAGTCCATCGGCCCGGCGTCGCCAGGGCCCGCGTCCATCGGGTCGCCGGCATCCACGCCCGCGTCCGGTCCGGGCGGGGCGCTCTGCACTTCGATGCGGATGCCCCAGTCTCCGTTCACCCGCACGCGGGTGTCCTCGTTCCACACCCAGCCGAGTCCCCCGGCATAGAGCAACGAACGTTCGGGGGCGATGCGTCCATCCGCATCCCGGAGCGGGAACATGCCAGGCGAGGGGAGCGACGCGTCCGCGCAGGTGGAGCTTCTGTCGCCGACCTCTTCCAGGAGCTCCACCGTGATCCGGAGGTAGGTGTTTGGCGGGTCCACGTGCAGGAGCGGTTCCCCGTCGTCGACCAGATCGAGCTGGTTGAAGTTCACCGCGTACATCGCCCCGCCTTCGCTGTCGGCGGCGGACCGGGTCAGCGGGATCTCATCCACTTCCAAGACCACGGTCTCCTCCGGCCACACCCCATCTTGCGGCAGACCGGTGATGTCTCCGGTCGGAGGCGTCACGCCCGCGTAGATGCCGAGGTTCGCAAGCGCGGTGCCTGTCTCGGTCGAGGATTGGCAACTGCCCGCCACCACCCGCGCGCTGCCGACCGCGACCCGAACGTTGCGCAGGTCGAGGGGAAAGTCGGACGCGTCGAGGCCGCGGGCCGGGGCCGGCAAGTCCCGGAAGACCACCCCGAACTTCTCGCCGGCGCAGAACCCGCACGTGAGCGCGGTCGGGGAATCGCCGCCGAGGGTGTCGAACGCCACCACCCGCTGGGCATCCGCGCTCGACGGCGTCGACGCGAGCACCACGGCGAAGGCTGCGAGTCGGACGAGAGGGCGTGATCGGTGAACCGGTGAGGGGCGCATGGGCCCAGCCTACGATACGGTCCGCTCCGTGACGACGGCTGAGCCCGACGCGCTCAAACGCGCCCTGATCGAGAGAGCCGAAGCGCTCGGCTTCGAACGCTGCGGGTTTGCGCGCGCCGAGGCGCTGACGCCGGAGGGCGGCCAGCTGGACGCGATGATCGAAGCGGGCCGCCACGGCGACATGGAGTGGCTCGCCGACACCAAGGACGTGCGCGCCGATCCGAACCACCCCGGCATGCTCCCGGCCGCCCGCACCGTGGTCGTGCTGGTCGCGCCCTACGCACGCGCCGATGCGCCGCTGCTCCCGCCGCCCTTCAAAGTCGCCCGCTACGCGGCCGGCCGCGACTACCACAACGTTCTGCGCAAGCGGCTGCAGAAACTCGAGAAGTGGCTGCGCTCGATGGGCCACGAAGTCCGCCACTCGGTCGACTCCCGCCCAGTGCTCGAACGCGCGTGGGCCGAGCGTGCGGGCGTCGGGTTCGTTGGCAAGAACTGCTGCCTCATCGTCCCCGGCCTCGGCTCCCACCTCTTCCTCGCGACGCTGGTGACGTCCGCCGAGATCGCGCCGGACCCGCCGATGAAGCGACGCTGCGGCGATTGTCGGCTCTGCCTCGACGTGTGCCCGACCGACGCGTTCGTGGAGCCGCGGGTGCTCGATGCCCGTCGATGCATCTCCTACCTGACGATCGAACAAGAGGGCGAGATCGAACCGGCGCTGGCCGCGCGGCTGGATGGATGGGTCTTCGGCTGCGATGCCTGCCAAGACATCTGTCCCTACAACCGCACGTCGTTGCCGGACGAATCCACCACCGAGCCGTTCGCCCGGCATCCACGCTGGGATGTGCCGGTCGAGCGGCTCATGGGGATGAACGACCACGAATTCGACCAGTGGTCGCTCGGATCGCCCCTGCGCCGAACAGGCCGAACTCGGTTTCAGCGCAACCTGAAGCTGGTCCTCGCCCACCCGCCCAAGTCCCCCGACGGAGACGGGCGACATTGACCGCGTGGCGCCCGGTCCCTTACGTTGATCGCATGCTTGATTGGTTTTCGCGGGGAGGCCTGACGTCCTGCCTCGTGGTGTGTGTGGTTGGCATCGGCTGCGGCGACGACGATCGACCGGGCGGCATGGACGCCGGGCGCGACGCCACCACCGCGGATGCCGGCGTGGATGCACCCTCCGGATGCATGAGCGAAGCCGAATGCGACGATGGCTTCGCGTGCACGATCGACATGTGCACGGTCGACCGAATCTGCCGCCACACCCCACTCAACGAACGGTGCGAAGACGGCGAGCTCTGCACGCTCGACCGCGGATGTGCCTCGGGCTGCGTGACCGGCGAAGACTGCGACGACGGCAACTTCTGCGACGGGGTCGAGCGCTGCATCGCCGGCGACTGCTTCGAAGCCCTCGAACCCGTCGACTGCGACGACGGCAACGCCTGTTCGATCGACTCGTGCGACCCCGAGGCCGGCGCGACCGGCGCGTGTTCGTACGACGTCAGCGCGTGCGACGCCGGCGTCCCGATGGGCGACGGAGGCATGCCGCCGGTCGATTTCGACCCCGACGTGCACTACGAGGGGCGCTTCGTGGTCGCCCCCGCACCGAGCCTCGGCTGTCCACCGGCCAGCTACTCCTTCAGTGAAGTGCGCATGACCATCGTGGGCGACGAGCTGCGGATCACCGCCGACCGCTTCACCCTCATCCAGAACCCGCGACCGACCGGCAACATGTTCGACGCGAGCAGCACCGCGGACGCGAACTGCAATCCGGTCCGTCTGGTCGGTTCGTTCTCCGACTCGAACCTCTTGAGTGCGACCTGGACAGCGAGCTGCAGCGGCTTTTGCGGCAACCAAACCCGAGAAATCGTGGGAGAGCGAAGATGACTGCGTTTCGAGAAGCCAGCACCGGACGTGACTGGAAGATCCTCATCGGTGTGCTGGTGTGCTTCGGGGTCGCGTGCGGCGGAGACGACGACCGGAGCCGGATGGACGCGGGCGGCGGCGGGCGCGACGGCGGCGGAAGCTGCGAGAACGACGAAGACTGCGACGACTCGGCGGCCTGTACGATCGACTCCTGCGGGGTCGGCAACACCTGCCGCTACGATCCGATCGCGGAGCGTTGTCCCGGACAGATCTGCGAGCCCTTCCGCGGCTGCGTGGACGAGCCGAGCTGCACCTCGGACGAAGCGTGCGACGACGGGTTCAGTTGCACGCTCGACAGCTGCGGTGTGGGTGGCGAGTGCCGGAACATGCCGCTCGACGAGCTGTGTGAATCGGTCGGTCCGGGATCCACATGCGCACCGGCAACGGGCATGGCGACCACCGGCTGCACCGAAGCCACCGGTTGTGCGGGCGACGAGGACTGCGACGACGAGGTGGAATGCACCCTCGACGTCTGCGGCGTGGACGCGATGTGCGACCACACGCTGATCGATGAGCGCTGCCCCGAGGGCGAAGCCTGCACCCTCACCGGCTGCTTCGCACCGATGGACTGCACCGACAGCGACATGTGTCAGGACGGCGACTTCTGCAACGGCGCCGAGTTCTGCGAAGACGAGTTCGGCTGCCGCCCTTCGCCGGCGCCACGCGTCTGCATGGACACCGACGACTGCACCATCGACAGCTGCGAACCCTCACTCGGTGACGGCGGCGCGTGTCTCTTCCGCTGCGACACCTCCCGCCCCGAGTGCGACTGCCCCGTCGCGGAGACTCCGTGCGACGGAATCTTCGACATCTCCCCGGTCCCGACCCAGCGCTGCGCCGACTTCGGGAGCGCCCAGGTCGACTACTCGGTCTCAGAGGTCGAGTTCTCCTGCATCGGATCGGTGCTCAGCGTCGACGCCCGCGACGTGCCGAACCCCTCGATCAACTCCGCGCTCACCCAGTCCCCCCGCTCCGGCGACGACACCTTCATGGTGGAAGCCGTGGTCGAAGGTGGCTGCGAAGAGCGCTACCGCATCACCGCCACCTTCGTCGACGAGACGACGTTCATGGGCACCTGGGAAGCCGAGTACATCGAGGTCAGCGGTCTCGGCGAGTGCGCCTTCAGCGGTTGTCGAAACCAAACCGTCGCCATCACCGGCACCCGCCGCTGAACAAGTAGCCACCGTTCGGCATCGGATTCGGCGTCGGCTTCGGCTTCGGCTTCGGCATCGGCGTCGGCTTCGGCGTCGGCGTCGGCTTCGGAATCGGCTTCGGCTTCGGCTTCGGCTTCGGCGTCGGGTTCGGAATCGGCTTCGGCGTCGGCGTCGGGTTCGGCTTCGGCTTCGGCGTCGGGTTCGGAATCGGCTTCGGCGTCGGCTTCGGCTTCGGCTTCGGCTTCGGCATCGGCGTCGGCGTCTACATGGGGATTGTCGCTCCGCGGCTGGGCTCGACCTCCTCGTCGGATGCCTCCTGCGGGGGCCGACCGCTCGCTCCGCTCGACTGCCCCACCGCTCTTCTACATGGGGATTGTCGCTCCGCGGCTGGGCTCGACCTCCTCGTCGGATGCCTCCTGCGGGGGCCGACCGCTCGCTCCGCTCGACTGCCCCACCGCTCCGCGACAATCCCGCGGTTCGGCTTCGGCTTCGGTGCTACCGCCCCGGGTGCCGATGCACCCCGCACACCTCGCTCGTACACACATCCTCGCGCCCCGTCAGCCGCAGCCGGTTGCGCGCGAACCACTGGTACCCGACCTCTGCGAGGTGTCGCACGCCCGGCAAGCGGGTGATGGTCACCAACGGGCCGAGCCCGACCGCGCTGTACAACCGCCGGAACACCTCCACCCCTTCGATCCACTCGCCATTCGCGCGGCCCTGGATGTGGCCCATGAAGGTGGAGAGCGTTCGCCCGTAGAGGCTCGCATCGAACGTGGGCTCGGAGATGTCGGTGAACTGGATGGACCGACGGCGATCCAACTTCTGGAGCAATCGAATCTCCCGCACACAAAGCGGACAGTCTCCGTCGTAGAACACTTCGATCTCAGCCATGCGCATCCTCCTCGTCGTTCGGTCGGGCCGGGGGACGATCGGGGTCGTCGTCTTCTGAGCTGTCCTCGGACTCTTCTTCGGATGCCCCGTCTCCATCGGATGCACCATCGGGCGCGGACTCGGCCTCGCCCTCTCCCTCGCCCTCAGCCTCGCCCTCTTCGGGTGGGCTTTCTTCGCGCTCGGCTTCGGTTCCCCACGTCGGGTCCGATCCCTGCGGCACCAGCGATCGAGGTTGCAGGCCGTCCTGAAACGGGGTGTCGCTTCGGGGTTGAGGCGAACTCGAGGGTGGGTTCGCGAGGATGTACGGCTCGGCGTTGAACGTGCCGCACTGGCGGTTGTTGCGGTTGAAGGTCCAGTGCACGTACGCCCGACCGTCGCCGGACAGGATGCGGTCCGGCGGCGCGGGGTACGGCGCGGCCCGCATCACGGCGTTGTACGCACCGTAGTCGAAGGGCAGCAGCCCACTCGTGCGCACGATCCCCACCCGATGCAGCGAGCCATCGCGGTTGAAGATGATCTCCAGTTTGGTCAAGAGCCCCATGTCGTTGAACGGGTTGCCCGCCGACGCTGGGATGTTGTCGATGAACCCCTGCACGTACTGCGGGTGGATCCGGCGGTGCACCGCCGAGATGTAGTTCGCGAACGGCGACGCTGCGGCGTTGAGGGAGGTCTGGTTGCCGGGCCGTACCTCGGAGCGGTAGTTCTCGAGCGCGGCACGAAAGTCCGACCACCGCTGCTCGCGCTCCCGTTGGTGCCCACGCTGCTTGCTGAGCCGCTGTTGGGCATACGCCTGACGCTCACGGGCGAGCGTGTCGGTCCCGACGGCGCGCTCGAAATCATTCCACGAGAGGCGGGTGCCCGGCGCACCCACGCCAAGCCCCCGTCGCCCCGTGCCTCGGCCCCGCCGCGCACGTTGACCAGAGCGCGCTTCGCGTTCGCCGCCTTCCCCTGCGACCGTTCCTTCGGGTTGTACCCGGCGCCGGACGGTGAACGTGCCGATGCCGTCGCTGAGCGTCACCGTCTCCCACGCATCGGGTGGATCGCCGCCGCCGGCCGACTGCGCCGCACGCTCGCGCTGCGCCCGCGCCCCTTCTTCGGGGTTGTGGCGGGCCAAGGCTTGTTCTGCGCCCACGGACTCTTCGCCCACGGCCGACTGCTGGGCCAGTTCCGCGGCGATGTCGTTCTCCGCATCCTCCGCCGCAGCTTCTTCGTCCGCGTTGCCGAGGTCGGTGGACTCGGTCTGCTCCAGCGGTTCGCCCGCAGAGAGTTCTTCCGAGTCCTGCACCAGGCTGGTCAACTCCGCGACGGTCTCTTCTTCGACCCGGTTGTTCTCTTCCGCCAAGTACTGCGCATTCTCCGGCGCCTCCACAGTGGGATCCTGCGATCGTTGGGTGACCGCCGGGACGTCGCGCCGACCATCCGGCGGCACCGTCTCGTGCTCCTCCGGTTCGGGCTCAGGCTCCGGTTCGGGTTCGGGCTCCGGTTCGGGTTCATCGAGGCGTTCCGGGTCAACAGGCTGCGGGATGCTGGGGCCGTCTTCGAGTGCGCCCTCCGCTTCGGCGGGCGGCGCCTCCGGCTCTGGCACCCCATCCCCACTCGGCGGCTCGGGCTCCGGAAGCTCCACCTCCCACGAGCTGGCGTCCCCCACTTCCATCCACTCGGTGGGCTCCGGCCGCTGAGACTCGAGCAGCGCCATCCACTCGCGTGCTTTCACCCCCAGCCAGGTGTGGGCGCCGGTATGGAGAAAGAGCGACAGGGCGAGCGCAGCGAGCGCCACCCACCACACCGGTTCACCATTGCGTTTGAGACCAGGCCGCACCCCCTCACCCTACGGCCTCCGCAGTGCCGCGCCAACGTTCCGTGCGCTGGGCCGACGCAGTGTCGGCCCGAGGTGCGGGGTCTCGATCGAGACGGAATGACACAGCGGATGCGAACCGATGTTCACACCCGCTGAAGGTCATTCGAACTGTCTCAGGCTAGCGAACGCGGACCGTCGCCGAACGGGTCCTCGTGCCGCCCCCACCCCGTACCGTCGTGGTTCGGGTCCGGGTCGTGCGGGTGTTGGTGTTCACTCGCGTGTTGCGTCGCCGGGTTGGGGTCGAAACCCGCGTGTTGGTGCGGACCCCGCGGTTCGAGCGAACCGTCGTGGTGCGTCGGACCGGCTGGCTGCGGACGGTCGTGGTGCGCCGCACTGGCTGACTTCGTACGACCGTTCCACCCCGGTTGCCCCGGACGACCACGGTGCCGCCGTTGCCACGATACCCGCGGTTGTTGGTCCGCACGACCGTGGTGCCGCCGTTGCCTCGCCAGTTCCCCTGGACGTAGACGTAGCCGTTGCCACGTCGTTCCCAGCGGGGCTGGACGTAGACGTAACCCTGGCGGGGCTGCTGGTAGTAGCCGTCCACCCACACGTACTGGGCGCCGTTCCACTGGTAGTGACCGTCGACCCAGATGGCGCCCTGGTAGGGCATCTGCGGGCGGTTCACCACCACGCGCCGCGCGGGCGGCGGCTGGTACACGACGGTTCCGGAGACCTGCGCCGTGCCGTAGACGGGCGGGCGAATGTAACAACCGGAGGCGCCGAACGCCCCGAACCCGATCGCGGCGGCCAAAAGAGTGGGGGTGAGCTTCATGTTCTTGTTCCTTGAGGGTGGGCCTGAGAGCCGTGTCGCACTGTAATCATGTCTGGGAAAGTTGCAGAAACTTGCAGCGGCTCGGGACAGAATCCGCAGCGCGCGTGACGGGTCGCGGAGCAACCGTTGCAAGCATGATGCCTGGCCGGAGCGCGTTTGAGAACTGAGACCACGACCGCGCTGAGAACCGACTCGACACGCCCACCGAGAAATGGTTGGGTCGCCGGCCGGCGCTGGACTGAGGAACGAACAGACATGACTGAAACGATCGACGCTGAAACCGAGTCCCTTCTTCAATCCTACGGGTTCGACGCCCAACGTTTCTCCCAGCTCCAAGAGCGTCTTCGGGCCGATCTCGCCGGTCCCGAGAGCAACCGCATCCAAGGTGCGGTGGAGCCGCCGACTCCCGACGAGCTCACCACGTTGCCCCCGGTCGGCAGCCCCGAGCGAGATGCGCTTGCCGCGCTCGGCAACCAAGCGATCCAGGCCGGCGAAGTCGGTGTGGTGGTGCTCGCAGGCGGCATGGCGACCCGGTTCGGCGGCGTCGTGAAGGCGTCGGTCCCGGCGATCGACGAACACACCTTCCTCGATCTGAAGCTGATGGACTTCCAGGCCGCCGCGCGCAGCGCAGGTGGTCACGTGCCGGTCTACTTGATGACCAGCTTCGCGACCCACGCGGATGTGAAAGCGCTCGGCGCCAAGTTCCACAGCGACGCGCTCGAGGTCGAAGCGTTCCCCCAGCTGATCAACCTGCGGCTGCGCGCCGACGGTTCGCTCTTTCGCACCACCGACGGATCCCTCTCCCCGTACGCGCCTGGGCATGGCGACCTGACCTTCGCGCTGCGCCGCGCCGGACTGCTCGATCGTTTTCGCAAGGCGGGCGGCAAACACCTGATGATGTCCAACGTCGACAACCTCACGGCCACTCTCGATCCAGCGATCATCGGTGCGCACCTTCAGGGCGACCGACCGATGACCGCGGAGATGGCGCCCAAACGGCCCGGCGACAAAGGCGGCGCACCGGCACGGGTCGACGGACGTTTGCAGATCGTGGAGTCGTTCCGGTTCCCCGAGACGTTCGACCAAGACCTGATCCCCGTCTTCAACACCAACACGCTGGTGTTCGACGCGGCCGCGATCGATCGCGACTTCGACCTGACCTGGTTCGCGGTGCAGAAGAAGGTCGATGGGCTGGACGCGGTCCAGTTCGAGCGCCTCGTCGGAGAGCTCACGGCGTTCCTTCCGGCCACCTACCTCACCGTCGCGCGCGACGGCAGCGACGCGCGCTTTCAGCCTGTGAAGGATCCCGCCGAGCTCGTGCGCCGCCAGCCCGAGCTGCGTGCGGCGCTGAGCGCACGAGGCATTCTCTGAACACGCGCGCCGCAGCACTTGCGGCGTCGGTCGGGCTGGCGTCGCTCTTCGGCTGTACCGCCGAGAGTCCCGTCGAGTGCCACTTCGCCGACGACTCCGAGATCGCACGCGCCCAGCGCATGTTCGATGGCGTCGCGTTCGCCACCGATCCGTTGCGCGCCGTGTGGTCCGAGGAGGATGGCCTGTTCTGGCGGCCGCTCGACGCGGCTGGGGCAGCGGCGGGCGACACGGTTCGGCTGGGCGCGCGCTGCGGGGGCGGGCTCGCGACGACGACGTCCGACGGGTCCACCTGGCTCGCCTGCGCCCGTCGACCGGACGACGACAAAGACGTCGCGGGCGTGCTCAGCATCGAACGCCGAGACGGCTCGGGCGAGGTCGTCCAGCGCACCCTGGTTCGGCCGGTCGGGCGGGATGCGGCCGGCGTCTCCATGGTGGCGAGTGGCGGCGGCGTGCGGGTGGCGTGGCACGACGGAGTCCCGGGCGCGTGGCGGGTGTGGTGGGTGCAGGTCGACGTGGATGCGGAAGGACCGATCGACCCGGTGATGGTGAGCGCTCCGCGGCACGCCGCCGGCGCGCCTTCCCTGCTCGCGATGGAAGACGACGAAGTGTTGGTCGTGTGGGCGGAGACATGGCTCGACGCCGGGTTCCCCCACGGCCGCATTCAAAGTTGGCGCGGCCGCAGCACCGCCGAGACCATCCAGGAGATCGACGTCCAGTGGCCGACGCCGACGCTGGTGCGCCACGACGACGAGACGGTGATGTTCTTTCGAGACCACCGCCGTCCCTGGCGGCGCACTTCGGTCTACGCGGTCCGACTCGACGCCCACGACCGCACGCACGGGGAACCGGTGCGGGTCGGGCGCGCGAACACGGAGCACGGCCCCCGCCCGCTCGAGTGTGGAGACCACCTGTGGGTCGGCTCGCCCCGCACCTGGGACACCGAGGTGCTGGTCGGCATCAACGTGCTCGGCGACGATTTGCAGAAGCGGGTGCCGGAGCAGCAGGTCTACCAGTGGGGCGCCCACTTCGCGGTGACCGATCTGAACTGCAGCGAGGGCTCGGTCTTGTCGCTGGTCGGGGAACGCGGGGAGAGCACGCGCCCGGAAGTCGCGCTGAGGGTGCTGAAACTGCACTGCGACTGAGGAGCGGACCGCGGCCCCGTGCCCGTGCCCGTGCCCGTGCCCGCGCCCTTCAGCGAAGCCGACGCCGAATCCGAAGCCGACGCCGAAGCCGACGCCGAAGCCGAAGCCGAAGCCGAAGCCGACCCCGACGCCGATGCCGATGCCGATGCCGATGCCGATGCCGAAGCCGAAGCCGATGCCGAATCCGAATCCGAATCCGAAAGCCGAAGTCGACGCCGACTTCAGCGCGGAGTGAGCCGCGCGCCCTGCAGCCGGTACCGGACCGGCTGGTCGCGCCAGGGGAGGAGCAGGGGGGCGACGTCGCCCGGCGGGGAGTCGGACCAGGGCCAGTTGTCGGCGGTCCAGCCTTGCGTGCGGCCGGGGCGGATCTCGAGGGTGCCGCGCACGGTGCGGACCTCGTTGGCGATGCGTTCGTTGCCTCGGGTGCGACCGACCTCGACCGTCAGGACACGGGGGAAGGTTCCGCCGCGGGCGAAGCGATGGACCATGAGCAGTTCGCGGGTGACGTCGCCAAGCGTCTGTCGCACGCGGACCAGCACTTCCGCGCGTCCGTCGCCGGTCACGTCCTCGGTCTTCACGTCGAGCAAGTCTTCCGCGTTCTGCACGGCGAGCTCGTAGTGGAAGTAGCCCTGCCCTTCGCGGAAGTTCTCGCCGACGACCACGACGGCTTTGCCGAACACAACGAGGCGTTCGGTGGCCGGGCTGCCAGCGAGGTTCGCGTCCTGGACGAAGCGCGCCTGCACCGAGCGGGGAATGCGGCGTTCGGTGCGCACCGCGCGGATCAGATCCCGCACCGTCCGCGTCGGCGGGGGTGCTTCGGCCTGGGTTGTCGCTGGGGTGCGCGTCGTGGTCGTGGTCCTGGTCGCACCCCGCACATGAGGGTTCGGGTTGGCCCGTTCGTTCGAGGTCGCGAAACGTTGACCGTCCCAGCGGTAGGTGCGCGCGAGCACCGGTCCCCACGGCAGCAGGATGGCTTCCGCGTCGGTGGCCGGCGCTTCGTTCCAGTCCTCCGGCGCGATGCCGGTGGCGCTGCCCGCGGCGACTTCGATGCGCGGCGCGCCGCGGCCCCCGCGCACTCGGATGCGCGACTCCACGTGGCCACCAGCGAGCGCCTTGCGCTGTTCGATCGCGAAGAGCGGCCGGATCGCGGTGCACGTGAACGAGTAGAGCGACCAGAGATCACGCGTGCCGCGTTCGCCGTGCTGCCGCACCCGCAAGAACAGTTCTTTCTTCCCGTCCGCAGTGAAGTCGCGCAGCTCCGCCGCCATCACGTCCTGGGGCCCTTGAATCGGAAGCGCCAAGAAGTCGTAGCCGTCCCCGTCGCGGTAGCCATCGCCCATCACCAGGAGGAAGCGGCCGACGTGCACGATGCGCTCGGGGCGGTCGTCGCCGCAGACGTTGCCGCGCAGGTCGTGGCGCGGCTCCTGCCCGGGGATGCCCTGGCGCTGGAGGAAGTTCGCGAGCACCGCGTGGTCCCCGCCGCTGGGAATGATCGCGGGCAGCCGGTCCAGGTTCGCGGTGTCGACGGGAGCCGTGGCGGGCTCGGCGTGCACTTCCGGCCGCGCTTCGCTGTCGATGTCGCGCAGGCGCACCGACACGCGTCCTTGTTCCCACCCCGCGCTCCGCGGAATGGCCGCCCACGGAATGTACGCCTCGATCTCGTAGCCACCGCTTCCCGCCGCTTCCACCACCCGCGCGCCACGCGCCGGTCGCAACCGACCTCGCGTGCCGCCCACCGCCGCACTGCCCGCGGTGCGTCCTTCCACGCCGGCGAAGATCCACACCTCGGTGGCCTGGTAGGTGCGGCGGCCGGGCCGCGTCGGCAGCGCGAGCGTGACCACGATCGCGTCTTCGTCGCGGGTCGGCCGGCGGCTCCGAATCATGCGCTGGTCCCGAACCGCGGCCGCGACGTAGAGTCCCCCGCGGTCGTACCCAAGCGCGAACTGCATCGACGCGTCGTCGCCCGCCCCCACGGAGATCTTCCGGATGCGGCGCCAGTCCCGCAGTGCGCCGTCCACCCGGATCCCATGGTCCGCGATCTCCTGGAACCGCATGCCTTGCGCCTCGGCACCAGAACTGGAGGTGGCACCCGCGAGTACGGCAAGCAGGAGGGCAACGGCCGAACGAGGAAGGGACATGGCGGGCGCGACGTTACCACGCCGCCCCGAGGTCGAGCCGCGGAACGCGATGCTGTTTGGCCTCACTGGAGAGGTGGAAGGGCAACCGGTGGGCGGACGGATCTTCACCCTCTCTCGGACGTCGCGCGGCCTCAAAGCTTCAAAGACGACCACTCGCGGGCATCATCGGCATCGGCCTCGGCTTCGGCATCGACTTCGGCGTCGGCATCGGCGTCGGCATCGGCGTCGGCATCGGCATCGGCTTCGGCATCGGCATCGGCTTCGGCATCGGCATCGGCTTCGGCATCGGCATCGGCATCGGCATCGGCGTCGGCCTCGGCTTCGGCATCGGCTTCGGCTTCGGCGTCGGCTTCGGCATCGGCTTCAGGTTCAGCCAGCTAGCCGCGTGGCGGGCGCAGCCGCGGCGCGTATGCTGGGCGCCATGGTTCGCAAGACCACGGCCGCGCTCGTGCGGCTCGCGTTCGTCGGCGTGTGGTGGCTGGGCTGCGGCGGCCCGCAGGTCACCCTCACCCACCCGATGCTGCGCACCCCCGATGCAGCGGCCGCGCTTGCAGCCCGGCTCCCACTCGGCGCGGACGCCTGTGCGGTCGCACGCCGTGGCGCCGTCTCGGAGCGACGGCGCGCGTTGCTTGCGCCGATGAGCGCGGGCGGTCCGCTCATGTGGTCGAGCGGGCCCTTCTCCGCGTACGCGGAGGCGCGCCGCTCCAACCACACGGGGCAGCGCGCGCTCCGGGTGCTGCTTCGCGTGGACGACATGCACGACGCGCGGCTCTGGCTGACCGAGCGGGCGCCGGTCGCCGTCGAATGGTCGACCCGGGACGAGTGCGCCTCGGGTGAAGCCGAGTGCTGGCAACTGCATGCGCGCTCCCTCGACGAACGCACCATCCTCGTCTCCCAAGGGATCTGGGACGCGCGCGACACGGGCGAAGAGACGCGTTGCGCGCGCCTGGCACTCGAACATCCGGAGGCGTTCGAGGTCTCGGCCCGCCGCGAAGGGAGCGTGGTCGAGAGCATCGGGGGCGGCGGGTACGCGCGGACCCAGACCCACCTCGAACCGACGTCGGATGGCATCGAGCAACACGAGTCGATCTACGTGGACATCGACGCGGACATGGAGCTGCTGATGGACCTGCTCCAGCGCGCCAACGACTCCACCCAGAGCAGCGCCACCCGCACCCGCCGAGAACCGACCGAGGACGGGTGGAACCTCCGCACGACCTTCGCGTGGGAGGATCTCGAGCTTAGCGCGGAAGACGAACGACGCGCGCGTGCCGCGATGATGCATGAGCAGCGCGAAGGCCAGCCGGTCCCCGTCGAGCGCGTCACGCTCACGAACCGGGATCTCGTTTGGCAGCAAGTGCAGCTGCGCCGGACCCGCCTCGCGCAGACCCGCAACCAAGACCTGCGCCGGGAACAAGCGCAGGAACTCGGGACGCTGCTGAGCAACGCCCTGCAGGCCCATCCCAACGACGAACCGTTCGCGGAAGAACTGGTGTCGGTGCTGCTCGACCCGCTTGGCGATGGCCACGGAGCCGCGGAGGTCGCGGCGCGCATGGCGACGGCGCGCCCGGAGAACGCCCGTCACTGGAAGGTCGTGCGCCGGCGCGCGCTCGCGGTGGTCGGCGTCGACGCGCTGCGAAACGCGCTCGTGGAGGACGGGGTATTGAACGCCCGCGAAGCGGCGGCCGCCGCCCCCATGCTTCGCAGTTTCGTGGCGGACTACGAGTGGGCGGAGGGCGCCTGGATCATCGCGCGCCGGGCCGAACGCATCGCCCGCCGGCCCCGCCGCGCCGAAGCGAACCTGGCGCTCTCGAGCACCCTCGAGACCTTGGTGACGTTGCTCCTGCAAGACGACGCGGCATCGGAAGCGCTCTTCGTGGTGTTGACCACGGAAGAAACATTGGCACCGGGTGCGCACGGCACCGGCGGTCGGGTCATCACCTGGTCCGATGGCGGACGCTCCACCCGCGTGGCCGCCAGCACCACTGGCCACGAGCCGCGGGAGATCTCACGGGAGCTGCTCGTCGGTCTGGACGGCATGACGGTCGATCTCGCCGTGTTCACCAGCCCCTACGACGAAGACGCACCACCCAGCGCGTCGCTCCGCGTGCGTGGCCGCATCACCGGGGCCGAGTTCCAGATGACCGACGCCACCACCCTCCGCCTCGGACGGAGGACGGTTCAGTGGGGCCGCGTCCCAGGGCTCCTCGCCACCCCCTTCGAAGGCCTCTCCAGCCGCCTCTTCCCCCCGCCCGAACTCGAGGTCGAGTTCTCGAGCGAAGCCGCGGCCACCGCCGCCGCCGAAGCCGCCGCCACCGAACCCGTCCTCGAATGCACCCGCTTCGAAGCGACCCTCGAGTGCGGCGCCTCCCCCGAACTCGACGCCACCCGCCGCGCCTGGCGCCGCGTCGTCACGGCAGACCTCACCCGCTAGCAGGTCGCTGAAAGCGACCTGCTCCCTTGCCGTTGCCCTTGCCCGTGCCCTTGCCCGCGTCGTGGACGCCGTGTGTTTCGAGGCCCGATATCGAACGGGCTCTCGCCCACCTTGAGCAGTCGTCGCGATGCTCGTCGCGCTGATCAAGCGATCTGACCGCTGATCCGCGGGCAAGGGCAAAGGCAAGGGCAGGGGCAAGGGGCAGGCTGCGAGGCGAGGCGAGCGCGGGAGCGTCGCGGGAGCGGTCGCGGGGTTTGGGTCCGAACAACCACACGGGCACGGGCACGGGCACGGGCACGGGAACCGCGCATCCTCTCCTTCGGATTCGGTTTCGGCTTCCGAGTCTTTGGAATCGGCTCAGCAACCCCAAGGGCAAGGGCAGGGGCAAGGGCAGGGGCAAGGGGGCCCTTCGGGCCTTCGGGCCTTCGGGCCTTCGGGCCTTCGGGCCTTACTTCGCGAGCGGGAGGCGTCTGGTGCGTTCGGCTTTTTCGCCGTCGGGGCCGTAGAGGGCGAGCTGGCCGCACGCGGCGTCGACGCTGCCGCCGCGCTCGTGGCGGATGGTGCAGGTCATGCCGAGGTCGCGCAGCCGGTCGCGGAACGCTTCGACACCGCGGCGGGTGGGCGCACCGAGTTCGCTCTGCTCGATCGGATTCATCGGGATGAGGTTGATCTTCACCGGCACGTTGCGGAGCAGACGCTTGAGTTTGTCCGCGTCGCGCACGTCGTCGTTCACGCCTTCGATGAGGGTGTACTCGATCGTGATGCGGCGGCGTTTGGGCATCGGGTACCGCTCGAGGCATGCGACGAGCGCCTGCAGATCGTGCTTGCGGTTGATCGGCATGATCGACGAGCGCCGCTCGTCGGTCACCGCGTGGAGCGAGATGGCGAGCATCACCCGGCCGTCGAAGTCGCGGCCGAGCCGGTCGATCTGCGGCACGAGCCCGCTGGTCGAGACCGTCACCCGCCGCGTCGACAGACCGATGCCGTCTTCGTGGGTGATGAGCACGAGCGCGCGCGCCACCGCGTCGTAGTTGTGGAGCGGCTCGCCCATGCCCATGAACACGAGGTTGCGTAGGTGTTCGTCGCCCTCGAGGTTCGCGCGGCCGAGGTGCACTTGCGCGAGAATCTCCGCGGCGGTCAGATGCCGCGCCAGGCCCGCCACGCCGGATGCGCAGAACACGCAGCCCATCGCGCAGCCGATCTGGCTGCTCACGCACTGGGTCACGACCTTGCCCGGCACGAGCGGCCCGCCCTCTTCTTCACGGGTGAGCTGCGGGATGAGCACCGTCTCGACGTCGCGTCCGTCGTCCGCGCGCACGAGCAACTTGCGGGTCCGGTCGGCCGACCGCGTGCCACCGTGCACGTGCATCGGCGACTCCCCGATCTCTTCGGCCAGCCGCGCGCGGAGCGACTTGGGCAGGTTGGTCATCTTCGCCGGGTCGAACACCCCGCGCTTCTGAATCCACTGAAAGACCTGCGCGCTCCGGTACTTCGGCTCCCCCCACGCCCCGAGCTGCGCCTCCCACTCGTGCGGGAGCCGCTCGAGCCAGTGCGTCGCGGGCGCGAGTTCAACGTTCGGAAGAGTCATCGGGGAGCCGAGCGCCCAGTGTGCGACCCCCACCCTCCCCGCGCCACCCCAACGCGGGCAGCGACAGCCACAGCGACAGCCACAGCGACAGCCACAGCGTCAGCGTCAGCGTCAGCAACAGCAACAGCAACAGCAACAGCAACAGCAACAGCGACAGCGACAGCGACAGCGACAGCAACAGCGACAGCGACAGCAACAGCGTCAGCGTCAGCCACAGCGTCACCCGCAGCGGTAGCTACGGCTCGGCTTCGGCTTCGGCTTCGGCCTCGGCCTCGGCTTCGGCCTCGGCTTCGGCTTCGGCTTCGGCTTCGGCATCGGCTTCGGCTTCGGCTTCGGCTTCGGCGTCGGCCTCGGCATCGGCCTCGGCTTCGGCATCGGCCTCGGCATCGGCATCGGCTTCGGCTTCGGCATCGGCTTCGGCATCGGCTTCGGCGTCGGCTTCGGCGTCGGCTTCCGCGTCCGCTTCCGCTTCCGCTTCCGCTTCCGCTTCCGCGTCCGCGTCCGCTTCCGCTTCCGCTTCCGCGTCCGCTTCCGCTTCGACCTCCGCCGCCGACCTCCGACGGAACGCGGTCACGCCTTCGACCAGCTGCCCCACCCGCTCCCACCCACGCCCCCGCACGCCGTACCCGCCGCGCGACACGAACCACTTCGCGCCGAGGTCATCCAGCGTCTCCACCACGTTCTGGCCGCGTGGGATGTACACCACGCGGTTCGACACATCGCGGTTCCAGAGCAACGCCGGAAACCCGACGTGCGATGCGAACGCGACGACGTCGCCCGCGCCGATCTCCCGCTCCCGCGCTTCGAGCGCGACCGTGTCCGGGAAGATGCCGCCCTCCATCGACGCCGCGCGCTGTGGGGCGTCCATCGCCGCGAGTTCCCCCAGCGCCGCCGGCCCGTACATCAAACCCGGTTCGGCGTACACGAGCGTGGCCGCGTGGATGAGCAGGCCCAGACCAAGCAGCCGCCGCATCCACACCGCGTGAATCTCGTTCGAGAAGCGGCCGAGCAACACCGCGCACAAGATGGCGACCGGCACGATGCCGAAGCGCCCCCACCACATGACTTCCTTCATCACGAAGACGAGCCCGAAACACGCGACGAGCAGACGCACCACGTGGGCGTGTCCGCGCGCGCGCCACAGACCCGCGAGTGAGAGCAGCGCGAGCAGCGGCAGGACGAAGGGCAATACGTGCCCATACCCATGGGTCCGTACGTCCGGGTGGTAGAGGCCTTGGACCGGCCAGCCGAAGGTCTCCTTCAGCCAGATGTCGACGGGCGGCCACGCGACGACGACTTCGATCGGTCCTTCGAACGAGAGCCCAAGCGTCTTCGACTCGAGCGTGAGCGGCCAGAACGGGTTGCCCTCGTGCAGGTAGTTCCGAACGTAGAGCGGCGCCGCGAACCCGACGACCAGCAACGCGCCGACAAGGAAGGGCATCGCACGTCGCCAGCGCGACTCCGACCGAAGCGACGGGTCTCGGAGCGTGGTCAGTGCGAGCACGAAGAAGAGCGGCACGATCAACGCCGCGGTGCTCTTGGCGCCGGCGAGCATCCCGGTCGCGAGCGCCGCCATCCAGAGATCCTGCAGACCGACGCGTGGGCGCGTGACCAGCGCCACCGCACCGATCATCAGGAACGAGGTGCAGACATCGATGTAGGTGCTGCCGAGCTCGAACGCGATGCCGGGCACCGTCGCGATCAGGACCGCGAACCCGAGACGTCGGTCCTTCGCGACCCCCGCGTGGTCCGCCAGCACCACCAGCGACACGACCAGCATCGGCCACGCGACGAGGTTCGGGAGTTCGATCCACTGCACGCCGCCAAGGGCGACGAAGAACCCAGCGAGCCCCTCGACGAGCCGCGGGTACCCGTTGATGACTTGCAAGCCGTCCGCCGGAAGTTCGACCCAGTCGAAGCCGCCGTTCTGGACCGTGAAGCAGGTCATCGGATCGTGGTACCAGAGGCCATCCCAGGACGTGCTCGGTGCGAGGTAGATGCGGACGAGCGAGAACAGCAGGAGCACCGCTCCGAGACCCAGGGCCGCCAGACTCAGCGCATCCCGGTTCCGAGCCGCATCCCGAACCACCCGAACCGGGCCAGAGACGAAGTCGCCGACGTCGGATGCGAGTGCACGCAGGGCCTCGCGCGAGCGAGCGGTCCACCCCACTGCGAGCGCCCCGAGCGTCCACTCCAAACCGAGGAGCCAGCCGGGTTCAAACGCGCCAAGCCAGCCGAGGACGTGGGGCGGCACGACCAGCAGGCCGAACACCAAGAGGCAACGATCGAGGGCGCCGAGTGCCCCGGTCCGCCCGAGTCGACGCCCGATCGCACAGGCTCCGAACAGGGCCGGCAACAGGACGATGAACGGGGCGAGGATGCGCATGGCGGAGACGGACGCATTCGTCACCGAACGCGGTCTGGCCAGCCCGAAACGCAGCGGCCGGGTCCCGGAGTAGCGCAACGTGCGGTTGCGCGCGAGGGCGCCGGAGTATACACGCCTCCGCGAATCGTCCCGTGCAGCCTCGACGCGCCGGGACACCCCCACTTTCTTCCAAGATTCAGGACCTACCCATGGCCACCCAGCGCACCCTCAGCATCATCAAACCCGACGCCACCGAACGGAACCACGTGGGCGGCATCCTCGCGAAGATCGAAGCCGCGGGCTTGAGCATCGTCGAGATGAAGATGATGAAGCTCACCAAAGAGCAGGCCGAAGGGTTCTACGCCGTGCACTCCGAGCGCCCGTTCTTCGGCGAGCTCGTCGAGTTCATGACCCGCAGCCGCGTGGTCGTGAGCGTGCTCGAAGGCGAAGACGCCGTCGCCAAGTACCGCGAAGTCATGGGTGCCACGAACCCGAAGGACGCGGCCGAAGGCACGATCCGTCAGGCGTTCGCGAAGGACATCGGCGAGAACAGCGTGCACGGCTCGGACAGCGCCGAGAACGCCGCCATCGAGATCAAGTTCTTCTTCGGCTGAACCACTTCTTGGCTCGTAGAGGCGCCCGTCCCGCAGCGATGCGGCGCGGGCGTTTCCAATTCCAATCACCCCAGATGCTTCTTCATTCCATCAAGTGGTGAGGCGGCGAGCACGTGCAGGCAGCGACGGGCGCGAATTAGGGCCGCCAGTCGAGCGAAGCGAGCCAGGCCCGTAGCGGCAAGAAATATTGTTGTCCACATGTGCACCTGCGCAGGCCGGAGGCCGAGCAACTGGTGCACTCCCCAATCGCGCCCCGAGAGCGCCGATAGGAGCGCCTGGACGCGCGCAGCCGCCAATCACCCCAGATGCTTCTTCATTCCATCAAGTGGTGAGGCGGCGAGCACGTGCAGGCAGCGACGGGCGCGAATTAGGGCCGCCAGTCGAGCGAAGCGAGCCAGGCCCGTAGCGGCAAGCAATATCAGACGCTGACGCCGTGATCTCGAAGCGCTTCGTTGAGCGAGGTCTTGCGATCGGTGCTCTCTTTGCGGGTTCCGATGATCAGTGCGCAGGGCACGTGGAACTCGCCGGCGGGAAAGGTCTTCGCCCGCATGCCCGGAATCACGACCGACCGCGGCGGCACGACGCCGCGGTGTTCGACCGGCTCCGACCCGGTCACGTCGACGATGCGGGTGGATGCGGTGAGCACGACGTTCGCACCGATGACCGCTTCGCGGCAGACCCGCACGCCTTCCACGACGATGGCGCGGGAGCCGACGAACGCTCCGTCTTCGACAATGACCGGCGTCGCACTGGGCGGCTCCAGCACCCCGCCGATGCCGACCCCACCCGAGAGGTGCACGCCCGCGCCGATCTGCGCACAGCTGCCGACCGTGGCCCAGGTGTCCACCATCGTTCCAGTCCCGACCCGCGCGCCGAGGTTCACGTAGCCCGGCATCAGGATCGCACCGGGCTCCAGGTGGCTGCCGTAGCGCGCGGTGCCCGGCGGCACGACGCGCACGCCCTGCTTGGCGAGGTCGCGCTTGAGCGGGATCTTGTCGTGGAACTCGAACGGCCCACACTCCATCGTCTCCATCTTGCGGACGCCGAAGTAGAGCAGGATCGCCTGCTTCACCCAGGCGTGCACCGTCCACTCGCCGCCCTCTTCGCCCGGCGGCGTGGCGACGCGCAACGTGCCCACATCGAGCCGCGCCAGGACCTCTTCCACCGCTTCGCGGTGCGAGGACTTCTCGAGCAACGTCCGGTCTTCGAACGCGGCGGTGATGAGGGACTGAAGTTCCGAATCGGTCATGCGCCGGACCCTACCACCAGCAGCGAATCGCTCCAGCAGCCCGCCCAACACCGGTTCAGCCGATGGCGCAGCCCGACAGCACGCAGACGAAGTGCGGCCATCGGAAGCTGCCATCCTCTTTGGTGCACCGCTCCGTCTCCTCGCAATCCGCGTCCACACGACACTCGTCTTCGGGTGTTCGGCACGACACCGCCGACGGTCCGCGCATCCCCGCCGGACCACTGCACCCCATGTCGACTTGGCAGAAATCGTCCGAACACCCGACCTCGCCGTCCGCCGAAACCTGCGCGCACTCGTCCAGCAAGCAGCGGTTGCGTTCCAGGATCCCGACACCGCAGGCGCACGTGAACCCAGAAGCGCAATCCAGATCCGACGTGCAGTCGTGGTACGTGCATTCCCCTTCATACGCAGAGACCTGAATGCACCGACCTTGGTCGCCCTCCGTGCAATCCGCGCTTCTCTCGCATCCCATCCAGCCCCAGCAGTTCCGATGACCCTGTCCGACCGCTCCACCGAACACATGCCCGCGTGAATGCGGGGATCCGGATCCGGTTCAAGCGGAGCGACTCCGCAGGCCAACAAGAAGACACAGACCACGGCGCGACTCAGGTACCCCATGAACAAACGGTAGCATTGACTACGGGTGCGCGACTGAGTCGGACGCAAAAGAGCGGCCTCCCGCAAGAGACCGCTCTTCACTTTGCTTTGCGCGTCTGAGTCCGTTCAGCTCGGGAGCAGGTCTGCGACTGCTTCGGCTTCGTCGGACAGCTCCTTCGCCGTTGCGTCGATGCGCGCGCGGCTGAACTCGTCGATCTCGAGGCCCTGGACGATCTCGTACTTGCCGCCCGAACACTTGACCGGGAAGCCGCACATCAGGCCTTCGGGCACGCCGTAACTGCCGTCGCTGCAGACGGCCATGGCCGACCAGTCGCCGTCCGGGCTGCCGAGCCACCAGTCGTGCACATGGTCGATCGCCGCGTTCGCCGCCGACGCCGCCGACGACTTGCCGCGCGCGTCGATGATCGCCTTGCCGCGCTGCTGCACGGTCGGGATGAAGGTCTCTTCGATCCAGGCTTGGTCGCCGACGATCTCCGCGACCGTCTTGCCGTTGAGCTCGGCGTGGAAGAGGTCCGGGTACTGGGTGGCCGAGTGGTTGCCCCAGATGGCGAGCTTCTTCACTTCCGCGGCGGTGCATCCGAGCTTCGCGGCGGCCTGCGAGAGCGCCCGGTTCTGGTCGAGACGCACGAGCGCGCTCCACGCGGTCTTCGGAATGCTCGGTGCGTTCTTGCGCGCGATGTAGCAGTTGGTGTTGGCCGGGTTGCCGACGACGCACACCTTGATGTCGCGTGAGGCGACCGCGTCGATCGCCTTGCCTTGCGTCGTGAAGATCGGCCCGTTCTCACGGAGCAGATCCTTGCGCAGCATGCCGGGTCCGCGCGGCTTGGCGCCGACGAGCACCGCGACGTCGGTGTCCTTGAACCCGAGCATCGGATCGGACTGCGCTTCCATGCCCGCAAGCAGCGGGAACGCGCAGTCGTCGAGCTCCATCATCACGCCTTCACACGCCTTCATGACTTCGGGCACGGGGATGTCCACCAGCTGAAGGTGAACCGGCTGGTCTTTGCCCAGCATGTCTCCAGCCGCGATGCGGAAGAGCAGGCTGTATCCAATTTGACCGGCCGCTCCAGTGACGGCGACGCGAACGGGCTTCTTCATGCGACTCTCCTCCTCGAGGGAACTTCTGTGTTTCGAGGGGCCCTAGCGGCAGACGCCCGGCCTCCTCCCAACTTCGTTGGCGGCGGACCCTAGCACACGCGCTGGCACCGCCAGTCTCGCGAAGCGAGCCAGGCCCGTAGCTGCAAGAATCG
This sequence comes from Deltaproteobacteria bacterium, assembly GCA_034670305.1. Taxonomy (GTDB): domain Bacteria; phylum Myxococcota_A; class Polyangia; order Polyangiales; family Houyiibacteriaceae; genus JAXMNT01. The sequence goes on from JAXMNT010000002.1 coordinate 76,944, forward strand.
TGGCCGACCTCCGAGTCCGTTGATATGCTTGAGTGGTGGCGCCTCCGCCACGACGATGCCCGTCTCGATCGACATCACCAGCCTCCTCGTGGTCGCCAGTGTGGCGGCGGGGGCGCTCGTGGCACTTCGTCTGAGCATCGCCGTTCACAGGCGTCGCTCGGCCGAGCGGACACGCGGCATCCTGAAAACGGCCGGCGCCCAGCAGACCCGCTGAACGGCGACCGCCCTCCTTTGACAACCGCTGCGGCGATGCGACTTCCGGAATGCCGGTGGCCGCTCGGGTGTGTCGGCCTTAGGTCCCATGGGACCAAGCCGCGCACGACGCCGTGATGCGGACCCACACCCCAGCGAGACCAAGAACTGAGCACACAATGGGACGCCTGATCGGCTACATGGCCAACCGCACCGATCGACTCGCGGCGGCGCTTCACCAAGAACGCGCCGTCGTCGCGCCACGCCCCAGCATTCCGCCAGCCGGAGCAGAGGGCGTACCCAAACCTGTCGGATGGGGACTCGGGTTCTATCAAAACGGAGAAGTGCTTCACAAGAAGCGGCCGCAGCTGACCGGCACGCTGGACTGGGAGGCGGTCGCGCGCGACGTGGTGTCGGACTGCGTGCTCTTGCACCTGCGGCAACCGACCGTCGGCGACTTTCGCACCCAGAACACCCACCCCTTCCGGATGCGGAAGTGGCTCTTCGCCCACACCGGCACGATCGAACGCTTCAGCGCGATCGAGGAATCGCTCCGGGCGTCGCTCCCAGAGTTCATGCAGCGGAACGTGCGGGGCACGACCGACAGCGAGCTGCTGTTTCACCTCGTGCTCAGTTTTCTCCACGACGCGGGTCACCTCGACGCGCCCGCCCCTCGCGAGCAGATCGTCACCGCGGCGATCCGTTCTGCGGTCGCGCTCGTCGATCGCCTCTGCGCCGAGGTGAAGGCCCCGACCAGTCAAATCAACATGGTCCTCACCGAGGGCCGAACCATGTATGCGCTCCGCCGTGGCGGTCCGATGGCCTACGTAGAACGACGTGGCATCCACGACGCCGACATCGACGAGCCCCCGAGCCGCACGAAACCGACCATGCTGCGGTACGTCATGGTGGTGGCCGAAGACGTGGGCGACCTCGGCGCCGACTGGCACAGCCTGGAATCCGGCGAGCTGGTCGTGGTCGACCGGCAGCTCGACGTCCACCGCCACGCTTGTTAATTGGCACTACGGGCCTGGCTCGCTTCGCGAGACTGGCGGCCCTAATTCGCGCCCGTCGCACCTGCACGTGCTCGCCGCCGAGCCATTGACGCAGCTGAGAAACCCATTGGAACATTTGGCGGCTGCGCGGCGTGCAGGCGCTCCTGAAGGCGCTCTGTGTTCACTTGGAAGTGCACCCGTTGCTCGCCCTGCGGGCTGCGCAGGTGCACTTGTCGGTGTGCTTCTTCAACAACGCCTCGGGCCTGGCTCGCTTCGCGAGACTGGCGGCCCGGGCGGTGTAGTAGGCTGCGCGCGTGAACGATCGGTGCGTCACGCGGAAGACGAAGGCCCTCCCTGCGGGTGGGTTGGCGATGGGGTTGGCGATGGTCGCGCTCGTGTCTTTCGGGTGTGCGACGACTTCGATCGAGTCGCTCGCGCCGGCTGCCCCGTCCAGCTCGCTCGATCCCGAACCCTGGGCTCCGGAGCCGGGCGACAACGCGCGCACTGGGGAACCCACCGCTGTGGCGATCGCAGGGGGTGAGCAACAAGCGCAAGCGGTCGCGCTGCGGGTGCTCGAGGCGATCCGGGACGCGGACGACCGACTCCTCAACCGGATGCTGGAGGCGCGCATCTCCCGCTTGCAGCCACGGCCGAGCGCCGCCCAAGTCCCGCGCGAAGCACTGGTGGAGGCGTCCATTCGAAGTCCGCGGCGCGGATCGCTCGGTCCGCAGAGCCCTCTGTCCGAGTACTTCCAACTCGATCAGATGCGCATGCAACCGCTGAGCGTGGTGATGCCGCAGGTACCGAACGGTCTCGAGGGTTCGGACATCCTCGTGTACATCCCGCTGACCCGGGCGGGACGGACGATCTTTCGGTTCCTCGTGCCCGGTTGGAGCCACCGAGGGAGCGTGCTGGTGCGGACGGGCGTCGACCCGAGGGTGGTGGGCTTGTGAGTCGACTCGTGGGGATGGGCGCGCACCGATGACCGAACCGGCCGACTTGGTGGGCCAAGCCCGCGTCGTGCTGTGCACCGCGCCGACGCTCGAGGTGGCTGAGACGTTGGCCCGCGGCCTGGTCGAAGCTGGCCTCGCGGCGTGTGTGAACCTCTTGCCCGGCGTGCGGTCGGTGTATCGCTGGGAGGGCGCACTGCACGTCGACGACGAGGTTCAGATGGTCATCAAGACGACGGCCGCGCAGTTCGCCGCGCTCGAGCGGCACCTGCAATCGCACCATCCGTACGACACGCCTGAGGTCCTCGCCCTCGAGGTCGCGGACGGATCGCACGCCTACCTCGCGTGGCTCGACCGTCAGTGCCAGGGACCGCGCGAACCGACGTGACGAGGTACTGCCCGTGCGGCGTGCGCGCGCTGGCGTTCGCGACGTGCCTCGTCGTGGTGCACTTCGTTCCCGAATCCGCGGAAGCCGCCGCGCCGACCAGCTACGCAGTCGAGGCACGCGTCGAGGGAGACCGAATCGTTGGGCGGGTGACCATCGAACTCGTCGTACCGGAGGGCGAGGACGAGGTTCGGTTGTGGGTGTACTCGGATCGGCTCGCGGTGGAGCCGAGCGTGCTGGACCAACACAACGCGCGCTGGATCTTTCCGCGCGAGATCGATCTGGCCGAGACAGACCTGGAAGCCGAACTCGATGGCCGGCCGGCGCCGCTGACGTGGACCCGGAGTGCGCCTGGCAGCGCCGAAGGACGCGACTACCGGGGCGGCGACGTGCGCTGCGCGGCGAACCCCGGACCCCACCGCCTGACCGTGGCGTTCTCCTACCGCGTGCCCGAACGGTTCGGCCGCCTCGGCCGGGTCGGCGACCGTTGGACACTGACCGGACCTTGGTACCCCCTGGTGATCGGTCAGGACGCGAACGGCGAGGAAGGCACGCGATTCTCCGTGCCGCATGCGGTGCATCTCGATCTCCCCGACGGACTCGAATCGTACAGCGAGGGGTCGACCGTTCGCGGTTCCTTGCGCCGCAGCCAGACTGGGTGGTTCGTGCCAGTGGTCGCCGCGCCGTCGTTGCACGTGCGCGAGGTCAGGCTCGAGTCCGGCCAGATGCTCCGCGTGGTCTCCCACCGCCCGCTCTACCAAGCGCCCTCTGCCACCGCGCAGGGCATGGCCGCGGTGCACGACATCGCGCGCGTCGACGTCGTCGGGCAGGTCGCGCGGGTGGCCGAACAGGCGACGTCCACCGTGCGGGCGGTGGGTCTGCCGCCACCGGTCCGTGCGGACGCCCCGATCGACGTCGTGCTCGTTCCCTCGCGCACCGAACTCGCTGGCACCGCGCCGGGATGGGTCACCGCGAGCGACCGACTCTACGAGATCTTTCCCCAGCCCGACGTGCGCTCCTTTCACGACCGCGCCCTCTCCCGCGCCATCTTTCGCACCCTGCTCGAACCACTCGTCGATGCGGTGGACGACGTCGGGGACCGCACCTGGAGCGAAGACCTGCGCGCGGTGATCCTGGTCGACCTCGACGTGGTCCGGCAACAAGGCGAAGCCCAGAGCGCCGAGGATCTGATCGGCTGGGCCGGCTTTCACCCACTCGTCGACCAGCTGCTCTACGCGCCGCAGGTGTCGTTCGTCGATGTGTGGTTCGGCATCGCGGAACCCGACCCGTACCGCGACGCACCGGAGCGGTCCCGCCGCCCGACCGCCCGCGGACGTCGGCTGCTCGAGGCGGCCCGCGATGTGCTCTCGGAAGACGCGTTGCGCGCGTGGTCGAGGTCGCTCCTCACCGCACCCGTGAGCGCCCGCGCCAGCTTGGCGACCGCCTCCACCCTCGGTGCCAGCCGCCTCGAGGGATGGCTGCGCGCGCCCGCGACCTCGCTGAACTACCGCATCGCCAACCTCACGAGCGAGCGCACCTCGGACGGCTACGCGCACGTGGTGCACCTCGAGCGGCAACTCGGCGAGGGATCCGCGGGGCGGGACGAACCGGTGGAAGTGCGCATCGAGACCGACGAAGACGAGGTGCGCACCGAACACTGGCAGGTTTCGGCGGGCCCGGATGGCGACACCGGAGAAGTGCGGTTCGAGACCCGCGGCGCGCTGCACGACGTGCAGGTCGATCCCCGAAGCCGAGTGGTTCAGGACGCCGCGGTGTCGCAAGGGCACCCTCGGCGGGACGACACCAACCGCCTCCCGTTCCGACCGCCGATCCTCCAGGGCATCAACCTCGCCTACTCGGCCACCGAAGGCGCAGTCGTCGGCCTGATCGATTTTGCGATCCGGCGGCGCTTCGACCTCGAGAACTCGTTCTCGCTGAGGCTCGACACCGGCCCCCGCTCGGTCGGTGGCCTCCTGCGCTACCGGCGCGGCATCGGTCGCAAACGAGACACCAACAACCGCATCGGCTTCCTCGTCGGCGGCCTCGAACTCGACCGGCTGCGCGCCGATTTCTCAGACGACGCCGAAGGCGGCTGGCGCGGCGCGGTGCTCGTCCAAGGGGGCTACAACACGCTGCGCTGGTTCCTGGATCCGCGCTCGGGGTCTTCGCTCGTCGGTTCGGTCCGCGCGGGCCTGGTGCGGCGGGACGATGGATCGCGGAGCTGGACCTTGAGCCCAAGCGTACGCGGCAACCTCACCGTGCCGATCGGGCTGCGGGCGTCGGTCGTCTTCGTCGGATCGGCGAGCTGGGTGTTCGGCGATCCACTCGCCGCGGAACGTCCTGGGCTCGGCGGACGTTTCTTGATGCGTGGGTACCAAAACGCAGAGCTGGTCGGACGCGGCATCGCGTTCGGGGTGGTGGAGGCGCGTTTCACCCCGACGGCGTTCTCGGACATGGCGGCCAACGCCGTGCACATCGCCTGGATCCGGGAGATCCAACTCGCGCTCTTCGCTGGGGTCGGAGGCATCTTCGACCTCACCGACGGACGCGACGCAGCGCTGGGGCTCGAGGTGGGCGGTGGGGTGCGCATCCACTTCGAGTACGGCGGTGTGCAGCCGGGCGTCCTCGTGGTGGACCTCGCGGTCCCGCTCCTCCGCACCGCCGAAGCGCGGGCGACGCGCAGTCCCGTCACCGCGTTGCTCGCATTCGAGCAGTACTTCTGAGAGCGTGCGTTGGTGATGCGCCTTTCCCTCCGTTCGTGGTTTCCGGGATCTGCACTTCGGTCTCTCGCAACCGCGCTGTGCTGCCTGGCGTGGGGGTGTCCCTCGCCGTCTCCGACGACCACCACGCCACGGCCTTCCGTGCCCGATGCGGGCGTGGACGCCGGCCCTCGGTATGCGCCACTCCCTGTGCTGCCCCTGCCCGCCGAACCGCCGCCTCCCGACGACCCAGCCCCGTCCCCGTCCGACCGGCTCGCGCTCGGCGCCGAGACGAGTTGTGTGATGACCCGCGACGGACGGCTGCGCTGTTGGGGGTCGAACCGGTTCGGGCAGCTCGGTGCGCCCGCCCTCCCCCGCGGCCGCTCCGCGCGTCGGGAGGCACCGGCACTGGTGGCCGGAATCGAAGACGCCCGCGATGTATCCGCCGGGACGTGGCATGTGTGCGTGGTGCACGCTGACCGCACGGTCTCGTGTTGGGGGCACGGCGCCTGGGGACAGCTCGGGGACGGCGCCACCGAAGATCGCAGCGCGCCAGTGCGCGCGGCGATCGATGGGGTCGTGCAAGTCGCGGCGGGCGAAGGTCACACGTGCGTGCGCCGAGCCGACCGGACCGCCTGGTGCTGGGGCCACAACCACTTCGGACAACTCGGCGACGGCACCCAAGAAGATCGAACGGCGCCGGTGCAGGTCCCGCTCGAGTCCGTGGTCGAGATCCGCACCGGCCGCTCGCACACCTGCGCGCGGACCGAAGTCGACGAGGTCTCCGAAGTCTATTGCTGGGGAGAGAACCTCGACGCGCAGCTCGGCGACGGAACCCGCTCCGAACCCGCCGGCTTCCGAACGACGGCTGCGAAGGTGGCCGTCGAAGCCGCGCAGCAACTCTCGATCGGAGCGGGCAGTGGATGTGTGCTCGGTGGGGGCGGCGTCACCTGCTGGGGCCGCAACGACTCCTACCAACTCGGCGCACGCCCGGGCGGCCACGCCGAGAGCGCGATCCTCGAACCGACCCCTATGGAAGCCACCGCGGACGCGACGCAGGTCGCCGCCGGCGCCCGCCACAGCTGCGTGCTCTTGCGCTCCAGCGAAGAAGACGTGACCGCGATCCGGTGCAGCGGCCTGAACAACCGCGGCCAGATCGGCGACGGTTCCCGATCGCTCCGTCGCGATCCAACCGAAGTCTCCGGACTCGGCAACGCCACCCACATCGCAGTGGGGGGCGAACACTCGTGCGCGCTCCGCGCCGCTGGCCCGCTCGTGGTGTGCTGGGGCGACAACCGACGCGGCCAGCTCGGGGACGGCTCGCGGCGGTACCGGACCGAACCGGTCCCGGTCGTCGGCAGCGAACGATGGCGACCGGCCGCCGCAACCACGACGCCCCCCGGAGTGGCCGAAGCGGTTCCGCAACCACTTCGATAAGTCGGCCTACCGACCGCGGAGCCTGCGACGCCGCGCGCGCAGGACCGCGCGGTACTCACGACCGATGCGGGCGAGTTCCCAGCCGGCTTTGAGTCCGTCGGCCGGTCCGATCTTCGACCCGGCGACATGCCGCCACTCGCGCAACGGCAGTTCGACGATGCGCTCCGCGACGTCGCGATGCGGTTCGGACTGCACGATGAGCCTAGCCAGGATTTCGACGTCGAAGATCCAGCGCGAGAGAAACGGGCGCCCGAAGATGACCCGCAGGTCGTCGCTGGCCCGAAAGAGTTTGGCGCCGCACTGGGTGTCGTAGACGTTCAGCGCGAGCACGTTGCTGACCGCCGTGGCGAACCCGCGTCCGTAGAGGTGCCGGTAGGTCTTTCGTTCGATGACCCGGCCGAGCAGGCGCACCCGCGCGCCGAACACCATGTCGACCTCGGCGGACCGTTCGAGCACCGCCGCGAACCGGTGAAGTTCCTCCAGTGGCGTGGCCAGGTCCGCGTCCCAGAACCCAACGAAGTCCGCCCCGTGTTCCGCACGCAGCGCCTCCGCGACGCCTTGCCGGACCGCTTCGGCTTTGCCGCCGTTCCGCTCCAACTTCAGCATCGCGAGGTTTGGCTCGTCGGCGCAGAGGGAGGTCAGTACCGCCGCGGTCGCGTCGGTGCTCCCGTCGTCTACGAAGAGGACGTGCAGGTCGTGCCCCGGCAGCCGAAAGCGGGCGAACGCCGGCCCATCGAGCCGCTCGGCTTCGTTGTAACAGGGGACCACGAGCCACACGCAAGACATGAGCGACGGGACGATGCGCGGTCAGAGGGACCGGCGCAAGTGCGTCCTCAAGCCCGAGATGCCGTAGCGGTCCGAGTGCCCCACGACCTCGAAGCCCAGATGCTGCCACCACCCGCGGTTGTCGGGGCCGCGGCTGCGCGCAGCGGCCCGCAGGGCGGTGCATCCGAACGCTCGGGCCTGCGCCGCGAGGTATTCGACCAACGCCGCGCCGTGTCCGCCACCACGCACGTCGGCGAGCACGCCCAGCCGGGCGATCTCGAGTGCGTCGTCCGCGCAGCGCCATCGCGTCCCGCCGATCCAACGAGACTGGCTCCGCACCAACACCGCCCCACCGAGCGCCATCGAGGAAGCCACATCCGCCACCGACTCGAGCAGCGCACTGGACGGTGGCACCCCGTCGAGTTGCGCCGGGGTCGCATGAAAACAGGCCCGCATCACCGCGTGCACCAGCGTGGCCTGGCCGGCCTCGGCGGCTTGGAATGTGCGGTCTCCGAACAGGGCGCGTGCCGTGCGACTCACGAACGCATGGTACCCTCCCGCGCTCCACGTCGGTCGGCGACGGTGAATTGCCCCGCGAGTCGGGAAAGACGTTCTGGGGAGGACCAATGGCGCAGAAAAAGGGCGGCGGACGCACCACCAAACGCGGGTTCGGCGCGATGGACGCCCTGGCGCCGGATGCCGAACTCCCGCCCGCTCCTGCGGTGGTCGTTCCGATGTCTGCGCCGCTCCCGTCCCTTTCGACCAGCATCGAGCTCGAGGACGTCCGAGAGGTCGGCACGCCCGCGCTGCTGGCCGGACCCTGGCGCGCGGTGGAGATCTGGACCCAGAACCGCATCTACGGGTTGGATGCGTCCATGGTGTGCACCGAAGTGACCGACCGCACGACCGGCCAGGCGGCCCCCGACCACCCCGCCCTGACGGCCCGTCTGGTGGGCGGACAACGCCGAGAAGAAGATGGCCGGATCCGCGAAGTCAGCCACCCGCTCCCAGGCATCGGCGCCGCAGCCGTCTTCGCGCGCGACCTCGGCAAGCGCATGCATGTGAGCGAGACCTCTGCGGTGACCCGCGTCGTGTTCCGACAGCGGGTGGTCGAACTCGCCGACGGCGCACTCTCGTGGGAAGAGCTGGCCAAGACGGTTGCACCCGGCGCACAAGGCCGAAAGAAGTGACGACGGAAGGCGCGCCCGCCGCCGCCGAAGAAACGCCCCAGACGCCACCGACCCTGTGGGGTGCGCTCGGCCCTGGGTTGCTGTTCGCCGGTGCCGCCGTGGGGGTCTCGCACCTCGTGCAGTCCACGCGGGCAGGCGCGAACTACGGCCTGGCGCTCCTCGGCTGCGTGTTGTTCGCCAACGTCTTGAAGTACCCGGCGTTCCGGTTCGGTCCGATGTACGCGGCGGCCACCGGCACCTCGATGCTCGAGGGCTATCGACGGCGCGGGCGCTGGGCGCTGGTGCTCTATGCCCTGCTCACCCTCGCCACGATGTTCACCGTGCAGGCGGCGGTCACGTTCGTGACGGCCGGGTTGCTGCTCCACATCACCGGCCTCGCGTGGAGTCCGATCTCCGCGTCGGCGGCGATCACCGCGGTGTGTGTGGGCGTGTTGACCCTCGGCCGGTTCACCTGGCTCGACCGGGTGACGAAGTTCGCAGTGCTGCTCTTCACGATCGCCACCTTCGCCGCGACCGCGATCGCGCTGCCTCAGGTGAACTGGAGTGGACCGCTGTGGCCGACCCAAGTCGGGCTGGTGGATCTCGCCTTCATGGCCGCGCTCATCGGATGGATGCCGAGCGCGATCGACGTGTCGGTCTGGCAGTCGCTCTGGACGCTGGCCCGCGCTCGGCGCACCGGACGTCCTTCGATGCGGACCTCCACGATGGACTTCCACATCGGCTACGTCGGGACCGCGCTCTTGGCGGTGTGTTTTCTCCTGCTCGGTGCCGCCGTCATGCACGGCCGCGAGGACTCGTTCGCCCATGGCGCGAGCCAGTTCGCCGGCCAGCTGGTCGATCTCTACACCGCCAACCTCGGCGCCTGGAGCCGCCCGGTCATCGGGGTCGCCGCTTTGCTCGTGATGTTCTCGACCACGATCACCGTGGTCGACGGATTCCCGCGCGCGATCACCGTCCTCGTGCAGCGTTTTCGCAGCGCGGAGCGCCCGCTCGGCGCGCCCATGGAGGCCGCGGCTCTTGCGGCAGACAGCGACCCGTCCCCCGAAACACCAACGCCACCCCGCGACGAAGACGACGTGGACGGTACGTGGCTCTACTGGGCTGCGATCTCCGTGCTCGCCGCAGGCGCACTCGGTCTGCTGGGGTTCGTTCTGACATCGCTCGGGACCTTCGTGGACATCGCCACCACGGCGAGCTTTCTGACCGCGCCCCTTCTGAGTTTCCTGAACCACCGCGCCATGACCGGTCCCGAGGTCCCCGAAGCAGCTCGACCGCGGCCGTGGCTCCGCTATGCGAGTGTGCTCAGCATCCTCGTGCAGAGCGCGTTTGCGCTTTGCTACGTCTGGATCAAACTCGCCCTCAGCTAGCCACCCGCTGGCCGCCTCACCTTGGACCTCCTACTCCCCGCACTCGCCGTCCTCGGAGGGTTTGTCGCCCTCGTCTGGGGCGCGGACCGCTTCGTCATGGGCTCGGCCGCCACCGCCCAGAACCTGGGGGTCTCGCCGCTGATCGTCGGCTTGACGATCGTGGGATTCGGCACCTCGGCGCCCGAGATGTTGGTGTCGAGCATCGCGGCCTACCGGGGCGCACCGGGGCTCAGCATTGGCAACGCGGTCGGCTCGAACATCGCGAACATCGCGCTCGTGCTTGGGCTCGCGGTGCTGGTGAACCCGCTCAAGGTGAACAAACACCTGATCCACAAGGAGCTCCCACTCCTGATCGTGCTGATGGTCGCCGCGGGCGGTTTGATGTGGGACCACGAGCTCGGTCGGATCGACGGCATCGTCCTGCTCGGTGGACTCTTCGGATTGATCGGGTGGATCGTTTGGGACGGGCTGCGCAGCCGCGAGATCCCGGAGGGGCTCGAAGACGAACTTCCAGGAGAGATGAAGACCACCACCGCCCTGCTCTGGGTGCTCGTCGGTCTGGCCGTCCTGCTGGGAAGCTCCGAGCTGCTCGTGTGGGGCGCCAAATCGATCGCCCGTTCGTTTGGCGTGACCGAGCGGGTCATCGGTCTGACGGTCGTCGCGTTCGGAACGAGTTTGCCCGAGCTCGCGGCGACGGTGGTCGCGGCGAAACGGAACGAACACGACATCGCGGTCGGGAACATCGTCGGCTCCAACATGTTCAACACGCTGGGGGTGCTCGGTCTGCCCGGCGTGATCCGCCCGGGCGTGGTCGAAGACTCGGTGCTGCACTTGGACTTCCCGTTCATGATCGGCGTGGCCGTTCTCTTCTGGCTGCTCGCCCGCGTGGTGCCGCCGACGTTCCGACTCAACCGTTGGCAAGGTGGCGTGCTCTTCGCCGCGTACTTCGTCTACTTGGGTCTGCTCTACTTCCTCGGGGTCGCGGGTCCGTGACCGACGCCCGACACGCGCCCGCGACCATGCGCAACCGCGCGCCGCTTGCCGAGGTGTTCCGACGCGTCCTTCCGCCGGGAGCCCGGGTGCTCGAGGTGGCCAGCGGCACCGGCGAGCACGCGGTGTACTTTGCGTCGGAGCTCGACGTGGTCTGGCAGCCGAGCGACGCAGACCCAGACGCACTCCGGAGCATCGAAGCCCACCGCCGGGCCTCGACCGATCCCGACGTCGCCGGTGGTGCGCGCTGTCATCCGCCGATCGCGATCGACGCGTCGTCGGTGCCTTGGTCGATCGAGGCGGATGCTGTGGATGCGATCGTGTGCATCAACATGATCCACATCTCGCCGTGGGACGCGTCGGTCGGCCTGTTCCAGAACGCCGGCGCCCTTCTCTCGTCCGGCGCACCGCTCCTCACCTACGGACCGTACCGCGTGAACGGCGAGCAGACCTCGGCGAGCAACGTGAAGTTCGAACAGTGGCTGCACTCCCTCGACCCGAGCTTCGGCGTGCGCGACATCGACGATCTCCGGACGGTGGCGGCCGCCGCGGGGATCGAGCTCGACGCACGGGTGCCGATGCCGGCGAACAACTTCACGCTGGTGTGGCGCAAAGAGTGATCCCCGTGGCGGACGCTGCGAAGCACCGGACCGCTGCGCGCGCCTCGCCACCCTCTCGCCAGACATGATCCGCATTCGCCGAGGCCCGCTCTTGATGTTGGGCGCGACGCTCGCGTTCACCATCATGGTGGCCTGCGTGAAAGAAGCCCGGGCGGAGATGGACGCCCTGGAGGTCATCGTCTGGCGCACGCTCGTCAGCGTGCCGCTGGCGCTCGCGCTCGTCTGGCGCATCGGGCTGCGCGTGAAGGCCAAGAAGTGGCTCTTGGCGCGGGTCACCCTCGGGTCGATCGCGATGGTGTGCTTCTTCACCGCTGCCAAAGGCCTCTCCGTCGGCGACCTCTCGATCGTCTCCCGCTTGCAGCCGATCGTGGTCGCGCTCGTCGCCCCGCTGGTGCTCGGCGTCGCGGAACGCGCCGGTGGTCGGGTCTGGGTCCTGCTGCTCACGGGACTGCTCGGTTGCGCGCTCATCGTCGGTCCCGGCCTGCAAGTCGGCAACCTCTTCGGGCTCTACGCACTCGCCGCCACGGTGGCCTCGGCGGGGGCCCATGTGTGCGTGCGGCGGCTGGGTCGTTCGGACGATCCCCGCGTGGTCGTGGTCTGGTTTCAGCTCGCCGCATTCGCGTTCGCGCTGTTCGCGCAGTGGCTGTTGCACGGTTCGGAGGGCGTGTGGCTTCCGCTGCCTCCCCGACACCTGTGGTGGCCGATCGCCGGCATCGGCGTGTGCGCCACGCTCGGCCAGGTGCTGATGACCTTCGCCTACCGAGCGGAGCGGGCGCCGACCGTCGCTGCCGCAACCTATGCCGCGCCGGCGTTCGGCATCGCGATCGATCTCATCGTCTTCGCCGTGTACCCGACACCGCTCGCATTGCTGGGCGGGGTGATCGTGGTCGGCGCGGGGCTGGTGTTGGTGTTTCGGCGCGTGGAGGGCTCGAGCGACGCGCGGGATGTGTGACGCGGATGCCCGTGCCCGTGCCCGCGTGCCCGTGCCCGTGCCCGTGCCCGTGCCTGCTGGGCGCGACTTTGAACCCCGAAGCAGACGCCGAAGCCGATCCCGAAGCCGATCCCGAATCCGAAGCCGAATCCGAAGCCGAATCCGAAGCCGATCCCGAAGCCGATCCCGAAGCCGATCCCGAAGCCGATCCCGAAGCCGATCCCGAAGCCGATCCCGAAGCCGATCCCGACCCCGTTCCCGAAGCCGATCCCGATCCCGATCCCGAAGCCGAAGCCGAAGTCGAAGCCGAAGCCGAAGCCGATCCTGAAGCCGAATCCGAAGCCGAGCCCGAAGCCGAAGCCGAAGCCGAAGCCGAAATCCGATCCCGAAGCCGAAGCCGAATCCGACCCCCGACCCTGAGTTTTGAAAGGCGACTCAGTCCGGTGAGGGGGGCGAGGCTGGGAGGGCGCGGGCGGTGACGCGGTAGGCGCCGGTCGTGCCGGGAGCGTAGCTGTTGGCGAAGATGCGGTAGGTGCCGGTGGTGGGGGCGCGCCAAACGAGGCGGCTGTCGGTGCCGAGCGCGTCGTCGTTGCGCGCGATGCGTTCGTCCTCTGCGTCCACCAAGAGCAGGTAGGTGTCGAAGTCCTCGCTCGACATCGAGATCACGTAGGTGCGTCCCGCTTCGACCTCGATCGGGTACGGGTCGTAGAAGCTCTCGTCCCGCGCGCGCGCGTCGCCTTCGGCCAACAGCCCGGTCTCATCCAAGAGGAGCGCGCCGGCGAGCACGTTCTGCAACGTCAGTGTGTACGCACCGAGCCCCTCGTCCTGGGTCGAGAGGTTGGCCGCGACGAACACGACGCCGGTCGAGGTCGCGGTGTAGACGACACGGCTGGCCGCCTCGTTCAGTGGCGCCCCGGCCTGCAGGACCGTGCCTTCATCGGACATCACGAAGGTCGCCGGTTGGAAGGACTCGGCGCCCATCTCGATCAGGTACGTCTCCCCCAGCGTGACCGGCAGCCAGTAGCGGTCCATCGGTGTGTCGTCTTCCCAGAATCGTGAAGACTCCGCATCGAGCACGCCTTCGACGGCCACTTCCGCCCGCAGCTCCGGATCGGTCAGCGCGGTGACGCTCAAGACGTAGGCGCCCGTGCGCGCCTCCTGCTCGGAGGTCGCCACGAGCTCGACCTCGCCGGACGCCTCCGCACGCCATACGATCTGCGCCGTCGATCCGAGGCCTGGCGCGTCGTCGCTCGCCGCCATCTCCCAACCCCGCGCGCTCCGCAAGACCAGCGCCGGATCGACCGCGCGGCTCCGCATCGTCGCGACGTAGGTGGTGCCCGCTTCGACCTCCAGCGGGTACGCGTCCAAGTAGCTGCCGGTCTTCGGCAGCCGCTCGTCGGTCGCTTCCAGCAGCCCTTCGATCGGCGCACCGAACCCGAGCGTGGCCACAACCGGCGCCACCGGTCGCGGTTCCGGCTCCGGCCGCAGAACCACCACGAGCAGCGCGGTCAGGGTCGCGGCGAAGAGCAGCGCGAAGCCCCACGCCAGGAGCCGCGCACCGTCGCGCGCTCCACCCGGCGCACCGTTGCGCGGCGGCTCCCCCGCCTCTTCGAGCCGCTCGTTGTCGCTCTCCGAGTCCTCGAGCGCGCGTTTGGGAGACTGCACGCCCCACTCAGAATCGAGGGCATCCAGCGCCTTCACCAACTCGGTGGCGGTCTGAAAACGATCGACCGGCCTCTTCGCGAGCAACGTGTCGAGGATGCGCTGCAGACCCTCGTGCAGGTCGGGCACGGGCGCGGGCGCCTGAGTGGCGTGGGCCATGAGCTTCTTCAGCGTCAGTCGTTCCGCGAACGGCGGTGCACCGGTGAGCAAGAAGTAGAACGTGCAGCCGAGCGCGTAGAGATCGCTTCGGGCATCCGCGGCGTTCGGATCGTCGGCCTGTTCGGGCGCCATGTAGTCGAGGGAACCGACCAGCTCGTCCGCCCAGCGCGGACTGCGCTCGCCGCCCATCACGAGCCGCGCGAGACCGAGGTCGACGACCTTCACCGTGCCCTCCCCGCGTCCGTCCTTGCTCGGCGGCTCGGGTGCCAAGAGCAGGTTCGAGGGTTTCACGTCGCGGTGCACGAGGCCGGCCGCGTGCGCGTGCTGCAGCCCCGCCGCAGCCTGGCGCAGATACGCCGCCGCGCGGGGTGCATCGAGCGGACCTTCGGCCGCCACGAGTTGCTGCAGATCGCCGCCCGGCACGTACTCCATCACGAGGTAGAGGCGGCCCTCGTGTTCGCTCGCGTGCATCGCCGCGACGACGTTGGGATGGGCGCCGAGCTTCGCGACCGCCTTGACCTCTTCCCGGAACCGCTCGAGGGCGCGCGGGTCCTCGGCGAGCACGGGGCGCATGACCTTGATGGCCACCTCGCGGTCGAGCACCGCGTGACGGGCGCAGTAGACCTCCCCCATGCCGCCGTAGCCGAGGAGCCGCTCGACCTCGCATTCGCCGAGTTTGGTGCCCGGGGAGAGGAAGCGCCGCTCGCTCGGCTTGGCGCCTTTGCGCGCACCTGCCGTCTCGTCCATCGACGCGTCCAGCTGGATGGACTGGGCGGCACCGAAGAGCGACCCGAGCACCTCCAGCTGACCCCGCAACTCGTCGTCGAGCGCCATCCCATGTTGCTCGGCCCAGGCTTCCGGGGCCGGTGCGTCGCCGTGTTCGAGCGCCTCGACGTACCCATCCAGAAGCGCCACGCGGGCCTCGACACTCGGCTCTTCGCTTTCGGGGCTCACGGAGGCGGCCACGGTATCGCAAACCGGTGTGGTCCGGTCGAAACGTGCAGTCCATCCATCAGGTCATCGCCGAACGAAGTTGTTTGAGCGCGCGGACCCAGAGTTGCCGGATGGCCGCCTCCGTCTTGTCGAGGCGCGCCGCGATGTCGCGGTGGGAAAGCCCCTCGAAGTGCCGAAGCTGCAAAACCTCTCGGTACTCGAGCGGAAGGCGGTCGATGGCCTCGAGCAGCTGCATCGCCTCCTGGCGGGTGGCGGCCTGTCGGCTTGGGGTCGGCTCGTGCGCCGGAAGGCGGGGCTTGTCGCCCCCCGGCCGACCGGTCTCCACCACGCTTCCCGCCACCGCCTTCTCCGCCGCGACGTTGCGGCGGTCCTGGTGCCAGAAGCGCAGGAGGTTGCGCGCCTCGTTGCGCACGATCGTCACCAGCCACTGCTGCCACTCGCCGGGCGAATCTCCGCGGAACTGATCGAAGCGTTCGATCGCGGCGAGCAGACTCTGCTGAACCACATCGGTCACGTCGACCTTGCCCTCGAGCCGACCGGCGAGCACGCTCCGCGCGACCGCCCTCAGGTACGGCCGCAGCCCGTCCGCCGCCTCCCAGAGCGCATCCCGGTCGCCTTCGCGTGCGCGCACCAGCGCGTCGCGAATCGCCTCGTCTCGCTCCTCCCGGGTCATGCCACGCGAGCATACCGCGCCCCGGCCCCGCGCCCCGTCGGCGTCGGCATCGGCGTCGGAGTCGGCTTCGGCTTTCGGCTTCGGCTTCGGGTGTCGGCTTCGGCATCGGCATCGGATTCGGCTTCGGATTCGGCATCGGCATCGGCATCGGCATCGGCGTCGGCATCGGCCCCCCAAAAGGAACCGCCCGGACCGCTCACGCGGCCCGGGCTCGTTTCCCGTTCGTTCGACCTTCGTCGACCTCAGCGCGCCGTCACCGTCAGGTCGTAGTTGCCGGTCGTCGCCGGTGCGTAGGGCTGGATGGCGATGACGTAGGTGCCGCTCGTCGGCGCGGTGAACTCGATGCGGCTCGAGAGGTCGTCCGGCGCGGCGTCGTCGTTCTGCGCCACCACCCGGTCGCCCTGACGGAGCGTCATGACCGTGTCGGTGTGGCCGGAGACGCGGGTCTCGAGGAGGTAGCGGCGACCCGCTTCGACCTGGACTTCGTGTTCGGCGCCGCCGGTGCCGAGCGCGAGGCCGGTCAACGCAAGCACGTGGGTGCCGCCGGTGCTGGGCTGCGCGTTGGTCAGCGGCTGTCGGCGTGCGGCCAGCGTGTAGGTGCCAAGCGTCTCGGCTGCGTAGGGACGGACCTCGATGGCGTAGGTGCCTGCGGTCGGCACGTCGAACTCGACCCGGCTCGCGAGGTCGTCGGGCGAGACATCGTCGTTCTCACCGACCACGACGCTGTCGCGAAGCACGCGGACGACCGTGTCGGCCTGGCCCGTGAGCGCCCTCGTCTCGAGGATGTAGTGACCGGGCGCGAGTTCCAGCGACTGGGTGTCGCCCGCGGCGGTGAGCTGCAATCCCTGGCGTTCGAAGACGAGCTCGGTCGCGGTGGCCGGGGTGTCCGTCTGGGTCGGCGCGGCATCGAGCTGCGCGACGCGCAGACCGTAGCTGCCCAAGGTGCTCTCCGCGTAGGGACGCACCCGCACTTCGTAGCGGCCGGTGGTCGGCGCGGTGAACTCGACGCGGCTCGACAGGTCGCCCCGCGAGACGTCGTCGTTCTCGGCGACGACCTGTCCGTTGTGCACGAGTGCGAGCACGGTGTCGGCGGCGCCACCGAGCGCGTTCGTCTCGATGCGGTACCGCATGCCGGCAGTGAGTTCGATGGGGTGCGTGTTGCCGCTTGGGCTGAGCTGCTGTCCGAGGAAGCTCGCCACCTCGGTGCCGACCACGGTGGCTTGAGGAGCGACGAACTCGCCGGTGCCTTCGCCGACCTGCATCACGACCATGTCGGGACGTACGCCGGTGCGCTTGATGTCGATGAACTGGAAGCCGACGTTGCGGCCGGCCGGGTCCGACGCTTCGATGCTCGGAAGCCGGGCGGCCTCGCGGCGGATGAAGACCTCGATCTCGAGCGCGGTCAGCATGCCATCGCTGCTCTGCCCAAAGACGCCGTTGGCGGCCCCGTCCGCGCGGCCTTCGAGGGCCTGGGCGAGCAACAGACTGAGGTGGCCGCCCGCCTCCTGTGCGGGCACGGCGCTGGTCAGATCCTCATCGCTCGAGAGGAGGGTCATGCGACCGGCGCGGGCCCCGACGTCGAAGAGGAACCCTCCGCTGAAGCAGGCGTCGATGCCGACCAGCGTGAGCCGGCTCTTGGTCCCGTCGAGGGCCGTGGCGAGCTCGTCGTCCGAGAGATCGCCGTCGTAGAGCGACAACACTTCGTCGAGCTGGTCGCCTTCGTCGCTGCTCTGATCTGCCACCGGCGAACCATGGCCGCTGAAGAAGAAGACCACGTTGTCTCCCTCGGTCGCTTCACGCTGCACCGTGGCAAGCGCCTGAATCACATTGGCGCGGGTGGCGTCGGCGTTCAGGAGCAAGTGCATCCGCAGCTTCTCGGCGGGCACGTTGCGAACGAGCGCCCGACCGATGCGTTCCGCGTCCACGTCCGTGCGTGCCAGCGGCGAACTCGGGTAGTCCGCGATGCCGACCAGCACCGCGTGGGTGCGGCCGGCCATCGGCGCCTCCGCATGCCCAAGGCTCGGGAGAAGAAGGGACGCTGCGATCGTGAGCGCGGCGAGAAGTCGTTGAATCTTGAACATGGTGCACCTCCGCGGTTCAGGCGCATGCGCCCGACCGGAAACCCCGCGGTGAAGCGCGCCCTCATCGGCCTTCGCTCCTTCCCGCTCACCACAACGGAAACCGTGGGGCCGGAGATGTGACGAAAAAACTTCAGTCGGTTCCACAACGTGAAAAACCCGAACGGTATTGCTGGGGGCACGGCCCCCAAACCCCGTCCCGGTGACACGGCTTGCTCGCTTCGCTCGGCTTCGCCGCGTCGATATTGTCTGGTCTCTCGCGGGGTTTCTGCGGGCTCGGACGCCCTCGGCTTTCCGAACCCTCGAAAGCGGCTCCGGACCTGCTCGTCGCTTCGCTCCTGCGCGGGCCCAGAGCCTCCCGCGCGAGAGACTATTGCCCGGGTTCTTCGCACTGGTGCGTAGGTGCTGGCTACGCGAGGGCGCTCGGCATCTCCGGCGGCGCGAGCGGGCCGCCCGGCAGCCAGCACGCCTCGTCGTCCCACATCAGCGTCTCGCAGCAGGCGTTGAACGCATCCCAGTCGCACATCCCGTCGCCATCCCCACCGAATCCGTTGCAGTCGGGATCGGGGGTACACGGCCGCGCATCCGCCGCGCCCGCATCGGCAAAGAACGCATCCGGGAACACCTCTGGGGCGTCCTGGCCCGCATCGCGCAGCACGAGGGCATCGTCGGTCGGCCCACTGTCCGATCCGGTGGTGGTGATCTCGTGACCGCCGTAGCAGGCGCTGCCGCCGACCATCGCCAAGGCAATGGTCACGGTTCGGGCAGCACGGAGGGCACGACGGCGGATTTCATCGGTGGTCATGGAGCTGGCTTTCGGGATGGCACACCCTGGCGCGGAACGCGGAAGGCGACTCCCACATTGCGAGCACCATGCCAGCTTGGGCTTCGGGCTGTGATCCTGGACACTCCGCCCATGACCCTCGTGAGAACCGACCTCAGCCAGTCTCCGCTGCGCCTCGAGTGGGAGCGCACCCTGCAGGCTTTGGAGCGCGGTGTCCCACCAGTGGCCAGGATCGATCTCAGTCTGTACTCCGATGCGAGCGTGGCGGCGGCTCGGGCCGCGTGGCTCCGGCGCATGGTCGACGAACACCGATCCGCCACCGTCTTCTCGGCGCTGCTCCCGCAAGCGATCGAAGCGGAGGTTCCGCTCGACCTGCAGGGCATCCTCCTGAAGATGGCGCTCGACGAACTGCATCATGGCGTGCTGTGCGGCCGCGTCGTCGAAGCGCTCGGCGGTCAGGCCGCTGCCCGCGTCGCGCAGGCGACCGAGTCCATCGCACTGCATGCCGGTCAGACACCGCTCGTTCGGTTCACCCGGAACTGCCTCTACGCGAGCTGCATCTCGGAGACGGTCAGCGTCTCGCTCACCACCGCGGAGCGGGACGAGACCACGGACCCCTTCGTACGCTCGGTCCTCGATCAGCTGCTCGGGGACGAGGTCACCCACGCACGCTTCGGATGGGTGCAGCTCGGCCTCGCCCGCCCCGCCCTCTCGCCGGACGACTGGGCCGCCGTGGAGGCGTACGTGCCGTTCGCACTGGACCACTACTGGAAGCAGTTGCTCGCCAAACGGTCGACGGAACCCAGCACCCAGGGGGACGAGATCGCACAGCGCAAAGCGCTCGGTCTCGGGTCCAGCGCGTTCTACAACGAGCTCACGCGGGCCACGCTCGAAGAGGTGGTGTTGCCTCAGCTGCAAGCGGCCGGGTTGGACGCGCGCTGGACGCCCGCGTAGCGTAGCAGGCTGCTGAAGACGCCCGCAGGGCGTTCTCGCAGCCTGCCCCTTGCCCCTGCCCTTTGCCCTTGCCCGCGGATCAGCGGTCAGATCGCTTGATCAGCGCGACGAGCATCACCGACGACCTGCTCAAGGTGGGCGAGAGCCCGTTCGATATTTCTTGGGGGCACAGCCCCCAAGCAATATCGAGGCAGACGCAAGACACAGCTCGCCGCCTACCTGGCCGGCGCCGCATACAACCTCCTACCCGTCGCGCGGCTGCGGAGCTGCGCCGCGTAGCACCGACCGATTCGAGGCCTCGCCGTCGCGAAACACACGGCGTCCACGACGCGGGCAAGGGCACGGGCAAGGGCACGGGCAAGGGCAACGGCAAGGGCAACGGCAAGGGAGCAGGTCGTTTTTCAGCGACCTGCTCCCGAGCGCTCAGCGGCCGCGGGTCTTCTTGCCGAGGTACTTCTTGCCGATCTGCTCGAGCTCTTTCTCGTTCAGCGGCCGGTACTGACCCGGACGAAGTCCTTCGACGGTGATGCCCGCGAAGCTCTGTCGGACGAGCCGCATGACGCGGTGTCCAAGCGCATCGCCCATGCGGTGGATCTGACGGTTCTTGCCCTCTTTGAGCGTGATGCTCAGCCAGGTCGTCTTGGCCTCCGAACGGTGCACGAACACCTCGGCCGGCTTCGTCACGTAGCCATCGTCGAGCGTCACGCCCTGCCGAAGTTTGCCGAGCGCATCGAGCGCCACGTTGCCCTGGACCTTCGCGAGGTACGTCTTCGGCACCCCGCGCTTCGGACGCAACAGCCCGTCGGTGAACGCGCCGTCGTTGGTCAGCAGCAGCACGCCGCTCGTGTGGTAATCGAGCCGGCCGACCGGGTGCACCGATTCTTCGAGCCGCTTGACGATGCCCGAGAGCGACGCGCGCTCCTCCGGATCGTCCAGGGTGCAGACCATCTCGCGGGGCTTGTGAAGCACGTAGTACGCCCGCTTCTCACGCACGACCCGGCGGCCGTCGAGCTCGATCTTGTCGGACCGGCCGTCGACCTTGACGCCCATCTCCGTAACGACCTTGCCGTTGACGCGCACGCGGCCAGCGAGGATCAGCTCCTCGCATTTGCGGCGCGACGCCACGCCGGCGTTCGCGAGTACTTTCTGGAGTCGTTCGAGGCGCATCGCCCGTGCCTAGCACGCGCCGCCGGAGCCTGTCAGGCGCCCGCGTCGGGGCCGTACAACGCTCAGCCTTCGGCGGCTTCGCCTTCGGCAGCCTCGGCTGCGTCCTCGGCGACCTGTTCCGCCTGCTCGCGGGCGGCATCCGCCTCGCGGGCGCGCAGCCATTCGGCATCTCGGTCCCAGCGGTCGACCCGTCCGTCGCCGTCGATGTCCGTCCCCATGCGGACCATGCGACCCTCTTCGTAGTACTCCCAACGATCCGGGTGCCAGTTGTTCGCGTCGCTCCGACCCGCCATGTCCCGCTCCGCCCGGACCGGTCGGCCACCTTCGAAGAAGATCTTCTGATCGACCCGGCCGTCGTGGTTCATGTCGAGCTCTTGGCGAACGATGCGGCCATGTTCGAAGAACGTGATCTCGTCCATGCCGCCGTCGAAGTCGCGGTCGGCTTCTTCGCGCATCGGCCGGCCTTCGTCGTTGTAGAACCGCACCACGTCTTTGGTGCCGTCGCCGTTCAGGTCCGCTTCGCGGCACACCAGGACGAGTCGGGCCAACCGACCGGTGCCGATGGTGAGGAACACCTTCCGGACATCCGGGTACTCGTCGCCCGACGTGTCGTACTCGCTCACCTCGCGGTTCGGAGCGTCGGCGTCGCAGCGGCTGTTCTCTTCGCCGCGCTCCCCGCCGGAGGTCTCGGCACTTCGCGCATGGGTCGGCCGGTTGTTCCGCTCGTCTTCTTCACTCGAACAACCGAATCCCACCGCGAGGCAGAGCATCACCATCAGTGCGCGCGTCATTCCGAACCCTCTTCTTCCTCGGTCACATCGCTCGCGCCGGCCCACGGGGCGTCGTCGCCTTCGGTCGTGCCTTCGCCCTCGGTCCCCTCGGCGGGCACCGTCCCGTTCTGGGGTTCGCCCGCAGGCGGGGCCGGCGGCGCAGCTTCTTCCGGTTCTTCGTCCGGCAGGACGGAGCACCCGAGTCGGTCCTCCGCCTGACCGGCCTGGTCGGCGGGGATCTCTTCGGCCCGATCCGGCTGGCCGTCGCGGTCGGTGTCGTATCGAACTTCCGTCAGACGGCCGTTCTGGAAGACTTCCCACTTCTCGGGCTGGCCATCGTTGTTGTCGTCGTAGCGTGCTTCGGTGAGGTAGCCGCGCTCGTAGACTTCCCACGTGTCGACGTCGCCGTCGTTCGTGCGGTCGCGTTCGGCCCGCGAAACCCTGCCTTCTTCACACCACATCCACGTGTCGATGCGGCTGTTGAAGTTGGTGTCGAGCTCTTTGCGGCTCAGGTCGCCCGCTTCGAAGTACGCGATCTGGTCCATGCGACCGTCGAAGTCGAAGTCGTGTTCTTCGCGAATCGGCGTCTGTCCATCCGCGTCGTAGAACCGCGTGACGTCGGTGCGGCCATCGAAGTTCATGTCGATCTCGGTGCAGATCCGGGTCCCGTTGGACATCACGTGGCGGATGTCCGGGGTGCCGTCGTTGTTGACGTCGGTGGCCAGCTCTTCGCCCCGCCCCACGCACGCCTCACGCACCGAGATGTCGCCCCGCGACCCCTGCAGCACTTCGTTCTGTTCACCGATGCCGGAGCCCTCGTTCGACCCGCCACAGGCGATCAGCCCCATCAGACACAGAAAAACCGAATAATTACGCATACTCATTCCAGCTGTCTCGAGTGCGCCGAAGGACTCGGCACCGGGGTGTTTTGGACGGACCCATCCGGACGCGCCCCCCGTTCGCCGGAGCTTAACCGCGCCTTGTCCCTTGGGGCAACCGCCCACTGCAAGGACCCTCCTTCGGTGTTTCCATCGGCGCCAAATGGGTCGGCCTTTTTGTCACCGCGGCCGGTCCCGTTGTTTGACCACATACATGGTGCCATGTAGCTTCACCCGGCGGAGGGTCGCCCTCCCGGAAACAAGCACGATGGCACGCAAGAAGATCTCGACGACGGTCTACATCACTCCTGAGCAGAACGAGAAGTTGAAGCTGCTCCATGAACGCACGAAGGTGCCGGTCGCGGTCTACATCCGCGAAGGCATCGATCTGGTGCTGGCGAAACACGAAGACCAGTTGCCCGGCCAACTCTCGCTCGAGACCTGACGCGCGCGCTCGCATTCGTTCAGGGGAGGTGCTAGCTCAGCGCCCCCATGTCGTCGTTTCCCCGTCAGCGCATCCGCAACTTCGCGATCATCGCGCACATCGATCACGGCAAGTCCACCCTGGCCGACCGAATCCTCGATGTCACCGGCGCCATCACGAAACGAGAGCAGAAGGAACAACTGCTCGATCGGATGGAACTCGAGCAGGAGCGCGGCATCACGATCAAGGCGCAGAGCGTCCGGCTCCCCTTCAAGGCGGCCGACGGGGAGCTCTACCAGCTCAACCTGATCGACACCCCCGGACACGTGGACTTCTCGTACGAGGTCTCCCGCTCACTCGCCGCCTGCGACGGAGCGCTGCTCGTCGTGGACGCGACCCAGGGGGTGGAAGCGCAGACCCTCGCGAACGTGTACCTGGCGCTCGAGAACGACCTCGAAATCATCCCCGTGTTCAACAAGATCGACCTGCCGAGCGCAGACGTCGATCGGGTGAAGCGGGAAGTCGAAGAAGTGATCGGCCTCGACGTCGACGAGCTGCTCGCGTGCAGCGGCAAGACCGGCGCCGGCGTACACGAGATCCTCGAAGCCATCGTACGGCGGGTGCCGCCCCCGAAGACGGACTATGAGGAGGGCCCGCTTCGCGCCCTGCTCTTCGACAGCTGGTACGACGCGTACCGCGGCGCGATGGGCATGATCCGCGTGGTCGACGGCACCATCCGCAAGGGCGACAAGATCAAGATGATGGCGACGCGCGCCGAGTACGAAGTCACCGAGCTCGGCGTCTATTCTCCGTGGCCCGTGGCCGTGGACCACCTCGCACCGGGCGAGGTCGGGTTCTTCGCCGCCTCGATCAAGTCGATCACCGACACCAAAGTCGGCGACACCATCACCAAACTCCACGACCAAGCCCCTGAAGCGCTCAAGGGGTTCCAAGACGTCAAACCGATGGTCTTCTGCGGCGTGTTCCCCACCGACAGCGACCAATACCCGGAGCTCCGGGACGCGCTCGACAAACTGCGCTTGAACGACGCGGCGCTCTTCTTCGAGCCCGAGAGCTCGGACGCGCTGGGCTTCGGCTTTCGCTGTGGCTTCCTCGGTCTGCTGCACATGGAGATCGTCCAGGAGCGGCTCGAGCGCGAGTACAACCTCGATCTCATCACGACGGCGCCGAGCGTCGTCTACCACGTGCACTTGATCTCGGGCGAAGTCATCAACGTGGAGAACCCCTCGCGTCTGCCCGATGCCGGGGAGATCGCGAAGATCGAAGAGCCGTACTTCAAGGTGCAGATCCATGTGCCGAGCAGCTTCGTCGGCCCGGTCCTCAAGCTCTGCCAGGAGCGCCGCGGCGAGCAGACCGGCTTGCAGTACTCGAGCACCGACCGAGTCGTGATCACCTACGAGCTACCGCTCGCCGAAGTGCTCTACGACTTCTACGACAAGCTCAAGAGCGCGACCAAGGGCTACGCGTCCATGGACTACGAGCTCAGCAGCTACCGCGAGAACAAACTCGTGCGCCTCGACATGCTCATCAACGGCGACCGACTCGATGCGCTCAGCGCCATCGTGCACAAGTCGAACGCGTTCTTCATCGGCCGCGAGCTCGCCAAACGGCTCAAGGGCATCGTGCCGCGGCAACAGTTCGAGGTCGCGATCCAGGCCGCGATCGGAAGCAAGATCGTGGCGCGCGAATCGGTGCGGGCGCTCCGAAAGGACGTCACGGCCAAGTGCTACGGCGGCGACATCAGCCGCAAGCGCAAGCTCTTGCAGAAGCAGAAAGAAGGCAAGAAGCGGATGAAGTCGGTCGGCAAGGTCGACATCCCGCAGGCCGCCTTCCACGCCATCCTCACCGTCGACTGACGCATCCGCTCAGCGGATGATGGGGACGACCACCTCGCTCGGATCGGATTCGATCCGCAGTCGGACTTCGCGCTCGGCGACGACCCGCCCGCAGGAACGAAGGCGCACCATCAGCGTTTGATCGCGGTTCGCGGGCACCTGAAAGAAGCCCACCTCGGCTCCCCCGATCAGGTCCCCAGCCGGCGGCGCAGTCTCGAGCAGGTAGACTCCGTCGAGCCGGAGTTCGACCGCATCGAACTCGTCGCGGGTGTACTCCGTTCGGAGGGTCACCTGGAGCGGCGCCGCGTCGTCTACGCACTCGAGCGAGCGGGGGTCGCAGGCGCCATCGCAGAACCCGAGCCCCGCCTCGCACGCACACTCGCCCCGAACCCGCACCACCGCCGCACAGCCGAACGGCGGTGGGCCCATGCAAGGCTCTGGAGCGAGACAATCGCACTCGCTTTCGTCCGGCCGACAGACGCCATCGGCGCACACTTCGCCACTGGGGCAGTCCGCGTCGTCGGGAACCGGCACGCATGCGCACGAGTGGCACTCGATCGCGCCGCACTCGGCCGAGGGGCAATCGCTGTCGCTGAAACACGCGCACTCGCCGCAGCGGGTCGGATCGATCTCACACTCGTCGCGGCACGCCCCGCCCACGCACACCTCGCCCATGGGACAACCGCCGAGGCAGCCGCCCCGGAAACTGAACCGAAGCGTCGCGTTGGCGGTGTAGGTGCCGTTGGTCGCGTCCGTCGCGAGCTCGGTGCCGCGGCTGTCGTGCAAACTCACGACCACCAGATGCGTGCCCGACTCGACGGTCAGTGGCGGCACCGCGGCGCCCATCAGATAGAAGCCCTCGGGCACCCCGTCGAACACGACCACCCCGTCGATCGAGACTCGGACGCGCGCGGTCACATCCGCGAGCGCCCGGTCCGTCTCGACCACCACGGTCAACGCGATGTCCCCCTCGATGATGGGGGTCTGCGTACGTGCGCAGCTGGACGCGAGGACGAGGAGAGACGAGAGAACGAGAGGGGGCGAAAGGCAGCGGCGCATTGGATCAGAGGATACCAGCTGTCCGAAGCGGTGGCCGAAGCCGAAGCCGATGGCGAAGAGCGGCCGACACGACCCGCGTTCAGTCGGTCAGCAGTCGGTAGTCGGCGGCTTTCTTCACGTAGTGCGCGGCGCCGTCGCCCATGCGCTCGAGTTCTTCCGGAGTGAGCGGGCGTTTCACTTTCGCGGGGCGGCCGACGGCGAGCATGCCGCTCGGGATGACGGTGCGGGCGGTCACGAGGGAGCCGGCGCCGATCAACACGTCATCGCCGATGTCGGCGGCATCGAGCACGATCGTGCCCATGCCGATGAGGACGCGGTTGCCGAGTTTGCAGCCGTGGAGGATCACCCCGTGCCCGACCACGCAGTCTTCGCCGACGGTCGTCGCGTGCCACCCGTCGGTGGCGTGCACGACCGAGTTGTCTTGGATGGAGGTGCGCGCGCCGATCCGGATCGGCATCACGTCGCCACGCAGGGTCGATCCGAACCAGATCGAGGCTTGCGCGCCGACGACCACGTCCCCGATGAGGCTGGTGTTGGGAGCGACGAACGCGTCGTCGGCGATCACGGGGGCGTGGTCGCCATAGGGAAGCAGGACCTTCATGTCATCTCCTTGGTCTCCGGTAGCGCGGAGCTGGGTGTCTCTTCGGCGATCTCCGCAGCGCGTGCGCGACGCGCCGCGAACCACCGGAGGAGCCCGCGTGCAGAAGCACCGGTGGTCGCGCCGATGGCGTCCGCGAGCAGGTCGAGGTGGTCGGCGGAGCGACCGGGCACGAACGCTTGGTGGAACTCGTCCGAGAGGCCCCACGCGGTCGCGAGGAACGCGCCGAGCGCCAACGTCCGGAACGGATGGCGCTGCGGCCAAGTGTTCAGAGTCGCGTGCGCGCAGAGGAAGCCGAGCGCGGCGTACTCCACGAAGTGCACGCCTTTGTCCTGGAACGGGAACGCCCGGATCGAAGGCGCGTCGATGGCGAAGGACGAGAGCGCGAAGATGAGCCCCATGTACAGGAACGCGGGCATCCAGTGCAGCCACCACCGTGGCGGCAGACCTGCGCCCTTCACGAAGGATCCGCGGCTGGCCCCTCCGAGAGGAGCGGCAGTTTGCGGCGCTTGCGGGGCTGCGCGCGTTCCGGCAACGACGCGCCGGCCATCACCCCAAGCAAACTGTGCTGGAACGCTTTCTCGATGGTGACCTCGACGATGGTGCCGGTGGGGTCCACGCCCTTGGGCGCTTCGACGTGCACGATCTCGTGCCGGGCGCTGCGGCCGCTGAAGCGGTGAACGCTCGCGTCGTTCGGACCTTCGATCAGCACCTGCTGCGTGGTGCCGACGAGCGCGTTCAGATGCGCGGTCTGCTGCTCGGCGACCACCTCGAAGAGCGCCTGGATGCGCGCGGACTTCGTCTCTTCCGGCACGTCGTCGCCCATCTTCTGCGCGGGCGTGAACGGGCGCTCCGAGTACTTGAAGCAGAACGCGGCCACGAAGCCTGCGTCCCGCACCAGCTGCAGCGTCTCTTCGAAGTCGGCATCCGTCTCGCCCGGAAACCCGACGATGAGATCCGTCGAGAGCGTCAGCCCGGGCGCCGCCGCTTGCAGCGCACGCACCCGCTCGAGGTACTCCGCGCTCGTGTAGCGCCGCGACATGCGCCGGAGCACCGCATCGGATCCGGACTGCACCGGGAGATGCACGTGGCGCGGCAAGATCGCGAGGTCGCCATGCGCAGCGATGAGCTCGGGCGTCAGGTGCCGCGGGTGAGGCGAGGTGTACCGAAGGCGCGCGAGCTCCGGCACCTCCTCGGCGATGCGCCGCAGGAGCAGCGCGAACCGGCTGCCGCTCGGCGCGGTGCGGCTGGTCGGTTTGTGATCGGCTTCGCTCGGGTCGAACCAGCTGTTCACGGTCTGACCGAGCAAGGTGACCTCGCGCACCCCACCTGCCGCCAGACCGGAGATCTCTTCGAGGATCTCATCCGCGGGCCGGTAGCGCTCCGCGCCTCGGGTGGTCGGCACGATGCAGAACGTACACCGCTCGTCGCAGCCCTTCATCACAGTGACGAACGCGGTCACCTCGCGGCCGATGCCGCGGGGCCGCGCGACGAGGAACTGGGGATCCTGCAGATCGAACTCGGTCCGCACGCTCGGCGGCGCGCCACCGTCTTGGAGGCGCAGCAGCTCCGGCAGCTCTGGGATGTTGTCCGGTCCGAGCACGAGGTCCACCAGGTCCGAACGGCTCAGGAGCCGTTCTCCTTCCTGCTGGGCCACACAACCGGCCACCGCGATGGTCAGGTGCGGTTTGGCTTCCTTGAGCGGCCGCAGCCGGCCGAGCAGGCTCATGAGCTTGTGTTCGGCCTTCTCGCGCACGCTGCAAGTGTTCACCACGACCACATCGGCGTCGTAGGCGTCCTCGGTCGAGGCGTACCCCTCCCGCTCGAGCACCTCCTCGATCCTTCGAGAGTCGTGCACGTTCATCTGACACCCGAAGGTCTGAACGATGTACTTGCCAGCCACGGCCGCTTCTTAGCCGTTCTCCCATGCAGGCGCACCCCCAGCCGCGGCACACGGTTTCATCAACGAAGTACTGGAAAGCTGCTATGAAGTAGGCGTGCGGCTCCTTGGACTGCTCGGCCTGTGCCTGCTCTGTACCGGCTTCGAGTGGGAAGGCCGGCTCGGTCGACTCGAACGCGAGTTCGCCTCGGGCGATGCACGCCAGCGGCGGGACGTGGTGCGCCTCATGGCGGGCTACGGCGCGAGCGAGGTCCGCGAGCCGCTGCTGCGGGCCCTCGAGGACCCCGATCTCGAAGTGCGGCGGGAAGCCGCCGTGAGCGCGGGGCGGGTGCAACTCCGCGACGCGGTGCCGTTGCTCCAAGAGTGGCTCGACGACCCGGAACCCGACGTACGGAGTGTCGCGGCCACCGCGCTCGGTGAGATAGGCGACCCGCGGCCCATTCCAGACCTGGTGCGGGCGCTCGGAGATCAGAACACCGCCGTTCGACGGGCCGCCGTGGGCGCGCTCCTGCGCACCGGCGACGAGAGTGTGACGACCCCCATCCTCGGCCGGCTGGACGACGAGGACCCGGAGGTCCGAATCGATGCCGCGCAAGCGCTGGGACAACTCGGCGACCCGCGGGCCGTCGTGTCGCTCGTCGGTCGCGCACGCGACGAATCGGCGGATGTGCGACAGGCGGTGTACGCCGCGCTCGGATCGCTGGGCGACGCGCGCGCGGTCTCGGCCTTGGTGCAAGCGCTTCGCGACGACGCGCAGCCTGCCCAGCTGACCGCGATCGGCGCCCTCGGGCGGCTGGGCGCGGCCCGTGCGGTGGCCCCGCTGCGGTCGCTCGCCACCGGCGCCGACGCCCGGGTGTCGCGCGCCGTGATCGCTGCGCTCGGGGCCATCGGCACCGACGACGCGCTCGAGGCCGTGGCGGAGGCGATGGGGCGAAGCGAACTCCGGGAGACCGCCGCCGACGTGCTCGCGGGACACGAGTCAGACACCCTCACGGCGCAGCTCGGCACCCAGTTGGCTCGGACGCGCGAACCCGGTCAAGTCACCGCACTCGCGACGGCCATCGCGCGGCGCCTCGCCCGGGCGCCGGAGGCCTCGGTGGCCGAACCCCTGCTCCAGGCACTGGTCGCGGAGCGCGGCGACGCCAGCCCGCTGCTCGAAGGGTTGGCGCGATCCGGAGACGCCGAAGTCGTCGTTCCGATCCTCGAACATCTCGTCGCAGCGGCATCGACCGGACAACCCACCGACGCGGCGTTGAACGCGCTGGGTCTTTACCTCGACCTCCACCCGGCCGACGGCCGCGCGGCGGATCCGCTCTTGGCCATTCTCGGCGAGGTGCCCCCGAACCAGCGGGTTCATGTGGTGACCTTGCTCGGCCGAGTGCAGGCCGCCCGGGCGCTTCCGAACATTCGCCCCCTGCTCGAACATCCAGAGGCCGATCTGCGGCGCGCGGCCGCCCAAGCGATTGGCGCGATTGGCGACCCGGAAGGTTCGGACGCTCTGTTTCCGCTGCTCCGTGACGACGACCCGCAGCTGAGGATGATCGCGGCGCGTGCCCTCGGTGCGTCGATGGATGCGCGGCGCTTGGCCGAGGTCTTCGCCCTGGCCGAGGACCCGGCACCGGTGGACCGGCACGCGTTGCTCGTCGCCATCGGTGGCGCACTGCACCGAGGCACCGGCGAGATGGAGCGCTACGAACGGGGCCTTCAGCGGTTTGCGTCGGGACCGGACCAGCCACTCGCCGCGCGCGCCATCGACGCGCTCGCGACATCAGCGGGTCCCTACGCCGCCACTGCGTTGCGGGCGCTGAGCACCAGCGGACCGGTGGAGCGACGCCGCATGGCGACCCTCGCGCTCGCCTGGCATGCGGCCGACGGGGACACGCAAACACTTCTGCGCGAGCTCTCCGCCACGGGCCCCGCGCAGGTCCGGCTTGCAGCCGTCGCCGCGCTTGGCTTCGCGGGACCCGACGTCGTTCCGGAACTCTTGACCCACGCGTCGGAGGGGGCATGGCCGATGCCCGCAGTCGCAACCTTCGCGCTCGTCCAGCAGGTTCGCCGACAAGAAGCGGTGTCCCCCGAAACGCTCGCAGGGTTGTGTGGACTGATCGAACGGCGCGACGCCTACGTGCGCGCCAACGCGATGGTGGCGCTGACCCTCGCGGGTGCCCGATGTGAGGGCAAACGTCCCCAGGACTTCTGGGGACCGGCCCACGCGCCCATGGTTCGGGCCGCGGCGGCCCGCTGGCTCGCCGCAACCTCGGAGAACGAATCGCGGGGCGTGCTGGAGCGGTGCGCCGCCGAAGACCTCACGCCGGAAGTTGCCGAGGCCTGTTCGGACCCACGGCTGCCCGCGGCCGATCAGACCGCCGAGCTGCACGCCTACGGCGCCGATGGCCGTGGACTGCTCCGCAACCGTCTGGTCGCGCTGCGCTTCGCCGACGGCGCCGCGTTGGTGGTGCACTCGGACGCGGGGGGGCGCGTGATCTGGCCCCACGCACCCCGCGGCCGATTGCGCTTGGACGACCCCCTGCGCACCCCGCTCCAGCCCTGAGCCCGAAGACTCCGGTGCCCTCCCCCTCCCGAGCTCTGGCCCAAGCCGTTCCGGCGGAGGCGACGCGCGTCTGCCGCTTCGGCACCGTGGCCAGGCTGGCAACCGGCGCGCTGCTCTTCGCCCTCGGCTGCGCACACATCGCCCCCGACCGATACGGCGTGCACTCGATCGACATCGACGGCATGGAGGATCTGAACGAAGAGGCGCTTCGTTCGTGCCTGGCCACCGCCGAGCGGGAACGCTTCACCATTCACTTGGGCGGCGGTTCGCACGAAGAGTGCGGCCGGCCGCCCTTCGATGGCGGCGCCGACATCGAGATGTGGCGGTGGCCTTGGACGGACTGGCCGCTCTACGACCGCAACGTGTTCGAGCGCGATCTGCAGCGCATCGAACGCTGGTACCGAGCGCGTGGGTACTACGACGCGCAGGTCATGAGCGTGAACACCGACCCTCCTCAAGCCGCGAACGAGGACCGGGTCACCGCCGAGTCGACCTGCGAACGAGACGACGACGACGAGGGGTGCCGGGTGCGGCTGCAGGTTCGGGTGCAGGAGGGCGAGCCGGTCCTCGTGCGCAGCCTCTCGATCGCGCCGGAGCGCGCGGAACATCTCGCCCGCGGCACGCTTGGCGCAGACCTCCTAGAAGCGCTCGCCGAGCTCTGGCAGCTGGAGGTGGGCGAGGCCTTCGACGAAGCGCTCTACGACCGATCCAAGAACCGCATGCTTCGGTACCTGCACGACGAAGCCCTGGGATGTGCGCGGGTGAGCGGACGAGTGGAGATCGATCGAGAAGCCCGCGCCGCAGACGTCGTCGTGCGCATCTGGCAGGGCGCCGAGAGCCGCCTCGGCAACATCACCGTCACGGGGAACGAAGACTTGCGCGAGTCCGTCATCCGGGCGGTCGCCGCACTCGAGCCGGGACAGCGCTACACGGAAGCCGCGCTCGCAGAAGCACAGCACTACGTCTACGCGCTCGGTGCGTTCGGTTCGGTGGATGTGCTCGGTCGCCCGCGCCGGAACGAAGCCGGCGCCTGCACGGGCGAAGTCGACGTCGAGATCCGGGTCAAACCGGGACGGCGGCTGCGGTACGGGCTTGGCGGCGGCGTCCAGGCCGGCACCTACCAGAGCGAGCTCCAGGCCACCGACGTGCGGCAGTGGGACATCCATCTGCTCGGGTTCGTCGAACACCGCAACTTCCTCGGCGGCCTGCGCCGCATCCGACTCGAAGGCCGGCCCAAACTCGTATTCCAACCGGTGAACCATCCCTTTCCGGTGCCTCGATTCGGGATGGATGTGCGGCTGCAGTTCCAGCAGCCGAGCTTCATCGAACGCCGAACCACGCTCGTCTTCGACACCCGATACGACTACGGCCCCGATCCGAACGATCGTTTCTTCCGGCACGTGCTCGACTCGTCGATCTCGCTGCGGCGCAGCTTCTTCGACGGCCTGCTGACTGGCTCGGTGGGACTTCGGGGCAATGTCTTCCGCGTGCGGGACGATGTGACCGCGACCACAAGCGACTTCCAGGTCGCGTTCGTGCAGACCGCGTTCCAGCTCGATCTGCGCGACGACTCGCGCTCGCCCACACGCGGCTTCTATGCCTCGGTGGAGTTGCACGTCGCGCGGCTGCTGTCGTGGGACTACATCCGCACCGTCCCGGATGTTCGGCTCTACGCACCGCTCGGCCGGCTGGTCGTGGCGGGGCGGTTCCGGCTCGGCGTCATGCACATCACCCGGGCGAGCGACAAGCTCGATCCGGTCAGCCAGACCCTCGGTCCGCAGCTCTACCGTCTGCGTTCGGGCGGCGCGAGCAGCAACCGCGGGTTCGTCGCGGGGTACCTCGGCGACGCACCCTCGTTCAGTGGCGATCCGGACCGCCCCTTCCGGAGGAACAGCGGCGGCCTGCGCCGCTGGGACGCGTCGATCGAGTTGCGTCTTCCGGTCACGGAGGACTTCGGACTCGTGACCTTCGCGGACTTCGCCGACGTCAACCGAGAGCCGTCGTTCCGTTTCGACCACCTGCATCTCTCGGTCGGCGGCGGCCTCCGCTACGACACGATCATCGGACCGATCCGGTTCGACATCGGCTGGCGGGTTCGTCGGGCGCAGGTCCTTGGGGAGGACGACGTCGACGCGGGGACGAACGTGAAGTTCCTGGGGCTCCCGATCAACGGCGCCTTCCACTTCACCATCGGCGAGGCGTTTTGACCGAAGACGCCTCATCGCTGGAGCCTGCCCCGGAGCCGTCGGAGCCGCCCTCGGACCCGCCGCCCGAGCCGCGGCGTGGGCGACTCAAGCGCACCGCGTTCTTCCTCGGACGAGTGGTCGGGTGGATCGCCGCAGTGGTGGTCTGCGTGCTCGCGAGCGTCGCGTTTCACGTCCAGACACCGACCGCCCGGCGCGACATCGCCCGGGTCATCTCCCGCGAGACCACCGCCGCCCTGGCGGGTGAACTCGACATCCCCGACTTCGACTCGCTCGACCTCTTCGGGGGCACGACGCGGAACGTGGTGATTCGAGACGCCCAAGGACGCGAGGTCATCCGCGGCGACCGCGTGCGCGCTGGCATCGATGTCTCTGCCTTCCTGCACGGCGAACTGCGGCTCACCTCCATCGAGATCGATGGCGGTTTCATTCGGCTGTACACCGACCCGGACGGATCCCCCTCGCTCGCGAACGCGTTCGGGCCGCCGGCCGACGCCCCGCCCGACGACGACGAGGGAGGCGGACTGCGCATCGCCCTCGAACAGATCTTGGTTCGGGACGTCGACGTGCGCGGTGACATCGTCGACTTCCGCGACCTGCACATCGAAGACTTCGACGGACACCTCGTCATCCTGGTGGACCCGGAGGACGGACTCGATCTCCGGGTCCACCGCGGCACCGGCAACGTGACCGGCCCCTTCCCCTACCCGGTCCGGCTCGAAGGCGCGTACGCCCTCCTGGACGACCGGCACACCCACGTGGCTTTGCGCGCCAGCCGGAGCCGCGAAGGCGCACCGGACGAACACGCGTTCGGGCACCTGGTCGTGCGCGGGCTCGACCGCGACGGACCAGCAGAATTCGACCTGCGCGTCCGCGTCGATCCGATCTCCACCGACACCCTCGCCGGCGCGGACCTCGACTTCGTGCCCGTGGTCGGTCCGATCCGGGGACGCCTCTCGCTGCGTGGCCCACCGGACGCTCTGTTGATCCGCGGAAGCCTCGACACCGACGCGGGCCACGCGAACCTGGAAGGCAGCCTCGGGCCCGGTCCCATCCGGGTCGCGGTGCGAACCGGCAGCCTGCAGCTCGACACGTTGATCGAGGGTGCGCCGAGCCTGAACGTCTCTGGCCGCGCGGAGATCGTGTTGACGGAACCCGAGCCCACCGTGGTCGTCGACCTCGATCCGATGCACCTCGGGGACGTGGAAATCCCCGCACTGCACGCGGAAGGCAGGCTGCGCGAAGACGGGGTCACCATCGACGACGCGTCCCTGCCGCTGATGGACGGAGACTTGAATGTGCAGGGGGACATCGGCTTCGACGGCGCGATGAACTTGAGAGTGAACGCCAGGTCGAACCAGGTCGCCTCCGATCCGCTGCTCTCCAGCCTGCTGCCCGGCGTGCGGGCCGGCGCGCACATGGCGACGCGGCTCGAGCGGCAGCTCGATGGGGGCACCCGCTTGGTCGGCCGATGGACCTTCACCAACGTTCGCTACGGAGGGGCCAGCGCGCGGGTCGTGGCGGCCACCGGCTCGGTGAGCGCCGATCTGGCCAGCGTGGCCGATCTGGAAGACCTGTCTTCACTCCGCCTCAACCTCGACGTCGAGGCGTCCTCGGTCGCCGCGGGGAGTTTCCCGCTCGGCGAAGCGCGCGGCACCCTGCGTGGTGGGCCGGCCCGGTTCACCTCCACGATGACCCTGCGCGAAGGGGGACGGCTCGCGGAAGCCGACCTGCAGCTCGACCTTCGCAACGGGCTGCGGGTGGACGCACCGCGGCTCGTGGTCAGCTCGGGCGACCAGCGCTTCTCGGGCTCCGTGTCGGGGCTGTACGCATCCGGGTTGGTCTTCGAGGTGGGGGCGCTCCGCCTCGCCTCCGACGACGGCAGCCAGCTCGTCGCTGCCTCGGGTCGATGGCATCGCGGCCGTGGACACGACGACGCCCTCCACGCCGAGGCGGCCGGTTTGGACCTGACCGCGGTTCGGCTCCTCGCCGGTGACTACGGGCACTACCTCGAGGGCATCGTCGGCCAGGTCGCGGGCACCGCCGACATCACGGGCGACCTCGAAGCCCAGCCCGAAGTCCACGTCGACGGCACCTTCGAAGGGGGCCGCTTCCGCGGACTCGAACTCGAAGGCTCCCTGGACATGGCGTACCGGTTGGGCCGGCTCGTAGGCGATGTGGGCGTCACCTTGCCCAACGACGGAAGCCTCGACCTGCGCCTCCGCGGCACTGTGGATCAGGACCGCCCCCTGCGCGACGCCCTACCGGACGCGTCGCTGGAGGGCGATGTGACCTTCCGCAACGTCGACCTCGCGCTCCTCGACCTTCTCGAGATCGAAGCCCTCGAGTCCGCCCCCGAGCTCGGAGGATCGGTCGACGGCGAGGTCGCGTTCACCGGCGCGCTCGACATCTTCGACTTCGAGGGCCGCATCGAGGTCCCGAGACTCGCGCTCGGGTCCGGCGACGACATGATCCATCTCGGCGTCGTCAGCCGCATCGGCTACCAGAGCGGTGCGCTCGTCGCGCGGGTCATCGCGTCCGACCACGCCGGGGATCTGATCGAAGGCGAAGTCTCGGTGCTGCTCGATCTGCTCGGGGTGCTGCAAGAGCCCGCCCTCTTGCCCCTCGTCTTGGATGCGGCCCCCTGGCGGATGGCGGCGCGGATGTCGCCCCGCAACCTCGGTAGTCTCGAGGAGCCGCTTCGACGACGGATTCCGTTCGCCGACAAACTCCGCGCTTCCGCGTCGCTGACCGTTCGCGGTGGTGCGTACCGACCACTCGGCGACCTGGTCGTCGGGCTCGACTACGTGGGCGACTTGCAGGGGGAACTCTGCGGACAGCGGAGCGCGCCGCGAGGCGAGATCATCGTGGAGCTGCGCGATCAACGCACCGAGATGCGGGCGAGCGGGTTCGTCGGCAACCGCCGCTTTGCGCACGCAACCGGTGGTGCCGACACCCCCATCGCCGAGTGGCTTCGGGACGTCGACTCGTTCGAGGCCCCCGAGACCGACGTCGAGGTGTTCGTCGTCCGCGCACCGGTCGAAGATCTCCCGTACGTGTGTGAACACGTCGCCGGACCGATCACCGCCACCGCTTCGCTGGGAGATGTGTTCTCCACCCACCCCACCGCTGAGATCAGCGTCTACAGCGCGGGCCTTCGCCCTCGGCAGCTGGAGGCTCGGGGACG
Source organism: Deltaproteobacteria bacterium (assembly GCA_034670305.1). Lineage (GTDB taxonomy): Bacteria > Myxococcota_A > Polyangia > Polyangiales > Houyiibacteriaceae > JAXMNT01. The sequence goes on from JAXMNT010000002.1 coordinate 113,323, forward strand.
ACGCGACGGCCGCCGTCGGGTGGTCGAGCGGCGCCACGCCCCCGCCTCCATCGTCGATGTTCGCGCGACCATGAACGCAGGTGAGAGCTTGCTCGCCGAAGGCATCGTCTCGTGGTGGAACGGCGGCTCCACCCACGTCTCCGCCGAACTGCCCCTGCGATGGAACGGCGTCTGGGATCCCGCGCTCGACGACGGTTCGGAACCGGACGACGGGGAAGACGAACCCGAGGTCGCCGGAGCGGACGAGCGAGGCGAAACCGAACGCGACGAGGACGCCGAAGCCGGTGACGAAGGCGAGACCACGAGCGGATTCCCGAGGGCGGACCGCGCCCGCCGGCAACTCTTCGTCGTGGCCGATCTCGACGACATGCCCATCGAGGCGCCGCTCGTGTACGTCCCATACGTCGGCCACTCGTTCGGAACGCTTCAGGGTGAAATCCGCATGCGGGGCCCGCTCCTCACCCCGGAGTTCGGAGGAGAACTCGCGCTCGTAGACGCTGGAGTCGAGATCCCGTCCGTCGGCCAGCGGCTCGAGGGGGTGCAGGGCACGTTCCTCTTCGAAGGGGATCGCATCACGCTGCAGCGTTTGAGCGTGCAGGACGGGGACGGAGTCGCGAACGTGGCCGGCGACCTCGAACTCCAGGGGCTCTGGCCGAGCCGCCTCACCGCGCGGCTCGACGCGTTTGGGTTCCCGGTGCGACGCGAGGGCAGCGTGCTGGCCACCCTCACCGGCCACACGGCCGTCAACGCGCAGTTCGAAGAGAACGGCATGGAGGGCACCTTGGAGATCGAGGACTTGTCGATCCGGCTGTCCAACGACCTGGACCAGGAGCCTCAGAGCCTTTCGCTCCACCCCGACGTGGTGGTGCTCGGCGAGGAAGTCGAGCAGGAGGTCGACACGGATCCGTTCGAGGTGCGGCTCGCCATCCGATCGCTGGATACGATTCAACTCAAGAGCGACGACTTCGCGGCCAGCTTCGAAGCCGACCTGCAGATGGGCTACGCCTCGGCGCTCTCGGTCGAGGGCACCGTGGAGATCGGGGTCGGCCACTTCGACGTGTTCGGCAAACGGTTCGAGGTGGAGCGGGGCGCGCTCACGTTCGACGCCGAACACGCACTCGATCCCGGCGTAAACCTGGTGGCCCTCCACAATCTGCGCAGTCGACCCGGAGAGACGGTCACGGTGAGCGCCAGCGGCCGCCTCAGCGATCCGCAAATCCGTTTCAGCTCGAGCCTCACGAGCGACTACGGCGAGATCATCGCGCTGCTCGTGAGCGGCGACGTGCGTTCCGAGACCAACTTGGAAGCGGAGCGCGCACCGACGGACTTCTTGGCCGGCATCGCGGCGGGCGTGTTGACGCTGGGGCTCCGCGAAGAGCTCGGCGCGGTGGTGCCGAACGTCATCGTCGAAGGCAACAACTACGGCGGCAACCGCATCCGCGGCGGCTGGCGGCTCGAAGAGATCCTGCCCGAGACCCTTCGCCGCGTCATCCAGGGCGTCTACATCGAGGGCTTCTTCAATACGAGCGGGGAGGACGCCGCCCGCTCCCTCGGTCAGCTGCGCGACTATGGCTTCTTGCTCGAACTGGCGTTCCCGCGCGGCGTCGTGAACACCAACACCGTCACCCCACCCAACAACTTCTCCCTCGACGTCACCTGGCAGCCCTGATTGTTCCCACGGGGCGGGCGCACTTCGCTGGACCGGGAGATGCCGCAAGCGTGGTGCGGATCCCAAGCCGTGGTAGAAACCCCGCGTGAAGAAGTACTTCGGAACGGACGGGGTTCGCGGACTCGCCAACGCAGGGGTGATCACCCCCGAGATGGCGTTTCGGATCGGCCTCGCGGTCACCTACCAAGCGCGCCAGAAGGTCAGCCACTCGCCCCGCGTGGTGATCGGCAAAGACACCCGGCTCAGCGGCTACATGCTCGAGACCGCGCTCTCGGCCGGGGTGTGCGCCATGGGTGGTCGAGTGCTGCTCAGTGGTCCGCTCCCCACGCCCGCGATCGCCCACCTGACCACGAGCATGCGCGCCGACGTCGGCGTGGTGATCAGCGCGTCCCACAACGCCTACCAGGACAACGGCATCAAGCTCTTCGGCGGCGACGGGTACAAGCTCGACGACGCGCTCGAAGAACGCCTCGAGGCGCTCATCGACGGCGACGAACTCGACTCCAACCGGCCGACGGGCATGAGGGTCGGCCGCGCGGGTCGACTCGACGACGCGCCCGGCCGCTACGTGGCGTTCGTGAAAGCCACCTTCCCGAAGGACCGGACCCTCGACGGAGTGCGCATCGTGGTCGATGCGGCCCACGGTGCGGCCTACCGCGTGGCGCCCTTGGTTTTCGCGGAGCTCGGCGCCGAGGTCCACAGCATCGGCGTCAAACCCGATGGCAAGAACATCAACAAGAAGTGCGGGGCGATGCACCCGGAGGCCGTGGCGCGCGAAGTGCGCAAGCGGAAGGCGCTTCTCGGGCTCGCGCTCGACGGGGACGCAGACCGAGTGATCATGGTCGATGAGAAAGGCCAGGTGGTCGATGGCGACGCGTTGATGGCGCTGTGCGCGACCCGCATGTTGGCCAAGCGGCAACTGCGCAAGAAGACCTTGGTGGCCACGGTGATGAGCAACCTGGGACTCGAACGCGCCATCCAAGATGCCGGTGGCAAGCTGGTCCGGTGTTCGGTCGGGGACCGCTACGTCGTCGAGACGCTTCGGAACAGGAAGCTCTCGTTCGGCGGTGAACAGAGTGGCCACCTGGTCTTCCTCGACCACGCGACCACGGGCGATGGACTCGTGGCTGCGCTGCAGGCGCTCGCGATCGTTCAAGCCGAAGGCCGGCCACTCAGCGAACTCGCCTCCACCGTGATGAGCCGCGTCCCGCAGCTGCTGCTCAACGAGACGTTCGGCGCCCGCAAGCCGCTCCGGAAGATGCCCTACACCCAAGAAGCGATCTCCAAGGAGTCCGATGCGCTCGGCCAAGACGGCCGCGTGCTCGTGCGATGGAGCGGCACCGAACCGAAGCTCCGGGTGATGGTCGAAGGTCCCACCGCGGGCCGAATCGACAAAGCCGCGCGGCGGATCCTCGCCGCGGCGCGGAAAGACCTCGCCTAGAGCGCAAGGCGCAACACCGCCTCGGCGTCCTGCTATCCGCCGCCCCCGGCTCAGCGTCGTCGGCGCATCCCGACCCAGGCGAGGAGCGCGAACGCGACCGCAGGCACGCCGCCGTTGCCGCCGGTCCGACAGGAGCAGCCACCGCTGCTCACCGAGCCGCGGCCGCCATCGCGTCCCGACCCGCCGCCGTCGACGCCGCCGCCATCCACGCCGGGTCCCGCATCGACGCCCTCCCCGAGGCAGTCGCCTTCGTCGAATGTGCCGTCGCAATCGTCGTCGAGTCCGTTGGCGCAGATCTCGCGGTGGTCCGGGTGGACTTCGGGGTTGGTGTCGTCGCAATCGGCGAGTTCACTGAATCCGTCTCCGTCCACATCCGGTCCCCGCGCGTGCCGGTTCTGCAGGCACCGACCCCGCACGCATCCGTGTTCGCAGGAGACCGCGTCGCACGGGTTGGTGTCGGTGCAGACGCCGTCCATGCAGAACGCTTCGCAGCTTGCTGCATCGCACGGGTCGGGCAGACAGGCACCGCTTGCGCAGCCCCAAGAACAAGCGTGCAGCGTGGAGTCGTCGCGGCAAGCGATGGCGGTCGCGTCGATCCGGAAGTGCACCGAGTTGACGCCTCGACAGCCGTCCACGACGAACCCGAAGTCTCGGCCCGCCTCGATCTCCGCCCGCCAGTCGGGGCACCAGTGGTTGAGACAGATGCGGTTCGCCTCGCCGGCCACCAAAAGGAAGGTGCCCATGAAGACCGGCTCGCTCGGCACGCAGCATCGTCCATGGCTGTTGCCCGGTCGGCACACGCGGCCCGCTTCGCAGTCACCATCGCCGGTGCAGTCCGGGGTGTTGTCCGAGTCGAAGACCAGGAAGCGGTCGCCCGCGTTGCGCTCCACCGCGTCGCCGGGTGCGTTGCACGAGTTCTGAATCGTGAGGTAACCGGTTTCGTCGAGCTGGTCGTCGCACGACTCGCTCAGCTCGGTGTCGAAGATCGAGTAGTAGCCCGTCTCGTCCACGAGCAACGTGCCGCACCCTTCCTCCGGCGCCCGGTCCCCCAGTGCAAAGATCTGTCCGTTGTCGTCTCCGTCGATGTCGTCGATGAACTCGAAGGGCAGATCGCCGCCCGTCGCCGAACAAGGCGGCGGCGGGTCCGAGCACAGGTCGCGGCCGAACTCGTCCCAGCAGGGGTTGCCGCATTCGGGATCGCAGCTGAGATCGCCGGGGGCGCAGCTCGGGTCGCAGGCTGGGTAATCCGGCGCGTCGCAGTGACAATCCGCGTTGCAGTCGGGGTTGTCCGGCTCGCGGTAACACGGGGGCGGCGGGATGCAGAACTCGTCGCCGGGTGCACACCCGTGCTGCGCCGAAGCGGTCTCAGGGATCCATCCGACCGCGGTTACCGCAGTCGCCACTGCTGCCCAAACCAAACACCCGCGCATCTTCGACCCCATTCCGAGACTCGGTCTCTCGCAACAGTGTGCACGCTCCGTACCAGCGAAGAAACCCCCGCACCGGCGTCTGTCGCGACGCGAACGCGGTCGACCGACCCCAACCATGTGGGACCGTCGTCCCCAGCCGGACAGCGAATCTAGGGCGTGACCGGCTCTGCGGGTTCGGATTCGCGCACCACCAGCTCGATGCTGGCCGGCTCGACCCGAACGATCTCGATGCCCGCCGGGACGCCGCGGAGCGCGACTGGCAACACCACTGGACCCGCGCCCGCATCGCCGATGTCGACGTAGGGAATCACGGAAGCGGGGTCGACCAGGTCGACTTCGTTCGGCACGCCGCGAAGGATCACGCTGATGGCCTCGGGTCGCATCGATGCCGCTTCCCCGCCTTCCACCTGAACCCGAAGTCCCGGAAGCGAACGTTCCGCCAGATCGGGCACCACCTCGATGCGAACGCGGCTCGGACCGTCCTGCCCGTAGCGGGAGTACGGCGGAGGTGGCTCGAGGCGGGTGCGCACCTGATGAATGCCGGCCTCGAGCCCACCGAGCTCGATGGGTTCCGTCCGGACCGAACGCATGTCGCGCAGCTCCTCGGCTGGACCGACCACGGTGACCTCCGCGGGATCCACGCGGGCCGGCTCGCCAAGCGCGAGCCCGTCGCTGGGTGTGCCGGTCAAGGTCGGCTGCACCGGCAGCGTGCGCTCGAGTCGGTCTGCCCAGCGCAGCGAGATGGACGCCGGTGCCACTTGAGAAATGGCGATGCCCGCGGGCACCTCGAACTCGTCGTCCGCAAAGTAGTAGTAGTGCAGGTCCGTGTCCGTCAGATCGATCTGAACCGGTGGAATCGCACCCGGCCGGATCGAGTTCAGCTGCGACCGGCTGCCCCGCAATGTCAGCCGCACCTGGTCGGGCAACTCGCTGACCAACATCTGCTCCGTCGATGGCAGCGGCAGCAACGCGACGACATCGACGAACACCGATCGCTGCGCGTCCTCGGCGCCCCGCACCAGACTGAACAGCACGATGGCCGCAGCGAGCGAAAGAAGCTTGAGGCCGAGGTTGTTGGTCAGCAGGTCCCGCGCCGTGCGCTCGCGCATCTTCACGAGGACTCCTCGGCGCTCGACGCGGCGGCGGTCGGCACGGCGGCGATCGCATCGTCTTCATCTGGAACCAGACTGATGCGCTCGGCGGACTTCTGGGTCGCTGCGCGCTTCTTCTTCTTCTTTTTCGGAATCACGGCGTCCGCAGCTTTGGTGGGCCGGTAAAAGAGTCCGAACAACGCTTCGCGAAGGGAATCCGCGTCGAGGTTCCGCACGATGTTGCCGTTGAAGCACAACGAGACGGCACCGCGTTCTTCGCTCACCACGACCACGACCGCGTCGGTCTCTTCGGAGATTCCGAGCGCCGCGCGGTGACGGGTGCCCAAGGTCCGGTCGTGGCTGCCGCCGCTCAGCGGCAACACGGCGCCGGCTTGCCAGACGCGCCCTTCCCTCACGATCACCGCGCCATCGTGCATCGGGTTCTCGAAGCTGGGAATGAAGATGCTGTAGAGCAACTCCTTGCTGACGGCTGCGTCGAGCGTGGTGCCGTTTTCGATGAACTCACCGAGCTCCGCTTCACGCTCGAAGACGACCAGGCCACCAATGCGTTTCTGGGCGAGTGCGATGGCGGCTTTGACCACTTCTTCGATGACCGCCGTCTCGCGTGCGGTGCGCTGTCCGCGGAAGAGCGGACCGCGCCCGACCCGCATCAACGCGCGCCGGATGTCCGCTTGGAAGATGACGACCACGACGAGCACGAAGTACGTGACGATCGAGTCGAGAATCGTCCACACGGTGATGAGCCCGAGCTTGCGCGCACCGAGGTACGCGATGGACACGAGCAAGAGTCCGAGCGCCATCTGCATCGCGCGGGTACCGCGAATGATCAGCAGACCCCAGTAGATGGCGACGGCCACGATGCCCACGTCGAGCGCGTCTTTGAGCACCTCGGTGATCGGCCGCTCGAAGAACCCGAAGAGGCCGTTCGCCATCTCCCCGAGCCATGTCCAGAACGCCTCCATCAGCGCACGCCCAAACGGGCAGGCGCACCGGTCGATTGCGCAACGGCGTGGACCAGCTGCGTCGCTTGAAACGCAGCCGCGACGTCGTGGACCCGGACCGCACGCGCGCCAGCCAGCGCCGCCCACGTCGTGGTCGCCGTGGTCCCGTGTTCGCGCCCCAGCGGGCCGGGGCGTGCGCCGTCCGCGCCCGGTGCCAACGCACCGATGAACGACTTGCGGGAAGCGCCGAGCAACACGGGGTGACCCAGCGTGGTCAGTTCCGCCAGGTGTGCGAGCAGCCGCGCGGACTGCGCCGGCGTCTTGGCGAACCCGAGCCCCGGATCGATCCAGATGTCCTGCGGATCGATGCCCCGACCCACCGCGCGCCCGATGGCAACCTGGAGCTCGGAGATCACCTCGGACACCACGTCGTCGTAGTCCGTGTTCGGCGGTGCGACCTCACCCCGTCCGCGGGTGTGCATCAAGACGCAACCGGCCCCGAAAAGCGCGACCTCGTCGAGCAGCGCCTCGCTGCGCCCCATCGAGACGTCGTTGATGATGTGGGCGCCCGCTTGCAGGCAGATGCACGCCACCGACGGTTTCACGGTGTCGATCGAGAGCGTGGTCTGCGGCGCATGCTTCCGGAGCCCACGGATCACCTCGAGCACCCGGGCGGTCTCCTCGGCGGCGTCCACCTCGTCTGCACCCGCACCGTACGCGCTGCCTTTCGGGCGGGAGCTCTCCCCCCCGATGTCGATGACGTCCGCTCCGAGGCGGATCATCTCGAGCCCGTGGGCGATGGCGGCGTCGGTATCGAGGTACGCGCCGCCGTCGCTGAAGGAGTCCGGGGTGACGTTCAGGACACCCCAGACCTCGCAGCGTGGGGTGTCGGCAAGAGAGTCCAACAAACGCGACGCGAGCGGAGCCTCATGGACCCCACCCGCACTCATTGCGTCTGTTTCAGACTCTTGCCCTGTGGTGCGCAACGGGCGCCCACTCATGCCATCCCCCGTCAGCCTGCGCTGGGTACCTCTCGCGGACGCGGCTGAAAGATCGAGCCCTTCCGCTTGTCCTTCTCGTCCTTCTTCTTCTCATCGTAGCTCAGGATGATGATCCGCTCCGCTGGCGGCATCTCCCGACCGTCTCGGATCGCGTCGAGTTCTTCGCGACCAATGGTCTCGCGCTCGAGCAGCGCTTCGGCGATCTTGTCGAGGCGTTCCCGGTTCTCCTCGATCAGCGCGCGGGCTCGGGCGTACTGGGCATCGATGATGCTTCGCACTTCCGCGTCGATCTGGTTCGCCGTCGAGTCGGAGTATTCTTTGTGGTAGCTCGCGCCGAGGAAGCCGGACTCTTCGCGCTCGACGTAGGCGAGCGGCCCGAGCGCTTTGGTCATGCCCCACTCGGTCACCATGGACCGGGCCCGCTGGGTGGCTTTCTTGAAGTCGTCCGCGGCGCCCGTCGTGAGCTGACCGAACACCACTTCTTCGGCGATGCGGCCCGAGAGCATCATCGCGATCTGGTCGAGGAGCCATTCGCTCGACACGCTGAGCCGATCCTCTTCGGGCAACGTCATCGTCACACCAAGGGCCGGGCCGCGGGGAATGATGGTGACCTTGTGAATCGGGTCGTGGTTGGGGAGCAGCATGCCGACGAGGGCGTGACCGGCCTCGTGGTAGGCGGTCGTGCGCTTCTCTTTGTCGCTGATGACCATCGAGCGGCGTTCGGATCCCATGAGGACCTTGTCCTTCGCCATCTCGATGTCGCTCATCGACACGAAGTCCTTGTCCTGTCGCGCAGCGAGCAGGGCTGCCTCGTTCACGAGGTTCTCGAGGTCGGCGCCGCTGAACCCAGGGGTGCCTCGGCCGATCACTTCGAGTTCGACGTCGGGCGCGAGCGGGACCTTCCGGGTGTGCACCTGAAGGATGCCGCAGCGTCCCTTGAGGTCGGGCCGGGGCACGATGATGCGTCGGTCGAATCGGCCGGGGCGCAGAATCGCCGGGTCGAGGACGTCGGGCCGGTTGGTCGCGGCGATGATGATCACACCATCGGTCGACTCGAACCCGTCCATCTCGACCAGGAGCTGGTTCAGGGTCTGCTCGCGCTCGTCGTGCCCGCCGCCGAGGCCGGAGCCACGGTGCCGACCGACCGCGTCGATCTCATCGATGAAGATGATGCAGGGCGCGTGCTTCTTGCCTTGCTCGAACAGGTCGCGCACGCGGCTCGCGCCGACGCCCACGAACATCTCGACGAAGTCCGAACCAGAGATGCTGAAGAACGGGACGCCCGCCTCGCCCGCGATGGCGCGCGCCAAGAGGGTCTTGCCGGTGCCGGGCGCGCCCATGAGCAGTACGCCCTTCGGGATGCGGCCGCCGAGCCGTTGGAACTTCTTCGGGTCCTTGAGGAACTCGATGATTTCTTGGCAGTCGTCCTTCGCCTCGTCGATGCCTGCGACGTCGGCGAACGTGACCTTGTTCTGCGACTCGTTCAGCAACCGCGCCTTGGACTTGCCAAAGCTCATCGCCTTGCCCCCGGATGCTTGGAGCTGTCGCATGAAGAAGAAAAAGATCACCAGCAAGAAGATCATCGGCAGCCACGTGACGAGCAGACTCGTCCACAGGCTGTTCTGATCCTCGGGCAGCCACTTCACCGCGACCGAGTGGTCTTCGAGGAGCTGATCGATGCGGTCGCTGATGCGGCCTTCGGTGAGCTTCTTCTCCGGCCGCTCGCCCACTCGGACCCAGTACGTGTACTGGCCGCTGTGCTCGCGCGGTTGGATCTCCACCTTCTCGACGTTGCCGGCGCGCACGTCTTCGATGAACTGCGTGAAGTTCACAGCGCGCGGACTGTCGTCGCCGTCGACCAGTTTCCAGATCGCGACGAACATCAGGATCAGGAGGACCCAGAGCAGGAGTGTCTTGTGGCTTTGCTTCACGGACACCTCGTGCCCACGTCACGACCCGAAACGGACGGGAGGTGCGGGAGCGGAACACTCGAACGGAGACGGTGAGAATGGATGATCACAGGGTACCCACCTCACGTGGGCCCAAACAAGTTCGTAGACCCCACGAGGAGCATCCGCAAGCGTCGGAAATGATTTTGAATCCGGGAGTTGGCTCGGGGGCGCGGACGAACTCCTCCATGAACGGTGTTCTCATGTCACGTCGGTCGCGTCCCGAGGCGAAACGTGACGCTCCGAGGTCGCGTTCAGACCGGCGGGGGCTTGGGTGGGCCGACCGCTTGCACACACACCCGCCCCTCCACGACACACACCGCGGCGGCGTCCGAGGTGCGGACCTCCCCCGCCCCCGTGCAGACCAGGTGATCCACCGCAATAAGCCGGTCGTCGGAGGGTTCCTGGCCGATCTGGCGACGCAGCCACTGACGAAGCACCTCCCGCCGCGTACCGCCGCTCAGCCGCTTCAGCCGGACCCTCGAGAGCCCCGACCCCGTCTCGACCCGCACCAGCCAGCGACGACCTCGCGCCCGCCGGGCGCGCGTGGCGTCCGCTGCGTCCGCCGCCAAGGCCGCGAGGTGGTCCTTCGCGCGCGGGTCGATCTGTTCGAGGGTCGACCACAGATCTCGAATGCGTGCCCGCTCGAATCGGAGGTCTTCGTTGGAGGGATCTTCGATCCACGCGACGCCACGAGACCGCAGCCAACCCCGCAGTTCCTCGCGCCGGATTTCGAGCAACGGGCGCACGACCCCATCGCGCCGCCGAAAAGCGACCCCCCGGAGCGCACTGACCCTGCCACCACGCAGCGCTCGGGACAGCACGGTCTCCGCCTGGTCGTCCAGCGTGTGGCCGGTCGCGACAAAGGTCGCCCCCACCCGCTGCGCGCACTCCTGAAGCGCCCGGTAGCGCAGACGCCGAGCTCGGTCGTGCAGGTTGCCCCCAGCGCCGAGATCCACCCGCAAGGGCTCGAACCCGAGCCCGAGACTGGCGGCAAACGTGCCCACGAACGCGACCTCGTCGCGCGCTTCGGCACGCAGGCCATGGTCGACCGAAGCAACCGTCAGCTGCATCGGACATCGGTGCCGCGCTTCGTGAAGCGCGAGCACGAGGCCGATGCTGTCTCCGCCCCCCGAACACGCGACCAGGACGTGCGGCGCACCCGCGGTGGCGGGCGTGCCGGCCAAGGGACGCAGGAGCCGGTGGCATTCGATCGTGTGGAGGACCTGCTCCTTCACGCCCCGGCGCGATCGGCTCATTCGCAGTCGACGAACATCCGGTAGCGGCCCCCGGAGGAGCGCGCGCCGTACAGCACGGTGAAGCTCGGCCGCGCGACGATGGAGACGCTGCCGTCGCCGCCGCCGAGCGCGATGGTCGAGCGCACGTACGCGCGGAGCGTGTTGTCGAGCACCCAGCCGCGGGCACCAGGGTCATCCAGAATCGCGATGTTCGGCCCTTCGCGATCGATGCGCACGTCCTGCACGAGGGCGGCCGGACCGGGTTCGGGTTCCGAGGTGGCACCGTCGGCGTCGAAGCGCTGCAGCGTCATGCCGATGCCGTCGTCGTACGCGACCACGACCTGGTCCGTATCGCTCGCGAGCGCACCGCGGCCGAGTCCTTCGACGCCCATGGGACCCGGCGCCGCCAACGTCGTGGCGCGCCCGACAAAACGGATCCCGTCGCGAATCACCACGGCCAGATCGGAACCGGTGCTGGCGATGTCGAGCCCGGGGTGCTCCGCGTCGATCGGGAGCACATCCAGCACGATCGGCTCGGCTTCGAGATCCGTCCAGACGATGCGTTCGGGCAACCCAGGACCGGTCATGACGTCCGCCGCCATCGCCCAACCCGCACCGTGCGGCACGAGCGCGAGGTCGAGCACCTGCCCACCCGCGTCGAACTCGGTGGGCCCTTCCAACGTCTCGAGCGACGACCCGAGCACCACGTACCGCAACGCGCCGATGTCGGTCTGGGCGACGACGAGCGTGGTGTCCTCTCGCGCCGACGCGGCGAACTTCAGGAACGCGCCACCGCGCGCGAGACGCATCAGTTCGAACGGGATGTCGGGGACGCCCGACCGGTCGAGTTCGCGGGCGAAGAGCGCGGAGTCGCTGCCGTCGACGAGCAAGATGTGCTCGCCGGCGCGGGTCACGATCGCCCGGGTGTCGGTGACGCCCGGGGCGGTTGCATCGAAGCTTCGGGGGGGCGCCCCTTCGTCGATGCGGGTGTCGCAGTCTTGATCGATCCCATCGCACCGTTCGAATGCGCTGGGGTTCACCGACGGGTCGGTGTCGTCGCAGTCGAGGCCACAACCGAGTGGGGGTTCCCCGTCCCCGTCCCGGTCGATGAAGGGGCTGATCTCGGCGCACAGACCAGCGAGGCACCGAAAGTCCGCGCACATGTCGACTCGGCAGTCTTCGTCGAAGACACACGTGGGTTCGTCGCTGCGATCGATGTCCCGGTCGTCGGGCGGGCTGCTGCCGCAGCTGTCGAAGGGCACGCCCCAGACGAGGCTCAGCGCAAGCGCGATACGAAGCATGGGCACGAGGATAGCCGACAATCCGCGGGTGCGTTCGACCGCTTCGTCGGTTGTTCGATCGCGCCCGCGCGCCCACCAATTGCCAACGGCCCCGACTCCGAAGAGGCGAGGCCGTTCGCAGTACGGATCGGCTCAGAGAATCAGAAGCTGCCGCTGAAGAGGGAGAGGTGGAACTCGGTCCGCTGCTCTCCGCCGTACTGGGCGAGCTCTTGGTTCGTGAACGTCTGCTGAACACCGAAGCCCGGCACGCCGAGCTGAAGTCGCTGGTTGCCGTAGCGAAGCAGGCCCGCACCGACAGCGGCCTGGCGCTGCGCGTTGCGCGCGCGCTCCATCGCGGCGGTCTCTTCGGCTGCAGCCGCATCGTCCGCGGGGAGATCCGCCGGGTCTTCGACTTCACCCTCTGGTGTGTCGGCCTGCTCGGGTGCGTCGTCGTCTGGGTCGTACGCGGTCACCGCGAGCGTCAGCACGAGCGAGGGCACGATGAGCGCGAGGCCCAGCGTCAACATCGCGACCGCTGCGCGCGGCTTGTCCTTGTTGTCGATCAAGAAGTGGCCGGCGACCGCGCCACCTGCCGCTCCGATGACCGGAAACAAGATGAGCGCCCACGTGTCGTCGAGCCCAGCCGCAGCCGGGATCACCAGACCGAGCTCCGCTCCAATGAAGCCGAGACCGATCAGGCCCTTCGGCGACGCGTCGACCTGCACCGGCACAGGGTCCTGTGCATGTGCCGTCTGGGGCGCGGAGAACGTCATCATCAGGGCGGCTGCGAGGGCTGCCACCCAACTCATTTGGCCAATCTTCGAACGCAAGGATTTCCCCTCCAGAGGTCGGCCGGCACCTTACATGCCCGGCTCGGGCTTGTCGATCGGTGGTTTCTTCGCTGCGTTTTCCAGAAGACAGCACTCGGAACCCCGGTCGTGACAGAGGTTGCCTCAAACCGGCCACAAGTTCACGCGGCCGCGTAGAAGTGGGAAGCGCTTCCTGTTATAGCTGCCCGATGAAGTGGCGTGACCCTACATATACGGCGACCCAGGAGCCGACCACGCCCACGGCGCCCGAACGGCCGACCCCGGAGGACGCGCCCGCCTACCTCGTGCGGGACTCGGACGCGGCCCTGGCCCAATCGCTGGTGGACTCCTGCGGCATCGGGCCCGTCACGGCCGAGGTGCTGGCCTTGCGCGGATTGACCCCCGAAGACGCCCCATCCTTCCTGGACCCGAAACTCAGCGCCTTGCGGGACCCGAGCCAGATGGTCGATCGCGACGCCGCCGCCGAGCGGCTTGCGAAGGCCATTCGGGCGCGGGAGACGATCGCGATCTTCGGCGACTACGACGTCGACGGTACGACCAGCGCGGCGATCCTCGCGGATGTCGTCGAGCGGCTCGGGGGGGTCGTGCAGGCATTCGTCGCCAACCGGTTCGAAGGCGGATACGGATTCTCGGACGCTGCCCTCGACCGGGTGCTCGGCTGTCGCCCCTCGCTCATCGTGACCTGCGACTGCGGATCGTCAGACCACGACCGCATGGTGCGCGCGAAAGAGCTCGGCATCGACGTCGTGGTGGTCGACCACCACCTCGTCCCGGACAAACCCCTCCCGGTCGTCGCGTTCCTCAACCCGCATCGGCCGGACTGCGGTTTCGGGTTCACCGGCATGTGCAGCGCCGGCCTCGTGTTCTCTCTGGCGGCCGCGCTTCGCGCGAAGCTCGGCGCCAAACTCGACATCCGGCCCTGGTTGGATCTCGTCGCACTGGGCACCGTCGCCGACGTCGCACCGCTCGAGGACGACAACCGCGTGCTCACCCGCGCCGGGCTGAAGTTGCTCGGAGCACCCAAAGCGCGGCCTGGCATCGTGGCGCTGCGGGAAGTGGTCCGCCTCAAGCCCACCGGTCCTCTGGGTGCCTGGGAGATCGCGTTTCGTTTGGCGCCCAGACTCAACGCCGCGGGCCGGCTCGGGGATCCCACCATCACCCTGGAGCTGTTGCGCGCCACCGATCTGACCGTCGCGCGCAAACTCGCGCGGCAGATCGAAGAGATCAACGAAGAGCGCAAGGCGGTGGAGCGGCGCTGCACCGAAGAAGCGATCGCGATGGTGGAAGCCCGCTACGGCCAACCGAAGAGCGGCATCGTCGTCGCCTCCGAGGGGTGGCATCGCGGCGTCGTGGGCATCACCGCGGCCCGCCTGGTCGACCGCTTCGACGTGCCGGCGATCGTCATCGCCGTCGACGAGGGCGTCGGTCACGGCAGCGCACGGACCCCAGAAGGTGTCCACGTGCACGCCGCGATCAGTGCCTGCGCGACCGAGGACCCCGATCTGATCGACCGGTTCGGCGGCCACGCGGCAGCCGCTGGCGTCACGTTGCGACATGAGAACGTGGAGCGCTTCGCAATGCTCTTCGCGAAACACGCGCCGCGTCCCGAAGCGGGGGTCGCACCGCCCATGGTCGACATCGAGATCCTCCCGAGCATGCCCCTTCCGCATCCGAGCGAACTCATGCGGCTCGAGCCGCTCGGCGAAGGCAACCGCGCCCCCCTCTTCGCGATCCGAGACCTCGCGGTCGAAGACGCTCGGGTGGTCGGCGAAGAACATCTCAAACTCCGCCTTCGCCACGGCGGCCGGACGGTGCTGAGCGCGTTCGGCCGTTCGATGGCCCACCGAGTCGACGACGTCGCCGCCTCGGTCACCGCCATCGGCTACCTGCGCCCCGACACCTGGCGCGGTGGAGACGCACTCGAACTGAGCCTCGAAGTCCTCCTCTCGTAGCCTCGGCCTCGGCCTCGGAGTGGGCTCGCGGCTTCGGCTTCGGCGTCGGCTTCGGCGTCGGCTTCGGCTTCGGCGTCGGCGTCGGCTTCGGCGTCGGCGTCGGCTTCGGCGTCGGCATCGGCTTCGGCGTTTCGGCGTCGGCCTCGGCCTCGGCTTCGGCATCGGCATCGGCATCGGCTTCGGCATCGGCGTCGGCTTCGGCTTCGCCCTTCGGCGCACGCCCTTCGGCGCTCGCCCCCGGCGTGCGATCCCGATCGCGCCGCCGCGCTCCCTGTACTACGCTCCTCCTCGTGCTGGCCCATCATCGCGTGCGCTCGTCCCTTCGAGACGCCGTGGCCCTCGGATGGATGGTCTCGGTTCTCGCGTTCGCCTCCGCCGCCCTCGCCCAAGACGTGGGCGAAGAAGCCGACGTCGAAGTCGAGGTCGCTGAGAACGAATCGGACGAGGATGCGCGCGCCCTCTTCGCGCGTGCCCGCGTCGCCTACGCCGAGGCGCGCTACGAGGCCGCCCTCCCCTTGTTCGTGGCGTCGTTCGAATTGAGCGGCCGAACCGAGCTCCTCTACAACATCGGGCTCACCCTCGAACGGCTGCGCCGAGACGACGAGGTCTTCGAGCCCTTCGAAGCGTACTTGGCCAGCAACCCGCCCGCGGAACGGCGCGCTGAAGTCGAACGCCGGATCGAAGCGGCACGGGCCCGCATCGAGGCGCGGCGAGTCGAAAGCAGCACGCCCACGTCGTCCCCTTCGGTCGCGCCCTGGGTGCTCGCCGGCATCGGCGGCGCGGTGGCCGTGGCTGGCGTGGTGTTGTGGGCGCTTGGCGCCCGGCGGGTCGCAGACGTCGAAGCCTCGGAACCGGGCACCCGCGAGTGGATCGACGTGCGCGACGACGCCGAGTCCGGGCGCACGCTCTCGATTGTAGGTACCAGTCTTTTGGGTGTGGGGGTCGGGATTGGCGCCGTGGGGGTCGGCTGGGGGCTGGCCGCGGGCGGCTCGGACGACGACTCCATGCAAGCAGAAGCGGTGGTGACTTGGAGCGGCACGTTTTGAAGCTTGGTCGATGGTTGGGTGCGGGGCTCTGGCTGGTGGTTGCCGGGTGCGACGTGGCGCCGGACGACATGCAGTTCCTCTGCTCCGACGGCATCACCTGCCCGGACGGACAAACGTGCGTCGTCGGTGTCTGCCGAGACGTGCTCGTGGACGCCGCCATCGACGTGGTCGAGATCGACGGATCGATGGACGCGGGCGGTTCTGAGGACGGCGGTGTGGAAGACGCCGCCGTCGACGCGCCCACCGACGCGCCGCTCCCCACCGACGAAGTCTGTGCCCCGGATCCGACCGGCCACGGCGTCGACGAGGACCTCGATGGCCTCATCGACGAGGGCTGTGTCTACCGCTTCGGCACGCCCCACCCAGTCACCGACATTCACGGACCGAACCTCCACTTCAGCCCCGAGTTGACCGACGATGGGCTTCTGTACTTCGTGCGCGCTGGGAGCGAAGGGAACGGGATCTGGCGGTCGGAGCGTCTCTCGGACTTCGAGAAGTTCCGCGCTCCTTCCCTCGAGTTCGGGTTCGGCGGTGGACTCATCGATTCGATGTCGGTCACCGGGGACGGTTCCGAGTTCGTCGTCCAGATCGGGGGGCAACTTCGGCAGGTCGTCGAGGGCACGATCGAACCCGGATTGGCGCTGGGCGTCGAGGCGGCGTACCACCCCAGCCTCAGCCGCGACGGAACCGAACTCTACTTCGCGGGCGAGGTCGGAGCGGACCGCAGGATCTACCGCTCCCAGCGGATCACGGATGGCTCCTTCGGCCCGGGCGTCCGAGTGTTTCCCGAATCGACCGAGAGGGAAGAGTTCCCGAGTCTCTCAAGGGATGGGTCCACGCTTTGGTACACCAGTGCCGCCGGCATGCGCATCGCGGTCCGGGCCGAAGGCGAGATGTTCACGACCTCCCTTCCATTCGAGGGCCTGCCCGTCGCAGCCGCGCAGCCGTTCTACCACCCGCCGACCCGCGAGATGTTCTACGTCCAGCGCGGGGCCGTGGAGTGGTCGCCCACCGACCACTCCATCTGGCGGGTCCAGGTGTGCCGAACCCGCACCGGTGCGTGTGAGGTCGATCCGATCCCCTGCGAGAGCGGCAACCGCTCGGACAACGGAAACCACTGCTACGAATCCACCGCGGACCCGACGTCGTTCTCGGCGGCGGCCGCTCGCTGTCTCTCGGAAGGCGGACACCTGGTGACCATCCACTCCGCGGAAGAGGAGAACATCGTCAACCGGACGGCCACGCTCCCGACCTGGATCGGCGGAAGCAGAGGCCCCGGTGGCAACGAGTGGGTGACCATGGAGCCCTTCCTGTTCTCTCGGATCGACCGCGCCCCGCCCGACGGATGCCTCGCTCTGAATGCCATTGGTGGCTGGGCTCCGCTCGACTGTGAGGGCACCCGCATCGCGTCGGTCTGCGAATGGGACCGCTGGCCCGTGTGGGTCGACGACGCTCCGTAGACACCTAGGCTGATTGACCTGAACGCCGACGCCGAATCCGACGCCGACGCCGACGCCGAATCCGACGCCGAATCCGACGCCGAAGCCGAAGCCGAAGCCGAAGCCGACGCCGACGCCGACGCCGACGCCGACGCCGACGCCGACGCCGAAGCCGACGCTGAACGCCGACGCCGAACGCCGAAGCTGAACGCCGAACGCCGAGCCTGAACCCGAAGTCCGAAGCCGGTCCCGAGCCGAAGTCGAGCTGCCCCCCAAACGAGAAACGCGCCCAGCTCAGGGTGTGAGCGGGGCGCGTTGGTTCGCGAAAACGTGCGGTCTTCAGGTGGCGGCGGGCTTCGACTTTCGTCGGGCGCGGCCCTTGTTCTCCTTTTGGAAGAACTTGCGGTCCATCCATTCCGTCACGGGGGCCGCGACGTAGATGGAGGAGTAGGTGCCGATGAGGATGCCGCAGAACAGGGCGAAGCAGATGTCCTGGATGACCGGGGTGCCCCAGATGAAGAACATCACGACCGAGAGCAGCGTCGTGGTCGACGTCACGATGGTGCGCGAGAGCATCTGGCTCGTGCTGAGGTTGATGAGGTCCTTCAGCGGCTTGTCGCGGTACCGACCCATGTTTTCTCGGATGCGGTCGTAGACGACAATCGTGTCGTTGATGGAGTACCCGAGGATTGTTAACAAGGCCGCCACCGTCGTGAGGTTGACCTCCTTCTGGACGGCTACGTAGATGCCCAGGGTGATGACGGCGTCGTGGAACATCGCGAGCACGCCGCCCGGCGCGAAGCGCAGGTCGAAGCGGAAGGCGACGTAGACCATGATGAACGCGATGGCGTAGAAGAGGGACTTGAGGGCCGCGTCGCGAAGCTGCTCGCCCGCTTTCGGTCCGACCCATTCGACCCGGCGCTGCTCGGGCGCGCGCTCGCCGAGCCGTTCGCCGAGTGCCGCGACAATCTCATCGGCGATGCCCTTGAGCACGACCTCGAGCCGCACGTCGTCGCTGCCGACGAGGGGTTCAATGCCGTTGCCGCCATCGCCGGAACGGATGCGAACGCCTGCCCCTTCGATCGCGGCGGCCAGGCCGCCGTGGTCGACGTCCGAGCTCAGACGAAGGCTGATCTTGTCGCCGCCCGGCGAGAGTCGGAACTCGCGCAGGTTGCTGTCGCCGACGAACTCACGAACCGCGTTCTCGAGCTCGGTGGCCTGCGACTCGGAGAGCGCGGACACTTCTCCGACCCGGACCATGTATTCGTCGCTCGCGTCGTCGACGCGCACGACGTCGGCGCCGGAGTAGCCCATCTCTTCGAGGTGGCCGCGAAGTTCGGCCGCCCCGATCTCACCCTGGAAAGCGAGCTGGATCTCGGTGCCGCCGGCGAAGTCGATGCCGTAGTTCGGGCCGGGGTAGAAGATCGAGATGATCGACGCAATGACGAGAACGAGCGACGTGCCCACCACCGGTCCGCGGTGGCGCATGAAGTCGATGTACGTGCCGGGTTTGACGAATTCCATGTTCAGCCCACCCGCAGGCGCTTCACGCGCAAGCCACGGACAATCCAATCAAGCATCACCTTCGAACAGAAGATGCCGGTGAAGAGCGAGGTCACGATGCCGATCATCAGCATGACCGCGAATCCCTTGATGGGACCGCTGCCGTACTGGAAGAGCACGATGCCCGCGATGAAGGTCGTGATCTGGCTGTCGACGACCGACCAGAACGCGCGCTTGAACCCTTGGTCCACTGCGCTTCGCGGTGACTTACCGTCGCGTAACTCCTCCCGTATGCGTTCTGTGATGAGCACATTCGCATCCACCGCCATGCCCACTGTGAGTGCGATCGCCGCTACCCCCGGGAGCGTCAGCGTGGCCTCGAGGGCCGCCATGATGGCGAGGAGGAAGAGGAGGTTCAGGACCACCATGATGTCGGCGACGATGCCGGCGACTTGGTAGTAGAGGGCCATGAAGATGAGCACGATCACGATGCCGATGAGCGCGCCTTGGGCACCCTTCGCCACGGAGTCGCGACCAAGCGTCGGTCCGATGCGCTGCTGGTTCGCCGGGCGCAGCGGCGCGGGCAGTGCGCCGGCGCGAAGCACGACGACCAGGTCGTTCGCCTCGTCGAAGAGCGACTGGTAGTCGCCGCTGCCGAGCGAGATCTGCGCGCGGCCGCCACCGATGCGGGCCTGGATGACCGGCGCCGAGTTGGCGACTTCGTCGAGCACGATGGCCATGCGTCGTTTGACGTTGCGGCCGGTCATGTCCTCGAACTTGGTCGCGCCCGCGGAGTTGAACTGAATCGAGACGACCGGGCGGTTGCCCTCGCTCGGGTCGAAGCTGACGAAGGCGTCTTCGACGTCTTCACCAGTCACGTTGGTGGTGCGCCACACGTAGTAGGTACGCCACGCTTCTTCTTCGGCGCCGAGGTCGTCGAGGTCCGCGCGCTCCACCTTGGCGAGCACCAGCTGGTGGTCGTCCGGGATCGTGAGGGTCTCGATGAAGTCGCTCAGCTGCTTGCGGACGCTGACGCAGGTGGTGTCGCCGGCCTCTTCGCAGACCGGGCCGCGGGCCATCAGGTACGTGGAGCTGACGCTCGGGCGGGTCTCGCCGGCCGGCGCCGACTCCACGAGCACCGAGATGCCGTCGGGTGCGGTCTCGCGCGCCGAGGAGAGGATGCTGGTGCCCTCTTCGTCGAGGACCTTGAACTCGAGGCGCGCCGTCTTGGCGATGATGTCGATGATCGCGTTGAAGTCTTCTTCGGTCGCGCCGGGGACTTCCACGATGAGATCCGAGTCGCGCCCGATGACGGTGGCTTCCCGGATGCCGAGGGTGTCGACCCGGTTGGCGACCGTGAGCTGCGCCTGTTCGACCGCGGTCGTGGTCAACTCGTCGATGCGGTCTTCGCGCATCGAGAGATCGATGCGGTTGCCGTCGTCGCCGGTCATCCGGAGGTCGGTGAAGTTCTCCTCCAACCACTCGGTGTCGAAACGCTCGCGATCGGCGTCGTTCTCGAACACCACGCGGATGTTGCGGGCGCCGACGCGCTGGACCGTGACGCGCTCCTGGACTTCCTGGAGCTGCTCGCGGCTCGCGTTGTCCTTCTCGTCGTCTTCGAAGACATCGAGAAGCACCCCGAGCTCGCGCACCATCTGTTCCGAGTAACGGTCACGCCGGTCGCGGATGTACTCGTCGACCTCGACTTCGTACATGAGCCGCAGCCCACCCCGAATGTCGAGGCCAGGGCTGATTCGGCCCGGGAAGTACTCTTTGACGATGTCGGGCGCCGAAAGCATGTCGGCCTGATCGAGGCTCGGCCAGAGCGACAACCAGGCGGAGATGGCCGCGCCGAGCACGACCAGGAAACGTAGATACCAGGAGCGTTCCATGTCTTACTTTTCCTCCGACACCGGCGTGCCCTCGGGGCCCGCGATGTGGGAGCGGAGAACATCAATCTTCGTCTTGTCCGCAATCTTCAGGCGCACGGCAGCGTCGTCCAGGTCGACGATCTCACCGCGAATGCCGCCCGTGGTGCGCACGATCAATCCCTTGCGCAACGACTTCAACATCGACTCCGTCTCGCGCGCACGCTTCTGCTGCGGGCGGATGATGAAGAAGTAGAAGACCAGGAACATCACCGCGAGCAAGCCGAGGTTCATGCCCCCCGCTGCGCAGTTCGGTGGACCCCCACCCGATGCTCCCGTGGCGGCGGCGCCCCCACCCGCGGAAGGGGCGGGCTGCCAGGTCATCAGCTCGAGAAAAAAGAGGAGCAACGTAGTTCAACCGTGAACGCGGCCCGGGCTTCCGGTTCCGCAGTAAAATTGGGGAATTGGCGAGAAGTCTCGCGAAAGACGGCGAGGCTTACTCCATGCCCTACCCCCCGTCAACCGAGTGGGGAGCGGGTTCGGGCGTCGAAAAGCGCAACGATCACACGGGCTGAGAACCAGGGTCCGACCGTGGAATTGCCGGTTGCCCCGATGCCCTCGGTGACGTCCAATGCGGCGGTGCATCCCGGTCCCGAAGACGTCCCGGCGGAGTCCGCCGCGGCGAAGGCTCGGGACGCCCTGCGTGTCCTGCGCCCCGACACCTCCGAGGCCCAGCTCGCCCTCGCCGAAGCCCTCGGGACCCACGCGCCGGCGCTGCTGCCCCTGGTCCTTGCGGATCCGAGCGTCCTGGACGATGTCCAGGCGCGGCCACTCGATCGCACCGACGACCGGGACGAGATCCGGAAACAGTTCGCCGTCTGCGCCGAGGCCAATGACGAGGCCACCCTCCACCGGCTGCTTCGTCAGACGCGGCATCGGGCCATGGTGCGCATCGCGCTTCGCGAAGTACTTCGATATGCAGACATCGACCAGACCGCGAGCGAACTCGCGGTGGTGGGCAGTGCGGCGCTGGATGCCGCGCTCAGCGCGTGCCGGCACCAACTGGTACAGCGCTTTGGGGACGCGCTGCACAGCTCAGACCCGAACGTGCCCATCGCGGTGTCGGCGCTCGGCATGGGCAAGCTCGGCGGTGGAGAGCTCAACTTCGGAAGCGATGTCGACCTCATCTTCTTCTACGACACGGACGACGGACAGGTGGGGGACGGGCTCGAGGTCACCGTGCACGACTTCTTCACCCGGCTCGTGCGCCTGGCGACCAAAGCCCTCTCCCAGGTCACCGAACACGGATTCGTCTTCCGCGTGGATTTGCGGCTCCGGCCCGAGGGCAGCCAGGGTCCGCTCGCGAACTCACTCGCGAGCGCCGAGCGCTACTATACGACCTTCGGGCGCACCTGGGAGCGGGGCGCGCTCCTTCGCGGGCGGCCGGTCGCCGGTGACCCCGCATTTGGAGAGGTCGTGGTGGACGCCCTGCGCCCCTTCGTCTTCCAACGTTCGGTCGATCCGTCGATCGCCGCGGAGATGCACGGACTGACCCGTCGCTCGCGCCGCGACCTCGCTGTCGACGACGCCCGCAACGTGAAGCTCGGACGCGGAGGCATCCGAGAGGCCGAGTTCTTCGTGCAATCGCTGCAACTCATCTGGGGCGGCCGCCATCCGGAACTTCAGGTCGCCGGCACGATGGAGGGCCTTCGCCGCCTCCGCTCGCTCGGGCTCGTGACCCACAGCGACGCCGAGCAGCTGGAGACCTCCTGGGCGCTCCTTCGGCGTGTCGAACACCGCATCCACATGGTGGCCGGCTACCAGACCCACGACCTCCCGGAGCCACGGGGCCTCTTCGCGGCCTCGCTCGGCTTCGACGACTCCGAAGCGTTGGACGACGCCCTGAGCAGCGCGCGCGAGATCGTGAAAGACCTCTACGACTCGCTCCTCGAAGACACCGACGAACAGACCGACGACCCAGATCTCGGCCGACTGATCGATCGGCTCTTCGACGGCGATGCCGCTCGGCTCGCGGAGATGGCCGAACGGCTGTTCGCTCAGGACGACGTGGACGAGGTCGTCGCGCACTTGACCCGGCTCGCCCGCTGGACGCGCTCGCCCTTCGGTCCCGTCGGCCGTCAATCGCATCCGCAGCTTGCACGTGTCCTGCTGCGCGAAGTGCTCGACGCGGCGGACCCCGTCATGGCGCTCTCCCACCTGGCGGACTTCTTTCTTCGTGGCGGCAGCGGCTTCGCGCGCTCGCTCGAGGCCGAGCCGCGCTTGACGCGACGGTTGATCGGACTGTTCGGGTCAAGCCCCACCCTGGCGGAACTCCTGGTGGGGCATCCCGAGACGCTGGGTGAACTGCTCGCGGGGGCGAGCCTCCCTTCCGCCGAACAAGTGGCGCGGGCACACGACGACGGCGCCGTGCAACGTGCCGACATCGAAGACTTCGTGGCGTGGCTGCGTCGGCTCCGGCGCGAACACCTGCTGCGGGTGGGGCTCGCGCAGATCGGCGGGGAGTTGGACGAACGCGGATCACAGCTCGCCCTGAGCGCACTCGCCGACGCCCAAGTGCGCGCTTCGTTGCACTACGCGGCGCGAGAGACGATCGCCAAACTCGGGCAGCCCGACGCGACGTGCGACGGCTTCGTCGTCGTGGGCATGGGCAAGCTCGGGGGCGGCGAACTCGGCTTCACGAGCGACCTCGATCTCATCTTTCTGTACGAAGGCGACGGAGAGACCGCGAACGGCCGGAGTCATGTCGAACTCTTCTCCCGGATCGCCCAACGGACGATGCGTCTGCTCTCCCAAGCCGATGCAGAAGGTCCCGGCTACGAGGTCGACGCGCGGCTCCGCCCCAGCGGCGCGCAAGGGTTGCTGGTGACCTCGATCGACTCGTTCGAGCGCTACCACCAAACCCGCGCGCAGCCGTGGGAGCGGCAGGCCTTGGTCCGCGCCCGCCCCGTCGCCGCCACGATCGGCGCGGACGAGATGGCAGGCCGCGTCGCCCGATTGCTCGAAGAGACCGCGTACGGACAAGGCGAACCCGAGGTCGGCCGTCTGGTGGCGCTCCGCGCGCGCATGCAACGTGAACTTGCCGGCGAACGACCGGATCGATACCATCCGAAGCTCGGTTTCGGGGGCTTGGTGGACATCGAGTTCCTGGTTCAGTGGCTCCAGATGCGACACGGATCCGAACCCAGCGTCCGACGTCGGCACACCACGGGCGCCATCGAAGCGCTCCGGCGCCTGGCCGAGCGTGGCTCGAAAGAGCCCGGACTGACGGATCATGAAGCAGAGGCGCTCCTGGATGCGTATGCATTCTTCCGACGCGTCGAGCAGGCCGCCGGCTTGCTCGACCCGGCGAGCGGCGGCGCGCTGAGACTCGACGGGCCGCGCGGACGGGTGGTGGCGCGCGCGCTGGACTTTCGCGAACGCGATGGCGTCCCTCCCGTGGACGTCCTGCGTGCGTTCTGGCAACGACGGGCCACCGAGGTTCGAACTTTGTTCGAAGCGCGACTGGCTCCCGTGGGCGAGCCGCCGCCCTGGCGTGAGTCATGACCCGCGTTCTTCTCGTCCATCCCGAGTCCGCCCTCGCGCACCGTTCGGCCGCGGTCTTGCGAGACGGGGGCGTGGAGGTCGTGGTGGTCAGCAGCGGGGAGCGCGCGATCGATCATTTCGTGCAGGACCCGAGCGAGGTGCTCGTCGTGGATCTGGATCTGCCAGGTCGGGATGGCGCCGCGACGATCGAGTCCATCCGGTGGGCGCCTGGCGGGGACGCAGCCCAGATGATCCTCACCGGCACCCGCGCGTCCGCCGACGAGGTCCGGACCGTTGCGCGGGAGCTGAAGGCGATCGCGGTGCCCGACGGGGACCCGCTCACGATCCTGTCCAAGCTGGAACTCGGGCACACGCCCAGTCGACCGCCCACCGCAACCCGCGAGCTCCCACCGCTCGAGTCCGCGAGCGGCGACGAGGCCGAAGGGCGGGACGTCGAAGAGCGCGCCGACAGACTCGCCCGGCTCGCGCGGCTCGACGGCCGCCTCGAGGACGTTCCCTTTCCAGCGCTCCTCGCGCGACTCGCCGAACAGCGGGCGAGCGGCGCACTGGTGCTCGGGTCCGCGGGGGACCCGCGATCGACGACGACCGGTGAGTCCCCGAAGAAGGTGGTGTTCTTTCGCAATGGCATCCCCGTGCACGTGCGGAGCAACCTCGTCGAAGAGTGTCTCGGCCAACTGCTCCAGCGGGAAGGGTTGATCTCTGGAGAGGCCCTGGCCGAATCGCTCGCGCGCGTGCAGGACGGCGACGGGCGCCAAGGAGGCATCCTGATCGCGATCGGCGCGCTCTCCCCCCAGCAGCTGCGCGATGCGCTGCAACGGCAACAACGCGAGAAGTTGTTCGACGTCTTCTCGTGGCCAGCGGGCACATACGCGTTCAGCGAGTCGTCCGAGTTGCCGTCCGAGACCGTGACGTTGGAGATGGCCCTCGCGGAGATGGTCTACCACGGCATTCGCGAGCGCATCCCCTCCCCACGGGTGGCCGGCATGGTCGCCGAGATCGAACATCGGTACGCGGTGCCGGGGGGACCTGGGTTCCGCGGTCTGCTCCGGGTCGTGGATGCGCCCGAACGCGCGTTGCTGGAGGCGGTCGACGGTCAGAGCACGGTGGCGGTGCTCATCGCGAGTGCCACCCGCCGCGTCGAGGCCACCCGGGTGTTCTTCGCCGCGCGCTGTCTCGGTGCCATCGGACTGCGGGACACCTCCGTGGTGAAGACCCATGCCGACGTGCCGGACGACGACGACGGTCGGAGGCTGCTCGCCAAAGTCGTTCCCCTTCTGCGCGCCGGCAAGTGGGCCGAGGCGCTCGGCGTCGCCGCCGACGACGTCGAAGGCGCGCGGAAGTCGGCGAAGACGATCCGAGACACGCTTCGCTCGCTCTCCACCCAGGCAGACGTGGGCCGAGCGCTGAGAAATCTGGCGACCGAGACCATCGTGCGGCTCGCCCGGGCAGAGAGCGCGATCACCGATGCCAGCGGGTTGCACCCACCCCTGAGCGACAGTGCGCCGATCACCCGCGAGCTGCCCGCGCTCGCCACCCACGCCGGCGGCAAGGTGTCTCGGCCCAGTTCCAGCCTGAAGCCCTCCGCAACCGCCGTTGTGGGCAGCGGCGCGGTTTCCGGAAAGCCGGACGCGGTCACCCGCGACCACGCCGTCCCGAGCGAACCGGAGCGCGAACTCGCCGAGGTCTCAGAGGCACGTCCGCTGGGGTTCGACGGAGACGACGCGACCGGGGTGTTGCCGCCCGAGGTGGTGGAAGCCGCGCGCGCGGCAAGCGCGCACTCGGGTTCGACGGCGTCGGAAGAGATCTCCTTCGCGGGTGTGGCGGAGGCGGCGGGGGCGGCCGCGGGCCCCGACGCCGTGGTTGAAGTTGTGGCTGTGGCTGAAGCTGTTTCGGAGACTGCAACTGCTTCTGAAGCCGATGGCGTGGCCGAAGCCGTGGCCGCAGCCGAAGCCGTGGCCGATGCCGAAGCCGTGGCCGATGCCGAAGCCAAAGCCGAAGCCGAAGCCGAAGCCGAAGCCGTAGCCGTGGCAGCGGCCGATGCCGAAGCCGAAGCCGAAGCCGAAGCCGAAGCCGCAGCCGAAGCCGAAGCCGTGGCCGCGGCCGAAGCCGCGGCCGAAGCCGAAGCGGTTGCTGCGGCCGAAGCCGAAGCGGTTGCCGCGGCGGAAGCCGAAGCGGTTGCGGCCGAAGCCGCGCTGGCGGCGGAGCGGGATGCGCTGGCGGTCGCGGCTGCAGAGGAAGCCGAACGGGCGCGCGAGGCGGCGGCGGCGGAGGAGGCGGCGGCGACCTTGGACGATCGGGTGGAGGCGATGCTCCAAGCGGAGCGGCACTTCCGGCGTGGACAGCGCGCGCTCGGGCGGGGCGCGATCGATCAGGCCGTCGTCGCGTTCCGCAAGGCGGTGGAGACCGTCCCGGACGAAGGCGATTTTCTCGCCCACTTGGGGTGGGTGCTTCACCTCTCAGGCCAAGACGAGGAAGCCGAGCCGTTGCTCTCGAAGGCCAGCGGGCTCGCGCCGCACGTCGCCCAGGTCCATGTGCTGCTCGCCCGGTTCTTCGTGACGCTCGAGAGACTGCCAGCCGCGCGCAACGCGTACGAGCGTGCGCTGGCCGCGGATCCCGACCACCTCGAAGCGCTCGAAGAACTTCGCGCCCTGAGCTGATCGACCCGCGCGTTTCAAAGCGCTGGGCCCGACAGATGCCCCTCGGTCCGGGGGGCACAGTGAGGTTGGGGTTGCGCGCGTTGGTTGCGACGCGATACAGCGAGGGGAACCCGGGCACGTGTCCCGAGCCCTGGAGGAACGATGGTCGACAAGGTCGAGAAGATCTGGATGGATGGCGCGCTGATCGATTGGGACGCTGCCAACGTGCACGTGCTCACGCACAGCCTTCACTACGGTCTCGGAGTGTTCGAAGGCATCCGTTGCTACAAGCAGAGCGATGGGTCGAGCGCGATCTTCCGACTCCGAGAGCACATCCAGCGCCTCGCGGATTCGGCGAAGATCGCCACGTTGCCGATGCCCTACGACGTGGACACCCTCTGCGCCGCGAGTGTCGAGACCGTGAAGGCCAACAAACTCGAAGAATGTTACCTGCGCCCGCTGGCGTTCGTCGGCGACGGAGCGATGGGCCTTGGCGCCCGAGACAACCCGACCCGCGTCACGATCATCGCTTGGAAGTGGGGCGCGTACCTCGGTGAGGACGGCCTCAAGCGGGGCATCCGCGCCAAGGTCTCCTCGTTCAGCCGCGCAGGCGTGAACGCGCTGATGGCCAAGGGCAAAGTCGTCGGTCACTACGTGAACTCGATCCTCGCCAAACGCGAAGTGCTCCAGAACGGCTACGACGAGGCGATCATGCTCGACCCGCAGGGGTACGTCTGCGAGGCGTCGGGCGAGAACATCTTCGTGGTCCGCAACGGCGTGGTCTCGACCGCACCGCTTGGTTCGTCGATTCTTGGCGGCATCACGCGCGAGACGACGATTCGATTGATGCAGGACATGGGTCTTGAAGTCCGCGAGCGCCTCATCGGCCGCGACGAACTCTACATCGCCGACGAAGTCTTCATGGTGGGGACGGCCGCCGAGGTCACGCCGGTGCGCGAAGTCGACGACCGCACCGTCGGCGCCGGCGAGCGTGGTCCGATCACCGAGAAGGTCCAGTCGCGGTACTTCGCCGCGGTGCGCGGCGACGGCCCGAAGGAATGGCTCACCCCCATCGCCTGAGTCCGATTCGTCAGAACGAGAAAAGGCGGGCCGCAGAAGCGAGCCCGCCTTTCTTGTGGGGCGACGAGAAAAGGCGAGCCGCGTTCTGCCGGCTCGCCCTTCCCTTGTTCGTTGCGGGTTGTCTTACGCTTCTGCCGAAGGTCCATCCGGGTTCGGCGGCACGTATCCCTCGAGCGCACGTTCGTGCACGAGGAAGGCACGGCACTGCGGACAGTCGCGGATGTCGTCGAAGCGCAGCAGCTCGATGTAGAACTGCGCGGGCAAGAGCAGCCGGCACGACGAGCACATCTCGCTCGTGAGAATGGTGACCGCCTTGTGCTTCGAGCGCTCTCGGAGGCGCTCGTAGCGCTTGATGATGCGCGGCGGCACGAGTTCCACGTACTTGCCGCGACCGACGAGCACCTTGTCTCGCTCGACCTTGACGACCTCGAGGCGGGCTTTGCCTTCCTTCTCTTCGGTCTCGAGAATCTGGCGGGCTTCCTCGAACTGGCTCTCGCGTTCGGCCAGCGTGGTCGCCTTCGCCTCGATCGTATCCTGGATCTGCGTGATCTCTTTTTCGCGTTCGGCCGCGGCGCGGCGGTTGGACTCCACCTCGCGCTCGGCCATGTCCGCTTCTTTCATCGTCTGGGCTCGAGAGCCCTTCGACTTCGCGCGGGTCACGGCTTCGCGCCGCTCGGAGAGTTCCTGGGTGCGCTCGGCGAGAAGCGCCTTGGCTTCGTCCAGCTGAGCACGCTCATGTTCGAGCAACTTCTCCAGTGTCGCGACGTCCTCGCGCATCGCAGCGAGTTTCGCGGGAATCGTCTTCAGTTCCTGGTCGTACGAGGACGAGGCCTCGTCGATTTCAGCAACCTTCGCTAGCGCCCTCAGCTTGTCCCGCACCCTGCGTCACCTCCACGCCACGTTGGCGTGCCGCGCGTTTACCTTGCCCGCACCCAACACGCAACCCGCGTTGCTTAACAGTGGGCCCAGTCGGACTCGAACCGACACGTAGCCGGTTATGAGCCGGCGGCTCTGACCAATTGAGCTATGGGCCCAGATCGCGAAAACCCCGTCTTTCGACGAGGTCTTCGCTGCACGAACACTCGGTCGGAGTGGTCGCGCGCTACTTCTCTATGAAGCTGCGGAGCTGCTTGCTCCGGCTCGGGTGACGCAGCTTGCGCAGCGCCTTCGCTTCGATCTGTCGGATGCGCTCGCGGGTGACGTCGAAGTCCTGACCCACCTCTTCGAGGGTGTGGTCGCTCTTCTCGCCGATTCCAAACCGCATGCGGAGAACCTTCTCCTCACGGGGCGTCAGCGTCTTGAGCACCCGACGCGTCTGCTCCTCGAGGTTGCCGTTGATGACGGCCTCCACCGGCGAGATGACCGACTTGTCCTCGATGAAGTCGCCGAGATGCGAATCTTCCTCTTCGCCGATGGGCGTCTCGAGGCTGATCGGCTCCTTGGCGATCTTGAGGACCTTGCGGACCTTGTCGAGCGGCATCTCCATGCGCTCGGCGATCTCTTCCGGAATCGGCTCGCGACCCAGCTCTTGCACCAAGTAGCGGCTGGTGCGGATGAGCTTGTTGATCGTCTCGATCATGTGGACCGGGATTCGAATCGTGCGTGCCTGGTCGGCGATCGCGCGGGTGATGGCCTGACGGATCCACCACGTCGCGTACGTCGAGAACTTGTAGCCGCGGCGGTACTCGAACTTGTCCACCGCCTTCATGAGGCCGATGTTGCCTTCCTGGATGAGGTCCAGGAACTGAAGGCCGCGGTTCGTGTACTTCTTCGCGATGCTCACCACGAGGCGCAGGTTGGCTTCGACCAGTTCGGCCTTGGCGCGGTCCGCTTGGTGTTCGCCGCGTCGAAGCAGATCGTAGGTGCCGCGAAGCTGAGCGATCGGCTGCCCCAGATCCTCCTCCACCTTCTTGGCGGACTTGTGGGCCTCTTTGATCGTCTCGTCCGCCATGCGGAGGACTTCGAACGACGCACCGGTCTTGCGCAGGATGCGCTTCTCGGCCGAGGGGGTCGTCTGGATGGTCTTGATGGCCTTCTTGATGTCCCGATGAACCAAGCCGCCGCAGCGCGCTTCGGTGTCCACGATGGCCCGTTCCGCCCGATCGACGCGGCGGATGTAGCCTTTGATGCGCGAGACGACCTTGTCGATTTGTTTCTTCGACAGGCCCAGCGAGCGCAGCGTCGCGATGCGATCCTGGCGACACTTCTCGATCGTGCGTTCGCTCGTCTTGCGGACTCGATCGCTGACGCGTTTGCCGCCCTCGAGGTCCTCCTTGAGCTTGTTGGCCTGCGCCTCGAGCCGTTTGACCTTCTCGACCAGCTTGACCAGGCGCGCACGGACTTCTTCGTCCGTCTCGTCGCCCATGTCCTTGATGACGTCCTTGGTGCGGAGCTTGCCCTTCTTGAGGTTCTCACCGACCTCGATGAGCTCACCGACACCAACGCGGGAGTCGAGAATGACCTCGAAGATCTTGTCCTCGCCGCTCTCGATGCGTTTCGCGATCTCCACCTCGCCCTCACGGGTCAGGAGGGAGACGGATCCCATCTTGCGCAGGTACATGCGCACGGGGTCGTTCGACTTCGTGGTGTACGGGTCGCTGCTGGGCGGAAGAATCGACTCGCGCTTCTTCTTGCCTTTGACCTGCGCTTCTTTGCGCTTGGCCTGGGCCGCGGTGTCGACGATGTCGATGTCCTCGTTGCCGAGGCGCCCCATGAGCTCGTCGATCTGATCGCTCGTGACCACATCGGGCGGGAGCGCATCGTTGATCTCGTCGTACGTGAGGAACCCTTTGACCCGACCGCGCTCCAGGAGCACCTGGATCTCCTTGCGCTCCTTGCGCCGCCGACGGCTCTCGAGAAGCTTGTCGACCTCGCTCTTGACCTTCTTTCGTCGGCCAGTCTTGGGCTTCGCTTCTGTCTCTTGAACCACGGGCTCCTCAGCGGGAGCCGCAACGGTACCGTTCGCGGAGCTGCCGTTGGCAGCCCCATTCTTTGTACCGTTCGCCTTCGCACGCGCCTTCGCCGCCGGCCGAGCCTTCTTGGCTTTGGCTTTCGGTGCGGCTTTCTTTGGCGCGCTTTTACGCGTCGTGGTCTTCGAACTGCTGGCCTTCGTCGCCATCGTCACCTCTCGAACCCTTCTCATCCGTTCGATTCATCGTTCGTGCACCGCGGAAAAGCACTGTGCGCTCATCCGTCAACTGCTGTGCCAGGGCGTGATCGCCGCGCCTGCGCGCTTCTACGATCGCGTCCTTAAGAGTGGCCAGCCTACGCTCGCGCCACTTTTTCTCCATTCGCGGGAGCGCATCCCGAAGTACGAACTGCCCCTCCGCTTCGTCGTACTTCTGCAGCGCCAGCCGCCCTTCCAACCATCCCACTGCTTGCTCCGTCAGCGCTGGATCTTCTCGAACTCGTTCCAGCAGTGCCGGTGCCTCCACCCCTCCGCTCGCTTCCACCAAGCGGGCGGTGGCAACAAACATGGCGCGAAGATCCGGACTCGTCAAAAGCTCACCAAATTCTTTTGCTTCCTCGGTCTTGAAAAGCGTCGGTACATCCAAAAGCGCCCCAAAAGCCTCGCGCTCGACGGGGGGCAACGCGAGCGGCCCTACCCGACCGCGAGGTTGCACCTTCGATACTGCCGGTGCCCGTGATCCCTTGCGAGAACGCACACCCCGTCGAAGCTGCTGCCGAACCGCGTCCACATCGCGTACCCCGAACTTGCGCGCGACCCGCTCCACGTGCAGCCGCGCTTCGACCGGGCTGACTTTCATGAGGATCGGCCCGAGTTCGGCGATCGCCCGCGCCTTCTCGCTCGCATCGCGGCCCGCGCCGGCGGCGGCGGCGTCGATCAAGTGCTCCACGATGCCGGGCGCGGCATCGATGTGCCGCTGCAGCGCTTCGTTGCCCTCGCGCGTCAGAAACGTATCGGGGTCGTCGCCCGGAGGCAGCGTGACCACTTGGGTGGAGAGCCCGTACTTCTGGAGCACGTCGTACGACTTGCGCACCGCGCGACCACCCGCCGCGTCCCCGTCGAAGAGCAAGACCACCCGCTCCGCGAACCGCTTGAGCAACTTGGCGTGGTCTTCGGTGAGCGAGGTTCCAAGCGGCGCAACCGCGTTGTCGAACCCGCCCTGATGCAGTTTCACCAGATCGAAGTTGCCCTCGCACACCACGACCCAGCCGCCTCGGCGGATGGGGACGCGCCCTTCGTGCAGGCCGTAGAGCACCTTGCCCTTGGTGAAGAGTGGGCTCTCGGGTGAGTTGACGTACTTCGCGCGCTTCGCGTCCTCGTCCTCCTCTTCCCCCGGCGGAGCGTCGAGCTGCCGTCCGCTGAACGCGACGATGCGTCCTTGGTGATCGCTCACCGGGAACATCAACCGATGCCGAAACCGGTCGTAGTGACCGGACCCGTTCTTCTTGCCGACCAGCAGCCCGACGGCTTCCGCGTCGGACGGGGAGTGCCCCTTGGTGCGCAAGTGGTTGGTGAGCCCATCCCATCCGTGCGGCGCGTATCCAAGCCGGAACGACGCGGCGATCTCCGCGCTCACGCCGCGCGCCTCCCACGCCTCGCGTGCCATGGCACCCAGCGGATGGGCGGTGACCTGTTCGATGAAGTACCCCGCGGCGGCATCCACCACCGACGCGAGCCGGTCCGAGCGCTGCCGTTCGCGCCGCACTTCGGCGTCGCGCACTGGATCCGAATCCGGCAGCTCGACACCGGCGCGCTCCGCGAGATCGCGGGCCACCTCGGGGAAACTCAGGCCCTCGATGCGCATCATGAACGCGAACACGTCGCCCGACGCCTGACACCCAAAGCAGTGGAAGAAGTGCCGGTTGGGGTGCACGTAGAACGACCCCGACTTCTCTTGGTGGAACGGACACAACCCCACGTGCGAGTTGCCCTGCTTCTTGAGCCGGACGAACTCCCCCACGAGCGCCACGATGTCGACCCGCGCTCGGATCTCCGCGATCACCGCATCGGGAATCATCCCCAACGCGCGCCTCCCCGATCCGTGATGCAGTCCTCCCCCATGAGGCCGGCCAGTGTGTGATCGCTGCGCAGCCAGTGCCAGGCGAGAATGCGTTCCTTGCCGCTGCGGGCACCAGCTTCGGCATCGGCTTCATCGGCATCGGCTTCGGCATCGGCTTCGGCATCGGCTTCGGCATCGGCTTCGGCATCGGCTTCGGCATCGGCTTCGGCATCGGCTTCGGCATCGGCTTCGGCATCGGCTTCGGCATCGGCTTCGGCATCGGCTTCGTGATCGGCCCTCGCTGGCCCTGCCGACGCCGACTGCTAGGACTGGGACGTGTCGGACGCGTCAGCCAGCCCCGCCGTACCGCGTCCGCTCCGGCCGACGAAGTCCGTCGTGCAGGAAGTGTTGTTCGTGTACCTGGCGCTCTGCCTCGCCACGTTCGTGCTCACCTTGTTGCGGGCGGTACCGCTGCTCACCGACTACGTGCACCTCGGTGTGGGCGCGCTGTTTCTACTCACGGCGATGCGGCTCGCGCAGCGTGAACCCGGGGGATACGACCGCTTCGGGATCCGGCTCGGCGGGCTGCTCTCGCCCCACGCGGACGACGAACGCGATCCGGGGCCGCTCGGCCTCTACGATCTCGCGCGCACCATCCGAGCCGGACTGCCGAGCGCGTCGAAAGAGACGTTCATCGCGCTGGGTTTGGCCGCGGTGATCTTCCCACCGTTCGCGATCGGATTTCACTGGTACCACGGCGCCGCGCACCCATTTCGCTGGAACCCGCCGGACGAACTGGCGTCTTTCGTCGCGGCCCAGTTCGTGGTGGTCGCCCTCACCGAAGAGGCCTTCTTCCGCGGCTACGTGCAGACCCGTCTCGGAGACGTGTGGAAGCCGAGACGGTTCCTCGGCGCCCTCGTGCATCCGGCGACGCTCCTGGTGCAAGCCGCACTCTTCGCGGCGGTCCATGTGATCGCGACCCCCAACCCCGCGCAGCTCGCCACATTCTTTCCGGGCCTCGTCTTCGGTTGGCTGCGCGGCTGGCGGGGCGGCATCGGCGCGGCGCTCGTGTTCCACGCGGTCTGCAATGTGTTCAGCGAGTTCCTGGTGCGCGGGTGGCTGCGATGAGTGCTCGGCGCGCCGCCTTCTTCGACATGGACAAGACCCTCGTCCGCGTGAACACGGGCCGGCTCTACATGAAGTGGCGCATGGCGCGGGGCGAAGCCGGTTGGCGGGACATGGCGCGCTTCTCGCGCTGGATGTTTCGATACAGCCTCGGGTTGCTCGACCCGAGCGACATCACCCGACGTGCGGTCGGCACGCTGACCGGCATCGAAGAAGCCACCTTCCGCCGCGAGCTCAGCGACTGGTACCAGACCCACGTGCGTCAACACATCTCCGAGGCCGCGCGGAGGGAGGTCGATCGATGCCGCGCGCGCGGCGACCAGTTGGTGGTGCTGACCGCCAGCACCCGCTACGCGGCCGACCCGCTCGCGCTCGAACTCGACATCGAACACGTGCTGGCCACCACACTCGAAGTCTCGGGCGGCAAGTTCACCGGCGAGTGCGCGACGCTCTGCTACGGCGCTGGGAAAGTCGACGTGGCGCGCCAGTGGGCCGCGCAGCACGACGTCGATCTCCGCCAATCCGCCTTCTACACCGACAGCGTGAGCGACGCCCCGATGCTCGAAGTCGTTGGCGAGCCACGCGTCGTCAACCCCGACCTCCGCCTCGGCCGCCTCGCCCGCCAACGCGGCTGGCCCATCGACCACTGGCGCTGACCCGGACGTCGGATTCGGATTCGGATTCGGATTCGGCTTCGGATTCGGATTCGGCTTCGGCTTCGGCTTCGGACTCGCACCGAGGGCAAGGGCACGGGCAAGGGCACGGGCAAGGGCACGGGCACGGGCACGGGCACGGGCAACGGCAACGGCAAGGGGTGTTCACGCGATCCGCGTCCCATGCTACCCAGCGAGGCATGGCGAACCTCCAAGTGGAACCCCCTCCCCGGCTGGTCATCGAGCGGATCGTTCGGAACGCACTCGAGGAGGACATCGCGCGCGGCGATCTCACGACCGAGAGCTGCGTGCCGGTCGACGCGGTGGGGCGCGCCTCGATGAACGCGCGCGAGGCGCTGGTGCTCAGCGGTCTGTGTGTCGTGCGCGAAGTCTTCCGTCAGGTCGATGCGTCGGTCGTCGTGGATGCCAAAGCCAAAGACGGAGAATCGCTCCCGATCGGCGGCGTGGCGTGCGAGCTGCGCGGCTCGGCGCGCTCCATCTTGATCGGCGAACGCGTCGCGTTGAACTTCGTGCAGCGCATGAGCGGCGTCGCGACCCTCGCCGCCCGCTTCGTCAGCGCGCTCCCCATCGGGTCCGCCACGCGCATCGTGGACACCCGCAAGACCACCCCCGGTCTGCGCGCGCTCGAGCGGTTCGCGGTGCGCTGCGGCGGTGCACACAACCACCGCGAGGATCTCTCGTCCGCGGTGTTGATCAAGGACAACCACATCGCCGCCGCCGGTGGCGTGAGCGTCGCGATCGAACAGGCGCGGGCCCGCGCGCCGCACACCAGCCGCATCGAGTGCGAAGTGGACACGTTCGAGCAGCTCGGCGAAGCGCTCGAAGCCGGCGCGGACATCATCATGCTCGACAACTTCGACGACGAAGAGGTCAAGCGGGCGATCCGGCTGGTCGATGGTCGCGCGGTGCTCGAAGCGAGCGGCGGCATCACCTTGAAGCGGATCCCGGCCCTCGCGGCGACCGGCATCGACGTCATCAGCTCGGGCGCGTTGACCCATTCCGCCCCCGCGGTCGATCTCGGACTCGATTGGCTGACGTGACTCTTCGCCATGTTTGATGTGGCCCACTTCCAGAACCTGCGGATGGATCTGGGCGGATGGATCGGTGTCCCGTTCGAACGTTACGAGACGACCGACTCCACCATGGACGAAGCATTCGCCGCCTTGTCGGCGGGTGCCCCCGCTGGCCACCTCGTGTTGGCCGAGACCCAACGCGCCGGTCGCGGTGCCCACGGCCGGTCGTGGGTTGCGGCGCCCGGCGAGAACCTGACGTTCTCGTTCCTCGCCCCGGCGTCGCCGTGGACCACTCTGGCGGTCGGCGTGGGCATCGCCCGCAGCATCGACGCGTTGTTCGGCGAAGCGGGTGGCGAAGCTTCGGGTGCCGCATCGCGCACCCGGATCAAGTGGCCGAACGATGTGCTGCTCGGCGACGGTAAGGTCGCCGGCATCCTCGTCGAGAGCCGTTCGTCGGGGTCGCGCCCCCCGAAACTCGTCGTCGTGGGCGTGGGGTTGAACGTGCACCAGCGTACGTTTCCGCAGCAGGAGCAGGACAGCCTTCCCGCAACCTCACTCGCAACGACTGGGCTGAGCTGCGCCCGCGAAGAGGTGTTGGCCCGGACGACCCGCCACATCGAACGTGCGCTCGAACTGCCACCAGCCCAGCTCGTCGATGCGGTCAACGCGCAACTGGCGTGGCGTGAGGAGCCGGTGCGACTCGACGAACACGAAGGGGTGCTGGTCGGTGTCCAGCCGAGCGGCGCGATTCGGATCCGGAGGCCCGACGGCAGCCACTCGGATCACATCGCCGGGCGCCTCCGCAGACGCTGAGTTCAGTACCAGTAGATCGGACGCTGACCGTTGGGCGGCGGCGCCTGCTGCGGGGGCGGCTGGTTCGGCTGGTTGGGCGTCTGGTACTGGACCGGCGGCGGAGGCTGGGTCGGACGGATGGGCGGCCGGCGGTTCTGGTACCGACCATGTCCGGGAGGCGGACCCTGCACGCGGGGATCGGGGCGCAACAGCATCCCCGGACGAGCGCGCGGCGGCACTGGGAAGTACCACCAGCGCTGCCCGTGGAAGACCCAGTACCCGGCGACGCGACGCCGACCCGCTGGCATGCGCATGGTCGGGATGGTCGGCTGCGGCCGCACCTGGCGCGGCGGGCCCGCTTGCGTGCCGGGCTGTTGCGGCCCCTGCTGGATCTGAGGACCAGGACCGGCACCGGGCGCACCAGGGGCGGCCGGCACGGCGTTCGGGTTGGTGGGCGTGGGCACCGGCGCCGGTGGGGCCGGCGGCACTTGCGCGGGCTCGGCCTCCGGCTCAGCCGGGGTGTCCATCACCGCGGGCGGGGGAAGTTCGGCAGGCGGGGGCGCGAGCGACGCGAACACCTGCGTCACGTACATGCCGTCCGGGCCACTCACCGAAGCCAGCCCGATGTGGGTGAACCCAGCGTCGAGCACCTGCGCCCGGTGCGCCTCGCTTCCCAAAATGGAACCGAACGCAGCCCGTGTGTTCTCTGCCCGGGCGATGTTCTCGCCGACTCGAAGCGTGCCCACGCCAGCTTCGCGCACCCGTCGACCGGGGTCCCCGGTCCGCTCGGACACGTGGACGAGTTCCTCGTGGCTGGCCATGTCGACGCTGTGGGCCTGGGCGGCGGCGTCCAGTCCTGGGTGCCGCTCGAGCGGAGGCACGCCCTCTTCGCCACGCAGCTGGTTGATCCGGGCGAGCATCGCGGTCTCGCCGTCGGAATCGAGGACGGGGGCAGCCGCCGGAGCGACGCGTGCCCGCCGACGTTGCGCGGAGGATGGGCTGGGGGCCAGCAGCGCGAGCGCAAGGAGGGAAACGAGAACTCGGGACATGGGGCCAGTGTAAAGCAAGGCGCGGGCCAGAACACGCCAGTGAGATCACTGCGCTTTTGGGGAGTCCACGGCTTGGGGGGTGACAAACGGACGACCAGGCGAGAACCTTTGTTCACGCCCAGCGTCGACGGGAGGTGTGCGCCAACCCTCGCGTTTTGGCGGCAAGGGAGTAGAACCTGGACGTGCCATACGCAGTGCTCGATGAAGTCGTGCTCCGGATCAGCGGCGACGACGCCCGATCCTGGTTGCAAGGTCAGATCACCGCCGACGTGGGAACCCCCGTTGGCTCCGCGCAGAGCTCCGGGTCCGTGCGGGCGTTGGTGCTGGACGTGCGGGGCAAGATCCTGGCGGCCCCTTGGGTGCTCGATCGCGGCGAAGAACTCTGCCTCCGGGTGCCACGTCCAGCGTACGCCGACGTCGTGGCGCGCCTCGAACGGTACCTGGTCATGGAAGATGTGGACCTCGACGAGACCACGCTGAAGATCGTGCACTCCCTCGCCGGTCCGGCGGAAGTGGACGGAGTGCTGGAGTCGGTGCCCACGCCGCGGCTCGGCCCCGAGGGTCACGATCTGCTCACCGAGAACCCGGCCGATGTGCTGAAGGCCCTTGGCGCCACCGACATGGGCGAAGAAGCCTGGGAGAAGCTGCGGATCGAGGCGGGGGTGCCGCGCTGGGGGGTGGACTTCGGATTGGAGACCCTCCCCCAAGAAGCGGGTCTCACCGGTCACGTGTCGTTCTCCAAGGGCTGCTACCTCGGCCAGGAACCGGTCGTGATGCTCCAGCACCGGGGCAAACCACCCAAGAAGCTCGTACACCTCGTCTTCGACGGGGCGCCGGTCGCCGGCGACGACGTGCGGCAGAACGACCGGGTGGTGGGCAAGATCACCAGCGCTTCGGGGCGGTTCGCCATCGCCATGGTCAAACGCAAGGCACTCGAGGCGATCGACGAGGCACCTCTGAGTTCGAACGAACTGCGACCTTCGTCACTGGTCACCATCGGACAACAGGACTAGGGTAGGCGCATGTCCGAAGAACACGTGACCACCGAGCCGACGACGACCGACGCCACGCCCCCCGTCTCCCTCCCGGATGCGGACGAAGAGCGTGTCATCACCCTGACGCCCAAAGCGGCCGAAAAGGTGAAGGAGATCCGGGATTCTGAAGGCCTCGGGGATCAAGGACTGCGGGTGCGCGTCATCGGCGGCGGTTGCTCTGGCTTCAGCTACGACCTGTTCTTCGAAGACGAGACCACCGAACTCGATTCCACGTTCGAGTCGTTCGGCATCCCGATCTACATCGACATGATGAGCTTCCAGTACCTCGAAGGCACTGAGATCGACTACGTCGAAGGCCTGTACGGCGCGGGATTCAAGTTCATCAACCCGCAGGCCAAGCAGACCTGCGGTTGCGGCAGCAGCTTCTCCGCCTGATCGGAAATTCCACGGAGACGCGCGCTGAGACACCGATGAACCGGTGGTCTTGCCCCTCGATGGTGTGAGTTCTCGCGCGCCGACAGCGTCCAGCGGACGGGGTTTGAGGGTGGTGCCCTGAAGAAATATCCCTGCGGGTTGGCTGGACGTAACGCCGAGTGGTTCTCAGACGTCTGACCCCTGTCAGCGCACACACTGTCCATGAAATGTCAGGGACGTGTCGGGCGTTTGATCAGGCGAGGTCAACGTGTACGAGAAAGATCAAGAACTGGACCGCTACATCGAGCGGGTTCGCGCGATTCCCAAGCTCTCCCGCCAAGAAGAGCATGACATGGCGATCCGCGCGCAAAACGGAGACGACCAGGCGGCCGACCAGCTGGTGGAAGCCAACCTCCGATACGTGGTCGCCATCGCCATCTCGTTCCGTCGGTACGGGATCAAACTCGGCGACCTGATCGCAGAAGGAAGCGTGGGCCTCGTCACCGCGGTGAAGAAGTTCGACCCCGAGCGTGGCACCCGTTTTGTGACCTACGCCGGCTACTGGATCCGCGCGTTCATCCTCGAGGCCGTTGTCCGTTCACGCAGCCTGGTGGGTGGGGGCAGCGGTCCGCACCGCTCCAAACTCTACTTCCGACTGCGTCGCGAGCGCGCCAAAGTCGAAGCCATCGAGCGCGACCCGGATGTGCGGCTCGAGATGATGGCCGAACGCTTCGAGATGCCCATCCGCAAGATGGAGGGGCTGCTTCGCCGGCTCGACGGCAAAGATGTCTCGCTCGACGGCAAGGTGTTCGACGACTCGGGACTGAGCCTGGTCGACACCCTCGAGTCCGACGCCCCGGCACAGGACGAAGCGCTGGACCGACGGGACCGCCGCCAGGCGGTGCGCGACCGACTCGAGGACGCGCTCGGCGGGCTCGACCGGCGGGAGCGGTACATCGTCGAGAACCGCCTCCTGCGCGACGACGAGGACGAGATGACGCTGGCTGCCCTTGGGCGAGAACTCGGTGTGAGCCGAGAACGCGCCCGTCAGCTGGAGGTGCGGGCCAAGCAGAAGTTGCGCCGGCAACTCGCCGATTTGGCTGCTTGACGCCGTAGCGGTTTTCCCCCTGGAAGCGGGGGTGTCTGCCGGGGCATCATGCCGGACATGGCCCGACTCTCGACGCTGCGTTTCATCCAGCCGACCTCTCGACGGACGGTGAGGACGTGAGCGACGAACGCACCGAGTCCACGATGGAGGTCTTGCTCGACGATCTCGAGGAAGAAGCAGCCAAGGCGGGGAAGCCGGAACCCACTGGCGCGGTGCCGCCGCCCGCGCCCGCCGCCGCGCTCAAACCGTCGGTGCCCCCACCTCCGCCTGCGGCGGCTGCACGACCCGCGTCGATGCCGCCGCCCGCGCCGGGGGCACGCCCCAAAGCATCGGCACCCCCGCCCCCTCCAGCGGTCCCTCCCACCCGGCCTCCACCGAGTTCGCCCGGCCTCGTCGCCGCCGCGCCACCCCCGGCCGGCCCGCCTCGCGCCGCGCCGCCGGCGTCCCCGAAGAAAGCCGCGCCCGAGTTCGCACCGCTCTCCGATGTCGCCGCGCCGGTCTCGGACCCTGCGATGAGCGTGGAGCTCGAAGAGATCTCCGACGCGTTCGCGGAGGAGTCGATCGAAGCGGCGAAGGAACTCGTGGCCGATTGCGAAGCCGCCATCCGAGCCACCGAGGATCCGCGCCGGCTGGCCCGGTTGCACTTCGAGATCGCGCGGCTGCACGAGTCGCCGATCGGTGATCTGCGCAAGGCCGTCGCCCACTACCGCGAGGCGCTCGATCGCGCACCCGAACACCTTCCGACGCTCCGCGGCACCCGGCGCGTCTTGATCGCACGCCGCAGTTTTCAGGCCGCGCTCCAGCTCTTCGACGACGAGGTGCGCATCACGCCCGACCCCGCGCGCAAGGCTGCGCTGGTCCACCAGAAAGGTCGCGTCCTCGAAGACGTGCTCGGCCGGAAGCAAGACGCCGGCGATGCCTACGCGACCGCACTCGAACTCGACCCCGGCAACCCGGTCATCCTGCGGTCGCTGTCCGACCGGTACATCGAAGAGAAACGTTGGTCGGATCTCGAGCGGGTGCTCAAGCAGGCCGCCAACAGCGTCAGCGACGACCCGAGGCACCGCGCCGCACTCGTCGCGTGGCGCGCGCGACTCGCAGAACGGGAAGCGAACGATCCAGAGAAGGCGACCGAGCTCTACGAGATCGCACTGCGGCTGGACCCACGGGCGAGTGGTGCGCTCGCCGCACTCAAACGCCTGCATCACGCCCACCGCCGCTGGCGCGACCTCATCCGCGTGCTCTCGGTCGAAGCAGAGCTGACCGAACAGGCGGAGGTCGCGACGAGCGCCCTCTTTCGAATCGGCCAACTGCACAGCCAGCGACTCGGCAACCGGGACGAAGCGATCACCGCACTCGAGCGCGCGGTGGAGTTCGCGCCCGGCGACGCGATCATCCTCGACGAGCTCGCACGACTCTACGAAGAGGCCGGGCGCTGGGACGCGCTCGCCAAGGTGCTGCAACAACTGACGCAAACCGCACGCGATCACACCGCGCGTCTCGGACTGCTGCACCGAATTGGCGACCTCTACGCCACGCGCCTCAACCAGGAGGCCGGCGCCATTCATTGGTTCGCGGCCGCGCTCGCGATCGAGAGCACCCACCTCCCCACCCTGCAGGCCCTGGCCCCCCTCTACACCAAAGCGGAGCGGTGGGACGCGCTGGTGCAGATGTACCTGGACGAGGCCGAGAACGCGTCCAACGGCGAACGGCGTGCCGCGGCCTACGCGCGCATCGGCGACCTGATGGAGGGACAGCTCGGCGAGGTCGGCGGCGCGATCGAACACCACGAGAAAGCGCTCGCGACACGTCCCGGATACGAGCCCTCGTTCAAAGCGCTCGCGCGGCTCTACGCCAGCACCGGGCGGCACCGCGAACTGGTGGACCTGCACGAGCGGGCGGTCGACGTGTCGGACCCGGACCGCGCGGTGGCGCACTTGATGAAGGTGGGTCAGCTCCACGAAGAAGCGCTCGCGGACCCGGCCAACGCAGCGCACGCCTACAAACGCATCCTTCAGTTCCAGCCCGGCAACCTCGGCGCCATCCACGCCTTGCAGCGCGCGACCGAGACTGGAGGCCGTTTCCGAGAGCACGTCGAAGCGCTCGAAGGCGAGGTCGAACGCACCCAAGATCTGGATCGCAAAGTCGCGCTCCTGCATCGGGCAGGCGAAGTGCTGGAAGAGAAACTCGGGGACCGAGAAGGCGCGCTTCGGCGGTACCGCAGCGTGCTCGACATCGCGCCCGCGTACCCGCCGGTGCTGCAGAGTCTTGGGCGGCTCTACAACTCGCTCGGACGCTGGGAAGACCTGCTCGAGGTCTACCGCAAAGAACTCGCACTCGACCCGAGCGGCACCTCGGCGGCGGGTCTGCTGCATCGCATGGGCGAGCTTTGCGAACACCGCATCGGGCGAGAGAAAGACGCGCTCGATCACTACCGCAAGGCGCTCGACATCGAGCCCACGCACGGTCCGGCGCTTCACGCACTGACGCGCAAGCTGCGCGCGGCCGAACGATGGGAGGGCTTGGTGGAGGTGCTGCTCGTACAGCTCACCGGTCTGAGCGACCCACGCACGCGCGCCCGGGTCGCGTGCCAGGTCGGTGAGGTGCGCGAAGAGCGCATCGGCGACATGAAGCTGGCGCTCGAGAGCTACCAGCAGGCGCTCAAGGAGTGCCCCGATCACCGGCCCGCGCTCGACGCAGTGACCCGCCTGCGCACCAAAGAGAACGGCTGGGCCGCGCTCGCGGGCGACCTCCAGAACGAGTCGACCGCCTCGTCCGATCCCCTTCTGAAGATCGACGCGGCGGTCCGTCGCGGCTCGCTCTACGCGGAGGAACTCGGAGAGCCGCGCAAAGCCATCACCGCGTTCGAAGAAGTGCTTGGCCAGGATCCGACCCACCTTGGGGCGCTGTTGGCGCTCGAGGAACTCTACCGGCGTGTGGGCGCCTGGGAACCGCTCTCCCGCGTGCTCGCCGCGCAGGCGAACGCGTTCGTGGACCCGCTCGCGCGCATCGGTGCACTCGAAGCCCGGGCCGCGCTACTCAGCGGACGCGGCGTCGGTACGCAAGAAGATCTCGGCGTGCTCTACGAGACCATTCTCAGCATCCATCCGGGTCATCCGGATGCGTTGCGGGGACTCGAAGCCGTCGCGCTCGCGATGCAAGACCCGGCGCGCCTCGCCGACGCAGACCGCCGCTTGGCCCAGCTCGCGGACGACGCATCCGTGCGCGCGATGCACACCGCGCGCCTCGGAGAGTGCCTGGAGGCGCTCGGGCGCGAAGGCGCACTCGATGCGTTCCGCGAAGCGATTCGCTACGACCCGGAACATCTCGGCGCGACGCGTGGACTCAGCCGCATCGCCGCGCACCTCGACGACCCGGCGGTGCTCGCCGAAGCCGCGCGCCAGGAAGCCTCGGTGTCGCACGACCCAGCGACGATCGCGCGGCTGCTCGCGCAGAGCGCGGAGGTGCGCACCCACCGCCTGGGCGACATCGAAGGCGCGCTGGAAGATCTCGAACGTGGCCT
Source organism: Deltaproteobacteria bacterium (assembly GCA_034670305.1). Classification (GTDB taxonomy): domain Bacteria; phylum Myxococcota_A; class Polyangia; order Polyangiales; family Houyiibacteriaceae; genus JAXMNT01. Next base: position 156,962 of record JAXMNT010000002.1, read on the forward strand.
CGAGACGTGCCCAGACTCCGAAGAAGCGGCCCACGGCCTGACGCGACTCTTGAGCGCGCGTGGCGAACCCGCGCGGCTCATCGATCGGCTCAGCCGGGCGGCCGGTTCCGCATCGCTCGGACATCGGTCCACCGAGCTCTGGCTCCAGATCGCCGACTTGCAGGCGGCACAGAACAACCTCGGTGGCGCGCTCGCCGCGCTGGACCGCATCCTGCGGAGCGCCTCGAACCACGTCCCAGCGCTTCGAAAGAGCGCGACGTTCCTCCAGCGCGATGGTCAATGGGCGGAAGCCGCCGCAGCCCTCGACCGGTTGGTCCGGCTCGCCCCCGATGAAACGGTCTTGGTGCAATCGCACCTCGAATTGGCCCAACTCTGGTCCACGAAGCTCGGGGACTCCAACCGAGCCCTCGTGAGCTTGCAGGCCGTGCTCACCATCGACGCCGCGCATGTCGACGCGCTGCGCCAGCTCTCGGAGCTGCACGAACTCGAAGGCCGGCTCGACGAAGCCGCCGACGCGGTCTCCTTGCTGCTCGCCGAACTCACCGGCGCGGAACGGGCACCCGACCTGGTCCGGCTGGCGCGCCTCGAGCGATCCCGCGACAACGACATCGCCGCCGTCGAGGCGCTTCGAGAGGCGGTCGCGTTCGAAGGCCCTGGCTCCGAGTCCGCGATCGAGTGCAAGGCGCTCTGCAACAGCACCGCGCAGTGGACGCAGTACCTGACCTCGCTCGAAACCCACCTGAAGGGCCAAGCGCCCGAGTCCGCGTCGCTGACCTACCTCGAGATGGCGCGGGTGCTCTTCGACCAACTCGAGCGACCGGCCGAGTCGATCGACGTGCTCCAGCGCGGCCTGGAGTTGACCGGCGACACCCAGCTGCAGCGCGAGCTCGCGTTGCGCCTGCGCATGTCTGGTCGTCACGACGAAGCGGTCGAGACGCTGCAGCTCTTGGGCGCTGCCGAAGCCAGCCGCATCGACACCTGGCGGGAGCTGGTGCGCACGTACACCGAAGCGGGTCGACCCAACGAAGCGCGCCTGGCCGGAGACGCGTTGCGGCTCCTCGGCGCGGCGACCGAACGCGAGCAGTCCGTGCTTGGTCGCAACCCTCCCCGTCCCGGCGGCGCGCGGCCCGGTTCGCTCGCGCCGCTGCTCGATCGCCTGGGCAGCCCGAGCGCACGACAGACCGCGACCGGCAACCTGCTGCGCTCCCTCGAAGCGGCGCTCGCCAAGTTGTATCCGCCGGACCTGGAGAGTTACGGCCTCTCGAGCCGCGACAAACTCACGACCCGCGCCGGCAGCCCGCTCAAGCACCTCGCGGACCAGCTGGCCGCCATTCTCGGCGTCGAGTCGTACGAGCTCTACGTACACCGCGCGCGCACCCGCGGGCTCGGCCTGGAGCTCGGCACACCGTCCATGATCATCGTGCCGGCCGCGGTCGCCGAGTTGTCGAAGGCGCAGCAGGTGTTCCTGCTCGCGCGCCCGCTCGTCCACATCGCGCGCGGCTACTCCGCGGTCGACAAACTCACACCTCGCGAACTCGAGGTCTTGTTGGCCTCCGCCGCCCGCAACGTGCGGGCGGGCTACGGCGCCGGACTGACCAGCGAAGAGTTCTTGGACGACCAAGCCAAGCGGCTCTACAAGGCGCTCTCTCGCCGACAGCGCAAGGCCATGGAAGAAGCCGGCCGCGCGTACGTGGAGGCCGGGCGCGTCGACTTCGCCCGGTGGGTCCACAGCGCGCGCCGCACCAGCCACCGCGTGGCGGCGCTGCTGTCCGATGATCTCATGGCCACCATCGAGGTCCTTCGCCGCACCGAACGGGACCTCGCAGGCCTCGATGGCCCAGCCCTCGTCCGGTCTTCCGACACCGTCTCGGACCTGCTCACGTTCTGGGCGTCCAAGGCGGCCATGCACGTACGAAAACACACCGGGCTCTTGCAAGACCCGAGCGCCCTGCCATGAGTAGTGCTCCCCGCGGTGAAGCCAAGCGAAGCGAAGGCGCGTCACCGAGACGACGGGGTTTGGGGGCGGTGCCCCCAAGAAGTACTGGCTAGTCCGCGCCGACGCGTGGACCGTTGCGGAACGGAGATCGATGGCGCGCGCACGAATCTTGGTGGTCGACGACAGCGCGACCGTGCGCCGCGTGGCGTGCCGAACGCTGCGCGACGCGGGCCACGACGTCAGCGAAGCCGAAGACGGTCAGGTCGGCATCGAACTCGCCCAGCGGGTGGTCCCGGATCTGGTGCTCCTCGATGCGGTCATGCCCAAGCTCGATGGCGAAGGGTTCTGCCGGGCGCTGCGGTCCATCTCCAATCTGCGCGACGTGCCGGTTGTGTTGATGAGCGCGCGCGCCGACAAAATCGCGCACCGGTTCATGGCCGTCACCGGGGCGGTGGATTCGATCGCGAAGCCGTTCGCACCGGAGGCACTGCTCGCGGTCGCCGCCCATGCACTGGAACGGGCGAAAGGCGAAGCGCCCGAGACAGAAGCGACCCCGGAAGACCGGGCGTCGGAGCGCGCCGCCCTCGCCGACCAACTGCGCGAGGTCCTCGAAGACGCGGGGGTCGAGTCCCTCGGCGCGCTGTCCGACGATGCGCTCGTTTCGCTGGCGGAGTCGCTCGGAGAGACGGTGCGCGGCGGCGAGTCCGCGTTCATGGGGCGGCTCGAGCACATCGCACTCGGCGAAGTGCTCCAAATGCTCCAACACCAGGTGCAGACCGGCGTGCTCCGGGTGCAGGACGACGAAGGACGGCGGGTGGAGGTGTGCCTGCGAGACGGCAACGTGGACGCAACGGTGGGGCGCCTCGGCAAAGTCGAGTTCCTGCTCGGCCGCTACCTCGTCGCCGAAGGCCTCGTCGATCCACGGGACCTGGAACGGCTGCTCGCACGCCGCTCCCAACGCACGCAAGAGACGAAGGGGGCCGACGAAGCGTTCCTCGGAACCCAGCTCATCAAGCTTGGGTACATCGGGCGGGACGACCTTGACCAAGCACTGACCCGACAGACGAGTGAGCTCATCTACGAGGCGCTCCGATGGCCGAGAGGCCGGTTCGAGTTCACCCGCTTCGCCACCCTCCCCGCGGGCACCGATGCGGCGCTCGCCCTCCCCGTCACGGCCATGCTGATGGAGGGATTGCGCCGGGTGGACGAGTGGAGGCTCATCGAAGAGCAAGTCACCAGTTTCGACCTCGTGCCTTCGGTGGATCGTCACGCGATGACCGCCGAGCAGCGCGAACGGATGACTCCGTCGGAGCGCACCGTGCTGGACGCGATCGACGGCCAACGAACCGTGCGTCAGATCATCGAAGAGACCCGCCTCGCGAGCTTCGAGGTCTGCAAGGTGCTCTACCAGCTCCTCAGCACAAGACTGGTTCGCTGACTTCTTGCCGACGGGCTTCCCGTCGCTGGATCAGATGCCGACGCTGATGCCGGCGGTGATGTCGATGTTCAGGAGGAACGTCGGGAAGAGGATGTGGACCTCGGGCGTGACGAAGATGCCCACGTTCTTCATGAACCAGTAGCCCACCGTGCCGCCGATCTGGACGCCGTTGAGACCGCTGATCATGTACGGCTCGTCGTCCCCGTTCTGACCCGGGTGCAACTGAATCTGGCCGTAGCTCGTGCCCACGAACGCGAGCGCTCGAACCCCGACGTCTTCGGTGGGCTCGATGATGTTGGCACCGACCCGAAGTCCGATGAGGAAGTGGGAGAGCGATCCTTCGCCCGCGTCGATCTGGTAGCGGAAGGACGCGCCGATGATGAGCCGCTTGCCGAGGTTCACCTGCATGCTGAGCCGCGGGGCGTAGTTCACCAGGAGCCCGGGCTGCTCGAGCCGCACGCAGTACTGGCTGTCCGGCAAGTCGCACAGGACGCCGTTGGAGTCTTCGGTGCCTCCCTGGACGTACGAGGCCGCTTGCGGCGCACCCGGATCGGCGGGCCCGGAGTCGGCGGGCTGGCCCGCGCTGGCGACGCCGAGGCCCAAGCTGAAGCCGACATCGAAGCTCACCATCCGGGCGAGTCCCGCGAAGAACCCTTCCCCGTCGTCTTCTTCGCCGCCTTCGCCCGCGATGCAGAAGTTGTCGTCGCACGCGAGGCCGCTGCGGCAGTCGGAGGTGCTCATGCAGGTGTCCCCGAGGCCAGCGTTGCCACCCGTCTCACACCCGGTCATGCCCGGCGGGCACTCGTTCTCGACGCACTGCGCCGGCGGCGCGTGGCCGGGGAGCGCGGGTGGAGGCTGGCTTCGGCTCGAGACGACCGGAACCGCGAACGGTTCCTCCGCGGTGCCGGCAAATCCCATCGGGCCACCATCGGAGTCGAACGCGACGATGTAGTACTCGATCCGCGGTGCCATGACTTCGGCACACGGCAGTTCGAGCCCGTACCCGCCACTCATCTCTTGCATGTCCATGCGGCGGAAATCGCGCATGCCGGGCGCCTTGTAGTAGACGACCAGGCTGCCGACCGGCGCCGACTCGGGCACCTCGACGAAGATCGGGAGCGCGGTGTTTCCGAGCTGCTCCGGCCACGGCTGGTGGGGAATCGCGCCGGGCCCACCACCACCGCCACCGCCGCCAGTGCCACCACCGCCGCCACCGCCACCGCCGCCAGTGCCACCACCGCCGCCACCGCCACCGCCGCCGCCGCCGCCGCCGCTACCCACGCGGCTTTGGGCCAGGCGGAAGACGGAGGAGATGTCGGGGCTGCTCGTCAGCGGGTCGAGCTGGACGTTCGGATCGGCCTCGAGCCCTTGCACGAAGTACTGCAAGCCCTGGCCGTTGTCGCCGAAGCCGCCGATGGAGACCACGCCGAGGTTGACGTAGGTCCGCCCCAACGGGGAGCCCGTCACGTTGCCTCGTTCGGCCGCCTGAAGCGCCTCTTGAAGGAGCTCCATGGCCTGCTCGATTTCGAGGTTGTTGTAGGCCTCCATGCCCCGCCGGTTCAAGTCCAGCACGCGACGCAGCTGCGCCGAAGAAGGGCTTGCCCAGGTCAGGAGCATCATGAGGGCCGCTGCCCCCACCCACCACGATCGTCTCATCGAATCCACCTCGAAGCTGTCGCTTCATAACAGGTTTTCGGGGCGAACGCCGAACGTTTGGACGAATCCGGTCCGGCGAGAAGCAAGCTGGGCCTGCGATTGTCGGTCGATCGGGCGGTTCGCGAACCCACCCCGGGGGAGCGGGCCACGCCGGTCATGGGAGCTGGGATTGGCGGAACTGCTCGGCCGCCGCGTCGGTCCGTCGGAACTCGACCCGGCGGTTCTCCGCACGGCCGGCCGGGGTGTTGTTCGTCTCGATGGGGCGGGTCTCGCCGTACCCCTGCGAAGTCATCCGACCCGGCGCGATGTTCTGCCGCAAGAGGTAGTCCCGGACCGCGCGGGCACGACGGTTCGAGAGGTCCATGTTGTAGTTGTCGCGTCCGCGGCTGTCCGTGTGGCCCTGGATCTCGACCGTGACGTCCGGGAAGTCCCGCAGGACCTGAGCCACCGTGTTCAGCAGCTCGAACGAATCGGGGAGGATGCGATCGCGGTTGGTGGCGAAATGCACCTTCTGAGTGATTCGAATCGCCGTCGCCGTGACCTGGACGTTCGCGTAGACGCGCGGGCAGCCGCGTTCGTCCGCAGGACCGGGCTCGTCCGGGCACTGGTCGTCCACGTCGAGGGTCGAGTCCCCGTCGTTGTCCGGGTCGGGGCAACCGTCTTCGTCCTGGAAGCCGTCGCGGTCCTCCGGTTCGATCACGCAGCGGTCGACGGTGTCGAGAACGCCGTCCAGATCGTCGTCTGGATCCGGACAGCCGTCCGCGTCCCCGCGCCCGTCCGCATCCTCGGGTTCGGTGACGCAGAGATCCCGCGCGTCGGGGATGCCGTCGCCATCGAGATCCTGGTCGTCGGGGCAGCCATCGGTGTCCTCGAACGCGTCGAAGTCCTCGGGCACCTCCGGGCAGGCGTCGTCTGGATCGAGGATGCCGTCCCCGTCCTGGTCGCCGGGCCTCGGCTCCGGCGCCCGTTCGGCCACGACCACGCCGCGAGGTGCGCAGCGATCCGCTGGGCTCAAGCGCAGCGCAGCGCGCGCGTTGGGCTCGGCGATCGAGTAGTGATCTTCTGCCCGCACCGGGTCGCCCTGCTGGAGTTCGTCCTCCGCGAAATCGAGGTGCGCCTTGGCAAGCGCCAACTCACGCGGGGCGCAGTGGTACGCGCCGTTGCGCTCGGCCTGCTCGACGACGTCGCGCAGGCCTCCGATGCGGCCGCGCACCATCGTGGCGCGCTGGCAGGCCCCGAGAAGGGCCGTGGTGCCCAGGAGCAGGCAAACCCACCCGAAGCGACTGCGTTTCGAACAGCCAACACCTCGCCCACCGAACGACGGCAGGGTCACTCAGCGACCCTGCCCACGCATGTTTCGGCGTGCGAGATCCCGAGCCTTCACCGCAAACTCTTCCGCGATCTTCGCGTGGCGAATCGCATCCTGGTACTCGGCCTCGCCCGCCTCTTCCCGCGCTTCCTGCAGGTGGGCTTCGGCGTAGTAGTACTCGTAGGGCGCATGCTCGGCCGCCCCGGCTTCCTCGGCCTCGTGGACCGAACGCGACGCGGGCAGCAAGTGGATGGTGTAGAAGGTCGGGCCACAACCGGCCGCCAACGTCCACAGCACCACTGCCATCCATCGTGGGAGTCGCCGGATTGCCCGCACAGAGTAGACGTACTCGTCGGTCGAGAGCGCTGTCAAGCGCCGAAGACCGACGAAGTGCACAGCACTTCGCGCGAAGCGAAGTTGGGGAGGAGGCCGGAGGGGCTTTGCCCCGCAGGCCGGAGGGGGATGCGCCCATCCCCCTCGGACAACAAACGTTGGGGAGGAGGCCGGAGGGGCTTTGCCCCGCAGGCCGGAGGGGGATGCGCCCATCCCCCTCGGACAACAAACGTTGGGGAGGAGGCCGGAGGGGCTTTGCCCCGCAGGCCGGAGGGGGATGCGCCCATCCCCCTCGGACAACAAACGGTCGAGAGCGCTGTCAAGCGCCGAAGCCCGCGGCGCCAGTGAATACCGCCCCACCGGGCACGTGGTCGTACTATGCTCGACCCCCGGTGCCGCTGCCGACCCTCATCTGCCTGGTCTTTGCCACGGGCATTGCTTCCGCCCTCGCTGGGCGCGTCGAACTGCGTGTCAGTCCAAGGCCGTCCCTTCTGACCACCAGTTTCGGGGCATTCGCGGTCTTCGCCGCGCTCGTGGCGATCCCGATCGGCTGCTACTTCTACGTCTTCCACGGCGACTGGTTTCTGCTCTACACGATCGACGTGCGGCGAATTCCCTCCGCGTTGGCGCTCGTGGGATTCGTGCTGCTCGGCGGCATCGGCGCGCTGGGCTTCGCGGTGGGTGCGAGCATGGTGCGGGGACAACGCGACACCCTTGGCGGCGCGCTCGTCGGCCTGAGCGCGCTGGCGGGCATCGCCGTGATCCTCGTCGCCAAAGACCGCCTCGCGCTCGTTGGCACCTTCGGCCAGTACGAAGGCGGCTTCGGACTGCACTCCTTCGGCACCGGACCACTCGTGCAAGGCACGATCGTGATGAGCGCGATCCTGTTCGTCGGGATCGTCTTCTTGCTCTACCGCCTGTTGCTGAGCGGCCGCCGCGTCAGTTGACGTCAGGCTTGTCTTCGTACCAGTCCACGAACGCCCTCACCTCGCTCGCGTGCTGCCAGCGGTCACCGACCTGCCCACGCAGGTGGTCTGTCGGATCGTAGGAGTACAGGCGCTCGAGATGTGGGAGCGCATCCGCGTGGTGGATCCGGTCGCCCGCGAGGATGACGCCGATGCGCCGCAACTGCTTCATCTTCGCGAGCGGTCGCAGATCGACGGTCAACTCCGTTGCCCAACTGGTCAGCCAGAGTTCCTCGACACCAAGGCGAGAGAGCCCTTCGAGATCCCCGACATAGCCAACCTCGAGCGTCTTCAGGTTCGGGTGATGGGCCAGAACTTCGAGTGCCTCCGGGTCGGGCATCGTGTCGCCCAACACGAGCACCTCCAGGGTCGGCGAGACGGCTTTGGCGTGTGCGCCGGTGAAGTCGCTGTCGCCCAACGATGGGACGAGGTGGAGCCGCCGGAGGGACGCCATGGACTGAATCCGACTGGCGGACGGCACCGCCTCTCCCAAGACGTTCAACTCTTCGAGCGTCTCCCAGCCCACCGAATCGCCGAGCGTCGGTACGTTCCGGCCCACGACGCGCAACGCGCGGAGCGACGACGGCAACCCAACAGCACTGCCCGGTTCAACCCTGTCGATCGACAATCTACGCAGCGAACTCGACTGCTCGAGGCACGCGCCACCGAGGACAGCCGTGCAGGCCCGAAGCACCAAGGTCTCGAGGTTCGGGAACTCGTGCAGCCCCTCGACTGAGATGGGGATGCGCTTCTTCTTCGTCAGCTGTCCGTCGATCGCGAGCGCAACCACTTGGTCTCGGAGCGTAGCGCCCACCGTACCTGCGGGCGCCGCGGCGATCAGACTCCGCATCGCCTGGCGGCGGTAGACCTGCAGGCGTGGTGACTTGAAGGCGCCCGTCGATTGCAGACGCGCTTCGGTGATGTGCGGGTTCGAGTACTGGGTCCCCTCGAGCAGCGCGTCGAAGAGTGCAGGGTCCGCAAGTCCGGCGCAGAGTGCGGCGCCCTGCTCGATCTGCGCCGCGTCCTTGCTGAGCAGCAGCTTCTCCAGCTGCTTGCGCTGCTTTTTGTCCGTGGCAGCGCTCAGCGGTCGATTCCGATCGCCAATGCGTCGTCGTCCGCGGCCTGGGTTTGCGACGCCGAGGTGAGGATGTCGATGTTCACCGCCGCGTCGAGTTCGCGGTTGGTGATCGAGCCATGACAGGTGCCGCACAGTCCGTTGAAGAACCGGCGCGGGAACGATTGGGTGATCCGCTCGCCCGGGTAGAACTGCATCTGCTCTCGCTGGACCCGTTCACCGGTGAACGCGTCGCCCTCCCCGAACATCAGCGCGCCGCCGTCTCCGTCGGTCGGCTGCAAGAGGACCGGCACGCCGCCTGGAAGTCGGATGCGGAGTGAGCTGTCGCCGTGGGTCGGGGCCCAGCCGAGCTCGTCGTAGCGCCGGTACACCATGCCGAACGCGTCCGTCACGACGTCGCCCGAGACTTCGCCAAACGAAGTCGTGCCGACAGGGGGCGGCTGCGGTTCGAACACCCGGAGTCCAGCCACCGCAGGATCGATCGGACGGCCGAGGCGCGCGTTCGCGAACAGGAGCGTGTCGAGCAACCCCATGTCGAGGATGTGCACGTCCGCGTCGGGCGAATCGAAGAACTGCGACGCGCCGTTGGGCTCGTCGACTCGGGATGTGAAGATCTCGGCCGGCGCGGTCCGGCCGTACACGGCGACCGCATCCACGTTCGCCATGCCGGCGTCCCCACCGATGGAGCGCACGTTGCCCGTGTCCGGATCGACTTCGCACAATTCGAACGCGTAGGGCCCTGCCCGCAGATCGGTCGCGCCGGGATCGCACGAGGCCAGGATGCGCCCGCTGGGAAGCGGCGCCACCGAGCGGTACACGCCTGTGGTGCCGGGACCGGCCGGTACGTCGGGGATGCGGCCGAACGCACCCGGCGCGGGCAGGTACATCGAGTGGATGTAGTCGCGGTCCATCGGCATGCGGTCGTCCTGGTCGGGGCCGATGGAGCGGTTCAGCACGACGATCGTGCCGACACCGTCGGTGGCGTCGAGCGGGCCGCCGATGAAGGCGAAGTTGCGGTCGGCGAGTTCCACCACGCCGGTCGCGGCCGGGAACCCGACGCTGTCGCGCTGCGCGAAGAGCGGGTGGTAGTCGCCACCGTCCAGGTTCTGACGGCGCAGCGCGAGTTGGTGAAAGTCCGGCTCGCGTTTCTCCGCGGTGAACACCAGGCGACCATCACCCATGAACGAAGGCGCGACCTCCTGGTTGAGCAGGAAGGTCAGTTCGCGGACGCCCCCGTCCTCGCGCACGAAGAGGTTGGCGTTCGGCTGCATGGCGGCCGGCGTTCGGGTCGGGCCGGTGTAGCTCACGCGGCCCGAGAGATTGCCACGGGTGCTCGCGAACACGAGGCGGCCATCGGGCGCAAACGCCGGATCGAAGTCGTGGATCAGCACACCGTTCGCTTCGGTCGCGCCCGCGTCCACGCCAGGGACAGGTTCGCAAGCGGTGCCATCCGCGTTCATCCACCACAGCCGAAGCGGTTCCGATGCCGAAGCACGGGCTGCAAACGCCACGCGCGTTCCGTCCCAGCTCACCGCCGGGCGCCGGATGTCCGCGCCGGGCGAGACGCCGCAGCCCCCGAGCAGACTCGTCGAGCCGGCCAGTGAGAGGGCTCCGTCCGCGGCCACGGTGGCGACGGCTTGTCGAAGGTCGGCGCCGCCGCGGAACGTGTCGAAGTCGCGGACGTCTCCGATGCCCGGCGGACGCGCGACGTAGACGACGGAGTCGACGACCATCGCTTCGGGAAGCACCTCGCCGGACGCGATGGCCTCCTCGCGTTCGATCGCGTGCCAGCGGGCCAACACGCAGTACGCGGGGACCTCGTTCAGGTCGCCGGTGTCGGCATCGATCCCAGCGCAGGCCGCCGCGGTGGCGGGGTTGAGTGCGCCGCCCGAGCCGAAGTCTTCGAGGAGCGAGCCGCCTCGGTGGGCGATGCCACTGGCGCCACTGATCTGCGTGGCGGGGTAGAGGTTCTTGGCGACGATGCGGCTCGCGTTCGGATCCGGTGATTCCACCGCGAGCATCAAACGGGACATCTCGTAGTTGCGGCGGGTGGCGATGCGCGAGAACACCCCCTGGTCGCCGCCCCGGAGCCGCAGGTCGTGAAACATCGCGGGCGAGTGGCAGCCAAGAAACATGCAGCCCTTGCGCGCCAGCACCGGTTGCACCCGGTTGGCGAAGAACCGGAGCCCCGGATCGGGATCGGCATCGAGCAGCGAGTCGGGTGTGCGGGTCTCGAGGTCCTCGGCCCAGCGACGCAGGGTCTGGTAGTCGGCGTCTTCGGTGTTCGCGAAGATGTTGCCACCCTCGTGGAAGCTGCCGCCGGCCTGCGCGCTCAGCGGACGACGCAGCAGACCCGAAGTCGATGCGGGCGAGGTCACATGCGACAGCGCGACGTAGTAGTTCCACTGCAGTTGGGCGTCGTTGTTGCCGCAGGTGAGGTGCAGATCCGCGAACCCGCTCCCGTGGCAGCTCCCGCCGGCGCAGCGTTCGCGAAAGATGGGCGACACTTCGTTGCGGAAGATTTGGTACGAGAGCGTGTCGGTGGGCACGACCGACGGATCGAATCCGTGCGGTGTCGTGATCTCCTCGGTGCAGGCACCACGGTTGGTCGCGAGCGACTCGTCCGGCACACCGGTCCGCTGGGAACTTTCGTCGATCCAACGTTTGATCTCGGAGTACCCGCTGGACCCGGTCTCGATGATGCTGCCCGCGTTGTGCCGGACGTCGGTCACCAGACGCGCGATCCGCGTCCCGCTGACCGGATCCGCATCCCAGACTTCGATCGGCAGGTCGACGTCGTCGCCCGCCTTGAGCAGCAGGAGCCCAACCGGATACGGACCATACGAAGGAAGCACATCCGAGCGACGCATGAGCGCGTCGAACGAACTCAAGTCGAGGTTGCCGGTCGCGGCGCCGTCCAGATCGATGTGACAGCCGTTGGTCTGCAGCGCGCACCCCACCGCGAACACCGGCTGGATGCGGTCGTCGTAGAAGGAGCCCGCCGGCGGCGGCACGTCCTCACAGCCGACCAGTGGCAGTACGGCCGCGACCAACGCGCATTGCAGCACGACGCGAAGCCCCCGCGCGACACCGAACGGGGACGCGGTTCGGTGGAGGGCGCTGCGGGCGCTGGCGAGGTCGAAGGCCTGCTCGATCCGGGGCCGATTCATAGGGGGAGTTTCGCACGTTCGCCCGCCCTGATGCGACCCCAACCCGCACAGGGGTCATTCTTCCGGGGTGAGCCGGGCGTCGAGCAACTTCTCGAGTTCTTCGCGGGTGACGCCGAGTCGGCTCGCCACCTGCGAGGCAAGGCTCGTCGGGGCCACGCCTGGGACGAACTGGTAGGTGGGCGTCTCGCCGTCGAGCTCGACCTGAAGGAACTCGAGCCGCTCCACGAGCGCGTCCTGTTCGAGTGCGCGCGCGGCGTCGAGAAAGTGGGTGGTGAGAAACACTTGCGGGCGCGCGCGAGGCAGCAGCGAGAGCACCAGCTCGAAGATGGCGATGCCTTCGCCCGGGTTGGTGCCGGAGCAGAGCTCGTCCAAGATCACGAGTGCGCCAGGTCGAAGCGTCTCGAAGAGCCGCCGCACCCGCCGCAGCTCCGTGCCGAGCCGCCCCTCGCTCTGGTCCGCGCGACCGGTCTCGATGAGCGACAGAAACATGCCCGGCGCGGGCACGAGCCGCGCCGACGCCGCTGGTACGTAGAACCCGCCCTGCCCGAGCAACTGCGCGATCCCGATCGCCTGAAGCAAGCGCGTCTTGCCGCCGGAGTTCGGACCGGTGACCAGCACGAGCCCATCCGGATGTTTGGGCGCGAGGTCGCAGGGCACCGGCGGTACCCGTTGCAGGAACAACAGCGGATTGAAGAGCCGTTTCATCGCGGCCGGTTTGTCGGAGGACATCTCTGCCAGACACGTCTGCAGCCCCTGCTGCCGCGCGACGGTTCGAAATCCGAGCGCCGCCAGGTAGACCTCGAGCTGGCCCACCAGTCGAAAACACGGAAGCACGAGATCTTCGAGGTCCTCGAACACTTCGTCGATGACCTTGAGCAGGACTTCGTTCTCGCCGTAGCGGTAGCCGCGGATCCACGCGCGCAGCCGGGTGAAGAAACGCGACCACGCCGAACGCACGTGTGGGTTGAGGGTGTTCTCCTTGGCGCGGAGCAACTCGAAGTCGCGAATCTTTCCGTCCGCGGCCAGCACCAGGCGCACTTCGACCGTCGCCAAGTTCGATTCGAAATCGAGGATCTGTTCGAGCCGCTGCACGACGCCACTGCCTCGGACGGATTCCCCGAGCTCCACGATGCGCCGAAGCGCGGAGGTCGAGTTGGCAAGCGCAGCGGACTCGTCGAGAAACGTCTTGAGGGTGGTGAGAACATCGATCTTTCGACGCACCGTCTCGTCCGGCAGCATCGCGCGTTCATCGAGCAGCGTGCGCAGCCGACGCAGCGAGAGGTACACCCGCTCGACCGAGCCACGGAGCTCGGCGTTTGACTCGAGTTCCCGAAGCACCCCCTGCCGGAGGGCGACGTCCCGCGCATCGATCGGAGGATGGGTGAGCACCCGTTCCAGGTGACCGAGGCTGGGTTGAAACCGTTGTTCGTCGATGACGATCGGGAAGGCCTCGGACAACAGCTCCCGCAGGAACAGGCCGTCCGAGAAGGTGTCGGGGTCGAACTCAGAGGGGGCGAGTTTGCCCTCCTCGACGACCAACTCGAGCAGGCCTCCCGCGTCGCCGCTCTCGAACGCGAAGCGGAGCGCCTGCCGCAACACCTCGACGCCTTCCACCGCGAGGGGCGTGTGGTGCAACACATCCACCCAGCCCTCGGTCAGAGGCTTCGGAACGAGTGGTGGAACACCTTGCTCTTGGACCGAAGGTCCCCTCTCCCGTTCCGCCGCCTTCGCGCGGGCCTTCCGGCGGTCGCGTTCGCGGGGGGAACGCCAACTGGTCGAGGTCTTCGAGAACTCCACAAAAACACCTTCGCACATTCCCGGCCCCGAGGGGCCTGGCTCGCTTCGCGAAACCGGGGGCACCACAAACAACGAGGGCTCCGACATCCGTCGAAGCCCTCGGTTCCCCCTGTTGGACCGAACTGTCGGTCAGAACATCGGGTGTGGTTGGGCACGCGGACGCGCCCTCCCACTCAGCGCATCTGAATCGCTACGTTGATGGCGTCCCGAACGATCGAGACCTCCTCGACGGTGGACGCTTCGCGAAGCGCCGCGCGGGCGTCCGCTCCACCGACGCGGCCAAGGGCCCACGCGGCGGCCTGGCGAACCAGGTTGTCGCTGTCGCTTCGGAGCATGCCAGCCAGGGCCGGCACCGCTTCGGCGACACGCTTCGCTCCGAGCAGACGGGCCGAGCGCATACGGATGTACGCGTCGTCGTCGCCGAGCGTGGTCATGAGCGCGTCGTCTTCCCGGAAGAAGTTGACGAGCAGGACCTGGTCAAGCGCGGCACGCCGCACTTCGTTCGCGGTGTCACCGAGACCGGCCGCGATCGTGGCGTTGCCGCCCGGGTGGTTGAGCCGACCGAGGGCTCGAATCACCGCTTCGCGAACCACCGGTTCGCCATCCGTTTCGAACGCCGTCACGAGGGGCGTGAGGCCACCCGCGTCGAGGAACTCACCGATGGCGCTGGCTGCCCGAGCCCGTCGCGTCGCGTCCGCATCCGTCGCCAGGACAGCCTTCATGCGGTTCATGATGGCGCCGATGGCGAACGGGCGGTGACGAAGCCACCAAGCCGAGATGCGGCGGGTCTCCGCGTTCGAGTCCTCGAGCAGCTTCTGCTCGAGGAGCGGCACGCAGGCGTGACACTCGACGCGCTCGCCGTACTCCAGCATCGCTTCGAGCGTGGTCGGCGCGGCGCTTCGGATGGCGTTCATGAGCTGCGCCTGGGTGGGCGCGCCCGTACCGGGGCTCAGTTCACCCCGCGCACGGTCGTGCGGGATCTCCTGAGCTTGGGTGGAGGTGCTGAGACCAGCGACCGCGAGCATCGCGGCGAGTCCCAGCAATGTTGCGTTTCGCTTGTTCATCGTTTGCACCTTGTCGTTCGTGGTTGAGGTTGAGGTTCGAAGCATGGCTCAGTCCTCGTACTCGACGGCACCCCAGGCAGCGGCACCTTCAACGTTCTTGCGTGACCAGAACTGCCCACCGAGGTCGGCCATCTGGATGAGGATCAAACGATCCTCGCGGGAGAGGGTCGTGCCAGCGACATCCTCGAGGTGACCGACACCGTCGAAGGCCCAGCGGCTCGGGTCCGCTTGCGAGTTGGCGTTGACGACTTCGATGAGACGCGAGGTGCGCGCGAGACCGGGCGTGACCCACTCGGGCGGCACATCGCCGACTGCGATGGAGTCGCCCATCATGGCCGACGGGTAGAGCAGCGAGACGTAGGACGCCGGGTACTCCGCGACTTCGTTCTCGTAGTAGGCGGTGACCGGGACGTCGGTGAGCAAGAGGTACGGAATGTCGTACTCGAGCATCTCGCCGTCCATGGTGGTGACCTGAACCTGGTAGGTGCGGCCCGCGTACATGTCCATCTCGCCGCCATCGTGGCAGGAGATGCAGTTGTCGTTGAAGACGTCCTGCACGTTGCGCGCGCTCGGTGCGCCGATCCACGGCAGCTCCGTGCGGTCCGGGATGGCCAGGTCGAACTCTTCCGGTCCGGCCTGCTGCGCAAGCGTGGTGGCACCGACGCGGGGAAGCACCTGACCGGTGCGATCCTCGTGGCAGCCGCCGCAGCGTCGCTCTTCACCCGGCATCGCCTGGATCCAGAGCATCTGGTTCCGGATGGCCATGCCGTACTCGTCGAGCGCCTGAAGGTGGTACGGAAGCCGCGAGGGCACTTCCGCTTCCCAGGAGCCGTCTTCGTAGACCGTGGCTTCACCCACGATGGCGCCGCCTTCGTGCATGGTGAGACCGAACTCGCGGAAGCCGCCGCCGATCTCCGTCGAGAAGCCTTCGATGATGCGGACCGCGACGGTCTCGTCGAGTGCCGCGTCGAGCGTCATGCCGTCGAGCGAAGCCCCGCGCACCGTCTCGTTGAGACCGGTGATGGTGACGTCGATCGAGCCGAGGATGGACGGCGTGGAGGGGTCGGGCGCCGGCTCGAGCACACCGGCGTGAACCGGGGGGATGTCGCGGGGCGCGATCGGAATCGCGTAGGTGTCCCAGGTGTCGGGCTCGTCGAACACGAGCGTGCGGCGACGGGTCTCGGGGTCCCAGAGGTAGATGCCGAAGTCCGGCGCCGTCTCTGCGAGCTCGTTGCGCTCGTTCACGTCACCGTCGGCCCAAGCCACCAGGAACTGACCGTTGTCGAGCGGGAACGGACGACGGTAGCGGCCCACACCGGAGGGCGGGCTCTCTTCGTCGCGCGGCACGTTGGGCGTGAGCACTTCGAAGGTCGCGTTCTGCTCGTCGAGCACCACACCGGCCACTCCGCCACCCGCGCGGGCGTCGAGGTGAACCATGGCACCGGCCTGAATCGTTCCGCGACGGCTCGTCGCGATGCCGATGTACTGGCCTTCCGAGATCTCGTGGAACTGCACGAGGCTGTTGGACGGCTTGCCGCCCGTGCCACCGAGACCGACCATCTGGGTGCAGTCGGTGTTCATCGTCATCAGCTTCACGTCGTTGACGGGGCCAAGGTGCTCCCAGCGAGAGAAGCCGACGCGGCCATCGCTCATGAGGAACGGGTCGGCCGAGTGGCTGAGGTTCTGCGCGCAGAGCCGACGGTCGGCGTCGCCGATCATCAGGCTCACGGTGGCGATCTGAGTGACCACGCGAGAGTGGTTGTACTCGTCCGCGCGGGTGCCCATTTCGGTGTAGGGCTGGTTGGTCACGAACGCGACGCGGTCGCCCGGTACGAAGACCGGTTTGACGTCGTGCCAGTCACCGAACGTGAGCTGGCGAATGTTCGCCGGCCCTTCCACGTTCGCCACATACAGGTGGTAGTGGCTGTCGGCGGCGTGGCGCATCGCGAACACGACCTGGGAGCCATCGAAGCTCAGGTCGATGCCGCTGATGTCGACACCGTCGATCGGCGAACCATCGGTCCACGTCTCCGTGAGGTTCCGAAGTTCACCGGTTGGGGTGGGTGGTGTCAGCGTGTACACGCCGCCACCGGGCACGTACCGCAAGTAGTCGATGGTTTGGTTCGAGCCGCCCGCAACGTTGTGGTCACCATCTGGGGTGACGAACGCGCGACGCACAAACACCATCGCCTGAACACCAGGCAAAACACTCTCGCCAGGGTCACCGTTCCCGCAACCTGGCAAAGCCAGGCTAGGTACCGCGAGCCCCACCGTGAGCGCGATCATCATTATTCGAGAGCGATAACTCATTTGGTCCTCCGACATCGGAGGGACACTGTGCAAAGTTCGATCCCAACCACTTTTCTCAATGATTACAGACACTACCGCATGTCCAAATTGGGGTTTCGCCCCCCCAGTCTGACCTTTGAGGGGGCTCTGGCCCCCTGGTTTTCCTCCATGTTTTTCGGGGGATCGGGGAACACGAACCGGCCCGAGACCAGTGTACAGTCCCGCCATGACGCGCCTGTTCCGCCACGCCCTCTCTGCAGTCCTCCTCGCCGCTTCGGTCGGCTGCGGTCCCGCCATCACGGTCCACCACCACGAACCAGAACGGCAGCCCGAACCCGTCGCGGCTTCACCGACGGTGTTCCCGGATGGATGGCAACCTGCGGCACCCCCGGTGCGCGACGGTGCGTCGGGCGCGCTCGGTGGACCGGTGCCCCGTGGCCTGCGCGGTCAGATCTGGTCGATCGAGTGGTCCCCGCACGGTGATGTCGTGGCGGTCACCACCAGTGAGAAGGAGGTTGCCCTCATCGACGTCCGGACCGGTGTGATCCGCGCCTACAAGCGGGTGATGGTGCGACGCGAAGACGTGGTGAACCTCGTCGGGTTCGACCCGACCGGGACCCGGCTGGTGCTGCACGCGTACGACTACGAGCGTGGGCACATCGTCGTCTGGGACTTGCACGAAGACGAGTTCCACACCGTCCAGGTTCAGGAGTCCCAAGAAGCCCAGGAAGCGCCGTTCATCTGCGGCGCGGGGATCATCACGCAGGACGGAATCCACAACCGCTACATCCCGTTCGAGGGAGATGCCGGAAGTTTTCCCGTCGGGACTCCAGTGGGCATGCTGTCTCAGGGCACCCAGTGCTTGCTCCAGCGGGGCGGGGAGACGATGCGCGTGAGCGTGGCCGGCGAGACGCTTGGCACGTACGTCGGCAGCTTGCTCTCGGTGCACCCGACCGGCGCGGCGTTCATCGTCCGCGATGGCGAGACGTTGCACGTCCACCGCTCGGACGGGACCGAGGTGGGTGCGATCCGAATCACGGACGGCACGTTGATGCGCGCGGACTGGACCCGCAGCGCGCTCTTCTTGGATGTGCGACCCGCCATCCCCGAGGCCGCGGTGGGCGAGACGCCCGGCGACCGGCCCGCACCCTACCGCGCCGAGTACGACAACACGCTCGCGGAAGTGGCGCGGTACGAAATCCCAGGCGACTCGTTCGGACTGGTCGGCCACGCGAGCCTCCACTCCGAGACCGCCGAAGGTCAGTTCACCGTGCGGCCGCTGACCCCGCTGGGCGAAGCCGCGTCCGAACCCACCCACCGACTTCTCGAGGCGTGGGCCGAGGACGAGGACGTGCCGTACGACGAGATGACCGGCGAAGAGATCCGAGTGGGGCGGTACACCGAAGGACCTGCCGGAACCTTCTTGGTGGCGCGTGGCCGCGAGCTCTACTTCTTGAACCAGGCGTTCGAGATCGTCGGCACGAGCACGCCCGCGATGGGAGGCGAGAGTTCCATCTGGGGCACCCGCGACGATCCGAGTGGCGGTTATACCTGGGCGCGCGCGGGCACCGAGTACTGGGGTCCCGAAGGCGCGGTGCGGTTCACATGCGACCAAGGAAACCCGCTCGAGGTGGAAGGCCTGCGCGCGTGGGCGAACGACTACCAGCTGTGCGTCGATGGCCGCGAGCCACGCCGCCTGCAATCCGGCGCGGAGAACGTGGAGCGCCGCATCATCGGCACCCGCGACAACGATCTGCTCGTCGCCAACATCGGTGCCGCCGACCCGCCGTCGATTCAGATCTGGGATCCTGTGCGGTGGCGGGCCAAGCGCACCATCCTGTTGCCGCCGGGCACCACCGTCGAGTGCTACGACGACTACTGCCCGCTGCGGTACTTCCCCCTCGGTCGGGGCGGGCTCGTCGTCGATGACAACCAGGCGTACTGGGATAGTGGACGCGGCCGATTGCAGGTGCGGGAAAACCTGCCCATCAACAACATTCAAGCGAGGCCCACCGTCATCCTGATGGGCGGTCACGGCTTCTCGTTGCTGGATGCGCGCGGCCGGGTCGCGATGCAGCACGACGACGCGTCGATGCCCGTGCTCTCCGCCGATGGCTCGACGGTCGCCTACTGGGACAGCACCGCCTCCCAGGCCGTGGTCGCCGCGGTACCCGGCGGAGAGATGCGCATGCAAGCGACCCTCGCGGAAGGGGAACCGGTCCGCATCCTGCTCGAGGGAGACCTCGTGGCCTTTCGTCACGAGCAACAGCAGGCCTGGACCATCTGGCATGTGCCCAGCAACTCGCAGCGGGTGCGGCTCGGGACCACGGACACGTTCGCGCTTCTCGGTGGCAGCCGGATCGCCGTTTGCAGCGACGACCAACTGACGCTTCGCAGCGGGCTCGACGGTTCGGTGACCGATCAACTCGGGGGCTGTGCGCTCGCCGACGACTTGAGCACCATCGAGAACGGCCATGTCCTCGTCGTGCGTTCGCGGACCCGCGCGACGTTCGTTCGGTTGAGCGACGGTGCGCGGATCGAAGTCGGCAACGTCCGTGGCCCGAACCCTTCCGCGTTCGCGTTCCAGGGCGCGCGTGGGTGGCTCGACGCCAACGCGGGCGCGTCGCTCCGATGGCGTGGTCCGGGGCCGATCGCGACCGCGACCATGGAAGAAGATCCCACGCCGCATCACGACCCGGACTTCTTGCGCGCGTTCTTCGCCCCGCCCCCGACCGGCGGGTGACCCCCACCCTCTCCAAGGAGGACGCACGCCGGAAGTTGCTGTCTCACCTCCGGCTGGCGACGTCGGAACCTGGAAGCGACGACGCGATCCGGGCGCTGCTCAAACACCTCCGATGCATCCAGCTCGATCCGCTCGACACGCTCGGCACCAATGCGGATCTCGTGGTGATGGCGCGCCTCACGGACGTGGCGCGCGGCGATGTGTACCGCGCGCTCGAGGCGCCCCACGCGTTCGAACACTTCGCCAAGGAGCGGTGCCTGCTGCCGGCGGACTCGTTCCCGTTCTACCGGCAGCAAGCGACACGCACCCCGCACTGGCGCACCGCAGAGCGTCACCGAGCGGTCCCAGAGAGTGTCCTCGACTCCGTACTCGACGAGGTGCGGCGGCGCGGACCGCTGGGCAGTGCGGACCTGACCGAGCGCGGACACATCGCGCAAGCCGGTCCGGTAGGCTGGAAGAGCACGCGCCGGATCGCAGCGCTCGCGCTCTACGTGTTGTGGGTGCAGTGCCGGGTGACCGTCGTTCGCCGGACCGGCCGCGGCAAACTCTACGACGTGCCGGAGCGCGCGTTGCCGGATCCGGAACCACGGGAGGGGTACGACCGCTGGGGCGTGCTCGAGCGCGTGGCGGCCGCGGGGTTGCTCGCTCGATCGACCGGACCGACCTGGTCGATGTTGAAGGCGCAGCGGCAGACGACGGTCGACGCGATGTTGTCCGATGGGTCGCTTCGAGAAGTCCGCGTCGAAGGATCGTCGCGTCCCTTCCTGACCACCGAAGCGTTCCTCGAACAAGCCGTCGAACCCATGGACGACGACCTGCGGATCCTCGCGCCGCTCGACCCGCTCCTGTGGGACCGAAAG
Organism: Deltaproteobacteria bacterium; assembly: GCA_034670305.1. Lineage (GTDB taxonomy): Bacteria > Myxococcota_A > Polyangia > Polyangiales > Houyiibacteriaceae > JAXMNT01. Next base: position 177,597 of record JAXMNT010000002.1, read on the forward strand.
CTCGTCTCCCAAATCTTCGACTTCGACTACGTGTGGGAGGTCTACAAACCCGCCGCGAAACGTTCCTACGGCTGGTACGTCGTGCCGCTCTTGCACCACGGAGCGCTCGTCGCGCGCCTGCAAGGCCACGTGGACCGCAGCACCGAGAGCGCGACCTTGGTCATCGACGACGTGTGGCCCGAGTCGGAACGTTCGGTCGACCTACCCGCGCTCGACCACTGCCTCGCCGACCACGCCGCACGCCTCGGCTGCAGCCACTTCACCCGCCCGCACCCAGACGACTTCGGCTAGCAACGGACGGCTTCGGCTTCGGCTTTGGCTTCGGCGTCGGCTTCGGCTTCGGCATCGGCTTCGGCTTCGGCTTCGGCGTCGGCTTCGGCTTCGGATTCGGATTCGGCTTCGGGCTCAACCAACGAAGGGCAAGGGCACGGGCACGGGCACGGGCAAGGAACCCCTGGTTCTGCCGCGAGCGCTCTGTCAGACGAACGAGCCGTGGTAGCCGGCGTCTTCGATCGCGGTCGCGGCCGCGGTCTGCTCCAGCGGCGCGAACGTGTCCAGCATCACCGCCAGCTCGTTGGTCTCGCGGTGTCCGACCGAGCCTTCGTACGCACCCGGGTGTGGGCCATGCGTCACGCCCATCGGATGAAAACTCACCGAGCCCGGACCGACGCCACGGCGCGAGGTGAAGTTGCCGCGCACGTAGAAGAGCACTTCGTCGCAGTCGACGCTGGAGTGCGGGTACGGGCACGGGATCGACTCGGGATGAAAGTCGACCGCACGCGGTACGAACGAACAGATCAAGGCGCCGCGGGTCGCGAAGGTCCCGTGCCAGTCCGGCGGCAAGTGCACGAGTCCGGCGCGCGGCTGGAAGTTGAGAATCGGGAACACCCACGGGTACACGCTGCCGTCCCAGCCGACGACGTCGAGCGGTGAGTGGTCGCTCACGAACCCGTGAAAGCCGGTGCCGACACCAGCACGTTTGACGACGACGCTGCGGATCGCTTCGTCGCAGGGTCCATCGAACACCGGTCGGCGAAAGTCGCGATGGCAGTACGGCGCGTCCATCCGGAGTTGCCCGGTTTCGTTTCGCCACTTCGAGAGCAGGCCCATGCCGCCGAGACACTCGATGTGGAGCCAGTGCTGCGGTCCCTCGTTCGGAATGATGCGGTGGAGCACGCCCTTCGGAACGCAGACGTAGTCGTCGACGCCGAACGGCAGATCACCGAACACGCTCCGCACGACGCCGCCGCCTTGAAACGCGAAGTACAGATCGTCGCCGTCGCCGTTGAGGAAGTAGACCGGATCCGGTTCCGTCGGACGCAGGACGGACACGACGACGTCGCGGTTGAAGAGCAAGGGCACGCGCGCGTCGATCGGCGCACCGCCCGCGGCGCACCCGCCGGTGGTGTAGTGGCGTTTGCGCAGCTCACCGGACACGTCGGCCGTTGGTAGCGACCATCCGTGGGTGGTCGGTTCCGGCATCTGCGTCTGCGGACGGCCGAGGTGGTACAGGATGCTGTACGCCCCATCGAAGCCCTTGCGGGTGAGGCACTCCTCGCGGGTGAAGACCCCATCGACGACATGGCGGATGTGGTGCTTCGCGGGGATCGATCCCGCCTGCATGCGCTCGAGCATCAGGCCTTGCCTGTCTGCTGCCGTTCGATGCTTTCGAAGAGCGCGCGGAAGTTGCCACCGCCGAACCCCTGGTCGCCCTTGCGCTGGATCACTTCGAAGAAGAACGGACCCGCTTCCGCTTCGTTGTAGGTGCCTGCGGAGTCCTGCAGGAAGATCTGCAGCAGGTAGCTGTGCTCCCCTTTGCCATCGACCAGGATCTCGAGTTCGCGCAGCACCTCGATGTCCTCGTCGATGCGCCCAATGCCGAGTTCGGCGATGCGGCCGGGCAACATGTCGTAGTACTTGCCTGGCGTCGGATAGAACGAGACGCCCCGTTCGCGCAGCGCACGCACGGTGGGCACGATGTCCTTCACCGAGAGCGCCGCGTGCTGAATGCCATCGCCACGGTGATCTTCGGTGAAGAGCGCGATTTGCGAGCGCCGGAAGAAGGGCCGGAAGGGTTCGTTGTTGGCGAACTTCGCGTTGCTCTTCGGATCCCAGAACACCTTGGAGCGAAGACCGGAGCCGTCGGTGCTGTCGGGCGCGACGTCGTTGGTGTGAAACTCGATGCCCCAGAACGGCTCGAATCCCATCACATGCTGCATCCACAGCAGCGCCGGGCTCATGGTCTCGAAGTTGGACGTGACGTGGTCGATCTTGTCGAACCCGAACGCGTTCGTACCGCCTTTGGGCTCCGCGTGTCTCTTCATGCCCGGAATGAACATCGGGTCGCCGGACACGCGCTGAACGAAGCGGAACGTGCTGCTCCCGAACGGCGTCGTGATGGAGAACGTGCGAAGCACGTTGTCGCCTTCTTCAAACGTCTGGATGTCCTGCATGGGGGTGCCGCCGCGGGCGTCGAGCACTCGGAAGGTGTGCTCGATGTCGGCCACTTCGAAGACCACGGTGCCGACTCCGTCCGGATGGCGCTTGAGCCAGCGCGCGGCGCGGCCACCCTCTCCAAGCGGTGCGCTGATGAGCAGCCGCACGTCGCCCGCCACGAAGAGCGCCGAGCGTTGTTTGCCGCGCTCCTCGAGCGCTTCCGAGCTGACCGACACTTCCGCGAAGTCGAGCTTGTCGGCGTAGAAGGTGCGCGAGCGTTCGAGGTCGTGCACGTAGTAGTGCAGCGCTTCCATGCGGACCAATCCAAGGGATTCTACGGACGATGCTTTCGAAGACTCCATGTGCATTCCTCAGTCCTGCTCGGGGCAGTCGGGTTGACGGTCTGGGTGGGCCGCGATGAAGGCCGGCAGTTCGGCGCACGCTGCGGCGGCTCGAACGAGGGTCGGAAATGCGTTCAACTCGAGACCGAAACGCTCGGCGTTGTAGAGCTGAGGCACGAGGCATAGATCGGCGAGAGAGACTGTGTCGCCGACCAGGAACGTGCCGGCAGAAGTCGCGAGACGTTCCATCGAAGCGAGTCCTCGCGCGATGACCTCTTGGCCGTGCGCGCGCTTGTCCCCACCCAGCGACTCGACCATCTGGAGCGTCGCGAGGTTCTGCTGGGGCTGAATCCCGGAGTTGACGACCTCCGCCAGCTCCCGCGCTTTGGCGCGGGCCATCGGATCCGTGGGCAAGAGCGACTTCGGTCCGCGCTCGGACAACATCTCCAGGATCGCGAGGGACTGGGTCAGCCGCTGCGGTCCGTTTTCCGTCCACTCGAGCACCGGCACCTGACGCATCGGGTTGTGGTCCCGCTCGTAGGCTTCGGTGCGCTGCTCCCCGCCGTCGCGCACCAGATGGACCGCAACATACTCGTAGTCGATGCCCTGCAGTCCGAGCGCGATGCGCACGCGCCACGAACAGGAACTCCGCCAGTACGAGTAGAGCCGAACGTCTTTCACGCGCGCGCCACCTTCTGGTCGATGGTGCCGAAGAGGTTCTTGCCGGCCTCGTCCCGCATCTCGATCCGCACCCGGTCCCCATCTTCGAGGAACTGCGTGGTGGGTTTGCCGTCCTTGAGGATCTCTCGCATCCGCCGCTCGGCGAGGCAGGAGACGCCACGGGCTTCGTCTTGGTTGGAGACCGTGCCGCTTCCGAGAATCGTCCCGGCGGTGAACGCACGCGTCTTCGTGATGTGCTGGATCAGATCGAAGAAGGAGAAGTGCATCTCCGGTCCCGCGTGCGGGTCGCCGGCGAGCTCGCCGTTCAGGTGCGACAGGAGCGGCAGGTGGACCCGGCCCTCCTTCCAGGCCGGTCCGAGTTCGTCCGGCGTGATCGCGAACGGTGCGAACGCCGTGGCGGGTTTGCTGTTGAAGAACCCGAAGTTCTTCTTCAACTCCGCCGGAATGAGGTTCCGCAGCGTCACGTCGTTGCAGACCATCAAGAGCTTGATGTGCGACGCCGCTTCGGACGCCTTCACCCCGCGCGGCGTGTCCCCGAGGACGACGCAGATCTCCGCTTCGAAGTCGAGACCCCACGCTGGGTCCGGCAAGGGGATGTCTTCGGTCGGCGCGAGGAAGATGCCGCTGCCGCCCTGGTAGACGAGCGGGTCGGTTTCGAGCGTCTCGGGCGGCTCGGCGCCGCGGGCCTTCCGGACGAGCACGATGTGGTTGATGTACGCCGACCCATCGACCCACTCGTAGGCGCGCGGCAGCGGTGCGTGGAGCTTGGCGGGGTCGAGCGGTTCCCCCTCGGTCGAGTCCGCCAGCGCGGCTGCGATCGACTGCAGCTCCGGCTCGGTCTCTGCCCAACGGTCCAACGCCGCCTGCAGGGTGGGCGCCACCGTGTCCGCCCGCCGGTACCGGCTGCCGTCCGGGCTCACCACGACCAAGGATCCGTCTCTTCCACCTTCACGAAGCGTCGCAAGTCGCATACCGCCCCCATAGTGCCTAGGAACCCCTGTTTTCAAGGGTCGGCTCATGCGCGGCCCACATCCATGGGCACTGCGCGCCCGAGCCCCTGTGAATCCTCACGCAGAGGGGTCGAACTGCTACCCTGCGCGCGTGTGGAGAGGGCTGTGATGGACGCGCGTCGAGACCACCCGCGGGCTGCCAAGCGGGTGTGCCTCTGGGGTGCGGGGCTCGTGTGCCTGGCAGCGTTCGGCCCCAGCGTCGGGCAGGCGCAACCGGAGGACGCCCCGGAGCTTCAGCTTCAGGCGGCGCGCGGTGCCTACCTCGAAGCCCAGTTCCCCGAGGCGCGTGACCTGCTTCGCGACCTGCTCGATCACGCGGAGCACCTGACCCGCAGCCGAATCATCGAAGCCCTCGCCCTCGAAGCGATGGTGCACTTTGCGATGCGCGACGAACCGGCCACGCGTCGGACGCTGCGACAACTTGCCGTCGTGGCACCCGACCATCGTTGGAGCGAAGAAGCCCCTCCCCCGATCCGCGATCAGTGGACCCTCGAACGCACGCAAGTCGAAGAGCCGACGGTGGACGCGCACGCGGTCCGCCATGGAGCGCAAGTCCGGATCGAAGGGGCGGTCTCGGGCGATTTGGCGGGTCTGGTCGATCGCTGGGAGCTGCGCGCACGCGAAGGAACACAGCCATGGCAAGTCGGATCGGATCCGCTTCTGGTCGAGTTCGAGAACCCGCACGCGGCGACGTACGAGGTCGAGCTCCGCGCGCTCGGACCTGGAGGCGTGGCGCTTCGAACCGTGTCGCGCCAACTTCAGGTGGTGTCGGATGCGGTGCTCGCAGTGGGCGCGGGTGGCGAGGTGGGCGCGACGGCGGACGCCGGCGAAGCGCGCACCCGAAGAAGACAGCGCTGGATCCTCTCGGCCGCCTCGGTGCTGCTCTTCTCGGCGGTCGTGGCCGGCGTCGCGATTCGGGTCTCCCGGATCCAGCCCAGCCCCTCCACCGAGCTTCAAGGACCCTTCTTCGAATGAGGCTCCACTCCCGATCCTCTCTCCAGGAGCCCGGCGCTCGCACCTCCCCCCTCGCGCGGGATTCCGGGTTCGGGGTCTGCGTGGGCACTCGATGAGTTCGGACGAGGACAAGACCCCCGCGCCGGACGCGCCCAGCCCGTTCGATGCCGAGACCTCAGACGACATCGTCATGGGCGGCGGCGCGGATTCCGCGGGCGGGACGCTCCCGTCGCTCGTCGGACCACCCGAGGACGAGACGTTGCTGGAGGACGCGCGCGGTTTGCCCTCCGTCGAGCCGGCCGCATCCCCTCCCAAGACCACCCGCGCCGACCCGACCCCGACCCCGCACACCATCGCACTGCCCGGCCGCGGACTCGCCGCTGCGGCCGCGTCCGAGGCGCGGCGGGCGCCGCGGGTGCCCCACTCAGCGCTCGATGGAGACGCGACCTCGGAGGAACTGGAGCTCTCCGTCGGATCCGACGGCGTGATGGAACTTCCCGCGGCGGGCGACGGCAGCGACGCGACGATGATCGAAGATCGGGTGGCGCTTGCCGAGCTCGCGGCGAGCCTCGGCAAGAACATCGACCACATCGGTCGGTACCGCGTGCTGCGCCATCTGGAAGCGGGCGGGTTCGCGAACGTCTACCTCGCGCGCCTCGTTGGCGTGGCCGGGTTCGGGCGGTTCCTCGCGATCAAACGCATCCACGATCACCTCGCCGGGCAGCATGAGTTCCTCGAGATGTTCCTCGACGAAGCCCGGGTCGCTTCGGCCATCGATCACCCGAACGTCTGCGCGCCGATCGACTTCGGACGCACCGAGGACGGCGCGTACTTCCTCGCGATGGACTACTTGCTCGGCGAGCCGCTGACCGCGGTCCGTCGAGCGCTCGGAGCCCAAAAGGGCACGACGGTCGAAGACGAAGACATCGCGTTCGCGCTGCGGATCATCGCCGACGCCGCGCACGGACTGCACGCGGCGCACGAAGCGATGGATGTGCGCGGACGGCCGATGGAGGTCGTGCATCGGGACGTCGCGCCCGGAAACCTCTTCGTGCTCTACAGCGGGCACGTGAAGGTGGTGGACTTCGGCATCGCGCAGGCGGCCCGCAAGCTGCACACGACTAAGAACGGCATGTTCAAGGGCCACCTCGCCTTCGCGTCCCCGGAACAGATCAAGGGCGAGCGGATCGACCGCCGGGCGGACCTGTGGTCGCTTGGTGTGATCTTGTGGGAGATGCTCGCGCGCAAACGACTCTTCCGTTCGGCCCATGAACTCGCGCTGGTGAACATGATCCTCGCGGACCCGATCCCCGACCTCCGCGTCGAAGCGCCGTGGGTCTCGGAACCGGTGGCCGCGGTCGTGCATGGCTGCCTTTCGCGCACCCCTTCGGAGCGACCGGACAGCGCGCTCGATCTCGCGCTCGCGCTCGAAGCCATCCTGATGGAGATGCGGGTGCCGATGGGCACGCACGAGGTGGGCAGCTACGTGTGCGCGCTCTTGCCCGACCGCGCGCACCAGAAGCACCGCGAGCTCTGGGCGTTGGCCGGAGACCTCGGCAGCGGCTCGGGCGTGCGGAGTCTGGACGAGCAAGACCTGCACGAGGTCATGGAAGGGGCGGAGACGTCGCCCGAGATCGAACCGCCGCGGGTCGTGCCAACGGCGGCGTTGCCGAGCGGGAGGGCCGTGGGCGATCCTCTGATGACGACCGCGCCCATGCCGGCTGTGGCCGGGCGCCCGCGGCCGTACTGGCCGTGGCTCGTGGCGGCGGCGGCCGCGTGCGTCGCGTTCTACTTCATGGGGCGCCTGGGCGGAGCGGTTGAGGAGGCGGTGTTGTCCTCGAACACCGAAGCGCTGCCGTTGGCGGCTGGGGTGGCGCGGGTGGAGGTTGCGGGGGTCGGCGCGGCGGAAGCCGAAGCCGAAGCCCAAGCCGAAGCCCAAGCCGACGCCGAAGCCGAAGCCGATGCCGAAGCCGAAGTCGTGGCCGAAGGCGAAGCCGAAGCCGAAGCCGAAGGCGAAGCCGAGGCCGAAGCTCCGGTCATGCGGGCGATGCGGCGGGGGTCGGGGATTGTGGCGGTGACGACGTCGGGGGGGTGGGCCGAGGTGTTTCACGGGCGGCGCCGGCTGGGGGTGACGCCGGGTCAGTTCGAGCTGCGGGCCGGAAGGAAGCGGCTGCGGATCGTGCCGCATGAAGGCGGGCGCGCGCGCACGGTGTGGGTCCGGGTTCGGCCGGGGCGCATCACCCGCACCCGCGTCAACCTGTAGCGGCGCTCAGAGCGCGGGTTCGTCGCACACGAACGGAAACGGGTCCACACAGGGACGGTCGCGCCAGCCGACCGGATCGGTGTCGTTGACCGAGCGCACGCAGCGCGGCGGATCGTTGTCGGGATCCCCGAGCACGAACGGCGCGTAGGCGCCCACTTCGGAACCATCCGGCCACTCGAACACGTCGGCGCCGCGGCGGTCGGACAGACCGATCCAGAACTGGGGGATCGAGAACTCGCGCTGCATCGCGGCCCGGAGCGCGTCGTCCTCTTCCACCGCTTCGATGGTGGCAAGCGCGCGCCCCGAGGCCGCGCACGCGTCCTGAGCGAGCGGCCAGGAGGTGGGATCGGGGCAAAGCAGGTAGCCACGGCCAGCGATCGAGGTCGGTCGGCACGGGGCGCATCCTTCGCCGGGCACGCCGCCTTCGTCGGTGGCGTCGTCGCAGTCGTCGTCGATGCGGTTGCAAGTCTCGTCCGCGTCGGGATGCACCGTCGGGTCGCCGTCGTCGCAGTCTCCGTCTCGAAGCGCGCGCCCGGGACCTGGACACCTCTCACTCGCCGCGCCGCTGCCGAACCCATCCCCATCCACGTCTTCGAAAGTGGCGACCGGTGTGCAGGCGTCCACGCCGCCGTCCTCCGGCGCCGCATCCGCTCCCGCGTCGCCGCCACCCGCGTCCGAGCCGAGGCACAACCCCTCCGAACACGCCGCCACCGGACACCGGGCGTCTTCGCGCAGCAATGCGAGCCGCACCGTCACGTCCTGCGGCACCGGCACCTCGAACGCCGTGCAGCCGCGGGCGTAGGGACGACACTCCCCGTCGACCGCGGTGACTTCGATCGACGCCGAGCCCGGTTCGAGGCTCAGCGTCTGGGGATCTTCTCCGCGCCGCACGACGAACGACTGCGTGGCCGTCAGCGCGTCGCAGCCACCCGCGAGCACCCGCACCTCGAATCGGGTCTGGGGCCGCTCCGGCGGATCCATGCGGATGTGCCAGCGAAGCGGGCCGTCCTCGCCGCACGCCATGCACAGGCCCAGCGCGCCGAAGAGAGTGAGCAGGACACGGACTGCGGCTGTCGAAGCCAGCACTGGGGCTGTCGAAGCCAGCACTGGGGTTCCCGAACCCAGCACTGGTGGTTGTGGCGGAGCGCGCACCCGACAACGATACACCGCCCACCCGAAGAGGCGACTGCTCTACTCCAAGCGCAACGCTTGGCGCATGCGGGGGACCAGGACCTCGTCGAACTCGAACTCGGTCGCAGCGGGCGCGAAGCGGTAGAGCCAGGAGACCCCGAGCCGGCCGACGTAGTCGTCGGGCCGGGCGTAAACCGGGTCCCGCATCGCTTCGTCCAGCGTGATGAACGCAGCCCCCTCCGCCGCGAGCGCATCGACGAACGCACCGATGTGATCGGCCGCCAAGACATTGGCGTGAAGCAAGAGCACGTGCGCGACATCCCGCCCCACCCTCGCTCGGGCCACGCGCTGAAAGAGACGCGTCGCTTCGACACCGTGGGCGACGTAGCCCGCCACGAGTTCGTCCGCGCGCTCCGAATCGCCCGCGTCGAGCGCGGCGACGTACGCGCCGACGATGCGCCAGTCCGCGGTGTCGATCGTCACCGGTGCGACCTCGTGCCCGAGTTCGGCCAGCACCGCGCGGCCGGCATCGCGCCGCTCCGCGCTTCGGCCCCGCTGCAGGTACGGGTACCGAAACCACCGCACCGGTCCTGTACCAAGCCCCACCAACGTATCCCGGCAGCCCTCCACCGAATCGCGCCAGAGCGCCGGCCCGATCGAGTCGATCGCACGGTGGCGTTCGGTGTGGTTGGCCAGCTGCATGCCGGCCGCCATCCACTGCCGCACGATCGCCACCTGCGCCGGCGCGCCCTGCATCCCCGCCGCGAGCGATCGACACACGACGAACCCAGTCGCCGGGATCCGCCGCGCCGTGAGCTGTTCGAGCAGCCGCTCCGTCGCTTCACTCCGGCCGCGTCCCTCCGGCATCGCGCCCACAAACGGCAGGTCATCAAACGTCAGCGCGATGCGAAGCGGCGCTTCGGAGTCGGCTCCGGCTTCGGCTCCGGCTTCGGCTCCGGCTTCGGCTCCGGCTTCGGCTCCGGCTTCGGCTCCGGCTTCGGCTTCGGCTTCGGCTTCGGCTTCGGCTTCGGCTTCGGTTCCCCCGCAACCCGCCGCCACGAAACCCGTCGCACACCACACAAGAGACCACCGAAGCGCGAACGTCACCGAGCTCACTCTACCAGTCGACCCAGCTTCGCCGGCCACATCCGAAGGGCTCGTGCGGCGCATGCGGGTGAGTCACCGGGGCAATTTTCCAGTCCATGTGAGCGTTGGCACCCCCGAGAGGATTCGAACCTCTGACCTTTCGCTTAGGAAGCAACTGCTCTATCCAGCTGAGCTACGGGGGCAGGTGGCCACGGGTAACACGCGTTGGCCGCGTGGCAAACGGGACGCGTGTCCTTCTGTCCGCCGCCCCGACCCCAACCCGCATCCGGTCTTGGAATAGATCCTCTGGATCCCGGTTTTCTCAGGGAAGGCGGGGCATCCCGCTCCGCCCACCAGACGGAGGTGAAGAGATGACGCAGGACGCTCGTTTTGCCTCGCTCCGGGGCAAGTCGCGCAAGTGGATGGAGGCGTACTTGGCCGAGTACGAGGACGGCTTCGACGATGGGCTCGACCCGTACCACGATCACAAGACGTTCGACTTCCACGACCGGCACGACCAGTACGACCACGTCTTCGACTTCGGCGACGAGGACGACTTCGACGATCAGGACGACCGCTGGCTGCACCTGTACGACGGGTGGGGCCCGATCGTCCCTCGACGACGGGTCGACCGGGCACCCGACCGGTGTTCGCCCGACGACGGATAGGAAGGAGCTCCGCTCGGCGCCCGACCTGGGCGCCGAGCGTTGCGCTCAGATCTTCCAGAGGCTCTCGACGAGGTGGGGCTCGAGGCGGGCCCGCCCGTCGAGGAAGCCGAGTTCGATGACGAAGAGGAACCCCGCCACCACACCGCCCACTTCTTCGACGAGATCCCCGGTGGCCGCCGCGGTGCCGCCGGTCGCGATCAGGTCGTCCACGATCACCGTGCGCGCGCCGGTCTTCATCGCGTCGGCGTGCATCTCGAGCGCGTCGGTGCCGTACTCGAGCTCGTACTCGACCTTCACCGACTTGGCCGGAAGCTTGCCCGGTTTGCGCGCGGGAACGAAGGGCAACCCGAGGCGGAGCGCGAGCGGCGCGCCGAAGAGAAACCCGCGCGACTCCATGCCGACCACGACCTCCGCATCCATCTCCCGCGCCTGCTCTTCGAGGAGCGAGAGACAGGCGTCGAACGCGGCGTGGTTGCCGAGCAGTGGCGTGATGTCCTTGAAGAGGATGCCGGGCTTGGGAAAGTCCGGAACGTCGCGGACGGAGTCCTTGAGCAGAGCGAGTCGGGAATCGGTCATGGGGAATCGTCCTCTTGAGATGCTTCTTCAGGGGGCCCGGCCATGAAGGCGGCCAGGCCGAAGTGGTCGGGATGGGTGACATCGAGCCGAAGCGGCGTGACGGAGACGAAGCCCTCGTCGACGGCGCCGGTGTCGCTCTGTTCGAGTTCGCCGTGGGTGACGCCGCCGGGGCCGCCGATCCAGACGTATTCGCCGCCTCTCGGATCGACCCGCACGTCGACGCCTTCGTCGTAGCGGCGGATGCCCATGCGGGTCGTTCGCACACCGAGCGGTGCCTCGGCCGGGAAGTTCACATTCAGGAGCGGGGTCGTGCCTTCGCTCGGTGGCGTGGCGGACAGGAGCCGCTCGCAGAGGGTGGCCGCCAGGTCCGCGGACCTTCGATACACCTCGGGGCGGCCTCCGATCTGGGAGAACGCGATCGCTGGGATGCCGCGGAGCGCGGCTTCGCGGGCCGCCGCAACGGTGCCCGAGTAGTGCACGTCGACCCCGAGGTTCGGTCCGTGGTTGATCCCGCTCGCGCAGAGATCCGGCCGGCGCGGCAGGAGGCCCTCGCGAAAGAGTCCCACGTACACGCAGTCCGCCGGGGTGCCGTCGACACTGTGGATCGGCCCTGCAGCCGCGTCGGCCGGGTGGATCCGGTGGCGCAGCGGATGGTGCAGCGAGAGCGCGTGGCTCTTGGCGCTCTGCTCGCGGGCCGGGGCCACCACCACGACGTCGGCGAAGCGGGCGAGCGCCGCACGCAAGGCCCTCAGACCGGCGGCTTCGACGCCGTCGTCGTTGCTGACGAGGATGAGGGGACGGGTCACGCCGGTGCGTATACCAGACAGAGCGGCGAACGAACCCGGCAGCGTGCCGACGCGCACAGCGTCGGCGTCAGGTCGGAACAGGCGCCGTGGACCACCGGCGCTTTGAACGCAGCGAAGTCGGGCTGGAGGCCGAAAGCGGTTCGCCCGCAGGCTAGGACGTCAGCCGGTGGAGCTCTCGTCGGAGTCTTCGCCCTCGAGGCCAAGCTTCTCGCTGGCCTCCTTCTTCAGCTCTTCCTTCTCAGGGTTCAGCACCCCTTTGAGGACCTGACTCGGCTTGAAGGTCAGCACGCGGCGGGCGCTGATCGGGATCGGGTCCCCCGTCTGAGGGTTGCGACCGATGCGCTGCGCCTTGTCTCGAACGACGAAGTTCCCGAAGCCGGAGATCTTGATCTTCTCACCGTCGGCGAGGACCTCCTTCATCGTGTCGAAGACCGCCTCGACGATCTCGGCCGCTTCCTTCTTCGAAAATCCGCCAACCTTTTCGTAGACGGCGTCGATGATCTCGGCCTTGGTCATCCAGTCTCCTCCGAGGGCCCGGACGGCGTCCGGGGAGGCAGGATGGAACCATGATTCGGGACGGATCTCAACGGCTTACGGCGATTAGGTCTCAGGAGGAGACCCGCTTCGCGGGTGGCTCGCGCAATAAAAAACCCGGAATCTCGTGAGAGATTCCGGGCTACCGGTCGGGGCGACTGGATTCGAACCAGCGACCCCCACACCCCCAGTATGGTGCGCTACCAGACTGCGCTACGCCCCGGCCGTAACCGCCCCGAAGGACGGTAGGGGACGCCGACCATAACCTCCGGCGAAAAGAGCGCAAGCCAGATTTGACTCCCAGTGGGCCGAGTTCTCCGGTTCAGCGGATGACCGCGTCGAACGACTTCTGAGCGGCCGCGACCGCGGCGCTGTGGGCTTTGTCGACGCGCTTGTCGGTCAGCGTTTCCGCCGGGTCCCGGTAGCGGATCCGGAACGCGAGACTCTTCTGTCCGTCCGGCAGACCGTCCCCTTCGTAGAGGTCGAACAGCTCCACCGACTCGGCCAAGCCACCGCTGGCTTCTTCGAGCGCCGCCGCTACGGATCCCGCCTGAACGGTCTGCGCGACCTGGAGCGCCACGTCGCGGGTGACCGCCGGGTACTTCGGCGGCGAGACGGCCTTCTTCTGGTGCGCCACCGACTGGAGCAACTTCACGACATCGAGCTCCGCGTAGGTGACCCGGACCTCGAGGCCGAACGCGTCCGCCACTTCGGGATGAATCTCACCGGCGAACCCGAGGACGGTGTCCCCGACACGCACCTCTGCGACGCGGCTCGGGTGGGACCAGGCCGGCGGGTCGGATACGACCTCGAAGGTGGGCGTCTCGCCGGTGCTCGCGCGCACCAAGAACTCGACGTGGGCCTTGAGGTCGTAGAAATCGACGTCGCGGGCGCCGCCGATCCAGCCCGAACGAAGGCCGCCGAGCAGCAGACCGAGCACCGGGTGTTCGAGCGGGAGGGACTGGTCCTCGGCCGGCTCGGAGTGGGTGCACTCGCCCCACGCGCCAGCCGCCACCGCGTCCGAGGTGCGGGGACGGAAGACGCGGCCGAGCTCGAAGAGGCCGACCTCGTCGACCTGGCGCCGGAACGAGTGGTCGGCCGCCTGCGCGAGTCCCGGCAAGAGCGAGGTGCGCATCACCGAGCGGTGGGTGCTCATCGGGTTGGAGATCTCCACCACTGCCGTCGGGACCTTGGCCTTCGCCAGGTCGTCCGCGTCCACGAAGCTGTACGTGACGGCCTCGAGCAGCCCGGAGGACGCCGTCGCTTCACGCAGCTGCCGCTCGAAGGAGACGCGCGGGCCGCTCTCGGTCCGCGAGGAGGCGGGGCGCACCGCCGGCACGACGGTGGGGACCAGATCGTAGCCGCGCACCCGCCCGACCTCTTCGATGAGGTCCGCTTCCCGCCCGAGATCCGGCCGCCAGCTCGGCGCCACACACTGCAGTGCCGTGTCGTCCCCGGACACCAGAACACCGAGCGCTTCGAGCGCTTTGCGGGCATCCGCCGCTTCGACACGCACTCCGAGCAGCCGTTCGATCGCGTCGATCCGCAACGTGATCTCGGCACGCTTTGGAAGGTTCGGCGCCAGATCGCGGGCCTGTGCCACCGCCGTGCCGCCGCCGAGCTCGGCCATCAGCGACGCCGCGCGCGCCATCACATGGGGTACGTCGTCGAAGTCGACGCCGCGCTCGAATCGGTGGCTCGCGTCGGTGTGGAGATCCAAGCGGCGCGACGTGCGGCGCACCGAGCGCGGATCGAAGTACGCGCACTCGATGACGACGTTCTTGGTGTCGTCGCCGATCTCGCTGTCGGCGCCGCCCATCACACCCGCGATGGCGACCGGCCCTTCGCCGTCGCAGATGAGCAGATCGTCCGCGTCGAGTTGCCGGGTCTGCCCGTCGAGCGTCTCCATCGTCTCGCCGGCCTTCGCGCAGCGGACGACGATTTTGGCGCCCCGAAGTCTGTCGTGGTCGAAGCCGTGGATCGGATGACCGGTCTCGAGCAGGACGAGGTTCGTCGCGTCGACCAGGTTCGAGATGGAACGCAGGCCGAGCACGTGAAGTCGGTGACGCAGCCAGAACGGCGACTTGCCCACCGTCACCCCCCGCACGAACGCCGCGCCATAGCGCGGGCACCGCTCGGCGTCTTCGATCGCCAAGTCGAACGAGCCGTCCGCCGAGGACGAGGGCGCGGACCACAGCTCCGTCGCGCCGTCCCCGACGAGCGACGCGGGGCCGGCGGCGAGCCGAGTCGGTGGGGCCACCGCCGGCAGCTGGAACGCGACGCCGAGCCGCGCCGCGAGATCCCGCGCGATGCCGATGTGTCCGAGCGCGTCGGGACGGTTGGGCGTGACGCCGATCTCGAAGACCACGTCTTCGACCGGCAGTGCGTCCGCGAGGCGCGTGCCGGCTGCGGGCGGGTCCGACGCGAAGACGAAGATGCCGTCCGTGCCCGAACCGATGCCGAGCTCCGTCTCGCTGCACAACATGCCCGCGCTCGGGATGCCGCCGATCGCACGCTCCGCGATCTCGAACGTGCCGCCGTCGGCGGTGGGGAGCACCGCACCAAGCCGCGCGAAGAGCACACCCGCACCTGCGTCCGGCACGTTGGGTGCGCCGCAGACGATCTCGTGTTCCCCCGCTCCGTCGTCGATGGTGACGAGCTGGAGTTTGTCGCGGTCTGGATGCGGACGTTTGCGCTTCACGATCGCGACCACCACACCGGGCGGCGCGGTGAAGCGGTGGAGTGCTTCGACCTCGAGGCCGAGGTCCGTCAGCGTCTCCGCGTAGGTCTCGGGCGAAGCATCGATGCCGGTGAGTTCTTGGAGCCACTGGTAGCTGGCGAGCATGTTCGTTTTCCGTGAAGGCGCGGGTCCGGCGGCCGGACCAAAGAAGGGGGGTCGGGTTCGGTTCAGAGCGCGCTCAGAAGGAGCGAAGGAACCGGACGTCGTTGCCGAAGAGCAGGTTGATGTGTTCGATGCCGTGGCGGACCATCGCGATGCGATCGAGGCCGACCCCGAACGCGAAGCCGCTGACTTCTTCGGGGTCGTAGCCGACGTGTTCGAAGACGACCGGATGGATCATGCCGCAGCCGAGGATCTCCATCCACGGTTGGCCGGGACGGCGCACGTCCACCTCGGCGCCCGGCTCGACGAACGGGAAGTAGCTCGGCCGAAAGCGGACTTCGATCTCGCTTCCGAAGAGCCGCTCGAGGAAGAGCGTCAGCACGCCCTTGAGGTGCGCGAACGAGACCCCCTCGTCGACGAGGAACCCTTCGAGCTGATGGAACATCGGGGAGTGGCTCTTGTCGTCGTCGCGCCGGTACACCGCGCCGGGCGAGACCACCGCGAGCGGCGGCTTGCGCTTCTTCATCTCGCGGATCTGAACCGACGAGGTGTGGGTCCGCAGCAGCGTCGTGACCGGGTCGCCCTGGCTCTCGTGGGTGACGAAGAAGGTGTCCTGCATGTCGGTCGCCGGGTGGTCCTTCGGGAACCCGAGCCGGTCGAAACAGTTCGCATGCGTCTCGATCTCCGGACCGTCCGCGACGTCGAATCCAAGTGAGCCGAAGATGTCGAGCAGCTCGTGTTTGATCCGCGTGATGATGTGGAGGTTGCCCGCCATCGAGCCGCGCCCGGGCAAGGTCACGTCGATGGGCGGCGCGCTGAGCTCGGCGTCGCGCGCGGCCTGCAGAATCGCTTCGAGCCGCGCGTCGAACGCGGCGGAGATCTTCTGCTTCACCGCGTTGGCGGCCTGACCGACCTCGCGCTTCTGGTCCTTCGGGACCTCGCGCATGCGCTTCATCAAGGCGGTGAGCGCGCCACTCGGGCCGACGAACTTCGCGTTCACCTCCCGGAGCGCCTGCTCGGTGGTGGCGGCATCGAACCCATCGGCGAACTGGGTGGAGATGTCTTCGAGCCCATCGAGGAACTGCTTGGCTGCGTCGGTCACTCGCCTCCCATAACCCCGAACACAAAAACGCGCACCCGAAGGCGCGCGTTCTTGGTTGGAATCGACGTCCGCTTAGAGGGCGTCGACGACGGCCTTGAAGCCGCCCGGATCTTTGAGCGCGAGGTCCGCAAGGATCTTGCGGTCGAGCTCGATGCCGGCCCGCTTGAGACCGGCAGTCATCTTGCTGTAGGTCGTACCGTTGGCACGCGCCGCAGCGTTGATGCGGGTGATCCACAGACGACGGAACGCACGGCGGCGTTCGCGGCGATGGCGGTACGCATCTTCCCAGCTGTTGTGCAGCTGCTCGATGGCGGTGCGAAACAGTCGGCTCCGGGCACCGTAGTTGCCTCGAGCGAACTTCAGAACCTTCTTACGACGACGACGGGCCTTAAAGCCTCTTCTTACGCGCGGCATTCGATGCTCCTAGAGGTACGGAATCAGCCGCATGATGCCGGGCTGATCGCACTTGGCAACCATGTCGTTTTTGCGCAGCCGACGCAGACGCGCCGGAGACTTGTCACCCCGCATCATGCGGTGACTCTTGCCGGCCTTGCTGCGCCGGATCCGGCCGGAGCCGGTGATCTTGAAGCGTTTGGCCGCGGCCCGCTTCGTCTTCATCTTGGTTTTTGCCATGACTTCCTCGTTGAGAGCTCCAAACCAGCGAGCAAACGCGGCGGGGAGCGGAAGAGCGGAGCGGTATGGGCCGCCCCTCAGGTGGTGTCAAGCCACTGCCCTCGGGCAGGACAGCACTTGGCGCGAAGCGAAGTTCGTGAGGCGACCGGAAGGGCTTTGCCTGCAGGCCGGGGGATGCGCCATCCCCCGCGGACAACCAACGGTGCGCGCGCATTGCGGACGGTCTTCGCTGACAGCGCTCTCGACCGAAACGGATGCGCCAGGCCCCGTCAGTCGTCGGCTTCCTCGGCGCCCTCGTGGCCCTCTTCGCCCTTCTTGGGCTTGGGTTTGACCTTGGGCGCGAGGAGCGCGGTCATGGTCCGTCCCTCCATGCGACCGGAGCTCTCCACGATGGCGTACTCGCGTACGGCGTCGATGATGAGTTCGATCTGCCGGCGGGCCGTCTCGGGGTGCGTGATCTCGCGACCACGGAACCGGACGGTGAGCTTGACCTTGTTCCCCTCTTCCAAGAACCGGATCACATGTTTGATCTTGAACGCGATGTCATGATCGTCCGTCTTGGGGCGGAGCTTGATTTCCTTGAGCTCGACCTGCGACTGCTTCTTGCGCGCCTCGGCCTGCTTCTTCTTTTCTTCGTACTTGAACTTGCCGAAGTCCATGATCTTGCAAACCGGAGGCACTGCCTTCGGGTTCACTTCGACCAGGTCCAAGTCTTGTTCTTTCGCCCGGTTCTTCGCCTCATAGGTGCTCAGCACCCCCAGCATCGACCCATCGGCGTCGATGACGCGGACTTCGGGGACGCGGATGCGATCGTTGACACGGGGGCCGAAAGTACGGCGTTCACGGGGGTCGACACGACGACGGGGCCTTGCGATGACTCATTCCTCCTGAGGTGGGGCAGCGCCCCGAAAATCTCTACAACAACCAGTAATAAACCACTGAGGCATTCCCCGAAAGGGGGGCCGCCTCCGCGGGACAATTCAGATCAGGGCAAATTCGCCCGGTTTGCGCGCTTCGTTCGTCATGCGGATCGAAGCGAAGGCGCCAGATGTTCGGCACCGAGCCGAGCGATGACCTCGTCCATGGCGACGAATCCGAGGTCCTTGTTCTCATCGCGACTGCGAAGCGCGAGCCCGTCGCCTTCGACCTCGTTGCTGCCGATGACGCCGATGTAAGGCACCCGAAGGTTCCGCGCGTTTCGAATCTTCGCGCCGAGCCGTTCGTTGGAGGTGTCCGCGCTCACGCGGAAGCCAAGCTTGCGAAGGCGGTCGCGGGTCTTGATCGCGAACTCGTCGAAGTCGCTCGCGACGGTGACCAGCGTCAGCTGCTCCGGCGCGCACCAGGTCGGAAACGATCCGGCGACGTGTTCGATGAGCACGCCGTAGAAGCGCTCCACGCTGCCGAGGATCGCGCGGTGCAACATCACCGGCCGGTGCACGGTGTTGTCCGGGCCGACGTAACCGAGGTCGAAACGTTCCGGCAGGTTGAAGTCCGCCTGGATGGTGCCGAGTTGCCACGGACGGCCGAGCGCATCGCTCAGGTGGAACTCCACCTTGGGACCATAGAACGCGCCCTCGCCTTCGGCGATTTCGTACTCGAGGCCCTTGGCTTCGACCCCATCGATGAGCGCCTTCTCGGACCGGTCCCAGATTTCGTCGGTGCCGAGGCGTTCTTCCGGACGGGTCGCGATCACGATGCGCACTTCCGAGAAACCGAAGTCGGCGTACACGGTGTGCACCAGATCGAGGAACGCGGTGATCTCGTCCTGGAGCTGTTCCATCGTGCAGAAGATGTGCGCGTCGTCCTGCGCGAAGGTCCGCACCCGGGTCAGCCCCTGCACGACGCCGCTGCGCTCGTAGCGGTGCAGCCGTCCAAAGTCCGCCATGCGCATCGGCAGCTCGCGGTAGCTGCGGCGCGTCATGCCGAACATCAACGCGTGGCACGGGCAGTTCATCGGCTTGATGCCGTAGCGCAGCTGATCCTGAAGCAGGTGCTCGCACGATTCGACCGATTCAGGCGGCTTGTCGACGATGAGCTTCGCCGCGGACTCGAGGTTCTCCTTCGAGCCGGCGACGAACATGTTCTCGAAGTACGCGGGCAAGTGACCGCTGGTCTCGAACAGCTCCTTGTCGAAGATCTGCGGCGTGATGACTTCTTCGTACCCATGGCGGTCGTAGAGCGCGCGCACGTAGTCGACGAGCAGGTTGTAGAGCCGCGCACCACGCGAGGTGAAGAAGGGCGAGGCCGGCGCCAGCGGGTGGAACGCGATGAGATCGAGTTCCTTGCCGACCTTGCGGTGGTCGCGCTTCTTTGCTTCTTCGATCTGCTTGAGGTGTTTGCGCAGCAGCTTCGGGTTCGCGAAGGCGGTGCCGTAGATGCGCTGCAGCATCGGGTTGCGTTCGTCGCCCCGCCAGTACGCGCCGGCCACGTGGGTGAGCTGGAACGCTTGCAGGAACCCCGTGCTCGGCACGTGCGGGCCTTCGCAGAGATCCACCCACCGGTCGTCACCGCCGTGGCGGTAGATGGTGAGTTCGCCCTGGAGACGCTCGAGGTGCTCGAGCTTGAACGGCTCGTCGAGGTCCGTGAGGATCGCGCGCAGCTCGTCCTTGGTCTTCACTTCGCGGACGAAGCTCGAGTTCTTCTCGATGATCTCCCGCATCGCTTCTTCGATGGCGCGCAGGTCGTCGTCCGAGAAGGAGCCGCCCTTGCGGTCGTAGTCGTAGTAGAAGCCCTGCGCGGTGGCCGGGCCGAAGGCGACCTTGGTGCCAGGGAAAAGCTTCTGCACTGCGTCCGCCATCACGTGCGCGGTGGAGTGGCGGATGATGGGGAGCGCGCGTGGGTCGTGCGCGGGCACCTGCGCGACCGGGGTGGTCGGCGGCACGTCGGGGAGCGGCGTGTGCAGATCGAAGACCTGGCCGTCGACAGCAATGGCGACGGTCTTCTTGGCCAGCAGACCACGCTCTTCGAGCACGTCTGTGCCGAGGCGGCCCGCAATGGGACCTTCCACGGGGGCCTTCGGTTCGTTCTCTGCTGCGGACTCTTCGCTCATCTCAACTCACTCCTTGGGGGAACGAGCACGGACGGCCGACGACGAATGCGGCGAAGTTCGAACGACGAAGCGACACCGACCCACTCGGCCGATGTGCTCCTCGTCTGACCCGGTTTCGAACCGACCTCGACGCGCAGCTCACCAGCACGGTGAACGCGTAGTCTTCGTGGTCGGTTCGGGGAAAATCATTCGGATGGGGGGTGTGCTTCGAGAAGCACCTGGTAGGCACGGGCGGGATTGAACCGCCGACCCCTGCCGTGTCAAGGCAGTGCTCTCCCACTGAGCTACGTGCCTGAGAGAGGCCCCGGACTTAACGCCCGTCGGTGACGCCGTCAAGGAAGTTGTTGAGGGGCGTCAGCGATCGCGCAGGCCTTTGCCGGCCAGGATCCGCGGGGCGAGTTTGTCGACTCGGGCCGCGCGGGTCTTCGACTGCTTCGCGTCCGAGATGTGCAGGTGGTAGCCACGCTGGCGGCCCGGCGTGAGCGCTTCGAACGCGGCCTTGAACGTCGGGTCCGCGTCGAGGCGCGCTTGCAGCTCCGCCACCAGCACCAGCGGCGCGCGTTCGGGCAGCGGCGTGCCGGCGTCTTCGACCGCCATCGCCTGGCGCACCAGATCCCGCAGCGTCGGCTCGAGTCGTTTTACGTCCTCGGTGCTGCGGAAGCACACCCGCCGCGACGAGTGGGTGTTCTTGCCCTGCGACTCGAGCACGCCCTCGGGCGCCTCGAGCAAGATCCCCTTCACGAAGAGCAGCGCGAGGAAGCCCTTGAACGACTGCACGATGCAGACGTTGTTCCCGTCGTGCCCGTAGCAGGGCTTGCCCCACTTCACCGCCTCGCTCAGCCCACAGTCGAGCAGGACCGGCCGCAGCGCCTTGGCTTCGTCCCGCCACCGCGGATTCGCGGCCAACCACTGGTCGACGTTCGCGTACTTCTCCATGACGTCAGGATTTAGCATCCGGTCGCGCGGCCGGTCGAGGGTCGGCTTGGCCTCCTTGAGGCGCCACCCCGCCGACCGCTACGCTGGACCATCCATCGGGCCAGCCAACCTCCACGGGTAGGGGCGCGAACTCGGATGAGGGCGACTTCGGCGTCGGCTTCGGCGTCGGCGTCGGCATCGGCATCGGCGTCGGCATCGGCATCGGCTTCGGCGTCGGCTTCGGGATCGGCTTCGGCTTCGGCTTCGGCTTCGGCTTCGGCCCCGAACAGGGGCAGGGGCAAGGGCAAGGGCAGGGGCAAGGGTAGCGGGCCTTTGGCCCGCTAGGCGTCGTACATACCCAGCGCCCAGCGCAGGGTGTCTCGATCGATGTTCTGGCCGGTGTGCACGATGACCACCCGCTTGCCCGCGAGTTTGGTCTTGAGCTTCTCCGCCGCGGCGTAGGCCGCAGCAGCCGCGCCTTCGGCGACGTTGTGGGTGGTCTCGAGCGCGACGCGCACGCCCATCTTCATCTCTTCTTCGCTGACCTCGACGACTTCGTCGACTTGGTCTTTCACGATCGAGAAGGGCAGCTCGAACGCGCGCCGAGTGGCGAGCCCTTCCGCGAAGGTGTCCGCGCTCTCGACCTCTTCGAGTTTGCCGCTCTTCAAACTCTTGGCGAGCGCGTTGGCGCGCTCGGACTGCACCGCGACGATGGTCACGTCGGGCCGCATCGTGCGCATCGTCGTGACCACGCCCGCGAGGCCGCTGCCACCACCGACCGGCACGATGATCGCGTCGACGTCTGGAAGGTCCTCGACGATCTCCATCGCGTAGGTGCCCACGCCCGCGATCAAGTGCGGGTCGTTGGCCACGTGCACGTAGCGGAGGTCGTCGTTCATCGCGCGGGCTTCGGCTTCCGCGCACGCGGCTTCGAAGTCGTTGCCGTGCACGAAGAGTTCACCGCCGAGCGCTTCGATGTTCGCGTTGGTCTCGCGGTTGTTGCCCTTCGGTACGTAGATGACCGCGCGGGACCCGAACGCGCGCGCCGCCCATGCGAGTGAGAGCCCGTGCGAGCTGCGCGTCGCGGTGACGACGCCCCGGCGGCGCTGCTTGTCGCTCAAGCTCGCGAAGAGGTTCACGCCGCCGCGCACCTTGAACGCGCCGATCGGGAGATGGTTTTCGTGTTTGACGTACGCGTCCAGTCCCAGCCGCGCGCTCAAGAGCGGATGGCGGTAGAGCGGCGTGCGACGAACGTGTCGATGAACGATGGGCCAGGCGCGAAGGACGTCACGAAAGCCGACGATGGGTTCTGACAACGAAAGTTTCTCCGAATGGGAAAGAGGGTCTGGGAGCGCACTCCGGGACAGCCCGTGAGTCTACAACGTCACGACCCCTCGATGGATCATGTTCTCGTGGAAGCGGGAAACCCAAGGGCAAGCGCATGCGCTCAGTCGAGGACTTCCTCGGACTCGGGTTCCGGCTCTTCTTCGAGCACTGGCGCGGGGCCTTCGAGTTCGATCTCGGCGAGCTCGCTCCGAAGCTCGCGCATCTGGCGCCGGTAGCGGCCGAGCGCGCCGGCGGGCAGGAGCAGGCCCGGCCCGTTGAGCACCGCCATGGGATCGACGAACCGGCTGTGGCGTTTGAGCCCGAAGTGTAGGTGCGGCCCGGTCGAGCGACCGGTCGTGCCGACGGTCCCGATCGGGTCCCGTTGCTGTACTTCCGCTCCGACCCGGATGCCGCGCTGGATGCGGTGCAAGTGCGCGTAGTGGCTCTCGTAGCCGCTCGCGTGGCGGATCGAGACGAGGTTGCCGTTCGGTCCTTTGGGGCCCGCCCAGGTGATCACCCCGTCGGCCGCTGCCCAGACCGGCGTGCCGGTGGAGGCCGCGAAGTCGACGCCGTTGTGCGGCACGATCCGCCGGAGGATGGGGTGCATGCGACGCGGGTTGTAGGGAGAGCTCATGCGATCGTAGCGGCACGGCACCCGAAGCCAGCTCCCGCGGATCTGCCGGCCGTCTTCGTCGTACCACTCGCCGCGGCCCTCGTGCTCGAAGTGGAACGCGCGCAGCGTGCCGGCCCGCTGCCCGACGTACTCGACCGCGTGGACCTGGCCCCACTGGAGAAACTCCCCTTCGAGCCGCTCCTCATCGAGGATCACCCGAAACTGATCGCCCGCGCGCGCCTGGGTCGAGAAGTTCACCTTGCCGTCGAAGACCTCGACGAAGAGCCCGACGATGGTGCGGCCGAGCCCCGCGGAATCCACCGCGTCTCCGAGTGAGGAACGCACGGTGCCGCCCCTCGAGAGCCGGGTCCGCGTGACCTCCCGCTCGACGCGTTCCCCGACGATCGCGTCGCCTTCACCGCGCCGGAACACCGCGAAGCTGGTGGGTTGGTCGTGGTACTCGAACCGCACCAGGCGCCCCTCCGAATCCCGATCGTAGATCAGCGCGTGGTCGGGGCGGCAGCGGCGGAAGTCGAGCACGCCCTCGGACGCACCTTCGATCGCAGCGGACTCCTCGTTGCTCAACCCTGCGGCGAGCAAGGCGGGGCGGAACCCGCGGGCCTGACCGAAGGTCGCGGTGAACCGTTGGTGTCCGGCGGCGGTCTCTTCGGGCTCGAGGACGGCGACCGGCGCGACCTCGTCCACATCGTCGACCTCCACCTCCTCGGGCGGCGCTTCTTTGTGGATGGCGCGCTTGAGCACCCCAGTGGCACCCGCCTGCGCCACGTCTTCCGCGTCGTCCTCGTCCAGGTCCGTGCCCATGGCGGCCAGGGAGGGGTCCTCGGCGGGCGCCTCCTCGCCGTCGAACCACCACGTCCAGCCGAGGTACAGCACGCCGAGCAACGCGCCGAGGGCCAGCACACCTTTGAACGCCGCGGCCCGCACCCGGGCAGCCCGCACCTGGCCCGGCAGGAGCGCCATGTCCACCGAGGGCAGCGGGCGCGAGAGCGGATCGGGCCCTTCGCCCGGTTCCGTTCCACCGCTGAGTTCCGCCGCCATGCCCCAGGGTTATCGCGCCCCCGAGACGGAGGCAACGGGACCCGTGGGACTGCAATCCGGTCGCCAGGCGTTCATGGTGCGAACCCGGTCGAGCCTGCTAGTCTCCGCCGCCGCGCCCCTGTGGGCGCAATTCTCCCTCTTTTCTTGCGCCCCCCACGGGTCACCACCCGCCTCCACGTGCACTCACGACGTCGTCAGTTTTGGATCTTCACCGGCATCCTCTTCAGCGGGATCGCCGCGCTCCTCGTGGTCGGCATCGGCGGGTTCGGGATTTGGGATCCCTGGGAGCTGAACGCCGCCGACGCGGCGCGGGATCTGCTGGACGGCGAGCTGGAGCAGACCGCCCCGCCGCTCAGCCGCTGGCTCATCGCGCTCGGGTTCTCGTCCTTCGGCGTCAGCGAGTGGTCGGGCCGGCTGCCGATCGCACTGGGCGGGCTGCTGGTCCTCGGCGCCGCGTTCTGGGGCGGCCGGAAGTTCTCGTCGGATCGGACCGCGCTCTACGCGGCCTTGATCGCCGGCAGCTCCCCGCTCTTCCTCTTCAACGCGCGCCAAATGCTCGGTACCGCCTGGGGCATGGGCGCGACCGGACTGCTCGGGGTGATCGCCGCGTCCGCAGCCCTCCTGCCGTGCACCTCCGAGGACGCGTCGGTGCGCATGCGCCACGCCGTGCTCCACGTCGCAGGACTCGCGGGCGCGTTCGCCCTCGCCCTGCTCGCGGCCGGTGGCCTCTCCGGCGCCGCGCCGCCCTTGCTCGCGGTCGCTGGTGTGCTGCTCCTGCGGCAGCGCATCCCCACCGACCGAGCGCAGCAGGTGCGCGCGCTCGCGGTCGTCGGCTTGGCCGTGGTGACCGCGGTGCTGGTCGGCTTCGCCATCTCCACGGACGCGGCCGAGTACAGCATGTGGCTGGGCGGTTCCCCGCGCGGCGGCGATCCCCCCACCTTCGAGGCGGCCCTCGAGGTCGTGTTCCACTCGTTCGCGCCGTGGAGCGCCTTGGTGCTCATCGCCTGCGCCCGCATGCTCGCCCCCGCCTCCGCGGAGGCGCCCACCGAAACGGCCGACGCGACCGATGTGGACGAAGACGCCGATGCGGACGAAGACGACGCAGAGGACGAGGCACTCGGCGGCCTGGCCCTGAGCGAAGCGTTCGCGGACTTCCGGCTCGTGCTCGTACTCTGGGCAGCGTTCGGTTACGCGGCGCTCAACCTCTACACCGCCCGCTACGGCCCGACGACCTACCTGGCGATCGTGCCCCTGGCCCTCGCGGTCGCGCTCTTCCTACGCGACATCGAACAGTCCAAGCGCGCCTGGTGGCCAGAAGCGGTCATCTCGATGCTCTTCGTGGGGCTGCTCATCCGCGACTTCGCCCTCTACCCCGAGAGCCCCGTCCGCGGACTGCCGATCTCTGGGCTGACGGTGCCGGAGATCTTCGACGCGAAGGCGGGCTGGGCTGGGGTGCTCGGCCTCTTCGGACTCGCGCTCCTCGTCGGCATGGGCGTGCGACCCAAGGGCGCGCGGCCAGACTTCCGCGCCCCCTACCGCTGGCTTCGCGATCGCTACCGGCGGGACATGGCCGGACGGATTTGGATCGGGCTCGGCGCGACCCTCGCAGCCGCGATGCTCATCTTCGGCGCGGTGTGTTGGATCGGCGGCGACGCCCTCCCCTTCACCTCCATCGTGACGCGGGTCGGCAAGAAGATCGCGCTCGTGCCGATCGTCATTCCGATCCTGGTCGCCGCGGTCCCGTGGGGCAGCGCACTCGCGAACCTGATCGGCCACTGGCGCATGGTGCCGCTGCTCGGCGCCGGCGCCGTGTTCGCGGTCTACGCTGCGCATGGCTACCTGCCGGAGCTCAGCCAGCACTTCTCTCCGCGCGAGGTCTACGACAGCTACAACGAGCTCGCGGGCGAAGGCGAGCCGCTCGCGGAGTACGGCGTCGGCGGCCGGGCCGCGGCCTACTACGCCGACGGAGAGACGACGGACCTCGACACCCAGCCGCAGTTGCAAGAGTGGCTGGCGCGCGAAGAGCGGGTGTGGGCGGTGGTGCCGGCGGATGATCTCGCCGCGATCAACCGGACCTTCCGCCAGGCGCACCAGCGCCACCTCTACGTCGCGGACGCGCGTTCGGCGCGGGTGCTGCTGGTGACCAACCAGAACATCGCTGGCCGCGAGAACCAGAACTTCATCGCGGGCGCGGTGCTCGACGAAGCGCCGCGGATTCAACACCGCGTGGGTGGCCGTTTCGACGACAAGATCGAACTCATCGGCTACGACCTCGACCTGCCGAACGAAGGCTACGTCGGCGCCGGGCAGGCGTTCACCGTGACCTGGTACTGGCGCGCGCTGACCCGGGTCGGCGGCTCCTACAAGATCTTCTTGCACGTCGACGGCCACGGCAACCGGCTCAACGGCGACCACGACCCGGTCGACGAGCGCTACCCGGTGCGGCTCTGGGACGAAGGCGACATCGTCGTCGACCGCCAGACGTTGCGCGTGCCCGCGAACTACCGACCTGGCCCGTACACGTTCTGGATCGGCTTCTTCAGCGGCAACTCCCGCCTGAGCGTCCACCCCGAAGAACGCGACGACGGAGCCCAGCGCATGAACGCCGGCACCGTCATGGTCCGCTGAGCAGCGTTTCCAAACCCATCGGCCTTGTCCTCGGTCGGTCGTCGTGGTGCAGTGGCTCCATGGCCAAGCTGGACGACGACGAACGGCGCGCGCACAGCCGCTTCGTCACGAAGCTGAAGGTCGACATCCGTTCGGACGATCACTTCCTCTTCGCGTACATCACGAACATCAGCGAGATGGGCATCTTCATCCGCTCGGACGAACCGATGGAGCTCGGCACCGAGGTGACGCTCGGGTTCGGCGGCGACGGCCCGGGCGACGTCTCGCTCGAACTCGATGGAGTGGTGGTCTGGGTCAACCCCGTGCGCCTCGGCGAGAACCTGAACCCCGGCATGGGCGTCCACTTCCCGTCCTTGACGCCCGAGCAACGCGAGACCCTGGTCGAGCTGATCCGCGCCATCGCGTACCTAGACGACCAGCCCACGAGCTGAGGTCGGGAGCGACACGCGGGACGCGCGCGGACGCGGCAGCGGTAGCGGTAGCGGTTTCGGAAGCGGTAGCGGACTCGGAAGCGGTTGCGGTTTCGGAAGCGGACTCGGAAGCGGCAGCGGCAGCGGTAGCGGTTTCGGAAGCGGTAGCGGACTCGGAAGCGGTTGCGGTTTCGGAAGCGGACTCGGAAGCGGTTGCGTTCGGAATCGGCGTCGGCGTCGGCGTCGGCTTCGGCATCGGCTTTCGGCCTCGGCGTCGGATCGGACCGAACCGCGGGCACGGGCACGGGCACGGGCACGGGCACGGGAACCGCACATCCTCTCCTTCGGATTCGGATTCGGCGCCACCACCAGCCTCAGCGAGGGGGCGTGCCGCCCGCCCTTCCCCTCAGCCCACGAGCTGCGTCGCGCCTGGCCACCAGCGCATGCCGGCGGTCAGGAAGTACGAGCTGCTGGCTTGATCGATCGCGTCGGACAGCTCCGTGTCCTCGACATCGAGCGACTCGACCTCTTCGATCCAGACCATCTCGCTCGGGCCGGTGCGCGGCTTCTCGGGCAAGGGCGGCGGCAGTCCGAGCAGGCTCGCGCGGAGCTCGTCTTCGGCTTCTGCCTGAACGCCGACGAAGCGCACGCCCATGCCCGAGCGTGCGCGGTCTCGGCGGCGGCGGCGCAGCACTGCGCGTTCGACCCGCGCCATCAGCGTGAGGGATCGGACGCGGCCCGGAGGCACGATGTCGAGCACCATCTCGGTGCCGGGCTCGAGCAGGAGCTGGCTCTCGATGAACGCGCCGCGTTCGCTCAGGTCACGGACCCGATGGAGTGCCGGCCCCGCCCAGCCTTCGGCGAGCACTTCCGCGCCCACGTCCACGGCACGACGGATCTCGTTGCGATGATGAACCAAGACTTCGACCGACTGCAGCATGAACACGCCCTCCACGAACGCCTGAACGACGTCCGACCCACAGTGTCCTACCTGGACCTACATGGATCCAGAAAGTGACCGCCGCGCCCAACCGGTGGATGGCGGAACCCGGGACTTATGGAAGTCGTTCCATGAGTGGTTCGCGGGTGCTCTCGTCCAGCGTGTAGCGGCCGTCTTCGAACCGGCCGCGGGTCACGAAGCTCGCGCCCTCTTCGATGTCGTAGATCCACAGCCCTTCCCGGCCGCGCATCGTGGTGCTGCCGGCGCCGCAGAGCGGGATCTTCATCTCGGGGACCTGGACCCGGTAACACTTGTGCACGTGGCCGTGCAGCAGCGCGCCCCACTCGATGGCGCTGCACACCTCGAGCAGGTCGTCCGCGTTCTCGAGGCCGTGCTCCTTGGTGTCCGGTTTGCCGCTGCTCAGCCGCGGCGCGTAGTGGGTCATCACGAAGACGAACTTGCCGGCCAGGCGTGGGTCCGCAAGCACGGTGCGCAGCCCCTCGAGTTGCGGCTCGGGCACGCGACCGCTCGAGCGGCGGATCGGCGGGTTCGGGCGGGTGGAGTCGATGCCGATCACCGCGACGTGGTCTCCGAAGAACCGGACGAGCGGCCACCGGCCGTGTACGGCGAGGTCGGGCGCGTCGCTGACGAGCAGGTCGTCGAAGATGCGTTCGAAGACGCCGATCCCGTCGTCGAGGTAGACGTCGTGGTTGCCCGGCACCGTTGCGAACCCGTGCGGCGCCTTCGTGAGCGGGTCGACGACCTGCCGCGCGAGTTCGAGTTCCGGCACCGTGCCGAGTGCGGTGTAGTCGCCGGTGCAGAGCACGACGTCCACGTTCGCTTCTTCGACCAGGCTGCCGAGCGCCTGCATCTTCACGAACGCGTCCGCGTAGTACTTGCGGCGGCGCAGGAAGAGGTTCGCCCAGCCGACGAACCGCTTGTTGAAGAACTGCGAGAGCGCGACCTCCGAGAAGCCGGCCTCGAGGTGCACGTCGCTGATGTGGAGAAAGCGCATCAGGGCCAGCTTCCCGGGAGCGCGATGCCGGCGCCTTCGTCGAAGCCGAAGCGCAGGTTCACGCACTGGATGGCCTGACCAGCGGTGCCCTTGAGGAGGTTGTCGATCGCGCTCATCGCGACCACGCGGCCCGTGCGCGCATCGAACGCGTAGGAGACGTGCGCTCGGTTCGATCCGCGGACCCAGAGCGTGTCGGGCGGGCGGCCGTCTTCGAGCACCGCGACCGAAGGAGAGCCTTCGTAGAGCCGCGTGGCAGCGGCGCGGCAGGCGGCCGCGTCCGTGCCTTCTTTCGCCATCGCGTACGCGGTCACCAAGATGCCTCGGGTCATCGGGACGAGGTGCGGGGTGAAGGTGAGTGTGATGGCGCGTTTGGCGAGCGCGCCGAGTTCCTGTTCGATCTCCACCGTGTGGCGGTGGGTGCCGCCGACCTTGTAGGCCCGCACGCCCTCGGCGCTCTCGGGCAGGTGCGTGGCCGAGGAGACCGACCGGCCGGCGCCCGAGACGCCGCTCTTGGCGTCGACGACCAGGCCTTCGGTGGAGATGAGATCGTTCGCGACCAGGGGCGCGAGCGCGAGCACCGCGGCGGTCGGATAACAGCCAGGCACCGCCACGAGATCCGCGGTGCGGAGTGCCTCGCGGTGCAGCTCGCACAACCCGTAGACCGATTCGTCGAAGCGATCGGGCGCGCCGTGTTCGCCGTACCAGGTCTCGTAGACCGACCGCGAGGTCAGCCGGAAGTCCGCGCTCAGATCGAACACCGGCAAACCGGCGGAGCGCAGCGCGTCCACGACCTTGGCGCTCGCGCCGTGGGGCAGACCGCAGAACGCGAGATCGGCGCGCTGTGCGATCGACTTCGCGTCGAACGACTCCACCACTCCGTCCACGAGCCCGGTGAAACTCGGCAGCACGTCCGCGACCCGCTCGCCCGCTTTCGAGTGTCCGACGAGCGGACCGAGCTCGAGGTGGGGGTGTCCGAGCACGAGGCGCACCAGCTCCGCGCCGCCGTACCCGGTGGCGCCGACGATCGCCGCACGAAGACGTTTCGACATGGTCTACGTGTTGGCGTCTGTGGCGAAGGAACGCAAACCGCTTCCGCTTCAGCTTCCGCTTCCGGTTTCCGCTTCCGCTTCCGCTTCCGCTTCCGCTTCCGCTTCCGATTCCGCTTCCGCTTCCGCTTCCGCTTCCGCTTCTGCTTCTGCTTCTGCCGCCGCTGCCGGCTGCCGCTTCCGCGCCGCCTCCGCTCCCAAACGCAGAAACGCCCGCGACCGTTTCCGGGGCGGGCGTCTGCTCAACCAAGCTCGAAGATCAACGCTTCGAGTACTGGAACTTCTTGCGGGCGCCCGGCTGACCGGGCTTCTTGCGCTCCTTCTTGCGGGAGTCGCGGGTGAGAAGGCCTTCCTTCTTGAGCGCCGGCTTGAGGTCTTCGTCCATCGCGACGAGCGCGCGGGAGATGCCGTGGCGGACCGCTTCGGCCTGCGACGACACGCCGCCGCCATCCACGTTCACCGTGACGTCGTACTGACCACGCTTGGCGACCGCGTCGAAGGGCTGCTCGATGATCATGCGAAGCACCTCGCGCGGGAAGTAGTCCGCGAACGTGCGCTTGTTGATCGTGATGGTGCCGGTTCCGGTGCTGAGGAAGACGCGCGCGACCGCGTTCTTCCGTCGTCCGGTGCCGTAGAACTTACCGTGAATCTCTTTGGGCCTGGCCATGGTGATCTCTGCTTCAGTAGGTGAAGGGTTGCGGCTTCTGGGCCGCGTGGGGATGGGTCGGGCCTGCGTAGACCTTGAGCTTGCGGAAACACTGACGGCCGAGGGAGGTCTTCGGGAGCATGCCCTTGACGGCCTTCTCGACGGCGAGCTCCGGTCGACGCTGCAGCAGGTCGCCGTAGGCTTCCGACTTCAGGCCACCCGGGTACCCACTGTGGTGGAACCAGCGCTTGGCGGTCAGCTTGCGTCCCGTCAGCTTCACCTTCTCCGCGTTGACGACAACGACGAAGTCGCCGGTGTCCGCGTGGGGGGTGAACGTGGGACGGTGCTTGCCGCGCAAGACACTTGCGATGCGGGACGCGAGTCTACCCAAGGGGACATCGGTCGCATCGACGACCAGCCAGTGGCGGTCGATTTCGGAAGCTTTGGCGCTCTCGGTACGCATGGATTCGAACATTCCTTCTGCCCATGGGATCCCGAGGATCCACGAGGGGGCGGTGTGTTAGCCCCGTGATTCCGGGGTGTCAAGCCAGCCCCAGCACAACGCCGCCGAATCGGGACCAGAGTTGCTTGGCCCAGAGCAGGGGCAACAGGGCTGGCCCAGCGGTGGAACCGTGGGATCCGCCCCCTCTGGCCATCCTCTGGTCCGATCCTGCACCCCGAAGTCCAAGATCGCCCTCCTGCGTGCGCAGAAATCGGACAGCCGACCCTACCCATTTGGGTGACGTGTGTTAGTACGGGACGTGCCTTTCACATTGTCTCCAGGCGACGTTCTTGCCGAACGATACATCCTTCGGTGCCCTTTGGGCGCCGGTGGCATGGCGGACGTCTGGGCGGCTTATCACCAAGATTTGGGTCGTGAAGTCGCCATCAAGGTGATCAAACCCGAGCTGTGCGAAGAACCGACCTCGGTCGAGCGGTTTCTCACCGAAGCCCGGACCGTCTCCCGGATCAGCCACCCTTACATCGTCGAAGTCTTCGATCTGGGGAAGTTGCCCGATGGCCGGCCCTTCATGGTCATGCCCCGGCTGCTCGGGCAGTCCCTCGAGGAGCTGCGGGAGCGGGTGGGTCGATTGCCGCTCCGCGAAGTGGTGCTCTTGATGGAGGGGATCGCTCAGGCCATCGACACCTTGCACGAGAGCAACGTGATCCACCGGGACATCAAGCCGGACAACCTTTTCTCCAGCGTGGCCGACGACGGCTCGGAGCGGGTGATCCTCATCGACTTCGGGCTCGCCCGCACGTTGCACGGGGACAAGGTGACCGCCGAGAACACCTTGCTCGGCACCCCGCACTACATGCCGCCCGAGCTCGTGACCTCAGGTTGGACCAAGGCCGGGGACGTGTACTCCTTCGCGGTCGTGCTCTGCGAGCTGTACACGGGCCAGCTGCCCTTCGATTACGGCACGCCGATGGAGCTGATGCAGCGCAAGATGTACAACGACGCGCCGTTGGTGAGCGAACTCGCGAGCGATCGGGTGCCGGCGCTGGTCGACGAACTGTTCCGCCAGTCGCTCTCGCGCAATCCAGACGACCGGCCGAAGACCTGTGGCGACCTGCTGGGGGCCCTTCGCATGGTCTCCCACATCCGCGTGACACCCATCGGCGGGGTCCGACGCTCCGACGCGCCGCCGCGGTCGAAGACCGGCTGAGCCTGGATCGACACCGGGGCTGGCCGGAGTAGGGTCCGTCCGATGGCGGAGGTGGAGGAGCCGGACGAGGAAGCACTGCGGGTGGGCGGCGAGGGATCGGTGCGCCCGGGGACCGACGCAGACACAGAAGCAGAAGCAGAAGCAGAAGCCGATGCAGAAGCAGAAGCAGAAGCCGATGCAGAAGCAGAAGCAGAAGCAGAAGCAGAAGCAGAAGCAGAAGCAGAAGCAGAAGCAGAAGCAGATGCCGATGCCGATGCCGATGCCGATGCCGATGCCGATGCCGATGCTTTGGCCGTGGACGACCGGATGGACGGCGGGGAGGTGGTGGCGAAGCCGTACGAGCCGAACGCGATCTTGCGGTGGGTGTACGGGCGGTTCTTCAGCCACATCCATGTAGACGAGACGTGGAGTGGCGCGGTGCGGGAGTCGGCACGCAAGGGGGTGGTCGTGTACGTGATGCGCAGCATCTCCTTCCTCGACTTCTTGTGTCTCGACTTCCTCCTGAAACGGTTCGGCCTGCCGCTCGTGCGGTTCGTCAACGATCTGGGGCTGTGGATCCTCGAACCCTTTGGCAAGGGCGGGCGCCGGCTCCGACTCAAGCGGCAGATCCCGGAAGCGCAGGCGCTCACCGACGTGATGAGTGAGCACTACTCCGCCCTGCTCTTCTTGAGACGCGCGCCAAGATTTGGCCGGACCGCGCGCAAGGGCCAGAAGCTCGAGACCGATCTCATCCGCACGCTCGTGGAAGCACAGCGGAAGATCTCCGAACCCATTCTCCTCGTGCCGCAGACCTTCGTCTGGTCGAAGCTGCCGCCGAAGCGGCGGCGCAGCATCGTCGACCTCTTCTTCGGACCGGTGGAGTGGCCAGGGAAGATCCGCGTGTTCTTCCAGTTCCTCTTCAACTACCGCAACGCGCTCTTGCGCACCGGAGAGCCCTTCGACCTCGCCGCCTTCATCGAAGGGCATCAGGAGCTCACCGACGCCGAGATCGCCGACAAGGTGCGGTACGCCATGCTGCGGCGAATCCAGCGCGAACGAACGCTGGTGCTCGGGCCGACGAAGAAGACGCCGGGCCGGATCCAAGAAGAACTTTTGCGCAGCCCCCGAGTGCGACGGCACATCCTCGCAGCCGCGCGCACGTCGAAGAAGAAGATCCCGAAGATCGAACGGGAGGCGCGCAAGGACCTCGACAAACTCTGCGCGCAGCAGACCCCGTACATGCTGGGGGTCCTCTCGCGGTTGCTCAACTGGGTGTTCAGCCGGATCTACGACGGCGTGGTGGTCGACCCCGAAGGCATCGAGCGGGTCCGGGAAGCTGCGCGCGAGGGAACGCTGATCTACCTGCCGAGCCACAAGAGCCACGTGGACTACCTGGTGCTCAGCCACGTGCTCTACCACCGCGCGTTGGCACCGCCGCTCATCGCCGCCGGCGAGAACCTGAGCTTCTTTCCACTCGGTCCCATCCTTCGCCGCGGCGGCGCCTTCTTCATCAAACGTTCCTTCCGTGGCAAGAAGCTCTACGCGGCGCTGGTGGACGCGTACCTGCGGAAGCTCATCGTCGAAGGGTTCCCGATCGAGTTCTTCATCGAAGGCGGACGCTCCCGGACAGGCAAGTTGCTCGCCCCGAAGTTCGGGCTGCTCTCCATGGTGGTGGACGCGGCGCTCCGGCTCCGGATGCGCAAGGTCTTCTTCGTCCCGATCTCGATCGGCTACGAGCGGGTGATCGAAGAGCGCAGCTACGTGCACGAACTCGGTGGCGGAGAGAAGCAGGACGAGAACGTCGGCGGGCTCTTGAAGACGCCCGATGTGCTCCGCTCGAAGTACGGGCGGCTCTACGTACAGTTCGGCAAGATCCTCTCGTTTCAGGACGCGCTCGACGAGGTGGTCGGCCAAGGCAAGTCGGACGACCGCGAGGCGATCACGCCGAAGCAGCGCCGCGCGCTCGTGCAGCGCATCGCGCACCGCGTCACGTACCGCATCGACCGGGTCACCGTCGTCACCCCAGCGGCGTTGGTGGCGTCGGCGCTTCTGGTGCACCGCCGCCGCGGCATCACCCAGCGCGCGCTCTTCGAACGGTGCCGGGTGTTGCTCGACTCCCTTCAGCGCCTCGGTGCCCGCATCGCCGACTCCCTGCTCACCGAGAGCGACGAGCTGCGTCTCGACACCCTGGAGGAAGCGCTCCAGCTCTTCGAAGACGCCAAGCTCATCAAACGCGCGGAGGCCGCCGAAGCGATCTTCCAGGTGCAGGACCAGCGGAGGCTCGCGCTCGAGTACTACAAGAACAACATCGTGCACTTCTTCGTGCCGTCCGCGCTGATCGGCGCCGTGTTGCAAGCGAGCGGCGACGTCCTGTTGACCGAAGACGAACTGCACCAGCGGGTTCAGGTGCTCTCGCGCCTGTTCAAGTATGAGTTCATGTTCCGCGCCGACGCGCCTTTCGACGACATCTTCGACGACGCGCTCGCGACCATGCTCGACGCGGGCGAGATCGAACGCGTCGAACCCCGCCGACGCCGAGACGACGACAACCCACTTGCCGCGCTCGAAGGCGTCGCGCTCGAGGATGTGGATTCGGATGTGGATGGCGAAGCCGAAGCCGAAGCCGAAGCCGAAGCCGAAGCCGAAGCCGAAGCCGAGCCCGAATCCGAAGCCGGAGCCGGAGCCGATGCCGATGCCGATGCCGATGCCGATGCCGATGCCGATGCCGATGCCGATGCCGATGCCGATGCCGATGCCGATGCCGATGCCGATGCCGACGCCGAAGCCGACACCGACGCCGACACCGAAGCCGACACCGAAGCCGAAGCCGAAGCCGACACCGACGCCGACGCCGACGCCGACACCGAAGCCGACAGTGACGGGACGGTTTTGCGGCAGGGGGGTGGGGTCGCGGGGCGCCGGGTGGAGATGTACGCCGCGATGCTGCGCGCGTACATCGAGGCGTACCTGCTCGCGGTGCGTGCGGTGAGCGGACTGGACCCTGAAGGCGTGGACCGCAAGGGCTGGGTGAAGCGCACGCTCGCGCTCGGGCAGCGCAGTTACCTGGCCGGGGAACTCGAACACCGCGAAGCGCTCTCGAAGCCCAAACTCGAAGCCGCCCTCGCCTCATTGAAGGATCAGAAACTGGTGCGGTTCGGACCGGACGAGACGTTGTTGCCCGGCGGCAAGGGATCCGAACTCGTGCAGCTCGAGCGCCGGCTCGCGTCCCTGTTGCGCGACTGACCGCGCAGAGCCCGCGCCAGCCCGGCAGCAGAGTGCGCAGCTTCGCAGCTACGTCCAGTGGCGGCAGACCGGTTGCATCACGCACCGCCCGCAGGCGTCGTCGTTGCGCGCGCTGGGACACGCCTTCGAGACGCCGAGGTGGCAGATCGCGAAGTCGTACTTCACCGGATCGGCCGCATCGAACCGGCGAAGCGAAGCGGTGATCGACTCGGCCGTCTTCCACGACGCGTCACGCCGCTCGGTCAGCCCGAGGTTGAACGCGATGCGCTGTACGTGCGTGTCGACTGGGATGAGGAGGCTCGCTGGAGCGAGCGGCCACTGACCGAGGTCGATCCCATCGTCGGGCCGGATCATCCAGCGCAGCCAGAGCCAGAGCCGCTTGCACGCGCTGCCCGCCCGCGCGTTCGGCACGAGGTGTGCGAGGCCGCGGTCGACGTTCGGTCCCCGAAGCGCGTCCCCAAACCGGGCGAGCGCTTCCTGCGTGCCGTGGAATTGCAACGACGCGAACGCCGCACCGAGCGTTCCATGTTGACGCCGCACGAGCGACGCGCGGTGCAGCAAGGTCGCCACGTGTTCGCCTCGGTAGACCCGGTGCTTGAACCCAGCGAGCCGACGAAGCAGCTTGGGTTTGCCCATCGCGATCGCTTGCGCGGGCGGCCCGTCGAGCGCCTCGAGCACCCGGGCGATGCTCCGGCGGATCGAGGTCACGTTCCCGAAGGCCAGGCTCGACGCGAGCAGCGCCACCACCTCGCGGTCGTCCGGATCCTCGTACGCACGCACGAGGCCCACCGGGTCGTCGTGGATCTTCGCGGCGGGATCGAGGTCCGCCAGCAGCGCGTCGAGTCGAGACTTGAGCGCCCGGTCGCTCCGGTTCATCTCGCTGCTATAGCGCACGCCGTGAGTCCCGGGTCCCACTTCCCACGCGCCCCCTCTGAACTCGTGCGTCGCACCGTCGCGGAACTCGTGCTCTGCATCGCGGTGGTCTGCGGTGCTTCCGCCGCGCGCGCACAACCGGCGACCGAAGACGCCATCCGCGAACCATCCGGCCCCTACTGGCTCGACGTCGGGGCCCGAAGCGCGCGTCTGCTCTACGAACACGGCGGAGACGCGCTCGACATCCAGAGCACCGCGGGCATCGTCGACGCCATCGCGCGGCCCGGCCCGGACGGTGGACGGCTGCACGAGATCCTGCTCGACGAACTGGAGCCCGGGCAGCGCTACGAGGTCACCCTCACCGGACCGGCGGGCGCGACGACGACCTCGATCCAGACTCCGCCGATCGGTGGGGATCTGTCGCTGCTCGTCTACGGCGACGTGCGCACGAACCACGCAGTCCACCGGCGCGTGGTCCGGCAGATGGCGACCCACGAAGACGCGCACGCGGTGCTGCACACCGGCGATTTCGTCGAGGTCGGCGGCCGGCCCGCCGACTGGCATACCTACTTCGAGATCGCCGCCCCCCTGCTCGAGACGCGGGCGCTCTTTCCGTGCCTCGGCAACCACGAGATCTACGGGCCCGGAGGCCGCCGGCGGTTTCACCGCTACTTCATGCCGACCGCACAGACCGAGTACGCGGCGTGGACCTACGGACCGGTCCGAATCATCAGCGTCGACTCGAACGACGAGTTCGGCGAAGACAGCCACCAACTCGAATGGCTGCAGAACGAACTCGAATCTGCCCGCGACCACGAGGGGGTCCGGTTCGTGGTCGTGCTCCTCCACCACGGACCCATCTCGAGCGGTCGCCACGGAGACCACCGGCGGCTGCGCCCCCTCGGGGTCGTGGACTGGTTGCGCGCGGCCAAGGTCGACCTCGTGATCAGTGGCCACGACCACATGTACGAGCGCGGGACCGAGGACGGGCTCAAGTACATCGTCACCGGTGGCGGGGGCGCGCCCCTTTACGACGTGAACCGTCACCACCCTGCCCAGCAAGCGTTCGCGATCCAGCACCACTTCTTGCGGCTCGACTTCGAAGGCGACGCCATGCGCCTGACCACGATCGACGACGAGGGCGAGGACCTGGAGCGCTGCGAAGCGAACGGCCAAGCCGGACCCTGGCGGTGTGCCCTGGAGGTCGGCCGCGCCCAAGGCCAGCCGCCCCCGACCGGAATGCACTGGATCGTCTGGCTTGCGATCGGCCTCGTGCTCTTCGCCGCCGCCCTCTTCTGGCGCAGCCGACTCCGCCGGTAGAAGGTCGGGCTTCGGCGTCGGCATCGGCGTCGGCTTCGGCTTCGGCTTCGGCTTCGGCTTCGGGGTCGGCGTCGGCATCGGCGTCGGCTTCGGCGTCGGCTTCGGCATCGGCGTCGGCTTCGGCATCGGCTTCGGCTTCGGCTTCGGCTTCGGCTTCGGCTTCGGCATCGGCATCGGCATCGGCATCGGCATCGGCGTCGGCGTCGGCTTCGGCTTCGGCTTCGGCGTCGGAGGAACCACAGGCACGGGCACGGGCACGGGCACGGGCACGGGCATGGGCGGGCGGGGACCATCATCTCCCAGAGCAGGCGTCGACGCGGGGTGCTACGGTCCGCGCGTGAGCGATTCGGAGCGAGACCTGACTGGGCGCTGCGGAACCTGTGGCTGGTTCAAACGCATGGGCGAAGACGAGCGTGGGGCACACGGCGAGTGCAAACTCGGCATGGGGTTCCCGCCGCTGCGCGACACCGGCACCTGCCCCCGCCACAAAGCGATCGGTGCTTCGTTCGCAGGTTCCCTCAAAGTCAAAGCCGTCGCCGGCACGCCCAAGCGGCACCGGCCGGACACCGAGACCGTTCAAGAGCGTCCGACCATTCCCAAGGAGATAGGCATCGACATGGACCAAGACCAATTCCGTCAAGTGCTTCGGGAGGTGCTCCTCGACGAACTCGGCGTGCGCGACGTGCAGATGGGCGACCGCTGGGTAGACGGGGAGCTCGTGCTCAAGC
Source organism: Deltaproteobacteria bacterium (assembly GCA_034670305.1). Lineage (GTDB taxonomy): Bacteria > Myxococcota_A > Polyangia > Polyangiales > Houyiibacteriaceae > JAXMNT01. The sequence goes on from JAXMNT010000002.1 coordinate 216,120, forward strand.
CGGGCAAAGAAGGCACCGCAGACAAGTCGATCCCGCTCGATGTCTTCTTCCGCAAGATCGTGGGCGTCCGAGAGAAGCTCCGAGTGCTCGAGCAGAAGGTCAACGGCAACAAGTCGCTCGGCAGCGCGGAGAAGCTGCAACTGCAGCAGTACATCACCGCCTGCTACGGCTCGCTGACTTCCTTCAACGTGCTCTTCAAGGACAAGAAGGATCATTTCGTCGGCCAGAAGAGCTGACGTGCGTTGGCCTGCGCGACTCGGTGGGCTGCTCCTGGTGCTCTCCGCCTGCGGAACGACGAACCAGGCGGTGGTGGGCCAGTCGACGGGCGGCCCTCCCGAGACGCCCATCGAGCTCGCGCTTCGCCGGCCTGCAGGCGACTGGATCCATGTCGGAGACCTGCGCGGGCGACCGGTGCTCCTGTTCGTCTTCGCGACCTACGACCCGGCCTGCCAGGCCGCGCTTCGACCCCTCTCGCGCTTCGCGCGCCACCATCCGGACGTGCATGTGATCGGTGTCGCTGCACAGCCGGACGCAGAGTTGCTGGTGGACGCCTACGAGTCCGCGCTCACCCCCGGCTTCCCGCTCACCTACGACCCCGAGCACGACCTCCGGTACGGCACGAGCCCGCTCGGGCGCATCGCCGGCATCCCGCTCTTCATCATGCTGGACGCCTCCGGCTTCGAAGTCGGCCGCTACCACGGCTTCCCGAGCTCCCGCTCGCTCGACATGCTGCTCGAGCGCGCCCGCGCCCGCGGCGGAGAACACGAGCCGGCCACGGACGTCCCGCTGCTCGCGGACTGAGTCCGGGAGCCCCGTGGCCGTGCCCGTGCCCGTGCCCGTGCCTGCTGTTGCTGTTGCTGTTGCTGTTGCTGTTGCTGTTGCTGTTGCTGTTGCTGTTGCTGTGGCTGTTGCGGTTGCGGTTGCGGTTGCTGTTGCTGTTGCGGTTGCGGTTGCGGTTGCTGTTGCGGTTGCTGTGGCTGTTGCCGAAGCCGACCCCGAAGCCAACCCCGAAGCCAACCCCGAAGCCGACGCCGATGCCGACCCCGAAGCCGACGCCGACGCCGACCCCGAACCCGACGCCGACCCCGAACCCGACGCCGACCCCGGCCCCGACGCCGACCCCGACCCGACCCCGACCCCGACGCCGACGCCGACGCCGAAGCCGATGCCGATGCCGACGCACGGGCCGCTTCCGCTTCGATGAATGCCGGGGCGGGGGTATGCTGCGCGCATGTCGGTTCAAGTGTTCGTCGTCACCGGGCTGAGCGGCGCGGGCCGAAGCACCGCGCTGCATGTCCTCGAGGACGTGGGGTTCTACTGTTGCGACAACCTCCCGCCCGAACTCGCGCCCCGGCTCGTGGAGATCGCCAAAGCCGGCGGACTCGAACAACTCGGCCTCGGCGTGGATGTGCGGACCGGTGAGTTTCTGAGCGGCGCAGACGGCGTCATCTCGACGCTGCGCTCCGAAGGCAACCAGGTCGAAGTGCTCTTCTTCGACTGCGCCGACCGGGTGCTGATCCGACGCTACAGCGAGAGCCGCCGGCCCCATCCGCTTGCGCCCGGAGGCGACCTGACCGCCGCGATCCGATCGGAACGCGCGCGCTTGTCGCCGCTGCGCGCCGACGCGGCGCACGTCTTCGACACCACCGAGATGAGCGTGCACGATCTGAAGCGGGCGCTGCTCGATCACCTGGCCCGCGGGGGCGAAGCCCACACGATGGTCACACGCGTGCTCTCGTTCGGGTTCAAGTACGGTCTGCCCGCGGACGCGGACCTCGTCTTCGACCTCCGCTACCTGCCGAACCCGCACCATGTGCGTGCCCTGCGTCCGCAAACCGGCCTCGAAGAAGCGGTCTCCGAGTACGTGTTGCAGAACGAAGAAACCGAAGAGCTCCTTGGTGACCTCGAGCAGCTCTTCGCCCACACGCTCCCGAGGTACGAACGCGAAGGCAAGGCGTACCTCACCATCGCGATCGGTTGCACCGGCGGGCGGCACCGCAGCGTGGCCGTCGCGGAAGAGCTCACCAAGCGGCTGCGGAAACACCGCGACGTCTCGATCTCCCACCGAGACGTCGAACGGGCCGGACCACGACCCAAACCCGACCCGACTTCGTGACCACCGAGCGCAGCTTCGAGATCGTCAACAAGCTTGGGCTGCACGCACGCGCCGCCGCCAAACTGGTCCGCTGCGCCGGTGGTTTTCAGAGCCACGTCGAGGTCGAGAAGGACGGACAACGCGCCGACGCCAAGAGCATCATGGGCGTGCTCTTGCTCTGCGGTGAGTGCGGCTCCCGGCTCACAGTGCGTGCCGAGGGTGAAGACGCCGAAGAAGCGGTGACGGCCATCGGAGCCCTCATCGCGGGCCGGTTCGGCGAAGACTCGTGACCGACGGCGACCTACCTGGGCCCATGCGGCTCGAAGCGCGCGGCATCGGTGCTTCGCCGGGCATCGCGGTCTCGACGTTGCACCTCGTGCCGCGGCCCGGACGCGCACGGCATCGCCGGGTTCGAGATCGAGCCAAAGAAGCCGAGCGGCTCCGCGGTGCGATCGACGCGAGCCGCGCCGAGATCGAAGACGCACGCGATGGGCTGACCGAAGAGATGGCGCTGGTGCTCGACGCGCAACTCTTGATGCACAGCGATGCCCTCCTGGTCGAAGCGGCCGTGCAGCACATCGTGACGGATGGGCTCGGCGCGGAGTGGGCCCTCGAACGTACCGTCGCCGCGCTCAAGAAGCCGCTGCTCGCCGCGTCGTCTCGCTACTTTCGAGAACGGGCGCACGACATCGAACACGTCGGCCAACACATTCTTCGACACCTGCGCGGCGACGAGCGCCTCATGTTGCCCGACGGGGCGCGGGTCTTGGTGGCGAACGATCTCGCCGCGACCGATGCGGTGCGGGTGCTCGGCGACGCGCGGGTGCTCGGTCTCGTCACCGAACTCGGCAGCGCCACGAGCCACACAGCGCTCTTGGCGCGCGCCTTCGGCGTGCCTGCCGTGGTCGGCGTGCAGGGGCTGGCGATGCGGGCGCTCGCACCCGGGACGCCCATCGTGGTGGATGGCCTCAGCGGCCGGGTCGTGGTCTGTCCCACCGCGGCGGAGTCCACCGACGCCACCGAGCGGTCGACGCGCTACCGGTCCTTTGCGAGCGCGCTCCGAGCCAAAGCGGACGAGCCGGTGCAGACCGTGGACGGCGCCGCGGTCACGCTGCTGGCCAACATCGAACTCCCGGCCGAAGCGTCCTCGGCCTCGGTGCGCGGGGCCGCTGGCGTCGGCCTCTACCGAACGGAGTACCTTTACGTCGAACGCGACGAGCCACCGGACGAGGAGACGCAGGTGGCGGTCTACCGCGAGGTCATCGAGGCGTGTGCCCCCGTCACCCTCCGGACGTTCGATCTGGGCGGCGACAAACTTCCTCGGCAACTTCGTTTTCCTCCCGGCGCCAACCCCGCGCTGGGCGTCCGCGCCACCCGGCTGTGGGCGCGCGAACCCGAACTCATGGAGACTCAGATCCGTGCCGTGCTGCGCGCCGCGAGCGCTGGTGAAGTGGAGCTGATGTTCCCGCTCGTCGAAGGCCCCGAACACATGCGCACGTTGCGGGACCGGGTGCGCGCCTGCGCCGAGGCGTTGCGCGCCGATGGGACCGAGGTGCCAGAGATCCCGCTCGGCGCGATGGTCGAACTGCCGAGCGCCGCGGTGATGGCGACCGCCCTGTGTGAGGTCGCGGACTTTCTCTCGGTCGGGACCAACGACCTCGTGCAGTACACGCTCGGGGTCGACCGGACGAACCCGGAGGTCGCCCACCTCGCGGACCCGCTGCACCCCGCGGTCCTGCATCTGCTCTCGCAGACCGTGGAGGCCGCGGATGCGAGCGGCACGCCGCTGACGATGTGCGGCGACATGGCGACGGATCTTGTCGCGTTGCCGGTCGCGCTCGGGCTCGGGTTCCGGTGCTTCTCGGTACCGGTCTCCATGCTGCCGTTTGTCCAGGAGCTCATCCGGCGTGTCGACTTGGCTGCGCTCACGGCACTGGGTGGGCAGGCGCTGCGGGAGACCTCGACCGCGGCGGTGCGGGCGCTCGTTCGGGAGGCGCTCGAGGGGACGTTGGGTGGACTGTGGGTGGAGCTGCAGGCGTGAGTGCCACGCAGCGGTGGCTGCTGGGCGTGTGGGTCGCGGGGGCGTTGGCGGGGTGTGGTGGGGCTGCTTCGGAAGCGGTGGCCGCGCAGGCGGAAGCCGAAGCCGAAGCGGAAGCCGAAGCCGCAGTTGAAGGCGACTCCGAAGGCGACTCCGAAGCCGACTCCGAAGGCGACTCCGAAGCCGAAGCCGAAGCCGACTCCGAAGCCGACTCCGAAGCCGAAGCCGAAGCCGAAGCCGAAGCCGAAGCCGATGCCGATGCCGACTCCGAAGCCGACTCCGATGCCGACTCCGCCGAATCCGAAGCCGGTTCCGAATCCGGCTCCGCCCTCTCCTTCTCGCTTCGGGAGGTGCAGGTGGAGCGGGGGTCGCATCGGGTGCCGGGGGATGCACCGCATGCGGTGGTGATCGAAGCGGGGGCGCCTCGGTGGATCGTGGTCTTCTTGCACGGGTGGAGTGGGTGCGTGCGGGTGTTGGCGCATCCGGGGTTCGTGACCTGTCGACCGTCGGATCCGTCGCGGGCGCGGCGGGCGGGGTGGGATCTGCGGGGCACGTTCGAGTCCGCCGGCGTGCCAGCCGTGTTCGTACTGGCGCAGCTCTCGTTCAACCGCCGGGAGGGGGGCGCGGGGCGGTTTCTCGAAGAGGGGTTTGCGCGCGACTACTTGGCGGCGCTCGGGCTGCCGGACGATCTCCCCATCGCACTGGTCGCCCACAGCGCGGGGTTCGAGACCGCGCTGGCGTGGATTCGACGAGGCGGGCTCGACGGGCGCATTCGCTCGATTGCGCTGATGGACGCGCTCTACGCGGGGACGGAACCGTTCGCCGATTGGGTCGCCGACGACGAGGCCCGGACGCTCGTCAGCTGGCACACCGGCCGGGGCAGCACCGCCCGGCAGAACGCCCGGCTCGTGGGGCTGCTCGCGGGACGATCGGTGGCGGTGTCCGAGACCCTCGGACCAAGCCGCGCCATGGTCGCCCTCACCGAGGCCCCGCATGGGGAGGTGCCGACCGAACACCTCGTCGAGTACCTGCAATGGCTCGACGCACGCCGGGAGGCGCGCTAAACGCCGGCCATGCCGCGCCCCAACCTCACGCAACTCATCGAAGAGTCGCGGGTCAGGCTGCGCCTCGAGACGGCCGAGAAAAGCGACCTGCTTCGGGAGCTCGCGATGATCTTCGCACTGGACGACCCGCAGCTCGACCTGGACGCGATCACCGAGCGCCTGCTGGCGCGCGAAGCGCTCGGCACAACGGGGCTCGGAAGCGGCGTCGCCATCCCGCACGGCCGCATCCCGGGGCTCGATTCGTTTCGGATCGCTTTGGCGATCGAGCCCTCCGGCATCCCGTTCGACGCGGTCGACGGGGAACCGGTGTCGATCTTCGTCGCGATCCTCGCGCCTGCCAGTCAAGACGGCGCCCACCTGCGGCTCCTCGCCGAGGTCTCGCGGGTGCTTCGACCGAACTCGATGCGGGAAGCCCTGCTCGCAGCGAAGTCTCCAGCCGAAGTGGTCGCGCTCTTCGACCAGCACTAGCCCCTGAGCGCACTCAGCCGCTGCGGTACACTGGCGCCATGCGCGACATTCCCTCGGCCCCGCCCAACGGACGCACCACCGCGCGGGGCCTGCTCAACGAGCCGACCATCGCACCGCTCGTGCGGCTCGTGTCGGGTGCCGACGCGCTCGACCGGGCCATCGATCACCCACGCATCCAGAAGTCGGGGCTGAGTCTGGCCGGGCACCTCCACGGCATCGTGCCGACCCGGGTGCAGATCCTCGGCGAGACGGAGATCAGTTTTCTCGAGAGCCTCGACGCCGACACCCGCCGGTCGAGATGCCGCGGGCTCTTTGCACTGGAACTCTCGCTCGTGCTGGTGACCCGCGGGGTGGACCCACCGCTGGAGATGATCGAAGAGGCCCGCGCTCGGAACACGCCGCTCGGGGTGGCGTCTCCCCGGTCGAGCCGAACGATCGCGATCCTCCATTCGGTGCTCGATCGATTGCTCGCACCCACGGAGACCCGGCACGGCGTCCTCATCGACGTACACGGCATCGGGGCGTTGCTCCTCGGACCGAGCGGCATCGGCAAAAGCGAGTGCGCGCTCTTCCTGGTGGAGCGCGGCCACCGGCTGGTGGCGGACGATCAAGTCGTGCTCACCCGATCTCCGTCCGACGAGATCCTGGGGAGCGCGCCGCCCCTGCTGCGCCACCACTTGGAACTTCGCGGCATCGGCATCATCCAGGTGCGTGAGCTCTTCGGCGCCACGGCGGTGCGGGATGAGAAGGCCGTGAACTTGGTGGTCGAGCTGTGTCCGTTCGACCCAGCGCAGGAGTTCGACCGGCTCGGGCTCGACGACCTCGCGCACGACGTGCTCGGCGTGCCGCTCCCGATGTACCGTATCCCGGTTCAACCCGGCCGCAACATGGCCGTCATTCTCGAGGTCGCCGCGCGACAGCACATGCTGCGAAGCGCCGGACGTCATCCGGCGAAAGAACTGGTCGACCGGCTGCACGCCTCGCTCGGCGTCACGAAGATGTAGCGAACACCTCTCTGGTGTGCATCAGCAGCAAACGTTGGCACCGTCTGTGCTGGATGGGGTGACATGGGATCCACTCGTGCCAACGTGCGCCAGCTCGTGCTCGCCCTCGCGGTCTTCGCGTCGGGCTGTTTTCGCACTCAATCCGAGACGAGCTGCGAGTGCTGTGGCACCACCGTCTCCATCTCGCCGGGCGAATCCTGCTCGAGCGGGGTGTGCGATGGCCACTGCGGTTTCGTGCCCGATGCGGGCCCCGACGGCAGCGAGATGGTCTGTGATTGCTGCGGCACGAGCGTCACCACGACCGGCGACTCGTGCTGGACCGGCGTCTGCGATCCGTACTGCGGCTTCGTTCCGGACGCGGGCGTGGACGTGGGCCCCGACGCGGGCGCCTGCGAACCGCTGGCGCCGGAGATCACGGCGTTCGATCACATCCCCGCCCACACCGCGACCAGTGTGCAGGTCCGTAAGCCGGGGTGTTACTGCGCTGAGACGCTCCACTGCGACGTCGCGCTCTCGGGCGGCCGGACGATCGACCTGACCACGACGATGTGTACGCCCGACCTGCTCTGCGACGGCTGCAACGAACTTCAGACCCTGTGCGACTTGCCACCGCTCGAGGAGGGCACGTGGACGGTCCGGGTCAACGGCCTCGTGGCCCACGAACTCACCGTCGTGCCAGAAGACATCCGGCCCGAAAGGGCCGACGTCTTCGTGACCCACGCCGACCGGGACCGGTGCGGCCTGCGCTGGCCGCCCGAAGACTACGTCCCGTACGGGGCCTGTGTGGATCCGGAGGTGCACGCCCGCGTGCCGTTCGCGATTCGGGTCTTCGACGAGTGCGCCAGCGAGGTCTGTGGCAACCGCATGGGCAGCTGCGAGGTCACCGTGTTCGACCGGGTCGTCCGAGTCCGGGCTCGGCGCACCTTCACCGAATGCGACATCGCCGCGTGTCCGCCCGTCTGCGAGCCGCGGACCGACGTGTGCTGGGTGCCCCCGCTGGCGAACGGTCGGTGGACGCTGCAGTTCGGGGACGTCTCGATGCCGTTCGAGGCGGTGGACGACCCCGCCCCAGCCGAGGCCTGCGGCCCGCCCTAGTCATCCATGTTCGGGACGGTAGGGCCCGCGAGCTCGCCAAACGAGCCGCCTGCCAGTCAGCTCTCGATGGCGGGAGGCGGCGCGCCGCGCTTCCGGGTCGTCTGCAGCCCCTTCGCCTTGCGGACCTGACGATCGATCTTGTCGATGCAGAGGTCGAGCGACGCGTAGGTGTCGTCGGACTCCTCGCTCCCCTCGTAGTGCATCCCGTCTGCGGACAGAGAGATGTGCACGCAGTGGAGGTGTCGCTCCATGGTGATTCGGACGTCGGCCGTGAGCGGTGCGCGCAAGTACTTCTGTAGACGCCGAATCTTATCGGAGGCGTAGTTCTTGACGGCATCGGAAGGATCGACGTGGCGGAAGCTGAAGTTGATCTGCATCGGATCTCCTGGCGTTCTCAGCGCCTGATGGCCCGGCCGTCTGTACGAGGGTCGGGATTCAGAAGTACTTCTTTCGTTTCGAGGAGCTCAACAGTCCAAGCATTTCACGATATTTGGCGACTGTCCGCCGTGCAATCTTGATGTCGTGCGTCTCGTGGAGCAATTCCACGAGCTTCTGATCCGACAGCGGATTCATCGGGTCCTCTTCACCGATGAGTTTCCTGATCGCCTGCTTCACGCTTTCTGACGCGATGTCTCCTCTTCCATCTCGTTTGATCGCGCTGTTGAAGAAGAACTTCAACTCGAAGATGCCTCGGGGCGTGTGCACGTACTTGTTGCTCGTGACACGCGAAATGGTGCTCTCGTGCATGCCGACCGTCTCGGCGACGTCGCGCAGGATCATCGGTTTGAGGTACTCGATGCCCTTCTCGAAGAAGTCTTTCTGCTTCTCCACGATGCACTCGGTGACCTTGATGATCGTCTTGCGGCGCTGGTCGATGCTGCGGATCAACCACTGGGCGCTCCGGAGCTTCCCCTGGATGTATTCCTTGGCCTTCGGGTTGTCCGCCATCGCCGCGCGGTAGAACCCGCTGATCTTGAGCTTCGGCATGCCGTCGTCGTTGGCCATGACGAAGTACTCGTCGCCCACCCGGTGCACGTAGACATCGGGCGTGATGTAGCGAGGCTCCTCGGAGACGAAGTTGCGCCCGGGACGCGGCTCCAGCTCGCCGATCACCTGCGCGATGTCGTAGACCTCTTCGACCGCCACCTCGAGCGCCTTGGCGATCGCGTTGTAGTTGCGCTTCTCCATATGGCGCAGGTGGTTGGAGATGACCCGCATGACGAGCTCGTCCATGCCGAAGTGCTCGGCCTGGATGAGCAGGCACTCCTTGAGCGAGCGCGAGCAGACCCCGATCGGGTCGAAGCGCTGCATCATCTTGAGAACTTCTTCGGCGTCTTCGGGGTGCAACCCCGCCTCTTCGGCGAGTTTGGGCACCACCTCGTCCGGGTCGAGCCCGTCGATCTTGAGGTAGCCGGCGTCGTTCAGGTTGCCGATGACCAGCGCACCGAAACGCTGCTCGTCCTCGACGAAGTCGCCCATGCGCAGCTGCCACAGCAGGTGCTGGGAGAGATCCTCCGCCCGGCTGAGCGTCTGGTCGACACCCGGCATCTCGTCGTCCGGCCCCTTGCGGAAGCCACTTGGCACCGGCGCCTGGAGCGCATGGTTCTCGAGGTAGCGCTCCCAGTCGATGTCGTCGGACTTGTCGGCGTTGGGATCCTTCGCGGCTTCTTGGTCGTCGCTCGCGATCTGCTTGTCGATCGTGGAGGTTTCTTCGGGATACTGCTCTTCGCGGGCATCCCGGCCGTCCATCGTGTCCTCGAGGACGGGGTTCTCGAGCAACTCTTCTTGCACGAGCTCCGCGAGTTCCATCCGCGACATCTGAAGCAGCTTGATGGCCTGCTGCAGCTGCGGCGTCATGACGAGCTGCTGCGATAGGCGTAGCTGTTGCTTGATCTCCATCAGGTCCTGATCTGTCCGCGATCACGCGGTACGGGCCCAGTCTACACCCCGCAGCGAACGAAACGAAAGAGGAACTGCCCGACAAGCCCCTGGCCCGATCAGAGCACCACGCGCACAGGGGTCCGCCGGAGCAGACGGGTGACCAGCATGCACAGCACGATCGTCACCGCGGTGCCGGCAACCGGCGCCTGCTCGAGTGGCAGGAAACGATCCACGACCGTGTACGCCACCAGTGGATGCAGGAGGTACACGCCCAACAGGAGCGGTTCGAGCGCCTTGGTCACGGGGTCGGGCCGGTCGGGCAGGCTCGCGCCGAGAAACAGAAGTCCGAACGCGAGCGCGAACCGAAGCAGCACGTCGCCCGCCCAGTGGTCGACCGCGTAGAGGATGCCGGCCGCGATCCCGAGCGCGAGCGCGAACGGTCCGAGGGAACCCGGGCCGCGGTCGCGGAGCAGGCGCCCGAGTCCGAGTGAGAGCGGGATGCCGATGATGCCGAAGCGCCACTGCGTCCACGGCTCCCGGTAGGGCATGTGGCCGGCGAGCTCTGCAAGCCCGATCGCGACGACCAGGCTGCCGACGACGACTGCACGCATCGGGAGGGGGCGCGTGCGTCGGCCGAGCTCCCACACCACCGCACCGGTCACCGCGACGAAGGGCAGGTACCAGAGATGGATCTCTGGGCCTGAGAGAATGAGGGTCGGCTCGAACCAGCCGAAGATCGGCTGGCCCGCGCGGTGGGCGCGGACGCAGTAGAGCCCCGCAAACACGAACCACCAGAACACCCAGGGAAGGAGGATGCGCTGAACGCGGCGCCGGTAGACGACCTTGCGTGGCGCGGGTTCGGGGTTCGACGCGATGAGGCCGAGCGAGAGCAGCAAGAAGAGTGGGAGTCCCACGCCAAAGAAGCCATGCGACCCGGTGAGATGAAACGTCGTGACGTCCACCAGCGCCAGCAGCCGCAGCCGGTTCCAGTGGTGGACGTGGGCGCGCTTCGGCGTCGGCTGCGCGGAGACCAACCCGCCCGGGATGCGCGGGGGACGTTCCGCAGCGGACTCGGGGTCGCGCCGCTTGAGAAGCCACCAAGTCCGAACCGAGGTCCGCGGCGCCGAAGGGTTGTCGATGCCGGAGCTGTACTGTTTCCGGGTGCCGGAGCAATCCGAACTTCGCGGCCTACGAGACCACGGCTGCCCCATGGTAGACATCGGTCGTGTCCGAATCCGATCCGACCGAGTCACGGGACCTCGCCGGCTCCCGAACGCCGGGCCCGAGCGACAAGAAGGTCATCGTCTTCGCCGTCGGATGCGGCGTGTTGCTGTTGCTGCTGCTGGTGTGCTCGGCCATCGCGATCCCCGCCTTCCTCAACTACACGAAGCGCGCGAAGGCTTCCGAGGCGCAGGCGCAGCTGCGTCGGCTGCGCATGGGGTTCCAGGACGCGTGCCGGGCGCGCATTCAAGTGGGGGGATCGATCGGCGACCTCCGGGCAGCACCGACGCCGCCGATTCCGGGCGAGCTGCGGCAGACGGGTGACTGGGCCGCCGACCCGGGCTTCGTGGAGCTGGGTTTCGCCCCCACGGACTCCGTCTACTACAGCTACTCGGTCGGCCCCTCTCCCGTCGAACCCGCGAACATGGTGCTCCAAGCGCGGGGAGACCTGGACGGCGATGGGGAACAATCGCTCTACGAGTACAGCTGCAGCCCGACGACCTGCGACTGCAGCGCTCACCTGTTCGTTGAGAACGAGCTGGAGTGACTCGGGCCCTTAGCTGACCACCGCGTCTCGCAGCGCAGCGAGGGGCGCATAGAGGTTCTCGGCAGCGTCGCGGCGCGCCTCCGACAGCGCCGTGCTCTGCTGATCGTGGGCTTCGAGCCAGCGGTCGTGGAGCGCTTCGACCGCTTCGGTGAGCGGGGCCCGGAGTTCGGCGCCGGGATCGGCCCGGCCGCGCGAGAGGGCCGGCGCGAGCGCGTCGAGGCTGAGATCCGCGCGCGGCAGAACCTCGTCGAAGAAGCGCCGCAGCGTGCCGCCAGCGAGCAGCCCGCGCTGAAACCCGCGGAAGGCCGCGAGCGGGACCCGGACCGCGGTCCGCGTGGACGCGTCGAGGTCGCCGCGGTCGAACTCGGCGGCTTCCTTCATCGCGATCTCGAGCGTCCCGCGCAGCCGCGCGACCAGGCGCCGCTCGCATGCGTCGAGCGCAGACCGAACCTTCACTTCGAGCATCTCCGCGAGGAACGCGCGGTCCTCTTTGTGGACGCCGTGGCGCGAGAGCTGGTTCGCGCGCGGCCGGACGAACGCCAGCACCTCGCGACCGGCTTGGTCGAACGCGGTGTCGAGTTCCGCATCCAAGGCCCGGAGGGCATCGTCGACCGCCACGAGCAGGTCCTTGCGCGCGGCTTCGATCTGTTCTCGGATGGTCGTGCGCCGCTCGAGCCGCTCGAGGTGTTCGGCCGCGGCATGGGCCTCGGCCTCGAGCGCCGTGTCGAGCAGCTCGACCAGTCGGCCGGCACACGCGCTGCGTTTGAGGACGCGGGACTGGCTGAACACCTCGTCCTCGAGCCGACGCAAGAGCGGCCCGAAGCTCTCTTGGTACCCCGCCTCGTCGCCCTCGAGCCGAGCTTTCAATGCCTTGCGCGCGCTGATCGCCACCGGCGGCGAACCGAAGCCCGCTTCGACCACCGCGGACACCTTCTCCAACTCGCCAGGCTTGAGGCGATCCACCTTGTTGAGCGCCGGAACCAAGTGCCGACCCCGCGCGCGAAGATCCTCGAGGATGCGGGTCTCGGTGAGCTTGCCGGCCTGGGCCGCGTCGAACACCCAGAGCACCGCATCGGCGCGGCGCGCCGCCTCCCGCGCCAGCCGTTCGTGGTTCTCGTCGAGCGCGTTCGTCCCCGGCGCGTCGAGGATCCATACCCGCTCGAGGGTCTCGCTCGGGAGGATGATCTCGACGCGGTCGACCGACGCGGCGCCGCTCGAATCCACGCCGAGCGCTTCGGCTTCTTGAAGCATGGTCTTGAGCGACGCGTGGTCGCCTTCGACGGTGCTGCCGTCCCGGCGGATGAGCCGAACCCGTTGCTGGTCGCCGCCTCGGAGCACGTTGAGCGTCGCGGTGGTCGGCACGATGCCCATCGGTGCGACCGCGCCTCCGATGAACGCGTTGATGAGGGTCGACTTGCCGGCGTTGAACTCGCCGAGCACCGCCAAGAGCAGCGGCCGGTCGAGTTCGTCCCGCAACGAGGTCGCGCCACGTTCGACGTCGAGCAGCCCGTGGGTCTGTGCGAACACCCGCACCGCGTCGAGCGCGGCCGGCAAGTCCAGGGTGTCGTCTTCGCCGAGCCACAGCGACCGAAGCGCCGAAGCCCGCAGTTCGCCAGCCTCCGCCGCATCGGTGGGATGCAAGGGCGCTTCGGCACCGATCGACAACCACCGCAGCGCGCTGGCTGGATCCTGCTTCGCCAGGGCCGCGCGAGCGAACGCGAGCCGGCCGCGCACTTCGCCGGTGGCACTGTCTTCGAGAGCCACGTCGACCGCCGACGCATCGTCTTTCCACGCGAGGATCAAGTCCGGCAAGGGATCGTCCGCCACCCGCGCCCGCAACGCCGCCACGTACCGCTCGAGTTCCGCGTGGTCGCGGGGTGCGGTTCGCAGCGCCTCTCGCAGGAGCCGCGCGGCGTCGACCTCGTTCGATCCATCGGCGGCGGCCGCGAATGCTTCGGCGGCCTCATTCACTCGGCCGCGGGCCCGCAGCACCTCGGCCAGCACTTCGAGCGCCATCGGTCCCGCACCCGAGACCAGCGCACTGCGCGCCCGATCCTCGGCTTGTTCGAGTTGGCCCGCGCGCAACAACCGCCGCGCGATCGCGCAGCGGGCAGAGGCATCGCCCGCTTCCGCCGCGTGTTCGAGGAATGCGCCCGCCTCTGCCGCACCGAGCAGTTCCAATGCCACCCCGACGCGGGCGGCGACCGCGGTCTCCAGGTCGCCCGGGTCCACTTGGGCGGCGGCAGCTTTCGCGGCGCTGCCCTGCCCTGCGGCCGCGAGCGCTTCGACGAGCGCCGCGCGCAAGTCGGGCCGGTCCGGGTCCGCGCTGAGCGCCTTGCGCAGTTCGCGCGCGGCACGATCCGCGCGCCCGCGTCCCCATTCGGCCCACGCGGCGACCGCGCACGCCTCGGCCAGCGCGGGTCCGCCTTCGCCCGCGCGCGCCCGCGCCGCATCGCCGGCGGCTTTCGCAGCCAGCTCGTACCGCTTCAGTGAGAGCGCGAGCCGGCCGGTCCAGAGCGCGAGTTCGGGATCTTCGGGCAGGATGTCGCGCGCATCGACCAGCGCTGCGAGCGTGCCTTCGTCGTCGCCGAGTCCCTGGCGCGCGTGGGCCAATCCCACCGCGGCACGCGCGAGCCGCGGCCGGTCGGCGAGGATCTCCACGAAGATGCGTTCGGCGTCTTCGTAGAGTTCGGCTTCCACGGCCGCTTCTCCGTGGGCCAACGACTCGCGCACTTCGTCCGGGAGGAGAAGCACGTCGTCGATGAAACGTCCTACGCGGTCGAAGATGCCCATGCGATTCGAGTTCCGAGACGGTGGAGTCGGTCGAGAAGCGAGAAGACCGTCCGGCCTGGGTGGTTTACCATGCGTCGTGCCCTCCGAGACGCCCGCTTCGACCGAACCCGCTGAAGAAGCGCTCGCGCCGCTGATCGTGGTCGCCGAAGACGATCACATCACAAGGGAATACGTCGGCGGGTTGCTGCGCGGACACGGGTACCGGGTGGAGCTCCACGAGAGCGCCAGCGGCGCCGTGCAGCGGGCGGCGCAAGGGGACGCGTCGTTGATGCTGCTCGACGTGCTCATGCCCGGGATGACCGGACTCGAGGCGTGCCGTCTCATCAAGGCGATGGACGCGGAGACGTTTCTCCCGGTCGTGCTCGTCACCGGACGGAGCGACGCCGACAGCCGGGTCGAGGGGCTGCGCATCGGCGCGGACGACTACGTCTGCAAACCCTTCGACGAGCGCGAGCTGCTCGCCCGGCTCTCGGGGCTGCTGCGCATCAAGAAGATGCACGACGAGATCCGAGCCGCCAAAGAGCGGCTCGAGGCGCTGGCGATCACCGACGAGCTCACTGGGCTCTACAACTTCCGGTACCTGCACACCCGGCTTCACGAAGAGTTCAAACGCGCCGAGCGGCACCGCGACCCACTCGGGTGCGCGATGATCGACGTGGACCGGTTCAAAGAGGTGAACGACACCCACGGGCACGACGTCGGCGACATGGTGCTCAAGACCGTGGCGGCGCGCGTGACCGAAGCGGTGCGGGAGATCGACGTGGTCACCCGCTATGGGGGCGACGAGCTGCTTCTGGTGTTGCCGAGCACGCACTTCTCGGGCGCCGTGACGGTGGCCGAGCGCATCTGGTCTTCCATCCGCGCCGAGCCGATGCCGATCGGGGAGGGTCGCACCCTCGACCTGACCGTCTCGATCGGGGTGGCGCTGTACCCCAGCCGTGATGTGTCTTCGAAGAAGGAGCTGCTGCGCGCTGCGGACCAAGCGCTCTACCAGGCCAAGGGAGACGGGCGCGATCGCATCTGCGTCTTCCAGCACCAGGGCTACATCTACCGCCCTGGCGCCTGACCACGTGGGCCTCGCCGACCGGGTCGAGTCTCGCGCACCGCTCGCCAGCGTCGTGCGCCAAGTGCCAGGCCGCTCGCCGAACGCGCCCTCGCACGGGCTGAGTGTACTCATCGTGCAGGCCGCCCACCCGACGGTCGCGTACGTCGAGATGTTGGTCCCCGACGACTTTCGGATGCCGGCGGTGGCCGAAGTCGCGCTGCTGCATCCGGCACGCAATGGATGGACGCCGGCGGACGCGCGTCAGTTCGGGCAGCAGGGGTACCGGACCTCGGGCGGACACGACGCCCCGGCGGAGGCACCCGGCTACCCGCTGGACGAGACGGTGCGAAACCACTTCTTCCGCGGTCTGGCCATCGCCCAGAAACAAGCGATGCGCGTCGTGGCGTGGAGCTGGCCACTGCTCGTGCTCGATGGGTTCGCGCGGCACGCGTCGCGCCGCATGCTCTACGTCGATCCTTCGGGCACGCACCGCTTGGTGCCCCTCACACCCCACGAGCGGCCGGATGTGCCGCTCACCGATCCGTTCGCGCGCCGCGACCGCTGGTCCTGAAGAAGCTGTCCTGAGAGACAGCCGCTCAATCGACCCGGTAGCGCGGAGGTTGCACGGGCGGTGGGGTGCCGAGGCGCAGCCCAGCCACCACCGCGGCCACGAGTCCTGCGGCCATCAGCCAGGCGCCCCAACGGACCTGCACTTCGACTTCGAGGCCGTAGAGTTGCTCACCGCGCGTGGCGCCCGCGTGGACGCGGTAGATGGTGTAACCGAGGCTCGTGAGGCCGAGCAGCGCCAAGGCCGCCACCGCGAGCCGGCTTCCCCGCATCGCGCGCGGGGTGCGCCGCCGCATGAGGATCGACAGGAACGTGAAGGCGACCGCCGGCACGACCCAGAGGTTGGCCGCGACCGACGACGCGGCTTGAAAGCCGGTCGCGAAGGAGTCGCCGTCCGGGTAGCGAATGGTCAACATCGGAAAGAAGAACGCGACCATGGTCAACATGGAGGTCAGCGCGAGCGGCCAGCGGCCGAACCGAGGCTCGTGAAAACTCACCGGCTCATCGTCTCCCACGACATCGCCGGGACGGCCCTTGTGGAGCTGCTGAAACTCGACCAGTGCCAGGTCGTGCTCGGGGCAGCGGGACTCGCCTTCGAACGACTCGTGGCAGAACGGGCAGAACAGGACGAGATCGTCGTCGGGTCGTGCGGTGGCCGCGCGCGCTTCGTCCGCGGGGTCCACGCTAGGCACTCGGCGGGGCGCTGGGCGCGGATTCGGCGTGGGGCGCACCGCAGTGCGGGCAGGCCTGAAGTTCGCGCGCAAACGGCCCGCCGCAATAGGCGCAGAACACTCGGCCGGGCAGTCCACCGGTGATCTGAGCGAGTTCCGGGTAGAGCACTTCGAGCTCCGCGGTGCTCATGCGGTCGGTCTCTTCGGCCGGGCTCCAGATGACTTCCATCGCCGCGAGGCTGTGCTGGTCGAGACCCACGAGTTGCTGCAAGAGGCGTCGCAGCGCCTCCGCGTCCTGCACTTGGCTCACATCCAGGAGCTCCCGCCAGGCGGCGACCACGATCGTCACCACGACCACGCCCTCGCCTTCTTCCGCTTTGGGTTTGGTGCCGGGCGCATCGCCGACCCGCGTCGATCCATCCGCGTTGCGAATGAGCTCGTGCCGGAAACGCGAGCGTGCGTCGCTGCCGGCCGCGCGAAACGTGTGTTCGGCTTGTTGAGGGCTGCCTGGTTTGTGGTTCTCGACGCCCGCGTAGAGCCAACCGGTTTCCACCCGGCGGAGGATCATCGCCACCTGTCGCAGCAAGGCCGCCAACCCCGCCGCGGAGCTTGTGTCGCCGGTGCGTGCGAGCCGGTGCAGTTCTTCCTGCACGTACTTCCGGGCGCGCCAATCGATCCCGAGCTTGAGAACCGTGACGTCCATGGTGCGAAGCCGGGGGCCCCCGCTGTACTCGCTGTACCCCCGATGGGACGGCCCCCCCTTGGACTTCACCGCAGCGGAGATGCCGTAGAAGACGAAGAGAAAGATGAGCATCACGACCAGCTGGCCACCGCTCAGCGAACCACCCCTGCCACCCGAACTGGAGCTCCAACTGCTGCTCGACGAGGATCCCCAGCTGCTCGATCCGCCGGAGTAACCGCCGCCCCCGGAGTACCCCCCACCGCCGCCCCCGCCGGAGAAGCTGCCTCCACCGAAACTGCCCCCGCTGATCTGTGCTTCGGCGGGCGCCGCAATCGAGAGGATGGGCGCGCACGCGATCAGGACCGCCAGCATCCGCGGCAGGATCGCCGGGACCCGCGGCAGCCAGGGTCGGCCCGCGCGCACACGGGTGAGGTCGAGAGCAGGCCGGCGCGGCATGCGGCCAAGACTCGCACAGTCACCGAACGATGGCGACGCAGAGTTCTGTTGGCTTCCGCTTCTCACCCGGCGCCGTCGCCTGCTAGGGTCCCGCGCGATGGCGCTCATCGAGCTGCAGAACGTCGAGAAGCGGTACGGCGAACTCGCCGCGCTCAAAGACGTGACCTTGAACCTCGAGGCCGGACGCATTGGGCTGCTGGGACCCAACGGCGCGGGCAAGAGCACGCTGCTCAAGACCCTGCTCGGTCTCGTACGACACGACAGCGGCATGGTGAAAGTGTTCGGGGAAGACGTGGCCGACGACCCGTTCGGGGTGCGTGCCCGGATCGGCTACATGCCCGAAGGCGACTCGGTCCTCCCAGAGCTGAGCGCGCTCAAGTTCGCGACCTTCGCCGCCGAGCTGTGTGGGCTGCCCAAGAACGAAGCCCGCGGACGGGCCCACCAGGTGCTGCACTACGTCGGCCTGGGCGAAGCCCGGTACCGGAGGCTCGGGAGTTTCTCGACCGGCATGAAGCAGCGCGCGCGGCTGGCGCAGGCGCTCGTCGGCGACCCGCGACTGCTCTTGCTCGACGAGCCGACCAGCGGCCTCGACCCGCGTGGCCGCGACGAGATGCTGGCCCTGGTGCGGGACATCCCGGAGCGCACCGGCGCGAGCGTGATCCTCTCGACCCACATTCTTCCCGACGTGGAGAAGGTCTGTGACCAGGTCGTGCTCCTTGCGGGAGGCGAAATCCTCTACGCGGGGGCCCTGGAGCCGCTCATCGCCCCCGAGAGCGGCGTCTACGAGGTGCGCGCCAAGGGCGATCCCGACGTCCTCCGCCGGGCCCTAGAAGCCGAGCGCTGCCTCGTGAAACGGGTGGGTGCCAACCTCGAAGTACGCGTCCCAGAAGGGGAAACGCCGAGGTTCATCCTCAAGACCGCCCTCGCCCAGGGCCTGCAGGTCCGCCACCTCGCGCCCCTCGTCAAGACGCTCGAGCGCGCGTTCATGCAGACTTTGCGTGATGCGGGCAAAGTCTGAGCGCCCATCCCCGACAAACGTGGTGGATGACCACTCCTGGGCCGGCGGGGGCGCAGGAGGACGCGGGCGCTGGATAGTGGCCGGCGACTGTGGTAACCGCGCCCGGTGACGCAGGGGGACATCGGCATCCGGAGGCTCGAGAAGGCCGACTACGACTACGTCGTCTCGGTGCTCGATCGCTGGTGGGGCGGGCCTTCGGGTCAGCGCGCCGACCCAATGTACCTCTACGAATTCGGGGAACACGCGCTCGTCGCCGAGTCCGATGGGCAGGTGATCGGGTTCTTGCTCGGATTCGTCGTGCACGCGCTCGGGTTCATCCACCTCGTGGGCATCGACCCGACCCATCGGCGCCGCCACGTCGGCCAAGCGTTGTACGAGCGGTTCACCACCAAATGCGCCGCAGCCGGCGTGCAAGAACTCAAGGCCATCGCGGCGGTTGGCAACGAAGCCTCGGTGGCGTTTCACGTGGCCCTCGGGTTCTCGGCCGAAGAGGTCGACGACTACGCGGGACCCGGCCGCGCGCGTTTGGTCTTCAGCAAGCGACTGACGGAATGAAGCCGACCGGGCGAAGCGGAGCGCAGCGAAGCGAGTCTCACCGGACGGGTTTTGGGGGCCGCCAAAGGAATCAGGATGAAGCTTTGATTCCCAAAGCCTGGCCGATCTATGCTCGCGCCGCTGAGGTGGGCATGTCAGGTCAAATGACCGAGTGTGAGTTCCTCCTGCAGACGTTGATTCAGACGTGCGCGGGCCTGGGACGGAGGAAGCTATGAGCTATTCGGGGGCCGAGCAGGCCCGTGCGGCACGTGAGTCTCTCGGGCAGGCGCTTCAAGCCCTGCAGCAAGACCCCAACATCCCGGAGGATGTGATGGCGGTTGCGCAGAACATCGCCCAGTCGGTGGGTGCGCTCTTCGAGGCGGAGAAGGCGACTTCCGAACCGGACGGGAAGTCCTGCGTGAAGAACGCACTCGGCTCGCTCAGCCAAACGCTGGCCCTGCTCCAAGACGTGCGAAGCAAACACGCCGGCATCGGTGTGGCGACGGAGGTCATCGCGAAGACGATGAGCGTCCTGTACCCGCTGACCACGGTGCCTTCGAAGGCACCGCCGGCGATGGGCGATGGGGCGCAGACGGTGAAGGATCCGAAGCCGCCAGTGCAACCGCATGCGCCGCCTTCGATGATGCCGCCCTCCGCACCGGCCTCCACCGGTCCCCGCGTCGACCTGGAAGCGAACATCGGGGCGACGACCGAGTCGAACTTCTACGTCGGATTCTCGGGCGAGATCGCCGATGGTGGTGTGTTCGTGAGCACCTACGAGGTGCTGGCCAAGAACACGAGCGTGAAGGTCCTCGTCACCCTTCCCGGCAACTTCGAGTTCCACGCGATGGGCTGGGTGCGGTTCGTGCGCGATCCGTTCGACATGAACAGCGAAGCCGAGCCGGGCATGGGCGTGCAGTTCGAGTCGCTCGACGCCAAGGCGCGGGAACTGGTGCTGCGGTTCGTGCGCAAGCGCCCGCCGATGTTCTACGAAGACTGACGACCGGTTCGGCGCTGGCTGCGGGAACCGCAGTGCTGGCCTCCGGAACCGCAGTGCTGGCCTCCGGAACCGCAGTGCTGGCCTCCGGAACCGCAGTGCTGGCCTCCGGAACCGCAGTGCTGGCTCTGGAAGGCACAGCGCGCTACCGTCCCTCGGTGATCATTCGCAAGGCTGCGTTGCGGCCGGTGCCGAAATGGGCGGTGGTGGAAGCGCACACCATTCATGCGGTCGAGTCGGAACTCGACGAGGGCGACGACTCCCTGCAGGACACCCTCGACCGCGCCTTCTCGGAGCTGGATCGACGGCAGCCGATCGTCGCCGAATGGCTGGCGGATCAACTCGCGCAAACCCGCGACGAGCTCGTTCAGTCCCTGGGCTACTTCCTCTCGGTCACCGTCTACCTCGCGTTCCGCGACGCGTTCCCGACCCGCCTGCACGGGGTGGACGAATCGGGCCTGCGCATGGCGCGCGAGACGCTCTCGGCCGACGAAGAGATCCGCGCCGCCGACCCGACCGAGATCCTCGACAGCGACGACATCCTCGCGATGAGTCAGCCCGCGCTCATCGCGTTCGTGCAGCATCACGTCGACGAAGCGCTCGAACAAGGCGAAGGCGAGATCGATCTCGACGAACTCGAGCGCGTGTACCGGTCGATCTTGGTTCAAGTGATCGCCATGAGCCATTCGGTGGCCTCGCCGAGCGGACAACTCGGTCCGTCCCGGGACATGCTCGCGTGAACACGCGCGCCACCGGTTGGGCGCTGGCCCTTCTGTTGGCGACCGGGTGTGTGGTCGAAGAGACCGGCCGCATCCAGCAGCCCATCGCGGCGTACTGCGTCGCGGAGGTGCGGGGCGTGGGACCGGTCGACGTGGAGACGGACTACCTGCCCAACGTCGTGAACTGCGAGAACGGGGGCGCGGCGTTCGAGGCGCTCAAAGCCCAGGCGATCGCGGCGCGCACGTACCTCTACTACAAACTGGATTCCGCTGGTTCGATCGCCGACGGCACCAGCGACCAGGTCTACTCGTGCGGTCGCACGCCACGCGAAGAACACTACGAAGCGGTGCGACAGACGGCAGGCATCGTGCTGCAGTACACCGGCGAGACCATCGCCGGGTTCTTCGTCGCCGGGTCGCGTCAGATGGGCCCGAGCTGCCGCGGGGGCATGGACGACCCGACCAACACCGAGCGCTACGTGACCTACAACGAAGGCCGCAGCGGCGACGACGTCGAGCAGACCACGCTCGGCTGGGTGAACCCGCGCAACATCTACAACCGCGGTTGTTTCTCCCAGAATGGCTCCCACTGTTTGGCGGGATCCGGCTGGGAAGCGCTCGACATGGTGCGGTTCTACTACGGCGACGACATCGAGATTGAAATCGCCGAAGGCGCATGCGTCGATCCACCGGTCCTCGATGCGGGCGTCGACGCGGGCGTCGATGCGGGGCTTGTCCCAACCGATGCTGGAACGAACGAAGACACCGGGGCCGCCGAAGATGCGGGAACCGAAGTGGACGCGGCGGCCAGCGACGCGGCGACCGTCGGCGTCATCGAACCGCGGCCTGGCGCGCGACCGATCGCGTCCGGTGGCTGCGCGGTCGGATCCGATTCTGCCGGTTCCGAGAGCGGCGCCCTACTCTTCTTCGCGGTGCTGCTCTTCGGTCGTCGACGCCGGTAGACGTTTGGTCGGAAGGTCGAGTGGCTTTCCGAAGAACAGTCCGCGTTTCATGCCGGCCATGGTCTGGACCATCAGCCGACGCGCGCCAGGGATGAACCGCGCCATCGGAAACGCGAAGTCCCGAACCCATCCGGTGACGGCCGAGCTGCTCTGGAAGAACGGCGTGATCGCGCGGTTGATCCAGCCGTAGTACCCGAGGTGTTCGGAGCGCGCTTTCTGATACGCCGCGAGCGCCGTGCCGACGTCGACGTCCCGCGCGAGTTCCTGGGCGAGCACTTCGGCGTCGATGAGCGCGAGGTTGCTGCCCTGCCCGAGCTGTGGACTCATCGCGTGCGCTGCGTCGCCGATGAACACCACGTGTGCGCCATCGTACTCGTGCCAGTAGGACGCCATGCGCACGTCGCGGTACGCCGCGAAGAGCACTTGCTGGTGGTCGTGAATCTGGGCGAGCAAGGGCTCTGCGCGCGGCTCGAAACGGAGGATGGTGTCCTTCCATGGCTGCAAGCCGCGTCGCCGAACCTCGTTGCGCCACTCGGCTTCTCGATCGACGCGCGTGCTCCAGAACATGCTGGTGAGCGGCGGGTCGTCGGTGGGGTCGTCGTCGCGAATCGGCCCGCGGCCGCTGGGGAGAAACCCGAGCATGTGGTCGGCCCCCTGAACGACCTGTTCGAGCGTGTCGGGAAACGCGCCGCCAGGATCTTCGGCGACGAACCACAACGCGCCCCACGGGTACGGTTTGTCGAGACGGCCCGGGAACCGCGCGGTGCGGATCTGAGAGCGCGCGCCATCGGCGACCACGAGCAAATCGTGAGGACCGTGCGTGCGTCCCTTGGCATCGACCAGCCGGCCACCGGGCAGCGCATCGACCACCGCGACACCGAGTTTCACGTCGATCGCCGTGCGCAGTTGAACCTCATCGAAGAGCGCTTGAAAGAGCACGCCGCGGTGCAGTCCGAGCCCCGTGAGATCTTCCCGCTCGAGCGCGTAGGGAAGTTCGAACAGGAACTCGCCGGTGGAACGTCGACCGCGCAGCCCACGGACCGGCGCACCGCGGCTCTGCACGAAGTCGTACACGCCGAGCCGCTGAAGCACCGCGGCACCGGTCGGTTGCAGCAGGATGCCCGCACCCACCGGACCGGGTTTCTCCACCGCTTCGTAGAGCGTGACCTGCGCGCCATCGCGCGCGAGCCCGAGCGCCGCCGCACACCCCGCGAAGCCCGCACCCACGATCCCAACACTCAACCCCATGATGCCGTGCTCGTTTTCTCCGGCGCGCCGGTTCCGGTTGTGGGCAGCCGCGTGGTCGCGTTCATGCGTCGGGATCCGACTTCAGCATCGCCTCCACCTCGGCATGTGCTTCGGCCAGTTCTTCCGACATCTCGGCCGGCGCGCCGGTCGGCTCGGCCTCCGCTTCGACGCGTGCGCGGACCCGCGGTTCCGGCTGCCCCTTGGCGCGCAACTCCCGGAAGACGTACTTCACGAAGCCGTCCGTCGTGAGTTCGGCCGAGATGCGGGAGCCGTCGGTCATTGCGCCGAGCGCTGCTTCCGCTTGCTGGGCGGAGATGCCGAGTCCCCGCGACACATCGGTCACCGTGAGCACCCCCTCGGACTTCTCGGCGAGCGCGAGGATCGCCAGCTCCGTGGAGGCGGCGACCGAATGATCGGCGTTCTCCTGTGCGCGCGCCGCCGCCCGCAGCGAGAGCGCGCCCACGCCGGCACCGCTGCCGCCCAGCGCAGCGGCGACGAGGAACCCGCCCACGCCTGGAATGAGAATCGCCGCCGCGGCAGCCGCGAGCACACCACCCGCGATCGCAAAGATGCCCAGCGCTCGGTAGCCGGTCCCGGCGGATCGGGACACGGCCCGCGGCGGGACGTGTTGCGGGGTCGCGGCCGCACCGCTGGCGGCAGCCGCTTGGCCCACGACCTGAGGCGCGGCCCGCGTGCGCGGGGTGATGAGCGGCGCCGGGTCGTCGACGATGGTGGTGCCATCCACCAGCTGGCGCGGTTTGTTGCACGCCATGCACACGTACCCCGTGTTGCTGGCGCGGACCGCCGCGATCGCATGGCAGTGCGGGCACCGGTTCGCTTCGCCGAACACCGAGCCGCAGCCGGGACATCGTGCGGCACCCGGCGGCACCTTGGTTCCGCACGTGGAGCAGGTCGACGCCGACACGGGTCAGTCCTCGCCGAGGAGCTGATTCATGGACGCCTCATCGGCAGGCGTGAACGGGTACCGGTCGAACTCGTCGCTCGTGACCCATCGGTAGTCCTGAACGGCCTTGCACTCGATGGACGCTTCGGGATCGACCAGCACGCACTGATAGAGGTACAGGTCGACCGTGTACTTCTCGTAGGGGTGGCTGACGAAGCTGATGAGCTCGCCCACCTCGACCGCGACACGCAGCCGCTCTTCGAGCTCGCGGGCCAGCGCCTCCGCGTCGGACTCGCGGTCCTCGACCCGGCCCCCCGGGAACTCCCAGAGGTTGGGGAGAACGGCATTCTCCCTCCGCTGAGTGATGAGGTATCGACCGTCTCGCTCCACCACTGCGGCGACCACACGAATCGTCTTCCGCGGCTGTTCCGACACGACGGCGACGTATACACCATCCAGACAACCTGCTTCTACCTGCTTCGAGAAATTCGGCCGACCTGCGACACTGCGGTCCGAGCATGGACCTGCGCATCCTCTACTTTGGCGTGCCTTTGGGCGCGCGGGTTCTCACGGACGCCGGGTACCCACCCACCGCCGCGTGTTTTGGCCCTCTGGACCTGCCCGGTCGCAGATGGGCTCGGCGACGGCTCGCGGGGCGGTTGATCCTGGGTCTTCCCGATCTCCGGGACCCTGTGGTGCACCGGACGTTGCTGACCGCCGGCGGTTTCGACGCGATCCTGTCGTTCTTCTGGCCGACCCGGATCCCGCCGCACATCCTGGGCATGGCCCCCGCGTACGGCACCCACCCAAGCCTCTTGCCTAGACACCGCGGACCCGATCCCTACTTCTGGACGATCCGCGCCGGCGACGAAGAGACCGGCGTCACGCTGCATCGGCTCGACGCCACCTACGACACGGGCGCCATCGTCGCGGCGCGGCGTGTGCCGGTGGCGCCCGACGACACCGCCTGGTCCCTGGCGCGCAAACTCGATCGGCCCGCCCTGGCGCTGCTCGTCGAACTCGTCGCGCAACTTGCGACCGGCCGCCGGCCGTCCGAGACCCCTCAACCGACCGAAGGGGTGACGGAAGCCCCGCGCCCGAGCGAACAAGACCTGGCCATCGACTGGTCGCAGTCCGCCGAAGCGGTCGTCGCGCTGGTCCGGGCGGCCGCGCCACACCCAGGCGCGGGGGCCGACTTCGATGGCCACTTCGTCGAAGTCTTCGACGCGTCGGTGGCGGGCGTGAAACCGCCGCCGGGACTCGACGTCGCCGAGGCGTGGACCGCCGACGGATCCTGGTACGTCCGCTGTGGCCGCGGCGCGGTCCGGCTCGACGGAGTCCGAGGAGAAGACGGAGAACCGGCCGCCCTGCGCACATGGCTGGGGCGGCCTGGGTCCGGTCGTTCCTAGTGGATGTAGGTCGTGACGATGGCGCGCTCAGGGCGCTCGATCGCGACGACGGGGCTGGTCACGAGGTCGCGGCCGTCCGCGCAGAAGAACAGGGACTCGCCGATCACGGGCGTGCCTTCGTTCGGACGGACTCCGCCGTTCTCGTGGAACCTGAGCCCGCCGCTCACGCGGGAGCGCACGGCGAGGTGCCCTTTGACCCACCGCCCGGTGCGGCGGTCCCGTACCCCGACGCAGAGTGCTTTGCGTACGTGGTATTCGGTGTTGCGGGTGACGTAGACCTTGTGGATGCGGCGTTCGCTGGAATGGGCCATGATGCCTCCTGTCGTAGGTGAACCTACATGTCCTCCTCACTCCCACCAAAAAAACGACCACTCCGGCTCCGACCGGACAACTTCACGCCCCGCACTCGGACCCCGTGGGGCGGCGCCCGGATCACCGAGACCTACAAACGCGGCCTCGCGCCCGCCCAAGTCGTGGGCGAATCGTGGGAGTTCAGCGTGGAACCGGACTTTCCGAGCCAGACCGAATCGGACGGCCCACTCCCGGCGCTGATCGCCGCCGACCCCGACGGGTTGGTCGGCCGAGGCCACGACTCCACGGCGTTGCTGGTGAAGCTCCTCGACGCGGCGGCACCGCTCTCAGTGCAGATCCACCCCTCGGACCGAGACCCGGCGCTTGCCGAAGACGAGAGCGGCAAACCCGAGACCTGGTACGTGCTCGACGCCGACGAGGACGCCGCGCTCTACCTGGGCTTTCTCCCGGGCGTCACCGAAGCGGAAGTGCGGGGCTGCATCGAAGCGGGCGGTGCGCTCGACGCGTTGCTGCAGCGGGTGGTGGTCGAGCCAGGGGACTTCTTCGTCATCGAAGCGGGAACGCCCCACGCGGTGGGCGCGGGCCTGACGCTGGTGGAACCCCAGCGGGTCTTGCCGGGCAAGCGCGGCCTCACCTACCGATACTGGGACTGGAACCGCCGCTACGACGATCAGGGCGTGCAGCACCCGAGCGGCGCCCCGCGAACCTTGCACCTCGAGCGGGCCCTCGCGGTCACGGATTGGAGCGGCGCGTCGAGTGCGCTCGACACCGCACGCACCCATCGAGGGGTGCCCGACACAGCCGGCGCGCCCTCGCGAGTCGCGCTCTCGGGCGCCTTTCCTTGGGTGGCGGTCGAACGGCTGGCGGGCACCGGCGCGCTCTCGCTCGACCTCCCCGACCATCTTCACGCCCTCACCGTCGTCGGCGGGTCGTTGCGCCTCGAAGGCCCCGACTTCGACGTCCGAGCTCGAATGGGAGAAACGGTCGCGCTTCCAGCCGCCTTGCCGGGACTGCGGGTGCACCTGGAGGGGGCGCTCGCCCTGCTCTGTTCGACCGAGGGTGCCTGACGCCCGCTTGACGTCGCGGGGCCGTTGAACAATCACCAGCCCTACCTTGGCCTCTGACTCCTCCTCCGCTTCGGCGCGTCCCGTTCAGCCGCGCGTGTCGATCATCATCCCGATCTACAACGAAGAAGCGATTCTTCAGACGGCCGTCGTCGACCTGGTCGACCGGCTCTCCGAGTTCGACTGGCCCTACGAGCTGATCCTCGCCGAGAACGGTTCCACCGACCGCACTGTCGAGATCGCGAACCAGATGGCCGAACGGTTCCCGCAGGTCCACAGCGCGAGCGTCGGCGAGCCGAACTACGGCCGTGCGCTCAAAGAAGCGATCCTCCGCGCGAGTGGTGAGTTCGTCATCTGCGACGAGATCGATCTCTGCGACACCGACTTCTACCGCCGCGCGATGGCGGTGCTTGAGACCGGCGCCGCCGATCTGGTCGTCGGGTCCAAAGTCATGGGCGGCGCAAGCGACGAACGTCCGGTGATGCGGCACGCCGCGACCATCGTGCTCAACGGCATGCTCCGGGTCGCGCTGGGTTTCACCGGCACCGACACCCACGGACTCAAAGCCTTCCGCCGCGCGCCGCTCGTCGAGGTCGCCCGCCAGTGTCTGGTGGACAAGGATCTGTTCGCGAGCGAGTTCGTGATTCGCGCCGAGCGGGCGAGCATCCGCATCGAAGAGATCCCGATTCGGGTGCTCGAAAAGCGCCCGCCCTCGATCGGTCTGCTCCGGCGTGTGCCGAACGTGCTCAAGGGCATGGCGCGCCTCTTCGTCGCGATCCGCATCAAGGGATAGCGCGCGCAGCGCGCGGCGAAGGAACACGATGGGAGAGAGACTCGCCGCGGTGTCGATCGACCTCGACGAGATCCCCTGTTACGCCGCCATTCATGGCATCGAACTCGACGACGCCTCGTCGCACGCCATCTACCGTCACGCCCTTGCCCGCTTCGAACGTCTGTTCGACGACCTCGATCTGCGCGCGACCTTTTTCGCGATCGGTCAGGACATCGACGACGAGAACGCGCCGAAACTCCGGCGCCTCTCGGACGCCGGGCACGAGGTGGCCAACCACAGCCTCTCGCATCTGTACGACTTGAGCCGCCGGACCGAAGACGAAGTCCGCTACGAGATCCGGGCCGGCGCAGACCTCATCGAAACCGCCACTGGGATCCGGCCCGTCGGCTTCCGCGCCCCCGGCTACACGATCACCCGGACGGTGTTCGACGCGCTGGAGATCGAAGGGGTCGCGTACGACTCGAGCGTCTTCCCCTGCCCGGCGTACTACGGCGCGAAGGCCGCTGCGATCGGCGCCTACGCGGTCCGCGCGAAACTCGGCCGCGGACGCCCGAGCCACAGCGTGATCGACGACCCCCGGGTCTTGCGTGCGCCGGCAAACCCCTACCGCATCGGTCGCCCCTACTGGACGCGCGGCGCGGGTCTCTTGGAGCTCCCCATCGGCGTCACCCGCGGCGTCCGCCTGCCCTTCATCGGCACGAGCGTCGCCCTCGCCGGCGCCCGCGGCGCCGACTGGCTCGCGCGCGCCATGGTCGGCCGCCCCCTCGTCAGTCTGGAACTGCACGGCATCGATCTCGCCGACGCGGATCGAGACGGGCTGCAGCAACTCCGCCCTCACCAACCGGACCTGCGCCGCACCGCCGAGTTCAAAGAAGCGAGCCTCCGCGCCGCCATCCTCCGGCTGCGCCGCGCCGGCTACACCTTCGCAACCTGCGCCCAAGCCGCCGACCACTTCGCGTAGACAGCCGTCGCGACAACGAACTCGCCCCCGGCTTCGGCTTCGGCTTCGGCGTCGCCTTCGGCCTCGGTTTCGGCGTCGGCTTCGGCGTCGGATTCGGATTCGGATTCGGATTCGGATTCGGCTTCGGATTCGGCGTCGGCTTCGGCTTCGGCGTCGGCTTCGGCTTCGGCTTCGGCTTCGGCTTCGGCCTCGGCGTCGGCCTCGGTTTCGGCGTCGGCTTCGGCGTCGGCGTCTGCGTCTGCGTCGGCTTCGGCGTCTTCGGCTTCGGCGTCGGCTTCGGCTTCGGCTTCGGCGTCGGCTTCGGCTTCGGCTTCCGAGTCGGAGTCGGAGTCGGCTTCGGGCTGTCGCCGCTGGAACGGCCCCCTAGCCGACTTGCTCTTCCGCCTCCGCCCGCAGCCGGTCCCGAAACGTCGACCGAGGGATCCCCAGCGATCGCGCGGCCGCGCTCAGGTTGCCTTGGTGCCGGTCGAGCACCTGGTAGAGCTGCGCCGGCGCCTCCGGTCGCCACTTCGGTCCAAGGATGCGGTCAAATGCCTTGCGCACTTCCGCGCAGGTCACGGTCGGCCCGCTGGAGAGCGCCGCGGCCTGCATCACCACGTTGCGAAGCGAGCGCACGTTGCCCGGCCAGTGATGGCCATGCAGCAGCCGCATCGCGTCCTCGGAGAGTTCGCGCCGCCCCAGTTGCACACCCGCGAGCTCGAGAAAGTGCGCGACAAGCGGCTCGATGTCTTCCGGACGCTCCCGCAACGGAGGCACGACGATCACCAGCCGCAACAATCGAAACAACAGGTCGGTTCGGAACGTACCGAGGGCGGTCATCGCCCGAAGATCCCGATGGGTCGCGCAAACGAGACGCACCTCGACAGGGCGTTCGGTCTCCGAGCCCACCCGGCGGACGCGCCAGGTCTCGAGCACCCGAAGCAGACGGGCCTGAAGCGCCAGCGGCAGTTCGCCGACCTCGTCCAGAAACAACGTGCCGCCGTGGGCCTGCTCGAACACACCGCGGTGTTGTTCGACCGCACCACTGAACGCGCCGCGGTCGTGTCCGAAGAGCTCCGACTCGACGAGCGACGCCGTCAGCGCGCCCGCGTTGAGTGCCACGAACGGCTGGTTCCGGCGCGGGCCGCGGTCGTGCAGCGCACGCGCGATGCCTTCTTTGCCCGCGCCGGTTTCGCCCAGCACGAGCACTGGCCACTCGAGCGCGGCGTACCGTTCGACCTCCGCCAGGGTGCCGAGCATCCGGGGACTCGCCGCCACGAACTGCGCGCGCCCGTCCCCGCGATCCCCGCGCGCCACCAGTCGCAGCGCGGTGCGACCGACATGAACCACCGCGCCAGCCCCGAGCTTCGCCTTCGAGATCCGGCGCGCTTCGACCCAGGTCCCGTTCCGACTCTCGAGATCCCGAACCACCGCGCCACCGAGGGGACACGGCTCGATCACGCAATGCTGGCGGCTCACGGTCTTGTCGAGCAGCCGCAGGTCGCACTCTGGGTGGGAACCGACGGTGAGGGGCAGGTCGAGTGGATGCACCGTGGCGCCCGGTCCGTCCCCGACCAGCACCGAGAGCCGAGTCTCCAAATCGGGGACGGTCATCGGGTGCGTCGACCGATCGGGCGCTTTCGACGTCGTGCGCACCCGAACGAGTTCGTAGGCTCCGAACGAAACGCCCATGCCGATGCCGATCGGTCGGGCACCGGTGGCCACCCCTTCGAAGTACACGCCTCCGTCGCGGCGGAAGAAGCGGCCCGCCATGAGAGGCACGTCCGCGTCGTGCACCACCACATCGCAGTAGGCGCCTCGTCCAACGGCGACCGAACCACGGATCGGGAACTCACGGAGCGGTTCGCCACGAAACCGAAGGAGAAGCGTGTCTTGGAACATGGCGCTTCCTCGACCGCCCACCCCCCTGGTTGCCCCTCCTCGACCTCTGGGCCGCCAGTCTCGCGAAGCGAGCCAGGCCCGTAGCGGCAAGCAATAACGTGTACTAGGGTGCGCCGCCCATGCATGTTTCTTTTGTTACCGCGGAGGTCGCTCCGTACAGCGGCTCCAGTCCCTCGGCCGAAGTTGCCGGCGCGCTCCCCAAGGGGCTGCGTGCCCACGACACCTCGGTCACCGTGATCTCGCCGCTCTACCGCAGCATCGATCCAGCGCAGCACGCGCTCGCCCGGCGACTCAGCAAGGTCGAGGTCGAAGTCGGCGGGGAGACGCTGGCGTTCGAGATGTACACCGGCCGAAACGTCAGCGGAGTGCAGCTCATCTTTCTCGGCCACGAAGACGTGTTCGCCGAGGTCGACTCGTTCTTCGAAGGAGCGCCGGAAGCCGTCGCCCGACGACTCGCCGCATTCGCCCGCGCCGCCGCCAAGACCATCGCGGACCACGACGAGCCGTTCGACGTCGTGCACGCGCAGGGTTCGCTCGGCGCCGCGGTCGTCCCGCTCGTGTCCGTGCCCACGGTGCTCTCGGTGCACGGCACCGACGCACCGACGTTCGCGCCCGGCCTCGCTTCGATCCTTGGCGACAGCGCCATCCAGGTCGGCGGGTTGTGCTCACCGCTGCACGCGGGCATCGCCGCGGCTTCTCGGGTGACGAGTGCGTCCCGTTCCCACGCGGACGAGCTGATGAAACGCCACGACATCTCCGAAGAGCGCATGACCGCCATTCCGCGCGGCATCGATGCGTCGGTCTGGAACCCGCTCACGGACGCCCACCTTCCCTCGCGCTTCGACCCCGTCGATCTCTCGGGCAAGGCGAAGTGCAAGTCCGACCTCCAACGCGACCTGGATCTGCCAGTTCGCGACGACCTCCCGCTCATCGGCGTGGATGCGGTCGACGACACCAGCGGTCCCGCACTCTTCACCAAGGTCGCGTCCCAGCTCCTGCGCAACGACGTGCAGGTGGTCGTGGTCTTCGGAGCCGACGCCGACGGCGCGTTGGTCGCAACGTTCGAAGAACTCTGGGACCGATGGCCCGACCGGATCGCGGTCCGGACCGGTGCGAGCGATGAACTTCGCCACCAACTCTACGGCGGCGCGGACTTGATGATCGTGGCACCGGAGCATGCCCCGGCCGGTGGCGGCGACAAACGCGCGCACCGCTACGGCGCACTGCCCATCGTGCACCGCACCGGCGCGCTGGCCGACACCGTCGTGGACTGCGACGCCAAGCTCGAGACCGGCACTGGGTTCGCCTTCGACGGGCACGACGCCGACGCACTCCTCGGCACCGTGCAGCGGGCCATCGCGGGCTACGGCCTGGACGGCTTCGCCGACCTCCGCGCGCGGGTGATGCGCATCGATCACAGCTGGGAACGCAGCGCGCGCATGCTTGCGACGCTCTACGTCGATTTGATCACGCCGCCTCAGATCGACGCGGCCTAGAGCCTAGGCGCTCGGAAGTTTGGCGTTGCTCGAGCGCACGTACATCGGTTCGAGCGCGGCCAGCTGTTCGGCGTCGTAGGCCCCTCCGCGGCGCCACCGGACCGCGGCCTCGCGGGCGACCTCGAGTCCACTCGGCAGGTCCGCGACGAGGTCGCCGTTGGGCGCCGGGCCACGCTCCGACCCAAGCCCGTCCCGTGCCACGATCACCACCCGGGCCGCGCGGCCATCCAGACAGACCGCTCGGGCGCCGAGCCGCACCGGGCCCACCAATGCGGCGCCAGCGTCGTCCGCTTGGACAAGGGCTCCGTAGAACTCGCCCCGGCCGGCGTCGAGCAGGACGTTTCGGTCGGTGCGGTCCGCGTCCGTCCAGGTCGCCCGGGCCACCGCGACGAGAGAACAGACCCCGACGATCGAAACGCCCGAGTTCAGATGAAGCGCCTTGGCGGTGGCGAGTCCCACGCGGGTGCCGGTGAACACCCCCGGTCCGAGGCCGACGCCGATGCCGTCGAGGTCTGCGAGTCCGAGCCCGGCTTCGGCGAGGGCGGCGTCCAGACAGTCGAACAGACACTCGTCGGGCTTGCCCGATCCGAGCTGCCGGCTGAGGCAGCGCTGACCTTCTGCGATCGCGAGCGAGACCCGCATCGCGGAGGTGTCGAAGCCGAGGATCCGAGGTTCCAGGCGGGGGGCGGGGGACTTGACCATACTCGGAGCGGAAGCTATCGCCGCGTGGGGTGTTGCGCTACCGCTGTGGCCCCGCCGACCCGATGCTTCACCTCCTCCAGCCGACGGATCCGACCTGGGTCGATGCCGCCGCTGCGGACCTCGGAGCGCTCCTCTCGGACCACGCCCACTGCGAGCTCAAGGCGGCCCAGAGCGCGCTCGCCATCGTGGGGCGTTTCGCGGACGATGCGCCCGAGATGGTGGAGCCCCTGTGCGACCTGGCGCGCGAAGAGACCGAACACTTCCGACAGGTCTACGGACACCTTCGCGCCCGTGCCACGACCAGCACTGCGATTCCCGAACCCAGCACTGCGACTCCCGAAGCCAGCACTGCGGTTCTCACAGCCAGCACTGCGACCCCCGAAGCCAGCACCGCAGGCAACGGCGAGACCCCCGCGTCCGAAGTCGTCGCGGGGCTGGGCAAGCCCGAGCCGGACGCCTACGTCAACGCGTTGCGCAAAGCGGCCCGCGCCGACGGACCCGCCGCACCGATCCTCCTCGACCGTTTGATCGTGAGCGCACTCATCGAAGCCCGATCCTGCGAGCGGTTCAAGTTGCTCGCGGACCACTTGCCGAACCCAGAGCTGCAGACCTTCTACCGGGGTTTGATGGAATCCGAGGCGCGGCACTTCTCGCTCTTCCGCGGCCTGGCAGAGCATCGGTTCGGCGCCGACGCTCGCCGCAGGCTGGAGAAGCTCGCGGAGCGTGAAGCGGCGATCGCAGAACAGCTGCCGCTCGGCCCGACGGTGCACGGATGAGCGATTCCGATCCCATCGCCAAGACGCGACCGCCGGTCGAAGAAGAGTCGAGCTGGGAACGCATCAAGGCGAACGTTCGGACCATCGGTGGGGCTGTGCTGCTGGCGGTGTTCATCCGCATCGTGCTCTTCGAAGCGTTCGAGATCGATGGGCCCTCCATGGAGCCCACGCTCCAGCACGGCGACCGCGTCGTCGTGGCCAAGATGCTCTACGGCCTGTTCCTGCCGAAGATGCACGAAGCGGTGCTCTCGTGGGGCGAGCCGCACGTCGGAGACGTCGTCATCGTCAACAGCCCCGCGGACGATGTGGACATCGTGAAACGAGTCATCGGTGTACCGGGCGACACCATCGAACTGCGCGATGGGTTGATCATCCGCAACGGCGAGCCCCTCGAGCGCACCGAGGTGGCCGAGTGCGAACTCGACATGCAGCTGAACGAGTCGGCCGGCTGCTGGGTCTACGAAGAGACCGTGGGCGACGTGACGTACCGCATCAGCCAGTTGCGTGGACACGAAGACATGGACACGCCCGTGCGCCGCGTCCCCGAAGGCCACATCTACATCCGCGGCGACCACCGCGACCGGTCGAACGACAGCACCAACCCCCTCATCGGCTTCGTGCCGATCAGCCGGGTCAAAGGCAAAGCGCTCTTCATCTACCTCAGCTGCGACGAGGAAGAAGAGGGTTGGCTCTGCCCGTCCCCCCGCTGGGACCGTTTCTTCGAAGCCGTCGACTGACTGGCCGCGGCTTCTGCTTTCCGTCGGGCACGGGCGCGGGCAGGGCAAGGGCACGGGCAAGGGCACGGGCAAGGGCACGGAGGCGAACGCCCTCGGGGGGCGTGCGCTCCGTGGGCAGGGTATAGACAAGGCGTGTCGAAACTCGATCCGCGGGACGAAGTGCGTGAGCGCATGGCCGATGAGATCGGGACCATCGTCAAAGACGCGCCCGAGTCCATCTGCATGCTCTACCCGAGCCCGTACCGGGTGGGCATGAGTTCGCTCGGCATGCAGACCCTCTACCGCACCATCAACAACATGCCGTCGCGGGCCGCACACCGGGCGTTCTTGCCCGACGACGTGGACGCGTTCCGCGAGAGCCGCATCCCGCTCTTCACCTACGAAGGCCAGCGACCCGTCGCGGACTATCCGATCGTCGGGCTCAGCGTCGCGTACGAGCTCGAGATCGCGGGGCTGATCCAGGCGCTCGAACTCGCCGGGATCCCGCCGCTTCGAGAAGACCGAGACGCGGGTCACCCATTCATTCTCGCGGGCGGTCCGTTGACCTTCAGCAACCCCCTCCCCCTCGGCCCCTACGTGGACGCGGTGCTCATGGGAGAAGCCGACGAGACGATGCCGCAGGCGATCGACATCCTCTTCGAGGTGCGTTCGGTCGATGCCGCTCGATCCGCGATCGCGCGCGAGATCCCGAGCGCCTACGTGCCGAGTCTGCATGGCGACACGATGCCGCCGATCGCGGCGTGCGCGGACGAACTCTTGCCCGCCTACTCGCAGATCATGACCCCGCACACCGAGTTGCGGGACATGTTCCTCATCGAGCCAGAACGTGGGTGTCACCGCGGCTGCACGTACTGCGTGATGCGACGTTCGACGAACGGTGGCATGCGGCTCGTCGAGCCCGAGCGCATCCTCTCGCTGATTCCGGACGAGGCCAAACGCGTGGGCCTCGTCGGCGCTGCGACCACCGACCATCCGCGCATCGCGGAGATCGTGGAGTCCATCGTTGACACCGGCCGCGAGGTCGGCCTCTCGTCTTTGCGCGCCGGCCGGCTCGACGACCGGTTCATGGCGGCGCTCAAACGCGGCGGCCACCGGGTGCTCACCACGGCCGCAGATGGCGCCTCGCAGCGGCTGCGCGACAAGATCCAGCGCAAGGCCCGCACCGAGGTGCTGGTCCGCGCGGCGGAGCTGTCGCGCAAACACGGCATGAAGCGCATGAAGCTCTACATGATGGTCGGGCTTCCCACCGAGACCGACGACGACATCGACGAGCTGATCGATCTCTCGACCAGCCTCTCCAAGATCATCCCGCTCTCGCTTGGCATCTCCCCGTTCTGCGCGAAACGAAACACCCCGATGGACGGCACCGAGTTCGCAGGCATCCGCGTGGTGGAGAACCGCCTCGCGCGACTCCGGAAGGGCGTGCGGGGACGGGTCGACCTCCGCGCGACCAGCGCGCGCTGGACCTGGATCGAATACGTGCTGGCTCAGGGCGGACAGGCGGAAGGCCGAGCGGTGATGGACGCGGTCCACGCGGGCGGCCGGTTCCGCGATTGGAAGAACGCGTTCGACGCCCTGCCTGAGGATCGACCGAAGCGCACCCTGGTCATTCCTGGCAACCGCCTCTCCAAACGGCAGCTCCCGGTCACCTCGGCCTGACGCTCGGCCTGACGCTCCGCCCGGCTCAGCCGGTCGCTTCGGGGTGCACCACGACGTCGACGACGCCGGGGAACTCGCTGCGAATCGCTTCGCTCGCGCGGCGCACCACGACGCCCACGTCGAGCAGACTCAGGTGCGCCGGCAGCTTCAACCGCAGGTCCATGAAGATGGCGCCGGGCGTGCCGCGCGTGCGGACCCGCTCCACGCCGACGACCGGCGGGATGGAGAACACCACGCGCTCCACGTCCCGCTCTGCGACCAGCGCCACGTCGGTGAGGTAGCCGGCATTCTCGCGGATCACGTCGACTCCGGCCTTGCCGATGAAGACCGCAACCACCACCGCGGCCGCCAGGTCGAGGCCGGGCTGCCCAAGATGCGTCAGCGCCGTGGCCGCGAGCACCCCGAGGGTGACGTAGCAGTCGGAGCGCGTGTGTTTCGCATCCGTGGCGAGCAGGTGGCTGCCGAGTTCTTGGGCGCGACGCGCCTGGTAGCTCGAGATCCCGAAGTTGATGGCGAGGGTGATGAGCAGGACCACGATCGCCGCCGGTCCGACATCAGGCAGCGACGCCCTTCCCTCCTCGAGCCGCACGACCGCCTCGCCCACGACCTGCGCGGCGACGAGCAGGAGCGAGACACCGATGCAGAGCGCCGCGACGACTTCGTACTTGCGGTGCCCGTAGGGATGGGTCGTGCTCGGCGGACGGCGCGCGATCGCGAGCCCGACGATCGCCACGAACGAACCGAGTCCATCGGTCAGGCTGTGGTAGCCGTCCGCTTCGATGGCGAGCAATCCGCCGGAGCGGCCGTAGAGAATCTTCGCCGCGGCCACCACCAGGTTCAGACCGAGCGCGATCCACAGCACCCGGCGCACCCCATCGTCTCGTTGTTCCGATCCCATCACACCACCCCCATGCTTCGCGACTGCGTCGCCACCGGCGCGCTCGTCGAGAGCACCGAACCCTTGGAAGACAACTTCGAGGTCGCGGAAAACGCGCTTGCCAGCACCGGCAGGCGGCGACGCGAGACCGTCGGGACGGCGGTGCGAAGACGCTGGAGTCTCTGGCCGAGCACCACCAACGAGACCGCCGGCGCCAGCACCCACATCACCTCGGACGCTCCCGGCACAAGCCGCAACGTGGGCGCACCCGCGAAGAGGTAGAACACGTTGAACGCAACGAACGACGCCAGCGCGAGCATCGTGGCGCGCACTCGGGTGAACGGCGCAGTGCCCACGATTCTCCACCCAGACTCGACCGCCAAGAAACACAGAAACGACACGCCGCCGCAGACGACGAGCGTTGCAGCGGCGGCGAACACGGCAGGCACCGAGGGTGCGAAGAAGAACCCGGCGCCAAACCAGGTCTCGTAGGTCGCCGGTTGCGCGGTCCACGCTCCGTCGAAGTACGCCGACCAGCTGCCCCCGCGAAGCAAGTAGTAGAGGTAGAACCCGAAGACGACGCCCGGGAACGCATAGACCACCGCTCGGCGACTCGAGTCGGTCCGGGTCTTCTTCGATGCCCGGGGCTGATCGATGTCGGGGCAACTGGAGGCGCAACCGGTACACCGCCCGCACTGCGAGTTGTCGTCCGACGCGGCTGGACGAACCGGCGCGCCGCCGTCCGTGTAGATGCGTTCGACCACGCCGACCGGGCACACGTAGTGGCAGAACGCGCGCCCGCCGAACCGGCGGTTGACCACGTAGGCAGCGAGCGGCAACGCGCACAGGAAGGCGCCCAGCGCGAGCCCGTCCCCGTTGGTGGCGACAAGGCGACCCGTCAGCACGATCAGCAGAACGACCATCGGGACCCAGAACATCCGGAGGCGCCATGCTGGACTCACGCGGGCAGACCTCGGGGCCGCGGATGCCCCGAGGGCGCCGGCGGCACCGATTGGACAGACCCGTCGCCACGCATGGAACCCGAACCAGACGAAGCCGATCGGCACCAGCGGGACCACGAGGGTCCAGAACGCCCGCGGCGCGAGCTGCACGCCGGAAAGACACAGGACGACCAGCGCCGCGAACCCGGCGGCGAGCACACCCCTGGTGCGTCGAACCGCCACGGAATCGGCGCTCGCGTTCCCGCGCGCGGCGGCATGTTGTTGTCTCATCGTACGCACCCGTGCCTCCTTGCGGAGGTCGAATGGAACCTCCGCGCCAGCGCCGCCGATGGCCCGCACCACACCTGTCCGGCCTCTGGTCGGAGGCTCGGGCGGGCGCGGGGTCATGCCGCGTCGAAGGTTCGACGCACCGGTCGCGCTTTCGATCTGTTCTGAGCGAACACGTGCCCGCTCATGTTTCCGTCCCACCTCCGACACCGACGCGAGGGCGGTGTTCCGGAGGAGCGTTCGTTACGGAACCCCCAGCGCCCGACTTCTTGGACGCATCCACAAAGAGCACAGGACGTGCCGAGCACAAATCCCGAGGAACCCCCACCAGTGCAGTCGGGCTGTGGGTCGTGGAAGACGGCGAGCGTGGCAGTGGTGCCACGTCATTCGAACGTAGAAGCCGACCGACTTGAACTCAGACGCGGATGCCGACGCGCAGGGTGCAGAGATGCCGACTCGGGTCCCGATGCCGACGACGGCGCTCTAGCTGGGGAGGCTCGCGAGGTGTTCACCGACCGAGCGGGCGTAGGTCAGGCCGAGCGAGAGAGGAAAGTGCGCCAAGCCGTCCGCGCGCAGACGCGGGGCATGGTCGCGCTCGTAGGCGTCGAACACCTCTCGGCTGGGGAAGAGGTAGCGCGATTCGGCGTGAAGGGGCCCGAAGCGCACGAGCTCGGCGCGCACAGCACCCGCGTCGAGCAAGTCCGCGTAGTGCGCGTCGATCATCCAGGCGCACCATTGGTCGCACACCGCCTCGTCGGTGAACGTGCACGCAACCGTGTAGGCGATCACGATCACGATCAACAGCCCGAGACGGACACGGTGCCTTCGCCGTTTCCGAAACTCATGATCGGCGGGTCGAGCGGGTCGTCGGGTTGTTCCTCTGCTTGCCAGCCGAGGATCACCGTCGCGCTGTCCGAACCGCACAGACGCGTGCGCGATGCGGGTGGGAGATCGGTCGTGCCCCGGAAGGTGACCGTGACGGATTCGCCGGGTTCGAGTCGCCCACGAAACTCCGCTGGGCGCTCCAGGTTCACGTCCACGACCGGTTCGCCGCCCGAGAACAGAGAGGCGCGCGGCACGATGAAGCTGTCGCCGCCAAGGGCGTGTTCACCCACCCGCAGCTCGGCGCGGACTTCGATCGTGACCGTCGTGGCGTCTGCCGTCGCGGCCCCACCCTCCACGGTCAGCACGAGACCAAGGGCGGTGTCGATGCATCCGCCCACCAACGCGCCCAGCAAGAGGCCCACGGCCACGGCCTGGTTGCGGATGCGGGTGCGCATCAGGCCTTCTTTGCGCGCGCCAAGAGCGACTTCCGAATGTGGTCCGCGCCCTTGATCTCGCGCGCCACGTCGTCTTCGTCGATCTCGAGCTTCGTCACCAGCGTCACGTGCACCGTGTCGTAGAGCCACTTCGAATCGTCGACGTCCGTCACGCATTCCTTCGGCTCGTGCCCCTGATGGTTCATCGCCGGGAGCGACGTCACAACCGCCTCGAGCAGCGAGATGCCCTCGCCGAGGAACGCCCGGGCCACTTGGAGCTCCTCTTCCAGGTTGGGGAAGAACTCAGCCGTATGCGCCCCCATGGGTTCCGGGGATCGCTTGACCGCATCCTCGAGCGTCAGCCGGAGCACGATGACCGACCCGACGTGCTGCAGCACACCGCGCACACCAGGGATCGCCGTCTCCATAGAAATGACGTGCAGGAGCGCGCCAGCTAGCGCGATGCGGCTCTCGTCGTCGACCTCAGGGTCTTCCACGATGCGCAACGCCGATTTCAGATCTCGGGGAAGACCGATCACGGCCTCACCCATCAACTCCACGAACCGCTCCCGAGACATTCCTTCTCTCGCTGTTGAGTGGGCGAGGGCTTGTTCGCGTGAACCGCGTTGGCCCGACC
Organism: Deltaproteobacteria bacterium; assembly: GCA_034670305.1. Taxonomy (GTDB): domain Bacteria; phylum Myxococcota_A; class Polyangia; order Polyangiales; family Houyiibacteriaceae; genus JAXMNT01. The sequence continues at coordinate 255,921 of JAXMNT010000002.1, forward strand.
CCACCGAGAGCATACGGGCTTGGCCCCCCCCTTCAAAGGGTTTCCAGCGATTCGTCCGCTGTCGGTGCCCCAATGAGAAAACCCCACGCCGAAGTCGACGCGGGGTCCTCTCGAGGAAGCAGCAGTGCTTACTGCGGCATCAGGTCGCGTCCTGCCGGACAGGCCACCTCGACGCCGGTCGGACCATCCTCGGTGCGGATGATCTTGAACTCGACGCGGCGGTTGCGCTCCCACGCTTCGCGGTTGCTGCGCGGATCGACCGGACACCGTTCGCCGTAGCCAGCGCTGCGCAGACGTTCGCGGAGCACACCCCGCTGGGCCAGCGCTTCGACCACCGACGCCGCACGGTCGCGGGTCAGACGGATGTTGTAGTTGTCGTCGCCGCGCTCATCGGCGTGGCCCTGAATCTCGATCATGGTGATCTGCGGGTTGCCGTTCAGGGTGGCCGCGACCGCTTCGATGATCGGGTAGGACCGCTCCTGAATGACAGCGCTGTCGGTCTCGAAATAGATCTTCTCGAGAATGATGATGCTGTTGTCTTCGATCACGACCGAGCCGCGGTCCGGACAACCGTCTTCGTCTTCGAAGCCGTTGTAGGTCTCTGGGTCGTTCGGGCAGCTGTCGTCCACATCCAAGATGCGGTCGCTGTCGTTGTCGGGATCCGGACACCCGTCCTCGTCCTGGAAGTCGTCCATGTCTTCCGGATCGTTGGGACAGAGATCGTCGCCATCCAAGATGCCGTCCCGGTCGTTGTCCGGGTCCGGGCAGCCGTCTTCGTCTTCGAAGCCGTCGCGGTCCTCGGGATCGTCCGGACACTCGTCGACGTCGTCGAGAATGCCGTCGCCGTCGCGGTCGCCTTCGTTGCCCTCGGGGCAGCCGTCTTCGTCGGCGTCGCCGTCGCGGTCTTCCGGAACGAGCGGACACTCGTCGTCGTCGTCGAGGATGCCGTCGCGGTCGTTGTCCGGATCCGGGCAGCCGTCTTCGTCGGCGAAGTTGTCGAAGTCCTCCGGCTCGTCGGGACACTCGTCCACGTCGTCCTTGTAGCCGTCGCCGTCGCGGTCACCGATGGAGGGCTCGAAGATGAAGCCGGCCATGCCGCGGATGTCGGCGGCCTGCGCGGAGGGACGCGGGAAACCAGCGCCGCCCGCGAGCACCAGGTAGCTGTTGGCCTGTACGAAGATCTTCAGACCGAGGAGCGCTTCCATCGAGAGCGCGCCGGTGCTTCCGAACTCGGTCGCGATCTGCGCGCCGTAGACTTCGGCGACGATGTCGAGCGAGTCCGCCGCGCGGGCGCTGACGCCGAGGCCGAAGGTGAGGAGATCGTTCATCTGGAGGATGGTGCCGCTGTCGGACAACGTCGGCATGATCGCCGAGCCGCCGGTGGGCGAGGTGCGGCCATCGAGCGAGAACTCGGAGCCGGTGCCGAAGTTGACCCGGTAGCCAGCTTCGAGGCCGAGGCGGAAGCGGCGGTGTGGACGCCACTCGGCGACCAGGGTCGGCCAGAGGGAGAAGCCCGGCTCGCCCGCGAAGCGCGAGCTGTCACCGGTCGGGAGCTGCGCGCGCACGATGGCCGCGAGACCGATCGGATCCCGTTCGGCGCGAAGGATGCGGGCCTTCACATGGATGCGGATGTCGCCGAGACCCTGCGCGTCGTTGCCGCCGGTCGAGTTGAAGTCGACGTCGTTGTAGTACCCGGGCGCGGTGATGTTGCCGCCCTGGATGAAGTAGATCGGGAGCTGCACACCGACCACCACGTAGTTCGCGATACCGAAGTTGAAGTGGAGCGTGCCCGTGAAGTAGTTGTCGACGATGTGGTCGGTCCGGACCGCGTTCATCGCGTTCACGGTGTCGTCGTTCTCGAACCCATTGAAGTCGAGAATGTTGTGACCGTAGTCGAGCACCAGGCCGAAGCTGAAGTCCCGGTGACCGAGGATGTCGGTGCCGTTGACGGACAGGTGGCCCTTCGAGTCGATCGCGGGACGGAACAGATGGAGGTCCCATCCGCCGCTCGTCAATTGCGAGCGTGCGCCCTGTGCGTGCGCTTCGGACGAGCCGAGCACTGCGCTGATGACGACACCGAGTGTCAACGCCGAAACGAGTCCACGCACCACCTTGGATGCGAGCCCCGTGAATCCCTCACGCTGCATGCTGATCTCCCTGCGGGAGAAACCCCCGCGCCGGGCCGGGCTTAGCATGATACGCCGGAGATCAGCAACGATTCGGCCTCAGCCCTGTGGGATGGCTCCGGGCCCGTCGGGCCAGGGTGCTCGGGGGCGCTCGGCTGGGCCACTCTGGCCAGCGCGCTGTCGGCCCGTCCGCCTTCCGCAGAAGGACCGAACCGCGGCTTAGAGCTGGCGGCGGTAGGTGTTGGCCTGACGGCTGCCGGGCCAACGCTGGATGAGCTCGCGCATCGAACGTTCCGCGTTGCCGCGGTCGCCAATGGCCTTGTAGGCCTCGATGAGGACACCCATCGCGCGCACCGTGTTGGCGCGGCCTCGCAAGCCTCGGACGATGCATCGCTGGTCGAAGTTGCAGCTCCGCATGACCTCGCTGGGATCGACCGACCCACCGCCGCTCTCCATCATGGCGGGCGGTTCGACGGTCATGGTGGTCTCCATGACCGTTGCCATATGGGACATCCCCATCGAAACCCGCATGCCACCCCCGCCGCCGTTCTGGCGCAGGGCTTGGCGCAGCACATCGTTCGCCCGCCGCTGGTGTTCTCGGGAGAGATCCGGCGTCGTGAGCACGGCATTGGCGAAGCGCATGGCTTCGGCAGGGTTGTCCCCCACCACCGCCTCGGCTTGCGTGAGGTTGTGCTCGATGAAGGACTGGCGCGCCTGGACCGCCTGGGGACGCTCGCGAAGCGGACTGTCCTCCGGCAGCTCCTCGAACGCGAAGTAGGCCGTGTCGTACTCCTCGCGTTCCAGGGCGAGGACGCCGCGGGCGAACGTGGCTTCGGCCCGCTGGTTCGCTTCCGCTTCCGTCTTGCACGCGGCCGCTCCCGCGCTCGTCGGGTGGAGTTCCAGTGCCCGGTTGGCCGCACCGACCGCTGCCGCGAAGTCGCCGGTTCCGAGGGCGGTTTGGCAGTCCTCGATGGCCGCGTTCGCGGCTTCTTCAGGCGTGGGGCCTTGGTTGTCGGTGTCGGGCGGGTTCGAGACTTCGGTGTCGTTCGGGTTCTCGACCGTGACGACGTCGGGTTCGGGGTCGCTGCTGCCGCCGAGGGCGATCGCCGCGCCGATGATGACGGCCACCAGAATGATCAGCCCGGCCCACATGGTGGTGTTGCTCGAGCGCTGAGGCTCGGTCGGAAGATCGATCGCATCCATCTGGACGGTGCGATCGGCCTCGAACACGTAGGCCTCGCCCTCCCCGACGAATCGGAAGCGGACCTGCCCGAGTTCCAGCACGTCTCCACTGGTGAGCACGCACTGGGCGATGTCCTTGCCGTTGAGTCGCATGCCGTTGGCGGACTCGAGGTCTTCGACTCGGATCTGCTCCCCGTCGAGCCGGACCACCGCGTGCTCGCGGGAGATCGATCGGTGATTGATCCAGATCTCGAGATCTTCGGCGCGGCCGATGCGCATGCCGTCGCGCGTCAGCGCGAACTCGGCACCCGGGGCCGGCGGGGTCAACATCACCAGGCGCGGGGGAACGGCCTGCTGCTCCATGCCGACGGGCGGCGCGGGCATGGCTTCGGTCGACGCCTCGCTCTGAAGCGCGATGACGTAGTCGCCGATGGTGACTTGATCGCCAGGGGAGAGCGGCGTCTGCGCTTCCGCTTCGATCCGCCGGCCGTTGATCTTGACCCCATTGTAGGAACCGAGATCTTCGATCGTGTAGTTCCCACTCGACTTCTGAAGACGCGCGTGGCGACGAGAGACGTTCCGCTCCGTCAGACGGATCGTATTTCCCTCTTTGCGCCCGATCGTGATCTCGTCGCGAACGAGAGGAACGACCGTCGTCTTTCCTTCATCGTCGGAAATGACGAGCTTGAACATCAGGTCTGAAGTCCCTTGAAACCCATAGAAAAACGCAAATTACGCAATCTGCTGGGATGGTACCTGGACGGGTGGGGGTGTCAACGAGCGGGTTGTGGGTCGAAGCCCGACGCGGTCGATTTCGAGGCCCGTTGCGGGGTGCGAGAGAGGGGGCGAGACACGCTCCTCTCCCAATGCCACAGTGTCGGGGTGAATCGCCGGCGTGGCAGCAAGACCCACTTCCGCGCCCTCATTCTTTTTGTGGTGGGCGCCCTCTCCGGAGTGGCTTGCGGCGGTGACAGCGCACCACCGGCGCCTCTGCTCGACGCCGCGCGCCCGGATTCGGCCTCCGTCGATGCCGCCCCGATCGACGCATCGCCGAGAAGAGATGCGGCCACCCTTCCCCCGGCAGACCTGGAGGTCGTGCTGCCGTACTTGGGCCCTGCCGTGGAGGAGGTACGGACGATCCGCGGCGCCCCAGGCCGGCTCGACGTGCACTTCTCGATTGATACGACCGGTTCCTTCGGTGGAGAGATCGACGCCCTTCAATCCGAGCTCTCCGCCCGCATCATCCCCGCCATCGAAGACCGCGTGGCCGATGTGGCGTTTGGGGTGTCGCGGTTCGAAGACTTCGATCTCCCGCCCTTTGGCAGCGAGGGCGACGATCCATTCGAACTGTTGAGCGCCATCACCACCGATCGGGGCCGCACCCGGGCCGCGGTGGCGCGCCTCGACAACCCATTCGGCGCAGGGGGCGATGGCCCCGAATCTGGGTACGAGGCCCTGTTCCAGATCGCGACCGGCTTCGGCTACACGTCGGATGGGATCGTCTGGATCCCACCGCAGCGGGAGAGCCGCATCGGCGGCGTGCACTTCCGTCCCGGCGCCATCCACGCGGTCGTGCATGCCACCGACGCCCCCTCCCACGTGCCCGGAGACTACGCCCCGGCGCTGCCTGGAACCCATGGGTTCGCGGACGTGGTGGAGGCGATGGCGGCGATCGACGCGGTGGTGCTCGGGATCTCGAGCCACGACCGCGCCCGGAGCCAACTCGAGTCGCTCGCGTTGACCACCGGCGCCCACATTCCCGCAACCTCGACCCAGTGTGCGACCGGTCAGGGCGGCGAGACGCACCCGGCCCGGAGCGGCCGGTGTCCCCTTGTCTTCGATGTGCAGAGCGACGGCACCGGCCTGAGCGCCGCGATCGTCGACGGCCTGGTCGGTCTGCTCGACACCGTCACGTTCGACGAGGTCTATGGCCAGGCCGTGGACGATCGGCTGGGGTTCGTCCGAGCCATCGAAGCCATCTCTGCGGTTCCGCCCGCGGACGTCACGGCGCCGGACGTGGTGGACCGCCGCCCGGTCGATGGGGTGCTCGACACCTTTCTTGGCGTGCGCATCGACACCCAGCTCGACTTCGCGGTCCGGCTGCGGAACGAGACGCTTCCCCCCGCGGACTACGATCAGGTGTTCCGACTGTCCGTTCAGATCGTGGGGGACGCGCTGGTGCTCGACGAGGTCACGATCCGCATCGTCGTGCCCCGCGGGCGGCTCGACGCGGGTCCGCGGGATGCCGGGCCCGACGCGATGGATGCAGGCCCCGTCGACGCGCCCGCCGACGCTGCGGGGGATGCCCCGGATGCGGAAGTGGATGCGGAAGTGGACGCTGATGTGGGCGACGCGGATGCCGGCCTGGACGCAGCCCTGGATGCTGGGGTGGATTCTGGCGCATGATGCCGCGCATGGATCGCGGGATGCTTTCTGGACTCCTGTGCGCTGCGCTCCTGCTGCCCTCCACGGCCGCCTTGGTCGCGTGCGGTGGGTCCGACGTGGGCGGTATCCACGCCCGCATGGGATTCAGTGAGGAGCGTGGGCTGCGGGTGGTGGAGGTGGAGCCGGACGGTCCGGCGGCCCGTGCCGGACTGCGCGAAGGCGATCGCATCGTGACCATCGAGGGCGAAGCGGTTCGGGAGATGAGCCTCGACGAACTGCTGAGCCAACTTCGGGGTCCGGTCGGTTCGCACGTGACGCTGGAGATCTTTCGCGACGGCGAACTCCAAGAGCTCGAGGCGCAGCGAACCCCCTACCGCCGCTGATCTCCAACGCCGTTTCAGCCGGGGGAGCGCTCGCTCCACCACGCTGCGAACTCGTCGAAGCCGATGAGGCCCGACTCGTCGGAATCGATCACATCGAAAAGCTTCTCGACCTTGGCCGGCTCCATCTTCGATCCAAGCCGTTCCAACAGCTGTCGGAACTCGATCAGGTCGATCCGGCCGTTCCCGTCTTGGTCACACTCGTCAAACTGAGTTCGAACGTCGCTCATCCCGCGGACTCTACATCAACCCGGCGAGAGACAAAGCGCGTCGAACTTTGGTCACCCACCTGATAGGGTGGAGCCGCATGACTGCCTTGCCATCGGACCTCCTCCAAGTGCACCTCGAAGAGGGAAGCGCACGACTTTCGGTCGCGTCGGAGACCTACCCTCTCGACGCGCTCTACGCAGCCGCGTTCACGTTCCTCGATCGGTGTTTCGTCCACCTCGACAAGGTGGACGAACGGTACGTTGTCACGCTGGCCCCCAAGCCAGGCAAGGATCCGGTGGACGAGTCCAACCTCCAGACCCTCGCCGGCACGTTCGCCAACGAGCTGCTGTCCGCCGCGTGGCGACAGAAGCTCACCGAGCGCAACGGGGCGACGATCGAGCTCGTGACCCGCACCGCGTTCAGTGGTGCCGCGGGGCCGCCCAGCCTCGACGACCTCGACGACTTCGACTTCTCGGAAGAGCCCTTTCACGATCCGCTCGGCATCGCCGAGAGCTGGGAAGAGAAGTACGGCAAGGACAAGACCGCCAAGCCGGAGTCCGACGACTCGGGAAGCACGGACCCCAGTTGAGGGAGGTCCGCTTTCACCGCGAGGTCTACGAGGGCACCTGCGTCGACTCGGCGATCGGCACCCTCGCCACCTTTGGCACCTTCGAACAGTCCGAAGATGAGACGCACTGGATCGTCCAGGTCACGGCCAAGACGCCCGCCCGAGAGCTGCGTCTGGCCCGGGAATTGGGCAATTTCGCACTCGGCTACCAGCTCAGCAAGGACTGAGCGGGACCGGCCCCAGCGGCCCACGTCCACAGGTTGGGGTCTTTCGGCCGCCGGGAGATTGTTTCCTGCCTGGTTCCGACGTAGCATTGACCTGTGGCCGACGACGACGACATCCCCAGCTTCAAGCCTGAAACCCTGGTTCGCCTGACCGACCGTCAGCAACGCATCGTCGCTGAAGGCGATCCCGATGCTTTCGCGGACGGCCCGTCGTTCGATGGCAGCGGCGCGCATCTGCTCGGGCAGCACGGCAGCCACGGCTCGCATGGCAGCCACGGCTCGCACGGCAGCCACGGTTCGCACGGAAGCCACGGTTCGCACGGATCGCATGGCTCCCACGGATCGCATGGCTCCCACGGATCGCACGGCTCCCACGGTTCGCACGGCAGCTGGTAGCCGACCCTCGGCGGGCGGACGCTGAGCCGACGCCGCACCCTCGATGCCCAAGCTGACGTTTCACCCACCGGGTCGATGAGCCAGGTTCTCTCCCCCACCGACATCGAGTCGTTCGTCGAGCGTGGGTACGTGGTGGTTCGCAACGCGTTCCATCGCGAAGAAGCGCTCCGCTTGGTCGAGCAGTCCTTGGTGGGGCTCGACCCACCACCGCGTGCTTCGATTCGTACCCCGACGGGCGATCGCACGATCGGCCTCGAAGACGGGTTCGTTCCCTCGGATCCCAGCACGTGGCCCGAGCCTACGCTCAACCTTCACACCCGGCGCCCGCTCCAACTTCAGCAGTTCGCCCCGCGGCTTTCCACCGCGGTCCGGCAACTCGTGGGCGACGGGTTGCTGCACCGATCGACGATTGGTCACCTCTGGAAGCTGAACGCCGACTTCGCACCGGGTCCCGCACCGCCGGTGAGCGAGAAGTGGATCCCGGACAGCTGGCACATCGATCACCCCGGGGCGCCGACCACCTTCGAGGGGCGCACCGATGCGGTCGTGCTCTTCATGCTGTGGTCCGACATCGGCCCCTGCGGTGGGGGCACCCGATTCCGGCCCGAGTCCATCGACCTGCTCACTGCGTCGATCGAGTCGAACGGCGCGGTCGATGTCCAGGGGGACGCATTCCGCGCAGCGCTCACGAAGGCCGGCCCGATTCAAGAAATCACCGGCCGCACGGGGGATGTCTTCGTGATGCACGGCTGGCTCTTCCACTCCGTCGCGCTCAACTACGCGCACAAGATCCGGGTGCTCGAGAACTCGATGGTCGAGACCGCGTACCCGCTGAACTACTCGCCCCACAATCCGTCTCCCTCGCCGGTCGAGCGCTGCATCATTCGTCGACGCAAGAACACGGACGACGACTACGGCGTCTTTGCCCGCACGGCCCGCGCGTTCATCGGGACGCACGCCGACCGGATGCTCGATCCTGATTCTGCGAAGGGCGCCCCACAAGAGCCGGCGCCATTGGACCGCGCGCTGCTCGCCGCCTGGGCCCATCGAACCGCGGGGGCCGTGCGACGGGTGCGCCCGCCGCGGTCCCAGCTCGTGCGCTGGGCCATCCGCACACTCCGCGACACGTTCGTCATCGGCACGTTGAGCACGCGCACGGACCCGACATTCTCAGGGCTGATGCGTGGCTCGGGCAACGTGGAGACGCGGCAGACGTTTCTGGTCGCGCTGCTCCGCGCCGCCGGACGCCAGGCCGAACTTCACCGGACCCACCACACCATTCGCATCCGCGAAGGCGACGAGTGGTTCTCCGTCGGTGGCAGCGGGGAGCTCCGACGCGAGAACACGGCGGACGAGGACTACCTGCAGCTGCCCTGGCCCGACGAGCACCCCCCGCTGGATTCGTTGACCGACGTCGATCGACCTTCGCAACCCGACCCCTGGGCCCACCTCGACCCGGACGTCGCCGAGTTCTTCGATCTGCGCTTGCAGCACCTGGACCGGCCCGGCCGAGCGGGGCCCGCGATGTACCGAGCGCTCTGCAGCAGCAACACGGTCGGTCCGTGGGCCAGAGCGCTCTCCGGGCGCGCCCAGGCTCGGCAGCTCCACCCTCCGCCCCAATGGACGCGCGCGCTGTTTCGCGGCACACGCGTCTCAGCGGTGTGGGCGGAGGAAGTCGGCCGGGAGTTCCGCGTGTGGGTGGCGGTCAAGACGACGCGCGAACCGGTCGTGGTCTGGTTCCATAGAAAACAGGTCCACCGCGCCGGACGCGTGGTGCACGGGTTCTACGAACGCTGGGCCGCGGATCTCGAGCGCACCCGGACGCGGCTCCGATGGCTCAATGCGGTGGTCTCGGGCATGTCCGACGATCGTTACGCCGCGTCCGACGCCGAACGCGCACTCGCGTGCATGGTGCAGTCGTTCAAGAAGCCGATCGGCGACGACGACCAAGAGCCGACGCCGACGTCGGGTTCCGATCGAGCCGTTCGCCTCTGCCGCGCGGTCCGCTCCGCGCAGTGGGCTCAGGTGTTCTCCGTGGATCCATCGGAGGAGCTTCCTGCGTGGATCCAAGTCGTGCTCTCCTTGTTGAAGGGCGACATGGACCGTGTGCGGACGATGGAAGAGCCCAGCGGGCCCGCCGCAGCGACCTCGGTGTTCGTGGGCCACATGCTCATGCAGGCAGGCTTCGACTCGGCCGCGTTCCGTTGGTTCGAGCATGGCGAACCGGCGCTTCCCAAGAACGCCCGCCGGTCGATGCTTCATCTTCGGACCCAACTGGCCCAGCGACTCGGACGCACGGCGGAAGCCCGGACGCTCGCCCGCCACTTGGTCCTGTCGGCGGAGGGCGCCGAAGCGCTCGCCTCTGGTGCGGAGGAGTTGATCTCGCTGGGCGCGTTCGGTGACGCCACGGCCGTGCTCGAAGAGGCAGTGACACGGCACCCTGGGTCGATTCAGGTCCGCCGACTGTTCGCGCGCCTGTGCGCGTGGAGCGGCGACCTGCCCCGACTCGATGCGTTGATCAACGACCTGCCGCCGGAGCCGGCCACCCAGAAGCTCCGCGCGATCTGGCTGGCGTGCCACGAGCGGTACGAAGAAGCGCTGCACCTGTTCGAAGAGATCGTGGAGCACATCGACACCGAGGAATGCCGACTCTGGCTCGCCGAGCTCCATCTTCGCGTGGGCCACCCCCCCAAGCGCGCGCACTACGAACTCGAGCGTTCCCGGCTGCGCTCTCAGAATGCGGCCCACTTGATGCTCGCCGTGTGGATCGACGATGCCAACTGGGGACCGAAGTTGCTGTCCTGGTACGACTACCTCGATGGAACACCTCCCCGGCCAACCGAGGAGAAGGATCTCGAGCGCTCGCGGGTGTTCTGTCGAGAAGCGCTCCGGTGGTTCCGCGGCAACCGAACCGACCGGCTGACCCGCGTGCTGCCTGCGAGTTCGACGTCCCCACGAGACCTCTCGTACGTAGAGCCTCCGGAAGAAGACAGTGTGCTCTCGAGCCGCAACGCGTCCGCCAACGCGGTGCGGTCGGTCGCCACCCGCCCCATCGCCGAGGCACAACAGACGCTTGCAGCGCTGGCCGAGCGTTACCCCAAGTCTCCCCACCCCCTCTGCTACGGGGGAGAACTCAAACTCTGGCTCGGCGACCTCGACGGCGCGTTCGCAGATTTCGAGACCGCCATGGGCCGTGGCAACACCCGGTGGGCCTACGTCGGGAAGGCCGCGGTGCACTCGCTCCGCGGCGAACTCGAAGCCGCGATCTCGGAGTTCACCCAGTGCGCGCGAAACCACGAAGCGGTGCTCGGCGCCACGACCCATGTGTACCGGGGCGAACTGTTCCGTCGGAACGGAGATCACGACCGGGCGATCGAAGACCTTCGCTCGGCCGTGGGCTCCAAGCCCGGGCGGGTCGCCGCATGGATGAACCTCGCGCTCTCGCTGGATGCGACGGGCGAGTCGGCCGAGGCGGGCGCGATCTTCGACAAGCTCAAGGCGTGGGTGCCGAGACTCTTGTGGGATGTCCGCGCGAGCTTGGACCCGGAGTTGCCCTGGCCACTGCCACCGGACTCGATGCGGCCCCTGTTCGAACACGCCCTGGTCATGATGCGCGGCAACCGTTCGAGTCACCTGGTGACATATTTCACGGCGGACGGCGCCTTCCGCGTGACGCAAGACGCGCAGCAATGGGCCGACCGGGTGAAGAAGCACGACGCGTTGATCCTCCATGTGCTGACCGAGCAACTGAACCGCGCCGAACGCTGGTAGCCCCGGGCCTCGGCCCGATCCTCAGCCAAAACCGACCCAAGCGGGCCACGCCGACGCGGCGCACCGACACCGCGCGCGCCCCTCGATTGACGGCCCCGATTCGGCGCTGTTATCCTGTTCCCCGTGACCCACCCACGTTTGCTCAAGCGCCGCGAAATGATTGCAGGATTGGGCGCGGTTGCCGCTGGCACCGCGGTGGTCCTCGGGGGAGCCCGCACCGTCCGTGCGCTCGGCCCGACCGACCCGCGAGGCGCGGCCAGTCTCGACGCCGCTGGGGAGACATCGCTGGAACACGGCTACGACGCCCACGTGCAAGAGGCGCTGCGCGCGCATGGCCTCGAGGCGCCTGACGCCGAGGTCCGACAACTCTTCGCCGGGCTGCGGCCGGGCACCGTGCTCGAGCAGAAGGTGCGCATCGACGCCATCTACGGCGTACGCGCGGGCGGCATCCCGGTGGTGCTTCGCGCCAACGGCGGGTCGTTCCTCGTCGAGGTCTTCCGCAACCACACGTCGGATGCCCCGCTCGTCGTGGCTGGTGCATTCGGCCTCTTCCTCTCGTCCCGCGGAGCGGAGGTCGATCCGGTTGGCCACGCTGCGACGCTCGTGCTCGGGCGCGCGCTCCAAGGCGCCGATTCGATCCCGTCTGCGCTCCGCGCCCGGTGCGAGGTCCCCCGCGACTTCATCCAGACCTACGCGGTGCCGGTCGAGCCGGTGGCCGGCGCCGGCCCCGACAGCGTTCTCTAGGACCAGCCCACTGCGAGCATCAACGCGCGGCCCGTCGGCCGCGCGTTTGTGGTTGGCACCCAACGAAGTGGGCTCAAGGGCAGCGGCGGCGGCGGATGAGTTCGCCGAGCCGGGTGGTGATGCCGGTGAGCGCGTTGGCGAAGTTCTCGTCGCAGATGGACTGCACCACGCCCGAGGGCCCGAACGCGCGCACCGCTTCGACGGTTCGGATCGCCGGAACCGCGAACCCGACGCCGACCCGATCGCACGCCGGCAACAGAAACCCGGGGCGCCGCGGGTTCGGTCGAATCTGCATGCGCTCGTCGGCGAGCAACGCGTCGTAGTCGATGTCGGTCGGGTCGCGCACCAAGTCCGGTGGCACGCCGGTGATGGCGGCAATGAGCAAGTCGTTCGGATCCGACTTGGCCATGCGCATGCCTTCCACGAACCGTTCGACCGGGGTGAGCGCTTCGGGGAACAAGATGCACCGCTGGTTGCCGCGCGGATCGGCATCCCATGGGTAGGTCTCGCTCAGGGGGTTGAAGAGTTCCGGATCCGCCACCGAGCAGTCGTCTTCGTCGCTCACGAGGATCACTGCAAGCACCGCGTCGTCCCTCACGAACCCGGCGTTCGCACCGTCGCGGTGGGCGTCGCCTTCGAGAAACGACAGCACACCGGCTGGCAACACCGCCTTGAGCGCCGCTTCGAGCGGCTGTTCCAAACCGCACCCGGAGGTGCCCACCCGCGCCACGCACCCGAACTCGGAGACGAACATGTCCGGCCGCATCAGCTCGGGTCGGAAGCGCAGAAACGAGGGGACCATGCCCGGACAGCCCGCGCCGCCGGCACGCGTGCGGTGTACTCCGTCCGAACCGTTGTTCGGACGGATCTGACAGCCGCCGAGTTCGAAGCCGGCCGACCCGAGGTTGGTCGTCACCACCGCGACTTGCAGATCGCTCACTGGTTGCACATCCGGTCGGCCGTCGCGGTCGAGGTCGCCGGTCACGAGCACTTCGACCATCACCGGGAACTGCTCGGCGAGCGCGGCCTGTTCTTCGGCCATCGAGCCCGAATCGTCGATGACGAAGAGCAGGTCGACCAAGAGCGGCTCGGGGTCGACCGGCGGCGGGCCCGCGTCGCATGGCACATCCGGGAGCGGACCGTCGAACCCGGCATCGGTCAGCACGTCGGGTGGCGCGTCGATGGGTGCGTCCCGCGCCGCATCGACACCGCCATCCGTCGACGCATCCCCGCCGATGCGGTGCGAGCGGTAACAACCGAACAGGAGCACGCACGCCAGCAGGGACGAGGTCACCACGCCAACGCTCGCCGACCCCACCCTGGGCGACACCGCGCTCAACAGGTTGGGCGACACGGCGTTGGGAGCCGCCGCGTGCGACGCCACCGCCAACGACAGGTCTGCGCGTGCTGCCGCCGGAGCGGACCGGCCGGTCACATGTTCCGGCGGTACTGGCCGCCGACGTCGTAGAGCGCGTCGCTGATCTGGCCGAGCGAGCAGACCTTGGTGCACTCCATCAGCGCTTCGAAGAGGTTGCCGTTGTCGACCGCGACCTTCTGCAACGTCGCGAGCGCATCCGCCCGCACGGAGTCGTTGCGGGCGTGGAACGCGTTCAAGTTCGTGATGGCGAGGTTGCGTTCGTCTTCGGTGCTGCGGATCACCTCGCGGGGAATCACCGTCGGCGACCCCTCCGAGGAGAGGAAGGTGTTCACGCCGACCAAGGGGAGCTTGCCGCTGTGTTTGAGCGACTCGTAGTAGAGGCTCTCCTCCTGGATCTTACTGCGCTGGTACATGCGCTCCATCGCGCCGAGCACCCCGCCGCGATCGCTGATGCGCACGAACTCGGCGTACACCGCTTCTTCGACGAGCTCGGTCATCTCGTCGATGACGAATGCGCCCTGGAGCGGGTTCTCGTTCTGCGAGAGCCCGAGCTCCTGATCGATGATCAGCTGAATGGCGAGCGCGCGGCGCACGCTCTCTTCGGTCGGCGTGGTGATGGCTTCGTCGTACGCGTTCGTGTGGAGCGAGTTGCAGTTGTCGTAGATCGCGTAGAGCGCCTGCAGCGTCGTGCGGATGTCGTTGAACGCGATCTCCTGCGCATGCAGCGAACGGCCGCTCGTCTGGATGTGGTACTTCAACTTTTGCGCGCGCTGCCCACCGCCGTAGCGCTGCTTGATCGCCTTCGCCCAGATGCGCCGCGCGACCCGGCCGATGACCGAGTATTCCGGGTCGAGCCCGTTGCTGAAGAAGAACGAGAAGTTCGGCGCGAAGTCGTCCACGCTCATGCCGCGCGCCAGGTAGTACTCGACGAACGTGAAGCCGTTCGCGAGCGTGAACGCGAGCTGGCTGATCGGGTTCGCGCCCGCTTCGGCGATGTGGTAGCCGCTGATGCTCACCGAGTAGAAACGCGTGACCCGGTGGTCGATGAAGTACTGCTGGATGTCGCCCATCATGCGCAGCGCGAACTCGGTGCTGAAGATGCAGGTGTTCTGGGCTTGGTCCTCCTTGAGGATGTCCGCCTGCACCGTGCCGCGCGTGCTCGCGAGCGCGTGCGCTTTGATCTTCTCGTACACGTCCGCGGGGAGCACCTGGTCTCCCGTGACGCCGAGCAGCCGGAGCCCGAGCCCGTCGTTGCCTTCGGGCAGGTCGCCCGCATAGGTCGGCCGCGGCATGCCCTTGTCCGCGTAGATCGCAGCGATCTTGGCTTCGACCTCGGCCTCGAGCCCTTCGCGTTCGATGTACCGCTCGCACTGCTGGTCGATGGCCGCGTTGAAGAAGAAGCCGAGCAACATCGGCGCCGGCCCGTTGATGGTCATCGACACGCTGGTCGCCGGGTCGCAGAGATCGAACCCGCTGTAGAGCTTCTTCGCGTCGTCGAGCGTCGCGATCGACACGCCGCTGTTGCCGACCTTGCCGTAGATGTCGGGCCGGTGGTCCGGGTCTTCGCCGTAGAGCGTGACCGAGTCGAAGGCGGTGCTGAGCCGCTTCGCCGGCATGCCGCGCGACACGTAGTGGAACCGCTTGTTGGTGCGTTCGGGACCGCCCTCCCCCGCGAACATACGCGCCGGTGCTTCGCCGCTCCGCTTCAGTGGGAACACGCCCGCGGCAAAGGGGAAGTGTCCGGGCAGGTTCTCGGTCAGGCGCCAGCGGAGGATCTCGCGCCAGCTCTGAAAGCGCGGGAGGCACACCTTCGGGATGCGGTTCTTCGAGAGCGACTCGGTGGTGAGCGGCTGCTCGACGACCTTGCCGCGCACCTCGTAACGGAAGACATCGCCGCTGTACTGCGCCTGCACCTCCGGCCACTCGCGGAGCAGCCGCCGGCAATCGGCGTCGAGCCGCTCGAGCAGTGCCGCGTAACGTTTGCGGAGCGTGACGACCTCGGGCGGATCATTCGCATGTTCGCCCGGATCGGAGAGCGGCACCGACGCGCCCTCGTCCTTCCGTCCCGCGTCCTCGCGAAGCGCCGCGATCGCACCGCGCAGTTGATCGAGCCGGTGCGCGAGCATGGACTGCGCGTCGACGAACGCGTCGTAGCGGTGCGCGTTCTCCACGATCTCGGCGAGGTACCGGACCCGGTCCGGCGGCACGATGTGCACCTTCTCGCTCGACCCTTCGCCGAGGTTGTCCGACGCGGGGAACTCGGCGTCGGTCTTCTCTTCGATCGCGACGAGCAGCGCGCGGAAGAGCGCGTTGGTGCCCGGGTCGTTGAACTGGGACGCGATGGTGCCGAACACCGGGAGCTCGTCGTCGCTGGCGTCGAAGCGCTGGTGGTTGCGTTTGTACTGCTTGCGCACGTCCCGCAGCGCGTCGAGCGAGCCGCGTTTGTCGAACTTGTTGATCGCGATGACGTCCGCGAAGTCGAGCATGTCGATCTTCTCGAGCTGCGTCGCCGCGCCGTACTCGCTGGTCATCACGTAGAGCGAGGCGTCGGAGAGATCGGTGATGGCGGTGTCGGACTGACCGATGCCGCTCGTCTCGATGATGACCAGATCGAAGCCGGCGGCTTTGCAGAGATCCACCGCGTGCTGCACGTGGGCGCTCACCGCGAGGTTCGATTGCCGCGTCGCGAGCGAGCGCATGTAGACGCGCGGATCGTCGATCGCGTTCATGCGGATCCGGTCCCCGAGCAGCGCGCCACCGGTCTTGCGTTTGCTCGGATCGACCGAGAGCACGGCGAGCGACTTGTCCGGCTGGTCGCGCAGGAACCGGCGCACCAGTTCGTCCACGAGCGAGCTCTTGCCGGCGCCGCCCGTGCCCGTGATGCCGAGTACCGGGACCACCCGCTTGGCCGCGGAGGTCTTGCGCGCCGCTTCGCGAATCGCGTCGCCGGTCTCGCCGAAGTTCTCCGCGATCGTGATGAGCCGCCCGAGCACCTGGGGATCGGTGGGTGACCCTTCTTCGGTTGGCGTCGCGAGCTTCGGCAGCAGCGCATCGGCCGCGTCCGCGGTCACCGTCTCGAAGTCGCAGCCTTCCAGGACCTCGTTGATCATGCCCTGCAGGCCGAGCGAACGTCCGTCGTCCGGGCTGAAGAGGCGCGTCACGCCGTAGGCATGGAGTTCGTCGAGCTCGCTCGGCAGGATGGTGCCGCCCCCGCCGCCGAAGATCTTGGTCTTCGCCCCCGCTTCCCGGAGCAGGTCGACCATGTACTTCAGGTACTCGACGTGCCCGCCCTGATAGCTCGTCAGCGCGATGCCCTGCGCGTCTTCTTGGATCGCACAACGCACGATCTCCTGGACCGAGCGGTTGTGGCCGAGGTGGATGACCTCCGCGCCGGAAGCTTGGAGGATGCGCCGCATCACGTTGATCGCCGCGTCGTGTCCGTCGAAGAGGGACGCGGCGGTGACGATTCGGACGTGGTGCGTCGGCCGATACGGCTGGACCGTATGCGGGGAGTTCATGCCGTGGATCTAGCACAGACCCACCCGCGCGCGCCCGGCGAGGAAGGGGCCCTGCTTGACCCGGGCGCCGAGACTTCATAGGTCCATCGGCATGAACCCCGACGTGCTGGCCCAGTTCCGTGATCAACTGTGGCTCTTCGTGGCGGGCCCGGCGCTCGGCCTCTGCGCGCTCGTCCTGACGGTTCGGCTCAAAGCACCCCAGTTCCGGCTCCTGCGCGAGGGGTTCCGAAAGCTCCGGACGCGGCTCCCGAAGGACGCGGATCCCGAGCACGTGGCGCCCGGGTTGGCCCTCGTGCTGGAGACGGTCGGTTCCTTTGGCGCGGCCGCGGTGGTCGGCACCGCGACGGCAGTCACACTCGGCGGCGCCGGGGTGCTTCCGTACGTGTTGCTCTTCGCCATCTTCCTGGCGCCGCTGCGGTACGCCGAGGTCTGGCTGGCCCGCACCGCCGCGCCCGGCAAAGCCGCGAAGAAGACCGGCGGCGGCAAAGGGTCCTTGGCCACGCGGGTGGGCGCGACGAGTGAGCGGTACCGCATGGTCGGCTACCTTCTTTTCGTGCCGGTGCTCGTCGCTGGCTTCGCCTGGGCGGGCGGTACCCAAGGCGAGGCGCTGCACTCGGTGGTCGAGCGGCTTCTTCCTGGATCGGGCCTCGCGCTCGTGGGCGGGGCAGCCGCGGTCGGTGCGGTGCTGCACCTGGCCGGCGCCAAGCTGCGCGGGCTCGGCGCCTGGGTGGGCGTGGTCGGGCTGGTCGTGATGTTGATCGCGGGCGTGTGGGGCTGCCTCGCCGATCCTGGCGCGGCGTTCGGCGCACTCACCCGCTCCTTCGGCGACATGATCGAAGGCTCGTCCCAACTGGACGACTTCACCGGCGCGTTCGCCGGCGAAGTCGCGGCCGCGGCGGTGCTCTACGCGCTGCCGCCCATGTCCGCGACCAGCGGCGTCGGCGGTGCCATGTCCAGCCTCGGCGGCGGCAAGACGCGCACCCAGGCCTCGCTCGCCGTCCTCGGCACGCTCTTCTACGGCGTCATCGCGGTTGTCCTCGTCATGGCCTTCGTCGGCAGCGGCGCGCTTGGCACCCGAACCGCCGATCACCGAAGCATTCACGACGTGCGCATCATGACGGTGCCGATCGAATCGGCGAGCCAGCGGGCCGAACTCGACCGACGCTACTCCGGCCTGATGCGGATCATCGACGGCAACCCGCGCAACCCCAACCTCTCCATCGCCACCGATCGCGGCATGATCCGCGACCCGAGCTTCTCTCTCGACGGAGCGCCGGCCGACGTGGCCCTGCGGCTCGATGTCGGACAGGCGACCAACATCATGACGCCCGGCCGGTTCGGCGCGTTGACCGAAGGCGACGCCTCCATCCTCCGAAGCGTGCAGGTCGGCGGCGAGATGTTGCCGGATGGCTCGGGTCTCGTGGTCCAGAGCCTCGCCGCGGGCCACTCGCTCGCGCCTCGGGTCGGGCTCGCAGGCCTGCTCGCCTTGGTCGCGGTTGCATTCGCCGCGTGGGGCTTCGCCCTCTCCCGCTCCGTGCCGGTCCCCAAACAGGCGCAGCTCGTGATCGGGGTCGTGCCCGCGCTCGGCGCAGGTCTGGCCGCCACGGGCCTGGTGCCCTGGCTGGCCCCCCTCGGAGGCGTGGCGATCGGCATACTGGCCGTCGCGGTCTCCCTGATCCTCATCCTGAGGGCCAAAGAAGTCGCCCAGCTCTCGGAATAGGCCGCGATCCCCGGAGACAGGGCCGCCAGTTTCGCGAAGCGAGCCAGGCCCGTAGTGGGAAGGAAACGGTTCGACCGGTCCGGGAGGGCATGATAGAAGCCGCGGCGGCCCATCTTTTTCGGGCCGTACTTATGTTTGGGCTCCATTCGTGGGCCCACGCGACGAGAGACTGGGAGTGGCATGGCGACGCGGACCGTCGGAGTGATTGGGGGCAGCGGCCTCTACGCGATGGAGGGGCTCGAGAACGTCGAGCAGTTCACCGTGGAGACCACGTTTGGGACACCGAGCGACGCGGTCGTCAGCGGTACCCTCTCGGGACCCCACGGCGACACCCGGCTGCTCTTTCTCCCGCGCCACGGCCGGGGACATCGCATCCCGCCCCACCAGATCAACTACCGCGCGAACATCCTCGCGCTCAAATCGCTGGGGGCCGAACAGCTCATCAGCGTGTCCGCGGTTGGCTCCATGAAGGAGTCGATCAAGCCAGGCGACATGGTGGTCGTGGACCAGTTCATCGATCGCACCCGGACCCGGCCGAGCACCTTCTTCGAGGACGGCGTCGTCGCGCATGTTGAGTTCGCCGATCCGGTGGACGGCGCGCTGGCCGAAGCGCTGTACCGCGCGTCGGTCGAAGTCGGCGCCCGCGTGCACCGTGGTGGCACCTACGTGTGCATCGAGGGTCCGCAGTTCTCGACCCGCGCCGAGTCCCGCCTCTACCGGAGCTGGGGCGTGGACGTCATCGGCATGACCAACCTGCCGGAAGCCCGCCTCGCCCGCGAAGCCGAGCTTCCCTACGCCACCCTGGCGCTCGCGACCGACTACGACTGCTGGCACCAAGGCGAAGAGTCCGTGACCGTCGAGGCGGTGATCGCCGTGATGCAGCAGAACATCGCGACCGCGCGCAAGATCGTGCGCGCTGTCGCGACGAAGTTGCCCGACCCCGCCATGAGCCCAGCCGCGACCGCGTTGCAACACGCGATCATGACGGCCCCCGACCAGATCCCGGCGGACGCCCGCACCCGCCTTGAGCCGCTGTTGGCCCGCCTCGAGGAGAAGCGCTGAGATGAGCATGTTGGTCGTTGGTTCGGTGGCGTTCGATACGCTCCACAACTCGCACGGTTCGTTCGAGAAGGTCGTGGGCGGTTCCGCCACGTACGCTTCCATCGCCGGTTCGTTCTTCACCGACGTGAAACTCGTCGGCGTGGTTGGCCGGGACTTCCCCGACGACGCGGTCGCGCAGCTCAAGAGCAAAGGCGTGGACGTCTCGGGGCTCGAAGTCGCCGACGGCCTCACCTTCCACTGGGAAGGCCGCTACACGGACGACCTGACGTCGCGGGAGTCGCTTCGCACCGATCTCAACGTCTTCGCGGACTTCGATCCGAAGATCCCTGCCGCCGTGCGCAGCACGCCGTACGTGATGCTCGGCAACATCGCGCCGGAGCTGCAGCTCTCGGTGCTCGACCAGATCGAGTCGCCGAAGCTCGTCATCGCGGACACGATGAACTTCTGGATCGACAGCAAACTCGACACCCTCAAGCAGCTCTTGAAGCGGGTCGACGTGCTCGTCGTGAACGAAGAAGAAGCCCGTCAGCTCAGCGGCCGGCACCACCTGGTCCACGTGGCTGCGGACTTGCTCGACATGGGCCCGAAGTCGCTCGTCATCAAACAAGGCGAATACGGGGCTTGGCTGTTCGCTGGTGATGAAGTGTTCTCAGCACCGGCCATGTTGCTGGAAGCGATGGACCCGACCGGCGCGGGCGACAGCTTTGCGGGGGGCTTCCTCGGATGTGTCGCGAAGGCGGGCAACACCAGCCCCGACACGCTGCGCCGCGCGGTGATCCACGGTTCCGTGATGGCCTCGTTTTGCGTCGAGGGCATCGGTGCGAGTAGATTGCTCGAAGTGACGCCCGCGGAGATTCAAGCGCGGGTGGAGAAGTTCCGCTCGCTGGTCCAGTTCGACTGAGAAGCGTCGGTGAGTATGATGCGAACGCCGTTCGATGGTGGTTCGCGAGAGTTTTGGGACCGGGCAATGTTCCGGGGGAAAGATGGAGAATTGAAGATGAAGCGTTTGCAATGGCTTTGTGTGTGCGCCCTGATTTCGGGGCTCGCGGTTGGATGTGGCGACGACGACGCGGGCGGCACGGACGCCGGTGGCGGCGGTGAAGACACCGGCATGCCGCCGGCGCCGGTCTGCCCCGCTGCGGCACCCGACACCGAGGGCCTGATGGGCGAGTGCTGCTACCGCTCCACGAACGACCCGGCCGCGCCGACCTTCCGCATCAGCGGACTCAGCATCTCGTCGCCCGGCTCGCTGGCGTCGCCCATCGTGCGCGCCGCGCTCCGCGACGCCCTCGACGAGGAGCGGTTCAACTGGCTCATCTCGGTGACCGGTGCAGCCGCCGACGGAGACATCATGGTCTCGACCGGCTACGGCAACCGCAACACGGACGCCACCTACAGCTTCACGATGGACTCCGCGCCGATGCCCGGAGACGCCGACCGCTGGAACCCCATCACGCTCAACGGCACGCTCGCCGGTGAGACCATGACCGCGCCGCCCATCGTCGGCTCGTTCACGGTTCCGATCTTCGAAGAGGACGGCACCACGCTCGCCATCGAGCTCCCGCTTCAGGCGTTCGAAGTGCAGATGGCCACCATGTCGGCCGACCGCAACTGCGTCGGCCTCCGCACCGGACCGGCCTACGACAACACCCAGGGCAGCATCCGCACGTACATGACCGTCGAAGACGCCATGGCCCGCCGCCTCGTCGTCGGCCCGATCGACAACGACCTCTGCAGCTTCACCGCCAACATCACCGGCGACGGAAACGACTGCTCCAACGTCGACCAGTCGATGTGGACCGTGAAGCCCGACGCCCTCTGCACCGACGGCACGTGCGCAGATGGCTGCGACCCGGACACGACCTGCAACGCCTGGACGATCGCCGGCGGCTTCGCCGCGCACTCGGTCACGATCAACTAGATCTGACACAGGGTCTCGCGACCCAAACAGACAACGAAGCCGCGCTGGGAAACCAGGGCGGCTTCGTCGCGTTCGAAGACGCCGCAGGCATCGGCGTCGGCGGCGGCTTCGGCGTCGGCGTCGGCTTCGGCGTCGGCTTCGGCTTCGGCGTCGGTTTCGGCTTCGGCTTCGGCTTCGGATTCGGATTCGGCGTCGGCGTCGGCGTCGGCGTCGGCTTCGGCGTCGGCTTCGGATTCGGCTTCGGCTTCGGCTTCGGCTTCGGATTCGGATTCGGATTCGGTTTCGGCTCCCGAACCAAGGGCAAGGGCAACGGCACGGGCAAGGGCACGGGCAAGGGCACGGGCACGGGCAGGGGCAAGGACCTCCTACCGTCCGTCAAGCCCTCTTGAGGGTCAGATCGGCTTTGGGAGGCGACGCTGGGTTTTGTCGTAGAGACGGCGATCTCGAAGGGCTGCGACGAGTACAGCGAGCATCCGATC
>JAXMNT010000003.1:0-273763 GCA_034670305.1 Deltaproteobacteria bacterium
AGGTCGTCTCCTGGCTCGAAATCACGGACCGTCGGGCCGAGGCATCGAGGCCCGATATCGAACGGGCTCTCGCCCACCTCGAGCAGGTCGTCGCGATGCTCGTCGCGCTGATCAAGCGATCTGACCACTGATCCGCGGGCAAGGGCAAAGGCAAGGGCAGGGGCAAGGGGCAGGCTGCGAGAACGCCCTGCGGGCGTTCTTCAGCAACCTGCTAGTGGAGCACGTCGTCGCGGTGGAGTGACGGCGCGGCTGAGGCTCCGAAGCCGACCGAAGCCGATGCCGATGCCGAAGCTGATGCCGAAGCCGATCCCGACGCCGAAGCCGAGCCCGAGGCCGAAGCCGATCCCGACGCCGAAGCCGAACCCGACGCCAAGCCGATCCCGACGCCGCCGACCCCCAAGCGAAGCCGAAGCCGACGGCTGCTCCCCGCCGACGCCGATCCGGTGGGCAGTCGACCCGGCGGGCCGTGCCCATGGTCCGGTTGGCAGGGGCTCCATTCGTGCTAGTTCCACGCTCTTGTCCGTCGGACGCTGGCTCGCCGCACACGGCCAGCCCGTCTCGACCGCTCGGAGCTCACATGTCCGACCGATCCCCTGCCTCCCCGCCCACCACTGGCAAGCCGAGCGGACCCCCCGCAGGCACCGATGCGTCGCACCCCGTCGAGACCGACGCGGAGATGGTCGAGATCGTCGAACAAGAGGAGAAGGTCCTTCGGCGCGTCTCCCGAACGGTGTCTGCCAAACGGCCCACCGCGCGCACGATGACGGCCGACTACGACGCGGAGCTCTTGGCCCTCCGCGACCAGATCCACGACGCGCGCAACGAGGACATTCCGCCGCTCATCGAGGAGATGGAGCGGCTTCAGCAGGTGGCGATCCGGCGCGCGAAGGTCACCGAGGGCGTGGTCGATCCGATGTCGCCCTACTTCGGTCGGCTGGTGCTGGAAGAGGACGACCGCAAACGCGAAGTGCTCATCGGGCGCAGTACGTTCCTCGACCCGAAGACCGGCGTGCGCATCGTCGATTGGCGCGACGCACCGGTGAGCCGGATCTACTACCGGTACGAAGAAGGCGACGACTACGAGGAGACGTTCGGCGACCGCGAGGTCGAGGGCGAAGTCTTGGTGCGGCGGTCGCTCGGCGTCGGCGCCGGCAAACTCAAGCGCATCGGTTGCCCACAGGGCGTGTTCATCAAGAAGCTGGACGGAACCTGGCGGCGGAGCGGCGCGGCAGCGGCGGCGCTCGCGGGCGGTCAGGGTGCCGCGATGCGGCCCGAGAAGCACAAGTCGCCGGCCGAACGTTTGGGCACGGGCGCCGACGAGGACATGCGGGGCGAGGACAAGACGCTCGCAGAGATCACGGCGCTCATCGATGCGCGCCAGTTCGAACTCATCTCGAAGCCGACCTCGGGACTCGTCGTGATTCAGGGCGGCGCGGGCAGTGGCAAGACCACCATCGGCTTGCACCGTCTGGCATACCTCGCGTTCCAGGACCGCCACCGCTTCCGCGCCGACAACATGCTGGTCGTGGTCTTCAACGACGCGCTCGTTCGGTACATCTCGCGGGTGCTTCCCGCGCTCGGGGTCGAGAACGTCCCTGTGATGACCTACGAGCGTTGGGCGGCGCGCGTGCGCGACGCCCACGTGGCGCATCTGCCACGCCAGTACGCAGAAAACACGCCTTCGGTCGTCACGCGGCTGAAGAAGCACGCGGTGATGCTGCGGCTCATCGATGGCTTCGCCCAGGAGATCGCCGACGACTTCGAAGCGGCAATCGTCGATGCGTCCAAACGCGTCGACGGAGGTGGCAAGGCGCTCCGCGAATGGCGCGAGACCGCTGGCCGTCCGCCGGGTGTCCGCATCGCCGAGCTCGCGCGCTTCCTCAAAGACGACAAGACCGGTGGCAAGCTGCCGCTCGAGAGTCGACACGCGATCGAACGCGCGCTCGAGCGGGTGCGCGGCAAGACGGAAGACATCGCGGGCGTCTGGTCCGAGATCCTCACCGACCGCAAGCGCATTCATGCAGCGTTCGCCGAAGCGGGCGCCACCGAACTCACCAAGACGGAGATCGACTGGGCCGTCTCGTGGTGTGAGCAGCAGATCCCTGGTGCGCTCCACCACCGCGACGAACGCGTGGAAGCGATCCTCGATGGGGAGACGCACAAGCCGACCCGGACCACCGGGGCCGACGGTCGGGACGAAGAAGAGGTCGCGGTGCTCGACCGCGAGGACGACGCGATCTTGCTGCGGCTCTACCAACGCATCGTCGGGCCGCTCCGCCGCAAGCGAGCGCGGCTGACCTACGAACACATCTTCGTCGACGAGACGCAAGACATCAGCCCCCTCGAGCTGGCCGTTGTGCTCGAAACGGCCGCGAAGCGGCGGAACGACGGCACGACGTCGAGCGGCAGTGTGACCCTCGCCGGCGACGTGGCGCAGCGGCTCTACATGGACAACGGGTTCTCCGACTGGAAGCAGGTGCTCGAAGAGCTCGGCCTGGCCCATGTGGAGATCGAACCGCTCATGCTCAGCTACCGGTCCACCCACGAGATCCTCGACTTCGCGCACGCGGTGCTCGGACCGCTCCAAACCGAACGCGGCGGGCGGGCGATCCGCCACGGCGCTCCGGTCGAGCTCTTCCGGTTCACGAGCAGTGGCGAAGGCGTCGCGTTCTTGAGCGAAGCACTCCGCAACCTCACCCGCAGCGAACCGCTCTCCTCGATCGCAGTCATCGCCCGCTACGCGGAGCAAGCCGACATGTGGTTCAAGGGGTTGGTCCGCGGCGAGGTGCCCAACATCCGCCGCATCGCCGAACAAGACTTCCCGTTCCGGCCCGGCATCGACGTCACCGACGTGCGCCAGGTGAAGGGCCTCGAGTTCGACTACGTGATCCTCGTGGAAGCGGCGACCGCGTCGTTTCCCGAGGACGACGAGTCGCGCCACCTGATGCACATCGCAGCGACCCGCGCCGCGCACCAGCTCTGGGTCCTGTCCACCGGCACGCCGTCCGCGCTCATCCCGGACGACCTGCGGCAACAAGTGCTCTGAGCATGGCGCTCGCGTGGCAGACGCTGGCCCCGGACATTCGGCCGGAGTGGGTGCTCTACGACCAGGACGGGATCCTCGCGATCGACAAACCCGCGGGGGTCTCGTCGCAAGCGGCCGACGCGGACGCCCCCGACGACATCGTCGCGCGTCTTCGCAGTTGGCTCGGCCCGGACGCGTACGTGGGCGTGCACCAGCGTCTCGACCAAGAGACGTCCGGGGTGCTGGTGTTCGTCCGGGACCCGGCCCGCAACGCCGCGGTCGCCCGCGCCTTTGAAACACGGACGGCGACCAAAGAGTACATCGCGGCCGTGGTGGGGTGGCAGGGCGGCGCGCGCACGCTGCGGCATCGACTGAAACGATCCCGAGGCCGGGTGTTCGTGGCCAAGGGAAAACAGGATGGCAAGGAAGCCATCACCCACGTCGAGGTGCTCGAGCGCCGCGGCAACCGGCACCTGCTCCGACTCAAGATCGAAACGGGCCGCACCCATCAGATCCGAGTGCAGCTCGCCGAGTCCGGTGCGCCGATCGTCGGCGACGCCATGTACGGCGGCGCGCCGGCGTCGCGTCTCTTTCTCCATGCGCAGCGGCTGCAGCTTCCGCTCGACGACACACCGTCGGGCAGTGGATCTTCCGGAAGTGCTGTGCTCGATCTCGCGAGCCCGGTACCAGCCGAGTTCTCCGAGTGGCTGAAGGGAGAGGCGTCGCCGTACGCGTCGCTGGATCGCCTCCTGCGACGCGCGCTCGATCGGCGCTGGATCCTGACCCGCGCCGCGATGGCTGGAGAGACGACCTGCTTCCGATGGATCGATGCGGACGGCGACGGACTGCCCGGGGTCGAAGTCGATCTCTACGGCGGGCACGCAGTGCTCCACCTCAAAGACGACGCGGCACCGCACGAAGAGGCGCTGCTCGATGCGATCGAACGCGCGGGCGTGCCGGACATCTACGTGAAGCGGCGTCCGCTGCACGCGAACCTCGCGCGCGACGAGGTCGACACGATCGCGCCCCCCGAACCAGTGCGCGGCGCCCCAGCGCCCGCCGAACTCGCGGTGCGGGAGTACGGCGTCGAGTACCACGTGCGGCTCGGCGACGGGCTCGGCACCGGCCTCTTCCTCGATGCCCGCGAAGCTCGACACCGGGTGCTCTCCCACGCGTCCGACCAACGCGTGCTCAACCTCTTCGCGTATTGCGGTGGCTTCTCGATCGCGGCCGCGGCGGCCGGCGCGACCGAAGTGCTCAGCGTGGATGGTTCCCGCACCTACCTCGACCGCGCGCGCAGCGGCGTGCAACACATCGCCCCGACCCTCGAACACCGCGTCTGGAAAGACGATTGCTTCGAAGTGCTCGCACGCCTGGTGCGTCGCGAAGACCGGTTCGGCCTGGTGATCTGCGACCCGCCCACCCATTCGACGAGCAAGAAACACCGCTGGCGCTCCGGCCGCGGCTGGGTTCAGTTGCTCGAAGACTGCTTCGCGGTCTGCGAACCCGGCGGCCACGTCCTCGCCTGCAGCAACGACGCGCGCATGACCCGCACCGACTTCCGCCGCTTCGCCGAGGAAGCCGCCGAAAAGGCGCGCCTCCGCATCCGCATCGGCGGCGTCGGCCGCTCGGTCGACCTCCCACGCCGAGGCAACGACCACCCCTTCAAGAAACTCTGGATCACCCTCACCGGCTGACGGAAGCAGCGGGCGGAAGCGGAAGCGGCAGCGGCGGCGGAAGCGTGCCTCGGATTCGGCTTCGGCTTCGGCGTCGGCTTCGGCTTCGGATTCGGCTTCGGATTCGGCTTCGGATTCGGCTTCGGCTTCGGCTTCGGCTTCGGCTTCGGATTCGGATTCGGATTCGGATTCGGATTCGGATTCGGCTTCGGGATCGGCTTCGGCTTCGGCGTCGGCTTCGGATCGGCTGGAACGGCTTCGCCACCAGCGACAGAACCAGCAGCAGAGTCACCAACAGCACCAGAATCAGCGACAGCACCAGAATCAGAATCAGAATCAGAATCAGCAGCAGAATCAGCGACAGCACCAGAGTCACCAACAGCAGCAGCAGAATCAGCGCGCAGCAGAATCAGCGACTGCAGCAGAATCAGCGACTGCAGCAGAATCAGCGACCGCAGCAGAACCAGCGGTCAGCCGCGCGCCCTACCCGCCCCTACTCCGGCGACTCGTCCGTCGGCGTCTCCGCACCAGCCGGCGGCTCTCCGCCGTCCTCGGGCACCCAGGCCGTCGCGGCGAGGTCGCCCTCTTCGATGCCGAGCCAGATCTTGAGCTGCTTGATCATGAACTCGGTGCCCTGCTTGCTCGAGAGGTCGACGCGGTACGTGTTGATGTACCGGACGCTCTCGGTGAGCCACATGTCCCAGGCTTCCTTCGAGACCTGCTCGTAGATCATCTTCCCGAAATCGGTCGGGAACGGCGCGCGCTTCAATCCAGGGAGCGACTTGCCCAACTTGATGCAATCGACGAGACGGGGAGTGGCTTCGGGCATGGCCCGGTCCTACGGCCCCTCGCCCGCTTGTGCAAGGCCGCGCAGAGCCCCACCCGGGCAGCCTCGGCCAAAGTGGGGTTCAGTCGGCGATCGTCACGTTGATCGCGGCGCGGGAACCGTCGGCGCCGAGCGCAGCCGAGCGGTTCCCGACCGTGACGGTCCATCCGTCCAGGTCCTCGACCGACTCGTTCACGACGTGGGCGGTGAAGGTCACCGAGTTCGCCGAGTCGAACGACATCAGCGCCGCGGCGGGCACGGTCAACGACCCGCCGCCGACCGCGGTCCGGCAGGTGAGCGTCGTACTCCCGGTGCCCATGTCGGCGCGGAAGAACGAAGCGACCATCTCGCCCTCCCCGACTCCGTCCACCGGCCAGCTCAAGGCAAGATCCATCGAGCGACTCAGTGAAGCAGACGGCAGCGTGATGACTGGCTGGGAGGTACCGGTCAGCGCCACCCCGAACATGGGCACGTCCGCACCCGCGGTGCTCCGGAACATCAGGGTCGCGTCGGAGCTCGTCCAAAGCTGGCTCGCGCCGCTCGCAGGCGAGTACCGGCCCGTCGCGTCGGCGGTCAGGGTGATGGCCACGGTGCCGCCAGTGACTTGGATCGTGCCGGCGTTCGGGAGCACCTCGCCCGGGCCCGCGTCGACGGGGGCGGCATCGGTGCCCGCGTCGGGCGGACCTTCCACACCCGAGTCCACACCCGCATCCATCGGCGGGGGTGTCGTGTCGGCGCAGGTCCGAAGGGAACAGCCGCCCACCAACGTGGTGGTGCACGGGTCGGTCGCCTCCGGGTCGGTGACGCTGAAGAACGCCACGACCGAATGGGAGGGCGCGCCGGCGACCAACTCGCTCGTCGCCGTCACACTGCCGACCCCCATGACGGTCGGGCCGGTGTCTGTGCCGGCGTCCGCGGGGCCACCGGTGTCTTCGTCTCCAGAGTCCACCGGCGGGCCGACGTCGACCGACGCGTCGACCGGTTCACCGATCATCACGCATTGGTTCTCGGTGCATCGCTGACCGAGGTTGCAATCGGTGTCGATCGCACACTGGGCATCGCTGCCGCATCCAACGAGGGACGCACACAGGGTGAGCAGGGAGAAGAGAGTCCAAGAGCCGCGCTGCATGAGGTCAGGGTACCATGCCGCGACTGCGGAAGTAGGCGATCGCGTCCCGGATCGTGGCGTCGATCGGGCGGTAGCTGGCGCCGAGCTCGTTCACGGTCTTGGCGTTGTCGAAGTAGCTCGGGACCAGGCTGTATTCGAAGAAGTCCCGCGCAAGAAGCGGCTCTTCGCCCTTGCGCTCCGCCGCCATGCCCATGGCGATCACCGCGGCGCGGGCCACGGTCGTGGGCACCTTCACGAGCCGCCTGGGCCGGCCGGATGCGTTCCCGATCGCGACGAGCAACTCGTGGTTCGAGAGGTTGTGCGCGCTCGCGACGTAGCGCTCTCCCGATCGGCCCTGTTCCGCCACCAAACAGTGCACCTCCGCGGCGTCGCGCACATCCACGTACGACGCGCCGCCATCGACGTAGATGGGCGGCCCGGTCTCGTTCACGGTGTCGAGGATGAGTTTGCCGGAGGGTGTGGGCGCGATGTCGCCGGGGCCGAACACGACGCCGGGGCACACGATCCGCACGTCGAGACCCCACGCGGCGAAGTCCTCCGCCATCTCGCGCGAGTGGAACTTCGAGCGGCTGTACGGGAAGTCCAGATCCCAGACCCGATACTCGGTCTGCTCGTTGCCGATCGTGCCCACCGGCGGAATGCCAAGCGAGACGATGCTCGCTGTGTAGACGACCCGCTCGACATCCGCGCGCCGCGACGCCTCGAGCATGTGAAACGTGCCGTGGCTGTTGACCGCGTACATCGAGCGCGGGTCGGGTGCGTAGGACTTGTAGAGGGCGGCCGCGTGAAAGACCGTGTCCATGCCCGCGACCACGTTCTGACAGGCCTCCGGGTCCAGCACGTTGCCGCGCACGATCTCTACTTCGAGCCCGTCCACGTTGTCGGTCGGCTCACCGGGCAGCGCGAGGATGCGG
Organism: Deltaproteobacteria bacterium; assembly: GCA_034670305.1. Classification (GTDB taxonomy): domain Bacteria; phylum Myxococcota_A; class Polyangia; order Polyangiales; family Houyiibacteriaceae; genus JAXMNT01. The sequence goes on from JAXMNT010000003.1 coordinate 7,571, forward strand.
ACCTCGACGCCCCGCTCCAGCAGCGCTCGGACGATGGAGCTGCCGAGGAACCCACACCCACCCGTGACCAATGCGCGCTTCATCGTCGTCATGTTCGGGTGGTACCAGCGACCCACGAAAAGCGCTATGGACTCCTCGTGCCGCTCAAGATCCAGGACCTTCGCGCGAGCCTCGCGACCCGCAAGGCGGACGACCAGCCAGCGGGGCGGCACGCGGCAGTCGCCGCCATCGTGCACCAGAACGCCAAGGGCACCGATGTGCTCTTGATTCGGCGCGCGGAGCGGGACGGCGATCCCTGGTCCGGCCACATGGGTTTCCCCGGCGGACACCACGAACCGAACGACGTCTCGCTGCGACACACCGCGCTGCGGGAGACCTACGAAGAACTCGGCGTCGTGCTCAGCGACGAACACTGGGTCGGCCGGCTCGACGACGTACCGACCCACCGCACCGGCATGGTCGTTCGCCCGTTCGTCTTCCAGGTCGAAGACCGCCCGGTGGTCAAACCGAACGGAGAGGTCGCCGAAGTCTTGTGGGCGTCGCTCGATGGACTCGCCGCGGGACGGCACGACACCGAGCACCCATTCGACGTGAGGGGAACACTGCACCGTTTCCCCGCGTACGACGTGGAAGGCCGCATCGTCTGGGGTCTCACCTACCGCATGCTGAGGGTGCTGCTCGACCTCTGGCAGCCGACCCCGTAGCCTCACACTCGGATTCCGATTCTCTCCGCCCCCAAGGTCCCATGCATCGTCTTGTCCTCCTGAGTGGTCTCGTTGCATTCGTGTTCGGCTGCCAGAAAGACGAAGTCGTCGTGGCGGCGCCCCCGATCGCCCCCATCGCGGTGGCGCCAGGCATGCCTGGCCAAGGGGGACCCGGCGTGCCCCTGCCGGTGCCAGGACAGATCGTCAGCAACTTCGGGACCATCACCTTGATGCCCGGGTTTCAGCCCGACCCGCACGTCGTCGTCGGGAGCTCCGGCGGCGCGATCCAAGCGAGCAACTTGAACCCCAGCTGCACCGGGTGGATCGCGCAGCAGCCGGACTTCGTGCTGCAACTGGCCGCGCCCATTCCGAACCTCCGGGTGGTGATCAATGGGGCTGGGGTCGACACCACGCTCGTCGTGCAGCGGTCGACTGGGGACTACCTCTGCAACGACGACACCGATGGGTTGCACCCGGTGGTGGCCGGACCGTTCGCGGCGGGCATCCACCGCGTCTGGGTGGGCACGTACTCGCGCGGCGAACGCGCGTCCTACACGATGGGCGTCAGCCAGCTCGGTCACGTCACGCCGACGACGTTGGTCGGCGGCACACCCGCCGTGCCCGTGGTGCCGACACCGGGCGCGAACGTGGCGGAACTCGACGTGACCGGTACGAACTCGAACTTCACCGACGTCAACCTGGCGCCCGGATTCTCACCGACCCCATTCACGACCACCGGCACCTCGGGCGGCTCGATCGCGGCGGCGGGACTCGGCTCGGGCTGCACCGGCCACATCGCGCGCACCCCCGACCACCTCTTTCAGGCAACCGGCAACTTCGGGAGCTTGAAGGTGATGATCCAGTCGGAGCAGGACACCACGCTGGTCGTGCGCCGCCCCGACGGAACGTACCTCTGCAACGACGACACCGACGGCTTCAACCCCGCCGTCACCGGCCCCTTCCCGCCGGGCCAGTACCGCATCTGGGTCGGCAGCTACAGCGCGGGCAACAATGGCGCTTACACGATCGGCTTCACCGAGAGCGCATCGGGCACCATCAACGGCATCGGGCCGGTCCACCCTCCACGCCCCGGCTGAGCCGCCCCCACAACCTCGCTGGCGAGTTTGTCGTCTGCAGTCTTTGCCGCGCGACCCTATAGTCCGCGCATGTCACCTCGCCTCGCTTCGGTGCTGAACGCTGTCCTGGTGGTGGCAGTCGTCGGCTGGAACTACTGGACCGCGGCCGTCGGGTTTCGGGGGAACACTGTGGGTGGTCTGAGCGACGTCTACGACACCCTCTTCACGCCCGCTGGCTACGCGTTTTCGATCTGGGGGCTGATTTTCCTCGGGCAAATCGGACACGCAGTCCACCAACTCGCGCTCGCGTTCCGCGGAGACCCCGCCGAGCGCGACGCGTTCTTCCGGGACATCGGACCATGGCTGCTGATCACGAACGTGCTCAACATCGTGTGGACCGCGGTGTGGCTCAGCGAATGGACTGCCTCGAGTGTGCTCGTCCTGCTCTCCATGCACCTCTGCCTCTTCGTCGTGCTGCTTCGTTTGAGAATGCAGGTGTGGGATGCGCCGAGGCGCACCGTGCTGTGGGTCTGGTGGCCGACCGCGCTCTACGCAGGCTGGGTCTCCGTCGCACTGCTCGCCAACCTCTCCGCATACCTCTCCAAAGAGGGTTGGGTGCCGGGCGACTCGGTGGCGTGGGCCATTGGGATGATCTCGGTGGCGACGCTCTACAACCTGGCCATGGTATGGCGCCGTCATGTGCGCACCCACGCGCTGGTCGCGGTGTGGGCGTTCGCGGCCATCGCGGTCCGCCAGTGGGACGCGGCGACCACCGTGGCGTTCGCCGCCGTCGGTGCGGCCGTGTTGTTGTTGGCCGCTGTGTCGGCGCACGCGTATCGGAAACGAGGTTCGACGGCGACCGCGTGATCGGGTCGACAACGCGTCAGAGCGCCCGCTTTCGTAGCCCGTCGGTTGCTCGCCACCCAGTGCACGATGTCGAACGCGCGCAAGAACGCGCCGAGCAAGAACGCGCCGAGATCAGCCCTCGAGTTCGAATCGGAAGTCCTCGACCACGGGGTTCGCAAGCAACTGCTGGCACATCGAAGCGAGTTCTTCCCGCGCCCCGGCCTCGTCGGTCGCCGCGAGTTCGATCTCGATGAACTTGCCGACCCGGACCCGCTCGATGCCACCGAACCCGCGCTCTCCAAGCGCGCGCCGCACCGCGTCGCCCTGAGGGTCGAGCACTTCCCGTTTGAGGGTCACGTACACGTTGGCTTTCATGATCGGGTCCTTCGTCTCAGCCGAGGCCGAGGTTCTTGCGGATGCGGGCGTTCGGCGGTTCGAGGTTCGGCTCGAAGGGTTCGCCACGGATCACGTCGCACGCTTCGATGTAGCGGCGGGACGCTTCGACCCGGACGTCGTCGGGAATGTCCGGGATGGGACCGTCGCCGGTGTAGCCGACTTCCTTCAGCCAACGCCGCAGGTACTCCTTGTCGAACGACTCGGGATCCTGCTCGTTCGCCATGCGCTCTTCGTAGGTGTTCGCATACCAGTAGCGGGAGCTGTCCGGCGTGTGGATCTCGTCGATCACCATCAGCCGGCCATCCTTCGAACGACCGATCTCGTACTTGGTGTCGACCAAGATGAGCCCCTGCGCCGCGCAGACCTTCTGGCCATGGGCGAAGAGCGACTGGGCCATCTCTGCCGCGGCGTCGAAATCCTTCTCCGTCATCCGGCCCATCGCGAGGATCTCGGCACGGCTGGCGCTGACGTCGTGGTCTCCGCGCTCGGCTTTCGTGCTGGGCGTGAGCAACGGGGTCTCGAGCTTCTGGTGCTTGCGCAAACCGTCCGGCAGCTTGTGTCCGCAGAACTCGCGCGAGCCGGCCGCGTAGTGCGTCCACATGCTCGTGGAGGTCACACCGGTGATGTAGGCGCGCATGATGAGTTCGACCGGAAGCGGCTCGCACTCGTGGGCCACGAGCACGTTGGGATCCGGCAGGTCGATCATGTGGTTGGGCGCGATCGATTCGGTCTCCTTGAACCACCACCCAGCGAGTTGGTTGAGCACCTGCCCCTTGAAGGGCAACGTGCCGAGCACGCGGTCGAACGCGCTCACCCGATCGCTCACGATCAGGGTGCGTCTGCCGTCCTTCGTGTAGTTGTCGCGGACCTTGCCTTCGTACTTGTCGCCAAGTTCGGGCAGGTCGGTGGCGTCGAGGGTCAGCGCGAGTCCCTCACGGAGCGTGGCGTCGGATACGGAGGCCTTGGTCATGGTGCTGCCGTTGTCCACGGATGCCCCCTTGCGGTCAAGCGGGTTCGCGGACTTGTTCACCGACTTGTTGCAGACCGAGCCCAACCGGGTGGCCCAGACAACCGTTGCCCCCGGGCCCAGTACGCATGACCTCAGGGCGCGGCGAGGACTCGGTCGATCACCGTGTCGGTGTGGGTGAACGCGTGCTCCAGGTCGAAACACGCGTCGATCGCCGCTGCCTCGAGCCGGCCCGAGATGTCTTCGTCTGCGTGCAGGAGCGCGCGAAAATCCCCTTCGCCCGCGAACGCCTTCATCGCGTTGCGCTGCACGAGCACGTAGGCGTCCTGTCGCCCCATGCCGGTGCCGACCAGGGCGAGCAGGAGGCCTTCGCTTGCCCACAATCCGCCGCTGCGATCGAGGTTTTTGCGCAACCCCTCCGGGTAGACGACCAGATCGCGAATGACCGACGTGCAGCGGTCCAGCATGAACGCGACCGTCGCGGTGACGTCTGGGAGGATCATGCGCTCGACCGACGAATGGCTGATGTCCCGCTCATGCCAGAGCGAGATGTTCTCGAGCCCTGGCACCACTGCAGCGCGCACGATCCGGGCGAGCCCACAGAGATTCTCGGTGAGCACGGGGTTTCGTTTGTGCGGCATGGCGCTCGACCCCTTCTGCCCGCGCTTGAAGTGCTCCTCCGCTTCGCTGACCTCGGTGCGCTGCCAGTGCCGAACATTCGTCGCGAAACGTTCGATGGCCGCGGCGACGAGGGCGGACGCGTTCAAGAACGCCGCATGTCGGTCGCGTGCGACGATTTGCGTCGCGGCGGTCTCGGGCTGGAGCCCGAGCGCGCCGAGTGCCTCCGCTTCGATGGCCGGCGTCAGGTGCGCGTAGGTACCGACGGCACCGGCGATCTTGCCGACCGCGATCTCCTTGGAGGCGGCGGCGAACCGGCTTCGGGCCCGCTTCAGTTCCGCGAGGTGTCCCGCGAGCACCATGCCGAACGTCACCGGCTCCGCATGGATGCCGTGGCTGCGACCGATCGCCGGGGTCCGGCGGTGTTCCTCGACCCGGACTGCGAACGCCTCGATGATCGCGTCGAGGCGCGTTTGAATGGCGGTCGCCGCCTCCACCAGGAGCAGCGCCATCGAGGAGTCCAGCACGTCGGAGCTCGTCATGCCTCGGTGGAGCCAGCGGGCAGGCTCTCCGGCGAGCTTCTCGACGTGGGTCAGGAACGCGATGACGTCGTGCCGGGTCACCCGTTCGATCTCGAGAACCGCCTCGGGGTCGAGTTGGTCGCGAAAGGGCCGAACCTTCTCGGCGGTGCCTTCCGGTACCAGCCCCGCGTGCTCCATGGCCTCGCAGGCGGCGACTTCGACGTCGAACCAGGCTTCCAGGCGGCGGCGATCGCTCCAAAGGTCGAGGAAATCGGCGGGGGTGTAGCGCGGAATCATGGGCGGCCGTCTACCGTCCTTCCCTCCCGCGGGCAACCGCTGGGCCGCGGGGGCCCAGGCCAGGGACGGCAGCAACGAAGGGCAGGAGGGCAAATTTACTTGTCGCGGGGGGCCGTGGTAGGGTGTGGGTGGGTTGGACCAGAAGCTGAGGTGCAAGATGCGTGTGATGGCCAGTGTGATGTGCGCGATGGCGCTCGTGGGCTGCGCAAACGTGGGTCCGGGAACGAGCGAAGGGCTGACCGATGCGGTCGTTCTTGGTGACTCGAGCGAGGTGTTCTACCTGAACCTCGACATTTCCGGGTACCCGCTGACCGCCGAACAGATCGGTGATGTGAACGACGGAATCGCGGTCGTGCTCGAAGAGCGGGACGAGTTCCTCGTCGCTTGGCTCGCCGACGCCGTGGCCCATGATTCCGCTGCGGTGATGGGCGTCTGGCGCATCGACGAAGTCACGCCGATCGCGGACGACACCCGTCCGGACGACACCGGCATCTTGGTCGTGTCGCCGCCGAACCTCCCTGCGTTGGGATTCGAAAGCCCGTACAACGACAACGGTGTGCGCGACAACGTGGAGATGCCCCGGACCCTGCAGCTCGACATCTACGACGAGTTCCTGCGTGAGTTCCTCGGACGGATCCCGCGCCACGCCGAGTGCATCGAATAGTTCGACGCTCGTGACGACACAAGGCCCGCTCTTCGGAGTGGGCTTTGTTCGTTTAACGGACGTCGGTATGCTGCGTCTGTGTTCCAGACGACGGTTCGCCAAGAAGTGCACGTCGTGCGGGAGGTGCTGGAAGGCGCCGTCGCGCCCGAGCTCGCTACGCAGATCATGTTCGAGGCGCTGGACGTCCTCGGCCGCGTGCCGTCGAGCAGCGAAGAGGTGATGGCGTTCTGCCGCGGACCGCTGCGCGCCGGCGTCGCTTCGCGGCTCGGCGACGACATCGCGGCGATCATCCTAGAGCGCCTCGAGCAGGTGCTCACCACCGGCGACCGCACCGGCACGGACATCCCCATCGACATCGACTTCGACGATGCCGAGCCGTCGGTCACCGCGGTGATGACGACCGTCTGGCGACAGCCGGTCTCGGTGCTCGTCCTCGCGAGCACGAAGGACTTCTCGGAACGCCTGTTTGCCGCGCTCGGTGCAACCCGCGTGACCGTTCGAACGGTCGCGACCGAAGCGGAGATCCAGAAGGCGATCTTCAGCGCAGCGCCGCTGCTGGTGTTGGTCGACGCCACGGCCCCTCCGAACCTGCCGCGCGGCGTCATCGCGACGAGTTTTCGCGCCTTGCCCGACAGCGCGCTCCCGGTGGTCTGGGGGCGGGAGACCGAGTACGGCGAAGGGCTGGCAGTGGCACTCGAGGCCGCGGGCATCGGTACCTCGAACTCGCTGCGCTTCTCGGACGGCATGGGCCCCCTGCTCGATCTCATCCTCTCGCGCTACCAAGAAGACTGATGGGCCAAGAACGCGCAGGCGCCCCGACACTCGGGGGCGCGCAGCTGTGGGCGGACCGGCGGTGGCGGAATGGTTGGCGGGTGCAGACCAACGTGCTGCTGGGCCGCCACCGGTTGCTGGACCCCGACGATCGTCGGGTGCTCGCCGGCACACTCGAGGCGTGCATCGAACGACTTCCCGAAGGGCCGTGCCCGGAGGAGCTCGTGGTGGTGCTCCATGGGCTCGGTCGATCGCGCAAGAGCATGCGTTCGGTGGAACCGGTGCTGCGCGAAGCCGGCTTTGGAGTCGCGCGGCTGGACTACCCGAGCACTCGGCTGCGGCTGGAAGCCCACGTCGCCACCCTGGTCGAGCTGATGTCGGACTTGCCCGGGACCCAGCGGATGCACTTCGTCACGCACTCGCTCGGCGGCATCTTGGCGCGTCGCACCCTCGCCAGCGAAGACTGGCCGGGCGCGATCGAACGGGGCCGGCTCGTCATGTTTGCCCCCCCGAGCCAAGGCGCCTCGCTCGCACGGGCGCTCGACGCGAAGCTCGGCGGTCTCTTCGAAGCGGTGATGGGGCCGAGCGGTCGCCAGATCGCCGGAGACGATGTGGCGCCCCTGCCAGCCGTGCCGTTCTTGGTCGTCGCCGGAAGCACCCGCAACGGTCGCGGCACCAACCCGCTCATCCCTGGCGACGACGACGGCATCGTCGGGGTCGAAGAGACCCGTCTGCCGGGCATGGCACACCACGTGGTCGTCGACTCGATCCACACCCTCGTGATGAACCATCCGCAGGCCCACGAAGCGATGCGTACCTTCCTACTCGAGGATCGCGCTGCGAGATGAGCGCGCGGCGCTTGACCAGGCCCGCCCCCGCGGCCACAGGAGGCTCGTGAAGGGTGAGTTCGAGTTCGGGGACGCGTCGACGGATGCCGAGGGCACCAGCCTGCCGGTGACGGTGCCGGTGGATCTGAAGTACTTCGAGGGCCACTTTCCGGGCAACCCGCTGGTGCCGGGGGTGGCGCAGATCGTCGCCCTCGTCGAAGCCGGCGCCCGCCGGGTGTGGCCGGAGCTCGGCTTCTCGATCGGCATGCGCCGGGTGAAGTTCACCCACGCGCTTCGGGGCGGAGACGCACTGGTGCTGCGGCTCACCCGCGAGGACGGCAAAGTGCGGTTCGCGCTCACCAAGGGCGACATCCCCTGCTCCAAAGGCGCCCTGCTCTTCCGCACCTGACGCGGCCGGTTGCCGAACCTGAACGGGCGCGCAACAACGTCCCCATGCTTCGACCGGCCGCGCTCGCACTCTCCTCGTTTCTGATCGCGTGCGGACCGCCCACTGGATCGGTTGGCGAGGTGCCGGAGGGCGTCGGGTACCCGACCGTGATGCGGCCGCCGTCCGAGCTCGGCCCGGACTTTGTGATGGAGCAAGAGGTGACGATGGTGCACCCCAACGGAGAACACTCCTTTCGCGCCGTCCTCCAGAAGCGCGGCGGCGAACTGCTCTTGCTCGGCCTCGCAGGACACGGCGGACGGGCGTTCTCGTTGAAGCAGACCGCCGAGGGCGTGGAGTTCGAGCGCTTCATCCCCATCGAGTTTCCCTTCCCCCCCGAGTACATCCTGCACGACGTGCACCGCACCTGGTTCGTGAACGCGCCGCCCGGCGAGACGGAGCGAGACGGCGAACGGGTCGTGAGCACCGTGGGTGCGGGTGGACTCGTCGAGCGCACCTTCGAACGCCTCGATGGCGCACCGGCCGGCGTGTTGACGGTGCGCTACGAAGGCGGCCTCGCAGACGGCGCGCCTCAGACCGCGCAGCCGCCCGACGAAGTCGTCGTCGACAACGCCTGGTTCGGCTACCGAGCCACCGTACGAACTCTGAGCTGGCAGGCGCTGTAGAAGGCTGCGGCAGCGGCAGCGGAAGCGGAAGCGGAAGCGGAAGCCGACGCCGATGCCGACGCCGACGCCGAAGCGGAAGCCGAAGCCGAAGCCGACGCCGACGCCGAAGCGGAAGCCGAAGCCGACGCCGACGCCGACGCCGAAGCGGAAGCCGACGCCGAAGCCGATGCCGACGCCGACGCCGAAGCCCGAACCCGAACCCAAGCCCGAAGCCGAAGCCGAAGCCGAAAGCTGAGGCGGTGTCGCAGCGTTGACCCCGGGCGTGCTTCGCGTGCTTGACGGAGTCGTCGCCCCGCGCGTACACCGCGGCGCATGCATTCCTCGCTTCGTGTGGCCGCCGTTCTCCTACTCTCCTTCTCCCTCGCGTGCGGGGACGACGATGCGGGGGTGGTGGATTCAGGGACGCGCGCGGATGCACCGGTCGCGCAGGACACCGGCATGGCGGTGGACGCGCCGGCGATGGAAGACGCAGGCACCGATGCGGGCGGCGGCGAAGACGCGCCCGCGATGGTCGACGCCGGACCGGTGACATGTTTCCCGCTCTCGGGACCGTCTGCGGATCTGCCCGATGCGATTCCCTCGAGCTTCACCGCGGCCTCGCCCACGTGGATGCGGCCGACCGGCGAAGAGTGTCCGGCCACCATGTTGGGCGACGTGGCGGTCCCGTTCGACACCGTTTGCTACGAGAACGACACCGGGGCCGACATCGATGTGCTGTTCGAGATGTTGGTGGGCGAAGAGGATCTGCGGCCGGCGGTCGTGATCTACGACGGGACCGCAATTCCGAGCGACGCGATGGGCTGCGCGGCGGTCAGCTCCGACTTGGTCATCGACGCCGCCGAAGCGTTCTACACAGTGCCGGATGGCGCCATGATCACGTTCGTGGCGACGGTACAGGAACCGGGCACCGGCGACTTCCAGTTCGTGATCACCCCCGAGTAGCCCCTTCGGCGGCCCACTCAGAGGAGGCCCGCTCAGCCTTTGGCGGGGACGGCGTCTTCGGCGAGCGCCTTGGCGCGCTCGCGCTCTTCGAGCCACAGATTGAAGCGGCGTTTGTAGTCGTCCTGCACATCGCGGCGAAGCTGCTCGGCATCGCGAGGGTCGGTGGCCGTGTCGATCACATCGAGGATCTCGAACTGCCACTGCGCCCGGTCTTCCGGCACGTGCCAGATCGGCGCGCCCTTCATCAAGATGGGCCGGTCCACACGGATGAACACCCGGACGAGCGGCACCCCGCACGCCTTGGCGATGTGGAAGGGACCGCGACGAAGTCGGTTCAGCCGATCCGCTTTCGAGCGGGTCCCTTCAGGGAACATCATCAACGGGTTGCCAGCTTTCACGTGCGCGATCATGCGCTCGAGTGCGGGGCTCTCCCCACCACGCTGGGACTCTTCGGGACTCGGCCCGCCGACGTAGTCGGTGCTTCGAAGGACCAGCCCGAAGGAGAAGTTCCTGTACCACGCGTTCTTCACCACGCAGGTCAGGCGCGGGAACCAATGCAGCAGGAAGAGCACGTCGATGAGCGTCGGGTGGTTGGCGATCATGACGTAGGGTTTGCCGCGCAACGCCTCTGGCGGCTCGAGCCGGTTGTGCGTGAGCAAGCCCATGCTGCGCATGAAGAAGATGAAGGTGCCGTACCCCACGCCGACGAACCGGGTGCACCAGCGTCGATGACGCGCGCGGTCCCCAATCGCCAAGAGGAAGATGAACGGGAACAGCAGCACCGCGATCAAGATCGATCCACCGAAGAACACGCCGAAGGCGATCGCGGTGAAAAGAATTCGAAGAGGGCGAGGCAAAGGAAGCGGTCCGGCGATCAGGTGGGCACGGGACCGAGCACCATCGAGGTGTTGATCCCGCCAAACGCGAAGTTGTTGTTCAGAATGTACCGGGGCGCACCTTCGCGCACGCCGCGCACGTAATCCATCGGCGCACAGTTGGGATCGACGTCGACCAGGTTCCGGCCACCGACCATGAACTGGTCGCGCATCATCGCGACGCACCACGCGGCTTCGATCGCACCGCATGCGCCGAGCGTGTGTCCAACGAACCCCTTGAGCGAAGCGACGGGGATCTCAGAACCGAAGAGCGACGCGGTGGCGTGGCTCTCGGCGACGTCGCCGATGGTGGTGCCGGTGCCGTGCGCACAGACGTAGTCGATGCGGGAGGGTTCGAGCCGCGCGTCTTCGAGCGCCAACTCCATCACCCGCTTCATGCCTTCTTGGCGCGGCGACGTGAGGTGGGCGCCATCGCAGTTGCTGGCGTAGCCGACGAGCTCGGCGAGGATCACCGCGCCGCGGGCGCGGGCGTGATCGAGCGACTCGAGCACGAGCGCGCCGCCGCCTTCCCCGATCACGAGCCCGTCGCGGGCCGCGTCGAAGGGCCGCGGGCTCTCGTCCGGCGTGTCGTTGAACTTGTGCGAGGTCGCCATGAGCAGGTCGAAGGTGACCGCGTTCATGTAGTGCATCTCTTCGGCGCCGCCGCAGAGCATGATGTCTTGCACGCCGGCGCGGATCAGTTCGTAGCCGGTGCCGATCCCTTGCGATGCGCTGGTGCACGCGGTGCAGGTGCTGGCGATTCGGCCGCGCACTCCAAAGAACTGCGACACGTTCACCGCGCAGGTGTGCGTCATCAGCCGGAAGAACGCGTTCGATTGCAGTCCGCGCATCTCGTGCGGCGGCGACACGAGCGGCTTGCTGAACGCCTCCGTCTCGCTGCCCGACCCGGTGGTGGATCCAAACGCGACGCCGCATCGTTCCGACGTCAGCGACGCTTCCGTCAGGCCCGACTGCTGCACCGCTTCGTCGGCCGCGTGCACCGCGAGCATGCCAACCCGGCCCATCGTGCGGCGCTTCTTCCGCGGGTACGCGTCCTTGAGATCGAGGCCTTCGACCGTGGCGCCGAGACGCCCTTGGAGATCAGGCAGGAAGTCCCATTCCGGCATCTTCCGGATGCCATGGCGACCGGCGCGCAGCGACGCCACCGAGCTCGGCACGTCGTGGCCGATGGGCGTGGTCGCACCGATGCCCGTGACGACGACCCGGCGGTCGCGGTCGATCACTGCGCACCCCCGGCCGCGTCGAGGGTCCCGCCGAGGATGCGCAGAATGGTCTCGACGTCGCCACCGAGCGCATCGGTCAGAAGCTCCCGGGTGCGTTCGAAGATGATCTCGCTTCGGGCGTTCACCTCACGCCGCGTACGCACGAGTCCCACCTGGTCCATCACGCCGAACGTGACGCGGGCCTCGTGTTCCCCGGTGCCGAGGTTGTGTCGGTGGTAGGCGCCGCGGCGCCGCAGCTCCTCACCCACGCCGCGGAAGAGGCCCGCGTACTGATGCAGCGCCTCCATCACAGCCGGCCTGCGACGCAGCTGGGTGCGAAGCCAGCGGCCCTCGAGGTGCTGATCGCGTGCGTACGAATCGAACAGGAGGTTGTAGTAGAGCGCCGTATCAAAATAGACCTTCGCTCGAAAGAGCTCGAAGCTGCCAAACGTCGGGTAGAGGTCCTGGTAGATCACCAGGGTCGACTCGAACCGAAACTGCATGAAGTCGTCGTAGAGACGTCCCAGTTCACCGACCTCTTCACCGGCCAGGTCCTTCTGGACCAGATCGGTGACGTAGTCGTTCTCCAGTGCGATGAAATCGGAACCCGGACTGTAGAACGGATCGGTGAACGCTGCTGCGTCGCCGATGCAAGCCCACCGTCCACTGCCGTCGAAGAAACGTTTGGTTCGGAACGCGAGCTGGGTAAATGCCTCGAGGTCGAGCGTCTCCACGTCCTCGGGCACCAGTTCTCGCAGCGCACGGTGTTCGTGAAGGGCGGCCAGAAACCCCGCGGGTTTGTGGAACGCGGGAGACCAAGAAGCGCGCTCGCGGACGAGACCGATCGACGTGATGCCGTCTCGGAGCGGAATGAGCCAGATCCAGTACCCGGGGTACATGAAGTGGTTCGTGCTCAACGCACGGCTCGTGAACCGAGATCGCCGCCGCCACTCGTGGCCCACGTCAGGCGCTTCGGGGCTGAACTGCATCGGATCGTCGATGTCGTGCACGCCGCGAAAACGGCCCCACGCGGCAGCGATGCGGTGGTCGGTCTCTCGAACCCGAAGGTCCTCGGCCTTGGCGATCAGGCTCTCGCGCCCGGTCGCGTCGATCACCCAGCGGGCGGCCCACTCGGTCTGCGTGTCGTCTTCGGTCACGGTGAACCGATGTCCCTTCGCGTCCAAGCGAAGATCGGACACCGACGCCGGCAGGTGCACGTCGACGCCATCGGCCCGGTTCATCTCGATGAGGTCCGCTTCGAAGCGCGCCCGATCGAGCTGAAAGCTGGGATAGGGCGGCAAGCCGTGCGTGCCGATCTCGCTCATCTCCGTGAGCGATGCGTCTTTTTGGGGCGAGTCGAAGAAGTAGCGCAGACCGTTCTTCGGCAGATGGTTCTTGTAGACGTAGGTCGACAGATCCACCCGCGAGATCAGGTAATGCGTCGCGATCTCGACGGTGGACTCGCCGACCTTGAAACCGCGGGTCTCGGAACGCTCGAAGAGCGCTACCGAGGCTCCTGGTACCTTCCGGCGCAGCTGCCGCGCCAACAAGTTCCCCGCGAGGCCACCCCCGAGAATGGCGATGTCGACCCTCCGCTCAACCATCCGGTCTTCTTAGCGCGAAGCGGGGGCGGCACAAAGAGCTTCCGTGCAGTGGGGCCTGGCAAACCGCCGGGTGAAGCAGGAGGGGCGCCAACCGGGAAAACGCAGAAGCGGACACTAGCCGCGGACGACGGCGGCGCCGCTGGCCACGTTGATGTTCCCCGTCGCGATGGTCTCCCCATCCCGTTCGAGGCGGCACTTGAACTGCGCCAGGTTGCCCGCACCAAAGACCTCTTCGGCGAAGATCTCCAGGACATCGCCTTCAAGCAGGCGGTCCACGGTGGCGTCGAGCATGCGCGCGCCGAGCAGGGCCCCTTCCACGAACGGTTGATCCGAGTGCGCAGCACGGTTCGCCATGAAGACCGCGGCGGTCTGGGCGAAGAGTTCGATCGCGATCATCGGGGAGGCGGCCCCATCGCGCAGCAAAAGAAAGTCGGGGCGGAGGGTCGTGCGGGTGTGGACGCGCTGGGCATCGACCGCGACAACCGCATCCAGAAAGCACATGGGCCCGCGGTGGGGAATGCGGGCGAGCAGGTCGGTCACGCGGCGGGGAGCGGCGTTTCGGGTTCCGGATCACCGCGCTCGGCTGCGACCAGTTCCGACTTCACGAACGCCACGAGTTCTGCAACCGTGCGGATTTCTTTGGCTTTTTCCGGATCGGGGCGCCGGCCCGTCACATCTCGGAGCTGCACGAAGATGTCGACGGCGTCGATGCTGTCGAGATCCAGCTCCTCGTACAACGTGGATTGGGGCTGGATGGTCGAAGGATCGAGCTCGAACGAATCGGCCAGGATCTCGACAATTTTCTCGTGAATCTGTTCGGTGGAAAGTGCAGCCATGGGAAGCGCCCCTCTTTAGCGCGGATAGAGCCCCTCGCAAGTCGCATGCCCAGTTCGTCAAAACGGGTGCCTGCGGGGAAAGACGGAGGTCCGAACCAGAATCTTCAGCGGTGCCTCCGGGGCGCGTGTGAACCGCTCTTCACGGCACACGTCTCTCTCACTTCTGGTTCACATGTGGTCTCGCGTTCAGACCTGCGCGTTGTGGACGACGCTCGGCTGGGATGTCGCCCGACCGAGCGCACGGTCCAGCAGGGACAGGAGCGGCGTGTCGGGCACTTGGCGGCCGATCGCCCGTTCCATGTCCCGGGCCACCGAACCGATGCCTTCCAGACGCGACCGCCGGTCCAGCGCGTCGGACCCGAAGCGTGGATCGTCGAAGTGCAGGTCCCATCCCGCGTCGATGCCAGACAGGCGGGCGAACTCGTCCACGCCTGCCGAACCCACCGATCGCAGGGCGTGCACCAGCACCTCGGTGACGAGGTGGCGTCCCGTTTCGTAGTCGGCCTCCATCTTCGCGAAGGTGGCGTCCGGGTCGAGGGGATTGAGAATCGCGCGGTGCTGGTCCAGCAGCACCGAGGGAAAACTGGGCAATCCGATCCAGGACTTGGTGTTCCGGTGAATCGCCGGCTCGGCCGCCGCCCATGCCTCGAGGATCGACTGGGCCCGGTGGTTCAGCAGGTAGAAGCGCTCCTGGAGCGTCCGGAAGCGCGCCAAACACGCGGCGTCCTCGCGCCAGATCTCCTGGACGAAGTGCGCGGTCATGAACGCCCAGTAGTTGAAGAAATCCCACCACAGCTTGGCACCGAGAATGTCCGCGTGCGGGAACATGGCACCGTTGTGGCTCAGGGTGCGCGAGGCATCCTGCGAGAGCTGCAGCCACAGCGCGTTGAGTTCTTCGATCACGGCTGGATTGTGCCGCCCGGCGAGATCGTCGGAGATGGCGCGCGCCGTGTAGGCGTTGCTCATGACGAGAAAGTCCCCGCCCAGACTGTAGAGGGGATCGACGAACGCGGCGGCCTCGCCCACGCAGCTCCACCGGTCGGCGGACATCATGCGCTCGGTGAGGTAGCTGTAGTCGCGCCGCACCTGAAAGTCCTCGCGCACCAGGTGCGCGATCCGAGCGTGCAGACGCGGTTCGTGCGCTTGCAGCCAAGCCATCAGCCGCTCCGGTTTGTGAAACCCGTCGAAGGGGTGGTGCGCGGCATCCGCGACGAGGCCAATGCTGGTGAACCCGTTGCGAAGCGGAATGATCCACACCCAGTACCCGCGCCCCACCAGGTGCACCGTCGACAACCACCGCACGTCGTCCACGTCGCGCCGGTGCCACTGGGTTTCTTCGACCGGCACCAGCTCCGACACCTTCACCCGCTCCGCCACCCGAAACCAGGCGCCGCTCTGCCGGTTGGGGCTCGGCCGGCGGAGATCGAGTTGTTTCTGTAAGATGCGGCGGCGACCGCTCGCATCCACCACCCACCGGGCTTCGAGCACCCCCGCATCGGTGCGAACGCGGTGGGGGGTCTCGCCGCTGCGAATCTCGACTCCGCGCACCGAGACCCCTTCGAACAGCATCACCCCCGCGTCTTCGCACCGTTGCCGCATGTCCGACTCGAAGCGGCCGCGGTCGATCTGGTAGCTGGGCACGAGCGGAAACTCGACCGGCCCGATCTCGGTGCGATCGGAGAGCGCACCCGCGGCATCTCCGACGAAGAACCGAAGCCCGTTTTTCTTCAGGTGCCGAGTCTCGAGTTCTTCCTTCAGGCCGAGGATCTCCCCGTAGTAGTGGGAGGCGAGCTCCACGCTCGACTCCCCGACCTTGTGGGCCCCCTCTCGCAGCGGCCTCCGGGTCCGCTCGAGCAGCACGATGGAGGCCTCGGGGTTCTCGCGCCGAAGTTGGTAGGCGAGGGTCAGCCCCGCAATTCCTCCTCCGCAGAGGACGACGTCGGCGGATGTAGGCAGCATCACCCCGATATAGCAGCGGCCTGGGACGCCAGCACGGCGGCTGTGCGGGTGTCCCGGCTGTCGCCGATCTGTGGCCGATGCTGCCCTGCGACGCGGCGTGACTCCGCGATTGTCTCGCCGCGGCGCTGGCACCCACCCGCCCGCGCACCGTATCTTCCCGGGATGAAGCGTCTTGCATTCCGTCGACTTCCCTCCCGGCTCGGACTGATCCTCGTGGTCGCATGCGGTTCGTGTAAGGAGGAGGCGCCCAACGTCGAGACGCCGGTGACGGCCCAGGCCCCGCTCCTCGAGCAGACCGGTGCGCTCGCCCCGGGGCAAGGTGCCGCCGGTCGCGCGACATACGACGTACCGGTCCAACAGGGGGACCAGCTGCAGATCGTGCTCACCTCGTCGGCGTTCGATCCGGCCCTCGAAGTCACGCCGCCCGGCGCGGGTGCGCTGCGGAACGACGACTGGCAGGGGAGCCGCGCGGAGTCGCGCTTGCAGGTCGTGGCCGCCCAGACGGGCGTGCTGAAGGTCACGGTCACGAGCCCAAGCGTCGCGGCCGCCGGCGCGTACCAAATCCGGGTCGACCGAATTCCGGCCGTGGTCGCGCAGACCGCCGCGCCGACGCTCTTGCCGCCGGGCGGCAGCCACACCGGGGAACTCGCCGCCGGCGACGAGACACTGCCCGACGGGCGCTTTCAGGAGCGGGTGGTCCTGGCGGGCGCAGACGCAGGCGCACTGCAGCTGCAGGTCCGGGCGACCGGTCCGATCGCGCCAATGGTGATCGTCGTCGACCCGTCCGGTCGAGCGATTCCAGGCACCGATGGTGCGTACTCGATCGTCATGCCGGGTCCGCACCGGGCGCAGCTGTTCACCGCGCAGGCCGGACAGACCGTGGGCTATGAGATGACGCTTCAGCCGGTCAGCGCGGCGGTAGCGGCCGCGCCGACCCTCAGCCGGAACCACCATCAGTTCCCCACCCAGACCACCGGAACCACAGTGACGGTCGGGCAGTCGGTCCGAGGCGCGCTGTCGCCCGGGAGTGCGGCGCTTCCGACCGGTGAACCTGCAGACGTGTACCTGCTTCAGGGAACGCCCGGACAGACGGTGCGGGTGGAGCTCCGCTCGGACGCGTTCGACAGCTACCTGATGGTCGTGGGCCCCAATGGCCAGCACTGGGAGAACGACGACTCGGGCGGCACCCTGAGTTCGGCCATCGACGTGCCCCTCCCCGTGGCGGGCGCGTACCGGGTGGTCGCGACCGCGTACCGAGCCGGCATGGCGGGCGCCTACGAACTCAAGGTCTCGGACGCCCGCGCCGAGCCCACGGTGGCGCAGCAGCAGGCGGCCGGCGGACCGCAGGTGGCCAGCACGCGCACCATCGACGGCGCACTCGCCGCGGGCGACACGACCTTGCCCTCCGGCGAGTTCGCCGACTTGCACGAACTGACGTTCGCGGCGGGTGAACGGGTGCACCTCGAAGCGCGCAGCACCGCGTTCGACACGTACCTGATCGTGCGCGAGCCGGACAACGAGCAGCACGACAACGACGACGGCCCCGGCGGCACGACGAACGCCGTCATCGACTTCGTCGCGCGCCAGAGCGGCGTGCACCGAGTGACCGTCACCAGTTACCGACCCGCGGAAGTGGGCGCGTACCAGCTGGCGATTGGCGGCTCGAACGCAGGCGCGGCCGGACAGGGCGCGCAGGTCGCCGCGAACCCGTTGCCGAACGCCAACGCGAACGCCGGCGCGGCCGCGGTAACCGGCGACTCGGTTCAGGGAACGCTCGCCGCCGGGGACGGAGCACTGAACTCGGGCGAGTTCCGCGACGCCTACACGCGCGCCTTCACCGCCGGTCAGCCGGTGGCGATCCGCCTCGAGTCTTCGGCGTTCGACCCGTACCTCATCGTGACCACCCCGAGTGGCCGGCAGATGGACAACGACGACCTCACCCCGTCCACGCGCAACGCCGGCGTCGACATCCCTTCGGCGGAGAATGGGGACTACCAGATCCTCGTGACCAGCTACGAAGCCGGCGAGACCGGTCCGTACACGCTCAACTTCGGCGCCGGCACCCCGATTCCGCGACCGAGCAACGGGGGGGGCGGCGGCAGCGCAGGCGGCGGTCAGGTGTTCGGCCTGTTCGCCGGCATCACCGACTACCCCGACGGCGTCGGCGACTTGCCGGAGTGCGCGAACGACGCGGTGAAACTGGCCGAGGCGCTGCGCGAGGCGAACCTGCTCGACGAGAGCCGGCAGGTGCTCCTGACCGACGCGCAGGCGACCGTCGCCAACATGCGCGCTGGGTTCGCGCGCCTCGCGTCTCAAATGGGACCAGAAGACATCTTCGTCTTCTTCTACTCAGGCCACGGCGGGCAGCGGGAGAACTCGAGCGACCCCCGCGAGATCGACGGAACCGACGAGTACATCTTCCTGCACGACGGCCCGTTGCTCGACGACGAGATGGGAACCTTGTTCGGCACCGTGAACGCGCGTCTGTCGGTGGTTGCGCTCGACGCATGTTTCTCCGGCGGCTTCGCCAAGGACGTCATCACGCAGCCTGGACGCATCGGGTTCTTCTCGAGCGAAGAGGACGTGCTCAGCGCGGTTGCCGGCCAGTTCCAAGCCGGTGGCTACCTGAGCCACTTCATCCGGCTGGCGATGACCGGGCAGGCGGACGCCTCGCCGCACGACCAGGTGCTGACCGTCGGCGAGCTGAGCCACTTCCTCTACACGCAGTTCGGACAGCACGCGACGGACGTGCAGCTGCAGGGGGCCTACCAGCACCTGGTCGTGGACCGAGGTGCGGTCCACAGCGACCAGGTCTTGTGGAGCTACCGGTAGCCCGAGCGCGCCTCAGCGGCAGACTGGGCACCTTCAGCCACCGGTGACTGCGTGACAACGCCCTACGTGTGCCGCCGTTGACGCCTCCGTTAGGCCGTCCGGTGGATGATGTGGTAGCCGAACTGGGTCTCGATGATGCCGCTCGTCTGACCGACTTCCATGCCGTAGGTCGTGTCTTCGAAGGCCTTGACCATCTGGCCCTTGCCGAAGGTGCCGAGATCGCCGCCCTTCGCGCCCGACGGGCAATCGCTGTGGGCTTTGGCGAGGTCTGCGAAGTCGGCGCCGCCGGCCAACTGAGTCGCGAGATCCGCGATCTGCGTCTCCGCTTCGCTCTTGCTCCGCGTGGCCGTCGAGCGGGAGGAGCCTTGGTACATGAGAAGAATGTGGGACGCGCGAACCGTAGACATGGGAGTTCCTTTCGAGAACGGCGTTCACCCATGGCCCGCCCCCGAGGGGTCCGGGGTCGATCGGGCGCCGCCGAAGAGCTGACCGTCTAGCACGTTCGGGCATCTTCGGGGAACGCTGGGTCGGGAACGCTTTCCGTCGGTGTGCGGGCGTGACGTCGGGCGGTTCGCCGTGGCAACATGGTCCCATGCTTAAATGGGTCCTCCCCCTCTCCGTGCTCGTCCTCGCCAGCTGCGCCGTGGATCGTTCTGGCCTCGAACTGGTCGACGGTGGCCGGGCCGATGCGGGAGACGCTGGGCTCGTGTGCCCGCCGGGCTACGTAAACGCCAACGGCGACCCTTCTGATGGATGCGAATGCCAGTTCATCGCCGACCTCGACGTGTGCAACGGGGTGGACGACGACTGTGACCCGAGCACCGCCGACGGATCTGAGGATCCGGATCTCGGAGTCGAATGCGATGGTCGCGACCCGGACTTCTGTGCCCGTGGTCGGACCCAGTGTGGCGCCGGTGGCGAAGTGGCGTGTCTGGACGACCTCGCCTCGCCCGAGCTGTGCGACATCCCGGGCGTAGACGACAACTGCGACGGAGCCGTCGACGAAGGCTGCGCATGCACCGGCACCGAGAGCCGACCGTGTGGCCTGTCCGTCGGCGCCTGCATGGAAGGCCGCCAGGAGTGTTCGGGCGGCGTCTGGTCCGAGTGCACCGGCGGCATCAACCCCATCGACGAGCTCTGCAACGGACTCGACGACAACTGCGACGGCGTCGTCGACGAGCCGTGGCCCGGCCTCGGCGCGGCCTGCACGGCGGGCACCGGCGCGTGTCGGCAGACCGGCGAACGGATCTGCAACGCGGCGATGACCGGCACGATGTGCAGCGTCTCCGGCGGTGCACCCACGACCGAACTCTGCAACGCGATCGACGACGACTGCGACATGGCGGTGGACGAAGCGTTCCCGACGCTTGGCGACGCCTGCTCGGACGGCGCCGGCGTCTGCGCCATGACCGGGACGATCATCTGCGGACTCGACGGCGCGTCCCGGTGCAGCGCTTCCGCGGGGACCGGCGGGGACGAGATCTGCGACGCCGCCGACAACGACTGCGACGGCAGCACCGACGAGGGGTTTGGACTCGGCTCCGCCTGCTCCGCTGGGGTCGGGGTCTGTATGGCCTCTGGCACCGTCGTGTGTGATGGCAGCGGCGGCACGCGCTGCACCGCCATGGCCGGCACGCCCGGCACCGAGAGCTGCAATGGCGCGGACGACGACTGCGACTCGTCCACGGACGAAGGCACCACCGCCAGCTGCATGGTGTTCTCGTGCTCCGGCACCATGCCGTGCGGCGGCGGCACCTGTACGGTGCCGATGGATCCGGAGTCGTGCAATGGATCGGACGACGACTGCGACGGGAGCACCGACGAAGGCACCACCGAGCCGTGCACAGTCGGGACGTGCACCGGCACGATGCCGTGCGGCGGCGGCACCTGCAGCGTCTCGTCGATGCCCGAGACGTGCAACGCGGTCGACGACGACTGCGACGGCAACATCGACGAAGGCGCGGGCACCTGCGGCTCGGGCTGCACCGTGGTGACTCGAGCCGCCGATGGCCACACGTACATCCTGTGTCCTGACATGAGGGTCACCCGCACAGAGGCTGAAGACTACTGTGCGGCCAGACCTGGCTATGGGCTGCTTAAAGTGGAATCCGCGGGTGAAAACGACTTCTTGATTGACCCCGTGGCCACACTCGAGACGCCGGGTCGCACATGGTGGCTGGGGCTGATGCGGGATGGGGCCGGAGATTGGCGGTGGGAGGACGGTTCGATCGGTCCACCAGGCGCAGGGTTCGATGGATGGGTGTCGGGCAGCCCCGATTCGGGAGATGCGGACGAGTGCAGTCGCTACACCGGAAGGCAAGGTGGCTCACGCCGCGCCGAGTGGCTTCAACGAGGGTGCGGCGACGATAGCCGCATCATCTGCGAGGCGGCACCCTAGCCCACCGTCCAAGCGGCAAGGATCGCATGGCGGTCGACTTTGCCGCTGGCGGTTCTCGGCAGCGCGGCCACCGAGCGCCATCGCCGCACCCGCTCGTGCGCCTTCAGAGTCTCAGACGCGCTGGCCACCGCTTCCTGCGGGGCCGCCCCCACGAGCAGCGCGGCCACCACTTGTCCCCACTCGTCGTCCGGTAGGCCGAAGACGAATGCTTCTTCCACAAGGCCGGTGTCGAGGAGCGCGGCCTCCACCACGCGCGGCGAGACGTTCTCGCCGCCGGTGATGATCAGCTCGTCCTTCCGGCCCTCGACCACGAGCCGACCCGCTTCATCCATCGAACCGAGATCGCCGGTCGCGAACGCGCCCGTTCGATCCGGCCCGCCCAGGTAGCCGCGGAAGAGCTGCGGCCCGCGGATCAAGATCTCGCCGTCGCCCGCGAACGAGATCTCGTTGTCCCCGAGCGGTCGGCCGACGTCGTCGGCGTCCCGATCGTCGCCGGGGGTACGCGTGGCGACCTGCGCGCAAGTCTCGGTCATGCCGTACGTGGGCAAGACCGGAAATCCGAGTGCGCGCGCGTCCTTCAGGAGCGACCGGCTGGCGGGCGCGCCGCCGACGAGCGCGGCGCGAAGGGACGGTGGCGAGGTGTGCCGCTCTTGGACCAAACGCCGGACCAACGTCGGCACGAACGAAGCGATGGTGACTCGGTCCTCCACCATGCGCCGCATCAGGTCCGGGGCCGCACGCGATCCAGAATGCAAGACCACCGTGCGTCGGGCGATGAGCGCGCGGACCAGCACCGAGAGCCCGCCGACGTGGGCCGGCGGAAGGGTGAGAAGCCACCGGTCGTCCTCTCGCCAGCCCAGGTTGTCCGCGCTCGCGGCACATGCCGCGAGGAACGCGCCACGGGTCAGGCGCACGCCTTTGGGACGCTGGGTGGTGCCCGAGGTGAACGGGATCGCGAGCAGCCCGTCCGCCCCGCGATCGACCGCGCACGGATCGGGCCGACCGGCGACCTCCATCGCCGCGTCGCCGAGCACGAGCGGGCAGCCATGGTGGATGGCCGTCAAGATCGCGATCACGGACTCGACGTCGAGCGCTGGCACCAAATGTACCGGTCCCGTGGGCGCGGGCTTCGACCGCACCGCCGCCCAGACGTCGCGCCAGGTCCACGTGCGGTCACCCGCGACGAGCGCGGTCCGCTCGGGGGCGTCGGCGGCCGCCGCCTGTACGTCGAGTTCACGCATCGTCGTGCTCACGCCGGGCCGCCTGTGGTCGCCGACGCACGATGCTCGACGGAACGCGCGAAGGCAGCGTCGAGGGTCGGTCGCCGGCCGAGTCCATGCGCGAGCGCGCCACGCTGTGCGCCGAGGGCGAGCGAGCCGCCGAGGGCGAGCGCCAAGCCAGCATGCGCCGACCAAGCGAGGTCGCCGTCGAGCAGGTGCGACACCACCACGCGGGCCCCCGCAGCGCGCACCGTCTTCGCGCGCTCGAGACTGCCGAGCAGCCCGAGCACCATCGGCTTGAGCACCACGACCTGCACGCCCCGCCGAACACACGCCGCGACTTCAGCAGCACCCGCATCCGCCAGCGATTCGTCGAGCGCCACCGGCACCTTCGACCGTCGCCAATCTTGAAGCGCTGCCTCGGGCCCAGGCTCTTCGACGAACTCGGCGCCCACCTCGGACAGTACCCGCCACGTCGCGTCGTCGACTGCGCTTCCGTTCGCGTCGGCCCGCACCGCGCAGTCCAGCGCGCCCAACGTGCGAAGCGTCTCCTGGTCCGCGCTGGCGGTCTCCACCCCGAGCTTGTATTTGATCGTGCGGAACCCCTCGTCTCTGAGCCGGCGGGCGTCCTCGAGGTCCGACGCCCAGCCCGCGGCATCGATCGTCGAGACCGCTTCGAAGCCGAGCTCCGCCGCACACACACGGACTCCATCCACCACCGAATCGGCGGCTCGGCGGAGCAGGACACACTCGAGCGCGAAGCGGGCGGACGCGGAGTCGGGACACCACTGCGCCGCGGCGCGAAGCCGATCGAGGAGCGATTCTGAACACTCCATCGCGTGAAGGTCCCCCGCCACGAGTCGCTCCAGGGCCGAACGCGCCGCTGCGAGGTCGTCTTGGCCGAAACCTTCGAGGGGCGCCGCCTCTGCAACGACCCGACCCGCGCCGTCCTCCACCACACAACGCACGGCTTCCCGTTCGACGTGAGTCGAACGCGCGTTGGTGAGGCGCCTCGGAAGTCGCCAGCGCACGGTCTCGACGTCGATGGTGGTCATCCCGGCCGCAGCTTGCTCACACCCAGAGGCCCACTGTCAGCAACACGCCGAACGCGAGCAGCAGCTTGGCGGTGGAAGCCAGGACTGGGTTGAGGTCGGCCCCGCGCAGTCGGTGCAGCCGACCCACGAGGACGAGCGACCAGGGAAGGGTCGCGAACACCAAGAGCACCCAGTGCGCGCCCTGTGCCGCGAGCACCCCCGCCGCCGCGTAGCTGGCGACGGTCAACCCGGCGTACTGCGCCACGCCCGCGGTCCGGCCGAAGCGCACCGCGAGGGTGCGTTTGCCCGCCTTCACATCGGTGGGTGCGTCCCGCACGTTGTTCACGACCAAGATGGCGGTCGCGAGCGCACCGACGGGAACGGCCGCCCACCAAGACATGCTCGGCACGACCCCCGTCTGGACGAACGCGGTGCCGCACACCGCGACGAAGCCAAAGAACACCAGCACGAACACATCCCCGAGCCCGTGGTAGCCGAGCGGGTAGGGGCCGCCGGTGTATGCGAGCGCACTGAGGATGGAGGCGGCGCCGATCGCAACGACGGGCCAGCCGGCATGCCAGACGAGGTAGCCGCCCACGAGCGTCGCAAAACCGAAGACGAGCACGAGGCCGGCGCGAAGTTGCGCGTGGGTCAGCAGGCCAGCCTGCGCGGCGCGCGTGGGTCCGAGCCGCGTCTCGTCGTCGGCGCCCTTCTGATGGTCGAACAAGTCGTTGGCGAAGTTGGCGCCGATCTGCAGCGCGAACGCACCGAGCAGGGCCGCCACCGCGGCAGGCCACACCACCTCGGCCTGTCGGTGGCAGACTGCGGTGCCGACGGCGACGGGCACGAAGGCCGCGCTCAACGTCGCGGGCCGAGAGGCGAGCAGCCACGCGCGCCAGCTCCCCGGCGCGGGCAACGTCGCCGACCTCACCGAAGGCTCCGCTTCGTGTCCGCCCCACGACGCGCGACAGGTGGCGCGGACGGGCGGATCGATCCCCGGCGCGCCGCGATCGTCTCCGCGATCGCGGATGCGACGAACTCCGGTTGGCAGCCGAGGACATCGTGGTCTGAGGCGGGGACGGTGAGGATGCGCGCGTCCGGACACACGACCGCCACCCGCCGCGCGATGTCGAGGTACCGGTCGTCGTCTTCGCCCACGAGATAAGACAGCGCGCAGCGGGCCCGCGAGAGCGCTTCCCAGTAGCTCGGCATGGTGCCGAGCCCCAGCACCCGAAACATGCGCGCGAGCGCGGGCGCGGTGAGACCGGTTCGATCCGGACGCGGCCGTCGGCCGAACAGCGGCTGCGCGTCCCAGCCCTCGAAGAACGGCCCGACGCCGAGCGTCGCGACTTGCTCGGCCCGCTGGGCGTCGAGCAGGCGCCGCTCGCGGCGTGCCGCCGGTTCGTCCAATCCGGGATGGGCGCCCGCGAGCACCAGCGAACGCACCCGCCCCGGATGCCGGGCCAAGAGGCCGAGCGCGATGCGCCCCCCCAGCGAGTACCCGAATACATCCGTTCCCTCCGGAAGAAGCGCCGCGACCCGATCCACTTCCTCTTCGAAGCTCGAACCGCCCGCGCTGATCGAAGGCCGCAGGACGTCCTGCGCGTCGAGGGACTCGAAACGGAGCAACGAGTCGAACGCGGCCGGGGTGCCGCCGAATCCGTGAAGCAGCAGCAGCGTCATGTGTCTGCACCCGGAAGGTCCCGCGCGAGCGCGTCCTCGACGAACGCGTCGAGCGCCGCGAGGTCGTCCCGCACCGAGTGGGTGGGCAATACGACGCGGAGCACGCTCGCTCCGGGATGTTCCAGCGACATGCTCAGAGCCTGGTCCAACTCGGTCGGGTTGGCGATCGAAGAGGCGCGAATTCCGAACCCCGTCCCAAGCTCCTCCAGCGCCCAACGGTGGGCGAGGGCGAAGTGGGCTTCGAACGCAGCGGTCGGCAGCGCGTCCACCACCGGGAGCTGTTCGAAGATCCGCCCTCCCCCGTCGTCGAGCACCACCACGACGGTCGGCGTGTCGAGCTTGGCCAGTTCCTGAAGCGCACCGACGTCGTGCAGAAAGCTCACGTCGCCGAGCACCAGCACCGTGGGCATCCGAGAGGCGGTGGCCACCCCGCACGTCCCTGCGATGAGGCCGTCGATGCCACTGGCGCCACGCTGAGAGTGCACGGTGGCTCGAGGCGCCGCCGCAAGATCGATGAGCCGCACGCAGGAACTGTTGCCGATCACGAGTCGGGCACCCGAGGCGTCCACCGCCCGGGCGATGTGTTCGAGCGCGCGCGTCTCGCCCCACGGCAAACTCGCCACGGCTTCGGAAGAGACGCGCTTGAGCCGTTCGCGCCGAGGGTGTTGCGGCTTCGGTTTCGTGGACCGCTCCAGCGCATCCGCCAGCACGCGAACGCTGGCGGCGATCGGTCCGAACACGAGCCCGTCGGCATCGCCGGTTGGATCGGGCCACCCGCGTTCGCACAGAATCCACCGTCTGCGTCCAGAGGCGTACTGGCTCCAGCCTTTGCCGATGGGGGACTCTCCGAGCTGCAGGACGAAGTCGGCGTCGACCAACCCCCGGCCGGCGGGGGTTCGAAGCGCCAGCTCGACCGGGTCTCCGAGCGCCGCGAACTGACTCGTCGCATCCGCGAGCAGGAGCGCGCCGCTGCATTCCACCAGCCGCCGAACGTCCTCCAGCGCTCGGCCCTGACGCGCTGGCCCGGGGCCAGCGACGATCAGCGGTCGTGCCGCGGAGCCAAGGAGTTCCGCCAAGTGCTCGATCCCTTCCGGATCCGCGGTCGGCACCGGATCGAACACGGCTGCGGCCGCACCAGGGTGCGACGCGGCCGTTCCCTCGAGTGGCTTTCGCGCGGGCGCGTTCAGATGGACCGGCGACGCGGTCCGGCGCGCGATCACCGCCGCCCGCAGTGCACGACGCTCGGCCGCGCGAAGCATCCTGGGCGCTGCGCCCGGCGCGCCCAGATCGACGAACGCCTCCACATGCCAACCGAACAGATGCGTCTGGTCGATGGTCTGATTGGCGCCGGTGTCCCGCAGCTCCGGCGGTCGATCCGCGCTCAGCACCACGAGCGGCATGCCGGACGCGCCGGCTTCGACGACGGCCGGAAGATAGTGCGCTGCCGCGGTGCCGCTCGTGCAGACGCACACCGGGAGACGTCCTTCGCGCGCGAGCCCGAGCGCAAAGAATCCTGCCGTCCGTTCGTCGAGCACCGTGTGCAGTGCGAGCGCGCCTTGGCCCTGCAGCCGAAGCGCTTCGAGTACGAACGGGGTCGAACGCGATCCAGGGCTGAGCACGACGTCGGTCACGCCGCCCGATCGCAGCCCCGCGAACACGTGGGCGGCGAACGTCGCTTGTGCGTCCGCGGCCGAGTGTTCGAGGTCAGCCATCGTGCTTCTTCCTGCAGCGGCGACGAGTCACCGCGCAGGCTCCAGCGCGCCGAGGAACGCGCGAAACTTCAGCGCGCTCTCCTCGTACTCGCGCTCCGGTTCAGAGGCGCCGACGATGCCGCAGCCCGCCCACGCGGACGCGGAGTCTCCGGTCAGCAATCCCGACCGCAGCGCGACCACGAACCGCCCGTCGCCGTGTTCGTCGAACGCACCGAAGGGCGCGGCGTACCAACCGCGGGCACCGTATCGGGCGCGCTCGCGGGTCGCGATCCAGTCCGCCGCAACCTGCTTCGGCACCCCGCCGACCGCCGGCGTCGGGTGCAAGGCTCGAACGAGTTCGAGCACGTGCGTCGCGTCGTGCAGCGTCCCTCGAATCGCCGTGTGCAAGTGCACCACGTTGGGCAACTCGCGAAGTGAGGGTTTCGCCTCCATCTCGAGCGTCGCGTGAGGCTCGAGCGCGGTTCGGATCGCATCGACCACCAGACGGTGTTCGTGCTGGTCCTTCTCGCTCGTGAGCAGGGACTGCCCGTCCCCGGCCGGTGCCGACCCGGCCAGGGCTTCGGTCCGGAGCGTGGTGCCCACCTTGGAGATCAAGTGTTCCGGCGTCGCGCCGAGGAACGTCGCCTCTCCTTTGCGGAACGCGAAGCGCACACAGTTCGGAAACCGCACGCGGAGGCGTCGCAGGACCACCCTGGGATCGAGCGTGCCCGACAGACGCACGTCGACCCGGCGGGCGGCGACGACCTTGCCGGCTTCCCCACGTTCGATGGCCTCCGTGATCTCGCGGATGTGGCGCGCCCACTCTTCCGCCGGCGGCTGGCCGATGTCGGTGACGAGCACCGCGCTTCCCGAACGAGCGGGCGCACTGAGGAGACGCGCCCACGCCGCCTCGAGTTCCAGCCGCGCCGACTCGGCCTCGGCATTCGACAGGGGCTCGACCGTCACGAAACGGATCCACGCGTCTGCGCGGGTCGCGCCGTAGGTCCAGCGCGGCACCACCATCTCGCCGGGCCCGAACGACGCCCAGCGAGGGTCGGTCGCGTCCTCCGCATCGAATGCGAAGCCACCGAACGCGCTCAGCGGTGGGGCGTCCACGTCGTCGAACGCGACCTTCGGCTCGAGCCCGGTCAACATCGTCGCGGCGTCGGTGGCCGCGGCGCGACGCGCGATCCCTACCCCAGCGCAGTCGAGGTCGCGGTCGCCGAATACGAGCGCATCGCCTTCCGCCGGCCAGAACGTGGCCACGTCCGGCACCCACGGTGCCGCGAGGGTCACGACGCGTGCGCCGGCCCGGAGGGCGTTCTCGAACCGTGCACCGACTCGGTCGAGCGCGCGGGTGGGCAGTCCCGTTCCCGGAGCGATGTCATGAGTCGTGCCATCCAGCTGCGGCGTGGTCACGACGGCACCTTGCCGACGTAGAGACAGCACACGCCAAAGGTCAGCGGCCGGACCTCGATGTCCACCAGGCCCGCCCGCTCCATCTGCGTGGCGAACTCCGCTGGGGGTGGGAACGCGGCGATGGAGGACTGCAGGTAGCGGTACTCCCGTTTGCCGCTCAGCAACGCCCCGATCCTCGGAACCGCTTCTCGGATCCAGAGCCTGGCCAAGGTCGAGAACAGGCCAGCTTTCGGTTCGGACAGTTCGAGCACCGACACGTGGCCCCCGGGACGAACCACCCGGGTCATCTCCCGCAACCCAGCGTCGCGATCCGGCACGTTGCGAATCCCGAACGCGATGGTCGCGCCGTCGAACGAGGCGTCCTCGAACCGAAGTGCTTGCGCGTCGCCGGCTTCCAGGACGATGCGGTCGTGCGCCTTCACCTTTTTCTGCCCGACCCTCAGCATGCCTTCAGAGGGATCGACCCCGACGACTTCGACCTCGGGGAACTCGGACGCGAGTGCAATCGCCACGTCGCCGGTCCCGGTCGCTACATCGAGCACCCGGCGCGCGCCCGCGGGCATGCTGCGGACGAGTTGTTTTCGCCAACGCACGTCGATGCCCATCGAAAGGACCCGATTGACGAAGTCGTAGCGTTCCGCGATCGCGTCGAACATCTCACCGGACCCGAACGTCGTGTCGGTGGCTTCGGGCGAGGCCGGTCCGTGGTCGGGTCGTTCTGCAGGAGCCTGAGGGGAACTGTGCTTCGTGGGGGTCATGCGCCGCCTCCGGGGGAAGATTCCGTTCGTCGAAGTCCACCGCGCGTCGGCGCGGTGCGGTCTGCGGGGGTCGCCGCGCGGGCGCCTCCATCCGTGCTTTCTGCGGAGGGCGGTGCCGTGTCTTCGGAGAGCGCCACGGAGCCTGCCTCCTTGCGTTTGTGAAGACGCATGTGTCCGCGCTGGATCCCTTCGCCGGCGAGCGCCCGCAGTGCGGCGAGGTTGCTGGCGAGTCCCGCCGAGGCGATGACGATTGCGAGTTGCGAGGCGTCGGTGACGCCGAGCAGCGCCATGCTTGTTTGCACCCCTGGGTGCACGCCGGTCGACCCGCCGACCGTGGCGACGGCCAGCGGCATCTCGAGCCGACCGACCAGGCCCGTCTTGGTGCGGTGCCAGGTCGAGAGGGGACGGTAGCCCGTCCCGTCGAGGTCGGGTCCGAGCGCCGCGAACGCGTGCGCGCCCGCCTCGATGGCCCGCCAGTCCTGACCGAGCGCCACCGCCACCGCGTCGACGCCGTTCATGACGCCCTTGTTGTGGGTCACGGCGCGGAAGGGGTCGCGCTCGGCGAACGCGCTCGCGCGGACGATGGCGTCGGCCAACTCGGCGCCGCCCGAACCGGACAGCGCGTCGGCGCCGACTTCGCACGTGACCCGCACCCGGCGTCGCATGGGCAGGTTGGTGAGGATCCGAAGTCCGACCCGGCCGCCCAAGATCTCGCCGACCCGCGACGCGACGGCTTCCGCCACCGTGTCGACCAGGTTGGCGCCCATCGCGTTGCCCACCGCGACGTGAAAGTGGACGACCACCATGCCGCCGGGACCCGCGAGCGGACGGACCGTGATGTCTCGGCAGCCGCCGCCGCGGGCGACCATGCCGGGGATCGCCGCGTCCGCGAGCTCGAAGAGTTCGCGTCGCTTCGCCTCGATCCGCATGGGCGCAGCCTCGGGGTCGGCGACCTCGTCGAGCTGCACCTGCGCGGTCATGATCGATTCGTCGGCCTCGCCCGCGAAACCGCCGTGCAAGCGCACCATGCGCGCGGCGTTGGAGGCGGCCGCGACCACGGAGGGTTCCTCGACCGCCATGGGCACCAAGAGATCCTCCCCGTTCACGCGGAAGTTCAGCGCGACCGAAAGCGGCAGCCCATGAATGGCGACCACGTTCTCACTCATGCGGTCGGCGACGCCGAGCGGAAGGGACCCACCGCGTTGGAGGTGCGCTGCGGCCGCTTCGTCGAGCAGACCGCGATCGAGCAACACGGCCACCCGCTCGGCGAGCGAAGTTCGGTAGAAACCGGGAATGCGGGAACTCGCCATCTCAGCGCTCCCGCTCGACCGTGGCCAGTGCGACGGTGTGAAGGGCTTGCCGGGCGGCGCAGTCCGGCATGTCGGCGAGCGCCTGGACGGCCCGGGTGGCGCGCTCGGCGGCCAAGGCACGGGTCTGGTCGAGCGCGCCCGTCTTTCGAAGCCGGTCGAGAAGCGCATGTCGAAGCGCGGCGTCTGCAGAGTCGCCGGCCTCCGTCAGCTCGGTCAGGAGCGCGGCGGCTTCGGGATCGGTGTCGCGGGCGACGAGGACCGGGTGGGTCATCTTGCCTTCGCGCAGATCGGCGAAGAGCGCCTTGCCCGTCTTCTCTTCGTCGCCGGTGTAGTCGAGCAGATCGTCGACGAGCTGAAACGCGACACCGAGATGCAGCCCGTACTGCTCGAGCGCATCGCTCCGGCCGGCATCGAACCCGCCCGCACGCGCGCCGGCCCAGGTCGCCCAGCGAAAGAGCGCCGCGGTCTTGCCTTCGACGATCTTGAAGTAGTTCGCGACCGACAAGTCGACGCGGTTGCGGTGCTCGAGCTGAATCGACTCGGCTTCGATCATCTCCTCGATGATGTCGAAGAGCCGTTCGAGCGTGCCGTCCACCTCCGCCGACCGGACGCGTTTCAGAGCGTCGACGAGCAACCAGTCGCCGGCGAAGATCGACGCGGCGTTGCCAAAGAGCAGCCGCGCCGCCGGGGCCCCGCGGCGCTGATCGCCGAGGTCGACCACGTCGTCGTGCAAGAGCGTCGCGGCGTGCACGAGTTCGACCGCGACCGCGAGCGCCCGCGCGGCCGGGGTCAGCACCGTGGGGCCGTCCTGTTCAGACGCGAGACGGTACGCGAGGGCCACGCACATCGGCCGCAGGCGTTTTCCGCCCTGACGCAGCAGATGGTGCCCCGATTGCTGGACCCAGGAACCGGAGTTGGGCACCGCATCGATCGCCGCCGCGATCTCCTCGAGATCCCAGCGAACGAGCTCCGAGAGCCGCCCCAGCCGGGCGCCGAGATCCTCGAGTCCGCGGGTGTCGCACACCGTTCGTAGGGTGCGGAGCACGTCGGAAGAGGGGTCGCTGACAACCGCGCCGAGCAAAGACATACGTTCTCCAGACCCGCACGTGCGGGACGAGGGGCTGAGCGGGTGCCCAGCAGGTTTCACGAATCTTTGAAAGGTTTAGGGGTGTCGAAAGCTCGGGTCAAGGCCAGAGCAGGGGGAAGATGCTCCTCGGAGGCAGTAAGGTGCGTTTTCGTCGCAGTGGGTGCCGCGTGGTCAACAAACGTCTGGACAATCCTTGGCGGTGTACTAGACAGCCCGGCTCCAAGGAGTTCTGTCGAGATGTCCCGTTATACCGGCCCCCGCGTGAAAAAAATGCGTGCATTGGGGATCGACCTTCCCGGTCTCTCCCGCAAGACGATGTGGAACCGAGCGTACCCGCCCGGCGAGCATGGTCCCCGCAACGCCCGACGACGCAAAGAGTCGGACTTCAAGAAGCAGCTCGCTGAAAAGCAGAAGCTGCGCTTCAACTATGGCCTGACCGAGCGTCAGTTTCGTCGGTTGTTCATCGAGGCGAAGCAGAGCAAGGCCTCGACGCCCGACCAGCTGCTGGAGTTCCTCGAGTGTCGACTGGACAACGCGGTGTTCCGCGCCGGGTTCGCGCCGACGATTCCGGCCGCCCGCCAGCTCGTCCGCCACCGTCACATCCTCGTGAACGGCAAGCGCGTCGACATCCCGAGCTACCGCCTGAAGATCGGCGACGAGATCACCCTTCGGCCGAAGTCGAAGGACCTCACCGTGGTCGCCGAGTCGCTTGAGAAGATTTCGCTGACGCGCCCCGAGTGGATGCGCTTCGACGACGACACCCGCGCCGCCCGAGTGGCCGAGCTCCCGACCCCGGACGCCGTGCCGTTCCCCGTCGAGATGCAGCTCATCGTCGAGTACTACTCGAAGCGCCTGTAGTTTCTCGTTTCTCGTTCGCTTCGCGACAGCCCACACCCGGTCCACTTCGGATCGGGTGTTTGCGTTCCGTCTGCCGCGTCGGGCCTGGCTCGCTTGCCGAGGCGGCCCTACGTAGAGCACGCATCCTCCCGGGCACGCGCCCCGGGGCACGTGCGGACAATGCTTGCGACCCGCGAGGCGACTGCTAACCAAACCCTCCCTTCCCTGCCCGCAAGGGCGTCCCCCAACCCCCATCAGGAAAGAGATCCCCCATGCTCACCGTTGGTGACAAGTTCCCCCACTTCGAACTCCAGGCCTGCGTCTCCCGCGAGAAGGGCAAAGAGTTCCAGCAGATCAACCAGAACTCCTACGAGGGCAAATGGCTCTGCGTGTTCTTCTGGCCGATGGACTTCACGTTCGTCTGCCCCACCGAGATCGCCGAGTTCGGCCGCCGCGACGGCGACTTCTCCGACCGCGACTGTCAGGTGCTGGGCGCGAGCACGGACTCCCACTTCGTCCACCTCGCTTGGCGCAACGACCACGAGGATCTGAAGGAGCTCCCCTTCCCGATGCTTGCCGACATCAAGCACGAGCTCTCCGATGAACTCGGTGTGATCGCCAAGGACGCGGGCGTGTGTCTCCGAGCAACCTTCCTCGTCGACCCGCAGGGCATCATTCGCTGGGCGAGCGTCAACGACCTCTCGGTCGGCCGCTCGGTCCCCGAGGTGCTGCGGGTGCTCGACGGCCTTCAGAGCGACGAGCTCTGTCCCTGCAACTGGGAGAAGGGTCAGCCGACCCTCCAGGTCTGAGGCTGGTTCACGAGGAACGCGCCATCCGCGAGGGTGGCGCTTTTTTCGTTTCGGACCCCGCGCTAGATCATCGACAAGACGCAGGCGGCGGCGCGCATCGTCGACGCGATGCGAATCGCGTGCACGACATCCTCGCGCGAGAGTCCGCCGTCCGTCACGACCTTCTCGTGCGACCGCATGCAGACCTCGCACCCGTTGATGGCGCTGACCGCCAGGCAGTAGAGTTCGAAGTCGAGCTTCTCCCCGGCCGGACGCGCGATCCGGTTCATGCGGAGCTTCGGGTGCATCTTCTCGTACTCGCCTCCGACCTGATGCCGGAACCGGTAGAACGTATTGTTCATCGCCATGAGCGACGCTGCAGCCCGCGCGTCGTCCAGCACCTCTGGCGCAACGCCCGCTTCTGCGGCATCGGAGAAGATGGCTTCACGCAATCCAGCGTGTCCGGCTGTGATGGCGCAGGCCGCCGCGGTGCCCCAGAGCTGGGCCGGGGTGAGGTTCGATTGGGTGAGCACCGACTGCAGATTGAGCTTGGTGTCCTTGGCGTACTCCGGGAACTGCTGCCGGAGGATCTCGATCGCATTCATGCATCGGTTCTGAAGACATCACGCCCGGTGTCAAGGGCGGACCGAATACTCGACGCGGCGAAGCCCAGCGAAGCGAGCACACCGAGACGGGTTTGGGGCCGTGCCCCCGAGGAGCAGGAGCTGAACGCGCGAAGCGTGGGCGACTGTGCGCCGCGTCTACGAAGGCGGGGCTCACGGACGCGGCGCTCAGCTGATTGCGGGGTCCGCGCTCGGGCCCTTCAATCCGGCTAGCCGTGGCTCACCGTGTCACGGACGGGGGCCGTGCCCCCAAGATATCCGTCCGCGTGCTACTCGAGGCGGTAGCGGATCGGCAATGCGATCTCGCGGGTCTGCCACGCGAGCACTTCGGGCGGCTCGGGCACGACCGGCACCCGCTGCACGTGGGCCAACGCGGCGTCGTCCAGGAGCGGTTCGCCACTCTCGGTCCGCACGCGCACGCCGAGCACGCGGCCTTCTGGATCGATGCGCAACGAGACCATCACCGTGCCTTCGAGCTGCGCCCGCAGGAGCGA
The DNA here is from genome assembly GCA_034670305.1 of Deltaproteobacteria bacterium. Taxonomy (GTDB): domain Bacteria; phylum Myxococcota_A; class Polyangia; order Polyangiales; family Houyiibacteriaceae; genus JAXMNT01. The sequence continues at coordinate 41,942 of JAXMNT010000003.1, forward strand.
ACGCGTGTATCGGGGCGCACCGAGCGCGCGCTGAACTTCTCGCAGGTACGCCTGGATGACAGCCCGCCGGTCGACAGGCGGCGGCGCCGGCGCCGCACGGCCAGGACCCAGCCGACCGCCCTCGCCGCCATGGCCGGCCGGTCGGTCGACCGTGAGTCCGCCTTCGGTGGACACCACGCTGCCGGCCGCTTCGTGAGAAGCAGCTTCCGTCGCGAGCGGGTCGCCGACTTCTTCCGTGGTCTCCGTCTCGGCTTCGGCGGCCTCGGGTCGGGGTTCAGAGACTTCGGGACGCACGCGCACCGGGGCGGGCGGCGGGGGTGGGGCTTCGATGATCTCCTCGATCTCTTCCACCTCCTCCAACTCCGGTTCGGGCTCGGGTTCGGGCATCTCGAACATGCCCATGAACACCGGCTCTGGAGACTGGAAGACCGGTCCGCCTTCGCTCGGCATCGCACCAGCGATCAACACGTGCCCAAGCACGGATGCCACCACGAACGCGCCGATGAACCCTTGCGAGGGTTCCTTCCATGCGGCGATCGGATCCGGTCGGCTGGGCGCGCTCGTGCGTTCGTCGAGCAGCGCGGCCCGGGGACTCATGGAAGGGGCAGAAGCGTGCGAAGGGGGCGGCACCCGTTGAAGATGAAACGGTTTTTCATTTTCAGCAAGGCCGAATCAGCGCGAAAACGTCAATGATTCCGGATCAGGTTCCGCTCGCAGCCGTGGCCGCTGCCTGCGCCGAGCGCCGATGGGCTCGGAAATGTTGGTAGCAGACCGGAACGTAGCGCTCATCCGCGCCGAGCTGGATCTGGGGGCCGTCGACGGCCGCCACCCCATCCACCAGCCGCAGATTGAACACTGCCTTCCTGCCGCACTCGAAACAGGTGACCTTCACCTCTTCGATCGTGTCCGCGAGCTCCAAGAGCCGTCGCGAACCGACGAAGAGCCGCGCCTGGAAGTCGGTCCGAAGGCCGTAGCAGATGACCGGAACACCATGATCCACGGTCAGATCCCGGAGCTGATCGATGACGGACTCGGACAAGAACTGCGCTTCGTCCACGAGCAAACAGTCGAGCTCCGCGAGTTCCGCGACGGGCAGCACACTGTCTGGGTCGACCAGATACTCGGCATCCGCTTCGAGCCCAGACCGCGAACGGATCGCCTTCGAGCCGAACCGGTCGTCGAGTCGCGGCTTCATCAACGCACACCGTTTGCCCTGCTTCCGGTAGTTGTGCGCCACCGCGAGCAGGTTCATCGTCTTGGCGCTGTCCATGGTGCCATACCGAAAGTAGAGCTTGGCCATCGCGGCGGAGTATCACAAACGTCAGCAAAAACCACGACGTGGACCAGCTGCCTTTGATGGTAGACCCTCCCCGAGCTACCATGCCGAGACGTGACCGCCGTGCCCACTAGCGAAGAAGAAGTCATCGTTGGCACGACGATCGGCGGGCGCTTTCGGATCGACTCACGCATCGCCGCGGGCGGCATGGGTGTGGTCTACAAAGCGGAGCAGGTCCCCCTCGGTCGGCCCGTCGCCGTGAAGATCCTCCGGGCGCCCAACGACCCGCGGATGGACGAGAGCTTCAGCAAACGTTTCCTGCTCGAAGCGGCGGCCGTTGCGAACCTGGCCCATCCCCACACCATCGTGGTCCACGACTACGGTCGCGATGGCGAAGTCCTCTACTTCGCGATGGAGTTCCTCGAGGGCGCGACCCTCACCGGCCGCGTTCGAAAAAAGGGGCCCATGCCGCCCGCCGAAGCGATCCACGTCGGCAAGCAGATCGCGAGCTCGCTCCAGGACGCGCACGAAGCCGGCCTGGTGCACCGCGATCTCAAACCCGGCAACGTGATGCTCATCTCGCGCGGCGGGGACCCCAACTACGTCAAGGTGCTCGACTTCGGCCTCGTGAAGATGGTCTCGACGGAAGAGAACGCCGCGCTCACGCAGAGCGGCATCATGCTCGGGTCGCCACGCTACATGTCGCCCGAACAAGTGCGCGGTAAGGGCGACGTCGATCACCGAGCGGACATCTACAGCTTCGGCGCGATGCTCTGCTTCATGTTGACCGCGAAACCGCCGTTCCCAGCCGGTTCGCAGTTCGAGGCGATGCGTGCGCACGTCTACACGGCACCCCCAGCGCTCCGCGAGCTCGATCCGAAATGCACCGCCAGCCAGCGGGTGCAGCAGTTGATTCACAAGTGCCTCGCGAAGAAACCGGACGAACGTTTCCAGTCGATGGCAGAGCTGCTTCAAGCGCTCGCGCACGCGGAACTCGCCCCGGTCGACACCAACGGTGCGCAGGACGAGAAGCCCACGATGATGTCGGCCGAGTCGCCGCGCGAGCAGCCCCACGTGGCTCCGCAACCGCTGGCTCCGCCTGCGCCTACCCCGACCCCTTCTCCCGCGCCAAGTTTCACTGGTCCGCCGCAGCAAGAGGCGCACACCCAATCGTTCAAGCCGCTTCCGTCCGAGGGGGCGTCCGGTAGCTACATCGGACCCGTGCACAGCCCTGCCCGCGTCTGGGGAGTGCGCATTGCCGCCGGCCTACTCGTGGTCGCCGGTGCCGCCGGTGCGGCGCTTCTGGTGGGGCAGAACGACGACCCAGTCGTGGAACCACTGCCACCTCGCGAGCCGACCGTGGTCGAGACCCCGGTGGCCCCCCCAACCGAGATGGCCGCTGATCCCGTCGAGACCCAACAGGTGCGCACCGTCGTGCAGTCCGACCCCTCGCCGGCGCGCGTCCTTCGCAACGGGCACGATCTCGGAGACACCCCGCTTACGCTCCTGATGCCCGAGGGGGCCGAGTGGGAGCTCGAACTCTCCGCCCGCGGGTACGAAACGCGCAGCATCCGCTTGCGAGGCGGCGTCGAACCCGAGCGACTCGTGCGCTTGGAACGATCGCCCGAGACCACGAGGATGACCACCACGACGATGCGGCGGCCAGAGCCGATGGTCGACACCCCGATCATGATCGAGCGGGTCGAGATGCAGATGTCGATGGAACCGGCCGGCCCGATTCGAAACCCCTGGGACTGACCGCTGCGCGCGCCGGGCCACACGTGCGCCCCGTGCGAAGTGTCAGCGTCCGATGGGAACGGTACACTCGGCCGCCCATGCCTTCCCGATCGACCGCTGCCCCGACGCAAGCCCCACCCTTCCGCCCGATCCTCGTGACCGCTCATGGCGCGTGAACGCGTCATTCTCGTCGATGGCACCGCGCTGATCTTCCGCGCGTTCTTTGCCATCCCCGCCACCTTCCGGAGTTCGGCCGGGGTGCCGACCAACGCCACCTACGGGTTCGCGCTGATGTTCCGCCGCATTCTCGCTGGCAAGACGCCGAAGTTCGGCGCGGTCATCTTCGACGCGCCCGGCAAGACGTTTCGGGACGACAAGTACCCGAAGTACAAAGCACAGCGTCCGCCCATGCCCAGCGACATGCGGGTGCAGATCGACTGGATCAAGAAGGTCGTGGAGGCGCACGACTTTCCGATGATGAGCATCCCGGGCTACGAGGCCGACGACGTCATCGGCACGCTGACCCGTGAGGCGGTCGAGGCGGGCCACGAGGTCCAGATCGTCTCGGGCGACAAAGACTTTGCCCAGCTCGTCAGCGCCGACGTGCGCATGCTCGATACGATGAAGGACGTCTCCTACGACCCGGAGCTCGTCCGAAAGAAGTGGGGCGTGCCGCCCGAGAAGTTCGTCGACTTCCTCGCGCTGGTTGGCGACAAAGCCGACAACATTCCGGGCGTGCCTGGCATCGGCAAGAAGACCGCGACCACCCTGCTCGAGAAGTACGGCGACCTCGAGACCGTGCTCTCGAGCACTGGCGAGCTCAAAGGCAAACAGAAGGAGAACCTCGAGAACCACGCGGACGACGCGCGGATGTCCAAGGACCTCGCGACCATCGACGTAAAGGTGCCGCTCGAGCTGAACGTCACCGAGCTGACGATCCCCGAGGTGGACAAGTCGAAGGTCGACGCGCTCTATCAGGAGCTCGAGTTCTTCTCGCTCCTCAGCGGCGACGGCGCCACCGAACGCGCCGAGGACGCGGACTACCGGGCGCTCACCGCAGACGAAGTCGACGACTACTTCCAGACGCTCGGCCAAGACGGATCCACGACGGGCGTGCAACTGCTGCACGGACTCGACTCATCCATCTACGGCGCGCTGCTGGGCCTCGCATTCTCCACGGCCGGAGCGAAGGAATCCGTCGCGCGCTATCTGCCGCTGGCCGGCGACGGTGCGCTCACCGGTGCCAAGGTGCGAAAGACGGTCGGCGCGTGGCTCGCCGACCCGAAGCGCAAGAAGGTGACCCACGACCTGCGCGACGTGGTCTGCATTCTCGAAGGCGCGGGCATGACCATCGACGGAGTGGTCGGCGACACCCGCTATGCGTCGTACCTGATCGATCCGACCGGCGACATTCCGCACCGGCTCGACCAGATCGCACGCCGGTTCCTGCACCGCACCCTCATCCCACTCAAGAACCTGATCGGCAGCGGCAAGACGGTCAAGGACATCACCGACGTCGAGCTGGCCGAGGTCGCCTCGTTCGCCGGTCACCTCGCGCGCGCGATCGCCGAGGCATGGCCGGTCGTGTCGGCCGCCTGCGAGGAACGCGGACAGACCCGCTACTTGGAAGAAGTGTCGCTGCCACTCGCCCGCGTGCTCGCGCGCATGCAACGCATCGGCATCGGTGCGGACGCGACGATCTTTGACGCGCTCGGCAAAGAGTTCACCGAACGTCGGCTCACGGTAGAGAAGCGCATTCACGAACTCGCCGGACGGAAGTTCAACGTCGGGTCCGGCAAGCAGCTCGGCGCCGTGCTCTTCGACGAACTCAAACTCCCGGTGATCAAGCGCACGAAGACCGGGTACTCCACCGCCGCCGACGTCTTGGAACGCCTCGCACCCAAACACGAGATCGCGACGCTCGTCGTGGACTGGCGCGCGCTCGCCAAACTGGTGAACACCTACACGCGTGTGCTGAGCGAAGCGATTCGCCCGGACACCGGCCGCATCCATTGCCGCGTTCAACAAACCGTCAGCGCGTCGGGCCGCCTCATCAGCACCGATCCGGACTTGCAACGCACCCCGATTCGAACTCCGGACGGCCGCCGAATCCGCGAAGCGTTCGTGGCGGAGAAGGGGTTCGTGATGGTGAGCGCGGACTGGAGTCAGATCGAGCTGCGCATCCTCGCGCACATCACGGAAGATCCGAAACTCGTCGAGTCGTTCCAGAAGGGCATCGATGTGCACCGCCGCACCGCGAGCGAGATCTACGACATCGATCCGCAAGACGTGGACGCGACCCAGCGCAACGTCGGCAAGACCGTGAACTTCGCCACGATCTACGGCCAGGGCGCGGTGGCGCTCGGCCAGAGCCTCGGCATGCCGCGGTCCGAAGCGAAAGATCTCATCGACCGGTACTTTCAAGTCTACGCCGGAGTACGCGATTGGCTCGACGAGACGATCGCGGAGGCGCATCAACTCGGCTACTGCGAGACGGTGCTCGGTCGCCGGCGCCTCATTCCGGAGCTGAGCAGCCGCAGCCCGACGGACATCGCGTACGGCGAACGCATCGCCGCCAACACGCCCATTCAAGGCAGCGCCGCCGACATCTGCAAACTCGCGATGCTGGCGATCGACGCGCGCATCCAAAAGGAGAAGCTCCGGTCCCGGATGCTGCTCCAGATCCACGACGAGCTGGTCTTCGAAGCCCCGCCCGACGAACTCGACACGCTCGTGGCGTTGGTCCGAGAGTGTATGGAACACCCGCTGCCCGACGACCTCGCACTCGACGTGCCGCTCGTCGTGGACATCGGACACGGCGCGAGCTGGTCCGCCGCCCACTGAGCCCGCGGGCGCGCAAGCTCCGAGGCAGAGTCAGAGTCCGCAGCAGCGTCCCCTGAACCCGGCGCCCGGCTGGGCCGGCTTCTCGTGTCCGCGCGTGGGTGGTACCACGCAGCATGGCTTCTCGATTGGGTGCGTGGCTCGGGCTGGCGACCGTGACCGCGTTGGTCGGACTCGGATGCAGCGCCGACACCTGCGACTTCGATTCGGACTGCCGGGACGGACTGCGCTGCATCAGCCGGCAATGCCGGTTGGAGTGCCGCTCCAGCGCGGACTGCGAAGGCGGCGCGTCCTGCACCGAGGGGCGGTGCGCTGCGCCCTCGGACGGCGGCATCGATTCGGGCCTGCCCGACGCGCCAGACAGCGGAAACGACTCGGGCGGGATGGACAGTGGCACGCGCGACGCCGCCGCCCCGTCGGATGGGGGACCGAGAGACACCGGAGCCGAGATCGATGCCGAGCCGCCCGATGCAGGCGGCGACCCGGGCGACACCGGAGCCGACGCCGGGATGGCAGACGCTGGAGCCGACGCGCCCGTCGGGCGCGGCAGCTACCTCTACCGCAGAATCCCCGTCGGTGGACTGAACGAGGCCACCCAGGTCGCGTTCCACCCCGATGGCACGTACGCGCTCGTGCTCGAGCGGAACAACGAGGTGCACGTGTTCGACTGGGCCACCGAGACCACGGTCCAGATCGATCTGCGCGTGGCGGGGCGCAGCGTCCGACTCGAAGACGTGCACTTCGATCCGAGCGGCGCGTACGCGTACCTCGTCGGGTACGAGACGAGTCCCGAAGCCGGCGTGATCGTCCGCTTCGACGACGCGACGTGGCGCAGCGCGAGCGATGCCACCGCGTTCACGCGCCTCAGCGAGCGCCGCGCCGGCGAACGTTTCACCGCCATCGAGTTCCCAGAGCCTGGCGACAGCCCAGCCGGCGATGGGCGACCCGTCGTCCTGTCCGCGAGCGGCTCGGCTTCGTACATCGGCCGACTGCGCGAACTCGACCCCGCGGCCGACACGTTCGAGGGGTTGTTCGTGGCCCAAGCCATGTCGTCGAGCGCCGACGACCTCGCGTTCGTCGACAACGAGTTCGGGACCTGGGGCATCGTGATCGTCGCTGGTCCCTCGGGCGCGGACACGAAGTACTACACCGAGATCGCCGGGGTGCCCGAGTGGCGCCCGGCGCCCGCCGCCACCCTCGGCAACGTCTCGCGAGCCGCCGCCCACCCATCCACCGACTACGTGCTCGCGATCGGAACGTCTGGCCGCCGAGCGCATCGCTTTGAGGCTGGTACGTGGGGCCCGGCGAGCAGCGCGCCACGCTTCGCGACCCAGGGCGTCTTCGACGTGAGCTTCGCGCCCGATGGACAGCGCGCCTTGATCGTCGGACGCACATCGGTCGGGCGGGGCACGGTGATCGAGTACCGACACGACCTCTACTCCGAGATCGACATGACCGACGTCTCGATCTCAGGCTTCGAAGGACCGCCTTACAACGCCACCTCCAACACCTACCTGAACGACAGCGCGTTCCGACCCGGATGCGACGGTGGGCTCATCGTGGGCGGCGAGGTCTCGGCGGGCACCGGCATGCTGATCGAGTTCCAGATCGAAGCCGCCCGAGCCTGCCGCTAGGCTCGATCCCCCTCGGACAGCAAACGCGTGGGCGTGCCCGTCAACCCGGACGTGCGCACCGACTGAGGACCATCCGCGAACGAGTGGCGCTGCTCAGCGGTCCCGGAGATGGTTGGCCGGGCCCGCTTCGCTTACACGAAAGGTCTCAGTAGCGGCAGCAGCGGAAGCCGGTGTTCGGGAAGGCGAAGTTCTGGTCGCCGGTCGTGAAGTCGAAGGTGCAGGTCCGTCCCGGTTCGACGTTGTTGTACGAACCGCCCCGGATGGCATGGATGTCCGTGGCCACCTCGGTGTAGGTCCACTCCTTCACGTTGCCGCTCAAGTCGTAGACCCGCTGGCCCCCGCTGTGGGCGGCGTAACAAGCCGGGAAAGTCGCCGACCCGGTGTCAAAGATGCTGTCCTGGTCGCCGGAGCTCGGGGAGCTGTCGTACTCCTTGCCGTTGCATCGGGTCGGGTTGCTGGTGCTGCAGCTGGCCGAGTACGACCAGTTGCACGTGCCGCTCACGCCCTGACAGCCCACTTCCCAGTCTTCCGCGTCGCAGAGGCGCCATTCGCTGAGATCGCCGGTGCAGGTGCCGCCCGCATTCATCGCGCAGCACGCGGCATTCGCTTCGGCCCAGGTCACGTTGGTCCAGGGAATGACGCCAGCGCGGGAACACGCGACGGTGTTCACGGTGCCGGGATCACCGCCCGTGCCATCCGGTCGCGAGGCTTCGTAGACGAACATCTCGAAGGTGCCGCCGCCGCCGCTGAGGTTGAGGGTGACCGTCTCGATGTTCGAGGGATCGATCTCCTCGTCGATGAACGTGTCGCAGTCGTTGTCGAGGTCGTCGCAGTCTTCCGGAGACGACGGGAGCGGCGCGCCGGCGTTGCATTCGGTGCCGTCCATGCTGCCGTTGCAGACGAACATGCCGTTGACCCGGCACTCGCCGGTGCCGTTGCCGCAGCTGGTGCCGAGCAGCGGGAAGGGATCGTCCGCGAAGCCGTTGCAGTCGTTGTCGAGCGTGTCGCAGCGGGTCTCGCCGCCGGGTTCGTAGGTCGCTGGGTAGTTGCACACCCAGCCCGAACCCGCGCCGCAGGTCGCGCTGGTGCCGCTGCACACACCGTTCGGGTTGCAGAAGTTCGACGGCGGCGTGAGCGACTCATCCGTGACCATGTCGCAGTCGTCGTCGACGCCGTTGCAGACTTCGGCGCCGTTGAAGCTGCAGGCGTACTCGCACCCGTCGACATCCGATCCGTTGATGTCGTAGAAGCCCGCGTCGCAGGTCGTCATCATACAACTGCCGCTGCTGCAGACCGCGTTGGCGTTCATGAAGTCGCACTCGATGCCGCAGCCGCCGCAGTGGTTGATGTCGTTCGTGGTGTCGAAGTCTTCGTCCGTGCTGCCGTCGCAGTCGTTGTCGTCCGTGTCGCAGCTCTCCAGCGACGGGCCGGTGCCCCCGCTACACGAGAGTGAACCGCCGGTACAAACCTGCATGCCTTGCACGCACTCTCCGGTGCCGTTGCCGCACAGCGCGCCGCCACCCGGGTTGCCTTCGTCCACGTTGCCATCGCAGTCGTTGTCGCTCGAGTCGCAGCTCTCGGCTGTCGGTCCGACGCCGCCCACGCACGTCAACGATCCACTGGTGCACTGCCGCGTGCCTTGCACGCAGTCGCCGGTGCCGTTGCCGCAGAGCGCACCGCCGCCGGGGTTGCCTTCGTCGGTACTGCCATCGCAGTCGTCGTCTTCGCCATCGCAGGTCTCGGCGGTCGGTCCCGACCCGCCGACGCACGTGAGCGAACCGCCGAGGCAGGAGAGCGAGCCGAAGTTGCATTCGCCGGTGCCGATGCCACACGTGCCACCGCCACCCGGGTTGCCCTCGTCGGTGCTCCCGTCGCAGTCGTTGTCGAGCGTGTCGCAGCTCTCGGCCACGGGCCCGCTTCCGCCCACGCAGGTGAGGGTGCCCCCGGTGCATTGACGCGTGCCTTGCACGCATTCGCCGGTGCCGTTGCCGCACAGCGCGCCGCCGCCCGGGTTGCCCTCGTCGAGGTTGCCGTCGCAGTCGTCGTCCACCCCGTTGCAGGTCTCGGCCGTCGGACCGGTGCCGCCACCGCACACAAGCGCGCCTCCGGTGCACGAGAGCGTGCCGGACATACACGCGCCCACCGCGCTGCCGCAGCTCGCGCCGCCGCCCGGGTTGCCTTCGTCCGTGCTTCCGTCGCAGTCGTTGTCGCGGCCGTCGCAGTTGTCCGCCGTCGGGAAGGTGCCGCCGGTGCAGACGAAGCCGCCGCCACTGCATACCCGGATGCCCTCTCGGCACTCGCCGGTGGAGCTTCCGCACGCGCCATCGGTCGGCACGCCTTCGTCCACGCGGCCGTCGCAGTCTTCGTCGACTCCATCGCACGTCTCCGTGCTCGGCCGGACCCCACCGGCACAGCTCAGGGTGCCCCCGGAGCACGTCAACGTGCCCGTCGTGCAGACACCGATGCTGCTGCCGCACGCCGCGCCGCCGCCCGGGTTCATCTCGTCCGTCGACCCGTCGCAGTCGTCGTCCACGCCGTTGCACGACTCCGCCGTGCCGCTGACCGTGCCCTGGCATTGGATGGCGCCGCCGATGCATCGCTGGACACCCGCGCTGCACGCGCCGACGTCGGAGCCACATGCTGCGCCGCCGCCCGGATCGGACTCGTCCACACTGCCATCGCAGTCGTCGTCGAGTGAGTTGCACATCTCCGCGGCGGCGCCGGTGGCGCCTACGCACACGATCGCGCCCGCCGTGCACTGCCGGGTGCCGGGTGAACAGAGACCCACGTCGGTGCCGCAGTTGCCACCGCCGCCCGGGTTCATCTCATCGGTCATCCCGTCGCAGTCGTCGTCTGCGCCGTTGCAGGACTCGTCCGCGCCGCCAGTGGCGCCTTCACACACGACGACGCCGCCGCGGCAGTGTTCGAGGCCAGCGACACAGGCGCCGACATCGGTGCCGCAGCTGGCGCCACCGTCTGGGTCGCCCTCGTCGATGTTCCGGTCGCAGTCGTTGTCGAGTCCGTCGCAGGTCTCGGTCCCAGCGCCGATCGCACCGACGCAGCTCAGTCCGCCGGCGAGGCAGGTCATTCGGCCTTGTTCGCACGTGCCGACGGAGCTCCCACACAGGGCGCCACCTTCGGGGTTGCCCTCGTCCATGCTTCCGTCGCAGTCGTTGTCGAGACCGTCGCAGCCTTCGGTGTCCGGCGCCGTCGACCCCATGCAGACGATGGTGCCCATGACGCACTGTTCGATGCCCGCGACACACTCACCGGTGTCGGTTCCGCAGGCGGCACCCGAGCCCGGGTCGCCCTCGTCCACGGTTCCATCGCAGTCGTCGTCGCGTGCGTTGCACGTCTCCACCGCGGGGTCCGCCGGGGTGCAGGCGTACTCGCAGCCGTTCGCGAGCACTCCGTCGATGTCGTAGAACCCGTCTTCGCAGTCGCCGAGCGCACACGATCCATCGACGCAGCTCGCCATCGTGTGGGCGAAGCGGCAGACGCGACCGCAGGTGCCGCAGTTGTCGGCGTCGGTCTCGAACGCGACGTCTTCGTCGACGGTGCCGTCGCAGTCGTTGTCGCGCAGGTCGCAGATGACGTCGTCCTCTTCCGTCACGAGGCAGCGGTACTCGCAGCCGTCGAGCGGGTCGCCGTTCAGATCGAAGAAGCCGACGTCGCATGCGGCGACGCCGCACACCCCGGCGTTGCACTCTCCGAAGGCGTGCGCGGGCTGACACGGCTGGTCGCATCCGCCGCAGTGGTCGAGGCTCGTCTCCAGGTCGATGCCTTCATCGGCGGTGCCGTCGCAGTCGTCGTCCTCGCCGTTGCACAGGTCGACCGTCAGACAGCCGTCGGGCCCAGCGTCGGGAATGCCGCTGTCGATGCCCCCGTCCGCCGGGCCGGTGTCGGCGTCCGCGCCACGTGCGTCGACGGGCGGCGCCCCGGTGTCCATGCCGCCGTCGATGCAGTCGATGCAGTAGGGGTCCAGGTCGCAGCCGGTGGTGCCGGTGGTGCCCACCACGAGCACCAGGATCAGGCCCGCGCGTTCAGCGTGTGTCCGTCGCGCTCCGCGTCCGGGCCGGCCAGCCGCCGGCTGGGCTTTTGGGCGCAGCCGCCTTGGGCGCCGGGCGAGCGCGATGAGGAAGAGCAGGCTCCAGAGCATGGACTGGCCGCTCTCGCCGCCCGGCACATCGCACTGACATCCGCCGCCACCACCGGCGATCACGCGCGTGCCAGGCGCACGGGGGTCGCCCGGTCCAGCGTCTTCGTCCATGGGCGTGCCGGCATCGACACCCGCGTCGGGCATGACAACGACTTCCGGAGCGCACTCCCCGTCTTCGCACATCTCGCCCTCGGGGCAGCGAAGCGTGTCGCAGGGGTCCATCTCGCACATGCCCGTCACCCGGTCGCAGATCGAACCGGCCGGACACCGGACGCCGATGCACATGTCTTCGCCGCAGTCGCCGGTGGCCGGGTCACAGACCTCACCACTCTCGCAGCCGACCCCGGCGCAGAGATCCGGGACGCAGAGCCCCGCCTCACAGCGTTCGGTCGAAGCGCACTCGACGTCGGAGCAGCTGCCTTCGCAGGCGCCACCACGGCAGGCTTCGCCCGCTTCGCACGAGACCCCCTCACAGGGATCGGTCGTGCACAGGCCGCTCGTCGTATCGCAGATCTCACCGTCGGCACATCCAAGCGCGCGGCAGCTGTCTTCGACGCACATCCCGTCTCGCGGGTCGCAGACGGTGCCGTCGGCACAGACCACGCCGTCGCACGGGAAGGTGCACTCGTTGCTTCGGCAGGCGCAGTCGGGGGTGTCCTCGTCCGGGCTGCAGAGCACTTCCCCGTCGCGTTCGACGGTCTCTCCGGTTGCGCACGCTTCTGCTTCGCAGCGCGGCGTGACACAGAAGCACTCGTCGCCGTCACCGGTCTCGAACGGGATCTTGCCGCTCGGGCAGCTGAACCCGAACTCGGTCATCGCGCAGGGAAGCGAACACGCGCACTCGACGCAGGCCGAACCGTCCGGGCACAACGAGCCGTCGGTTTCTTCGTCCACGGTGCCGTCGCAGTCGTTGTCTTCGCAGTCGCAGCCTTCGCGGGCCGGGGCGACTTCGCCGACACAGACGAGACGTCCGGAGATGCACTGCTCGGAGCCCTCCATGCAGAGGCCTTCCGCGTCGCCGCACGCTTCGCCGAGCGGCAGCGCCTCGTCGACCGAGCCATCGCAGTCGTCGTCGAGCGTGTTGCACTCTTCTTCGATGGGTCCGAGGCTGCCCTCGCACACGATCATGCCGTCGCGGCAGATGTTGAGACCTGGCACACACTCGCCGGTGTCCGTGCCGCACGGGGCACCCACCGGCAGGCCGTCGTCCGGGACGCCGTCGCAGTCGTTGTCGAGCGCGTCGCAGACTTCTTCGGTCGGCCCGACGCCGCCGTCGCAGATGAGCGTGCCGCCGGTGCAGAGGGTCGTGCCCGCTTCGCACTCGCCGGTGTCGTCTCCGCAGGCCATCCCACCTTCGGGGTTGCCTTCGTCGGTCATGCCGTCGCAGTCGTTGTCGAGGCCGTCGCAGATCTCGCCGGCCGGATCGGTCGCGCCGATGCAGACGATGCCGCCCATGCGACAGGCTTCGGCACCGAACTCGCACTCGCCGACGTCCGTCATGCCGCACGGCCCGCCGCCGCCCGGGTTGCCTTCGTCGGTCAGCCCGTCGCAGTCGTTGTCGAGCGCGTCGCAGACTTCGAGTCCAGGATCGACACTCCCAGCGCACTCGAGCGCGCCGCCCACACACGCACTCGTGCCCAGGGCACATTCGCCGGTCGCGGTGCCACAGGCTTCACCGCCGCCCGGGTTGCCTTCGTCGACCGGTCCGTCGCAGTCATTGTCCCGGCCGTCGCAGACTTCGTCCACGGGGCCGCGCGCGCCCGTGCAGGAGAACGAGCCCGCCACGCAGCTGAGCACGCCCGCCGAACACTCGCCGGTGTCGTCGCCGCACGAGCCCATGGTCGCGATCTCTTCGTCCGTGCTGCCGTCGCAGTCGTCGTCGGCCAGGTTGCAGGCTTCCGGAACCGGTTCGACGCCACCACCGCAAACGAGCGCGCCGCTGGAACACGTGAGCGTGCCCGGCATGCAGGCCCCGATGGAGCTGCCGCAGCTGCCGCCACCGCCCGGGTTGCCTTCGTCGGTGCTTCCGTCGCAGTCGTTGTCGCGGTTGTCGCAGAGGTCGACGGTCGGCTCGACGCCGCCCGCGCACTGCAATGTGCCGCCGACACACTGCTCCGTGCCGCGGCTGCATTCGCCGGTGTCGGTGCCGCAGAAGCCGCCGCCGCCCGGGTTGCCTTCGTCGACGCTGCTGTCGCAGTCGTTGTCGAGCGCATCGCAGGTCTCCGGCGAAGCGCCGACCGAGCCGGTGCAGACCAGCGTGCCACCGGTGCAGATGTTCGTGCCCGTGCTGCACTCGCCGATGTCGGATCCGCAGAGTCCACCACCGCCCGGGTTGCCTTCGTCGGTCACTCCGTCGCAGTCGTCGTCCGCGCCGTTGCACGTCTCGGGGGTTGCGCCAACGCTGCCGTTGCAGGTCAACACACCGCCGCTGCAGAGCTCGGTGCCCGACATGCAGGCGCCGACGTTGCTGCCGCAGAAGCCACCGCCGCCCGGGTTCATCTCGTCGGTGGAGCCGTCGCAGTCGTCGTCTCGGTTGTTGCAGGCCTCGGCCATGGCCGAGGTGCCGCCGACGCAGCTGTACGCGCCGCCGATGCACTGACGGGTGCCGGTCCGGCACTCACCCACGGAGGTGCCACAGGTTCCGTCGCTGCCAACGTCTTCATCGGTCGTGCCGTCGCAGTCGTCGTCGTCGCCGTTGCAGGTCTCGGCGGTCGGCCCGGTGTCGCCGGTGCACGCGAGTGTGCCGCCCGAGCAGGTGGTGGTGCCGGGCATACACGCGCCGACGCCACTGCCGCACGGCGCGCCGCTGCCTGGGTTGCCTTCGTCGGTGCTTCCATCGCAGTCGTTGTCGCGACCGTCGCAGGTCTCGGCGGTGCCGCTGACGCCGCCCACGCAGCTGAAGGTTCCGCCGGTGCACTGGAGCGCTCCGAACGAACACTCGCCCACATCGGTGCCGCAGGTGCCGGCGCTGGAGATGCCTTCGTCGGTGACGCTGTCGCAGTCGTTGTCGTCTCCGTCGCAGGTCTCCGCCACCGGACCGGTCCCACCGGTGCAGGTCAAGGTACCGCCGCTGCAGGTGAGCGCGCCGAGCGTGCATTCGCCCACGTTCGTGCCGCAGCCGCCGCCGCCGCCCGGGTTGCCCTCGTCCGTGCTGCCGTCGCAGTCGTCGTCTTCGCCGTCGCAGGTCTCGGTCGTTGGCCCGACCTGGCCGACGCACGCGCCGAAGCTGCCCGCTGTACACACCTGGTTGCCGGGCTGGCACTCGCCGACGGAGCTGCCGCACGCCTGGGTGTTGCCATCGATCGAGCCATCGCAGTCGTCGTCGAGTCCGTTGCAGACTTCGGCGGTCGGTCCGACCGCGTCGCAGCCCATCCAGACGCCTGCACCGCAGGTCTCGTTGCCCGCCACGCACTCGCCTACGTCCGTACCGCACCCACGGGTCAACCCCTCGTCCGTGCTGCCGTCGCAGTCGTTGTCCGCGCCGTCGCAGGTCTCCGCGCTCGGGGTGCATGCGCCGCACACGCCTTCGTCGATCGGGCCGTCGCAGTCGTCGTCGACGCCGTTGCAGGTCTCGGACGGAACCGCGCCGCAGCCGCCGCACGCGTTGGTCACGCCTTCGTCGGTGAGGGTGTCGCAGTCGTCGTCGCTGAAGTTGCAGGTCTCGGCTGGCGGTGCGCCGCAGCCGCCGCAGGCGTTGGTGACGCCTTCGTCGATGAAGCCGTCGCAGTCGTCGTCGAGGGTGTTGCAGACCTCGTTGACCAGCGAGTCCGCGACGATCGCCGCGAGGCCCGCGGAGAGCGAGACGGGATCGTCCGCGAAGAACGCGGACCCGGTGCCGCCATCGGCGGCGATGTCGTTGAGCGTGGCTTCGGACGCCGGAGTGATGTCGAGGCCGACCACGTACGTGCGGATGCCGAGCGCGTTGTAAGTGGCCGCGGCTCCGTCGGGATCGCCACCACAGGACTCGAGCCCGTCGGTGATGAGCAAGATCGAGTAGTTGCGACACGCGGCCGCGGGATCCGCAGCGCGGATCGGAGCCATGTAATCACCACTCGCGGTGATGATGCCATCGAGCGGGGTCGGGCCCTCCGCACGCAGCTCGCAGTCACCCGTGGTCGCGTGGCTGCAGAAGTTGCCGCTCGTGGTGCCGGTCAGGAAGTTCGTCTCCTGGTTGTCCATCCAGCCGAGCATCGCGAACGTGTTGTCCATGCCGGAGAACGCGCCCATGTCCGGAAACCCGACGAGCACATCGCCACCGGTGCAGGTGCCATCGTAGTTCGTGCAGACCGTGGGGCTGTCGGGACTACCGGCGGTGGTCCACGTCCGCATCTCCAGGTTGGAACCCGTGCCGGGGCGGCACGCTGCGTTCAGGGGCGGGTCGACATCGTTCCACAGGCTCGGCCAGTTGAAGGGGCAAGAGCCGCCGCCGCCGGTCGGAATCGTGACGCCGGTGTTGCACTGCGGGTTGCCGTACGAGGTGACGAAAGGGCCGAAGGAGTTGCACTCGAAGCCGTTGATGTTGAGGCACGAGGTGTTGGTCGCGGAGTTCTGAGAGAACCGCGAGAGGGCCCACTCCACGTCGCCGAAGGCCAGCAAGGTATTCGTGACCGCTTCTTTCGCGACGAAGATCCGGCTGTCGTTGGGTTCGCCGTCGCAGTCGGTGTCGATGCCCGCGGTGCAGTTGGTGCCGCACATGGGGTCGGAGTTGCTCCCCGCGCCGGTGCAGTTGGTGGTCACGCCGTCCCCAAATGTGGGGATGCCGTTGAGGTCGACGGCCATGGAGCCCGAGGTGTCGAACGCAATGACGAATCGAGGTGGGACCTGCGCCTCCACCGAAATCGACACCAAACACAATCCAACCGTGAGCGAAACCGCCCAACCGCGAAGCATAAGCACCCGAGCCTCCCGTGCGTATGGTCACGCATTCGAGCCCGGGAATCAATGATGACGGAATCGGTAAGTGAGGGCGGACCTTCCCATCACCCCATTTTTGCCGTTGAACCGGCTAGAAAAAATCGACGAGGCGGGGCGCGCCGTGAAACGCGAAGGCGAGCTTTTCCAGCGCGGCTCCCGATCCCGCGATCTTGCCGACGGTGCCGAGCGTGATCGGGTTCTGGTGCCCGGAGTAGACGGAGGCGAAGGTGCCGACGTCCATGGTGAGCTGCGGCTGCTTCGTCTGGCGCGGCGTTCCTTTGCGGACGGTCGCGCTGCCATTGGTGATCACGACCGAGAAGCACCGATGGTTGGCGCGTACGACCTCGTCGCGGATCTTGATCGTGAAGCGCGCGACGAGCGATTTCGGGTACCCGCGCTGTTCGATGGCGGCGGCCACATCGAGCACCCGCAGCATCCACACTTCTTTCACCTCGGTTCGAAAGTGGTGACCCGGGAGCAGGGAGAGCAAGGGGGAGTCGAGCGGGATCACCGTCCGGACGGTGGTGCTCAGGGTGCGGTGCTCGGCCAGCAACCCCAGCAATCGAGCGGCGGCCTCGGCAGACGTGAACGCGTAGTCGGTGACGACGACTTCGTAGCCGGGCGGCGCCAGTCGTGGTTGAAGCCGGTAGAAGAGGTACCCCTCGGGTCGACCTTCGGCGCCCACCAGCATGCCGTAGACCGGCCGCCCTTCGACTTCCTGCCGGGTGCGCGGCCAGATGTACGGACCGCGATCGAGGTATCCGTCCCGCTTGCTGGCGAACGACCGGTAGACCTTCCGAATGGCCACCTCGTCCTTCGCCTCCACCGCCCGTGCCGGCATGGTGGTGTCCCGTGGGAGTTCACGCGTCTGCAACGTCGTCTCGCAGAGCACACCCGCGCTCTCCCACCCCGATCGCCGGTACAGCTTCGCCGTGGACGCGTAAAGGGCCGAGAGCGCGAAGCCGTCCCGGCGCATCTCCCGCACCGCCGCACGCATCATGTGGGTCGCCAGCCCCTGCCCCCGTTCCGCGCCGTGCATGACGACGCCCGCGATCCCGCACATCGGCACCGACGCCCCCCCGAAGAACTGACCCATCGGGACTCTGAGCAGGCTACCGGCGACCACGCCATCTTTCCGGATCGCCCGCACCTCCTCCGCGTATTTCTGCAGCCACCCAGTGGATCGCTCCGGCGTCGTTGCAAACGCATGCGCCGTGTTCTGCCCAAGCCCCTCGAACTCGGAGTCCGCAACCGTGGTGTACGTCAGCTTCATCCGCGAGAGGCTACACGGCACCCGGCCCCACAGCATCGGCATCGGCATCGGCATCGGCTTCGGCATCGGCTTCGGCTTCGGCTCCGGCTCCGGCTCCGGCTCCGGCTTCGGCTTCGGCTCCGGCTCCGGCTCCGGCTTCGGCTTCGGCTTCGGCTCCGGCTTCGGCATCGGCATCGGCTCCGGCTTCGGCATCGGCTTCGGCTTCTGCTTCGGCTTCTGCTTCGGCTTCGGCGTCGGCGTCGGCGTCGGCGTCGGCGATGGCGTCGGCCTCAACCCGTCACGCCCGCCTGCGCTGCTGCACATCCGCCGCCTTTCGCGCCGCGTGATCCATGTGCCGGTACTGCACCGCTTCGGCGATGTGGTGCTTCTGGATCCGATGCCCGCCCTCGAGCGCCGCGATCGTCAACGCCACCCGCAACGACTTCACGTACGCTCGCGCACTGAGCCGGAGCGCATCGACCGCGCGGTCGAGCAAGTCGAGGGCACCCGGGGTGGCCCGATCCGAGAGCGCGTCCAAGTCCTTCGCGGGCTCCCGCACCACCCGCGCCGAGCGCACGCGTTCGCGCACCTCTTCCGACGATTCGGCGCGGGGCGCGTGCCGCAGTTCGCGCGTCGGCACCCGGGGAACGGTCACCTGCAAATCGAAGCGGTCGAGCAAGGGCCCACTGATGCGGCTCAAGTAGCGGGCGCGGCGATCCGGCAGACATGTACAGAGCCGCTCCGGGTCGCCGGCGAAGCCGCACGGACAGGGGTTCATCGCGCCGATGATCAACGGCGCCGCCGGCATCACCACGCGGTGCCGCGCCCGCGCGATCGCGACGCGTCCGCTCTCCATCGTGGTGCGCAGTGTCTCGATCACGTCGCGCCGGAACTCCGGCAGCTCGTCGAGAAAGAGCACGCCGCCGTGGGCGAGGGTCACCTCGCCCGGCCGCACCGGGTCGCCACCGCCCACCATAGCCGCCGCACTCGCGGTGTGGTGCGGCGCGCGAAACGGGCGCCGCACGTCTTCGACACTTCCCGGTGGCCCGAGCCCTGCCGCGCTCGCGATGGTCGCGATCTCGATCGCTTCGTCTTGCGCCGCCATCGGCAACAACGTCGGCAGCCGCCGGGCGAGCATCGTCTTGCCGGCGCCTGGCGGGCCCACGAAGAGCACGTGGTGGTTGCCGGCCGCCGCGATCTCCAACACCCGCCGAACCGTCGGCTGCCCGCGCACATCGGCGAGATCCACGGAGGCGCCGGCCCGGGGCTGGGTGCTTCGTTTCGCGGGGGCCAGCTCCATCACACCCGAGATGTGCTCCACCACGTCGCGCAGCGTCTGCGCGATTCGGACGTCCAGCCCTTCGAGCAAGGCGGCCTCGCGCGCATTCCCGTAGGGAACGATGGCGGTCGTCAGCCCCCGGTCCATCGCCGAACGAAGCTGTGGGAGCACACCGCGAATCGGTCGGAGAAACCCTCCGAGCGAGAGCTCGCCGAGCAGCAACGTCGACCCGAGCGCCGCGCCATCGACCTGGCCGCACGCGACCAACACCGCCATCGCGATCGCGAGGTCGAACCCGCACCCGGTCTTGCGCAGGTCCCCGGGCGCAAGGTTGAGCACGATGCGATGCGGCGGGATCTCGAACCCCTGCGCGACCAGCGCGGACCGGACCCGAACGCGACTCTCGCGCACCGCGCGTTCGGGGAGTCCGACGATGTCGAACGGCGGCGTGGGTGGACTCTTCGTCACCCGCGCCTCCACCCACACGGGCCGAGCGTCGATGCCAACCAGAGAACCGCAGTGCACGAGAAAGGTCATGCACGGATGCAGTTCACGACCCGTGCCGCGGTTGGAGGTCTGTGGTTTCAGGGACTTGCGGTGCTGCGGTTGGCGGATCGGCGGATGAACGGTGTCGATCCGCCAGGCGCCGGGTCGCTACTCGGAGCTGACGTCCACGATCGCGTTCAGCACCCGCTCCGCGAACGGCCCGTAGTCGTCCGCGCAGATGCTGCCGACCGCCGTCCTCGCGTTGCCGCGGGAGACGGCCTCGAGCTCCTGCGCCACTTCGACGTACCGCGGGCCGGCGCCGGCGGCGACGGACATTCCGGTGCAGACGTTGACGGGGCGTTCGTCGAACGCCGCCACCATTCGGTCGTCGTCCAGGATGTCCCTGGGCGTGTCGCCGTCCAGGTCTGCGGGCATTCCGATCAGTGGCGCGAACACGACGCGGCGGCCGAGGTCCGCGAGCGCATCGGCGTACCGCCCGATGGGACGCAGCGCCGTCGAGTGGGTGATGCAGCGGGAGTTGAGGTCGCCGGGGTACTCGGTGGTGTCCGGGTTGAAGAGCTCGAGATCCGCCGTGGAACAGTCTTCTTCATCGGTCACGATGACCACCACGAGCACGGCTCCGTCCCGGAGAAACTCAGCGTTGGGTCCATCGGCTTGTCCAACGGTGGACATCTCGAGCGTTGGCCCGTGGAACTGGAGCGGCGAGGTCGAGGGGGTGATCGCCTTCAACATGCCTTCGAGTTGCTGTTCGAACCCACACCCCATGAGCCCGAGTTGCGCTTTGCACCCGAAGTCGGTGCGGAACTGGGACAACATCGAGCTCTGGTAGTCGAGCCAGCGTGGCAGGATCTCGCCGCCGCATTCGCTGGCGAACGTCATCTGCTGCAGCACGGCGTTGTCGCCCATCGCATCGCACCCGCCTGGCACCGTCCATGGACCGATGCCCATGTCGGTCGAGATCACCCCCACGCGAATGTCTTCGGCTGGGGGGAAGGTCATGGGACTCTCGGGTGTCACGCGGCCCGTGGCGAGCGAGAGCATCAAGTCGGGAAACGCCTCGGCGAGGCGTGCCTGAGGCACCGCCATGCTGTTGGAGTTGTCGACGACGAAGAGCATGTCGATCGGTGGCACTTCGACACCACCGTCGGGCACGAACACGTCGGTTGGCGCATCGACGCTCGGCGCGTCGGTGGGCGCGTCGTCGGTGGGCGCGTCGATCGGCCCCGCATCGGGGATCGGCGTGTCGCGGCAGAGTCCGTCGGGGTGGCACATCAGCCCATCGGGACAGCGACCGTCGGGACACGAGAAGACGCCGCTCTGCACATCCGGACAGCCGACGACGAAGCACAGACCGAACAACAAGTGGAAGATCTTCATCAGAACGAGCCTCGCACACGCACGCCGGTCGGACCCACCGCAACCTCAGTGCTCGACCCCGTCTTCATCCACCACACCATGCCAACCGCCGCCAGCGCCACACCGACTCCGGCAAGTGCGATGCCGATGCCGCGCCGACGTACGGCGGCGTCGTGGTCGCCTTCCACATCGGACCAGGGGGTGCCTTGCGGCGCATCCGTGACCGTGTTGGCCGAGGACGCCGCGAGTCCGAGCGAGACCGCGCCGCCAATCGCCAACGCAGCACCGCCCGCGACCAGCGCGATGGGTCCCGCGCGCGAGGGGGCTTCGACGGGATCGGGCGCCTGCTCCGTTGGGATGTCTTGGGGAGTTTCCACGACGTCCGTCTGCCCATCGGGTGCGGGATCCGGTTCGCGGCGGAGCACCGCGAGCCGCGCTTCGACCGTCTCGCGCCGATCCCCCTCCGGGTTCAGTTCGAGGTATTGCTCGAACGCCTCGATGGCGCGGTCGCGTGTGCCCATCAACTGGGCGGTGTGGCCGATGTTGTAGAGAAGCCCAGGTCGCCGGCTCAACTCGTAGGCCCGCTCGAAGTGCCCCATGGCCTCCTCGTATCGGCCGCCGTCAAACGCGGCGCGGCCGGCCAGAAAGAGGCCGCGGGCTTCGTCGTCGTGGCTGTCCGGAGTTGGCGGCTGCGCTTGAAGCGAACCGGCCATCAAGACAATGGAGAGGAGTGATATGAACTTCGGCACAATCTGTCCCATACTTGCACACAGGTGCACAGACAATGCCAAACTGGCACTCCTCGCAGCCTGCACGGCAAGTCGCAGTGCGACCTCAGACGGTCAGCGGGTGTTGACGAGCGCGCAGCTGCCAGCGGGACAGAAGTCCACGACCTGTCCGTCGGGCCGACAGAAGGCGTCCAGCTGGTCGAGCATCGGATCGAGGTAGCGCAAATCGTTGTGGGCGTCGTTGTCCTCGTCCGCGATCGCGGTGCCGTACGGAATCGGGTCAACGGTGTCGAGGGCGTAGATGATGTAACCGCTGTCGGCTGGACCGGCCGTCGACTGGAGGATGCCCTCGGCCACGCCCCACGGCTCGTACACGCTCGAGGAGAAGACCGGCAGGTTCATGGTCCGCGCCGCCATGTCGGATGCGGCGTTCGAGACCTGCGCATCGAAGAGCGCGGTCTGGTAGAGGATGCGGCGCTCTGAGATGTCCACGCCCGGAAGCGGGTCTTCGAGGATGTGCGGCACGTACGTCGACGGCTCCGCGAGGTCCCACATCGTCTGGGTCGAGATGATGAACCAATCGCGGTCGAGCTTCTCCGTGTACCAGAGCGCGAAGATGAGCTCGAAGGGTTCGAAGTCGATCGAGCGGCGGACGAGCGTGGAGTATCCGACCGCACCCACTTGCAGAACGTACCGGTCGATGGTGTCGCTGAGCGCTGCGAGCGTCGCGCCCATGATCCCGCCCTGGCTGATCCCGTAGTAGTACATCTCGTCGCTCTTCAGGAGCGGGCGGGACTCGTCGCCCACCGCGAGCTGCAGCTCGGCGATCTCGCTACACGGTCCGCCGGTGGCGAACGTCTTCTGCAGAATGAGCGAGTTGAGCGTGCCTTGCATCAGCCGCTCGCCGAGCTGCCGGAAGTTGTCGAACTGGGTGACCACGTGGGTGATGAACTGAGCTTCGTCGCCTTCGGCGAGACCCCAGTAGTCGGTGCCGAAGCCGACCATCTCGGAGCGCTGCAGGGCAACGCGGGTGCCCCCGCTCGAGACCTGGCCTGCGCTTCCGAGCAGACCGTGTCCGTACATCAATCCGCGGCCTGGGCCGTCTCCGTTCATCACCCGATCCCGCACGCTCGGCGGGATGACGAGTTCGAACGGCGCCTCGGTGGTCTCGAGGAACGCGATCTCACCGGACGCGTCGCGGTTGGCGATCGAGCCTTCGTACTCGTGGGTCATGTACAGCGGCACGGTGTAGGTGCCGCGCACGCGTCGCCAGATCTCGCCGTTCACGTCTTCTTCAACCGAGGTCACGGTGCAGGTGCCGACGCCGTCGGTGCGATCGTTGAAGCGCTGAAAGCCATCGTCGCGGATCTGGAGCATCTCGCCGTAGAGCGAAGGGCCGCTCGCGGTGTGGAACTCCCACGCGATGACCAGGTCCTCCCGCGCGACGCCCGCGCCGGCGAGCGTGGTGAACATCGTCTCCATTTCGGGGCGGCGCGCTTCGACCTCGGCCACCTCGGTGGCGATGTCGTCGCGGAGCGCGCGGAAGTAATCGCTCGGCTCTACGGGCGAGCCGTCGATGAGCGCGATGTTTCGGATCGCAGCAATGTAGCGGTGGTTCTCGAGCAACCGCTGCGCCGGCCGCATGTAGAAGCTGGTCTCGTCGGCGGGCGAGCGGGGCCACTTGTCGATCTCCGCGATGTGGGCGACCCACTCGCCGGTGTCGGCGTCGATGATCACGGTCGGCGACGTGGGCAGGAGGCTGTCGCCGATGTTCAGATCGTCGGCGAGGTTCGAATCGTCCACTTTGCCGTCGAACGCCATGATGAGACTGCCCATCGGGCTGAACCCGTCGAAGCGGTTCCAAGTGCCCATGTCCGCGGCCGGCGAGTCGAACTGGTTGTGCGGGATCGCTTCGACCGGCAGGTCGACCCGGAACCCGGTGTCGGTGGTCGCGTCCTCCCGCAGGTACCGCGTGGTCGGATACGGCATCAGACAATGACGCGGATGGAGGTTCTCGCATTCCGGCCGGGAGACGTCGATGACGAGTTCCTCCCCTGGCACCGGATCGTCGCCGCATCCGAACAAACACACCCAAGCCACGCCCACACAAGTCAGCCGGTTCATGGCGGGCAGTATGCCGAGCCAGGCCGATTTCTGCCCTGACTTTCCGTTCGTGCTCTTCTGGCCGGGTGCGGTCGGAAGGTGCAGCGGACGCCTTCGATCAGCGGTAGACGACGACGTAGGTGCTCAAATCCATCGACCCCCCGCGGGGTTCGCCGCCGTCGAAGCGGGCGCTGTATGCCACCGTGTTCTCCTCGCCGAGGACCACGTCGGCCGTGATGTCCATCACGGTCGGCGCGACCGGCAGCCCTGGACACCACGCGGCACGGCTCGGGGCCCAGTTGCCCCATTGGCCTGGGACGACCCCTTCGCCGGCCCGATCCGCGCACCCGCGCGCCTGTCCGGCCTGGCCTTCGTGGTCGATCGTGTGGACCGATCCACCGATCGAGAAGTCGTGGACGTGGTTGCACCACTCGGCGCAGTT
The DNA here is from genome assembly GCA_034670305.1 of Deltaproteobacteria bacterium. Taxonomy (GTDB): domain Bacteria; phylum Myxococcota_A; class Polyangia; order Polyangiales; family Houyiibacteriaceae; genus JAXMNT01. Next base: position 66,170 of record JAXMNT010000003.1, read on the forward strand.
GTCGCGTTCGGTCTGACCGTGTCCGCTGACGATCGTCACCAGCTCGACGCGGGTGGCATCCGCTGGCGGGGTGAACACGAAGGGCGTCTGGCCGGCGTTGTACTCGGCGTTGAACTCGCCCCCGCGGAACGCGAGCAGCGCTTCGCTGGCCCTCGCGTCACCGGAGCTCTGGAGCCGCAGCGACACCGACACGACGCGGGGGGTCGCTTCTTCCCAGGCGGGTCCCATCGTCACGCGAAGCGTCTTCGTCCCGCCGTCGCCGAGGAGCGGCAGGAGCGGCGATGCTTCGAGCAACCAGCGCCGCCTGCCCGGGCGGCTGTACGGGGTGATCCACCGGACGAGCTCGTTGGCGGTCGTGCACTCCGCGTCGTCGCACACGTGTACGTACGCGATGCGGTCCCACTCCGAGCAGTCGCCGGGCGCGAGGTGACAGGTGACTTGCACATCGACGCTGAGCCGATCGAAACCAGAGAGGTCGGCCGGCAGCGCCGCGTCGCGGATCAAGATGCGTTCGGTGACCGCTTCTTCCTCCATGACCGGGACCACGGTCGCGTCCTCTTCGTCTACCCGGCGCTGCACGCCGTCGAGGTGGTCGTAGTAAGGCGAGAAATAGGCCGCCATCTCCATGCGCGCGACGAACGCGCCCGCCGCCACCACCGAGAGCGACCCGCCCTCGTCGAAGCGCTGGAGCCGATCGATCGCGAAGGTGTGTTGGACCGTCGGGTTCGCGCGGACGAGATCCCCGATTGGACCTTCCACGTCGGGGAGCGGTGTCTCGATGAAGTGAACCCGCGGCCGCCAGGCGGCTTCCTCTTCGGGCGTCGTCCGGGCAAACGCCTCGTCGAAGAACCCCTGCATCTCTTCGGCGCGTGCTTTTGCGCGCACGGGATGGTCTTCGTAGTTGCCGAAGAAGTAGTGCACGTTCGGCCGCGAGTTCGTGAGCAGCCGATCCGGGAAACTCTCCCAGTACTGACGTGCATAGTCCGTCCCGGTGTGGTTGATGAAGACGTAGCTCTCGCAGCCGGTCCAGTGATCGGAGAGGGTCCACGCGCCCTGGTCGGTGGTGAGCACCGTGAAATCGCCGGCCACATCGCCGAATGCCGCGCCGGTCCCTGATTGCAGCGGGCGCCGTGGCAGCTCGAGCGCATCGCACACGTCGGGCTCGACCACGGGGGCGTCGATGCCAGCATCTTCAAGCGGAACGAACGCATCCATGCCCGCGTCGCCAGGGCCCGCGTCCGGCGACGCGTCGTCGTCGCCACAGGCCGCGGTGGAGGAGAGAACCAGGGCGAGCACCAGAACGTGTTTCACCCTCGGAACGCTACGTCATCCGCTGTGTCGTCGCCACCTGCACTCGGTGTGTTCCGACGCCGACTCACCGTCCATCGCTGGGGAACTCGAGATGGCGCTCAATAGGCCGCGGGCTGGGTGGTGGTGTCGCCGCCACCCTCCCACACCGGAGTCTCCGCCGGCGGGTCCCAGCTGTTCTGCTGTTGCTGTGGCTGCTGCGGCTGACCGCCGCCACCACCGCCGCCGCCGCCGCCGCCGCCGCCGCCGCCGCCGCCGTCGTCGCCGGGCACACCGGCCGGCTCGTCGCCGCCGAGCCACACGGTGAGTCCGGCCGTGCCGAAGAAGTCGGAGTTCATGCCGAGCGCCATGCTGAAGCCCTCCGAGAACGGACCGACGTTGTCGCCGCGCTCGATGCCGAACACCATGCCGAGTTGGAAGTGAATGGAGAGCGCGTCGGCCAGCCAGATCTCCGGTCGGAGCCCGAACTCGATCGGGATGACCCGCGCGGCCGCATCGACCGGACCGCTCTTCACTTTGACGTTCATGAAGCCGAGCCCACCGAAGAGCCCGAGGTTGGCGATGCCGCCCTGGGCAACCACCACGTGCGCGCGCAGGAACACACCGATTGCGGAAGTGCGCACGTTGTCGCCCGGATCGTTCTTGTCGACGCCGGTGCGGATCCCGACGATGGCCTGAAGCCCTACGGTCTCAGAGAGCTGCAGACGCGCGCTGAGGCCGGGCAGCCGGGCGGATACCCCGCCGCCGAGGGGCAGGATCAATGGGTCCATCGCGAGCGGCGCGTCGAGTCCAATGCCGAATGCGCCGGCGCGGGGCTGCGCTTGCGCGGCCGAAGATGAGAACAGGGTCGCGCCGAGGGCGAGCACCAAGAGTGTTGCGATTCGTGTCATCGACTTCTCCTCAGAGCCAGTAGGTGAAGCCGGCGTTCGCCAGCAGGTTTGCGTTGCCGAAGATGTCGACCCCGAGTGCGCCGTCTTCGCCGAAACCGAAGACGTTGTCGTCGTCGCTGTAGATCGCGATGGCGAACCCGATCTGGGTATGGAGCGAGAGGTTCTCGGTCACGAAGTACTGCGGCCTCAGTCCGACTTCGATGGTGAACACCCGGGAGCGCACCGTGTCGCCGAAGTCGGGATTGAACCGGCCGCCGGCCAGCCCGAACCCGATGACGCCGTCCAAGCGCACGTCTTCGCTGATCTCGACTCGAATCAGTCCCCGCACCGCCGCGGTCCACGCGGTCGTCCGGGCGTTCGACGCGTCGTCGTTGCGCATGAGGACGCCGCCCATGACTTGCAGACCGAAGCCGGAGCTGACGTCCATGGTCAAGGCCAGGCCGGGAAGCCGGAAACCGAAATCGGGCGTCGTCGCGTCCACGTTCTGTGCTGCGGCCCAGCCGAGGGCGGTGTCCACACCGACACCGAAGCGCCCACCCATGTCCTTCGCGTGCGCGGTGTTGGGGGCGAGCGAGGTGGCCACGGTGAATGCAAAGAGCCCGAAGACGAATGCGACTCGTCGGCGGAAACGTTGGGAGTGGTTCGGATCCATGGAGCCACGGTAGAGAGGGCCGTCCCCCCGGATCCAGTTTTCGACACGTTCTCGGAAAGCAGCAGGCCAGCGGGTCCCAAACCTCCCCGTCAGACGCCGCCGATCAATAGGTCCGCATCATGCTGGGCATGAAGAGGAGTACGAACAGAACCAGGCATGCGTAGCCCATCACTTTGCGGCCGGTCGAGAGGCGGTGGTCGTCGACGGGGGGATGGAGCGCCGCATCGGCCGGGTCGCCCAATGCTTTGGCCATCTCACGGGTCTCTGGATCCTCGAGCGCACGCCGGAGCTGGGTACGGCCCATCCGGGTCATGAAGTACAGCAGCAGCGCCCACACGAGCCAGTGACTCCCCGCGAAGGAGTGCATCCACGAGATGTGCCCGAGCTGGCTGTACATCTGCCAGCCGTAGAAGACGCTCACCACCAGCGCGAGGAACGGCAGCGTTGCGAGCACGAGCCGCGAGATGCGGTGCTGGCGCCGGTCGAAGAGGGCATACGCGATGTGGCCTCCGTCGAGCTGCCCGAAAGGCACGAGGTTGATCATCGTGACCAGGAGCCCAACCCAGCCGGCCAGTGCCGTCGAGGTCAGGACGATGTCGTGCCCGGCGGGAATGTCGCCCTTCAGTAGGTAGAGCAGCGCTTCGTAGAGGATCGAGTGCCCCTCGAGCAGCGTGTTGCCGGTGGGCGGGTCGAGCGGCGCGACCGGGCTGGTGTGCATGCCGTAGAGGAGGACCGGAATGCACACCACCATGCCGGCGATCGGCCCGGCGGCGCCGATGTCCATCAGCGCGTTGCGCGATCGGACGCGTTCGCGGAGCTGGATCACCGCCCCGAAGGTGCCGAGGGAAAACGGCACCGGAATGAAGTAGGGCGGAGAGATGTCGACGCCGTGCAGCCGCCCCACGATGTAGTGCCCGAGTTCGTGCGAGAGCAGGATCGCGAGCAGCGGCACCGAGAAGACCCAGCCGGCCAGCAGGTTCTGCAGCGGCTCGCTGTGCCCCTCCAGCCCCGCCCCCACGTAGAGCGTCGAGAACGCGGTCGCGGCAAACAGAAGCCCGGCGGTGCGCCAATCCTTCCACCCCGATGTGCTTGGCGGATCCGAAGTGCCAGCGTCCCGCTCGGCCAGCGGCGGCGCTTCAGGCGGCGCATTCGACATCGCCTGTGCGTCGCTCATGAGAGCGCGCGCCGGAGCGCTTCGAGCTGGACCGAGAGCCGCCCATCGAGCGCGCCGAGTTCGGTCTGGACCACGCAGTCTCCGCGGCCGAGCGTCTCGTCCTCTTCGAGCTGCGCGCCTTCGAGGCCCGCCATCGCCGAGACCGCTGCGACATCGTCTGGGTGCACCCGGATCCGCAAACGCGTCGCACGCTTGGCGGTGTCGAGTACGGCGCGCACGATGGTCTGAACCGACTCGGGGCGCAGATCGATTTGCGCTCGGAGGATCTGTTCGGCCGCCGCCACCGCGAGCGCGGCGACCTGCGACTCGGAGACCTCGAGCGCGCGCACGTGGCGCTGCGACGCCTGCTGCAAGAGCGCCGTCGTTTCCACAGCGGCTCGCTCCGCGCCTTCACGGTACGCCGTCTCGCGGATGCCACCGGCGTCTTGCTCCGCCTTCGCGCGGGTCTGCTCGGCTTCGACCAACGCGCTGGCGACGATCTGGTCCGCCTGGGCTCGGGCGTCGAGCACGACCGCCGGCAACACGCGGTCTCGCGGGGCGCGAAGAATGCGACTCATGGATCGACCATGGCAGAAAAGACGAGGTCGAGTTCGCGGATTTCGTCGTCGGCGTTTCTGGACGATCCGTCGATCCAACGAGTCAGCTCGTCTACCAGCCCCGGCGCTGCACGGAAACCGCGCCGCACCGCAGGAAGGTGCGGGGTGGGAACGCCGAGCAACGCCTGGATTCGCGGCGCCGCGGTCGACACCTTCGCGCTGGGCACCGGACGCAAGAGCGCGGCAGCCGCGCGCGCCCGCTCCCGCCGCGTCTCCGTCGACCAGGGTTCACACGGCACGACCAGCCCGGTCGGAAGCGCCACGCCATCCCGCTCGTGGGCCATGGACGCGAGCAAGAAGCCAGCGACCATCTCGTCCGGCCAGGGAAACGCACCCGTGGGGCGTTCGGGATCCTCCGCGTCGACTTCATTCATCCGTAAGGCTCCACGCCAGCACCCGAACCGCGTCCTGTTCTCCTGGCGCCGAAGTCATGCCCGCGCGCGGCGACGACGTGCCAGCAGCATCAGCGCCACGGTCCCGAAGCCGAACGCCATGCCGCCGTCGTTCGAGCCGGGAGACATCGCGCAGAGCGCAGCGAAGAAGTTGCCCTGCACCGGCTCGAAACAGACCGGGCCCTGTCCGGTGTTGACGTTGCCCACCCCATCGACCGCGTGCACGACGAAACACGCCGGCGCGACCGACTCCTCCGGGGTGAGCACAAACGCCATGGTGACGGTGCCAGCCTCGGCGTCCGAGAAGAAGTTCCGAACCCGCGACCGCAGCTCCGGCTCCTCGAGTCCCGTGGCGCGCGTCAGGTAGAGCAAGTACTCGATCGAGCCTGGAGAGCCATCGTCGGTGGCGGGCGGAAAGCTCACGTCGACCCGGTAACCGCCCTCGGGTGCGCTGCAGCCCACCGGAACGGAAGCGGTCGAGGGTGCTTCGATCCGTTCAAGCGTCGGGGGCTCGACATCGGCGGCGGTTCCGGTGCGAAAGTCGAAGTCAAGGACCCGGTCGATCCCCACCGCCGTGCCGGCGTACCGGTCGCTCGTGGCGAGTGGGGCCGAGGGCAGAAAGAAGAGGGAGTCGCCGACTGCCTGTACGGTCCCCTCCACCGGCGTCCCGGTCGTGACGCAAGAGGTGACCGGCGTGCTTCCACAGCGACGCAGATCGAAGGTGGTCTCGGGATCGATGAAGTCGAAGTAGTCCGGTGAGAACCGCACCTCCACCCAGGCGTTGGTCGGCACGTTGCGGGCGCCGCTGGCGGGCACCACTTCGCGCGGCCCCCGATCGATCGGCACCTCGCAGTCGAGCGGACCGGCGTCGTCCTGCGCCAAGGCCTGTCCAGACATCGCGTTCACAGCCCCGAGTGCGACCGCAGCCACGAGGAGCACGCAGGGCAAGCCACGAACAACGGATCTCATCGAGGGTACCCTAGCAACAACTGACGACCGGTGCAGGGGACAGATGCATGCTCCGAAAGATGCTCGAACCGAGCGCGCCTGAACCTGTATCGTCCGACATTCATGGACCTCTACTCGGCCGCCAAGCGGCTCTCGCGACCCAGAACGTTTGCTTCGCTCGACGACCGAAAGGCGCTGGGCATCGGCGACCATGGTGTCATCGGAGATGGATGGACCGCCGCGCTCGTTCGAGCGGACGGCGTGCTCGACTGGCTCTGCTTGCCCCGGTTCGATCAGCCCTCGGTGTTCGGTTCCATTCTCGACGAGGAACGAGGAGGTCAGAGCGGGGTGACGCCCACCTCGTTCCCCTTCGACAGCCTGCAGCGCTACGACCCAGACACGAACGTCCTCGAGACGCTTTTCCAAGTCGCCGGACAAGGGGTCGTGCGGGTGACCGACTACATGCCCTGGACCGACGACCCCCGCGCCGCGGTCCACGAGGTTCACCGCAGGGTTCAGTGCGTCGAAGGCCACGTCGAAATGGAGGTCACGTTCGATCCACGTTTCCAGTACGCGGCTCAACAGGCAACGTTCGAGCACAACGACCACGGTGTGCTCGCGCGGGGGCAGCAGAGCGAGACCATCGCAGCGGTGGTGAGCGGCGCGCACGCGTGGTCGGACCGGCCAGGCGGGGGCAAGCGGACCCGTTTCACGCTCGGCCCGGGAGAACGACGCTGGGTGGTGCTGAGCTGGGGGGCGCCCCGACCCGAACCGATCGAAGCGTACCGCCCGTTCGAGCACTTGCGCGCCACCCGGACCGCCTGGCGAAGTTGGGTGCACGCACTGGGCTACGAAGGGCCGTGGCGACACCACGTCGTGCGCTCGGCACTGGTCCTCAAGCTCCTGATGTACGCCCCCACCGGCGCGATGGTCGCGGCGCCCACGACGTCGTTGCCGGAGTGGATCGGCGGGGTGCGCAACTGGGACTACCGCTACAGCTGGACGCGCGACAGCGCGATGGCGATCCGCGCGGCCAACCTGCTCGGCGCCAACCAAGAGGCTCGGGACTTCTTCCACTTCGTCCGCGACACGCTCGACCGACAGTCCGATCTTCAGATCATGTACGACCTGGATGGCAACCCGGTGCCCGACGAGCGCAGCCTCGACCACCTGGCCGGTCATCGGGGATCGAAACCAGTACGCGTCGGCAACGGCGCCCGCGACCAGGTGCAGCTCGACACCGCCGGTGCACTGCTCGACGCCGCGCACGTCTACGAGCGCGGTGGCGGGAGCCTGGGTCTGAGCGCGTGGCGCAAACTCCGGGCGGTGGTCGAAGGGGTCGATGCGCGTTGGACGCAGCCCGACCACGGCATCTGGGAGCCGCGCGACGGAGTGCGGCACAACGTGCACTCCAAGCTGATGAGCTGGGTCGCCCTGCAGCGGGGCGCCGAGCTCGCGCCGCTCTTTGGCGATCACGATCGGAGCCAACACTGGAAGACATCCGCAGCCGCGGTTCACGCGGACGTGTGCGAACGCGGTCTCGACGCAACCGGCGCGCACTTCGTCGCCGCGTACGACCACGAACACGCCGATGCGGCGCTGCTCCTGTTGCCGATCACCGGCTTTCTGCCGGCCGTCGACCCTCGGGTCGAGCGCACCATCGCCCGCATTCGCTCCGAGCTCGGCGACGGACCGTTTCTCCACCGCTACCGCACCGAAGACGGCGTGGGCGGCGCGGAAGGATCGTTCGTGCTCTGCGGGTTCTGGCTGGCCGAGGCCCTCGCCATGGCGGGCCGAGTCGACGAGGCGCAGGAGATCTTCTTGGCGCACGCCGAAGCCTCCAACCACCTCGGACTGCTGGCGGAAGAGGTCGACGCGAGCACGGGGGAAGCGCTCGGCAACTTCCCGCAGGCGTTCAGTCACCTCGGACTGATCAATGCCGCGGCGCGGATCAACCGAGCCCTTCGCCTCGGCGATCAGGGCCTCGGCGATCGAGGTCTCGGCGATCGAGGTTTCGGCGAACGGCGCCACCCCTGATCCCATGACTCGACCGAACCAGCGGGTGCGCCCGCACATCCGCGCGGTGCGGACCATCGTGGGCATCATCGTTTTGATGGGCGCCACGATGTGGGGTTCCGTGGCGTTCTTCGGTGCAACCGGTCTCGAGCAGCTCAGCCCACCGGGCGCCGCGCCGTCCTGGTCCGTCCCGTACCTCTGGTCGGTCGCGGTCGTGCTTGGGCTGAGTTCGCTGTCCGCGACCCTCCTGGCATGGATCACCGCGCGCTCGTTCACGCAGGATGTCCGGGACGTCGAGTCGGGTGTCGCGCGGTTGGTCCGCGAACAACCCGTGCTGTCCGACGAATCGGGCATGCACCTCAAGCGCGCCACACCCTCCGCACTTCCCCTCGCCCCCCGCGCCCACATTCCGGTCAGCACCCTCGACGAGCTCGGGGAACTCGTTGTCGCGTTCGATGCGCTCCGCTCGGACTTCCGACTCGCGCTGCAACAGGAACGGGAGCTCAAGCGTCGGGCGCAAGAAGCGAGCGTCGGCAACGAAGCCTTCTTGAAGGCGGTCAGCCACGAGCTGCGCACACCGCTCAACTCCATCCTCGGGTTCGCGGACGTCTTGCTCTCGGAGATGGATGGCCCGTTGAGCGATTCGCAACGAGAGGACGTTCGGATCATCGCGTCCGCCGGCCGCCATCTGCAAGCGCTCTTCAACGACATCCTCGACCTGAGCGCTGCGGCCACCGGACACCTCGAACTGGACCACCAGGAAGTGGCGCTCGGACCGCTCGTGGAAGAAGTCGCCGCCGAACTGGGGTCGCACCGAAAAGAGGGCGTCGCGTTGGACGTTCACATCGACGACGACGTGCCCGTCTTGTTCGCGGACCCCAAGCGCCTGCGGCAAGTCCTCACCAACCTCGCGGGCAACGCCCTCAAGTTCACCGACACGGGGTTCGTTCGAATCGAGGTCGAGAGGGCCCGGGACTGGGTGGTCCTGCGGGTGTCGGACACCGGCGTGGGCATTCCACCCGAAGCACTGGACGAGGTGTTCGCAGAGTTCGACCAAGTCGTGGAACGGGCCGGCTCCCGGCGCGGTGGCTCCGGCCTCGGCCTCACGATCGCACGGACGCTCGTGGAGCTTCACCATGGGACGATCCTGGTCAAGAGCCACAAGGGAGAAGGGTCCGTCTTCGAAGTTCGACTGCCAGCGCCTGCCGCGAAGGCGACCTCGTGACGCCGCCCGTCCGTCGCTCGGCCATGGCCTGGGACCTCGCACTCGCGCAGGTCGCCATCGGCCTCGCAGGCTGCGTGGTCGTGGTGATGTTCGCGTGGGTGGCGCTGCCGATCCCGACCGCGCTCATCGACAACGTGGCGCTGCTTCAGTTGCTCGCGTGCGCCGCGATGGGCGCCGGAAGCGCCCTGCTCTCGATCGGTCCTTGGCGCCAGTCAAAGGCGATGTACGCACACGTGTGGCGCCGCCACCGCCGAGAGGCCATCGGTCAACTTGACCCCGTCGGCCGACTGCCACCGGACGTCGCCGTCGCGATGTTCGATCTCCCTCCCCGCGGGTCCCTTGGGGCCGGGCTGGCGCTGCTCACCGTGTTGGTCGCCGACGCGAGCAGTGGCGGCGCGATCTCAGGGCTCCGCGGGATGCAGCTCTTCGCGGTCTCGTTGCTCACCTTCGGCGTACTGCAGAGCGCAGCGATGGTGACCTCCATCGCATCCCGGGCGCTGCTCTGGCGGTGGCTGTCACGGGTCCATCCGCGCGACGCCCCCGTGAGGCGTCGGTGGTTTCCGAGACTGGCCGCACGTCTCGCGATTCGGGTGGGTTCGGTGCTCACGCTCTTGGGGTGCGTCGCACTCTCCCTCCCGCTCTCGTACCTGTCGGCCGCGCAGGAACTCCAGACCCACGAGGCGGTATTCTCTTTCGGTTCGGCGCCAATGGCCTACTTCGCAGGCGCCTTGGCCGGGACGGTGTTCGCCATCGTGGTGGGGGTCGCGGCGGCGACGCAGCTGGGGCGGCAGTTCGCCTCCGACATGAGCGACCTCGCCCACCACGTCGAGGCGCTCTCACGCAGCCGCAGTTTCGTCGACCGCCGTCCGGAACCTCAGCTTCCGCACGTGCGGACCGATGTCGCCACCCTGCTCGCTGCACGCACCGCGTTGCTGGCGAACAAGTACGCCGCACTGGCCGAGCGCGAGGTACGGGCACGACAAGCCATCGAAGCGACCCAGCGGCTCAAGACCCGCTTCATGGCCCACATGAGCCACGACCTGAGAAGCCCCCTCAACTCGATCGCGGGGTTCGCGGAGATCCTCTCGGACGACAGGGCGGGGCTGAACTCGGAGCAGATGGCGAGTGTGCTGTCCATTCGGCACTCCGGTCGCAACCTCGTCCTGCTCGTGACCGACATCGTAGACACAGCCCGCATCGAAGCGGGCCGACTCACCCTGCACCGCGAGCGCTGTGACCTTCGAACCGTCCTGGCTGCGGCGATCGAAACCGCTCAGGAACTCGACGGCGCTGGAACGCTCGAGGTGCACCTCGAGCTGGCACCAGACGCGCCAGCAGCGTTCTGGTTCGATGGCGCGCGCGTGGAACAGGCGATCGGCGGCGTGCTCTCCCACGTCGTCCGCATGTCGACTCCAGGGGTCATCCAGGTTCAGGCGAAGGGCCGGCCCGATGGCCTCGAGGTCGAAGTCGTCGCCGAGCAACTCCCGCCCGAGGACACGCAACGGATGTTCCTCGCGTTTCGAGAGCTCAAGCAAGCGAGCGGCCGGCGGGTCGGCGGACTCGGACTCGGACTCTCACTCGCGCGCAGTCTGGTCGAAGCGCACGGAGGAGAACTTCGCTACGACAGTTCGGAGAGCCGGTTCACGTTCTTCTTCCCGACCCTCGAGGAACCAGAAGTCCCGGAACCGCCCGCAGCGTGAACTACCCGTGCCTTCGGGCCGGCCACGGTCCCGTTGCTGCTCCGCTGCGCTCGTTGCGGCGATGGGTCAGAGCCGACCGACTTTGGCCCACGCCCCCGAGCGGTACGCGAGCACGCTCAGCATCACCTTGAGCACGTAGCTCAGCGGGAACGCGGCCCACACCCCCCACGCGCCAAAACCAAGCGGAAAGCCAAGGAGCCAGCTCAGGGGGATCTGCAGCATGGTGCCGACGAAGTTGATCCGCAGACTCGTCCCGGTCGCACCGGCACCACGGAGCAGGCCGATGAGCGCGATCTGCACGCCGACGATCGGCATGCCGTACCCGAGCAGCTTCATCCACATCACGGAGTACGACATGAGCGGCGTGCCCGACTCGACGTCGAAGATCCGCACGATGGGTTCGGCGCCGGCGATGATGAGCAGACCAAGCACACTCATGATCGACGTACAGAGCACGACCGACGCGCGCACGACCTGCTTGGCCTCGGCCACGTTCCTCGCACCGAGTGCGTTGCCGACCATCGCGCCGGTCGCCTGCGAGACGCTCAAGCCGGGGACGAACGCCAGCGCCTGGATCCGCAGACCGATGCCGTGGGCCGCGACCGCGACCGGATCGATCCGTCCCAGCATGCCGATGATCGACGCGAAGCTCGCGTTGATGAGCACCATGTCGAGCGCAGCCGGCCAGCCGACCCGGAACAAGGTGCGCGCGAGTGCGCGGTCGATCGGAACCCACGCGAGCGGCATCTGGAGCGGGGCCACGGTGCCACGGCGCAGGAGCCAGACCATCGCGACCACGCCGCAGGCTTGGGAGGCCACGGTGCCAAGGGCCGCCCCTTCGACGCCCATCGCTGGCAAACCGAAGTTGCCCAAGATGAGTCCGTAGTTGAAGACGACGTTGAGCGCGTTGTATCCGAGCGCGACGAGGAACGGCAGCATCGTATTGCCGACGCCGCGCAGGACCGCCGCGTAGAGCACGCTCAGGTAGTAGAAGACCGCGAACGTGAGGTTCGGACGCAGGTACTCGAGCGACGCTTCGATCGAGGGCCCCTGCGCGCCGAGCGCCACCACGATGGGCCGCGCGAGCAGGTTCCCGAACACCGCGACGAGGACCCCCATGAGGATCGTGAGCAAGCTGGCTTGTCGAAGCACATGGTTGCAGCGCTCGTCGTCGCCCGACCCATGCGCGCGCGCCACGGTCGCCACCGCACCGACGACCAACCCCAACATCGCGACCATCACGATGAAGACGACTTGCGTGGCGAAGCCGAGCGCTTCGAGCGCGACGCCCGCGTCGTCCAGCCGGCCGCACATCGCGGTGTCGACCGCCAGCGAGAGCACGCTCAGCACGTTGAGCCCGATGATTGGCGCCGCGAGGTCGAAGAGCCGTCTCGGAATCGATCGTTCGGGCTCGACGGTCACGAAGACGTGCGTCTACTTCGCGTCCGGGCGTGCCGCAAGATGGCCGTGGACCGCGAGCGACGCTGCAACCGCCGTCGGCACCCGCAGAACGTTCGCCCCCAGGCTGATCGGCTCGAAGGACGCGTTCTCGAAGGTCTGACGTTCTTCTTCCGACCACCCACCCTCGGGACCGATCGCGATCCAATCGTCGGTGTGGGCGCGTTCGGGCAGCGCGCCGCCCCGGGCCCACGCGTACATGCCGCGGGCATGTTCGGAGCGACGTGCGAGCACGTCTCGCAAGGGGGCGGGCGGCATGAGCCGGGGCACGAACGTGCGCTCGGACTGGCGACTCGCCTCACGCGCGATGCGCTCGAACCGCAACCACTTGTTGCCCACCGACCTTGGCACGCTGTGTTTCGCGAACACGAAATGCAGCGCACGGGCCCCGAGCTCTGTGGCGAGTCGGATCGAGAGTTCGGTCGCGGGTGGTTTGGCCAGCCCAAGGATCAGCGTGGGCCCCGTGCGACGCACCCTCGGAAGTTCTTCCAGAAGCTCCGCTTCGTCGTCTCCGGTGAGCCGGGCGCGGCACCGCCGCCCTTCCCCGTCGAAGAGCTCGACCTCCGTATCGACCTCCAGGCGAAGCACGTGCACGTGCGCCGCCGCTTCACCGAGCGGCTGCCGCCCGCCGATCGCCGCGAGCGTCTCCACGAAGAACCGCCTCATCGATCGCACCCGGCGCGCATCACGCCCGCGTCAGAACGATGGCCCGCCACTCGCCCTCTGCCGTGACCCGCACCTCGAACGACGCGTCCACTTCTGCGAACGCGGCGACGACTTCGTCGAGCCGGTCCTCGAGCACGCCGGACAGGACGAGCACACGTTGGGTTCTCGCGCAGAGCGCCTCCGCCATGTCGATCAGAATGGGCGCTTGAATGTTGGCGAGCACGAGATCGAACGTACCCTCGATCGAGTGCATCGGGCGCGTCGACACCTCGAGACGGCCGCCCACGCCGTTGAGTTCGGCGTTCTCCTCGCTGACCGCGACCGCCGCATCCTCGACGTCGACACCGATCGCGGTTTCGGCGCCGAGCAGGAGCGCCGCCACCGCGAGGATCCCGCTGCCGCAGCCCACGTCGAACACCCGGTCGCCCGGTCTCACCAACGCGTCGACCTCCGCGAGCACCAGTCGGGTGGTCTCGTGAATGCCGCTGCCGAACGCGCCACCCGGATCGATCGTGAGCACGACCTCGTCCGGCCCCGTTTCGAGTTCCCGCCAAGACGGCCGGATCCACAGACGTTCGCCGAGCTTCCTCGGGTGGAAGTACGCGCGCCACGCATCGCGCCATTCGTCCCCGACCACCCATTCCACCCGCGCTGGAAACGACATCGCGGCGACGGCCCGGTGGGCGGCGTCGTCGTTCTCGAACGACGCCACGAGCAGCACCTGGCCGTCTTCGCCCTTGAGCAGCGTGGTCTCGTCTCGTTCTTCGACGCCAGTGCACCCGAGCGTCCAGAGCAGGTCTCCCACCATCTCGGTCTGCGCGCTCGGCACACGGACGTGGACGTAGGGGTAGCGGGGAATCGGTTCGGTCATCGGTTCGGTGGAAGCACGCCGCCGCAGCGGGCTCTTAGTTGATGTTGACGATCAACGTGCCCTGGGACGGCGGTGCGCCATCGTCCCGGGTGAGCAACACCGCCGTCGTGACGGCGCCGCCGATCACGACCACCGCGATGGTCCAGAACCACCACTTCGTCAGGACCGAGTTGGACGGACCCTCGACCGCGATGCGAAGCGGCGCCGCGACGTCGCCCCGCGCCGCAACCGGCAGCCCCGCGCCGTCCACCGCTTCGAAGTAGTACTCGACGAGCGGCGGCGCGACGTCCTCGCCGGGAATCACCGCCACGTAGGCGCCGTCGCGAAAGTCACAGTCCAGCCGGCGGAACACATCGCTCGTCCCCTGACGGTACGCGAGCACCAGACCACTGACGCGGCCCTGGGGATCCTGGATCGTGGCGGTCAGCGGAATCTCCGCGCCTGGGTCGGCCTGCGCGGGAGAGGCGTGCACAATCTCGATCGGTGTCGGCGGCGCCGTCGCCACGCCCGGCCGGCCATCCGCTTCCCACCGCTCGCGCACACCCGAGAAGAACTCACGGAACCGCGGCGAGACATTGTCGCCCGGATCGAACTCCGGCTCGATGCCGAGCAGACTCCGGTACGCGCCCTCCGCCTCTTCGCTCCGACCGAGCGAGAGATAGGTCAACGCCAAGAGCCGATAGATGGTCGCGCGCTCCTGCTCGGAGTTGCCGCTCCGCACCAGCCCCGCCGAGAGCGTCTGAAGCGCCTCCTCGTACCGGAGGTCGTCGTACATCGACTGCCCCTCCGCGATGAGCGGGTTCCGCTGCGCGCCCGCGGTCGCCGGAATGGCGCACACAACCCCGAGCAGACAGACCGACAGCGCAACAAAGCGGAACAGACGCATGCCCCGGAGGCTAAACCACACTCCCGCATCCTGGATAGGCCCGTCCGCAGGGGGCTCTGGATGCCCGGATTCCGTGCCCATACCCGTGCCCGTGCCCGTGCCCGAGTTTGCCGGGCTCGAACCCGAAGCCGAAGTCGGTGCATGCCTTGCGTTCGGACTCGGCTTGGGATTCGGATTCTCGGCCCAGAACCAGAACCAGCACCAGCCCGCTCTCCTTCGGAGTCGCACGTCTTGTAGCCTCTGCGGAAGTCGGCTCCTTCATCCTTCGGTTCAGCTTCCCTGGCGTCTGCTTCTGCATCGGCACCAGCATCGGCACCGGCATCGGATTCGGCATCGGCATCGGCATCGGCGCCGGCATCGGCATCGGCATCGGCTTCGGCTTCGGCTTCGGCTTCGGCATCGGAGTCGGCAATTCCCGCCCGCCACTCGCCCTTCCCGACCACACCGGCTAGGTCTCTCCCTTCGCGTGCCCGACCTCGATTCCCAGCCCCCGCCCCCGCCCGCCGCCCCACCCTCCCGTCGTCCGGCGTGGTTGGCGCTCGCAACCATGGCGATCGTCGTCGCGGTGGGGAGTTGGACGGCCGCGACCATGCGGGTCGAGACCGAGATCACCGAGTTCCTCCCAGCCGAAGACGACCGCGAGCTGGCGCAACTGGTGGCGGCGGTCACCCAGTCGGATCTGACCCGCACCGTCACCCTCACGGTACAAGCCGAAGACCTGGCCACCGCCGCCCGCGCCGCCGCCACGCTCGGCGCGGAGCTCGAGGGCGCGTCCGAGGTCGCGTGGGTCCGCTGGGGTCCCGACGAAGATCTCGAGCGCGCGTTCTACGAAGCCTACTTCCCTCGCCGCCTCGGCCTCTTGGCCGACCGACCCGAGGACGTCGACCTGTCCGCGGAGGCGCTGCGAGTGCGGCTCGATCGGCTTCGAACCGAGCTCGGCGGTCCCACCGGCCCGTTCCTGCGCCGCATCGCGCCCGAGGATCCCTGGATGGTCTTCATCGACTACGTCGAGCGTTTGCGAACCGCGCTCGAGGGCGAACTCGAAGTGCGCGACGGCGCGTTCGTCAGCCAGCAAGGAGACGACGCGTTCGGCGTGGTGCTGCTCGCGTCGAACCACTCGCCTTTCGACGGGGCCGCCTCCCGCACGCTCCTGTCCGAGATCGACGCGGCGTTCGCAGCGACCGAAGCCGCCATCGACGCGCCGCTCACGCTCGAACGCGCGACGGTGCATCGCATCGCGGTGCAGAGCGAGAAGACGATCAAGGCCGACATTCAGCGCGTCTCGATCTTCGGTTCGCTCGCGGTGCTCCTCCTCTTGCTCGTGGTCTTCCGCGACCTGCGCACGCTCTTGCTCGCCGGGTTCCCGCTCTTTGGCGGCGTCGCGGCCGGCGCCACCGCCGTGCACGTCGGGTTCGGGTCGATCCACGGGCTCACGCTGGCGTTCGGGGCCACGCTGGTGGGCGTGGCGCTCGACTACGTCGCGCACCTGCTCAACCACCACTACCTCGCCCCGAATCCGGATGGCGCGGTCGGCACCGCGAGACACCTTCGGCCCGGGCTCTTGCTCGGCGCCGGCACGACGGTCGCGGGACTGATCGGGCTGGCGTGGACCTCGTTCCCCGGCATCCGGCAGATGGCGATCTTCACCTCGGTGGGCGTCGTCGTGGCCGTCCTGCTCACGCTCTACGTCCTGCCGCCGCTCCTGCCCGCCGCCAAGACGACCCCGCTCCACGCGCGCATCGGCCGCTGGTGCGCCGCCTTTTTGGAACGGGCCGCAGCCCATCGGGGCGTGCTCCTCGCCCTCCCATTGATCGCGATCGCGATTGCCATCAGCGGGAGCTTCCGCCTCGAATGGCAAGACGACATCCGCGCCCTGAACCCGACCGACCCCGCGCTGCTCGCGGAAGATGCACGGGTGCGCGGGCGGGTGGCCAACTTGGATCTCGGACGCTTCCTCGTCGCCCGGGGCGACACCTTCGAAGAAGCGCTCGAGCGCAACGACGCGCTCCACGATCTGCTCAGTGAAGAAGTGCGCGCCGGACGGCTCGAGCGGTTCCGATCCCTGCACGCTCTGTTGCCCTCGGTGGCCCGCCAGCGCGCGGTGCGCGGCGCCATCGACGAGGGTGCGTGGGCCCGGACCGAGACCGTGCTCGGCCAAGCGGGGTTCGTGCCGACGATGTTCGAACCGTTCCGGGCGACGCTCCAAGCCGAGTTCGAACCGCTCCGCTGGGAGGACTTGCAAGACGGCCCGCTCGCGCGGCTCGCGTCGATGCATCGAGTGCCGCTCGAAGACGGCGTCGCCGTGCTCACCTTCCTGCGCGGCGCCGACGACGCCGACGCACTCGCGGAACGCGCCGAGTCGATCGACGGTGTGCGCTCCGTCGACCAGGGCGCGTTGATGCAGCGGGCCTACAAAGGCTTTCGGACGCGCACCCTCGAGCTGATGGTGGTCGGCCTGTTCATCGTGTTGCTGATCGTGCTCCTCCGATACCGCCGCCTCCGACCTGCCCTCGCCGCCTACCTCCCCGCCCTCTGCGCCGCCGGCGCGACGCTCGGGTTGCTCGGATGGTTCGGCATCCCCGCGAACCTCTTACATGTCGTGACCCTGCTGCTCGTCCTGAGCATGGGCGTCGACTACGGCGTGTTCATGGTCGAGTCCGACCGTGGCCGCACGGATGGTGCGGCCGGCGAGGAGGGCGCGATCGGCGACGGCCCCGCCACCGTGGTGAGCCTGCTGATGGCCTGCCTCTCCACGGTCGCAAGCTTCGGCATCCTGGCCATGAGCGAGAGCGGCGCGCTCCAGGCCCTGGGGCTCACCGCCGCCATCGGCGTCGCCCTCTCGTTGATCCTCGCCCCGGCGGCCTGGCTGATCTTGCGGCGCTGAACACGCGGGATCAGCCGCCGCTGTCGCTGTGGCTGTCGCTGTGGCTGTCGCTGTGGCTGTCGCGGTCGCTGTCGCTGTCTCTGTCGCTGTCGCTGTGGCTGTCGCTGTCGCTGTCGCTGTCGCTGTCGCTGTCGCTGTCGCTGTGGCTGTCGCTGTGTTTGTCCCGGACTCCGATCCGAAGCCGAAGCCGACGCCGACGCCGAAGCCGAAGCCGAATCCGACCCCGAATCCGAAGCCGACGCCGAAGCCGAATCCGACCCCGAATCCGAATCCGACCCCGAAGCCGACGCCGAAGCCGAAGCCGAAGCCGAAGCCGACCCCGACGCCGAAGCCGAATCCGAATCCGAATCCGAATCCGACGCCGACGCCGAAGCCGAATCCGAATCCGAATCCGAAGGAGAGGATGCGCGGTTCCCGTGCCCGTGCCCGTGCCCGTGCCCGTGCCCGTGGTTGGGTCCGCCGCCGAAGCCGATCCAGCCCGTTCAGCACACCTCAGCGCTGCTCCGACCTCCAGGCCAGCGTGGCGCAGGCTTGGGCGCCGGCGAGGTCGAGGTGGGCGCGGGTTCGAACTTCGCGCTGCATGTCGCGCGGCAGGAGCGCTTCGAACTTGCTCACCGCGAGGCGCGGCGTAGCTTCGGCGAGTTCGGCCTGGATGATGGGGTCCTTGGTCCAGTCCTTGTGCGCGAGCACGGTGAGCGCAGTCCGCAGCTGATCGGTGGCGCCCGCTCCGCGCGCACGGACTTGGACCTGGTTGCCTTCGATCGTGCCTCCGACCCAGCGGGGAAGCATGAGGCGGAGGGTGCGGTTGATGCGATCGCCGGCGAACGTGAACCACTGAAATGCCCCCCGACCCGCTTCGGTCCGGATCCAGCGGCGACCCACCACGTCGCGGTGCGCTCGCCGCAGCGCGTGCCAGGTGGACGCGGCCCCGTCGTCCGCGCCCTCCGGAACCTGGTCGACTTGGAGCAGCCGCCGCATCCGGCGGCACACTTCCAAGCCGAGCGGTCGGCCGCCGCGGCCCCACTTTGGTTGCTCGCCCTGCGTGGCGGGTTCGACGTGTACGGCTCGGGCGCGGTGGTCGATCGCGCAGAGGGTCCAGGAGAGCCCACCGAGCAAGAAGACCGCGCCCACCGGGAGGTGCTCGGCGTAGCGGGGGTCAAGGGTGCCGACGTCCTCGCTCGAGCTCATGACCCGGTACTCGACCGGGGCACGGAACACGGTGAAGAGCGGGCTGAATCCGCGGGTGCCGAACCGCTCCTGGGCCCTGGGACCGAGCGCGAGGGACTCGGTCGGATGGGGTGCCGAGTCGGCTGGATCGATGCTCGTCGCCAACCACCCTTCGCTGGTCAGGTGCCCGACCAGCTCCCAGAGTTCGTGCGCCAAGACGCCGCGGAAGTCTGGCAGTTCGCGAAGCGCCTGGGCGTGTTCGAGGCGCGAACCGGGCCGGGTGTGCGCCATGACGAGCAGCCGCTGCACCAACATGCAGAAGTTGCGATCGTCCAAGGCCGCAGGCTCGACCCAACCTTGGCGCGCGAGATCCGCGAGTGCGAGCCCGCGCATCAAGGGCCACGGCCCACGCGCGAGAAACGCGAGTCGACGCGCCGACCCTTCGCTGCGGCCGCTGCGCCCGAGCCGCTGCAGATAGCTGCGCACGGTCGACGGTGCGTCGAGCTGGAGCACCAGGTCGAGGTCACCGACGTCCACCCCGAGTTCGAGGGTGGAGGTGCAGACCACAGTGGTCTGACGCGCCGCTCGGAAGGCGTCTTCCGAATGCTGTCGCCAGTGACGTGAAAGCGAGCCGTGGTGCACGTGCACGTCGCGCGCCTCGTCCTCCGCGACCGCTTGCGCGAGGTCTTCCGTCGCGCCTCGGCTCTCGCAGAAGAACAACGTCTTGCAGCCGTCGGCCAGCTCCCGCGCGCGCGTCGCGACCTCTCTCGCTTCTGAGCCGGGATGGTGGAACGTGACCACGGGGCGCCTGTGCACCGATCGTTGCACCACGCAACGCGGGCGGTCGGATGCACCCGAGATCCAATCGAGCACCTCCTCCGGGTTTCCGAGGGTGGCGCTCAGACCAATGCGTTGTACGTCTCGGCCGCTGCGGGCCGCCAGCCCCGCCACGATGCTGTGGACCTGGGTGCCGCGGTCGTCGCCGGCCAGCACGTGCAGCTCGTCGACCACCACCGTGTGCAGCGCGTCGAAGAGGGCGGGCCGGAACGCCGCGAGCCGTTCGAACGACTCGGGCGTCGTGAGCAGGAGCGAAGGCGGCGTGTGGAGAATGCGCGTGCGGGTCCGCTTTTCGACGTCGCCGTGCCAGAGCCCGGCCCGGCTGCCGATCCACTCGGCGTACTGCGACCACCGCCGAAGCTGATCGTTGAGCAACGCACGGGTTGGCGCGATGCCCACCACCCGAACCGCGGCCCGCTCAGGTCGTGCCAACGCGCCGAGGATCGGGAGGAGCGCGGCTTCGGTCTTGCCGCCGCCGGTGGGCGCGACCACGAGCGTATTGCAGCCGCCTTGGATCGCGCGCACCGCTTCGGCTTGAAACGGCCGCAGCGCTTGCCATCCGTTGGCCTGGAGCGCGGCGACCAGCGCGTCGGGCAGTCCAGCGAAGTTGGGATCAGCGAGGTGGGTGCGAGAACGGGCAAGCGTCATGGGCGCTCTTCGGATGTGAGCGCCCAGGGTTGCGCCCGTCGGTCAAAGCCCCGGTCAGTCGAGCGTGTAGCCGATGGTCAGGGCCGAGGTCATGCCATGGTCTTGGCCCTCGGGTTCGAAGTAGAAGCCGAGGGACAGGAAGGCGCCGCGGCCACCCATGTACAGACCGAGCGCACCGCCGAATGCCAGCGCCGCCCGGAGGTCTCCGGCGCGGTGTGCGAGGGACGCGCCAACCGAGAGGTCGATGAACAGCCGGGGCGACGCGAGTTTCAACGTGGCCAGGTGGCGGTGCGTGAAGCGGTCGCCGAGCTTGCCTCGCCCGTAGGAGAAGACGAGTTCGTAGCCGAGGTACACCTGAACTGGCATGGCGCTCTCGGCCCGGGTGAGGCGGACGCCCGCGAAGGCGTCGAGCCCGGGTCCGACGAACCAGTCCGCGGAGGACTGGGCGGAGCGGTATCCGTCGTCTTCGCAGTCGTCGTTCGTGAGGCGTTCCCTGAGGTTGCACGGGACCTCGCCGAGATACTCCGACTCGCCGGATGCAGCCCCCACGAGGCCGAGGTGAAATGCGAAGCGGTTCGTGCGCTCCCGGACCCGCTGGAGGCGGAGTCGGGCGTTGCCGGAGAGGCGCTGGGTCGAATGCAGGGTCGAGGCAGAGGTCGGGAACGCCGCTCCCACGGGACGTGCGCTTGGGTGCAGCGGCGGCATCGGGATCGGCCGTGGCTGCGACGACCCCTGACCGAGGTTGTCGATCATCGACCGCGCCCCGTGGCGCAGGAGGACCGAGGTGGCGCTCTGCGCCTGGGTCCGGGTGGTGAAGAGAGAGCCGCCCGCGAGGAGGAGGGCGACGGCGAGGGAGAGTCGGTTGCACATGCGCACCTCCTCGACCCCTCGGCAACGGAGTTGTTTCCCGGCTGGTAGCCTTCGCCCATGACGGTGTTCATTCTGGGCAGTTCGCAGACCGACTTCTCTCGCCGCTGGGCGCGCGAGGGCACGCATCAGAGCGAGGCGATGCGGGAGGTGGTGTTCGGCGCACTGAGCGATGCGTCCGTCGATGCCGCGGACATCGACGCCACCCACATCGGCAACTTCGTCGGCGCGTCGATGACTGGGCAAGCGCATCTCGGCGGGTTCATGGGCAGCCTGGATCCCGCGTTCCGGGGCAAGGCCGCGGCGCGACACGAAGCGGCGTGTGCGTCGGGGAGCATCGCGGTCATGGCAGCGCTCGCGGAGCTCGAAGCCGGGTTCCACGAGGTCGCCTGCGTGGTCGGCATCGAAGAGATGCGGAGCGTGCCGGGCGACGTCGCGGCCGATCACCTCGCCGCTGCGGCCTGGCGCGGCAAAGAAGCGACCGACGCGCGCTTCGCGTGGCCGTACCTCTTCGATCAGCTGACCGAAGAAGTACAGCGGCGGTTCGGGGTGGACGACGCGCACCTACGCGCGTTCGCGAAGATGGCCTACCGCAACGCGCGCACGAACCCGTTCGCCCAGACCCGCACCTGGACGACCGAGGACGGACACTTCTCGAACGACGACGCGCTCAACCCGCGCATCGAAGGCCGCGTGCGCCGGTACGACTGCGGACAGATCACCGACGGAGCGGCGTGTGTGATCCTCGCGTCCGAGCGGTACGCACGGGCCTGGGCTTCGAAACGTGGGCTTGATCTGGACGCGGTGCCGCGCGTGCTCGGGTGGGGTCACCGCGCGGGTCCCATGACGCTCGCAGAGAAGTTCGAGGGCGAAGGCCCGTGGCTCTTTCCGCACGTGCGCGAGGCGGCGCTCGACGCGCGGCGGCGTGCAGCGACCGATCTTCAAGACATCGATGCGATCGAGCTGCACGACTGCTTCTCGATCACCGGATACACGTTGCTCGAACACCTCGACGTGACGGAGCCCGGACGCGGGTTCGAGGCGATCGAAGACGGCCGCCTCGAGCGCGACGGTGCGATGCCGGTGAACCCGAGTGGCGGACTGATCGGACTCGGACATCCAGTGGGCGCGACCGGCGTGCGCATGGTGGCGGACGCGGGCCGCCAAGTGCGCGGAAGCGCGGAGGGAACCCAGGTGGATGGTGCGCGCCGGGTGCAGACGCTCAACATCGGAGGGAGCGCGACCACCGCGGTCAGCTTCGTCGTGGGCCTCTGACCGCGATCCGCCGGAACGTGATGCACATCGAAATGAGCTGACAAGTTCGCCGGGAGCCTGGCAGTCTAGAGAGGTGAGCAGCACCCTCGCTCCGGGCATCTTGGTCGCGTCCCCGACCCTC
The DNA here is from genome assembly GCA_034670305.1 of Deltaproteobacteria bacterium. Classification (GTDB taxonomy): domain Bacteria; phylum Myxococcota_A; class Polyangia; order Polyangiales; family Houyiibacteriaceae; genus JAXMNT01. Next base: position 88,751 of record JAXMNT010000003.1, read on the forward strand.
CGGTGTCCCTTCTTCCATCACACGGTGGTGCTGTTGGTGGACGACGACGACGAGGGATCGTTCGGGTTCGTGGTGAACAAGCAGAGCCCCATCGACTTCGACGACGTCGCGGAAGAACTCGAACTCAAGATGCCGACCGGCACCGAAGGCATCGTGCCGGTGCTGCATGGCGGGCCCGTGTCCCCCGACACCGGCTGGATCGTGTTCGACCCGCGGGGCGCCAAGCGCCTGCCCGACGACGTCATCCTGCTCTCGGACGAGCTCGCGATCAGCGCCTCGCTGAGCATGCTCCAAGACATCGCCTCCGGCCGCGCGCCTTCGCGCGCGATGCTCAGCCTCGGCTACTCCGGCTGGAGCCCCGGACAGCTCGAAGAAGAGATGAGCGACGGCTCCTGGATCCCGATCGACCTCGACACCGAGATCCTTTTCGAACTCCCCCTCGCCTCCCGCTGGGACCGCGCCGTTCGGTCGCTCGGCTTCGACCCCGGCATGCTCACCGGCTTCGTCGCCCAAGCCTAAAACGCCGGGCGTCGGACGTCCGGCGGTAGAAGGCACGCCCGCATCGGATTCGGCGTCGGCTTCGGTATCGGCGTCGGGTTCGGCGTCGGCTTCGGGATCGGATTCGGCATCGCTTCGGCTTCGGCTTCGGCTTCGGCTTCGGCTTCGGATTCGGATTCGGCTTCGGATTCGGCTTCTGCGTCGGATTCGGGCGGGAACCAACCCCATAGCTGAGCCGACGCCGACGCCTGCACTCAAGGGCAAGGGCAGGGGCAAGGGCAAGGGCAAGGACGCATGCCGGCATCAGCTTCGGCTTCAGCTTCGGCTTCGGCTTCGGGTTCAGCTCCGGCTTCGGCGGGTCCGCATGCGTCCGATGCAGTTGCTGCTAGACCTGCGGCCGTGACGTTGCACGGAACGATGGGTGCGCCGAACCGGCCGCGTGCATGGGGTGCAGACAGGGATGGCTGAGCCCACCACGACTGAAGGCGCATTGCAGCCACAAGGCTCTCCCTGGCGCGCGCGTTTCCGGCTGCTCCGGTTCCTCTGCGCGCTGACCTGGCACGCGCTGCGCTACGAAGTCGTCCGCTGGTTCACGTCCACGAAGGACCGGCCGATGCACGTGCACCGGACGCGGCTGCGGATCGCGGAGAGCTTGCTCCACTCGCTCGGTGTGAAGCGTTCCATCCATGGGCCGCGACCGGCGTATCCGCACGACTCCAGCTGCGGGCGGCTGCTGGTCGCGAACCACCGGTGCGGCGTGGACATCGGCGTGCTGCTCGCGGAGAGCGGCGGGATCTTTCTGAGCCGCGCGGATCTGGGACAATGGCCGATTGTTGGTCGGCTCTCGAAACAAGCCGACACCATCTTCGTGGACCGCGACAGCCAGCACAGCGGCGCCGCCGCCATCCGCGAGCTTCGGCGGCGGCTCAAGGCGGGGCAGACGGTGATCGTTTTCCCGGAAGGCACCACCCACCGCGGCGACGAGGTGCAGACGTTTCGGGCCGGGGCATTCGCGGCGGCGCGCGGACTCGACGTCGAGGTGGTGCCGGTCGGTCTCGCGTACCCGCCGGGGGTCGAGTACATCGACATGAGCTTTCTGACCCATGTGAAGATCGTCGCCGCGCGCAAACGAACGCCGGTCGCGGTCGAGTTCGGCGAACCGCTGCCGACCGGGCTCAAGACAGCGCAATTGGCCGAAGCGTGCCAGACTCGCGTGCAGACGCTGGTCTCGCAGGCGAGGCGGCGGCTCGAATCCGATGCGTCGATCTGAAGCGTCGGAAATTGATCAAGCATTTCGGGGGGTCACGGGTCGAATGCCGACCGTTGTGATGAATAGACCTCCCCCATCGGAGTCCAAACCGACATGATGTTCCGAACCCTATTGGCGTGCGCGCTGCTCTCGAGCGGCTGCATCATCGAAGCCCGCGGAACCGTCCGATCGGCGCACCACGTGCAGGCCAACGCCTACGCCGCGCCGAGCTACGTGACCGTGAACCAACCGCCTCCGCCGCTTCACGCGGAGGTGAACCAAGGGAACAAACCGAGCTCGGATTCGCAGTGGATCTCGGGGCACTGGGTGCTCGTGGCCGGCCAGTGGCAGTGGCAAGAAGGCCGCTGGGTGGTTGCCGAGGCCGGCTTCGATTGGGAGCCGCCCGTGTGCGTCGCCGTGCAAGGCGGCGGCTACCAGTACCACCCCGGGTACTGGCGACCGTCCAACGAGGCGCCCCCGCCCATCTACCGGGCCGACGGAACCATCCGAGTCCACGTGCAGCCGCGCGACGTCTACGTGACCGTCAACCGAGTCCCGCCCTCGCAGGTCCAGGCCACCACCGTCGTGGTCACCGGGGGACAACAGACCGGCGGCAGCGGCACGGTCACCACCCGTCCCGTGCAGCCCGGCACCGTGGTCGTGCGACCGACCACCACGGTGACGGCCACCACCACGACCCGACCGGCGACCACCGGAACGGCGACCGTCACCACCGGCACCCGCCCGGGTACGACGACCGTCACGACCGGCACCCGTCCGGGTACGACGACCGTCACGACCGGCACCCGTCCGGGTACGACCACCGTGACGACCGGCACCCGACCGGGAACGACCACCGTCACGACCGGCACCGCCACGGGCACCCGCCCTGGCACCGTGCAGACGGGGACCACCGCGACCGCGCGGCCTGGCACGACGACGACCGTCACCACGCGACCCACCACCACGGCGCGACCGGCAACGACGACGACGACCAACGCCCGGCCCACCACCGCCGTGCGACCTGGCACCACGACCACCACCACCGTGCGTCCGACCACGACCGCGCGACCGGGCACGACGACGACGACCAGGGTGCGTCCGACCACCCGCCCGGCCACCACGACGACCACCGCGGTTCGTCCGACCACTCAGGCGCGTCCCGGCACCACCACGACGACCACCGTGCGTCCGACCACGACCGTGCGTCCGGGCACCGTCGCGCCGGGCACTGTCCGCCCGGGCAACCCCACCGGACCGGGACAGCGGCCGACGACGATCACGCCCGGCACCAACACGACCGTGACCGCGCCGGGCACGACCGTGAACGCGCAGAACAACCCGAACGTCAACGGACAGGTCACGTGCGCGCCGCAGGTGACGTCGGTGCCGCGCGGCGGTCAGGTGATCCTGCGCGGAACCAACCTGAGCCTCGCGACCGCCGTCACCGTCGGTGGGCAAGCCGCGCCGATCGTTCGACGGACCGCGACCGAAATTCGAGCCCGCGTGTCCGCGAGTGGCGCCGTCCGACTCCGCGTCGGCAACCGAAACGTGTCCTGCGGCAACATCTCGCTCGCCGGCCGCTGACCTCAGCGACGCCGAACCCGAACGCGAGAGGGCTCCGACCATGGTCGGGGCCCTTTTTCGTTTTCCCATGCATGACCGCGCCAGTTGGGACCGGCTCGGAAATTCGATAGGCTGATCCGGTGCACGAACCTTCGCCCCGGGCCCCGACCGAGTACCCCAGTCGGTTCATCCGCCGCGCACAAGCCCAGCGTGGATGGGGCGCGCTCGCGGATCTCTACGGACGCTCACTCGGCCAGGGAGACGCGCTCGCGGACGACCTCGCGGCGTGGCTCGAAGCGAACCCCTCCGGCCGCCCTCTGTTCGAACGCGCGCTGAACGAAGGCCTGTCCGCGCTCGACGATCCACCGGCTCCGCTGCGCGCGCTCTTCGAGTCGGTCGAGACCCGGCCCGCGTGGTTGAACGACGCGCAACTCGCGCTGGGCGCCGCCACCTGTCAGCGGTTCGGCCCCTCGCTGATGTTCGTACTGAGCGCCTGGTCGCTCATGAACGGCTACCACTCCGCGCCCGCGGTCAAACCGCTGAGCTTCACCGGCCAACTCGATTCGATGGCCCCACGCCGGCTGGCGGAGACCGGACGCTTCGTCGTCGAGACCTGTCAGACCGGCGGCATGACGCGCTTCGCGCCCGGGTTCGTGCTCGCGGTTCGAGTGCGGGTGTTGCACGCGATGGTGCGGCGCATGATCACCAAGAGCGGCCGGTGGCAGACCGAAGACTGGGGCGTACCGATCAACCAGGCCGACATGGTCGGCACGATCATGGAGTTCTCGCTCCTGCTTCTCGAAGGCGCCCGCACCATGGGGTTCACCATCAGCGCGGAAGAGGCCGAAGCGGTCGTGCACCTTTGGCGGTACTCAGGCTACCTCGGTGGCGTCGACGAGGCCCTCTTGGAAGAGCTCTCCACCGAGGCGCGCGGCGTACGGTTCGCGGAGCTCGTCAAACTCACGCAGCCTGGGCCCGACGCGGACTCGCTCAGCCTCGCCGCTGCGCTGCGGCTGGTGCCGATGCAGACCGCCAAGAGCCGGGTGCAGAAGTTCTTCGCGCCGATGATCGTCCGCTACCACGACGGACTGACCCACGTGTTCAACGGGCCCGACATCGCAGGCGCGTTGCACATCCCGAACCCGCGGTGGCGCCACGCGGTGCACGCCAGCCGCGCGATGGTGCGGGTGTTCGAAGTCGTGCGCCGTCTTCGCCCCGATGGAGACGAGTGGGCGAGTCGGGTGGGCAACAAGGCCCTTCGGGGCGAGATCGATCGCCTGCTGGGCGGAAGCGAACCCACCTTCCAGCCCAAGCGTGTCGCTCGGTCCTCGGCCCAAGCGCGGGCGTGACCCGACTCTCGGTCACTCGACGGTGAGCTTCACTCGACGGTGAGGTAGCGGCCCATCCAGTAGACGAACCGGAAGTCCACCGCGGGGTACAACGTCGCGTCGTTGCCGGTCGCGTTCACGCGAAACGGGTTCGAGCGCCAGTGGAAGTTGCTCGGCGGGCGCACCGCCATCGGAATGGTGGTCGCCGCGATCAGCTCGTCGCCGCGACCGATCGCACCGAGCAGTTCCACTTCGCTTCCATCGTCGAGCTCACAGAGGAGCGCGGCGATCTCGGCCTCGTCGCATTGCACCCGGCCCGTCGCCCAGATCGGCGCCGCCCCGAACCCGCGCAGGGTCTCGAGACCCTGGTCGCGCGCCACCGTCTCGCGCCCATCGGACGCGCGGAGCGGCACCCCCACGCTGCCGCCCATGACCGCCGAGGCGAAGACGAAGTCGAAGAAACTCTGCTCCAAGCTCGCGCCGTTGCGTTCCGCATCCGAGTGGTAGAGCGAACGATCGATGCCAGCCCGCACTTCGGTGGCCGCCTCGTCGTCGCAGAGGTATCGAGAAGCCAACCACGCTCCGTCGAACGCCATGTTGTAGTTCGAGTAGTTGGTCATCGTGCCGAAGTCGATCACCCCTGCGCTGTCGCGCGCGATCTCGTGCAGACGCCGTGCGCGTATCAAGTCGTTGAACACGTAGTCCTGCACCACCTCGTCCCCGCCGATGCGGCCGAGCGCCGCCATGATGCCGAGCGCCATGATCGCGTGCATGCCGTTGTCTCGAAACCGCGGGATGTAGACGCGATCGATCGCGGACTCGTGGAGGTACGCGTGAAAGGTGAGGCGCCCGTCGGCGTCGTGGATCTCGAGGTCGTGCCCAGAGTCCCCGACCTCCATGAGCGTGCGCGCGATCGCGGTCGCGTCTTCGCGCAGGCGTGATTTGAGTTCGGCGTCGATGGTGGCGTCGTTCGCGATCACCTCCCAGAGCGCCGCCATGCCCACCACCCAGCCCACCAGCATGTCGCGGCTGCAGCTGTCCTCCCAAACGTAGTCTGGGTACGCACCGCTCTGATCGTCGCGCCAAGTCCCGTTGGTCTTCTCTTCTGGCAGAGGGTTGCCCTCCGCGTCGAAGAGCGGCACCACCTCTGCCGCGAACACGTCGCCGAACCGCAGGTCCCGTCGAATGTACCCGCGGGCGATGACCCCGGGTGCGCCGGTGATCTCGACCGCCCGGTGCATGCCATCCAGCGCGCCCACCACGTGCGCCCGCGCCCGCTCGACTTCGTCGCACGCGGCGCCTTCGTCCCGCAGCACCGCGTACCGAAACGCATCGGCCGCAGCGCCCACCCCAGCGTATGCGCCCGCGACCTTGGACCACGCCGCCATCTCTTCGACCGGCGTGCCCGCGAACACCTCGAGGTCCCAACCGTCGCTGTCCTGCAAGAACGCGCGCACCGTCTCTCGGTCCAGTTCGGATGCGATCGTCACCTCCGTGTTCACGCCGGTGTGGAGCGCCGCGATCGCATGAAACCCGCGGTCGTACCGCCGCGCCTGCGCCGCCATCGCCGCGTCGTGCGCCGCGGACGCCGAACCGGGAACGAGCGCGCCCCGCACCACCGGACCACGCCCGCACGTGGGCGGCTCGACCGGCGCGGGTGGGCGGCAGGTCGGCGCCGGCAACCGCACGAACGCATCGGTGCCGACGTCGGCCGGCGCATCCACGGCCTCGATCGCATCGGCCCCCGCGTCGCCCGCCGAGTCGTCGTCTCCGCCACAGGCGAACACGACGATTTGCATCCACGCGACGATGGCCAGACCTCTCATCCCGCCAGTCTGCCCCATCGTTCAAGCTTCGTCTCAGGCGTTGGTTCGAGGTGGTGGCCCATGGATCAAACGACGCCGAGTTCGCGCAGCTTCGGCACGATCCGTTGCTCGATGCAGTCGACGAACACCTCGCACGTCTGCGAGCCGCGCAACAGCCCGAGCGATTCGAGCGCCATCACCTCAGGGTTCGATTCCCGCTCGAGCTTCGCGTCGTCGAAGGGGCCACCGACCCGGGCCTCCATGGTCTGCAGATGCATCGCACACTCCGGCCAGAGATCCTTGGCGAACGCGGGCGGCAACTTCGGAAGCACGAACGCACCGACCCGCGCGCCGAGCGGTCCGTGCCGCGCTTCGTCGCGCAACAGTTCGGTGTAGGCCCAGACCGCGATCGGCACGGACGCCATCGTGCGCGCACGCTGAAACGCCGCGGCACTCAACGACTCCCCGACGAGGAACCCGGGCACCGCAAGCCGCGCCAGCCGCTCCAGCACAGGAAGGTCCTCGAAGGTGCGCGGCGCCATCGCGCTCGACCTCGCGGGATGGCCAAGCGTTCGAAGCACGTGGTCGCACACCCGCACGTGGCGGGTTTCGTCTTCGACCACCCGGGCGGCGTCCTGAAGAAGCTCGAGCGGCGCGTCGACCGCCACCAGGTCGGCGACCAGCAGCGTCCCTGCGATCAACGAGTCGCGTTCGTCTTCGTAGAGGACCTGCCATCCGCGCGCGGCCCGAGCGAGGGTTGCCGCATCGAAGGACGCAGGGTCGAACGGCGGGGGAGGATCTCGAAACGACGCGAAGCGCGGACCGCCGGGTGGCTCAGCCTTCGTCACGATCGGTCGGTGCGTCTTCGTCGGCTTCGGCGTCGGACCCAGCATCGATCGGCGGGGGCGGCGGGTTGCCGATCGGAACGCATCCCTGCGTCGGGGTGACCGCTACGGCGAGCCCGAGCGTGGCCAACAGACGTTTCACACTGCGGGGTGCGCGGGCGGTCTCGTCGCTCATGCCGCTCAGCCTACCAACGCATCCCGATCGAGCCCACCTTCGTGAGCACCAGCATCAACGGACCGTGCTCGGCACCGTGAGCGTCATGCCGTCCGTGGTGCGGTAGTGATGCGCGTCCTCGACGACCGGGATGAGCAGGTTGCTCGAACCGGCGGCGCTGAGCTGGACTTCCCGCGCGGCGACCCAGCCGAGAGGGCGGCCGGTGTCGTCGTGGGCCATCATCATGGTGACGTCTTCGTCCTCTTCGAGCGCGGGCACCTCCTGCACGATGCCGGCCCAGTTCGGACGCATGAAGGGGTTGATGCCGACGAGGTGGTGTTCGGTGGTCGGGGCCCAGGTGGCCGAGAACGCCATGCCGCCGGCGACCTGCACGACCCGGTCGTAGAGCTTCTCGTAGTTGTAGTCCGAGAGCCACTGAGGCTTGCAGTAGCCCATCATGTCCTTGGTGCTCGGCGGGAAGAACTGGTCACCGCGGTTGTCGTAGCCCCAGACGCCGATGGTGCCGCCGCTGTACGGGAACGCGGGGTCGGGTCCCGCCGCGCCGCCGCACGGCGCGTGCTGGACGCCGAACGAGTGGCCGAACTCGTGGATGCCGCTGAAGCGGCTGTTCTCGTCCGCGTAGCCGAGCGCCAGGCCGCCGCGCTGACTCGAGAGGCTGCGGTCGTTGAGCGGCGCGATGCCCGCGATGCAACCGCCCGAGCAGTACGAGCTGAACGTGGCGCCCGGGTTCACCAGGCCGATGTAGTACTCGTGGTTCGGCGCGCCGTCCGCCGCACGCACCGAGAGCACGTGGTTGAGGGCGTTGCTCCACTGACCGAAGCCGGTGCGGGGAATGGCGCTCGGGTAGTCGCTCGGCGCGCGCACCCGGAGGTTCACGTCGGCGACCGGGAAGAGCGCGCGGATGTGGGCGCGGAAGGCGTCCATGGCGGCGGGCGAGGTGTCGGGGAGTCGACCGGAGCCGTCGCCGTTGTAACGGATCGGCACCACGACGACGTCGAGACCCCCGTTGGTGTGGGCTTCGAGCGGGAAGGTCGAACCGTCGCGCGGGAAACGCGCGGTCGCTGCGCCGGTGCCGCCGTCGCGCATGATGGCGACGCTCAGCTGCGTCTCCGTCGTGATGCGGGCCGCCGGCACGTCGATCTCGAAGAGCGAGTTCCGGTCTGCGTCGTTCGAGGCGCCAGAGATCGTCGCTTCGTCGGTGTAGTAGTCGGTCTGCTCGCCGTTGACGACGGTCATCATCGCGGTGACCACGCCGCCCGACGAGCCGCTGGCGTACACCCGGAATCGGATCTCGCGACCCGCGATGATGGGCGCGTTGTGGTCGGCGATCGCTCCGGACTGCACGAGGTGCACCTGAACGGTCTGGAACGCCGCCATGCCGGTGACCTCCACGCCGGCGGCCAAGCCGAAACTCGGGGGCAAGGGGCCGGTGGGGGGCGGGTCCACGACGCCCCCGCCACCGTCGAGGGTGGGGCTGCCGGCGTCGACGCCCATGCCCGCGTCCGTGCCGGGGCCGGCGTCCACCCCGGGACCCGCGTCCACACCGGGACCGGCATCCACGCCCGGACCACCGTCGACACCGGGACCTGCGTCTCCCGTCCATCCGGAATCGGGGTTGGCGGTGCCGGTGTAGCCGGTGGTCCAGAGCTCTCCCCCGGTACAACCCAGCAACGAACCGGCGGCGAGGATCGCGCAGACGGGAAGGAGGTTGTTTTTGGCGGGCAGAGAGGGGATTGAGTGTCGCACGCCCTGGGTAGTGCAAGGACCGTGCACACCACCGGCACGCGGGACTCGAGCAGGCCGCAGACTGGGGGGTCACACCTGGGTGGGACCGGTGGACCCACCCCGCCGGGGGCGAAAACCCTTGACCTGCCGCGGTCTCCACCGACAATCGGGAGCGAACATGTCCAATCCAGACTTCATTCTCGGTCCCGATGTCTTCGTGAACGCCTCCGTGGCCCTCGGCTCACCTCCCGAACACGTCGTCCGCCGTGCACTCGGCCCCAACAAACCCAAGACGAAGACCACCCAGTGGATCCTCGATCGGGTGGCCGGCATGCTCGGCAACATCGACGCCTTCAAGCCCGAAATGGTCACGGCCCAGGTCGGGACCATCAAGAACTTCGTCGAGGTGGTCGACGAGAAGATCGAACACGGTCCGGACGCGTGGGTCGAGGCGCTGGTCGCGGCAGCGAAGGCTGCAGACGTGAAGCGGGTCGTGACCGATCACCCGGATCTGGCGGACAAGGACGAGGTCGACGGGATCGAGTTTCTCTCGAGCGACGCGTGGTTGGTCGAAGCCACCACGCCGCCCCCGCCTCCTTCATGAACGCTTGCGGGGCGGCGGTTTGACGACGGTGGGTTGGGTCGGACAGGGGGCAGCCACCCTCGATCGAGCGTTCCGCGCCACCGTGCTCGCCAGGCGCCGTCGCAACGGACCGGAGTCCACGCTGGGACCCGTGGAGCGGATCCACGGGCTGCGGGCGATCGCGGCCGAGGTCGCGGCCATCCCGAACGACGCAGACTCGTTCTTGCCCCGTGCTTCCATCACGCCGACGGTCGAACGCATCGGGCGGAGCGGCCGGGCGCACAGCGTGCGTTTCGCGAGTCCGCACCGGCTCTGGTTTCGACCTTCGCCCGGCGAACCCGAAGCGCTCGAAGACCGGTGGCGCCGCTACCCGGAGAACTACACCGTCGACGCCCGCTGGTTGCGTGCGGGTCCGGTCGACGCGCCCGTCTGCTTGCTGCTCCATGGGTACCTCGGCGGCGTGCATGCGATCGAAGAACGGTTCTGGCCGATCGAGTGGCTGCACCGAAACGGCATCGACGCGATGCTCGTCGCGCTCCCGTTTCATGGCGCGAGGCGCCGAAAGAAACCCCGCACGCCACCGCCCTTCCCTGGCGGCGATCCGAAGTTCACCATCGAAGGTTTCCGCCAAACGTGCGTGGACCTGCGCTCGCTCACGACATGGCTCCGTGGCGAAGGCGCCCGTGCCGTCGGCGCGATGGGCATGAGCCTCGGCGGCTACAGCGCCGCGCTGCTCGCCACGGTGGAGCCGCTCGACTTCGTCGCGCCCTTCATTCCATTGGCGTCGATCGCGGACTTCGCACGCGACGGAGGCCGACTCATCGGCACCCGCACCCAGCAGCTCGAACAACACGCGTTGCTCGAAACCATCCATGCGCCTGTGAGCCCGTTGACCCGTCCGTGCCTCGTGCCTGAAGGCGGCCGGTTGGTGATCGCGGCGAAGAACGATCACATCACCCCGATGACGCACGCGGCCAAGATCGCCACCCACTTCGACGCGCCGCTCGAGATCTTCCGCGGCGGACACTTGCTCCAGTTCGGTCGACGTGGTGCGTTCCGAGCCTTCGCCAAGATGCTGCACGCGCTCGAGCTGACCACGGTGGCATCGTGACGAGGCGCATCGCCGCGGCCACCGTCCTCACCGCACTCCTTTGGGGTTGCGGCGGCGGACCCCGCGCCGGCGTCGACAGCGCCGTGCAGGGGCGCGACCTCGACGGAGCGCTCACGGCCTACGACACCTTCCGCGAAGTCGACGGCGCGGACGACGGGTTGCTCGCAGAGGTCGCGCGACTTCTGCTCGAGCTCGAAGCACTCGGCGACGACGAAGCCCGCCAGAAGTCCGCGCTGCTCGAGCTCCGACTGGCAGGCTCCGCCGGCCTCGCTGGCATCCGCCGGATCGCAGACTCCGAGGGCCGCACGACCGCCCGCGCTGGCGCGCTCGAAGTGCTCGCCCGGCGCGGCGACAGCCACGCCCGCGCGCAGCTCTATGCCTGGCTCGACGAAGACGACCCGCGCCTCGTCGCGGCCGCTGTGACCGCGGTCGATCCGATCGAGGAGACCGCGCGGCTCGTCGCCTTCACCTCGGACCCCGATGCCTCGGTGCGCCGCGCCGCCGCGCTTCGCCTCGGCGCCGCCACCGAGTCCGTCGACGCGATCCAGGCGCTCTCGCAGCTCGCCCGCGTCGATCCAGAACCGAGCGTGCGGCAAGCCGCCGTCAGCGCGCTCGGCGGTTTTGGCGCCGCGGCGACCGGGCCCTTGCGCGAGCGCATGGGCGACGCCGAAGCGCAGGTTCGGCTCGCGGTCGTCCGCGCCTTGGTACGCGCCGATCGGGACGCCGCGCTCCCGCTCATCGCGCCGCTCCTCGCCGCCCCTCCGAGTCGCGCCGGCATCGAAGCCGCGCGCACGATCGCGCTGACTGGTGGGGCAGAACCGGGCGCCCCGATGCCGCAAGACGTAGAGGACGCGCGCGCGTACCTCGCGGGCGCGCTCGGCAACGAAGACGCCTCGCTCCGCTCCCAGGCGGCCGTCGCACTCGTCTCGTTGCCTGCCCACGAGGTCACCGACCGCCTCCTGATCGAGCGGCTCCAATCGGAGACCGATCCCGGCGTCCGTCTCGGCCTCGCCCGTGCGCTTCAGGACCGCGACGTCGGCGGCGCCGAAGCCGACGCGGTGCTCGAAGCCTTGCTCGAGGGCGATGGCATGCCGGCCGTGCAAGCCGCCGCCATCCTCTCGGTCGAAGGCCGCGAAGCCGCCCTCGCCCGCCTCGAAGCCGCCCTCGCCGCCGACGAACCCATGTTCCGCCGCGTCGCCGCCCGCGCACTCGCCCGCGACGCCGGCCGCCCGGACTCGGTGCGCCACGCGATGCGCGACCCCGACCCCATGGTCCGCATCCACGCCGCCGGCGGCATCCTCGCCGCGTCGAACTAACAACGTAACGAGCATCAACGCCAACCGAACATTGAAGGCTGAACTGGGGTGACTAGGCCATGCCCGGCCTCTGCCCCTGCCCTGGTCAGAACCGAACCGGCGGCCGAACTGGTCCCGTTAGATTCGTAGGCTGAAGTCAGGCGGCTGTGGGCTGTATGCCACAACTGAACCCAAGCTCCCCCAAAAACCTCAGTGTTTGATCTGGAACGAAGTGTGCACTCCCCCAGGCGGGAGGGGACATGGGAAGACTGATTTCGATCGGCTTGGTCGGCTTGGTCGTCTGGGTTGCGGGGTGCAGCGCGAACGAAGTGGGGATGGTGCGACAAGCCCTGACCGACGGTTCCGTCGGAGATGCGGGGCTCGATCCCGGCACCCAATGCACCCGAACACCAGATGGCTGGCTGGCATGGTGCGCGGAGAACACCAGCTCCGCGCTTGCCTCCGAGTGCTCCGCATTACTCACCACGGATGATCCCGAACTCGCCGCCCTTTCACTCAACCTAAGGGCGTCCGAGTTGGGGCTATTCCCGACTGGTCTGGACACCCTCCGATTTGCTCATGTCGCCAGGAGCTTCGCGACGGTCGGGGAGTGGTTCGACCACTTAGTGTCGATGGAAACAGCCGAGCGGACCCGGTTCTCAGAGTTCGCGTCTCAAGCAAACCGAGCGTTCCTGAACTGCGAAGACTCTGAAGTTCTGCTGCCCTCCAGAACAAGGCCAGTGTGCTATCCGGATGCTACGGTCTCTGAGTTGGTGGGTGCGGAGGGCTTCGTATGTAGCGCATTCGACTCTGAGTGTGCGGTTGGAGAACTCCGCGGCAGTTGCTGTCATGCTTCCTATCGTCCCAATGGCATGCCCTGCGACGCCGGAGCCGGCCAATGTGTGGCCGGAGCCTGTCGGCCGAACGCGGAGATCCCCGACCTCAGTGCTCCCCAGCTCAACCACTCTACGGTTGGGTCGGAGCACCACATCGACGTCGCGTCTGGCGGTCGCGCGTCGCTGTCCTTTCCAGACTATCCCGCGGGACGCACCGTCCGGATCGCGCTGGACGGGGAACCGATGGTGGACCTCGACCCCGGCGATGAGACCCTCGTGTTGGCTCAGGTCCGCGTGGGTCGTACCGCGGACGGCATTCACAGCGTCCTCACCCCCGCGATCGTCACCACCACCCTGATCCTCCCCGAAGCCGACGAGGTCTGCATTCTGAACGATGACCCCAGCGATCCGAGTCCCTCGCCGCTTGATTGCTCGACCCGAGGCCTGCGGGTTTTGTGCCCGTCTTCGGATGGCGACGTCGAGTGCGTCACAGAAGACGGTCGTTCACGAGTCACAGCACCGAACCTCTTTGCCGCATGGCCAATGAGCGCGTCCTCCTCCGCCCCGCAACGTCAAGCGATGAACTCCACGTGGCTGTGCACAAGCCACCTGCCTGCGCTCGGCGCGCTCTGTGTGAATGACCTGCCCTGGCGTCCAGGCTGTTTCCCCCCGGGGAGCAAGGGCTCATGCGTCATGCCGTGCAACAAGCCGGGTTTCCGCGAGTGTGCTGTGTTCGGTTCCTGGTCGACCTGCGTCCCGTTCAGCGGGCTTCCGCTTTACAACGACATCACGCGCGGCGTGGACGAATGCGACGGGCTAGACAACGACTGCGATGGCGACGTCGACGAGCACTCCACCTGCGACGACGGCCTCACCTGCACCGACGACGTGTGTCTTCTCGGGACCTGTGTGGGCGCTCGCAACGACACGTGCGCCACCCCGTTCACCGAATCCGACGCAAGCTGCTCGGTTTGGAGGTGCGCACAGAACCCGCTCCCGGATGGACCAGTGCCCGGATCGGGTTTCCCGGGCGTCGACGTCACCCATGTCGGTGATCCGCGCTGCGAAGTTTTTCTCCGGCACGGAGAGTGTACCGATCGGGATGGATGCGACTGCAACGGCCACGAGCGGTGCTCTCCAATCTCCGACGGAGTCGGTACGGACGGGGACGGCTGCTACGCCGCGGACCCGCCCCCATGCAACGAAGACGGCGACCTCTGCACGCTGGAGCCATGCTGCGCCGACGCTGACCAAGCCGCCAACTGCCTCAACACAATGGACCCGGAGCAGCTCGAAGCCTACCGCCGCGGCTGTAGGATTGGAGAGGCCCTTGGTCGAACCTACGAAGCGCCCTGGAGCCCCTCCGATTCAAGTCGACAAGTCACATGCGTCTCAGACGTAAGCGTCGAACGAACGTGCGAGGACCTGAACGATTGTACTGTTGATAGCTGCACGTCTGCGACTGGGAGCTGCAACAACAACGCAAAAATCGAGGGCACATCCTGCGCTATCGGCCTGGAATCGCCGCACACCTGCCGAGCCCGGCGCTGCGACGCCGACGCACGTTGTCTCCACAGCCCCGATCCGCCCGACCAGCGCGAGTGCGGGGCAGTGGAAGTGGACGGTCCCCCAGAGGATGCATTGCTCTACGAACTCGAACGGGACCCGTACAACGCCCCCGAGGACGAGATCACGTACACCGCGACCTGCCCGGGGGTCTGGTTCCCCCGTGAGGTCGCCCTTGCAAGTTGCCATACGGGGGCGTGCACACTGTTCGACGGGAGATGCGTAGTCAACAGTGGGTACCTCGGGTGCCCCGAGGCCGGACCTACCTTGGGGTGCTTGGAGTCCTTCTGCACCGACCGCACGGATGTCAGCTACCCGGGCCTCCCGTGCGATGAAGCCTGTCCCGCGCCATGCGACAACCCAGACGCCGACACCCGCGCGCCCGTGATTGGTTGCGACCTGCGCCCCAACTTCCGAAACTGCATCCCGCCCGGTAATGAGTGCCTGCGAGATTTCGAGTGTGCCAGCGACGGGACATGCAGCTCCATTCCGGACCATGCGTTCTGTCGCAACAACCACCCAGAGCTCAGGCGCAACTGCGACCCAGGTGGACCCCCGAGCGAACCGCGAGAACCCACGTGTGAACCGACTACGGGACGCTGTATGGCAGACCCATGCATCGGATAGCCTGGCTTTGGTTGGCTGCTCTGTTTGGGTGCGGCGATCCCATTTCAGTGGAGCTGGTGGAAGAGGGGTCTTTCGACTCACCGTTTGCAACGGTGAACGTTCAAATTGCCCCTGACTTCGATGGCGACGGGGCCAATGAACTGTTCCTCATGACCCGTGAGGCCATGGTCAACCACTGGTACCTGATCTCTAGAGCCGGAGATCGAATGCTTGAGTTCGACTCCTGGCCCGAAGCTTGTTTGGGTGACATTGGCCCAGATGCAGATGGCGACGGACTCCCAGACGCCGCGCTCGCTTCCACGTCGGACCAGCAGTTTGGCGTCGTCGGAGGGTCCGGTGAGGTTGTCTGGGCACTGCGTAGCGAGGAAGAATGTGCCGGGCTGTACGGACTTGACCTCGGCGCCGACATCAACGGCGACGGCCTGGCCGACCTCGCCATGGTCGTCAAATGCACTCCGGCAATGGTTGAACTACGTGCCGGAAATACTGGGGCACTACTGGCTACCCAACCACTAGGGCACGGGCGAGACGGTTCTCGCTTGCGTCAACCGGTCTCGTTTACCACCGACCGTAACGGGGATGGGATCCCTGATGTGCTGGTGTCTCGACGCGACGGCTACACCATCTTCTCTGGCCGAGATCTGACCCCCTTGTTTGAAGTTGAAGTAGCCGATCGAACCTACTGCCCTGCGGACCAGGCTGGACTCGACCTGGACGGCGACGGAGACGCGACTGACGCGGTGTGCCACCGTGTGTTCGACCGCGCCCAGAGTTCGGTGTTCGTTGCAGGCAGGCTCATTCCACTCGAAGCAGTCGGTGTCCCAATCCACGTCTGGGACATGAACCGCGATGGCCTTGGGGAAATCGCGGTGCTCGACTACGAAACCAATCAGCTCCGGATCTTCGACGTGTGGGGAACGAATCTGTTTCGGATGCCATGGGGCGAAGCCACCCAGGGCTACGAGCCCTCTGGGGTCCTGGGTTCGGAGGGTGCGTTCGAGTTGGTCGCCCCTACCGTTGACGAGATCCGGTTCTTTGGACAGCCATGATTCAGGATCGATGGCGTTTCTGTACGCGTGCAGTGAGCCCATTTCAGTGGAGCTGATGGAGGAAGGCTCGTTCAGTTTCTCCAATCGCAAGCTTCTTCGTCCAGTGCGTGTATGGGATATGAACCACGATGGCGTCGCCGAAGTCGCTGTGCTCGACCGCGACACCAACCAGCAGCGGATCTTCGACGTCTCCGGCGCCAATCTGTTCCGGGTTCCGTGGGGAACTCGGGTTCAATCGCACGATGTCTTTGGCTCCCTGGGCTCCGAAGCCGGTGGCTTCGAGTTGGTCGCCCCTACGGGCGGCGAGATCCGCTTCTTCAGGCAGCCATGACCAGCCGGTGTCGACCACGGCGCTGGGTGTTCTGTCTATCTTGGGTATTGTGTCACAGCTGTGCAATGACAGCCGACCGTCCCGCGGACTTCCAAGAGTTCTGCGTGGCGGTCAACTCCATCGGCTGCGAAGACGCGGATCTCGAGACCTGGGGTTTCGGACCAGCGGAGTGCGTTGCGATGCGAGAGGCTGCGTGTGCGCGACAAGACTGGGGGTGTCTGCCCGAGCCAACCGCCCACGAAGCCTCGACGTGTGAAGCCGAGTATATTGAGGTCCTGTACGGGGAGCGACCAGGCATGTTCCCAAGAAGCTGCGAGCGAATCTGGGCGTGCCAGGGCTGGTAGCCGGCGGTGGGAACCGTAGACCGGCGGCGCTACTCGGCCTCCACCAGTGCCACCGTCAACGCCGCCGCCGCCTCGTCCAGCTGCTGCCGCGCTTTGCTGAGCGTGCCGCGGGCGTAGTCCGGCCACGCCGCGACCAGCGTCACCGTGCTCGCAAGCTCTTCTACGAGCGACACGTCCTCCGTCGCGGCGACCTCCAGCTCCCCGAGCCGCACCTGCAGATCCGTCTCTTCCCGCCGCAGCACCGACTCGGTCGCTTCGAGCCAACGCGCCGCGTCGATGAGCGCCAACCGGAGCGCAGCGATCTCGTCTTTGTCCATCACGCGACCATAGCGCGGACTGGTCCGAGGGCGACCAACCCCAGGGCCTTCGGAGACAGCGGCAGATTACAGCGGCAGATTGCACCGGCAGATTGCAGCCCCAGACAAGCCGGCCAGACAAGCCGCGGATACAGCCGCAGCGGCGGCGGATACCGCTTCGCCGCGCCGGCTCAGATCGCCGCTCGAAACCGCCCACACACCTCCGCCGGCACCCCCGCCAACGAAAGCGGACGCGCGGGGCCCCGCTCCGTTCCCGCTCCATCGAGCGCGGTGGCCCGCGTCAGCCCGGTTGCGCCACTCAACGTGGCTTCGACACAGAAGTCTTCGCGGAAGGGTCCAATCAACACTCCGTCGGTGCAGCAGTTCTGCCACACCCAGTCGCACGCGATCTCAGCGCGCGCTGAGTCGAGCGTGCACTCGCGCGGTTCGTCGCCGACCGCCACCCCATCCACGCGACCCTCCGTCACCTGAAACCGGCCGCGCAACGATCCCATCGATCCGTCGTTCGGCAGGTCCGCGATCACCGCGAGGTACGCACCGCAGCCGGCGCCGGCCTGCACCGCGACCACGACCTCGTCGCTCACCCGGATGTCGGGCGTCGGGTTCGCGCTCTCCGGATCCGGCGCGCCGTACGAATACCACTCGGGTCCGCACGCGCCGCGCGCCGCCGCTTCGATCGGCTCACCGTTCAAGAAGAAGCAGAACAAACCGTCGTCGGCCACTCCGTCGCAGTCGTCGTCGACCTCGTTGCAGACCTCGGCGGTGGCGACGCATCCGCCGTCCGGCACCGGCAGTCCGGTCCGCGCACCGCATGCGACAAGACCGAAGGCGCACAAGAGCAGGAGCAGGGGCTGGCGGGCGGAGCGAAGCATGCGGGCCGAAGGTAGCAGGGCCAGCGGGCGGGAACGGACACTGCAGCAGAACCAGGGCGCTCGGCATCCGCAGCCCTTCCTTCTGCCTACCGCAGCAGCCAGGCCAGCGCGGAGGCGATTCCGGTCAGGGCGATGGTCCACTTGAGGATCGGATCCATGCCGGTCCTGGTCGGCGGGACCACATCGTCTGCACGCTTCTTCGTCGTCGGCGGCTCTTCTTCCTGCGGTGCGGCCGCGCCGACGCCGAGCACGTGCACGGGCTGGCTCGGGTCGCCGGCCGCAGTGAGACACATCGGGCGGTCGCGGTAACCGCCGCCGCCGCTGTAGCCCTCGGGCATGGGCTGCATATGGAACGTCGCGGTCACGCTGACCTCCATGCCTTCGGCGAGCACGACCTCCCAGCGTTTGGTGACGAGCTGCACCGAGCGGCTGCCCGCCTCCGCGTCGGCCAGGTGCGCGTTGCGTTCGATCCACGCCTCTTGGGTCTTGAGGCTGCTTCCCAGGTGCACCTTGCCGCGGGCGTGGGCTTTGACCGCGCACAAGAGCGTCGCGACCTTCGCGAGCCGTCGACGTTCTTTGGCGGCCTCGGAGATGTTCGGTCCGGCGCCTTCCCGCAAGATGTCCTTGAGCTCTTTGATCCGTTTCGAGACCGCCTGAATGTCGGCAGACGCCGCCTCGACGATCTGCTGCTGACGGTCCGCACGCACGTCCACGTCGAGGCTGCTCGGACCCGACGTCGCCTCACCGGCGGACACAGCGGGCACCCGCACCAGGACCCGATCGCCGCCCGACTCCTGGACCCAGAAGTCCATGCCCTCGTGTTCGAGCGGCGTCCCGTCCATGCCTTGGCGGATGTCCCAGTACACGCACGGCTGTTCGCTCAGCTTGGAGGTCAGCAAGGGCGGCCGCGCAGCGCGGACCTCGCCGCGCACAGTCGCGCGGGTTCCGTCCGTCACGTTGGCGATGCGCGTGACCTCGGACACCGCGCTACTCGAGTCGTCCGACGCGGTTCAGCAAGAACGCGTAGATGAGCGCGGTCTCCTTGTGGCGCCGGAACCGTCCGGACGCACCGCCGTGCCCAGCTTCCATGTTGGTCTGGAAGATGAGGGGCGCGTCTCCGGTCCCGGTCGCGCGCAGCCGCGCGACCCACTTCATCGGCTCCCAGTACTGCACCTGGGAGTCGTGCAAACCGGTGAGCACGAGCATCGCCGGGTAGTCCTGCGCGGCGACGTTGTCGTAGGGCGAGTAGCGCATCATGTACTCGAAGTACGTCGGGTCGTTGGGGTTGCCCCACTCGTCGTACTCGAACGTGGTCAGCGGGATCGTCTCGTCCAGCATGGTGGTCACGACGTCGACGAAGGGCACGTCGGCGACCATCGCGTTGAAGAGGTCCGGCCGCATGTTGGCGACCGCGCCCATGAGCAGGCCGCCCGCGCTGCCGCCGTGGGCGAAGAGCTGTGCGCTCGTCGTCCAACCATCGCGCACCAGGTGTTCGGCGCAGTCGATGAAGTCTTCGAACGTGTGCATTTTGTTCAGCAGCTTGCCGTCGTCGTACCAAGCGCGGCCCATCTCCTGCCCACCGCGCACGTGCGCGATGGCGAAGATCACACCGCGGTCCAGCAGGCTCAGACGCGGCGAGCTGAAGGTCGGGTCCATCGAGTAGCCGTAGGAGCCGTAGCCGTAGAGCAAGAGCGGCTGCGGCGCGCTGCGATCGAGATCCGCGCGGTGCACGATCGAGATCGGCACCGCGGTCCCGTCGCGTGCGGTGGCCACCTCGCGGGTGGTCACGTAGTTCGCCGAATCGAAGTCGCCTTCGACGCGCTGCTGCTTCTTGAGGGCGCGCTCCTTGGAGACCATGCCGTAGTCGTAGACCGTCCAGGGCGTGGTCATCGAGGTGTACTCGAGCCGGAGCGTGTCCGTGTTCATCTGCGGGTTCGTGCCGACGTTGGCCAAGTACACATCGTCGTCGAACGCGATCTCGTGGGCTTCGCCGTTCGCTCGGCCGTTCTCGCCCCAGCCGACTACCCGAAGCCGTGCGATGCCTTCGCGCCGTTCGCTGACGACCAGGTGGTTCTGGAAGAGCTCGAAGCCGCGCAGCAACACACCTTCGCGTCCGGGGATCTCTTCCCGCCACTGGGCCTTGTTCGCGGCTTGCGCCGGGGTGGCGGACATCAGCCGGAAGTCGCGCGCTTGCCAGTTGGTCCGGATGTAGAAGCGGCCGTGCGCGTGGTCCACGTCGTACTCGTGGTTCTCCTCGCGCGGCAAGAGCACCACCGGTTCGGCGGTGGGTTCGGAAGCGTCGATCGAGCGGTACTCGTGCGAGAGGGTCTGAAAGCTCCCGATCAAGATGAAGTCGCGGCTGCGGCTGAGCCCGACCGACACCCGGAACTCGTCGTCGGTCTCGTCGTAGACCATCGCATCCTCGGCGACCGGCGTGCCGAGCACGTGGCGCCACACCTGGTGGGCCCGCAGCGTGCCTTCTTCGCGTTTGACGTAGAACACCGTCCGGTGGTCTTGGGCCCAGGTCGCTTGCCCGGTGGTGCCTTCGATCTCGTCGGGAAGAATGCTTCCGTCGGTGAGGTTCTTGAAGCGCAGCGTGTAGATCCGGCGCGACACCGTGTCTTCGCCGAACGCCAGCGTGTTGCCGTCGAGCGAGACCTCGAACCCACCGGCCGAGTAATAGTCGTGCCCCTCGGCGCGCTCGTTCTCGTCCAGCACGATCTGCTCGTCCGCTTCGAGGGAACCCTGTTTGCGGCAGAAGATCGGGTACTCCTTCCCTTCTTCTTCGCGCCAGTAATAGAAGTAGCCGTCGAGCTCGTACGGAACCGAGGCATCGTCCTGCGGAATGCGCGCGACGATCTCCTGAAAGATGGTCTCGCGGTGGGCCTCGAGCGGCGCGAGCATCGCCTCCGCGTAGGTGTTCTCCTCGGCGAGGTGCGCGAGCACTTCCGGATCGGAGCGGTCGTCGCTCCGCATCCAGTAGTACGGGTCTTGGCGCACCTGTCCGTGGTTGCGCAGCTCGTGCGGCACGGTCTTGGCAAGGGGGGGCCTGGGTGCGTCGGGCATCTCGTCTCCGTCAGGGGTCGTCGTCGTGGTGTCGCCGCGTGGGCAGCCGCTGAGGAGAAGGGTCCCAAGCAAGCAAGCGATCGATGTACGCATGGAGGGTGCGTACCACTTCACCGTCGGGCTCGGTAGGAGCTAGGCGCTACTCAGCGTTGTCGCTTCACGACGCCACGCGTCGCAACGGTCGGAACGCGCGCGGAAGGCGGCGCGGAACGCGCCGAGCAGGGGCAGAGACTCGGCTCCTCGGTCACCGATGCCCGAATTGGACAGTTCGGCGGATCCCGGATTCAGAAGCGCCGCGGTGCGAGCGGTCCTAGGGCAGGCCGGCGTCGATCCAGGCGACCAGGCGTTGGCGTTCTTCGTCGCTCGGGCTCGGACCGCTGCCGATCGGGAACTGGCGCGGGGGCGGTGAGCTGCAGTCGGCGAGCGCGACATCGCTCGTGCCGCAACGGATCCGGTCTTGGTCGCGCATGACGTCGTCGATGGTGCGGTAGTCGCGGCGACCGCCCGAGTGACACTCGACGCAGTAGGTCGCGAAGAAGTTCTCCCCGAAGGTCTCCCACGTGTCTTCGACCGGCGGCGCGTCTTCGTCCGCCCCGGCGTCTTGCCCAGCGTCGACTTCGGTTCCGGCGTCGCCGCCCGCGTCCGATGGCATCGACGAGTCGGAACCGGCGTCCACGCCGCCGCTGCTGTCGTCGTCACCACACCCGAACGACAGAATCCCCAGAGCCAACAAGCACATCGCGGTTCGCATGGCGGCCACGCTACGCCGAGTTGACGCTCAGACCAAGCCGTCGTCCCAGCCGATGCCGTCCTTCGCATGGCCCGCCGCGTGATCCCACTCGTCTTGGAGCACCGCGTACAGCAGCGTGTCGGTCCAACCGAGCGGGTTCTCCCGTGGGTACCCGAGGTAGCGCTCGCGGCGAAACTTGCCCTCGAGCCGCAGCCCCAGGCGCTCGCACACCCGTTTGGATCCGAGGTTCTGGGTCGCGACGTAACAATAGACCCGGCGCAGTCCCCATCCACCGGCGTCGATCGGCCGGAGCGCGCTGCCGACCAGCGCGCCCACCGCCTCGGTCGCGAGCCCCTTCTTCTGCTCCGAACCTCGGATCCAGTACCCGATCTCGGTCTGGCGCAGCCGCGGGTGCAGCTCGTGCAATCCGGTGCCGCCGACCAGCCGGCCCGTGGCGCGCTCGAAGATCCCGAGCGGGAAGTTGTTGCAGTCCGGCCGCGCGGTGCCGCGCACGTGCGTCTCGACGTAGTGGATCGAATCTTCGACTCGGCGGTGATCGGTCGAGGCCCAGATCATCCAAGGCAGGATCGACTCTCGGTCGCTGTCGATCGCCTCGAAGAGCCTCGGGCCATCGCCCGGCTCGTACCGGCGAATGGTCAGCCTCTCGGTGTGGATGGCGGGCGGCCGAGGATCGGGTGCACGCCACGCCGGCTCGTCCCAGGTCCACTCCAGCCACTTCATCGGATGGTCGGTCATCGGGGCTGCAGGGTACCGCGAGCCGGCAACTCCAGTGCACCGCCTTCGCGACCCCACTGAGCGTCGAGTGCGTGCGTTCGACAGCCCCGGGCTCGACACTCAGTAGCCCAAAACGAAAACGGCCCCTCGCGGATGCGAGGAGCCGTGTTCCGATCGATCGAGCTGGGACTACGGGCGAACCGCGTTGCTCTGGAGCTCCGTGATCTTCAGCTGGCCACGAATGTTCTCACCGGCTCGGTAGCTGGTGACCCAGATGTCGTACTGGCCCGCGCGCGGGTTGCGGATGTCCACCTGGGGGTTGAGGCCCGCGGTGTCGTCGTTGCAGTGCCAGGTGCCGCCCGCGTCGTTGATCGCGAGGGCGGTGTCGCCGCTGCCCTGGAAGTAGACGCGAAGGAAGCTGCCGCTGCCGGTCCAGTTGAGGATCACGTCCGGCTGCGCCGTGGCGAAGCCCGTGCAGCCCGAGCCGAGGCCCATGGTCGCGACGTTCAGGCTGCCGCCCGAAACGATGTTGCCGATCACCTTCGGGTCGGGCGTGAACCCGGCCGCCAAGCGGTGGGTTCCGAAGTTGGCCCGGCTTCCGCCGATGGAGAGGCTGCCCTGTGCGACCGAGTGGCCGTGGGTGCCGAGCACGAGCGCCGCGCCGAGCACTCCGAGCGCGATATGCATCTTCCCGATTTTCTTCACGAATTCCTCCATTCCTCGGCCGATGCGTACGACACCGACCCTCTCGCCGCCCCCCAACAACCGCTTCCCCACGTCGAGTACCCCACCTTGAGGTACCCGTCCGCAAAGGCGTCTGGGAGTGCGACACGAACCTGGTTCACCAGGGCCATCGACGGGGACCATACTTGGATATTCACAAATGTTGATTGGAAAAATCCGGGCCAATCTCCCGCGTCCCAGAACATCCGCAAATCTGGGCCGTCCCACCTTCCATGCGCGATCTCGCCCGCCCTCGCTCTCGCCGCCCCTCGATCGGGGGACGGGCCATCTGCGCCCTCGCCGTGTTCGTCTGTATCGCTTCGGCTGTGCCAGTTCAGGCGCAGCGGCCAGGTTTGGAAGTGGTCCAGGACGGGCGAACAAGCGGGGTACACGCGCGGGTCGGTGAAGTGGTCCGGCTCAGGGTCCAGCCCCGTCGCGGAACACTCGATGCGGCCGCCCAGGTGGTCTGGCACCGGATCGTGCCGAGGCCCGTCCACGTGGACTTGCCCTACGCGAACGACGGAGACCCGACCTATGCCAACAGCGTGCTCGGCGGGGAGGACCACGGAGAGTGGCTCGGGTTCGACACGCTCGAGTACGACGTGGTGCCGGTCGTTGCGAACGACCACCTGACGATCGAAGGACAGTCTCTGGTCGTGCGCGGAACCGGCGCCCACGGCGGGGCCGGAACCCAGTTCTTCGGCGCCACCGCCACGCTGCCGGACGGCCGGGTGCTCTCCACCGCCACCATCGACCACACCGACTCCGTCGGGCTGGCGGCGTCCGTGTTCCGCGTCAGCTTCCGGCAGAGCGACGACTTCCTCGGCTGGATGAGCAGCTACTTCGACGTGCCCTACGTCTTCGGCAGCACCCCGCGCCAGTCGGAGCGGTACACCGGCATCGACTGCGCCGACGTGCTCGTGGCAGCACGGCGCCGAGACTCGGGCGCCAACCTTCGGTATACGTCGGTCTCGGGCATCGGCCGGCTCGCGGAAGCCGCCAGCGAGGTCGTGATTCTACGCCGGGACGATCGGATCCTGCGCGATGGCGAAGGCGCCCCGGTCGAACTCCGCTGGGGCAGCGACGTCCTGCCGGGTGACTTGATGGCGATCGACTACGCAGACGATCCCGATGGCGAGCTCCCACGCGCGTGGGATCACATCGGCGCGCTCCTGCGCGACTCCGGACCCGGAGGCCGGCCAGACGGAGTGCTCGGCGGCGACGACCTTCTCCGGCACATGGGCCGCCGCGGCCTCGTCGACGAACCCCTCCACCGCCACGGCTCGGTCCGGCTCCGCGTCTGGCGGTGGAAACGCTGAGCGCTTAGTCCGGTATCGGCGGCCTCGGCTTCGGCCTCGGCTTCGGCTTCGGATTCGGCATCGGCATCGGCATCGGCTTCGGCTTCGGCTTCGGGGTCGGCATCGGCTTCGGATTCGGCGTCGGCATGAGCGTCGGCATCGGCGTCGGCTTCGGCATCGGCATCGGAATCGGCTTCGGAATCGGCTTCGGCTTCGGCTTCGGCATCGGGCAAGGGCACGGGCAAGGGCAGGGGCAAGGGCAGGCACGGCACGGGCAGGCACGGCACGGGCACGGGCACGGGCAAGGGGCTCGCCTCTCGACCGCCAGGTGGTAAAGGCCACCGGATATGTGGCTCGTCCTCGCGCATGCGTTCGAAGTGCTCCTTCTGCTCGCGGTCCCGATCTGGGTCGCCAAGCGGATCGCACGTGCGTCCGCGGGCCAGGCCAAGCAGTCGAACTGGAAGGGCATCTTCGGCGCGGGCGTGCTCACCTTCATCCTCGCCGAAGTCCTGCGCATGGGCCTCTCCCACGCCGAGGGCTACGCGATCGGAAGCGGCTGGGTCGACCTCGACCTGCGGGGACCCAACGGTCCCCTGATCACCGCCGCCCTGGCCGGCGTCAGCACTGCCCTGACCGACCAGTTGGCGCGTCTCTTCGCGTTCTCGCGATGGATCGATGGCCGGCGCAGCCGGATCGGCGCGCTGCACGGCATTGGTCAGGGCGGCGCGCAGGCGATGCTCTCCGGGCTTCTGGTGCTCTGGATGGCCGGCATCGCGATCGTGCTCGAGGGGCACACGATGTCCGAAGTGCAGTCGATGGGCTTCGAAGGCCGCACCGCGATCCGAGTCGGCGCGCGCGTCTACGCCTGGTGGGCCAGCAGCCCCGTGGACGCGCTGACGTCCGGCGCGGGGGAACTGGCGATCGTCGCGCTGCACGTCGGACTCAGCGTCACCGTCTTGCGCGCAGTGCGCACCCGAGGGTGGCGGTGGTTGTGGTTCGCGCTCGGCGCGCAGGCGGTGCTCATCACGCTCGTCACGTGGATCGCCGCGACCTCCAGCGGCTGGGCGACGCTCGGCGTGCAGGTCGGGGTCGCGCTCGCGGGCTTCGCGATGGTGCGGCTCGCCGCGCCGGGACTCGACGGTGCGTTCCGCGCTCAGTCGGACGGGGACGGCGCTTCGGGCGACGACGCTTCGGACGGAGCCTCGGACGACGACGCTTCGGACGGTGACGCTTCGGACGGTGCATCGGACGCATCCGGCGACGCCGCGCGCTCCGACAAGTAGCGCGCGAAGCCCGCGAGCATCGCCTTGTAGTAGAGGTTGCCCACCACGGCGTAGCCGGCCGGCGTCATGTGGCGCAGGTCCGACGACGCGAGTCGGGGTCGGCTCTCGAGCCAGCGCGCCACCGCGCCCTCCCCGCCCATCGCGGTCCAGGTGTCGTAGAACGCGCAGCCCTGGGCGAACGCGGCGGCGCGCTGCGCGGCCACGATGTTGGGAATGGTGCCCATGGTCTGGACCCGGCCCCGGTCGTCGCGTTCGCCCTGGTCGAGCGGCGAGAAGACCAAGCACCCGAGATCGTCGCGCCCACCACGCATGCGCTCGATGACCTGCTCGTACTCGGCCTGGTACCGGTCCGCGGCGATGTTGTCCCCCGCTTCGTTGCCGCCGAAACCGAGCACCACCAGGTTCGTGCCGCGCATCTCGATCTGCCCCGCCACATGGGCCTCATCGTAGTAGAGCAAACGCGCGGCGCGGGCGCCGACCAGTCCGATGGAGTCGTACACCACGCCCGGCGCTTCGCGCTCGAGCACCACGCCGTACACGCGCGGTTGGCCGTGCCCACCGAACCGCACGCTGAGCCGGTGCGGTCCGTCCGGCACGACGATCTCTTCGACCGCGTCTTCGCGTTCTGTGGACCGGGTCTCGATGACCTGCCGCTCCCCACCGTCGACTTCGTAGTGGATGTGCCCACCGCGGCGGTGGCGTTGGTAGAAGATCCGAAAGCGCGAGACCTGTTGCCCGACGGGGCCGTCCTCGCTGGTCTCGAACCGTGTCCACGCACCCGGCCGACCACGGAACTGCACGCCGCCGAGGCCGTAGTATCCGCTCGAGTCGTGGTTGCGCGTCACTTCGCGAAGCATCCAGTCGTCGCTCGACGAGTGCTGCACGTCCCGGTGCCGGTACGCGAGGTAGCCCTTGCCCGCCAGCACGAACCCATGGCCGCCATCGCCGAACCGCCGCTGCAAGCGCCGGCGCACCGTGTGCGTGATGAGGTCCGTCGCGATGCTCGAGTCCCCCCAGTGCGAGATGCGCGTCATCGCGTCGGGCTTCGACAGCGCGGTGTTGCGCAGCGCCTCGTAGAACGGTCGCATGCCGCGTCCCGTCGGGTCTTCGATCTGGACGTCGATGCCCTCGTACTCGCGCGGGTTCACCTGCACCCGCGGTCCGGTCGGCTCTTCTTCGTCGTCTCCGAGGTTGGCCGCCACGGCGGGCCCGAGCTCGTTGGCGTCCGGATTGACTTCGGGTTCCGGCTCTTCGGTGCCCATGCCGGAGAAGGTGTACGCCTCCTGGGCCGGCGTGAAGAGGCTCTCGAGCGGGTACGACTCCCCCGCCTTCCAAGGCGCGAACCGGTGCAGCGCCGGGATCGCGTAGACGAAGCTGATCACGAACGCGAGCGTCAGCGCCATCACCGAAAGATGGCGCATCGCCTCCTTCGTCTGCTCCTCGGTCCCGTCCGCCACGCGAAGGGTATGGATCGCCCCGCGCCAGACGCGCAAGCGCCCGCGGCTCGCCGCAGGCCGGAGGGGATGCGTGTTGAGCGCGCAACTCAACTCGCCATGGAACAGCCGAAGGAACTCCGGCCGCTTCTCCTCGTTAGGTCGAGGTGGTGGTGGTTGACGACGTGCAGAAGGGAGACCCCCGTCTACTGCGCATGCCCCAGCGCGTACAGCCAAGCTTGGTCCACACCTGGATGCCAAGGAGCCAGGAACGCCTTCCGAAAGTTCGTTCGACGCGTCAGCGCATACCTCGCACCGCGTACGACTGGCCGTCTCCGTCTCTCGGACGTTTTGAGAGTTTCGGCTGGCAACAGACTTTCGAGCACCTGGGACGACTGTTTCAACAATTTCGGCTGGCGCCCGCCACCCAACCGCCAGCGGCCCGCCACCCCGAACGGCTGCGACCCAGGCAACAGGCTTTCGAGCACCTGGGACTGATCAACCCGTCTGAGACGAGCACCTGGGACTGATCAGCCGCGGCGTAACGGACCATGAACTGCTTGGCAGGTGAACACGTCAATCCTCAGTTGATACGAGGACCCCCTGTAGCCTCGCCTCCCTTATGACGAACGAGTCGCTCAGAGGTGCCTTGTGCTCCAGAACACCTAGTTCCTGGAGCAGTCGTAGAGCCTCAGACTCGGTCGGAAGCCGGTACCGGTCACGGGGAACCGAAAGAAGGGTCTCGTCATCACTCGCCAAGTCGGGAAGCCGCGCCCACGAGACTCCGCACATGGGGCACCAGAAGTACGGTCTGCCATCGGCGTCGACCAGGAGGATGACCTCATCTTGGTCCACGTGGCATTTGGCAACAACACAAATTCGTATCACCGCGCCCCCTGGATAAATCTTCTAGTCTTCTAGGAACAGTCCGCACCAAGCCAAGCAGGTCCCGCTGTGCTGTGGCATGACTGCGTTCATGCGTCCGGCGGCATCGTAACTGTAGGTGATGTCGCTCGCGAGGCTTGTCAGCTCGGTGCATTCACGCTGAGCCTCCGGAGCTACCGGTTCTCAAGAACCTGTCCGCTCCAGTGAACACCCTCCGGAATCTACGGTCAGTCTCGCAGGGGTCGACCGAGGTCATTCAAGATGGAGCGCGCACAACCCGCCGACATCGAGAAAACCCAGCGCTGGTCGACCGAGGTTGCACGAAAATCTTGGTTCCGGGCGCGAGATTCGAGGAATGGAACGAGTTCCGAGAGTTTGGCGGCCCGAATGCGATGTGGCTGGCCCCATAGGCGTCCCAGGAATGAATCCAGCAATAGGTCGCGATCCTGAAACTCGACACTCAGGGGCACTCGACGTTGAACAACCCAGAACAACAGCATCGTGAACGGGAGCACGAACATTGCCTGCCACGCGACGATCGCGAGAAGAAGCACGATGATGTTCTGGACGGTGCAAATCACGAGTGCGAAGTAGCGTCCTGTCCGCATGGTGGGGCTGTTCATGAAACCGCCAGAGGTATCCAGGTGGACTTGCTCACCACCAACGGACCGTCGAACCCGAGCGTCGTTGCCCACTCTTCTAGTTTCATCGTAGGGACTCAATCGCCTTGAATCCCAATCGAAGCGGCGATCTCAAGAATGAACTCCACATGAACCGGACTCCGTTGGGTGAACCCAAAAGTCTCAGATGCCAACGCAACTTCAGATGCGCTCGGCAGTCGAAATTGCCCAGGGGGCAAACGGACGATCATTTCGCTATCGCTCGGAAGACCCTCCCAGCAGCACTCACACTGGGCGCACCAGAACCACGCAACCCCATCTTCATTCATCAGCATGATGACTTCTTCGGACTCGCCCGGGCAATGTTCAACGAAGACGAGCTGCGTAGTCATGGGAGTAGCAGTATCCATTCGGCGTGATTTGAGGCGATCGTGCGTCGCAATCCGAGTAAGTGCGCACTCCGGCGGGACTGCACCCCTACTCGCAGGGGTTCGGGAGCGGTCGCGATGGCCCGAGGCCGCCGTACTCAGCGCGGACGCCGGTGAAACGGACGCCGAGGCTGATCGCGTCGCACGCCACGCCGATGCCGCCGGTGCCGGGGCGGGAACGAACGTCGGCGATGGACCGGAGCTGGGCTTCGACGATGTCGCGTTCTGCGCTGCCGACACAGATGCCGATGTTGTCGCCGGTGTCGAGCAGATCGACGATCGACCAGCGACCGGCGACCGTCGCAGAGATCAGCGCGGTCGCGTCTTCGTTGAGCGTGCCGAAGGCGGTGCCGTCCGTGAGTCGCACCCGCACGCCGGCTTCTTCGCCCGCGAAGAAGAGGATGTCGATGCGGTCGGGCAGCCGGAACACCACGGTTCGGTCGGACACGTAGGCGTTGTCGTCCCGAACCAAGGGCTGCTCTTCCATGCCCATGAAGTAGGTGTCGTCGCGCGCCCAGAAGGTGTCGTTGCCATCCCACGCGGGGGCTGGTGCCGGTGCGCCGCCCACCTGGAGCTCGAACCCTTCGAAACTCGCAGCGGAAGGATCGGCGCTGGTGCCGCCGGCCGCTTGGGTGAGCGTGACGTCGACGCGTGGGTCGTTCGACTCGCCGTTCCACTTCGAGAGGCGGATCAAGATGGTGCCGATGCCTGCGAGCTGCGCGGTGCGGGTGTCCCGCTCGAGGTCCGGCAACGCGAGCCGCACGATGGGGAAGAGCTTGTCCCCGAACACGTTGTCGATGCCGCCGTTGCCATCGAGAGGCGGCTCCGCGTCTTCGTTCGGCGGCACACACTCGACCATCGGGGCCGGCGCGACCGAGTTCAGATCGTCGAGGTCTTGGCCGATGTCCCGCCAGCGGTCGCCGCCCTGGTTGAGCTCCACGTCGCGGAGCGCCGCGAGCAGCGGTTCGGCGTCGGGGCCGTCCGGCGTGGTGGGCCGGGGCGGGGGTTTGCGCAGCCCGCTGATGTCCACGACGTCGGGCGCCGGGGCGTCGGTGAGGCCCACGTCTTCCGCGGCATCCGCGCTCCCGGCGTCCACCTCGACGAGCGACGTATCGAAGACCGAACACGCACAGACGCACACAATGGCGACCCGCCATGTCGAGTGTTTGCCCCACGCCACGGCGACAGCCTACCCCGAAACCCAGCCGTCCACACGTTCACGGAGCCGCTGCGAACCCCGCCGTCCACACCTCAGGGGGTGGCCGCGAACTCGGTCCCGTCGAGCAGCGCCGTCAGCAGCACTTCGCCCAGCCGTTCGTACCCGCGCCGGGTGTAGTGCACCAGATCGCCGGCGCCGTAGGACGGTTCCATCGCTGCCCACTCGACCATCGAGAGCGGCCCGCCCGAGAACGCGACGAGGTCGAAGAAGCCGCAGCCATGCCGAAGCGCCACCCGGTACTGCGCGTCGATCAGCGCGTGGGTTCGGGGGCGGTCTTCGATCACCCCATCGTCCCGTTTGAGCGGCCGGTCGGACGGTCCGATGAGCAGACAGCTGGCTTGCGGCACGGTCTGCCGAACCCGCGACACCACTTCCTCGAGCTGCGCTTCGTACCGTTCGATCGGCAGGTCGTCGCCACTTTCGTTGGTGCCGTACGCCAGGACGACGAGGTCGGGTCGGCGGCGGGCCATGTGCTCTCGGTAGAGCGCGTCTTCCCAGAGCAGGTGGTACCGGGCACGCGCCCCATTGATGCCGAGCGTGTCGACGAGCACCCCGGGCGTCTCGCGTTCGACCGCGACCCCGAAGAAACGGACCGGTCCATCGCCCACCGCGCGTACTTCGAGCGAGTGCGGACCATCGGGCACCCGGAAGGTGGCGTAGTTGCCGTGGGCCGCGTCCGCCGCGGTGTTGACGCGCTGGGCCGGCCGGCCATCCATCAGGACGTCGAACCGGCCACCGCCGGGCTGGTCGAGGTAGTAGATGTCGAAGAGGCTCGCGCTGCGTCCGACGCTCCCGCTGTCTTCGGTCGACACGCGGCCGAAGGCGCCGGCCCGGTCCGTCTCGACGTACACGCCATGCACGCCGAAGTGGTCCACGTCACGGGTGTTGGCCCGCGCTTTGGTGGCATGCCAACGTCCGCGGTTCGACTCGACGTCGACGCCCCGGTGACGGTAGGTGCGCCAGGGATGGGCGGGCAGCACCACGCCGTGTCCAGCGTCGCCGAACCGCGCCTGCAGTCGCTCCCGGATGAGGCCGGTGAACAGGTCGCTCGCGACGTGGGAGGCGCCGTAGAACATCAGCCGCGCCTGCCCTTCGCCGCGTTCGGCACGGCGCAGCGCTTCGTGCAGCGCGTCCATCGAGTGACCGTTGCGGTCCTCGATGGCGATGCTCAGACCCGGGGTCTCATCGATCGGCGGCTCGAGCAGCCGGGGTCCCTGCCGCACCACGGGCGCAGGGGGGGCCGGTCGTTCGGCGGGTCGTTCGTTCGCGGCCGCTTCGCGAACCGAACGTTCGGACGGCTGAGAGGGCGTGTCGCCCACATCGGCCGACGCGGTCTCTTCACCCACGAGCGTGTCGTAGGCAGCCCCCCACACGAGGAGCACCGCGAGCAACGAAATCGCCACCGCCAGAGGAGATTGTCCAAGTCGACCGAGCACCCGTCGACCATGCGCAAAGGTGGTCCGCACGTCCACTTATCCGCGAGTCCGCCCAGCGCGGCACCCAACCCCCTGAAGACACCGCGCCCGCTCAATCACCGAACGGATCGTCGTCGTCAAAAGGAGACACGATGGTCTGGTCGTCGAAGTCGTCGTCGAACGGCGCCTTCGCGGAAGGAAGCCGCACCTTCGGTTTGGTGGCGAGCGCTTCGGCGAGCAGCTGATCGAGCGGCACGCCAGAGGTCGCGTCTTGAGGCGACGTGACGTCTTCGAACGCGCGGGCGCCTTTGGAGGTGGTGTCTTCGAACGCGGCCGACCGCCTGAGCTTGGGCGCCGTGGTGGTGTCTTCGAACTCACCCCGCGCGGCGGGGCGGCTCGCCATCTCGAGCGCGTCCTCCCGGAAGTCGCCGGTGGCGTCGTCGAAATCGGCGACGGCTTCTTCTTCCACGAACATCGGCGCTCGGACGCCCGTGTCCATCTCTTCGAGGGGGTCGAGCTCCTCGATCTCGTCTTCGAGGTCGAAGGGCGCAGATGGAATCGTCTCCCGGACCCGGCGTTCCGACGCGGGCTCTGCCGGTTCTGAGAACCGCCCCTGGACGAAGGAGTCTTCTTGTACCGCCTCCGGGAAGAGCTGCTTCATCAGGTCGCCCATCGCGCGACGCTTCATGACCAAGCGGTGTTCGTACGCAAACGTCAGGAGCGACTCGTACATCTCGGTGGCCGACTGAAAGCGGTGGTCTGGGTTCGGCTGAAGCGCGCGCAAGACGATCGCCTGCAGGCCCGCTGGTACGTCGGGGCGCAGGGCACGGAGGGGGGGCACCTGCGCTTTCTGGACCGCGGTCACGGTGTCGATGTCGCCGCCGCGCAAGAAGAGCCGCTGTCCGGTCAGCCACTCGAACAT
The DNA here is from genome assembly GCA_034670305.1 of Deltaproteobacteria bacterium. Lineage (GTDB taxonomy): Bacteria > Myxococcota_A > Polyangia > Polyangiales > Houyiibacteriaceae > JAXMNT01. The sequence goes on from JAXMNT010000003.1 coordinate 121,630, forward strand.
GCACGTGCCGAGGCTGAACAGATCGCTCCGGTGATCGATCGGCATGCCGCGCGCTTGTTCCGACGAGAGGTACGCCAGCTTGCCTTTGACCACCCCGACCTGCGTGGTCGAGATGCGACCGGCGGCTTTGGCGAGACCGAAGTCGATCACCTTCACGGCGCCTTCGAAGCTGACGAGGATGTTCGAGGGCGAGACGTCCCGGTGAATGATGTTGAGCGGGCGCCCGCCGGGACCGGTCGCCTCGTGCGCGTGGGCCAAGGCTTCGCAGACGCGCATGGCGACGGTGACCACGAACTCGAGCGGCAGGCTCAGCGCACCCGCCGGTCCGTCGGCGAGGCGTTTGGTGAGGGCCCCCATGTCCCGGCCCGCCACGTACTCCTGCGCGATGAAGTACACCTCGTCGTCGCGGCCGAGGTCGTAGATGGTCGCGATGTTCGGATGGGAGAGCTGAACCGCGATCTTCGCCTCGTCGATGAACATCGAGACGAACTGATCGTCCGCGGAGATGCCCGGCAGGATGCGCTTGATCGCGACCATCCGCTCAAAGCCTTCCTCGCCGGTCTGGCGGGCGAGGAAGACTTCCGCCATTCCGCCCATCCCGATCCGCTCGAGAAGCTCGTACTGCCCGACGAACACTTGGTCGGCAGCATACCGCGTTCGGATGGTTTGGGCAGCGGTGCCTATTCGATCCGCACCGCGCGGCCGAACTTCAGGTGCTCGCCGAGGCTCCCGTTCGGGGTGATGACCCACAAGACCTTGCAGGGCGGACGGATCGATGGGGCGCCGGCGTGACCATCGGTGAGGTAGATGCAGCCGTCCCAGCGCTCCATCCGCGATTCTCGAAGGGCATGAAAGACCGGGTCGAAGGCGGTGCCGCCCCGGCCCGCCACCGCCTGGGGCAGTTTGCCGCGGTAGGGGTAGCGCCGCTGCACCGCGGCGTCGCACTCGAACACGATGACCTCCGCGCCTGCGCGCCACATGCCATGGATCTCTGCGAAGAAGAGGCTCAGCTCCTCGTCGCCGACCGAGCCGGACGTGTCCACCCCGACCGCGAGCCGCTGCAAACGTTTGACCTTGATGCCGGGGAAGGTGCCGTAGCGTTGGCTGGGTCGGCGCAAGGTCGACGCGATGCGGGTCTTGCGGCTGCTGTTCGAGAAGATCCGCACGACCCGGCGCCAGTCGACCCGCGGTTTGGCGCGCTCGAGCGCTGCCTGGATCAACTCGCGCAGGCGGTTCGGCAGGTTGCCCCATTGGCGCGAGCCGACCCGCGCCGCGGTCCGCCGGATGATGCCGTCGATCATGCCCTCGCTCGCCTCCGCGCCGACGTCGTCGAACTCGCCCCAAAGCGAGTGGTCGCTGTGCCAGGTCTCCGCGATGCCGCTCAGCGCCGCGGCACTCTTGCACGCTTTCACCCCGAGCGACTTCCACCCGTCCGGCGAGAGCGACGGCATGCCGGCGCCGCCGCAGTTCGGACACGCGTCGGCTTCGGGTGAGCCGTCCGCGGCGTCCTGCATCTCGCGGGCGAGCGAACGAAGTTTCTCGTAGTAGTGGTCCGCCGTCTGGTCCGCCTTGAGCCCAAGGTCGGGGAAGGTCGCGAGGGTCAGACCGCTCTCCGGGAGCGGCCAGGGTTTGATGACCTGGTTCACCACCAGGTCCGCCGCGATGTTCCAGATCATCGGGTGCCGGCGTTTGTCCTGGTCGCGGCGCACCACGTGTTTGAAGAGCAAGTGGAGCGCTTCGTGTTTGACCACGGCCACGCGCTCCCGCCGGCTCCGAAGCACCTTCACGAAGAAGAACGGGTTCACCGTGAGCCGGACGTGCCCACCGGAGATGGAGACCGCGGCCGTCGGGGTCAGGTCGGTCGAGACCCGGCGCACCACGGACGCGAGCAGGTGCCCGAAGAAGGGTTCCTTCAGCAGCAGATCCGTCACGCAGCGATCGAGTTCGAGGCGCGCCTTGTCGGTGGGCGCGTCGGTGGACACGGTGGCCATCGCTAGAGCAGGTCGAGCATCAACTCGGCCAACGCCCGATGCCGCATCATGCCCTTCACGTCGTCGGACCCATCCTGAAGCAGGTCGCGGTGCAGGCTCATCCGCAGATCGTTCGGGAGTGCCTCGTGAAGCAAGAACGCGACGAGGTTCTCGCCGTGTTTCTTCTTCGGCTCGTAGCGGGGGTGGGTGAGGGTGAGAAACAAACGCGTGCAGATGACACTGAGCCGATCGACGCGTTTCTCGTCTTCTTCGCCGCGGGCCAACTTCGCGATGCGGCTCTCGATCGGCGCCCAGGTCGGCGCGTCGAGGATCTGCTCCGGAGAGATGAGCTCCTGGAGCCCGTCGAGCACGAAACTCGTGAACGTCGCGACCGTGATGTCGTCGAGCGACGACGCGGCGAGCGTGCGGACCAGGTCGATGTGCTCTTTCAGATCTTCGATCGGCGCGATCTGATCGAGGAACTGGGTGAGCGAACGCGGCGTCGTGCGCTTGCCCGTGATCACCTCCGGGTAGGTCAGCGCAAACGCGATGCCGCGTTCGTCGACACCCACGCGGTGGGCCCAGGCGGCCCACGCTTTGACGTCGAACGTCATCGTCGCGTGCAACATCCGCGTCAACATCGCGTCGTCCATCGGAGTGACGCTGTAGTCCCCACCCTCCGGGTTCGCGGTGCAGACGATCTGCCACTTGGGCGGCAGCTTCCACGAGAACATCTCGAAGTTCTGCAAGAGCTGCATCAGACCGCGAAGGATGCGGTCGTCGGCGCGGTTGATGTCGTCGAGCAGAAGCACCCCGGGACCATCTTGGGTGGGCACCCACTTCGGTGGCGCAAACGCGGTGCGGGCGCCCTTCTCGGTGTCGATGCGTTCGGGCAACCCATGCAGATCGCCCATCTCCTCGAACTGCGCCGGCGCGCAGTACGCCCAGCCCCAGCCGCGGGCTTTGACGTAGTCCTCGACGATCATCGACTTGCCGACGCCATGCAGGCCCCAGATGCAGACCGGTGTCGGGCGCTGGCCCCGGCTCTGCAGCGCGATGTTCGTGGTGAACACGTGGTCGAGGAGCGGAACGAGGCGCTGCGCGTCCAGTCGCGCGCCATGGAACAGGTGCAGGTCGTCACTCATGTCGTCGTCTCGAAGGGGCTTCTCGGAAGGGCTTCTCGGAAGGTCACTGGGGGCGCCGCGCTACTCGGCCGCGTGCGGGGGATCGATGGGTTCCAGGGCATCCCCGTCGACGACCGTCGGCAGCTCGAAGGGGTCCTCGGCCAAGATCCGCCGCACCCGCCGGAGGAGTGGCTCGAGGGTCCGCACGTCGAGCGCGCTGACCGCGACCCCGTCGTGTTCGTGCGCGATCATCGCGGCCCGCCTCGGGTCCATGCGATCGGCTTTGTTGACCACCACGAGCCGCGGGATGCGTTCGAGCCCGAGTTGGTTGAGCAGGCTCTCGGTGGTCTGCACGTGATCGACGTGGCTGGGATCCGAACCATCGATCACATGAAGAATGAGATCCGAGTCTTCCGCTTCTTCGAAGGTCGCGCGAAACGCCGCGAAGAGATCTTTGGGCAGGTCGCGGATGAACCCGACGGTGTCGGTGAACACCCAGGCGTCGCCGTCCGGGTGTTCCCGGCGGCGTGCACGGGTGTCGAGCGTGGCGAAGAGTTTGTCCTCCGCCAATACGTCCGAGCCGGTCAACGCGTTGAGCAGCGTGCTCTTGCCCGCGTTCGTGTACCCGACGAGCGCCACGACCTTGGTGCCACGCCGGCCTCGTTTGCGGCGGCGCTGTTTTCGCTGCTTGCCCAGTTTGTCGAGTTGCTTCTTGAGTCGGGTGATCCGCTCGTGTGCGCGGCGCCGACCGATCTCGAGCTTGGTCTCACCGGGTCCACGTCCACCGATGCCGCCGGTCAGTCGCGAGAGCGCGTCGTCCTTCTGGCCAAGGCGCGGAAGCAGGTAGTGCATCTGCGCGAGCTCGACCTGGAGCTTGCCGTCCCGGCTCTGCGCGCGTTGCGCGAAGATGTCCAAGATGAGCTGGGTCCGGTCGATCACTTTCAGATCGGTCATGCCCGCGATGGCCGCCGCCTGTGCGGCGCTGAGTTCGCGGTCGAAGATCAACACTTCGACGTCGAGCTGCATCGCGCGGATCATCACCTCTTCGAGTTTGCCGCGGCCGAGCACGAACTTCGGATCGACCCGGTCGCGCACCTGGAGGATCACGTCGCCGACTTCGACCCCGGCCGTGCGCGCGAGCTCTTCGAGTTCTCGAAGCGAGTCTTCCGCTTGGGAGGAGTTTCGTTTGGTGCAGACGTGGACCAGGATCGCCCGGCCGTCTTTGGCGAGCACTGGACGCGCCCGCGCTGCACGCGCGAACTCTTCTTCGAGCGCGTGCACGATCGCCGCCGGGTTGGCGTCGAGGCGCCCGTAGCTGATCGGTCCGAAGGTCTGGTGGGGCGGCGTCGAAGAAGTGCCATCGCCCGGAAGGCAGTGGCCGTAGTACACCCAGGTCGGCCGCGGTTCTCCGGGCGCCAGACAAATGGCGACGATGAGATCGAGCCGAAGCCGCGTGAGGTCGACGAGGTCGTCGCGGGTCAGCGGCTCGTTGGCGAGGTGGGTGTGGATCAGCCGCAGACCGCGCAGTCGCCCCGTGCCCCCACGCAGCCGGCCGACGTCCGGCAGCATGAGCTGACTGGCCGTGCCGATGATGACGTGGTTCACCGTGCCGTTGCGGTCGACGAGCACCCCGACCTGGCGACCGGTCGCATGCGATATGTCGCAGAGCGATTTGGTCAGCTCAGGCGTCGTGAGTTGGTCGAAGGGGACCCGACGCCGATAGATCCGCTGGAGCGCTTTGGTCTCGGACGGACCCAAGCCCGATGTATTGCCGTGGATGGGATGCAAAAGTCTGTGATCTCTTCGCTGCGGAACCCCCACGTTAACACATTTACCGGACCGCGCTGCGCTCCAACGACCAAGCCCGGTCCTCCGACTCAGAGCGTGACGATCGTCTTTCCACGGGTTCGGCCGCTCCCCTGGTGCGCCAGCGCCTCGGGCACCTCCGCGAGGGTGCAGCGTTTGCCGATCGCCGGGCACAAAACGCCCTCGGCGTGCAGCTGGGCCAAGAACGCGAGCGCGCTGGCGTCGGGCGGCGAGAGGAAGGTCATGGTCTGGGGCACCACCATGTTGGTCAGCAGCGCGCCGAACATGCGGCCCATCGGACCGAACCAGTCTCCGCCTTGCCCAGCCGAGCTGATGTACATGCCCTCCCGCTTCAAGACGCGCCGGCACTCCGCGAGCGTTCGGTTGCCGACCAGATCCAGCACCAGATCGTAGCGGTGTTCGGCCGCCACAAAGTCTTCCTTGGTGTAGTCGATCACGTGGTCTGCGCCGAGCTCGCGCACGAACGCCGCGTTCCGACCACTGCACACCGCGGTCACGACGGCGCCAAAGTGTTTCGCGAGCTGAATGGCAAAGGTCCCGACCCCACCCGATGCGCCGTTGAGGAGCACGTGTTGGCCGGGCTGGAGATCGGCGACGTCGCGCAGCGCCTTGAGCGCGGTCAACGCAGTCGGCAACGCCGCGGCCGCCTCGAAGGGAAGTGTCGCCGGTTTGTGCGCGATTCGATCGACGCTCGCGCAGACGTATTCGGCGAACCCGCCGTGGGGGACCTCCCCGAACACCTCGTCGCCCACCGAGAACTCCGTCACGTCGCGGCCGACCTCTGCGACGACGCCGGCGATCTCTTGACCGAGCACGGCGTGTTTGGGGGTCGTCACGCCGTAGCCGGCGAGCCGAATCAAATAGGGCAGACCGGTCATCACGTGCCAGTCGCCCTTGTTGACCGCGGCGACCTTCACTTGGATCAGGACCTCGCCTGCACCGACCGCCGGACGGTCTACCTCGCCGAGCACGAGCGTTGCGGAATCACCGAAGGCGGTGTGCGCAATTCCCTTCATGCGCCTCGTGAGCACGGGGGTCTGGTCACTGGGCATCGTCGTCGTGTGGGTGGCTTGCATGTTCATGGTCTCTCTCCTCCGTGACTTACGGTGTAAGCTTCATAGGCTTACGATGTAAGTCTGTCAACAAAATACTTACAGCGTATGTGCTGGCGCGCTACCGTGGCGCGTGGCGAGGAGACCGGAAACGAAACGCGTGCCGCTCAGCCGGGAACGGGTGCTCGCCTCGGCGGTCGCGCTGGCGGATGCCGAGGGGCTCAAGGCCCTCTCCATGCGCAAGCTCGCTCAACAGGTCGGCGTGGAGGCGATGTCCCTCTACAACCATGTGAAGAACAAGGACGACTTGCTCGGGGGGATCGTCGAGCTCGTGGTCGAAGAGATCGACGTTCCGGAGATCGGCGGCCACTGGAAACAGGAGATGCGGCGCCGATGTGTCTCCGCCCACGAGGTCCTCATGCGTCATCCCTGGGCGACGATGTTGATCGTCTCGCGTGCCAACGTCGGTCCAGCGAGTCTGCGCTACGTCGACGCCACCATTGGCTGCCTCCGCGAAGCCGGGTTCAGTTGGGCGATGACAGACCATGCCTGGAACGCACTCGACAGCCACACCTACGGGTTCACGCTGCAGAAGTTGAACTTCCCGTTCGACCCGGACGAGTACGCCGAGCAGGCCGAGCACTACGTCGCGGAGATCGCGATGGCGCCCTACCCGCACCTCAACGCGATGGCGCAGGAGGTCATGGAGGGAAACCACGACGGCTTGAACACGTTCGAGTTCGGACTCGATCTGTTGCTCGACGGCCTCGAACGCATGCTGTCTCGCCCGTAGCCCATCAACCGCACGCCCCAAGCGCGGGCTCGTCCTTCAGCGGGTGAAGTCGCCGGCCGCGTAGAAGAGGTACATCTCGAACGCCGTGTAGCCCGCGTCGTTGCGCACTTGGACGTCTCCGAAGTCGTAGAGCTCGAGCACGTCGTCGTTCGAGGCGATGCCGTGGGCGGCGACGAAGAAGCGCGGGATGTCCGGCAGGCTTCCGTAGAAGCCTTCCGGCCGCGTGCCGTTCGGAAGCACCGGCTGGGTCCAGGACTTGTTGAACGGGTCCCGGGTGGTCTCGGTCGCCACGTCCTCGAGCCGCTGCGTGTCGTACGAGTCGAGGTAGCGCCCCACGACGCCCGCGTCGCTGACGAACGAGTTCGTCCCGACGTCGGCGAGCACGTCGGCGCGCGCTTCGATGGCGGTCTGGAGCACCGTGTTGGCGAGGAGCGGAAACTGCTCGGTCGTGAAGTAGCTCGCGGCGAGCGGTGCGCCGCCGCTGAAGTTGGTCCACAGGCCACGGTCGTCGAGCTGGGGCGCCGGGTAGAGCGTCGGGTGGTGGTTGAACGCCGTGTAGATGCGCGGAGTCGAGGGCGACTGGACCTTGTTCGCCGAGCCAGACTCGGTGCCCGGCGTCAGGTGGTTGCCGATGTAGTTCACCTGGGGGCTGTGCGCGTTCGCGTTCACGAGCCGCGAGCCCCAGTTGAAGACCACGTTGTTGACGATGTCGAACTGGCCGTCGCCGCCGATGTTCGGCGTCCGGTGGCCTTGGTGTACGAAGAGATTGTGCACGGTGCTCAGGCGCTGGATGGGGAAGGTGCGGGCCAGCCCGGTGATGATGCCGGTCGCGTTTTCGGAGAAGACGCAGCGCTGAATCGTGCCGTCCTGCAGCGGACCCCAGTTGCCGTCCATCGAGATCGCTTGGTCGTCGTTGAAGCTGAACGACATGTGATCGAAAACGAATCGGTCGGTGCCGCCGCTGATGATGCCGTTGTGGTCGCCGACGTCCGGCACCCCGGTGTAGCTGCCGTTGCGGATCCGCACGTGCCGTATGATCACGTTGTCGGTCGGTGAGGTCGGCCGGTTGTATCCGCCGGACAAGAGCAACGGTTTGCCGGAGATGGTGATGCCGCCCTCGGGCGCGGTCTCGCCCGCGATCGTCAGATCGCCGTTCTCGGCGATGAGCTCGATCCGCGACTCGAGCTCAATCCTGCCGGAGACATCGAAGACCACGGTCCGGGGCCCGGTCTCGAGGAGCGCTGCGCGAAAACTCCCCGGCCCGTCCGCCGCGAGGGTCGTCACGTGGATCACCCGCCCGCCGCGGCCTCCGGTCGCGATGGAGCCACCCCCCACCGCGGAGGGAAACGCGATGCGGGCGCCGAGCACGCGGCAGGTGTCGCTCGGCGCCACGCACGCCTCGACGTCCGCGTCCTGGTCACCGGAGTCGAGGGCGGCCGCATCCTCGCCGCCGCTGTCCGACCCGGGCGCATCCTGCGCTCCTCCGTCGAGCGCTCCTCCGTCGAGCGCACCCCCGTCGAACGGACCGCCATCGGTCGAACACGGGTCCACACAATCGTCGTCGCCACACCCCCAAGAGATGAGCAAGAGCGCCAGAAAAGAAACGCGCATCGTCCGAGCAGCGGCCATCCCCCACAGCTACCACCGGCCCACCCCACCCACGCAAACGGAATCGCACGCCGTACGGCGCACCAGAGTCGGCATCGGCTTCGGCTTCGGCATCGGCTTCGGCCTCGGCTTCGGCATCGGCATCGGCGTCGGCTTCGGCGTCGGCTTCGGCGTCGGCATCGGCCTCGGCCTCGGCTTCGGCCTCGGCTTCGGCTTCGGCATCGGCCTCGGCTTCGGCATCGGCCTCGGCATCGGCTTCGGCCTCGGCCTCGGCTTCGGCTTCGGCTTCGGCTTCGGCGCCGGCCTGTCGGCTTCAGCGTCCCTCCGCCGCAAACCCCTCCGCCCCATCGAGCGCCGCCTGAATCGATCGCACCCGTTCGGCGAGCGCTTCGGGCGCGTACGGGAGCGCCGGATGGGCGCCCCAGATCGCGCCGGGCCAAGCCGCATCGTCGGTGCTCCGCGCCACCACGTGCACATGCAGCTGCGGCACCATGTTGCCGAGCGCGGCGACGTTGATCTTGTCCGCAGCGAAGAGCGTTTCCAGGCGCGCCCCGACCGCCGCGATCTCGCCCATGAGGCGCTGCTGGTCGGCCGGCTCGAGCGCGTGGATCTCCCGGATGGAGGCGCGGTGGGGAATGAGGACGAGCCAGGGGTAGCGAGCGTCGCGGATCAGCCGGACCAGACACAACGGGAAGCGGCCGACAGGGACCGAGTCCTCGGCGAGCCGGGCGTGCAGTTCGAAGGCGGACATGCCGCGCTGTACGACGAATTCGGTCGAAGCCACAACTGGCGGTCGAGCGCCCGGCGGACCTGCCATCGTGGGCAGGCGAGCCTTCGAGAGAACCCACGCGGATCCTCGCGGCACGAAAGCCCGAGGATGCTACGCTTGCGCGCGTGTCATCCACCCACCGAACCCCGCCCCGAGCGGGCGGAAACCCCGTGCTGTCCTTCCGAAACGCAGTGCTTCTGGCCGCTGCGATCCTCGGCCTCGCGTGCGCGTGCACGCCCCAGGGCGACCCCGGCATCGGCAGCGAGGGGTACCAAGACGACTTCGAACGGGACCAGCTCGGGGACGACTACAACAACACCGGCGGACCCTGGGAGATGCGGGAAGGCTGGCTGCGTGTCCGCAACGCCCGCAACCGCCCCCTCTGGCTCCGGCGCACCCTTCCCCGCGACGTGCGGATCGAGTTCGACGTCAAGAGCATGAGCCCGGCGGGCGACATCAAGGTGGAGGTCTTCGGCGACGGCGAGAGCCGGGCGACCACCGACAGCTACACCGCGACGAGCTACGTGGTGATCTTCGGCGGCTGGAACAACTCCACCAACGTCATCGCGCGGATGGACGAACACGGCGACGATCGGGTCGAAGGGCCGCGCCGCCCGGTGGTGATCGGCCAGGTCCACCACATGAAGATCGAACGCTCCGGCAACACCATCACCGCCTGGGTGGATGGAGAGGAGCTGGCGTCCATGGACGACGAGGAGCCGCTCGAGGGCCGCGGCCACACCCACTTCGCCTTCAACAACTGGGAAGCCGAACTCTGGTTCGACAACCTGGAGATCACGCCCCTGTGAACACCGGTGTTGCAGCGGCGTCGCCTCTCTCCGGCATCGGGCATGCCGCGTGAGCCTTCCGTCTCGCAATCCGAACCGCGAGTTCGACGAGATGCTCAAGGATCTCGACGTCCGCCTGAACCAGCTCAAGGCGCTCTACGAGCAGTGGTTCCAGGGTTACGAGCGGCTGCCGCCTGTGAAGCGGCGCGACGCCCTGGAGCGCGAGTTGCTGCGCGCGCGCAAGAACCAGCCGCTGAACACCGCGCTCAAGTTCCGGTTTCAAACGCTGTGGCAACGCTGGACCACGCTGTCCACGCACTGGCAGCGCGTGACCCGCCAGATCGAAGAGGGCACTTACAAACGCGACATCCAGCGGATGAAGCGCCGCCGCAAACGGCGAGAGGAGCGCGCGCAGCCGCGCGGGTCCGCGGTGGAGATCGACGTCGACCTGGATTCGTTCGACCTGGACGCGGAGGTCGCGTCTGCGCTCGACGCACTCGTCGCGCCCGAACCGATCCCGGAAGACAAGACCCAGCCGAACATCACGTTGCCGGAAGGCATCGGGCTGCCGCAGGCACCGGGGGCGAAACCGCCGCCTGCACCGGGCGCCCGCCGCCTCGACCGGCATGTGGACGCGGTGAGTGCCATGCCACCGCCGGTTCCGGTTTCGAAACCCGCAATGGACGCCGCGGCCGACCTGCCTCCGCCCAAACCCATTCGACGGGCGGCGCCACCACCGCCTGGACCATCGCGGGCCGCGCCGCCGCCGCCGCCCCCGCCGCGGCCTCGCGCCGGCGGCGCGGGCTTGGACGAAGCGGCCAAGCGCGCCATCTACGAGAAGTACGTCGAGGCGCGGAAGAAGAACAAAGAGCGGGTCGACCACCTGCGCTACGAGAAACTCGCTTCCCAGATCGAGAAGATGGTGCCCAAACTCGCCAAGAAACATCGGGGCAAACGGATCGACTTCGAGGTCGTCGTCAAAGACGGCCGGGTGGGACTCAAGCCGGTCGCCAAAGACTGAGCGTTCGGATCCTCCAAACGCCCGTCAACGCCATGGCATCGCCCGACGCGCGCTACTCGGTGATGTGAACGCGGCTGGCGCGGAAGCCGGTTCGGTCCGTGCTGACGCCGTGCCAACCATCGGGGACCCGGGGCCAGGTCTCTTGGAAAACCCGGTGCGCATCGGTCGGCGACAAGTTCACGCAGCCATGGCTGCGCTGGAGGCCGAAGCGGGTGTGCCAGAACGCGGTGTGCAGCGCGAAGCTGCCCTCGAAGTACTGCGTCCACGGCACGTCCTGAATCCGGTACGAGTCGTCGCCCGCGTCGGGTCCGAGGTTGGCCATCGTGTCCGTGACCGACTTCTTGTGGATCGTGAAGGTGCCCGTGGGCGTCGCGTGTTCGTCGAGCCCAGTGCTGACGAGCGTGGCGTAGACGGGCCGGTTGCCGCGGTAGACCACGAGGGACTGATCGCCGAGGTCCACGTGGACCCACGGTTCGTTCTCTTCCACCTCGAACGGAGGTTCGATCGCGGTCACCGTCGTCACGTACCAGTCCCGCAGGTAGCGCGGGCCATCCCACGCGTCGCTCTCGAGGTGGTGGTAGAAGTGGTCGCCGATTCTCATGCGCTCGATGTACTCGTCGCCGAGAAGGGTCTGGCGTTCGATGACCTCGGCTTCCTCATCCCGAGGGAACCGGTGCCCCGAACCGTCGGGTCGTTCGCCCCGATGGATGAGCGGCCGACCGCTGCGCAGAACCCACCGCACGGGCAAGGGATGATCCTCGTCGATCTCGACTCCGTGAAAGTCACCGCCGTTGCGGACTTCGAGGTTGGCTTCTTTCACGAAGCCGCCGCCGGTCGTGCGCACGAAGCGCCGCCGTGACCGCACCTGCACGTCGGTGCCGGCGACGAAGAACCCACGGTTGAGAAACCGCGCCACCGCGGCATGGCGCTGAGGTTCTCCGGGCAGCTCCCCGGCCAAGAACCGCGCCGCCCGTCGCTCGTTGGATTCGAGCAGCTCCACGTAGCGCTGGCCGTACGCGAGCGCCGCGCGTTGCTGGTCGCGTGACGGCAGTTGGTGGAACTCCGCCACCATCGGGTCCTTCACGAGGAAGTACAGGTACGGCATCGGCTGGTCGCGCTGCGCCGGCGGGACCGGGTCCTCGACTTCGGGCGGCGTCTCACCGACCTCGATGCCTTGACCCGCACACGCATAGCCGCGCGGCGCGAGCTTGTACCAGCCCGAGTTGCAGGTCGGGGTGCGGTGCGGTTCGGCTTCGAGGCGCACCCGCTCGCCCCAGCGGAGCCAACCCGCGATGTCCGACTCCGGATCGGGCTCGGTGCGGATCGTGAGCGAGGTGCGGGTCACGAGCCCATGCAGCGGGAACTCGCGATCGAGTGCGTCCGCCATCGCTTGCCGACTCGTCTCGTCCTGCGCGGCCTCGGTCACGTTCTCGAGCGCACCGACCCCGCCACCCTCCGGCGCCTGTTCGATCGACTCGGACGCCTCCGGCGAACTCGACTCGGCACCGGAGCAACCGAGCGTGCCCCACAAGAGTGCGCAGGAGACGATGGAGAGGGTGCGCCGCATGGCCGCCCAGCGTGAAACCCAATCCGGCTTCGTGCAACCGAGCGCCGCTGGACCGCGCGTTCCCGGCTACTCGCAGCGCCCCGCCGCCGTCATCGTCGCAGCGGCGGAATGATAGGTCGCGTACGGTGCGTTGGATGTGAACCCAGCCGTCACCCCGGCCCAGAGATCGGTGTCCGGCCCGAAGTCCGTCACCCCCACGCCCTCGCACCCAAGGCGCGTCGTCGGCGCGCAGCTGGAATCCACGCTGGCGTTGCACGCAAAGAGGGCGAGCGTCGCTTGGGTGCGTCCGAGCGCGCTGTTCGCGGGGGTGTAACGCATCCGTACGTTCATCGAGACCACCTCGCCTTGGTCGACCCGGAACGTGCCTGAGCTGATCGCGCACCCGATGACTTCGTCGACGCCGCCGCGACCGTCCAGGTTCAGAACGCGGACCCGGTCGGTCGCGGAGCCACCGGGGTGGAACTGATGTTCGACGGCGACCCCGCGGCGGTTCGGTAGGCCCGAGTTCGCAGTCGTGCCGAAACGGTTGCCGCGCACGGTCGGCTCGTCGGAGAGCATGTACGCCACCCCGCCCCGCGGGTGCTGGCCCGGCGTGAAGCTGGTCTCGAGACTCATCTGGAACTCGAAGTCGTACTCGCGGTACCCGAGCGCCTGAGGGTCGTCGATCCACGCGGCGCCGACGTCGTCTCCCGGCTCGACCAGCGCGATGCTGGAGCTCACCGGGCTGCCACTGCAGGTCGCGTCGCCTGAGACTCCGAAGTCGGCGCAGACCCTCGGATCGTGCACGCCTTCGAGCGTGGCGAGCGCGGTCTCGTCGTCGGTGGTTCCGTCCGCGTCGTCGTCGCAGTAGTCGCAGGACTCCGCCGCGGTGCAGGCGCCCGCCGTACACGCGCCGCCGCACAGCGCAGTGCCCGCGTTGCCGCAGGTGTTCGTACACGCGGAGGTCGTGCCGACCCGGCAGTCGAAGTCTTCGTCGATGGCTCCGTCGCTGTCGTCGTCGCAGTCGTTGCAGAGCTCGGTCGCTTCGCAGGCCCCAAAGCCCGCGCAGCCCGGGCGACAGGTCTGCACGCCCGCTTGCCCGCAGACGACGCAGTCGCGCGTCTCGTCGTCCGAGCACAGAAACCCATCGTCCACGACGCCGTTGCAGTCGTTGTCCAGCCCGTCGCAGGTCTCCGCCATGGGGCGGATGCTGCACTCGCCCCACATGCCACCGAGGCACATCTCGTTGCCCATCGCGCACACGCCTTCGCGTTCGCAAGGGCGCGGTTCGTCGCCGGGGGTGCAGGCACAGAGACTCGGCGGGTTGATGATGTCGTCGCAGTTCTCGTCGACCATCGCGGCGTCGCACGCTTCGCCGACGCCCGGGTTGATCCCGCTCTCGTCGTCGTTGCAGTCCTCGTCGTTGTCGGCGAAGCCGTCGGGCGGAAAACACTCCATGGAGGTCAGCCCACCGGCTGCGCCGAAGCCGTCCCCGTCTCGGTCTTCGTAGAAGGTGTTGCCGACGCCTTCGTCCACCGCTCCGTCGCAGTCGTCGTCGAGCCCGTTGCAGGTCTCGGTGCCGGTCGGCGAGATCCCGGCGCGGTTGTCGTCGCAGTCGTCGCCGCAGTGGCCCTCGTTGCAGCAGGCGTCCGAGGTGCTGTCGTCCCCGTCGATGTCGCGGCGGCCGAAGGTGGTCGGATCGCAGTCCTCGTCCACGTCGTCCGCGTCGCACACCTCTTCGTTGCCCGGGTAGCGGTTGAGGTCGGTGTCGTCGCAGTCGTCCCCGCCGCACGCGGCGTCCGCGTGGCCGTCTCCGTCGGCGTCGGCGCAGTCGCTGCAGCGCTCGGCGGCTTCGTCGCACGCGCCGGCACAGGGCGCGTCGCCCGGAGCGCACACGCCTTCGGCACAGGTCTCGAGGCCGTTGCAGAAGAGGCCGTCGTCGCACGCCATGTCCGTCGAACACGCAGCCGCGTCGCCACCGCCGCCGTCCATCGGGGTCATGGCGTCGTCGTCACCGCAGGCAAGAAGGAGAAGGGACAAGACGAGCAAGCTGCGCATGAACCCACGATAAGGTGGACCCTCTTCCTACGGCACTCGCGTTCCAGGCTCCGTCCGCACGCGGGCGCAGCGCCCCTCGATCTCGACCCTCGCGCCGAGCGGAACCGCCGTGTTCTCTGGCCCGTGCCCAACCGGCGCGCCCAACCACGCCGAACACGAGGTGTCTCGGAAGTGCGCCCGAACGACCTCTTCGGCGGTTGTGTCGTACCTGCCCTCGCATTGGTGGAGCTGGCCGAAGAGCACCCCCGCCACCCGGTCGAACCACCCGGCCTGCCGAAGCGTGGTCAACATCCGGTCGATGCGGTACGGCGCCTCGCCGACCTCCTCGAGCAGCAGGACCGCGTCGTCGAGCGGCGGCGCGTGCGGCGTCCCGGCGAGTGCCGCGAGCACAGCGAGGTTGCCGCCCACGAGGTGCCCCTGGACGGCCCTGGATTCGTGGATCGGGACCAGACCGTCGAATGTGGTCGGCGCGCCTTCGAGTGCGTCCGTCCACTGTTGCTTCGCATCACCGTCGGCGTTGCCGAGCCACGCCACCATCGGCGCGTGCCAGGAGCCGACGCCCGCCCTCGCCCACGCGGCATGCAGCGCCGTGACGTCGCTGAACCCGACGAGCGGTTTGTTCGCTGCCGCGATCTCTTCGACGCCGAGGTCCGGCAAGAGCCGGGTCGCACCGTAGCCACCGCGCACCGCGATGAGGGCGTGGGAGTCGTCCGCCAGCGCGTTTCGAAGCTCCGCCAGACGCCGTCCGTCGTCGCCCGCGAGGAAGCCATGGCGGGTGGTGATCGATTCGTCGTAGCGAACCTCGTAGCGCTCGCGTAGGAATGCGATGCCGCGGTGGAACGCTTCGACGTCGAAGGGCCCGCTCGGCGCCACCACCGAGAGGATCTGACCGGGGCGCAGCGGATGCGGCGCAATCATGCGAAGACTCCGGTGGGAAAACACACGTGCACGACATCGCACAATACCTGGAGGGGCTGGAGGGGCCATGGGCATATCTCATGCTCGGGCTGGCCGCGTGCGTGGAGTACGTCGCCCCACCCCTCCCCGGCGACGCATTCGCGCTCGCGGGCGTCGTGCTCGCGGCCACCGCCGGCTGGTCCCCACTCGGTGTGCATCTGTCGCTGACGTTGGGCGCGTGCGTCGGGGGACACATCGCGTGGAGTTTTGGCCGCTGGCTGGATGGACGCCGCGACCGCTGGCCGCGCTGGATGATGGGACCACGCGTCACCAAGTTGCTCGAGAAGACCCAGCAGAAGTTCGACACGCACGGCGCCGTCATCCTCGGCGCCAACCGGTTCATCCCAGCGCTGCGTGCGTTCTTCTTCGTCGGGGCCGGCTTGAGCAACGTGCCCGTGCGTTCGGTGTGGTTGTGGGGCGGGCTGAGCGCGGCGGTGTGGAACGGCTTGCTGCTCGGACTCGGCTGGAGCCTCGGCAGCGTGAGCGCGATGGAAGACGCCTACGGCACGTACGCCATGGGGGTGCTCGCGCTGCTCGTGATGGTCGGCGCAATCTGGTTCGCGCGCTCGAAGTTTCGCTGAGCCTGTGTCGCACAGGCGTAGCGAAGCCGAATCGGGCACGCTCGGGCACGGGCGCGGGCATGGGCAGGGGTCGCACAGGAGATCGCTGCGGTGCCATGCGGCGCTGGAATCGGGTTGTGCACCTGGCGCCCCTGGCGATTCGGGGGCACGATGCGTGCTTCATGACCTTGCGTTTGTGGTGTGTGGTGGGTCTGGCGTGTGGTGTGGCGCTGGCTTCTTCTTGTAGCAGTGACGACGGACCGGGCGGCAGCTGCCCCGGTGTGGATCCCTCCGCCATGTGCGGCACGGACCTCGGTCGTCGACTCCCTGCGATGGCGACCGGTTCGACCGTCGGTGGGCCGGACGACTACTTCGGCGCGTCGTGCGGAGGGGGCGGCGTCGCGGCCGACGCGGCCTACACCTGGACCGCACCAAGCGCGGGCCGCTACCACATCAGCACCGAAGGCTCCGACTTCGACACGATCCTCTACGTCCGCCAGGGCGGCTGCGAGGGCTCCGAAATCGCCTGCAACGACGACGTGCAGCGGGGCACGCTGCACTCGCGCCTCTCGCTGGAGCTCGAGGCCTGCGAGACGATCACGATCATCGTCGACGGGTTCAACGAAGCCGCCGAAGGCGCGTTTGAACTTCGCATCGAAGGCACCGAGACCAGCTGCGACGACGGCTTGGACGACGACGGCGACGGCGCGGTGGACTGCGAAGACCTCGACTGCTTCGGACCGAGCTGCACCGGCACCGACACCTACCCCGCCGAGTGGGAAGCGCTCGAGTGGCAGATGCTCGAAGAGGTCAACCGCTACCGCGCCATGGGCGCCACCTGCGACACCGATGTGTTCGGCCCCGCGCCGCCGCTCGAGATGGACACGGTGATCCGCTCCGCCGCGCGCCCCCACAGCATCGACATGGGCGCGCAAAACTACTTCGAACACGACAGCTTGGATGGGCGCACGTTCTCCGACCGGATGGAGAACGCCGGGTTCACGGGCGGCTTCCCCTGGGGCGAGAACATCGCGGCGGGATACGGCACCGCGGAGGCGGCCACCGCCGGACTGATCCGCAGCCCGGGCCACTGCCGGAACATCATGAACCCAGCGTTCACGGTGATCGGCATCGGCTACGCCTACGATCCGATGTCAGAGTTCGGCCACTACTGGACCCAGGACTTCGCCGGCTCGCACTAGCCCTCGAGTTCCCAGACTTCCATCAGCCACGAGAGCAGTTCGGACTCTGCGCCGTCGATCCCGTCGACGGCGGCGAGGCCGACGAGGACGCCGTACATCCATTCCCGGACCATCTTGCGCGGCAGTTCGGAGACCAGGTCGCTCAGCTCTTCCATCTCCATCGTCTGCGACTCGGTCATCATCGACCAGAACGAGGTCGCGCCGATCTCGCGTGCGAGCGCCGACACCGCCGCCGCTTCCTTCGGAGTGAACTCGCCGTCCATGCGCACCATGAGCCGGACGAGCCCCGCCAGGGCGAGCTGTTCTTGTGCGTCGAGATCCGAGAACTTCACGAGTTGCCTTTGCGTTGGGGTCGGGGCGCCGGGCTCAGCGCAAGAGAAGGACGACCAGTGCCGCCGCCGCCAGCAGCACGAGGACAAGCAGTATCCACAATCCGGCGCGGCTTGTGGGGAGATCCACCGCCTCCTCGTCGAGCGCGGGTGTGCGGGCGCGTTTGGAGCCCCGGGACACCAGCGGGACCGGCGCCGCGGACGGGGGCACGTAGCCGGGCGGTGGGCCGGGGATGTCCTCGGCGCTGATCGCCGGCATCGTGTCCTTGTAGGCGCTCGTCGGATCGAGCACCCCTTCCCACGTCTTGCGCGCCCGCAGTTCCGCAAACGGGAGGAGTGCACTGCCAAACGCCGAGATGCTGGCGAA
Source organism: Deltaproteobacteria bacterium (assembly GCA_034670305.1). Lineage (GTDB taxonomy): Bacteria > Myxococcota_A > Polyangia > Polyangiales > Houyiibacteriaceae > JAXMNT01. Next base: position 139,601 of record JAXMNT010000003.1, read on the forward strand.
GCGGTTCGCGGGTTCCCGGTCGAGCGCCCGCTCCACCGCGTCGGACAACTCTTCCGGTACCGAGACCAGCGCGCCGAGCGGCGTGTACTGGCCTGCCATCTGCAGTTCCAAGAGCTCGAAGAACGTGTCGACGGGATGTCGGCGGCGCCCACTCAACATCTCGTACAGGAGCGCCGAGAGCGCGAACTGATCCGCCCGCGCATCCACCCGCTTCGCGCTGTCGAGCTGTTCGGGCGCCATGTAGACAGGCGTGCCGAGCATCGCTGAGCTGTTGGTCAGGTCGATCCCGTCGAACAACTTGGAGACCCCGAAGTCCATGATCACCGGTCGCGTGCCTTCCGAGTCCGGCACGAGCATCACGTTGTCCGGTTTCAGGTCCCGGTGCACGACCCCCGCCGCGTGGGCCGTGGCCAAACCCGCCACGAGCGGCAAAGCCACGCCGAGCGCGTCGTGAAGCGGCATCGCCCCGCGACCGAGGCGCGTCGCCAAGGTCTCGCCGGCCAAGAGCTCCATGATCAAGTACGGCCGTCCCTCGAACACACCGAGGTCGTGCATCGTGACGACGTTCGGATGTTCGAGCCGCCCGGCGACCTTGCCTTCCCGCAAGAACCGCTGGACCGCTTCAGGCGATTGCGCGAGCGCCGGATGCAACAGCTTCAGTGCGAACGATCGATGCAGCTTCGTGTGCGCGACCTCGTAGATGTCGCCGGTCTTGCCCGAAGCGAGGTAGTGAACCACCCGGTAAGAGTCCAGAACGGTGCCGGGCGCGAGCCGGGCGTCTTGGTGCGTCCCCTGCACGGGCGGAGCCTACCACCTGGCTGCGTGCCGCGGGCAGCGCTCGACCCACCGAGTTCAGCCGGCCACTCGGAGCAAGCCGCGCTCGAGCACTTCGAAGATCCGCGGCCAATCGGCGAGCGGCACCACGGGCATCGGCGGCAGAAGACGAAGGTGCACCGGGCCGTGTCCGCACCAGAACACGACCGCGCCTTCGTCGTAGATCGCTTTGGCGGCCGCGACGATCTTCTCTTTGACGCCGCCGAACGGCGTCAGCCGCATCATGCCGCCCGCGCCACCGAACAACGTCGTCGTGCCTTCGGCCTTCGGGAACAGCGCGGGGTGTTTGGCGATCAGCGCTTTGCACTGGGTGCGGAAGGCTTGCTGGTGCTGGCTGAAGAGGCCCGTCTCGCCGTAGCAGCCGCCATTCGCGAGCTCGTCGAGAATCGCGAGGCCCACCGCGAAGTCGGTCGTGCCGCTGGTGAACGTACCGCTGAGCAGACCCGGCTGCGGGTTGAACTCCTCGGTGAACATCGCCGCGCACGTGTGGGTCATCTTGCCGACACACAGCACATCGACGTACTCGCCGACGCCGAAGTGGTCGTACGCGAACATCTCGGTGGTCCGCCCGAACGACTGGATCTCGTCGTCCCAGACCGGGATCTCGTTCGCCCGCGCGAGCTTCATGACCTCGACCAGAAAATCGCGCGGCGGCACGTTGAATCCGCCTTCGCCCTGGATGAGTTCGAGCACGAGACACGCGTGTTTGCCCGGGTAGCGGTCGATGTACTCCTGCATGCGCGCGAGCACGTCGTCGATGACCTTCTTGGCACCGTGTGCTTCGGCCGCGACCGGATCCCAGAAGGGCAGGTAGTCCACCGCCTGGTTCACCGGCAGGCCGACTCGGGCGCCCGCGCTGTCGCCGATGGAGGTCATCGTCAGGCTGCGCCCCATGAAGCAGTGCTCGAACGCCATCACGCGATCCGCCACGTGCCCCGCGAGGTGCCGCTTCTGCATGCAGACCTTGAGCGCGCTCTCGTTCGCCATCGCACCCGAGGTCGTCAGAAACGCGTGCCGCAACTTCGAGCCCTTGCTCGCGTGCTCGACCAGCTTCTTGGCGAACTCATAAGGGATGGTGCCCGACTGGAGGTTGCCGTGTTTCGTCGTGTCCTCGAGCGACGCTTCCAGCGACGCGCGGACCACCTTCGGATGGGAGTGACCGAGCACGTGCACGCCGATGCCGGTGACCAGATCCCACTTCACCGAACCGTCCGCCAACTCCACCAGCGCGCCACGCCCGGCGCCACTCCCGAGGTACGGATACAGAAGCGCGCGACCGCGGGAATCGCCGGCGGTCTTCACGAGCTCGTCGTACGCGACCTTCAGCTCGGGGTTGGGCGGACGCACGTCCGTGATCGATGCGGTGGCCGACTCGACCTCCGCGACGATCGTGTCGAAAGCCGCCTGGATTGCGGGGTTGCCCCGCAGCGATGCGCCGATGGTGCTCATGGGCGCGGAGCGTACCGCGCGGGTTGGTGGTATCAACGGCTCATGGCGAAAAAGCGACCGGCGAAACGCAAACGAGCCGCCCCCCAAGCCGGCCAGGGGTGTCCCTGCGGTGGGGCGTCGTACGAGTCGTGCTGCGGCCCGATTCACGCGGGGACACCGCCGCGCGACGCGGAACAACTGATGCGGTCCCGGTTCAGCGCGTTCGTCCGCAAGGACGGCGCCTACATCTGGCGCACCCTGCATTCGGAACACGACGCCAGAAGCGGCGAACAAGCCTCCTTCGTCCAGTCGATCGCCTCGACCCGGCGCCGCTACACGGCGCTGCGCGTACTCGACACCGCACCGCCCGACCGGGACGGCGCGGCCATGGTCCTCTTCGCTGCCCGCTTCGACGACGGCCTTCGCAAAGGCCACCTCGTCGAGCTCAGCGTGTTCCTGGACGAAGGCGGATGGAAGTACCTGGCGGGTGAGATCTTCGACCTCGCGGAAGACCAGATCGAGGGCCTGACGATCGCCACGCTTCGGTAGCTCGAGAGCCACCCTTCGATGGCCGCTCGCCGCGGGCGGCGAACGCGTCTACGACTGCGCCATGCGCGACGCCTTCAACGCCACCCGCTTCGAGCGCGGTTCCCAGGCCGGCCACTACGAGAGCTGGTTCCAGCGGGCCAACCACCCCACCCGGCCCGAAGCGTTCTGGATCCGCTACACCATCTTCTCGCCGAAGGGCCGGCCCCAAGACGCGATCGGCGAACTCTGGGCAATCCATTTTCGGCGCGCAGGCGACGAGAACCACATCGTCGCGGTCCGCGAGGAACATCCCATCGCCGCGTGCCGCTTCGCCAGCTCCGGCATCGAGACCTCGATCGCTCACGCTCAGCTTCGCGATGGCGCGTTGACCGGACGCGCGGCCACCAGCCACCACGCGATCGCCTGGGACCTCACGTACGAGGGCGGCATGCGGCCGCTGCTGCTGTTGCCCGAGCGCCTCTACGCCGGCGGGTTCCCCAAAGCGAAAGCGCTCGTGGGGACGCCGCTCTGCACCTACCGGGGCCACTTGGAGGTCGACTCAGAGCGCGTCGACATCGACGGCTGGGTCGGAAGCCAGAACCACAACTGGGGCAGCAAACACACCGACGAATACGCCTGGGGACAAGTCGCTGGCTTCGACAACGAACCCGAGGCGTTCCTCGAGGTGAGCACCGCGCGGGTGCACCTGGGACCGATCAAGACGCCGTGGCTGACGCCCATCGTCCTGCGGATCGGTGAGCGCGAGTTCGCGATCAACGCCCTCTGGCGGGCGGTGCGCAACAAGGGCCGCTACGACGCGCGGTCGCTGGAGTGGCGCTTCTCCGGCAGCCAGGGCAGCACCCGCATCGAGGGACATGTCTCGGCCCCGCGGAGCGCGTTCGTGGCGCTTCCGTACGGCAACCCGCCCGGCGGCGTGAAGACCTGCCTGAACTGCAAACTCGCCCGCTGTGAGGTCGAGCTGACCGAAGGCGGAAGGACCCGGCGTTTGCAAACCGCCGACCGCGCCGCGTTCGAGATCCTCACCGACACCACCGATCACGGCGTCGCACTGGCGTTCTGAGCGTCTCGCGGCGCGAGCCAGGCCGGGAATATCCCCCTTGGACCTGGCTGCGATCTGAATCATGCTGCGCAGCGGTACACGGAGGAAACTGATGAACCGACTGACCCTTATGGGAATGCTTGCTCTCGTCGCCGCGGCTTGCGGTGGCCCCCAGGAATACGCGATCGCTGGCACCGAACGGGCGGCTGGCGCCGACGGGATGGTGATCGTGGAAGAGATCGAAGGAAACCGCATGGTCTCCGTCGAGCTCGAGCACCTGCCGCCGCCCGACCGCATCAGCGGCAGCGCCACGGTCTACATCGTGTGGATCCAGCCGAACGGCGCGCAGCCGACCATGGCTGGCCGCCTCGAGTACGATCCCGACGACCGGGTCGGCCGCATGCGCGCGACCACGCCCCACACGAACTTCAAGGTGCTCGTCACGGCGGAAGCCGATGCACAGGCCGCCTCCCCGTCCGACGTGGTCGTCGCGCGGCAAGAGGTCTCCGGCGAAGACTGACCCGGTGAGCCTCTCAGGCTGCTGGTGACCTTCATGACTCCCCCGGAATACGAGCTGCCACGCCCCGTGGCACGCTCAGGCCGGGGGAGTTTTTCGTTGGTCGGGGCGCTGCTGCTGACATGCATCCTCGGCGTGGCCGACCTCGCGCACGCACACGGCAGGCCCCCATCCCTTCAGCGCATCGTGCGCGACCCGACCGATGCCGCACACGTCGTTGCGCAGGCGACCTGGGGACTCGCGTCCACCGTCGACGGCGGGGCCAGTTGGCAGTGGAGCTGCGCTGCCGCGTACGATGTCGATCCCCGGATGGAGGATCCCCGGATCGGGTTCCTGCCCACCGGCGCGCTCTACCTGACGACCTTCGGCGGGCTCTACACCACGGGCGACCACTGCGGCTTCGCATCGGATGGTGACCCGAGTTTCGGTGGCTACCCGATCGATCTCGCGAGCGACGCAAGCGGCGGACTCTTCGTGGCGATCAACGTCGCGTTCGAGACCGACGAGCTCTGGTACCGCGATCCCAGTGGCGCGTGGGCGCTGCAAGGTCCCGTCGGCACGGTGGAGGACCTGGTCGACACCTTGGTGGGATCACCTTCGGATCCTACGCGGCTCTACACCGGCGGCGGATCGATCCGGCAGCCCGATCTGAGCCGGCGCATCTTCATCCAGCGGAGCTCCGACGCCGGCCGCACCTTCGAGACCACCTACTTCGAGCCGCGCGGCGAGGAGTACGCCATCCACGTTCTGCAGGTCGACCCTGCGAACCCCGACGTGCTCTGGGCGGTCACCCGGACCTTCGACGGCGAAGCGGCGCAGGAACGGTTGCTTCGAAGCGTCGATGGTGGCGCCACCCTGACAGTCCAGCACGAACTTCCCCAGCTGCTCGGCTTCGCGATCGGCACCGACGGGCACGTCTGGGCCGGCAGCGCGCTCGGTGGGCTCTTTCGATCGTCGGACGGAGGCGAGACCTTCGAACGCATCAGCGAGACCCACGTGCGCTGCCTCCACGAACACGATGGCGCCATGTGGATCTGTGGCGACCCAGGACTCGACGGCCATGCCATCGCGGTTTGGAACGAAACACTCGGAGCGGCGGAGCCACTGCTGGAGCTCTCGGAGATCCTGCAGCAGCGCGACTGTCCGACCTGCACCGACGTCGGCGTCGAGTGCCCTTCGTGGTTGCCGGACATCGTCTTGGACCTCGGTCTCGATCCGGAGGAAGCTGGGCTCATGGGGCCGCTGCCGGATCCGGACGCCGGCTCGACCGGTGCCCCGCGCGACGCCGGTCTGCCCTTCGAGTGCGGGGGACCACCGCCCCCTGACACAGGGTGCGGTTGTCGCATCGCCCCAAACGAAAAGAGCCCGACCACCTGGGCCGGGCTCATTCTCACTGCGGGCGCGCTCGTTCAGCGACGTCGGCGGCGCAGAAGCACCAGGCCGAGCAGACCGAGCAAGCCGTAAGGCGCGTCGCCGGTGTGCCCGACGGAGCAACCGCCGTCGTCGCCACCACCACCACCGCCTGCGTCCGTTCCGCCGCCGCCTGCGTCGGTCCCGCCCGAACATGCCGGCGTGGTGCGCTGGCTCCAGTTGCGCTGGTCCTGCGACGGATCACAGAACTCGCACGCATCCGCCGGGTTGGCTTCTTCGGTCGCACGGCAGCTGCCGTCGATCAGACAGCACGCGCCGCCACAACAAATGTCCTGGGTGACCGAGCCGACTTCTTGCGCCGAGGCCGGCGCCGAGAATCCAAAGGCGCTTCCAACCAGCGCGACCATCAACAAACGAACCTTCATCGTGTCCTCCGTCGGCGCATCACGACGCCCAAAGCCAAAAGTGCGAAGCCAGCCGATGCGGGGCTCGTGCCACCCACCGAACACCCGCCGTCGTCGTCGGGCGTGCTGCCCGCATCCACGCCGGAGGGACCGGAGTCCATGCCGCCAGCGCCCGAGTCGGTGCCGGACGGTCCGCTGTCCGCCGCAGCCGGACCCGAGTCCACCTCGGCGGGCCCTGCGTCTTCTTCCATCGGGCCGGCGTCTTCTTCACCAGGCCCCGTGTCGGCCGGACCTGCGTCCATGGCCGCCGGACCACCGTCGACGTCGCCCGCGCACTCCGCGGTGTCCTTGCGGGTCCACTCGAACTGGTTGACCGACGGATCGCAGGTCAGGCAGGAGTCCATCGGGTTGTCGGGATCCTCCGGCCGCACGCAGCCAAATCCGCCGATGCTGCAGCAGCGGGCGCCGCAGCACACCGCCTGTGACACCGATCCGACGCCGTCGTCGGCGAACGCACCCGCGGGGGCAGCCCCTACGAGCAGCGCCAACGAAGCAAGCCATGTCCCTCTTCTCATGTGATCCCTACCTTCCGGACGCGAGGGTACCAACCGGGGACCCACAACTCCAATACTCAACCCATCGTGGAGTTGTGGAATTAGTCTGAATTAAGCGCCCGCACCTCTTGGGACGAGGGTCATCGAATGCAGGTCGCCCGGGACCACCACCCTTTGGCGTGCTCATTCAGGCTGGCCTGCTATTCGCGCGGGGTGGGACACGTACTCGCGGTCCTCTTCTATGGGGTGATGCTCGGTGCAGTGGGCTTCTTCGTCCACAAGGTGCTGTGGTTCGTCCGGTACCGGAGCCTGCAGGACCGGATGCTCGGCCGCGCCCTCGAGAAGCTGACCGAACAGGCGGACACCACCGTGGTGCGCTGGGATCGGGGCGCGGAACACAGCTGGTCCGAAGCCAACGCGAGCCACGACGCGGGACCGACCGACTACGTGCGCCGGGTGGAAGAGGATCTGGCCCGGATCGAGCGGGTGCTCGAGGACGGCCACACCCCAGTCCGCTCGACCTTTGTGCGCGCCGTCGTGGAGGACACCCCGGCGGAGACCTTCACCGTGCTGCGGATCCCCCGCCACCACGGCGACGCCTTGCCGGTCGAGATCCTGCTCTCGTTCGGCCATGTGCCCGAGCCAAACGTGCCCGACCCCGCGCTCTTCGAGCTCAACATCCGGAGCCGCTACGGGTTCTGGCGTCGACTGCTCGCGTTCTTCCTCGGCGCGGCCGACGTCGTGTACTCGAGCCAACACGTCATCCGGATGTCGCAGAACCAGTCGGTCCCCGCGAACCTGCTGATCCGCCGGGTGTCGCTGGTGTTGCTCATCCTCGTCGCGCTCGGACTCGACATCGGATTCGGGATCCGAGACCACCTCATCGCGTGGGCCGAGCGCTGGACCCGAACCCATCTCTCCCTCGACGGCACCCTCGGTGAGTACGCGCCGAGCGTGATCGGGCTTGGGCTCTGGTTGACCATCTACGGCGCCCTCTACCTCGGGCTCTACATCGGTCTTCGATGGTGGAGCGGCCGCAAGGTCGCCCGCCTCGAGACCCTGCGCAACACCTACAAGGACCGCATCGCCGACATTCGCGACATGCATCTCGAAGGGCTGCAGCGCTGGGCCCGCGACTACGCGACGACCCTCGACGACGCCGCGATGCTCACCCTGCACCAAGCACTCATGTTGGTTCAACGCACCCGACATCGGCTGCGCCGCCGGGTCGCGAGCAAGATGTTGCTCGCCCTCGCGGAAGAGGTCGCCCAGTGCTTCTTCGCCCGTCTCCCAGAGTCGGCGACGGAGCTGCGGGACGTGGCCACCCAGCGCGAACACAGCCTGGCCCACAAGATCTGGCCGCGCGCGCGCGAGATGGCGTACCAGGTCGAGATCGCGAAGTTCCGTCACGCCTGGCGCGACATCGAACTGTGTCTGAGCGCGCTTCGCGGCCAGCACCCCGATCCGGATCTGGCCGGCCAACTCTGGCGAAGCCTCGTGCGCTACGCCCGGATGTTCCCCGAGGTCGTGCCCGAGGATCTCTTCACCCGGCTTCAGGAAGCCCACGGCAACACCGTTGAGAACATGGTCGACGCCACCGATGCCGATCTCGCGGATCTCGACCAGCGTCTGACCGAACTCGCCACCGCGCTCTCGCACACCTTCGAATCGGTCAGCGCGCTCGTCGAGAGCCGCATCGAACTGACCACCCAGGCCATGAACGCCGCGGTCGCCGATCTGGTCGCCGAAGCGCTCCGGGTCCGGGAAGAAGCCCGACTCGAAGCGATGGCGTTCGAAATCTGAGCGCAGGCACGGTTTGTGCGGTACCGCCGGACCATGCTTCGATCCGTCCTCGGCCTGTGCCTTCTGGTGCCAACTCTGCAGCTGATGGGCTGCGCCGCACACCACGACGTCGACGAAGGCTGCGGCATCGTGTGTTGCCGCGGCACCGACCGGGTCTCGGCAACCGATGGCTGCGTCTGCCCCGATCTCGCGCGGGTCAGCACGAGCGGCACCTGCGCCATGGACGCAGGCCCGGGACCGGACTCGGCCACACCGGACGCCCCGTCCCCGCGGGACGCCGGGACCGACAGTCCATTGGACATCGACGTCGGGCTGAGCTGCACGCCCACCCGCGCGCAGTACGCGTGCATGGCCGACACCACCACGCCGGCCGGCGAGGCATTCGTGCTGCCGATGGGGATCCGCGCGTGCAGCTGCTGCCCCAACGGCGAGTGTCATGTGCGGGTGCGCGACGACCGAACCCTGGAGGTCACCACGACCCTCTGCGACATCGACTGCGATTGCGAAGGCTGCAACGACGCGCAGATCGAATGCGAAGTCCCACCGCTGGGCGAAGGCGCATGGCGCGTGACGGTCAACGGCGAAGCGGCCATGGAGCTGCGCGCCGAACCGCCCTTGTTGGGCGCGGCGGAACCTCGGTGCGTCGAATTGGCGGAGGTCGACGTCTGTGCGCCGGGCCGCCCCGGACTCGCGATCTCCGGTGAACTCAACGTCGACTCGATCTGCGTGGACGTGACGGAGACGGGCGCGTACGAAGCGGTGTTCATCGACACCTGCTGGGGCTGCGGACAACTCGATGGCCCTTGCGAAGCGGTGCTCTTCCCGCGCACAGATCCCGATGCGCCCGGCGGCGTCATCCAAGTGGTGTCCTACACCTCCGAGACCGAGTGCGACGTCGACTGTCCCGACGTGTGCATTCGCCACGAACGCCGCTGCAAACTGCCGCCCCTTGTCCCAGGCGGCGTGTACGCCGTCGACTACGGCGCGGGAGACCGCGCGCTCGAACTCATCGCGGACGGCCGCGGCACCTGCGCGCCCTGAGCCGGTAGCGAAAGCGGGAGCGGAAGCGGCAGCGGATTCGGTCGCGGAAGCGGAAGCGGAAGCGGAAGCGGTAGCGGAAGCGGGAGCGGATTCGGCGTCGGCTTCGGATTCGGCTTCGGATTCGGCGTCGGCTTCGGCTTCGGCTTCGGCTTCGGCTTCGGCTTCGGCTTCCGCTTCGGCGTCGGCTTCGGCGTCGGCTTGGGCTTCGGCTTCGGCTTCGGCTTCGATTGGCAAGCGCTCAAGGGCAAGGGCAGGGGCAAGGGCAAGGGCAAGGGGCACGGCTCCGCCGTGCTGGCGCTTGTGCGCTCCGGGGTCCCGGAGTAATGCGCCGGATGCGCTTCACCCAGGCCTTCATTCCCACCGTCAAAGAGGTCCCGAAGGACGCGGTCGACGCGTCCCACGTGCTGCTGCTCCGGGGCGGGTTCATCCGCATGATCGGCGCCGGCATCTACGAGATGCTCCCGCTCGGCCAGCGGGTGCTGACCAAGGTCAGCAACATCATCCGCGACGAGATGAACGAGGCGAGCGCCCAAGAGGTGCTGATGCCCACGCTTCTTCCGGCGAGCTACTTCAAGGAGACCGGGCGCTGGGACGTCTACGGGGATGTGCTCGTGCGCATCAAGGACCGGCGCGGCGGGCACTACCACCTGGCGCCGACGCACGAAGAGATCGTGACCGACATGGTTCGGCGCGAAGTGAAGAGCTACAAGCAGCTGCCGCTGAACCTGTACCAGGTGCAATGGAAGTTCCGCGACGAACCCCGGCCGCGCGCGGGGCTGATGCGCTGCCGCGAGTTCCTCATGAAGGACGCCTACTCCTTCGATTCCTCGCTCGAGAACGCGGAGAAGAGCTACGCGATCATGCGCGACGCGTACCACCGCATCTTCGGCCGCCTCGGTCTGACCTACCGCATCGTCGAAGCGGACAGCGGCCAGATCGGCGGCGACACGAGCGCCGAGTTCCAGGTGCTCGCCCAGAGCGGCGAAGACCACATCGTCGCCTGCGGATCCTGTGACTACGCGGCGAACGTCGAAGTCGCCGAGGCGGCCGTCGACGCAGGCGCCGCCGATGCGAGCGGCACCCCTGCGATGGAGAAGATCGCGACGCCCGACACCCGCACGATCGAAGAGGTGCTCAAGTTCTTCGGTGGCGAGACCACCATCGACGCGACGCTGAAGTCGCTGCTCTACGTCGCGCTCGCGCCGCTTCCGGAAGACGAAGACTCGAAGAAGAAAAAGAAGAAGCGCCCGGAACCGGAAGAGCCGAAGCTGGCGAAGGCGCTCGTCGTGGTGCGCGGCGATCACGAAGTGAACGAGATCAAAGTGGCGCGCGCGATGGCCGCCACCGGCGTTCGACTCGCCACCGAAGAAGAGGTGCGGGAGACGTTCGGGGTGGGCCTCGGTTCACTCGGTCCGGTCGCGGCGCCCGCGGATCTGCGCGTGCTCGTAGACCACGCCGTTGCGCATGTGGCGGACGGCATCTGCGGCGCCAACGAAGACGGTCACCACCTCCGCCACGTGGCATTCGGTCGCGACTTCGAGGGCGAACGCGCCGCGCTGCGTATGGTCGGCGAAGGCGACGCCTGCCCGCGCTGCAACGGCGTCCTGTCCTCGTACCGCGGCATCGAAGGCGGGCACATCTTCATTCTCGGCACCCACTACTCGTCGAAGATGAACGCCACGTTCCTCGACGAGAACGGCAAAGCGAAGCCGTTCGTGATGGGCTGCTATGGCATCGGGGTCACCCGGCTCATGGCCGCGGCGATCGAACAGCACCACGACGACCACGGGATCCGATGGCCGATGGCGATCGCGCCCTACCAGGTCACCGTGCTCACCCTCGGCAAGGACGCCGCGGTCAAAGAGGCCGCAGAGAAGATCTACGACGCACTCAAGAAGCGCCGCGTGGAAGTGCTCTTCGACGACCGGAAAGACCGGCCCGGATCCAAGTTCAAAGACGCCGACCTGATCGGGGTCCCACTGCGGGTCGCGATCGGGGCTCGGGGACTGGAAGAAGGCATGGCAGAGTTGAAGGAACGTGCGTCGGACGACGCCGAGTCCATCCCGCTCGACGAAATCGTCGACGTCGTGGTGGCGCGGATCGAACAGCAACTCGCCAGCGAGGGTTGAAGAGGACGATGACCGAACCTGGAACCCGTGAGAGCCCGATGTGGCGCCACTTCGTCCTGTGGGCGCTGTTTCTGATCCTCGTGGTGGTCGGCGTCTTTCAGGTGCTCCTCCCGGAACTGGAAGACGACAACCCGGAAGGATCGGCCTCGGAGACGACCGAAGAACCCGCCGAGTAGATCGAAGCTCGTAAATTGCCGAGCAATTACAATAGTTTGAGGGAAAGATCGAACATGTAGCAGGGGCTGAGCGTCGATCCCTACGTGGGTGAGACGACGACAACTGTCCTGTGGAAGCTCCGCCGGGCCGCTGATCCGGCCCCAAAGTTGCGATCGGCAGCTGTGAGCCGTCACACTGTGCGGGATGTGATGAAATCCTGGCTCGGTGTAGCGTCGGTCGTTTTGTTCGCGCTCGCCCCTTCGACGGTGGTGCGTGCGGACGATGCGCTCCTCTGCGCGTTCGAGCCAGGCCCCGAGGTCGCTTCGATGCTCTCGCTGGACCCGCTTCCAGCGCGCGGCCCAGAACCGGCGCCGATGTGCGAACCGCTCAGCGCCGACCCCTCGGGCGCGCGGGACCTGAGCGCGCGGGCGGGACGGCTCGCGCTCGAGCGCGCCGACGCGACGGAAGACCCAGCCGCGGCGCTCGTCGCGCTCGATCTGGTGGCGGAGGTCTTTCCGAGACTCGGCGACCTCATCGATCTTCGCCGCGGCGAACGGCACTTCGAGCTCGGCGCGTACTCGGATGCTCGCGACGCGTTTGCCCGGGCCCGGGATGCGAGCTTCGACAGCCAGGTGCTGGTGCTCGCGCGGGTCGGGTACACCCGCAGCCTGCTCGCGATGGGCCATCGGGACGCCACCGATTCGCTGCGTTCCCTGTTGCGACGCTACCCGGACCTTCCCGAAGAGCCGGCCCTCGAGTTCGCCATGGCGCAGTACCAAGAAGGACGCGGACGCACCGCCGAAGCGATTCAGAAGTACCGCGCCCTCGATGTGCGACACCCTGGCACCGGCCCAGGACGTGCAGCCCGCGCGCGGCTCGAAGCCATGGAGGACGAAGGCGTCGACATCCGGCCCATGCCGCCGATCCAGCGGGTCGAGCGGGCGGAACGTTTGCTTCGGCGGGGCCCGCTCGACGAAGCCCGGACCGAGCTTGCGGCGCTCGAAGCGGAACCGGCGCTGGGACCCACGCACCGCGCGCGGGTCTACTTTGCGCTCGCCACGATCGCTCGACACGAAGGTCGGTGGGCGGACGCCCGCGCCTACCTCGCCCGTGGGTCGAACACCGGCGCCGCGCTCGGCGACGAAGAGGACCAAGCGCGCCGAACCCAGCGGAGCGCGTCCATGGCCGAAGCCACGGTCGCGCGGGAGCGCGAAGAAGCGGCGCGCCGAATCAGGCAGTTGCGTGGCCGGACGCCGATGTCGCGCATCGGCACCGCGCGCGTGATGTTGATGGCCCGCGTGGCGGCTCGGGCTGGGCTGTCTGAGGAGCTGGACGAACTCGGAGAAGAGCTCGTCCGCCGCAACCTGCACGCCGGACTTCGGCTTCGGGTCGCGCTCGATCTGGTGGGTTCGATCTCGGACGAACGGTTGCTCGCGTTGCTCGACGGACTCGAGCGCCGTCCGGGCACCATCGGCATGCAGTCGCTCTACCACTCGGCCCGCGCGCTTCAGCGCCTCGGCCGCTTCGCCGAAGCCGAGCACGCCTTTCAAGCGGTGATCGAACGCGACCGCGGCATCACGCCCTTCTACAAGATGTGGGCCGAGCTCCAGCTCGAGGAGATGCACCGAGCCAGTGAGATCCTGTGCGGTGGGGCGTCGAGCTGCGAAGAGACGGCGGCGCAACCGAGCCCGCCCCGCGCCGAAGGATCCAGGCTCGAAGCGACGATGTCTCCCGAGGACGTCGTGCGCACCGAGCCGGTCGAGGCCGCGTCCCTGGAAGCGCTCGCGGTCCGGCTGCACCCGCTGGTCGAGCGACACGGCGAAGCGCTCCCGTGGCTTGGTCGGGCGCACGATCTCTTGCTGACCCACGACGCCAGCGGGGCAGGCCGTCAGCTCTACGAAGCGATGATCGCGTGGCGCGAAGCCATCGGTCGCGCCATTCGACGCGCGGGTCTCGAGAGTGTCGCGCGTGGGGACAACCGCGCGCGGGTGTTCGTCGATTTCGCAACCCGGCGCGCGCGACGCGCGGTCCCCGCGGCCGACCGCGAGTTGCTCTCGGAGATCGCCGCGGAGATCGGCGACATCGGCGCCGCCACCGGCTGGGGTGGATGGGACGCGGTGGCCGAACGTCCCCGCGCCTACGCGGCGGAAGTCGAAGCGGCTGCCATGCGCCACGGGCTCGATCCCAACCTGCTCTTCGCCATCATGCGGGTCGAGAGCGTGTACCAGAAGGACATCGTCTCGTACGCGGGTGCGATCGGCCTCTGTCAGATCATGCCGCGTACCGGACAGCTGATCGCGGCTGCGCGTGGCAAGGACGACTACACCGTGGCCGACCTGCTCGACCCGCAGATCAACCTCGACTTCGCCGCGTGGTACCTGCGCTCCCTGATCGAGCGGTTCGATGGACACGTGCCACTCGCGATCGCGAGCTACAACGGTGGCCCGCACAACGTGCGGCGCTGGCTCGAAGACCACGCCCGCGAGATGCCACTCGACGCCTTCCTCGAACACATCCCGTTCGACCAGACCCACCGCTATGTGCGCCGCGTGCTCACCCACTACCGCGCGTACCGCGCCCAGCAGGGTCTGCCGATGATCGCCCTGTCGACCACCCTGCCCGCCCCCGGCATCGACCCTGTCGCGTTCTGAAGTCGCGTTCTGAAGTCGGCCGGCTTCGTTAGCCGCACCCACCGCGGTCGCAGAGATCGGATGCGTCCAGCAGGTCGCAGTAGCCGGCCACGCCGCGCAGGCAGCCTTGCCGCGCGACCATGCCGAACGCTCCGCCATCGCGAAGCGTCTCCGCCGGCACATCGTTCAGCAGCGCCTCCACGCCTGCGCACAGGATGGGGTCTCCGTCCTCGGGGTCACCCGCATCTTCTTCGACGCGGCACCAGCCGACCGCAGAGGAGACCACGTCGGCTGGATGCGCGCCGCGCTCGAGCTCGATCCGCCATCGCATCACGCACGCTTCCGAGTCTCCGAGCCCGCACGCGTGGGCCGCGACCCGAGAGGCCCGCCGGAGATCGGTGCCGTCTTCGAAGAGCTGGCGCGCGCGGGTGGTGCATCCGCTCGCCGAGCCGCCTGGGCAGACGTGCCATGGGTCCTGCGCGTGTCGGCCATCGCCGCACGAACCGGTCGAGACTTCGGATGCGTGAACGGGTGCGCCCCGCTGCAGCACCCGGCGGGTGTAGTAGGTCGCGCCGCACGCGCCGCCTGCGTGCTGGAACTCGATCGTGTCGTCGCCTTCCCCACGCGTGACGAGACCGAGGTCGGTGTCGGCTGCTCGAAAGAACGCACCCTCGGGCCGCGCCGCGCATGGGAGCCGGACCCAGAGCGCTGCGTCGATCGGGTTGTACACATCGTCCGGCGACCGAATGAAGGCGCCACCGGCCGGGCTCGTGCAGACCGGGGTCTCGGTGACCTCGCCGTGCACCGTGCGCACGTGCGCCGCGTCGTACCCGGACGCATCGCGTCGTACCCGAAGAACGAACGGTGATGGCAGTCGACGCTCGAAGGGACCGAGCCTGGAGACGAACCCACGCTCCAGCGCCCCGCTTCGCTGGAGCCACGCGTCCGCCGACGCACGCGTCTCGAACATGCCCGAGACGATCCAAACGAGTTCGCCCTCGTGTCCAGGGACGAACTCCGCTGCCACCACCAGCATCGGATAGCCGGGCCCAGCCCCCTCGATGGAGTCGACGCGGCCCGCCACCGTCTCGAGCGGGCCTGTGTCGGCGATGACCACGAACTGTGGCGTGGGGCAGTCCACGCACCCCGACGCGCTCAGGGAATCGAACATCCATCGGCCGGCAGGCGTCGGTGGGGACACGGGCATGGCCGCGCTCGAGACAGGCGTGGAGGGTGACTCGACCGAGGGCGCGCCCCCGCACGCGGTCAGAACCATTAGGCTGAGAAACTTCGGAAGACTCATGACACCGTTTACGTCCACGACCGGGGGTTCTCCCGGAGCGTCCGCCCAGTCTCGCACCGGAAGGCCCGCGACTCACAGGTTGCTGCGTCCGGCGCGGGCCGGTCGGTGGGGCGCGGTCGGGCGTGCGCTCGCGATCGCTGTGCTCTCGGCTGGCTGCGTGTCCGCCGCGCCAGGCGCGCCGCTTCGGACCGGAGGCACCGGAGGCACGACGACTCGGTTGGCCGGGCTCTCGAGCTGCACCGACGTGGGCTCCGACGAGTCGGCGATCGAAGTCGGCGAACGACCGGTCGTGATCCTCGTCCACGGCAACGTGGCCGGCCCGTATCGGTTCTCGGCGCTCGCCCGGGCGATCGCCGCCCACGGTCACGACGTGTTGTGTTTTCGCTGGAACACCCGGCGCCGGATCGGAGGCGCCAGCGAAGCACTCGCGGCCTCGATCGACGCACTGCGCCGGCACGTGCCTGAGGTGACGGTGATCGGACACAGCCTCGGTGGATTGATCGCTCGGCGCGCGCTGACCGACGGCGTGCTGCCCGACCCCGTACGTCAGAGCGCCCCGCTGCGGCTCGTGACCATCGCCACGCCGTTCGCAGGCGTGGCGAGTGCGCGCACGTGCGGACTCCGCTGGGCCCGGGTGTTCTCCTTTGGAACCGTCGGTGCCATTTGCCGACGCGTCGCGCGAACCGCTGCGTGGCGCGACTTCCACCCGGCCGCGTCGGTGATCGTCGAACCGGGCGTGCTCTCAAACGAAGTGCAGCTCCACCTTCACGTCGTGACGATCGAACAGGACCAGTGCCGTCGACGCTGCCGCACGGACGACGGGTCCGAAGGTCGCTGTCGGAAAACCGACTCCGTCTTCCGCGAAGCCGAACAAGACCCGGCGCTCGTCGCGGATCCCCGGCTGCGTTCGACCTCGATCGAAGCGGGGCACGGACACGTGGTCGGCAACGCCCGCACGGTACCGGCATCGACCGTCGCGATTCTGCAAGCGCAGCTCGGCTGGCCCGACCCGACCACACCGGTGCCGGTGGGCGACCCCGTGATCGAACAGGTCGCCTGCGACTGAATCGGTCGTCCGCCATTGGACCCATCGCCCGAAGCCGAGCCAGGCCGAGATCTGCCACGACGACCCGCCTTCGCGTCAGGGCATCGTCTTGGCGCGTTCGATGAACGCACCCACAGCGGTGGCGAACGCGTCGGCGGCGCTGGTGCCGGCTTCGTCGTAGAGGCGTGCGTAGTTGCCTGGCGACGTGTTCTCGTCGACGACAAGCGGCCCTTCCGCGGTTTCGATCATGTCGAAACCCAGGATGGGGCAGTCGAGGGCCGCGGCCGCACTTAGCGCGATGCGCCGATGTTCGTCCGTCCACACCGCGAGGTCGACGTCGCCGCCGCGCTGCGCCGGGTCGAACACCTTGGTCCGGCCGTTGCCAAGGTCGACGCGTTTGCCCGCGCGCTTCTTGTACCCGTAGACGACCTGCCCACCGACAACCGTGACGCTCACCCAACGTTCCGGGTCGTTGTCGTGGTAGCGCTCGAGCAAGACGCCGCGCAGGTCGTCCGGGGCGCGGCTGCGGACGAACCCGAGCAGGTCGCGCAACTGCGCGGCGTGTTCGACCAGCATCACCCCGTGGCCCCACGCGCCCCAGCGGGGTTTGAGCATCGCGGCGCCCCAGCCCTCGAGGATCGGTTCGAGCGCGTCGAACGGCGCATGCGGGTCGACCAACACACACGCCGGTACCGGCACACCCGCGCCTCGGAGCAGCGCGTGCGCGCGAAACTTGTCGACCGCGTCTCCCCAGCGCGTCGGGTCGGGCGAGACCGGCCTGCGGCGCGCCAGCGTGTGAAGCACATCGCGGTGGAACGACCCCGGCGCGCGGTCGATCTCGCAGTACCAGAACAGCCCATCGATGGCCTCCGCGACATCGACGCCATCCACCCACACCGCGCCGTCTCGAATCACCGCGTCGCGAAAGTCGACGGGCACGACCGAGACGTTCGGCAGGGCTTCGATCGCCGCGGTGATCTGCGCGTGCAGTTCGCCGCGCAAACAGCCCCACCGCCTTGGGTGTTCGAAGTCGACTTCCCCCCGACCGGGTCGAACAGGCAGACACAAACCGAGTCGAAATGGAGTCGAAGACACCCGCCCTTCCTTTCACGAATCGTTTCGGCTGGCCAGCACGGCTCCCTCCCACCCGTACTGGTGCTCCTGCTGCGCCGGCCTGCGGTCAGGCTTTGCGACGTCGGATCACGACGCCGAACACGACGAGCAGCCACAGCCCCTCGTGTCCGCCGACGCCTGCCGCACAGCCCGAGTCGGTGTCCACCATGCCTGCGTCCGAAGGCACAGCCGCATCGGAGGCACCCGCATCGGCGGGTCCAGCGTCCGGAACCGGCTCGAGCGCCCACTCGGCCGGTGTGTAGCCACCTTCTTCTGCCGCCATTCGCCCCACGCTCCTCATCCAATCGCGCCACGCGTACGCGGACGAGACGATGGGCGTGCTGCACGGGTTGATGCCCTTCGACACCACGCCGAGCACGAGCCCATCCGCGTCGATCGCGGGCGCGCCGGAGTCCGACCGACAGAATGCGTCGTCGCCACTCTGCCACTCCGTCGCTTGGACGAACTCCTCCGCGCAGTCGCGGCCCACGCACACGACCGGCACTTCGGGTTGGAACCGGCGCGTGCCGATGCCTGTGCTCCCGGTGGTTCCGTAGCCCACCGCCGTGAACGTCTCGCCAGGCATCACGTCCCGATCGAGTCGGGGCGGGTACACCCGCGCGCCAGGAACCTCCGCCTGCAGGATGACCGCCGCGATGTCGAACCCGCACTCGTCGTCGCCTTCGCTCGGCACCTCCACGCGGAGACCGCGCACTGCAACCGAGGTCTCGACGATGGTCACGTCGTTGGTCGAGAGCACCATCGATCCGTCGACCGGCGGCGCGAGCGGCGCACTGCCACAGACCAGATCCCGCGCGGTCGAAGAGACACAGTGCCGCGCGGTGAGCACCAGGTTCGGCGCAATGAGCACGCCCGTGCAGCTCGCCACCCCTTCGGGTTTGGTGATCTGCATGCCGAGCACGCCCGCCCACGCTTCGTCGGTGTCGACCGAGCCGTTGACCGCCGCGGTGCGCGCCCCGACGCCCTCGGTGCGGTCTGTGCTGCAGGACGTGCTGGATGCGAGGAGGCAGACGGCGAGTACCGTAGAAGTGCGTCGCATGGGCGCAACCGTGACACGGCCGGCGACGCGGACGCCAGGGCGCCCCGTGTGCAGTCTAATCCGCGTTCGGCTGGTGCCCGTGCGTGCCCGACCGACCCGACGCAGATCCCGTCAGGCGCGGGCGGCGGCGCGTTCTGCGTTCTTCCGAAGCCCGCGCTTCCGCACCAGGTGGCCGACACCGAACGCAAAGCCGAGACCTATCGCAAGCAAGAGCAACCCTATCAGTGGCCGATACACCACCCATCCCACCGCGATGCATAGGAACGCAGTGGGCACGCTGATGACGAGTGCGGCGAGGAAGAAGCCACCGCCGATGATCGATCCCAGGAAGGGCACGACGTCGGCCACGACCACGAGCGGGCGGAAGACCATGTTCAATCCGATGAACAGGAGCAGCCATCCGACGAACCGGAGGATCCACGTCAGCGTTTCGTTGGCCGACTCCAGGTGTCCGAACATGCTGGCCGCTGTCACGACGCCGACCTCGAGGTTCTGCTCGAGCGTGCGTCCGGTGGGTGCGTTCCACGCGGAGAAGGTGGGGCCCTGTTGCGCGGCGAGCACGCTCACCACCGTGGGCGGCGCGATCTCCCACGACACGCGCAAGTCGCCGATCTGCGGGGTCGCCGGGTTCATGCCGACGTACAGGCCCGCGCCGTTGGGCAGCACCGGACGACCGAGGGTGTTGAGCGCAGGCACCTGCGCGGGCGCCACCGGCAACGGTTGGAACACGTCGATCTGCTCGGTCAGCGCTGGCGTGAGCATCCTCGACCCCAGCATCACCACGTTCGCGTTCACGGAACGGCCTTCGTACGGCATCGGCGGGTTCTGACGGTTGGGTTCGTTGAACCGGCTCGAGTCCTGGCGGGTCGCGCCCCACTCCATCGCGTACGTGAACTCCGTCACCTCTCGCTCTCCGCCGCCGAGGCGCTTCTGGCGGCGGGTCCGGCGCGACTCATGCCACTGGTACATCTCGACGGTGCGTCGCAAACGGATCGCCTGTGCCTGCACGCCGAGCTCCGGATCGGTGAGCGTCTCAGCCGTGGTCGCGGGTCCCATCAGATGCACCAGCGATCCATTGTGGGCGGGATCGATGTTCGCGATGTCGACGTCGACCACCGCGTCGCGTCCCTGTTCGAGATCCTTGGCGCGTTTGACCGCCCGGCCCTCGTTCCAGAACAGCAGCGGACAACCGCCGATGAAGAGCAAGAGGCCGATGCCCACACCCTTGATCGACCCGAGCAGTCGACTGCCCCAACCCACGTTCGTCACCTGAATCGCCATCTGTGCTCCCCAATCTCGAAGGGAACACTACACGTCTCGTGCCAGCTTCGGATTCGAGAACTTCGCCTTTTCTGGGGGGCCCCGCGACGACGCTGTCAGACAGACCTGTCAGCCACTGTCAGCCGCACCAGGCCGCCGAAACGTGACGGCCCTCGCATTCGCGAGACGGGCGGCCCTCGCTTCAATCGAAACGGGGCCAGTCGGTGTGGACCGGGGTCTCGGGATCTTCGCGGCGCCGGTAGGTGTGGCTGCCGAAGTAGTCGCGCTGCGCTTGGATCACGTTCGCGCTGCCGTGCGCGGTGGTCAGGGTGTCGAACCAGCTCAGCGACGCGGCGAACGCCGGCACCGGGTACCCAGCGGCGGTGGCCGCCGAGACCACCCGGCGCCACGCCGGCACCCGCTTCTGCAGGTCGGCCACGAACGTGGGCGCGAGCGCGAGGAGCGCGGGTGCGTCCCCCGAGAACACTTCGCGAATGCGATCAAGAAACCGTGCCCGAATGATGCAGCCCGCCGTCCAGATCCGGGCGACCTCCCCGAGGTCCGTGCCGTAGTCGAACGCTTCGCTCGCCGTGGCCAGAAGTTGAAAGCCCTGGGTGTAGCTCGCCACTTTGCTGGCGTAGAGCGCGTCCCGCAGGTCGTCTTCGCTGACGCCCAGGCCGCCCGCTTGGCCGGCCGCCGGCGCACCGTACAGACGCTCGGCGTCCGCGCGCAGCGACGCGAACGAAGACAGCGCGCGTCCATCCACTGCGGCGGCGATCGTCGGAATCGGTACCCCGAGTTCCACTGCGGTGAGCACGGTCCAGCGGCCGGTGCCCTTCTGTCCCGCCTTGTCCAAGATCGCATCGATGAGCGGCGCCTTCGCATCCGACGGATCGGCCGTGCGGAAGATGTTCGCGCTGATCTCGATCAGGTAACTCTCGAGCTCGCCGGCGTTCCACTTGGCGAACGTCTCGCCCACCTCGAACGCGGGTCGGCCGAGCCCCTTGCGCAGCAGCACCGAGGTCTCGGCGATGAGCTGCATGTCGCCATACTCGATGCCGTTGTGCACCATCTTGACGAAGTGACCGGCAGCGCCACGACCGCAGTGGGCGACGCAGGGACCGGACGTGCTCACCGCTGCGATCGACTCGAGCACAGGCTGAAGCCGCGCCCACGCTTCCGCGTCACCGCCCGGCATCATCGACGGACCTTCGAGCGCGCCCTGCGCGCCGCCGCTCACGCCCATGCCCACAAACCGCCACGGGCTCTTGGCCGCGCGCGCGTTGCGGCGGTCGGTGTCGCGAAAGAGGCTGTTGCCACCGTCGACCACGATGTCGTCTTCTTCGAGCAGCGGATCGAGCGAGTCGAGCACCGCGTCGACCGCTGCGCCCGCGTTGACCAGAAGCACGATGCGCCGCGGTCTCTCGAGCCTCGCGAAGAGCTCCTTGGCGGAGGCCGCGATGTCGAGATCCGCATCTGGGAAACGCGCCGCCATCGCCCGCGCACCGTCGACGTCGAGGTCGAACCCGCCGACTTTCAAGCCGCGGCTCGCGAAGTTGCGCGCGAGGTTGGAGCCCATGACACCCAGGCCGATCACGGCCACGTCGTTCATTCGTTCGGTCATCAAGGTTCTCTCAGGTCGGTCAGGTTGGTACAGATGGTCAGGGGCGAGAGCTGGGTCGCGGGGAGCGCCGGGTCGCCGTGGAGCACCCGCTCGATCGCTTCCCGCTTCGACTCCCCCATGGCGAGCAACACGTGCTGCGAAGCGGTCGCGAGAAACTTCGTGGTCAGGGTGAACCGCTCCGAAGGGGGCTTCGGGCTCTCCGGTTCGAACGCCACCCGATCGCCCTCCCGGTCGTGCCCAGGGAACAACGAAGCGATGTGTCCGTCCGGCCCCATGCCGAGCAAGGTCACATCCAGCGCGTCGTCGAACTGCGCGGACAACCTGGACCGCACCCGCGAAAGCGCATCCTCGACCGGCTCGCCATCGACGTAGAGCGGCAGCTCGAACTGGCCACGCGCGGTCGTCTGCCGGTGGGCTTCGCCGAAGTTGCTCTGAGGGTCTGCGTGCGGCACCCGGCGTTCGTCGGTCCAGGTCAACCACACATGCGGGAGATGTGACTTCAGCGCCGTGCACGCGTAGACCCACGCTCCGAGGGCAGACCCGCCGGAGATCGCCACGCGTGCCCGGCCTCGCTCGGCACCCGCCGCCTGAACCGCGGCACAGAGTTGGTCGGCTGCCAGCGCGGTTGCGTCCCCGCTCGAAAGAACCAGAGGCTTCATCGCGGCGATGCTAGCAGCCTCGTCCATGTGAGACCCTCGGCCGCATGAGCGAGCCCAAACTGGAGTCCAGCGTCTTCATCATCTTCGGCGGCACCGGCGATCTGGCGCGCCGCAAACTTCTCCCCGCGCTGGCGCGGCTGGCAGCCAAGGGATCCCTCGGAACCTGCCACGTGCTCGGCGTGGCCCGGGGCACCGACCACGACGACGCGTCGTACCGGGGGTTCGTGCGCGAAGCGTTGACGGCTGCGGGTCTGCCCGAGACCACCCGCGCGAAACTCTGCGACAGCACCCTTCACTACCACTCGATCGGCAAGGGCACCGAAGACGACTTCAAGGCGCTCGGTGCGCGCCTCGAGGCGATCGAGAAGGAACATGGCCTCGGCCAGAACCGCACGTTCTACCTCTCCCTTCCGCCGAAAGCCTTCGCCTCCACGATGAAGGGCCTCGCGCTGGTCGGTCTCGACGAGAGCAAGGGCTGGACGCGCCTAGTCGTCGAGAAGCCGTTCGGCCGCGACCTGCAGAGCGCGCGGGAACTCAACGCGATCACCCACGAGTACTTCAGCGAGGAGCAGATCTACCGAATCGATCACTACCTCGGCAAAGAGACCGTCCAGAACCTGATGGTCTTCCGGTTCGCCAACGCGATCTTCGAGTCGATGTGGAACCGGGAGCGGGTGCAGAGCGTGACGATCACGGTCGGCGAGAGCCTCGGGCTCGGCAGCCGCGCGGGCTATTACGATGGCATCGGGGCGCTGCGCGACATGCTGCAGAACCACCTGACGCAGTTGCTCACACTGGTGGCGATGGAACCTCCGAGCAGCTTCGACGCGGACGCGATCCGCTACGAGAAGATCAAGGTGCTCAAATCGATGGCGCCGATCGATGCGAGTCGGGTCATCCGGGGTCAGTACGATCACGGTGAAGTGAACGGCGAGAAGGTGCTCGGCTACCTCGAAGAGGAGGGCGTGCCGATGAACTCCGCCACCGAGACCTTCGTCGCGCTCGAGCTCGAGATCGACAACTGGCGCTGGAAGGGTGTGCCCTTCTACCTGCGGACCGGCAAACGGTTGGCGGCGAAGAGCTCACGCATCCTCGTGCAGTTCCGAGATGTGCCCGTCAGCCTTTTCCGGTCGATGGGGGCCAAACTCGACACCACCGACGTGCTCGTCATCACGCTGCAACCGAACGAAGGCTTCGAGCTGCACTTCGACGTCAAAGCCCCTGGCAACCCCTTCCGCACCAAACGCATCCCGCTCACCTTCGATTACGGCGCCGCGTTCGACGAGATCCCGCCCGCGTACCAGACGCTTCTGCTCAACGTACTGCAAGGCGACCAGACCCTCTTCGTGCACGCGGACGAAGTGGAAGAGAGCTGGCGCGTCTACACGCCGCTGCTCGACAACCCCGGCATCATTCACCGCTACCGCTCCGGCACCTGGGGCCCACGCGAAGCCGACCACTTGGCGCTGCCCGAACCGGAGCTCTGGCAGATCTAGGTCGCCGATTCCGAGTCCGAAACCGGCGCGCGGGTGCGAGCGACGCATGTTGCCGACTTCCGTGCGACACTGAGGCCGTGGCTCGTGGAAGTTCCATGCGTGCAGTGCTGCCGATCCTCGTCGTGCTCGGCTGTTCTTCCGGTGCGCCCACGCTCTTCGTGGATCTGCGGACCGATCTGGTCCCGGTGGTCGAGCTCGCCGAAGTCACGGTGTCGCTCGAGGCGGACGGCGCGACCCGGCTCGAAACCCACACGGTGCTCTCGAGCGACGGGTTCATCCGCGGCGTGCGGGTCGCTCGATTCGACGAGGCACCCGTCGGCGACGTGGTCGTCTCCGTCCAACTCCTCGCGGCCAACGGCGAGCGCCTGGGCATTCGCCGCACCAGCGTCTCCATCCGCGGAGAGACCGTCGCCACCATCGTCTTCTCCCGAAGCTGCCTCGACGTCGTGTGCCCGAACGGCGACGCCGCGGCCACCGAGTGTCTGAACGGCCGTTGCGTCGAACCAGACTGTGCGGTCGACGCGCTCGAGAACTGCGGCGACGTGGCGTGCACGTCCGACACCGACTGTCCAGAACCCACCGTCGCGTGCGGGGAACGCAACTGCACCGACGGCGCCTGTTTCATTCGTCCGGTCGAGGGCGCTTGTGGAGCGGGCGAAGCGTGCTCGCCCGCACTTGGTTGTGTGCTCGTCCCGGACGGCGCGGACGCCGGTGTGCTGGACGGTGGGGTCCCCGACGCGTCCATGGACGATGCGTCCACCGATGCGTCCATGGGCGATGCCTCTCTACCGGACGCGGCGGAGCCGGAGTGCACCATGGACGTGCAGTGCGACGACGGCGTGTTCTGCAACGGTGTCGAAGTCTGTGTCGAGCAGACGTGTGTTCCGGGCGCCCCGGTGGTGTGCGACGACGCGGTCGCGTGCACCGACGACACCTGCAACGAAGACGCGGGCGCGTGCGCGTTCGCGCCCAACGACGGCCGCTGCACCGCCACCGCCGGTGGCCGCTGCGACGCGGACTCCGACTGCCAGTACCCCACCTGCACCGCGGTGACGTGTGTGGCGGGGCCGTGCGAGACCGCGATGTGTTCCGGCGACACCTGCGTCCGCACGGGTCTGTGCGGCGGAGGCGAGATGTGCTGTGGCGGCAGCTGCGCACCGGCAGGCTGTGACGATGGCAACCCCTGCACCGACGACTCGTGCGGCGGCGGTGGGTGCGTGAACGCCCCGAACACGAACGCGTGCAGCGACGGGAACCTCTGCACGATCGGGGACCAATGCAGCCTTGGCGAATGCGATCCGGGCATGCCGCGCAACTGCAACGACGGGAACCTGTGCACCGACGACACCTGTGCCCCCGCGACGGGCTGTCTCCATGCCAACAACACCGCGGCCTGCGACGACGACAACGCGTGCACCCCCACCGACCGCTGCGCGGCGGGCGCGTGCGTCGGCAGTGGCACGATGGTCTGCGACGATGGCAACGGCTGCACCACCGACAGTTGCGTTGCCCCGGGAGGGTGTGTGTTTGCGCCCGTGGCGTCGGGCACCATGTGTGCGGCCGACGTGTGCGGCCCGTGGCAGCCGTGTCGCGGAAGTTGCGCGACCGGCGGGACCCAACGCCGGGTCTGCCGGCCCCAGGAATGCACCGACGTGGGGGCTTGCGAAGACGGAACCTCCTACATGGAATCGCAGGACTGCACGCTCAACCCGGGAGACAGCTGCACCATGTGCGGCGGAGTCGGCTGCGGCGGCATCGGCTCCCGTTGTGTTGGCACGTGCGACGGCAGCGGGTGCTGCAACCCCGATTCCTGAATGGGTCGCGGTTCGGCGACCGCACACCGCACACCGTGTATGCTCTGGTCGTGAGGTTGAAGCCCATGAACCACTGGAACGATCACGTCTTTCGACCGGGTTCGCCGCCCGCAGCCCAGGAGTCTCGATGAAACTCGAAGGGGACGAAGACGGCATCGCCGCGCTGAAGGCGATGCACCAAGAGAGCCCGTCGGCGTTGAAGTTCTTGGTCGGCGAAGCGAAGTCGAACACCGACATGCGGACCACGTTCCGCGCGCCGGGCGGCCGCCTCTTCGAGCTCAAGGTCGACGTGCGCACCGGGAACCTCGTGGTGAGTCCGAAACCCGACGCGCCCGGCTGAGCCAGCTCCTCGGCTGAGCCCCTCCTCAGCCGTCGGTGTCGAACGCGTAGAAGGCGCCGTTCACGTTGCCGCCGGTCACGTCACCAGAACCGACGATCAGTCGATCGCCCGCGCCGGCGAGGACGTCTCCGAAGCGTTCCCCGTTGACCCGAATGCTCGACGTGAAGCGCAGGGTCTCGACCCAGGTACCGAATGCATCCGGCGCGAAGACGTAGGCAGTCCCGGCGATCGGTGCCCCGTCGCCGCTCCCCCAGAAGTCCGTCGGGGCCCCAACCGCCAGCCGGCCGTCTTCGAGGATCTCCACGTCCAACGCGAACCGGTTGCCGTCGTCGATTCGGTGGTCGCGTGGCACCAAGGTCGCCCGCAGGCTCCACGAGGCGGGCGTCGCGCCCATCTCGTAGTAGAACGCGCGACCGTCGGTTCCAGTTGCCCCGAGAAATCCGAGCGCACCGACCAGCAACTTGGGTGGCGAGCCGTCCTGAAGGTCGACCGAGTATCCGAAGTCGATCCAGCCGGCGTCGAACTCGGTCCGAAAGTTCCAGGTCCCCGCGCCGGACCGGCTGAAGATCTGGACCGTCTCGCTGAAGCAGGTGACGGCGATGAGATCTCCGCTCACAGCCACGTCCACGGGGTTGCACGTCTCGCTGGACGGAGTGACCTCCATCCACGTCGTGCCTACCCGCTCGTAGAAGTGTCCCCGGCTGCCGCCCGCCGCGACGACGTAATCTCCGTCGAGGTCGATCGGACCCTCGAGCGCGTCGGCGCCCGCGGGCAGGTACTGCGCCAATTCCCAGCCGGCCGCCGCGTCTCGTTCGTAGACCGCGAACCCGCCGCGGAAGTGCGCGACGGCCCGGTCGCCGTCGATCGCGACGCCCATGCCGAAGTCGTCGTTGGCCTCTCGAGCGAGGGGTGGCGCCAGTTCGGTGTGATCGACGGCGTACACGTCAGGCGCTTCGCGGAAGACCACCACCCGGCCGGTGCGCGTCAGCCCACCAACGGTCGCTCGCGGGGTTCCCGTGATCACCCGCGAACCGCTGGCATCAAGCCAGTCGGCGAAGTACTGGTCCACTTCGAACGGGGGGGAGATGCTGGGGCGGCGCGTGTGCGCGACCGGGTCGATCGCGCAGTACCCATCCATGATGCACATGCCCACACCACACGCGC
Source organism: Deltaproteobacteria bacterium (assembly GCA_034670305.1). Taxonomy (GTDB): domain Bacteria; phylum Myxococcota_A; class Polyangia; order Polyangiales; family Houyiibacteriaceae; genus JAXMNT01. The sequence continues at coordinate 166,934 of JAXMNT010000003.1, forward strand.
CCGAAGCGCGGGGCGGTTCCATGCGCATGCACACCGGCGTCGCACCACTGCAGTCCACCGTGCCGCCATAACAGGGCTCCGGCGTGCAGCTCATGCCGCAGGGGCCGCCGTCCGGCCCGCCGTCGATTCCAGCGTCGTCGGGTGCATCCGTGCCGGCGTCCATGGGCGCGTCCATCTCGGGCGCATCCATCTCGGGCGCGTCCATCTCGGGCGCGTCCATCTCGGGCGCGTCCACGGTCGGTGCGTCTGCGGTCGGGGCGTCCATCGAGGTGGCATCGTGCGCACCGGCGTCGAGGATCCCGTCCACGGGACCGTCGAAGTCCGGCAGCGCGTTGACGTCGATCATCTCCGACGTGCACGCGCCGGCACGGCACGTCATGTCCGCGCCACAGGTGCGGTCCACACAATCGGCGGAGAGCAGCACGTCCAGTCGCTTCACCCGTTCGGACGCGAACACGCCGCGCGCGCTTCTCGAGAGTGCGCCGAGCGAACTTCCTTCCAGGGTGACTTCCACCCGCCAGAACCGCGACGCGTCCTCGTCTCGCGGCGCCACCGCGAGCACGTAGGGGTACCGCGCGGGGTCGACGACCTCGGTCGCGATGGACTCGAGCGAGGCCACGCTCGGACCCCCGAAGACTTCGATGCGCAACCGGCCACCCGAGGCGGCCACGAGCGAGTCGGCCTGCACGTTGACCATCAGCTGTGTCGGGTCGGCCGAGCACGCGGCGAGGGAGAAGGACAGTGCGAGGAGAACTGAGGTTCGAAGCATCATGAGATCACCAACTTCCGAGCGCGAAATGCACGTTGCCACTGTCGCCTGCTTGGTGGTCGGGCGAGCGGCCGCTCAATCCGATCGCCAACCCGACACCGAGCCCGACGACCACGACACCAACGACGATGCCGACGATGAGTCCGACGTTCGAGCGCTCAGGCGGTGGTGGTTCAGCCAAGACCGCGTCGGTGTCCACGACCGGATCGGGCTCTGGAACGGTGGTGTCCGGCGCCGCGTCTTGCACATGACGACGCAGGATCGCCAGGCGTGCCTCGATGGCAACCCGTTCGTCCTGGGCGGGTTCGGTCTGCAGGTACCGCTCGAAGGCTTCGATGGCGTCGGCGTCCCGCCTCAGCCGGTCGAACGACTGGCCGATGTTGAAGAGCAGCTCGTTGCGACCGCTGAGCGAGTGGGCCCGCTGGAACTGAGTCAGCGCTTCTTCGTAGCGGCCGGCCTCGTAGGCTGCGCGTCCCGCCAAGAAGAGCTCGCGTGCGGCGTTGTCGAGATGTGCTTCGACGTTGACCGCCTGCGTTTCGCCGACGACGGTGGCTTCGGCACTCGCCCCGGACTCCCCCGACTCCGCGGACGCACCGGACTCCCCGGACTCCCCGGGCGGTTCTGGGGGATCCGATTGGGCGAACGCCACACCGGCGTACGAGCAGGTCATGGCGGCGAGCAGGAGGCGACATACCAGAGGGCGCATGGCGAAGAACATACACCCGCTGGGGGCATCGCGCCTCTCCCCAGAAGGGTGACGGCCGAGGCTCTGCGGACCGTGCCCCCGCGCCAGAGCGAACACTTCACAGCCGCCCAGGAGTCGTGAGATTCTGGCGCCGGAGGTAGGGGATGAAAAAGTGGGGCAAACGCCTGGGGGGTGTCCTCGGGTTTCTCGTGGTGTGCGCGCTGATCTTTTACGCATGGGCGTGGTGGAAGACAGACCAGCGGCTCGCACAAGTCTGGACGATTGAAGACGTGGACATCCCGGTCCCCTTCCCGCTCACGGACACCGAGTTGCAGAGCTTGCGCGAAGAGCGACGCGCCGCCCTTCCGCCCGAGCCCGAGCTCGACGCCGACGACACCGCGGCCACCGACACCGTGGCCGATGAGACGGCATCGACCGAGAACGGGGACCCGCCCGACGAACCCGAAGTCGACGTGCTCGCCGGCGTCGACCTCGACGCGCTTGCCCTCGAGCGGGCCGTCGCCCGGGGCGAACATCTGGTGAACGCCATCTACGTCTGCGCCGAATGCCACGGCGCGGACCTCTCTGGTGGGGTGATGATCGACAGCGCCGTGATGGGGACGCTGCTGGGCCCGAACCTCACCAGCGGAGCGGGTGGCGTGACCGCTCAATACACCCCGGCGGACTGGAACCGCACGGTGCGACACGGCATCGGCCGCAGCAGCAAGGCGCTGGCGATGCCCTCGACCGACTTCATGCGGATGAGCGACCGCGAACTCTCCGACATCATCGCGTACGCAAGCTCGTTGCCCCCGGTCGACAACGTGGTGGAGCCGCCCTCGCTCGGACCGCTCGGCACCGTCCTGATCGCGACCGGCGCGCTCCCGCTCTCGGTGGATCTGATCGACCACGACCGCGAACATCTGCGGTTCCCACCCGAAGAAGGACCAACCGCCGAATATGGGGAACACCTCGCAGCCGTCTGCACCGGATGCCACCGCGAAGACATGCGGGGTGGCCCGATCGAAGCCGGCGATCCGGACTGGCTGCCCGCAGCCAACCTCACGACGTTGCAAGACTGGAGCTACGACGACTTCGTGACTGCGATGCGGGATCTCAAACGTCCCGATGGTTCAGACATTCGTTTGCCCATGGCGCTCATGGCGCCGTACGCCGAGCGTATGACTGAAGTCGAACTGCAGGCGCTCTGGGCCTACCTCGAGACCGCGGAACCGCTGCCCACCGGCGAGTAGTCAGGCCAGCGTTCGCCAGCGAACTGCCCCTCTACTGCTCGACGCAGTAGAGCCGGTAGGTGCCGTTGCAGGTGAGATCGGAGAACTGCGTCCACAAGCTGTCGGTGGCCACGATCCATCCGGCCGTGCCGTAGGCCACGGGGCTCGTGGAGGTCCACCCGTTGCAGTGGGCCGCGGTCGCCACGCCCGAGACGTCGGTTCCGGTCCACGCCGTGTCCGCCACCGGTGTCGTCCGGCCGAACTCGTCGTAGCGGATCGGAGCCTGCAACGTTCCGTCGAGCGCATCCATCCAGTCGTCGGCGACGGTGACATTCGGCATGCCCTCGCGCGCCATCACGTAGGGCGCGGGCGATGGGAAGAAGCGGTCCCGCACATCGTCGAGCGGACTGCTGAGCCAGGCGACGTAGCGCCCGGTCCGGCCCACCGCACGCGCGGTCGCCTGACAGATCGAGTCTCCGTTCCGAACGTCCCCATCGATCGCCGTGACCGGAAAGCCCATCGAGGTGACGAACACAGCTTTGCCCTCGACGCAGAGCCCATCGACACACGACGACCGCCCGTCACGGGCGCAGTCGCCGTTGTCGACGCACGTGGTCTCGCACGCCGCGCCGGAGCTGCATGCAAACGGGATGCACGCCAGCGAGTCGCTGCCCGCGAACTCATCGGCCGGACAGGAAGCTGTCGTGCCGGCACACGTCTCCTCCACATCGCAGGGCCCCGCCACCGATCGACACACTGTACCCGTCTCCGCGAACCGATCGGCCGGACACGAGGTGCTGCTCCCGGTGCACGTCTCTTGCAAGTCGCACGCGCCGGCGGCCGCGCGACACACCGTGGTCGCGGGCTGAAACCCGTTGGCCGGACACGAGCGGCTGCTGCCAGTGCAGACCTCCGCCCGGTCGCACACCCCGGACGCGCTCCGGCATTCGGTCCCCGCGGTCGCGAAACCATCCACGGGACACGCCCCTGCGCTGCACGACTCTGCGACGTCACACGCGCCGCCCCGCGCCCGACACACCGTGCCGTCCGGTGACGGCGCACACCCACCCGCGCCGTCGCAGAGACCGAGGTCACAGCCCGCCACGTCCGCCGTGCACTCGTCGCCCGGGTCGGTGCCTTCTTCGACCGGCCGACACAGTCCGTCGGCCGCGGCGGTGTCGACCGTGCGGCACGAGCGGCAGAGGCCTCCGCACGCCGACTCGCAGCACACGCCATCGACGCAGAAGCCGGTGGCGCACTCGCCGCCGGCCCCGCATGCACCGCCCAGAGAGGTCCGGGCATCCATGCCTGCATCCATCGCGCCTGCGTCGACGCCTCCGTCTTCACGCGACGCATCCGGGTCCACGAACGCATCCGTCGGCGCATCTTCGAACCGCGCGTCTTCGAGACCGCCGTCTCCGAGGCCGCCGTCTTCGACGCCGCCATCTTCGGAGCTTGCGTCGCCAGGCATCGAACCCGAGTCGGCCGCGAGCGCATCGGTCGCACCGTCGAGTGCACCGCCACCATCCAACCGGTCCTCGCCTGCGTCGACGTCCAGACCGTCGTCGCCGCATGCGGCTCCGAGCAACAGAGAAAGGAGCACACCCAAGGCACGAAATCGCATCGCTCCACTCTAGGTGGCCCGGACACCGTCCAGTCTTAGCGATCTCTTACACGCGGCGACGCGCTTCGGACGGGCGCCGAGGGTTAACGGGTGGAGATGGTCAGCACGCGATCCAGGTCCGTTGCCCACCGACGTCCGGCGTCTGCCGCAGAGGTCGGCGTGCGCCACACCGTGGCGTCCCAGAGCCGCGTGGTTCCATCCCACGAAGCCGAGCGCAGGCCGCCGTCCTCGAACGCCACGAACGAGACCCGCCGCCGATGCGCGCGGAGGGTTGCGATCCGTTCCCCACCGATGCTTCGAACCTCGACGCGCCCATCCTCGAACCCGAGCGCCACCACCTCCGCGTCGCCGTCGACCGCAATGTCCAGCGGCGTGCCGTCGAGCACCGCCACCAACGTCGCCTCTCCAGACGCAACGACCCGGCGCAGCTCGAACGATGTGACGACCCACGCCTCCCGGTCACCCAAGGGCGCCACCGCAAGCGCACCGGGCTGGCTGCCCATGCGCTCGCTCGTCCCATCCGAACGCACGCGAACCAACGTGCCGTCGAGACCAACCGCCCAGACGAACGCTCCGTTGTCGGTGGCCGCAAGATCGAGCGCGGGCGCGGCCTCGATCGCCTCGCGGGCGCCGCCCCTGGACCACAGACCGAAGTCGGGCCCGTAACCCAAGGTCAGCAAACGTCCGTCCGCGAAGTAGGCGAGACGCCGAAGCGCGCGCGATTCCTCGAATCCGGCCACCCGCTCGAACGTGTGGCGGTCGAACACCCGCAGTCCGTCGCCCGCGTTGGCCAGCGCCACCGCGATGTGGCGCCCGTCCGGCGACACCGCGACCGCCTTGAGCGCACAGCCCTCGCAGATCTGGAGGTCGCGGCGCCCGGTCGTTTCCAGGACGCTGAGGATGCCGTCGCCGCGGGCCGCGAGGGTGAGCCCTGGCGCGTCGCCAATCGCAGTCAGCCCCTCGGGCAGCTGATGCTGGCGCGCCACTCCGAACCCATCCACCGCCAGCGTCTCGACCCCGTCTCGCGAGGCCAGCGTCAGCGAGTCGTCCCCCGCGTCCAGGATGCGCACCACCCGCTGCGGAAGTCGGAAGAGCACCCCGCCCGACCGGTCGCTCACGCGCACGCTGCCGTATTCTCCCCGCGAAAGGATGGCGTCCTGAAAGAAGCGCAGCTCGCGGATGCGGCTCGCCGGTTCCGAGAACTGCAGGAGCGGCGGACCGGCGTCCCCGATCCGATGCAACGTCACCCGACCATCGAGATCTCCCACCGCGAGCCGTCCGGTCGGCAAGTCGAGCGCCAGCGCCGAGATCCGAGCGGTGCCCGGCGACCGGCACGCCACCGCCGAGACCCGTTCGAACGATTCGTCGAGCTGCACGACCTCTCCGTTCGGACACCCCACCACGACGACGTCCGCCGCCGCCGTCAACGTCTGAACGTTGTCTTCACCACATGGCTTTCGAAGCTGCAGCTCCGACTCGCTCCAGCGGTACAGCGTGGTGGACGAAGCAAAGATCACCCGTTCGTCGGGAGCCCGGCCCACGACGAACACCGGAAGCAGCCGCGACACGACGAGCCCCTCCGCGACCGTGCGACCATCCCGCGCAGCCACGATCGTGAGCTCGTCTTCGATCGTCGACCACGCCGCCCACTGCTGGCCGAGTGCGCCCTGGGCGGCCGGCCCCTGACGTTCCCAGCCGACCGCGTCTCCGCCCCACAGCCCCACCGTTGCACCGTCTGCGCACAGCACCTGCGCGCCCTGGGTCGCGAGCGGATGCGAGCACGACGACCCACGCGCCCAGCGCAAGTCGGGGGACGGAAGCGCGGCCAACACCCCACGCGCAACCGGAGAATCCCGGCGCGAGAGCGCGTGACTCGCGAGCACCTGCGCCTCGGGCCAGGCGCCCCGCTCGTATGCAAGCACCGACTGGCTCTCGAGCAACGACGCGACCGAACGCTCCGCATCCTGAAGCGCCGCTTGCGCTTGTGCTTCGGCGTCCACCGCCCTCCCCCGCTCGCGCGAGAGCCGCACGCCCGCGACGCCGACTCCCATCGCAAGCAGCAGGAGGAAGAGCGCCGCGAGCGAAAGCGGCAAACGGAACGCGCGCAGGAAGCGGGCGGCGACCTCGCGGCCCGAGTACGCGTACGCCGCCACCCGGCGTCCCTCGAGGTACGCCTCGAGGTCGCGCGCGAGCGGTTCGGCCGTGGCGTAGCGTTCCCCGCGCGGCGAAGTGGCCTTCGCGACGACGGCACCAAGCTCCGCTGGCGGATCAGGATGCACTTCTCGCAGCACGACGCCGAGTGCGTGCACGTCGTCGTCCGGCTGCGCGCGCTGACCGGCCAGCTGCTCCGGGCTGCTGTAGCCGGGGGTCCCGTCGCCCGGGCAGCCCGCGTCGTTCACCGACACCGCGAGTCCCCAGTCGACGACCAGCACCTCACCGAAGTCGCCCACCATCAGGTTCGCGGGTTTCAGATCGCGGTGCACCACCCCGCGTGAATGGGCATAAGCGACCGCCTCGCACGCGGACAAGAACGCGCGCAGCAACGGACTTCGTTCGTGCGCCGGGGTCGACTCCAGCACCGACGCGAGCGAGCGGCCTCGAACGAGCCGCATCGCGTAGAAGGGCAGCCCCTCTTCGTCGAGACCCGCGTCGTAGATCGGCACGATGCCGGGATGTTCGAGGCCCGCCGTGATGCGGGCTTCACGGGCGAGTCGTGCCCGAAGCGCAGGGTCGCCATGCGGGAGCACACGCTTGATCGCCACCTCCCGGTCGAGCCGTCGATCGACCGACGCATGCACCACACCCATGCCGCCTTCGCCGAGCGCAGGTCCCTCTTCGTACCGATCCGCTTCCTGCGTCCCGAAGTCCGACTTCTCGGTGTCCGCGCTCGGCGCACCGCCCGTGTCCGCGACACTGAGGCCAGCCACGGAGCGGTCGCGGCGCGCCATCAGGTGCGGTCCTCGACTTCGTCCGCTTCCCCGAGCGAGAGCACGACCTGACCCACGCCATCCATGGACACCAAGTCCTGGCGAATGCCCGCGGCGCGCAGCTTCTTGCGCAACCGGTTGAGCGCCACGTCCCACCGCGGCCGCAAGTCGGGTCCCGCGTCGTCCCCCTTCCAGACCTCGCCCGCGACGGTGAGCCAGTGCGCCGAGCCACCGAGCGAGACCAGTTCGCTGACGATGCGCGCAGCGAGTCCGCCGAGCAGCACGGAGGGGTGTCCGGCGCGCACGATCTCGGCGACGTCCCACGACGCGATGATGCGCAGCGGTTCGCCGATCGCGCCTTCCGCCCGCGTCGCCAGCACCGGCCCCGTCGTCGGGAGTGCCACCAGTGTGAACGAGACGTCGTCCACGCGGAACGCGTGCCCTGCCTCGACCACCACCGCGTCCGCCTCGGCGACCCGCAACTTCCAAACGTCCCCCGACCACCACAGATGCGCAGCCGCTTCGGGCACGAACCGCGAGAGCACGCGCGGCCCCGTCGGATGACGGACCACGCTCGCCACAGCGGCGAGCAAGCGCACCCCGAGTCCCTCCGCCTGAAGTCCGAGGACCCGTTCGGGCACGTCGACCCGCACGACCTTGACGATCAGACCGTCCGCGAACCCGAGCTCGAGCCCTGCGCAGAGCGGCACCTCCCGCATCGGCTGCCCGTTCACTGCGACCAATCGCCGAAGCGACAAGAGCACGAGCTGGCCGCCCCGCAGGCTGACCATCGCATGCGCCTCGCTCACCCGCGGGTCGTCTAGAAACACCGCCGCCTTGTCGAGCCGCCCGATGAGATCGCCATGGACGACCACGACCCGCTCGCCACCCGGCAGCTCCAACTCAGCGCTCGCCCGCACACCGCACACTAGAACGCATCCCCGGTACGACCGCCAGCGATGTCGGGTGTCTCCCGCCGGCGCCCTTCCCTCCAGGTCCGACGCGCACCGTGGATCTAGGGGTGGCTGCCTCGCCGTGGGTCACTAGAGTGCGCTTGGTGCCTCCTCCCCAGACAGAAACCCGAGACGCGTGACCTACGTCTACTGGTTGGCGGGGCTCTCGGTGATCTTCGTCGTGATCGAACGGCTGAAGCCGCGCCAACCGGACCCCGGGATCCTGCGACCGCAGATCCTGACCGACCTCTTCTACCTGGTCTTCAACGGACACTTCCTCGGCGTGCTGATCGCCACGCTTGCCGCCCCGCTCCTCGTGCGACTCGACGCCAGCTTGACCAGCTGGGACCTGTACGGTTGGTTTTACTTCGGGCTCGCCGAGGACTGGCCGCTCTGGGCGCAGATCCCCGTCGCGCTGGTTGGCATCGACTTCCTGCACTGGAACATCCACCGGATGCTGCACGCGGTGCCGTGGCTCTGGAACCTGCACAAGGTCCACCACAGCGCGCCGCACCTCGACTTCATCGTCAGCCTGCGTTTTCACTGGGCCGAGATCGTCGTCTACAAATCGTTGACCTACCCGCTGCTCGCGCTGCTCGGATTCAGCGGCGAAGCCCTCTTCGCGCTCGCGGTCATCAACACCGCCGTCGGTCACTTCAACCACGCCAACCTCGACGTGCACATCGGCCCGTTGAAGTACGTGCTCAACAACCCCGCGATGCACGTCTGGCACCACGTCCACCCAGACCACGGCCCGCTGCACTGCAACTTCGGCATCACGCTCAGCCTGTGGGACTGGATCTTCGGCACCGCCCACATGCCGGACCACCACCCGGCCCGGCTCGGCTTCGAACACATCGAAGACTTCCCGACCACCCCGCCTGGGCAACTGCTGCTCCCACTCCCGATCGAAGCCGCGATCCGCAAGCGCCGCCAACCGGAAACGCCCTAGACGTCCTTTGTGAAGAGCATCCAGATGGCGACGCCGCCGAAGCAGAGCGCGACCATCGGACGATCGAGCAGGAAGAAGAAGGCGACGCCGAACAGCCCGAACATCGCGGCGATCGGGAGGCGGTGTTTCAACTCAAGCGGCTCCCGCATCGCCCTTCGGCCCGCGAGGTCGTCCGCGTGGGCGTGGTCGCGGGGGTGCGAGAGCTTCAGGAGGAACGGCACGTCGTCGTCGGTGAAGAGCGGCGTGACCGTGGCGCCTTGGGCCAAGTGGTCGACCACCATGCCGTCGACGTGGAGCCGGTGGTCCAGTTCGCCCACGCTTCGCCCGCGCCCGCCTTTGAGCTTGAGCGCGCAACGAAGCGTGTCTCCCTCACGGGTGGTGACGGTGAACGGGAGTTCGTCGCCCGAGGTGAGCGCGCGCAGGTCCCCCCGGTCGAGCCGGAGCGCGACGTGCGACATGCCTTCTCCGTGTTCGACTTCGAGCTGCACGACGCCGAGAATGACACGACCCACGCCGGGTCTGCATCCCAGCGTCAGTCGTTGACGACGTGGGGGCGTTCGCCCTTTTCGAAGAACGCGATGATCTGACGCGCGGCCGCCGTCGCAGCGTTGGTGTTCGCCTCTTCGGTCTGGGCGCCCATCTTCTTCGGGGTGCGGAAGAACCGCGGGCCGAAGGCATCGAACGCAGCGAGGTGTTCGTCGCTTGGGCTGATGTCGGTGAGGTAGGCGAGGTCGTCCCGCTCCGCCAGGGCTTCGAGCAGGCCGGGCTCGTCGATGACTTCCGCGCGGGCCGTGTTGATGAGCACGCCGCCCACCGGCATCGAGAGCATGAGCGCCTTGCCGATCGACTTCACCGTCTGCTGGGTCGCGGGAATGTGCAGCGAGAGGTAGTGGGAGCGCGCGTAGAGATCTTCGGCGCTCGTGGTCGGGGTCGCACCGAGCGCTTCGATGTCCTCCGGCGAGACGAACGGGTCGAACGCGAGCACGTCCATGCCGAAGCCATTCGCGACGCGCAGCACGTTCTTGCCCACGTTGCCGATCGCATGGATGCCGAGGGTCTTGCCCTTGAGCTCCGTGCCCGACTTGCCGTCGAAACGGCCGCGCGCCTGCATCACCATCAAACCGAACACGAGCTCCGCGACCGCGTTCGAGTTCTGGCCCGGTGTGTTCATCACCGCGACGCCCCGTTCTTTGGCGGCGGCACAGTCGACGTTGTCGTAGCCGGCGCCGGCCCGCACCACGAGCTTCAGCGAGGCGCCCGCTTCGAGCACGCCTCGGTGGATCTTGTCGCTGCGAATGATGATCGCGTCCGCCTCGGCGACCGCGCCGAGCAAGTCCGATTCGGAACCGTACGACTCGAGCACCCGGACGGTGTAGCCAGCGTTCTCGAGGATGGCGGTGGCCTGGTCCTTGGCGTCGGGGGAGAAGGGCTTTTCGGTGGCGATGAAGATGGTCTTGGACACGTAGAACTCCGTGGGTGAGCCGGAGGTCTAGCAGGCTCGCGCCAAAGTCCCAGGATCCGATCCACGCATCCGAACCGATGGTTGCGGGCCCCGCAGCAACCATTCCAATGCAAACGGCAGATGGTCGGTCAGCTGTCGTACAAGGGGGCATGGCATCGAAGAAGCGGGCTCGGCGGGTCGAGGCACACGGCGACAGCCACCTGGTCTCGTTGGACATGGACGCACTCACCGAAGACGAACGGGATGCGCTGCCACCTGCGCTCGCGGAGGCGTTCGCGTGGTGGACGGACGCGCACGCGTCGCGCTTCGACACACTCCCGGAGACGCTCGCGTGGGCACGAGACGCGCTGCGCGGTCGCCGAGTCGCGATCGAGCGTCTCTGCTTCAACGGTGACCGCATCTACTGGGCGCTGCGTCTGGTCCCGCACGGAGACCTGGCTGCGTTCTTCGAACTTCCGGTGGCCGGTTCGATCGGGCGGTCGTGCATTGGCGGCACCGGGTTGTGTCTCCCGGACGATGACGCGTTGGGCAAGATGCCACCCGCACTCGCGTGGCTCGCGAAGGCGTTCGGCACCGCCAACCTCACCAGCGAGACCAGTGGCACCGCACCGTGGGGATGGTCGCTCGGGGACGCGGTCGATCAACGTTTCGGGCTCTTCGGCATCGACGACGACATCGTGTCGCAGCTGCCTTCGGGGCACCGCGACTGGAAGCTCGTCTACGAGATCGACGGCGACGCGGTCGCGATCGACCCAGAGGGCCAAGCGCACTGGCTCGGTTGGGAATGGACGGGACAACTCGTGACGCCGCTCGGACTGGACGCCACCGCCGTCACCCACTTCGTGTTCTGGCGGCTGCTGGAAGGCGGCTGCGTGCGGCCATCTGACCTGGCGATGCTGCGCGCCGCGACCACGCGCTGAGCGACCTCCTCAGAAGACGCGGTACTCGCGCAGGCCGAGCAACCAGCGGTGCCCGGACCATTCGCCGTCGTGGAGTGCCGTGATCGGGTGGTACGATTTGCTCGATGAAACGGTCGTTCTGCTTGGTCCTCATGTGTTTGCTGTTCGCGTGTGGGGACGACCCCGCTGGAGGAGACGACGGGGGAACGGGCATGTGCGCGTCGAACCTCGAGTGCAGCGACGGGCTCTTCTGCAATGGCATCGAGCGGTGTGCGCCCACCGACGACAGCGCCGACGTGCGTGGCTGCATCCCGGGCCCGCCGCCCTGCGCGGCTGGACAGACCTGCGACGCCGTGGAGTCGCGCTGTGTCACGACCTGCACGACGACCGAAGACGCGGATGGCGACGGGGTCGATGCGATGGAGTGTGGGGGCGCGGATTGCGACGACTCCGACGCGAACCGGTTCCCGGGCAACGAAGAAGTCTGCGATGCGGAGGGCCACGACGAAGACTGCGATGCGTCGACGCTGGGCGACCGAGATGCCGATGAAGACGGTGTGCTGGATGCGATGTGCTGCAATGGGGCGGCCTGCGGCGGCGATTGCGACGATTCGGACCCGTCCGTAGGCCCGACTTCGATCGAGGTCTGCAACGGCACCGACGACGACTGCGACGGGCGCTCCGACGAAGGTGTGCTGCGCGCGTTCCGGCCTGACAGCGACGGCGACGGATTCGGTGACCGCGAGGGCGACGTTCGGCTGCTGTGCGCCGCGGAGGAGGGCTTCGTGGAGAACGCGCTCGACTGCGACGACGGCGATCGCGCGGTGAACCCGACCCGCGCCGAAGTCTGCAACGGAACCGACGACAACTGCGACGGCGAGACGGACGAAGAGCCGGCGGTCGCGGTGGCGTGTGCCGCCACGTTCGGATCCCCGCCGAACACACGCTTTGGCTGCGAGGCCGACGCCTGCGTCGCCCAGTGCGAGGGCATGCACTTCGACTGCAACGACGAACTCAGCGACGGATGCGAGACCGACGTCACCACCGACGTCGAGTCCTGTGGCAGCTGTGGCAACTCCTGCGGCGTCGGCGGAGTCTGCACCGACGGAGTCTGCGATCAGATCGTCTCGATCGCGGGCGGCGCCCGGCACACGTGCGCGATCCGAAGCACCGGCGTGGCGGTGTGTTGGGGACGCAACGACCAGGGGCAGCTCGGAGACGGCACGACGGTCGAGCGGACGACACCGGTCCAGGTCGTGGGTTTGGTGGGCGCGCTGGAGATCGACACCTCGTTCGGAAACTTCCCAGGGGCGCAGCGGTTCAGTTGCGCGCGCACCGACTCGGTCGTGTGGTGCTGGGGTGGCAACGAACAAGGACAGCTTGGCAACGGCGACACCATCGGGTTCTCCCCACGCCCGGAAGTCGTGGTGGACTTGCCGGGCATCGGGTTCATCGACCGAACCCTCCTGCAACCGTCGCTCTCGGTCGGCTCGGCGCATACCTGCGCGAACGAGTTCGACGTCGAAGGCATGCCGCCGCTCCGGGACACCCGCTGCTGGGGTCGGAACTTCGCCAACGCGATCGCGAGCTTTGGCAGCGAGTTCACGAGCCCGCAGAACGCCCTTGGCTACCCGAACGCCACGTTCGACGTTTCCGTCGCTGCGGGGGAGGGCCACACCTGCGCCGCGTTCACCAACGGTGGGGCGCGCAGGGTGCGCTGCCGGGGTTCGAACGCCGGGCTGGCCCAAGGCACCGGAGGCGACATGACGGTCGGTCTCGACGTGCTCGACGCTGGTGTCAACTTCACCTGCGGCATCGAGCGTCCGAGCGGCGCGGCCGTGCCCTCACCGGGACCGGTCCGGTGCTGGGGAGAGAACGGCAGCGGCAACCTCGGCAGCGGAAACACCACCGACCGAGCCTCGCCCGAGCGGGTGCTGGGCGTGCTCGGGGACGGACCGCTCGACGACGTCGTCGACCTCGCCACCGGCAGTTCGTTCGCATGCGCCGTCCGCGCGACCGGTCAGGTCGTCTGCTGGGGCAACAACTCGTTCGGACAAATGGCCGATGGCACCACCACCACCGCGCGCCGACCGGTCGTGATCCCCGGCATCGACGACGCGATCGCGGTGGGCGCCGGGTTCTCCCACGCATGCGCGGCGCGGGCCTCCGGCCGGGTGACCTGCTGGGGATCCAACCGCCACGGAGAACTCGGTCGCGGCACCACCGGCGGAGCCCGCGAACTCCCCGCGAACGTCGTGGGGCTCTGAGCGACCACAGCGCGCACGTGGCTCAGGAGTTCATTCGCTGGAAGGACCAATGGTCCAGCTCGACTCGCGCGTGCGCAGCAGTCGCTGGCTGAGCTCGTAGGCGAGGTCGATCGATGGGAGCGCGTCCAGCTCGAGGCCATCGAACGCGCGGGCGGGGAACATGGTCAGCACGACCTCGGCTGTGTCCGAATCGAGCGCCTCGTCAAAGGCGCCCCCCGCGAGAGGAGCCACGTCGGTGACGCCGAACGGATGCTCGGCGGCGAAGGCGACCACTTCGATCGAACCCGGCGCGCGGTACCAGCCGACGACCGAGGCGACGACTTGGTCCCGCCCGGTCCCGTGCACGCTGAACACCTCGCAATAGAGGCTGCCGCTGGTGGCGGAGACGCCGTGCGACACGTCGTCCTCGACCATCAGGTCGTCGAAGCTGCCCGGCTCGACCACCGAGAGGTCGTGTTCGTAGCTGGCACCGTGCGCCTGCGCGTGCCCTGGCCCGAGGTCGAACAGTCGGCCCCCATCGAATCGCCGCGCATAGGGCTGCGCCGAACCAGGCGATGCGCCTCGCAGAGCCGCGCCTCTTCGTCGGACCGGACATGTCTACGGGCGCGGCGGCGGGCCCATGCCCATGTCCAGCCGGGTGTAGGTATCGTCGGTCGCCATCGCGGTCGGCGCGTCGCGGTAGCAGCCGTTGACGTAGGGGAACGTCGGCGTGCCGACGTAGGTGTAGCCGTCGGCGGTCTCCACGCCGTTGCAACGGTCGAGGTAGACGTAGCCGTCGTCCTCGAGTGTGTCGCCGTGTTCGCGGTAGGCGTGCGAACACCACGCGTAGTCGGGGGACACGCAGCGGTTCTGGAGCGCGACGGAGTCGCCGTCTTCCACGAGCAGGGGGTGGCAGTGGAGTCGACAGAGACCACCACCGGGACAGCAGTCGGCGGCGCTGTCGCACGCCATCAGCTCCCGGCTGAAGTAACTCGCTGTCGCGCTCTCGATCGTTCGGCGGCCAACCGACGCCGAAGACGTCGCGCAGGACGCCCTGATCAAGGCGCTCGCGAAGATCGATACCTGCCACTCTCCCGAGAAGTTCGAGGCCTGGCTGATGCAGATCGTGCGCAACCACGCGCGCAACTGGCTCGACCGGCGCCGGCTCCGGGACGTCCCACGTTTCGAAGCACACGAAGCCGCCGAAGCAGGTGGCGGGCACCGCGCGACCGACCGACTGGCGACCCGCCGGCAGCTCGCCGACGCGCTCACCCAGCTGACCGAGACCCAGCGCGCCGTGGTCTTGCTGCACGACCTCGAGGGATACACCCACCCGGAGATCGCGCATGCGCTCGATCTGACGGTGGTCAACTCCCGTCAGCATTTGTTCGTCGCGCGTGGAAAGCTGCGCGCACACCTCGGAGACCCAGCGTGACCGACCCGATCGACTTCTCAGCACTGGACCCAGCCCTCGACGAAGAGCGCTGGGAGGCGCGCATCGCCGAGACTGCGGAGCAGGCGGAGTTCGTGCAAGCGCTGGACCTCTCCGCGCTCGACCCCTTCGCAGGGGAGGCGGGCGCGGCGAAGAAGCGCGAGGCCGTCCGGCGGATTGTCGAAGCCTCCTCGACGCCCCCCATGCTTCGCATCGCACCGCGTGCGCTCTCGGTGGCGGCGCTGCTGGCCGCGGCCGCCTGGATGCTGGTGTGGTCCTCGCCCCCACAGCTCCCCACGAACATGGACCCAGCGCTCGCGCTGATGGGCTGGGCGGACAGCGGCGCGCCGCTGACGATCGACCAGATGGGTGCACTCACCGGGAGCGCAAACGATGAGTGAAGGGCGGCGACGAACCCTTCAGGCCGTGCTCGTGCTCGTGGGCACGTTCTTGCTCGGCGCGGTGGCCGGTGCAGGCATCTGGGACTGGAGCCACCGAACCCCTGCTGGGCCTCCGCGTGGTGGACCCATTCCGGTCCACGAGCTGGACCTCACTCCGGCTCAAGACGAACAGGTGCGCGCGATCCTCGACCGACACCGCCCTGCGGTGGAGGCTCTGCTCGACACACAGCGGCCGCGCATCGAAGCGATCAAC
The DNA here is from genome assembly GCA_034670305.1 of Deltaproteobacteria bacterium. GTDB lineage: Bacteria > Myxococcota_A > Polyangia > Polyangiales > Houyiibacteriaceae > JAXMNT01. The sequence goes on from JAXMNT010000003.1 coordinate 182,769, forward strand.
GCGCAGGTGATCGCGGAGGTGCGGGAGGTCCTGACCGAAACGCAGCGGGCCCGGCTGGACGAGATCCGGTCCCGACCCAGGCGCCCGCCGGGACACGGCGGGCCGCCGCACGAGCCACCCGGTGATCGGCCGCACGATCGGCCTGCGCATGATCAACCCCCGCACGATCGGCCTGCGCATGATCAACCCCCGCACGATCGGCCTGCGCATGATCGACCGCCGCACGATCGGCCTGCGCATGGTCAACCCCCGCACGATCGACCCACGCACGATCGACCCACGCACGATCGACCCCCGCACGATCGACCCCCGCATCCGCCCGAGTGAGTACGGGCTGAGCGCATGGGCGGTACGAGCTCGACTGGTCAGCGGCCTCGAACACCGCGGTCATCCACAACCGCGTCGTGCATGGCCTCGATTCACTCCGCCAATCGTCCGCCAATCGTGCACAGATGGCTAACGGGATGGTCGCGGCCGCTGTCAGGGAGGAGAAAGGAACCCGCCATGAAATCCACCCTCCTCGTCCCCATCCTGCTTTCGTTCGCCGCGCTCCTCGTCGGTGTCGCCTCGGCCCAGCCCCCCGGAGGCGGGGGAGGCCGAGGCGGACGACAAGGCCCGCCCCCCGAAGCCTTCGCGGCCTGCGACGCTCAGGAAGACGGAACCTTGTGCGAGTTCACGTCTCGCCAAGGCACGATCGAAGGCACCTGCCGGATGCCGCGCGGAGACCGCCTCGTGTGCGTGCCCAACGATCACCCGCCTCCCCGCGACGACGAACGCTGACAGCGGCGTTCGACCTGCGACGGTTGCCGTCGGGTCTGAGGATGCAGACGACGTGACCGCTCGGTCCCGTCGATGGGCGAGCAATCCGTGTGCAGAGAATCGAGTGCGGATCACCAGTCCGTCAGGCAAAGAGGAGGGCGCACGTTGGACACAGCCCGAAGGTTGTCTTCTCGGGAGGGCGATCGATGTACTTCGGGACGTAGCACCACTGGTTCTCGTCGATGCGCAACACATGACGGCAACTGGCACACTGGCGCACGTAGCCGTCCTTACGAAACTGCGCTGAGTTGGGAGAGACCGACGGCGGATGCGGACCCACCCAGAAGAGGGTGTGCACCGCAACGAGGGCACGCCCGAACGGCAGAGGCACGAGACGCATCCTGAACCGCTGCTGTTGCCGAGGGGTGGGGCATCGATACTCGTGCGACCACGCCTGACGGCTTTCGAGCGTCTTGTGGTGCGCGTCCTGGTAGAACTGACGGAGGGGGGGGGAGATCGCGTCGAACACGCTCCGTCCAATCCCCCACGTGTCTCCGAACTGCGTCCCGCCGCCGTTCTGCGTGGCGAACCGCGCGTACCGCGGGTTGGTGTAGGCAATCTTCCCATCCGCCCAGAGTCCAATCGTCACGTCGCCGCTGCGTTCGAACGCATCGAGGGACTCGGGCGTCAGCAGTTCTCGAAACTTCTGGTCGGCGCGGGCCATGCTTGTTGCACCCAGCCGTTCGCGAATGGCGGAGACGAGATCCTCACCCGAGAAGGGTTTGTGCAGCACGCCCTCGCCCGAGACCCCGAGCGGGCCGAGCGCCTGACGCGGATGGCCGGACATGTAGATGACCGGCAGCGAGGGCTGCAGGCGGCGGAGTGCCGCAACGAGCTCGGGACCGCTCAGCTTCGGCATCACCACGTCCGCGAGCACCAGGTCGATCGGCACTGCACCCGCTTGAAAGAGTTGGAGCGCCGCTTCCGGGTCGCCTTCAAGCAAGACTTCGTAGCCTTCCCGCTCGAGCGCACGCTGGGCGATCGAACGAACTTGCTCGTCGGCCTCGACCACGAGGATCGTTTCCCCCGCCGTCGACTTGGCCTGCCGCACCTCCGGCCGCGAGGTCACTTCGTGGCGGGGAAGGTGGATCCGAAACGTCGAACCTGCTCCTGGCATGGACTCGACCTCGATGGTCCCCTTGGACTGCTGGACACTCCCGTAACACATCGCCAGGCCGAGCCCCGTACCTTGGCCATGGCCCCACTCCTTGGTGGTGAAGAACGGCTCGAACACTTTGGCAGCGGTGGCCGAGTCCATCCCCACGCCATCGTCCGAGACCGAGAGCTCCACGTAGTCCCCCGGTTCGATCCAACCGACGTCCCCCTCCGTCGCCGCTTGAATGGTGACGTTCCGCGTGCGCAACGAAAGCGTGCCGCCATGGGGCATCGCGTCTCGTGCGTTCAAGACGAGGTTCACCACGACCTGTTCGAACACGTGAGGATCGATGCGAACCTGCCACAGGTCGTCTGCCAGTTCGGTCTCGATGCGGACGTGCGCGCCCAGCCTCTCACCCATCCTGAGCAGCACAGTCCTGACCAGCTCGGTGAGGTCGGTGGAAGCTGGCCGCACCGGATGCTGCCGCGAGAACGCGAGAAGCCCCCGAGCGAGCCTGCTGGCCCGGTCGGCGGCCTGGAGCACTTCCTTCAGGTCGTTCTGCGCAGGGTCCGCGGCGGGCAGCGCGTCTCGCGCGAATCCCCCAAAGCTCAGAATCGCCGTCAGCAGGTTGTTCAAGTCGTGTGCGACGCCGCCCGCGAGTTGCCCAACGACCTCCATCTGTTGAGCCGCGTGCTGACCCGCCGCCAACGTGGCCTCCCGGGTAAAGTCTTCGAACGCTGCGATCGCGTACTCGACCTCACCAGTCGGGCCGAGGATCGGCGTCGCCGTGACCGCGATTCGAATCCGTCCGTCCGGACGGGCGACTTCCATGTCGCTGATCGTGCTCGTCTCCCCGGCCAGGGCACGGACGATTGGGAGCTTCTCGATCGGATAGAGTTCGTCGGTCCCGACCACATAGGCTGGGTAGAGATGGGCCAACGCCGCGATCTCCAGACCAGGTTGGATCGGACCCAGCAACTCCACCGCCGTTTGGTTGGCGAAGTACCCGACGCCGAACCGGTCGAGTACGTAAATCCCCACCGGTACGGCATTGAGAAACATGAAGAGCTCCGCCTCGAGCCCCTCGAGTTGTTTCGCTTGGCGACCGAGGGTCGAATGCAGCGCGCGCTTCTCGAGCACATGGGTGACCGCGCGACGAAGGGTGTTCGGCGTGAGCCTGTCTTTCGCCAGGTAGTCGGACGCGCCGGCTTTGAGGGCGGCCACCGCCATCTCCTCATCGCCATGGCCGGTGAGCAGGATCACCGGCAGGTCCAGTTCGAGAAATCCACCGATCGCGTCGATGCCATCCTGACCCGGCATGTGGTGGTCCAGCAGTACGCACGCGGGGAGGATGCGACGGGCGATACGCAGCCCTTCCTTCGCGCTCGTCGCAAGTACGACCCGGTGGTCTGGCGCCAGCAAACGCTCCACTAAGGAACCGTCGTACTCATCGTCGTCCACGCAGAGCAGGAGGGGCGCTTCGACCGGCTTCGTGGCGGGCGGATCAGCCACTCAACCGGTCCGATGTCCCGGCGCAGCCTGTGGCTCGTTCTCGCACTTCACGGCCTGGTCCTGGGCCACCATGCACCTCCTCTGTCACGCGCTGGTGCGGCAGAAACCGTCATACCTCCACGGGTGTGCAGGCTGCAAGTTGGGGGGGTGGAACCTCCCATGGGGCAACCGGTCCAGACCTCGCTTCGCGCAACGACGCGCGTCATCAGCGTTCGTGCCGCGGTAGGCAGATCCGAAACGTGGTGCCCACGCCAAGGGACGACTCCACCTCGATGAACCCGCCCGCTTGTCGCACCGTCCCATCACAGATCGCGAGACCGAGGCCGGTGCCCACGACCGGAACCTTCGTGGTGAAGAAGGGCTCGAAGACCTGAGCCATGGTCGCCGGGTCCATGCCTGCGCCATTGTCTGAGACCGTTAGCCACACGCAATCTCCAATTGGCAACTCCGGCTCGAGCCCCATCTCCACCACCTCGGAGATCGGCCCGTTGCACGTCGCGAGCACGAGCGTGCCCCCACGTGGCATCGCGTCCCGCGCGTTGACCGCGAGGTTGACGATCACCTGTTCGAACGCCCCCGCGTCAATCCACACCGGCCACAGTGCGTCGCTGAGCCGGGTCTCGATGTCAATGTGGGCACCGAGGGTTCGGCGAAGCGTCGAGAGCAGTCTCGACACCAGGGCGTTCAGGTCGGTCGACTCCGGAAGCACCGGCTGCTTCTGCGAGAACGCCAAGAGCTGCCGGGTGAGCTTGGCCGCGCGACCCGCCGCACGCAGCACTTCTGTCAGGTCGTCGTGGGCCGGGTCACCTGGACTGAGTGCATCTCGCGCAAAGTTCCCGAAGCTCACGATGGCGGTCAGGAGGTTGTTGAAGTCGTGCGCGACACCGCCCGCGAGCCGACCGATGCCCTCCATCTTCTGAGCTTGCCAGTATTCCTCCGCCAGCTGCGCCTCCCGGGTGCGGTCCTGGAATGCGGCGATCGCATACCGAACCTCACCCTCGGGACCGAAGACTGGTTTCGCTGTCACGGCGATCAGGGTGCGACCCTCGGGACGTACGATCTCCATGTTGCCGACCGAGCTCGTCTCGCCCTCCAACGCGCGGACGATCGGCAGAGACTCTGCCGGATAGAGATCGTCGCTGCCCGCCACATAAGCCTGGTAGACCTCGGCGAGGTTGTTCGCGTCGGCCCCCGGCACGATGCCGCGCCCCAGGATCTCGACCGCCTTCCGGTTCGCGAAGCATGGGGTGCCGGACCCGTCGAGCACGTAGATTCCGATCGGCACCGCCTCGAGGAAGGTGAAAAGCAGCGCCCGGTGTGCGTGCAACTTGGCCGCTTGCCGCTGTACCTCGGTGCGCAGTCGGGACGTCTCGAACGCGTAGGCGATCGCGCGCGTGAGCACGTCGCGGGTCAGGCGCTCCTTCATCAGGTAGTCCGACGCACCCGCCTTCAGCGCAGCCACCGCGACCTCCTCCGCCCCCGCACCGGTCAGCATGATCACCGGGATCGAGAGCCCAAGGATCTCCGGGATGAGGTCGAGGCCGTTAGCGTCCGGCAATCGGTGGTCGACGAGCACGAGGGCAGGTTGCTCGGCCCGTGCCTGTCGAAGCCCATCGCGCCCGGTTCTGGCGTCGAGCACGTCGAAGTCGGACTCCAGGATCGCATGCACCAAATCGAGATCGACCGGGCTGTCGTCGATCACCAGAACCGTCGGGCGACCGGTCACCGCGCGTCTGTGGCCGCCGGCCAGACAGGTTCGGGAAAGGGGAGTCCCGGTCTCGCGAAGTAGTATCCCTGAAAGAGGCGACAGCCGATCTTCTCGAGCGCGAGGAGCTCCCCGGCCGTCTCTACCCCCTCCGCGATCACTTGCATCTCCAGATCGCCACACGCGTCGACCACCGATTGCACGAGGCGCTGTTTGGTCGGAGACTCGTGGATGTCGCGCACGAGGGACATGTCTAGCTTTACCACGTCCGGCTGAAGCGCGACGAATGCCGAGAGCCCGGCGTAGCCCGCGCCGAGATCATCCACGGCGATGCGGAATCCGAGCGCGCGCAGACGATCGATCCGCTCCCGCAGCTCGCCAATGCCGCTGAGGCTCGCACGCTCAGTGATTTCCAAGACCACCTTCGACGCGATGCACCCAAGCGGGGTGGACGGGTCGAATAGGTCCTCGTCGAGCAGGTCGCTCGGATGCAGGTTGATGAAGAGCAATGGTGTGCCCCCGTCCTTGAACGGCTCGGGCGCCACGAGCCTCATCTGGCGCCCCACGTCCTGGACACGCTGAAGCGTCTCGGCCGCGTCGAAGAGCACACCCGGATGGGGAATCGAAGGTTCCTTGGTGCGGACCAAAGCTTCGTACGCGAAGATCTCTCGCTCCGGCCAAACGACGATGGGCTGGTAGTGCGCGAAGAGCAGCTCGACCGCCCGGGTGAGCCGCTGGTCGAGCTCCTCGAGCTCGTTGTCCTCGGTCGTCGCGGCAGCGACATGCTGTGCCGCCTCCCGCCGATACTTCGCCAGGCGGGCCATGCGCACCGCGCTCACCATGGCGTTGCGCACCTCGGCTGGGTCGACCGGCTTCTGGATGTACCGGAACGCACCGAACTCCAGCGCGGCGATCGCGGTGTCCATCGACGGCGCACCCGTGGTCACGATCACCGGAACATCGACGTCGTCTGCCTTGATCGCCTTGAGCAAGTCGAGGCCATTGAGCCCGGGCATGTTGATGTCCGTCAGGACCGCGTCGGGACGACGCTGGCGAAAGAGCTCCACCGCCTGCTTGCCATCCTTCGCGGTGATGATCTCGAAATCCATGTCGCGGAAGATCCGCCGCATGGCCCGCAAGACCACCTCCTCGTCGTCAGCGATCAGAAGACAGGGGGAGTCCGGCGCACGGGCCACGTTCTTGGACTCGAGGACCCGGGGCTGCTCGAGCAACCGGCGGTAGTGTTCTCGGTAGCGCTCCAAGTCCTCTTCCGGGCACCGGTGCGGAACCAGCTGGATCGCGAAGCCGGCTGGCGTCGCGCCGGGCGAAGTGCGTCGCCACGCGACGACCCCGCGCACGTGCACGCACACCTCGCTGTGCGGAGGGCGGAACTCGAGCCACACCACGGCGTCCTCGTCCACCGGCTCCAGCGTCTGGACGAAGATGCCATCGCGGCTGATGTTGTAGGTCAGCCCGTACGACGGAAGCACCTCACCAGCAGGGCGAAACGAGCAGAGGGTGCTGAACAGAAGGCGCTGCGACGCACGCAGTTCGGCGGCGCCGTGAAGCAGCTCGTGCAGCATGAACACCAGGTGGTCCGCTGGCGCGTCGGCGGGCACCACCGCCGTCGTCGGGCTGCTCCGTCCGCCGAAATCATCGGCGTCCGAGCCCCCCATCACCACGATTGGCAACCCATGAAAGTCGAGTTTCCAGCGCAGGTCGTGATGCAAGCTCCCAAGGGGGTCGGCCGCACGATGCACCACCGCCGCGGCCGGCCGCAGCCCCCGATCGACCTCGTCGAGCGATGCCGCGAACACGGTGGAGAGGCCTGACCGCCGGAGCGCGCCTCCGATGCGACCTCGACGCACCTCGTCCTCGTCGACCACGAGCACCACCTGGGCCTCGCCAAGCTCCGGTCGCTCCGCACCGCGCAGAACATTCACACGGCGCAGGAGTCCCTCGACGTCGGACACCAGGATCACGTCGTCTGCACCCATCGCGAGCGCTTCTCGCAACACCCCCGTGTCGAGACGCTCGACCAACACCAGAAGCGGCACCAGATGGGCACGCGGGTCCGCGCGCCAGCTGGCAAGATCCGGGTCGCCGGTACCCGCGATGGTACAGACGGGCAGCATCGACGGCTTCCATGTCCGTGCCACCGCGTATCCGAGCGCGGCGAGCGCGTCTTCGAAACGGGAGGGTACGGCCCCCCGCACCACCACGAGCGGTCGGTCGGTCACTCGGCTGCCACGGAGCCCAAGTGAGTCTCAGGCACGGTGACCACCCATGTCGCCTGACATAAGCGACACGTACTTGCGTATGGATTGTCTGATCTCGTCCGGCACGTTCATGAACTCCACGCCGATCGCGCGCGCGCTTCGACTGCTGCGCACCCAGCGCGTGGTGCCTTCGATCGTGGCGACGACGCCCGACTCCGGGAGCGGAATGCGGATCTTCACGGACTGATCCGAGTCGCATGCTGCGTCGACGACCACGAGCACCCCACCCTCCGAGATGTCCTCACACCTTCCGTCGACGGCCCGGTCTCCGATCTGGATCCGAACCGGCGTCACGTACGGTGCGCGTTCGTGTCGCCGCGCGCCTGGGCGCTTGGCACCCGTACCCGAGCTCGCTGGCCGCTCCATCACGGTGGGCTTGAGCGCGGGCTTCGGAGAGGGATCCGAACGGGCCCCGTCGAGGACCCGCAACCCGGGCACCGATGGGTACACCCGCACAAGCGCGGCGGCGAGCTCGAGCGGCGACTGAAAACGATCCGCAGGATCGATCGCGAGCGCTTGGGCGACGACCGCGTCGAGTTCTGTCGAGACCTCGGGTCGCAGCGTGGACACCGGCTCGGGCGCCTTGCCCGACAAGTGAGCCGTGACCACCGCGATCGCTGCGCCAGCCACCGGGACCGAACCGGTGAGGGCCTCGTACAACATCACGCCAGTCGCGTAGACATCCGCTCGACCGTCGACGTCGGCACCGGAGGTCAGCTGCTCGGGCGCCATGTACTCCGATGTTCCGAGCAGGGCACCCATTTGGGTGAGCTTTTCTTCGTCCGGATCGGCCATGCCGTCGGCCTTCGCGATACCGAAGTCGATGATCTCGACTTGTTCCCCGATTGGAGTCCTCGAGATCATGGTGTTTGCCGGTTTGACATCCCGATGCACCACCCCTTTGGAGTGCACGTACTGGAGCGCGTCACACACCTGCATTGTCAATGCAATGGCCTGAGGCACCTCGAGCACGGTCCGGGTCAGCAGGATGCTGCCTACCGAGCGACCTTCGATCATCTCCAGCGCAACAAACGGGCCGTGGGTGTCGCAGGTCCCCGCATCGTACACGGCCACGATGTGGGGATGACGCAGCGTCCCAAGCACGCTCGCTTCGCGCAGAAGCCGCACATGGGCCTCTTTTCGCCGCAAAGTCGAGGAGTTCAGCGTCTTGAGCGCCACCCTCTGTCCGGTCAGCACGTGGGTCCCCTCGTAGACCGATCCGACACCACCCTCGGCGATCAATCGCCCGACCTGATACCGCCCCCCGACGACGTCGGAATGGGCCGGAGCCCGCAAGTCTTGCACTCAATCCCCCTCTGAAAACGTGGGCGCGGCTCGGGTTGCCCGGCGTCAGTGCCCACTGATGTTGAGGTTAGGTATCGACCTCGCCCGAATCGTACGTGCTCTTCTCGAAACGAGTCAATAGGATGATCTGGCGCTCTTGGTGCAATGTTTCGTCCACTGTTTGCGAACTTTCGAGTCGCTGATCACCCGTTTTGGGGGCGCCGAAGGCTGTCGTTCCGTTTTCAATCAGTCCCCAATGCCGGCCGCGTGGTCCAGCGCATGCCGTTCGTCGTCGTCGAGCGTCAGACGCGCAAACGGCAAAAGCTGTTCGAGTTGACCGACCGTGCGCGCGCTGGCGATCACCGAGTCGATGCGCGGATGTATGCAGCACCAGGCCAGCGCCACCGCGCTCATCTCGACGTCGCGGTGGCGTGCGATTCGCTCGAGTGCCGCCAAGACCGCCGAGGTCTGAGGACGATCGGCGAAGCGCGACATGCCCTCGGCCCTTGGAGAATCGACCTTGGCGGCGTGCTGGTACTTGCCGGTCAGAAACCCACTCGCGAGCGCCCAATAGGGAAAGACCCGCGTGCCTTCCGGCAGAGAGGGTTCGAGCGCCGCCAGCTCTTCCGTCTCCAACAGACTGTACTGAGGTTGAACGGCCACCGGCTGCGCGAGCGTGTGTTCGGCACACAGCCGAAACGTTTCGCGGGTGGCGTCCGGCGAGAAGTTGGACAGTCCGATCGCGCGCACGCGTCCCGACTGCACCAGCGTGTCGAACGCCGCCATGGACTCGGCGAGCGGCGTCTCGGGATCTTCTTCATGCGCGTAGTAGAGATCGACCGCATCGGTCTGCAGCCGCGCCAGCGACTCGTCACATGCCCGTTCCAAGTTGGCGGGCGACAGACCGCGGCGACCCGGAAGTTTGGCGACCTTCGTGGCGAGGAAGACTTGCTCGCGGCAACCGCGCGACGTCATCCAGCGGCCGAGGATCGTCTCGGACTCGCCACCGACATGGCCCGGCGCCCACGACGAGTACATGTCCGCCGTGTCGATGGCGTTGCCGCCGGCCTCCACATACCGGTCGAGGATCCGGAACGACGTCTCCTCGTCCGCCGTCCACCCGAACACATTGCCGCCAAGGCAGAGATGAAAGAGCTCCGCAAAAGTTAGGGTCATCCGCCCACCCTACCCCGACTTCGAAACCGGCATCGGCATCGGCACCAGCATCGGCATCGGCACCAGCATCGGCATCGGCGTCGGCTTCGGCTTCAGGCTCGCGTCGAATAGAATGCCCACGGACAGGAGTTGTGACGTGATCCCTCAACTGGTCGTAAAGCTCACCAAGACGTTCGGTCATCCCCCACCGTTCGGCGCGGACGAACTCGCCAAGGTCGAGTTCCTCGCCCTCAACGAGGTGACCGCCCTCGAAGGCATCGAGCGATGCACGGGGCTGCTCGGGCTCAGCCTCGCCAACGCGCATCTGGAATCCCTCGACGGCCTGGTGGGCGTCCCGACCCTCGAGGGCCTCGACGTCATGGGCTCGCGCCTGGGCTCCATCGACGCCCTGCGGAAGCTGCCCACCCTCCGAAGTTTCGAACTCGGGAACGTCGGTATCACCGACGTGAGCCCCTTGCTCGACATGCCCAAGCTGGGGGCCGCCAAACTGCGCAGCGTGCCGCTGGACGAGGCGTCGCTGCGCGAAGTGATTCCGGCCTGTGCGCACGCGGCCATCGGGTTCGCGTGAAGGTCGATCCCGAAGAGCTGGTGCTCCTAAACCGCAAGGTCCACGCGCGCGGATGGCACGCCGGATTGTCCGTCGACAACCTCGACCCCGCCGGATTCGCGTTGATTCGACGCGGCCGCTGGAACGCCGAAGCCTGGCTACACCACGACCTGCGCCTCAGCGCCGCGCAGCTCGAGACCGTGCTCGCCGAGTCGACCTGGACCCTCGACGACGTCTTCGCCCGCCGCGATTCCGAGGGCCATTACCAGCCGGGCTGAACGCCATGGACCGCGCGACCAAGAAGCTCCTGTTCGCGTGCCGAAACGGAAACGCAGCCTGGGCCACCGAAGCGATCTCCGCCGGGGCGGACGTGTGCGCGACGGACGAAGCGGATCGACCGCTGATGGCGCTGGCGGCCGCGAACGGTCACGCCGCGATCGCGATCGCCTTGCTCGAGGCCGGCGCCGCCCCGGCAGGCGCCGCGGCCGAAGCAGAGCGCGCGGGACACGACGTACTCGCGCGCACCATCCGGGACTGGAAGCCTGCGTCCGAAAAGGTGGGCGACCACATCTGGGATCTGGAGTGGGCCCTCTGCAAAGCCGTCGACCAAGGCGACCTCCGCGCCGCGACGACGCTGCTCGCGATGGCCATCGATCCGAGCGCCCAGACCCAGCCGCTGTTCCCGATGGCGTGCGCTGCGCGCGACGGGAACCTCGAGATGATGCGGCTGCTGCACGCGCACTTCAGCCTGCTCCAGCGGCCGAAGTCGAAGTCGCCCCTCTCGTGGGCGATTTGGACCGGCAAGGTCGCGGCGATCGAGCTCTTGCTCGAGTGGGGCGCCGACCCAGACGCAGCGGATGGCAATGGCTGGACCCCGATGCACGACGCGGCCGGCCAGACGCGCGTGGACATCGCGGCCCTCTTGCTCGCCGCGGGCGCCTCACCGCACCTCAGCGACTCGTTCGGCAACACGCCGCTCTCCGTGGCCACCCTTCGTCGGCGAAACACCGCCATGGCGAAGTTCTTGCTCGCGCGGGGCGCGCCGGTTCCGCCGGGTCTCGTGACTCGACTCTGCCGCTTCGCGGAAACAGAAGACGCCGACTTGATCCGCGTCTTGCTCGAAGCCGGCGCCGACCCCGCCGAACGCGTGGACGGCCGAAGTGCGCTGGAACATCTGCGCGCCCGTGGTCAGCACGTTCTTCTGAAGCTGCTCGACGCCGCGCTGCACCCGCCACGACAGCCGAACCCTGAGCCTCCGCCCGCTGCGCAGGGGACAGGACGTCCGCAGTCCGCTGGCTTCGACGACCACGACCTCGATTTCGACTGACCTGCGCAGGTACTCTCCGCGCATGTCGATTCGATGCGTTCTCGCGTTCGCGCTCACCGCGTGTGCGTCCTCGCCCACCCCCGACCCGGTGACGCCTGCGCCGACCCCCGTCGAGCCAGCCCCTACGGAAGTCCTCCAGCCGACCGTGGCGCACGTTCCGGAGGTCCCGATCCTGGTCTGGCGTCGCAGCCCGGAGGACTCGGCGGTCGGCACCATCGGACCGCTCACGGGTCCGCCGCTCGTCGATGCCGCCACGGCGCCGGGCTCCGGTTCTCTCGGCCAAGGAGCCTCCGCGCCGGTCCTCTCGCCGGACGGGCGCTGGGTCGCCTACCTCGACCCGCGCCAGGTACCGCACATGACCCAGACCGCAACCCGCTCGACCCGGAGTGCACCGCTCCCCGAACCGTGCATCGGGGCGTTTGATGTGTGGCTCTCAGCGTGGTCCAGCGACGGCGCAGGGATCGTCTTCTACGTCGCACCCACCATGTGCGAGGACTGCGATGCGCCACCGCCCGAGTGCGACGCCGCGGAGGGGTTCCGCTATTGGCCTGTCGACGGCGAAGCACGCCGGGTCGATCTGACCGCCGTCGACGCGGCCTCCAACCGGGCGGGGTGTTTTCTGTCGGCGCGCGAGCACACGATCGTCGAGGCGTGCGTGGAGGACACCGACGCCCAGCCGGTGCGCAGCGGCAGCCGCCGGGTGGGTCAGATCTCCACCAGTGGAACAGCGATCGCGTGGATGGAGGGCGACTCCGCCGGGACCGCAATGCTCTCGGGCGACCTCGCGGTGGGGGAGAACGGCGACGAGGTCGTGGTCGAAGGTGCATGGGCCGAGATCCAATGGCCGATGGCCACCGACGACGCGCGGACGTGGATGCGCCGCGTAGAGGGCGAGACGCAGTGCGTGATCCGGGTCGGCGACGCCGAACACGAAGTCCCGCTGAGCGGCCACTGGTCGCGCCGCTGGGGCCATGCCGGAACGTTGCTCTTGGCAGACGGGAGCGGCCTCCGGTCCGTCTCGCTCGCCGACGGGGCGGTCACCGTTCTCTCCGAGGATCCGGTGCATGTCGTCGAGGTCGGAACGGCGCGGTGAGCGTGCGCATCAACGACACGCAGATCCCGCACCTCGAACAGTTGATCGAGGCCATCCGCGGCCGAGCCCCCGAGCCGCGGGACCAACTGAACCTGCTCGAGACCGAGGTCGAGTACGCGCAGCGTCTCGTCCAGACCGATGCGAAGCCCGAGACGTTCATGGCTGCGATCGCCAGGGCCTCCGGTGCAGGGCACGCGGCGGCCCGCTGCTGGTTCGATGCGGACCAGGGAATCGAAAAGGAACTCTGGATCCAGGTGCCTGGTTGGCCGCGACGGCGCGTCCCGTCGTGGCGCTCGACGTTTCTCTCGACCCATTGGCTGACGACGTGGGGGTGCGCGGTCCTCGCGGGCGACGATGCCGCGCGCCGCACCCTCGAGCTGCAAGCGACGCTCGAGGCGCTTCGGGTCGCGCCGCAGGTCGTGCCCACGGGCTGGCACACCGCCGCCGTCGCACTGAGCCGTCTGGACCAGATGACGACACCCCCGGACCACGCCGAGCTGCGCCGCTCCCTCAACGCGACGCGACACGCCAGCGCAGTCTATGCGCGGTTGGTCCCGCTCCTCGAGTGCGTCCACGGGTACGTGTTTGCACGCGTGCACGCCGCGCCCCACCGCTTGGGCAACGCACTCGAGAATGCCTTCCGGGTGCATCGCCAAGCGTTCCGCAACGAACAGCACCTCCCCACCCCGGCCTGGCCCGTCGAAGCCGCGGCGATCGCCGCCCACGCCGTCCGCACCGAGCTCGTGAAGAAAGAAGACCTCGCGGACCACGACACGATACGCAGCTCCATGGCCCTGATCACCGCAGATCCCTGCGACGAACCGACGACCGTCTCCTACAAGTAGCCGAGCTTCGGCTCTCGCTTTCGCGTTCGGCGAACTTGAAAGGGAGGGTGCGTTTCAATCTAATGAACAAGCGGGTGCGTGGCTTCGTACAAATGTGGGTGATGGCAATGCCTCGGTCCAGGGCGACATCGACTATCCTGGGCCCGGTGATGACGCGAAATTGCCTCTCCATCGTTGTTCGAGGCTTGTTGTTGCTGAGCTCACTGGCAACGCTGCCGGCGTGCGACGATTCTGTTTGTGACCGCATTATTGACGTGGAAAACAGGACCCGTGGCGGAGTGTGTATACGGGCGAGTGGAACCGAAATCGTCGCAGCACCCGGCTCAGAGGTGCGAGTGAAAGCGGAGCAAACGCTGACCATTTGGTTGGGTCATTGTTCAGAACCTGGGGGCTTGAAGTAGATATGTGCTCATGGGACGGTAGCTCACGCACGAGACAATGCGGCCTCGAAGTTGAGGCTGAGATGGTAGAATTGTCGTGTGGTGGTGCGTGGCGGTCATACGACCTAGTTAACGGACAGTGGTCATTGGCAACGGATGCCCCTGCTTACGGTCTCCACTAGAACATGATCCGAATGTGCGGGGCGCTGCTCCGTCCCCGGCGCGCTCCGTCGAAATCATCAACCATCTGCGCAGGCAGCGTGAGAAGATTCATTTTCGATGATCAGCGAGTTCTGGTTCCCCGACGCGGGTCGTCCCGATCCGTCGAAGTTGGATGGTACGTGGGATGTTGTGGTCAGTTCCGGGCGCAAAGTCCTCCTCGTCAGTGCGACGCGTTCGACCGAGTACTGCATTCTGACCGGAACCGACCTCGAAGTTCGCTCGGCCCTCACAGACGGGTTGGTCCGCGACGGGGTCTTGGAGGCACAGTCCGCCGGCGCCGTGTGTCGAGTTCAACTCACCGAGCTGGAGCGCTTCGTTTCGAAGAGGACACCAGTGGTGATCCTCCACCCGCTCTTGACCTACATCGACGGCGGGCCGGATGTTGTTTCTATCGAACGACGGCTCCAGACGCTTCTCGGGGGCTGGCACGATGGCCTTGTTGGATCGCTGACGATGTTGGAGCAGTGCGAGGTTATGGAAGCGCAGCTGGAGAACCGGGAGGGGGCCCTGGCGACGGCTGTTGGGGAGCTCGCGTTACTGCACGTGCACCCCTACTTTCCGCAGGATGCGCCTGTCTTCTTGGAGCTGATTCGAAGCAACGGTCCAGAGGAAGACCGGCTGGCCAAGTTCGAAGCATGGAACAAGAGCGTGGACTTCAAGAAGCGCATGTCGTCCTTTATCGGAACAGGGATTTTCGGCGCCTGAGCACCCAGCATTCGGAAGCGATGGCCGTCGCGACTGCTGACCTTCCGGAGAGTGAGCGCCTCCACGAGCCTGCTGGCCGGTTGTCGCGGGCGATGGAGACGACTGGCCTCGGCGGACGGTGACTCGGTCGGTGTCGCTCAGGCCGGCGCGCTTCCCGCAGATCCCAGCAGATCCGTCCCAGGTGCTCGCAATCAGGTTGGTCTCGTAAGGACCATTTTCGCTGGTGGGCATGTTTCGAAGCAGGGAGAGCTGCTCTGCGCCGGTCACCGGCGGCCCCGAAAGTCGTGAACGAGACCCAGTTCTGCTCGGCCTGCGCTCGATCTGGGACTGCGGACGCAGCGATGCGCCGCGTGGGACTCACGCGGCGTGTTCGCAAACGCGGATGTGGTTACTGGGGTGGGTCGGAAGTCCGGGGTGGTCGGCCGGCAGGTTCGGTCGCGTCGCCTGACGCGCGTGGTCGACCGCGGCGGGCGTCTCGCATGACGACCACGCGGCGGGCTTCGCTTGGCTGATTCTTGTCGAAGCGATGTCGGACGACCGCTTCGGGTCGGTCGCTTGTCTCGAGCAGCTCCGCCGGGACCCGCGGGGGCTCCGACACGAACTCCATCGCTTCGGCTCGCACGACAGCCGCGGCCTCGTCCCTGAACGCGGTGCCGACTTCGGCGAGTACGCGGGCGACTTGTTCGTCGTCGGCTGTGACGGGGTTGAGCCGGAGTTCGGCCTTCACCTCGTCGAGGGTGGGCTCGGGACCAGTGATGAGCAGGGCCGGATCGGCGGGCTCGACGTCGATCGGGAAGAGCTTCCGCATCTTGTACGTGCCGTACGGAAACGGGATCGGATCGCCCGCGCGGAGCGCTTTCACGCCAGCGCGGTGGGTGCGCCGAAACGTGGTGACCTCCGTCTTGGCTTGAATGTGCACGCGGCGTCCGTTGATCCCGGAAGCACCTTGCTTGTAGCTCGGCACGACTTCGCCGCCGGCCGTCCGCCGGGTGCGGGGCTCGCTGTACGGGTGGATGCGCTTGGTGCGTTGCACACCCATCACCGGCCACTTGCGGGCCGCGTTCAGAGCTCGGATCGCTTCTCTCTGCAGCCGGCGCATGTAGTAGATCAGCTGGTCGAGATCGCCGTTGAACTTGCGGTACAACCGGGCGGGCGGATTGAACCACACGTTGACGTACTCGTCGCGCAGCCTCGGATCGAAGTAGAACTCTGGACGCCGCACGCGGATGGGGATCCCCTTCCACAACGAGAAGTCGAACACGAAGCCCGGCATGTCTTCGGGCCGCCTCACGAGACCAGCGGCGACGCATTGCACGGACTCGTAGACGAGGTGGGCGGCCTGCGCTTCGGCATCGAGCAGCCGCATGTGGTGGGTCGCGCGGTCGTCGAAGATCTGACCCGGCTGGTCGTACCGCTCCCGGCCGAACAGCGTATTGAGCGCGCAACTCAGCTCGCCATGAAACAGCCGAAGGAACTCCGGGCGCTTCTCCTCGTTGTCGGTGAGGTCGAGGTGGTGGTGGTTGATGACCTTGGTCGCGCAGTGGAGGGAGACCCCCGTCTGCTGCTGCGCATGCCCCAGCGCGTACAGCCACGCCTGGTCCACACCCGGATGCCAAGGCGCCAGGAACGCCTTCCGAAAGTTCGTACGACGCGTCAGCGCATAGCTCGCACCGCGTACGACTGGCCGTGCATCAGACACGCTTCGCACAGAGCACACCCCATGCCGTCTCCGTTTCTCGGACGTTTCAACGATTTCGGCTGGCGCCCGCCACCCAACCGCCGGCGGCCCGCCACCACCAACGGCTGCGACCCAGGCAACAGACTCTCGAGCACCTGGGACTGATCAGCGCGGTCGCGTGGAGAGGGGTACGCGCTCGGGGTCGACGGCGGCGGGTTTCTGGCCATCGGGTACATCACCAACTTCTCAGACGACGACGGCGGTTTCGTGCAGCTCGCCAACCCAGGCGGCGCGTTCTTGGGACCGCCGATTCGGGTTGGCGATTCTGTGCCGGGCGTGCTTGGGCTGGTCAGCCCCAGCGGAGCCGAAGACGGACCGGGCTGGCTCCTCTTTCGATACGACCGGCTGACCACGTTCATCATGATCCGGCACCTGGCGCGCGACGGCACGCTCGGTCCCGAACGGCGGCTCGGCGACCAAACGACGCGAGAGGTACGGATCTCCATCGACGCGATGGCGGACGGGGGCTTCGTCGCTGCGTGGGAGCAGGCTGTCGGCGGACGCGACACCGTCCGCGCGCGACGGTTCGATGCGTCGCTTGCCCCCATGGGCCCGTCGCTTCTCGTGCCCACCGTGGAGGACCGCGGTGAGAACTGGCCCGCGGTGGCAGGCGATGGGGACGACTGGATCGTGGTCTTCGAGAAGGAGATGCGCCGGGAAGTCGTCACGCGGGCAGTCGAGGAGATGCGCATCCGGCGCTACCGCGGAATCACCCCGCTCGGCCCGCCGACGACCATCGGCGACGCGGTCGAGATCACTCGATGGTTCGTGAGCGGTCTGACGCCCATGAACTCTGCTGCGCCCGTCGGCGGATTTTCGCTTCGCTTCATGATGGACACGCCCGAGGGCGACTTCGCCCTGCACGAACGCATCGTCACCGCGACCGACATCACGGACCCGACACCCATCTACACCGACGCGGGCTACCTCGACATCCAGCTCGTCCCCCGCGCGCCCGCCGATGGCCGCACGATCACCACCGACACCCCGTCGCTCTTCCAGTTCAGCCTCGCGGCCTACCCCGACGAGTCCGTTCGGTTCGGCGCATACCGAAGCACGGAGCCGCTCCCGATGCGGGAGTCGATGCTGCTCGACGCGGTGTTGTTCAATGTGCGCCGATCGTTCTCGGTCGGTGAGTCTCCGCGCGGCACGTGGGTCCTTTGGGAGGCCCTACGCTCGCACCCCTCTCCGTCGATCTCGCTCTTCCTCATGCCGCACGTGACGACGGTGGAGTCCGCAGAATGACCGCGAACCAGACATCGGCCGGGCGTCCACACCGGCGCGCCCATTCTCACAGCCACACCCGTCGTCGCCGCAACCAAGCCGTCGCCGTTCTACTCTCCGTCACGACGTTCCTCAGCGCCGGCGCCCCGCTCGCGGCCAAGGCGCAAGACCACCGCGACAGCCGCGCGAGCACCCCGTCCTACAACCTGCCGTCGTCCGTCGAGACCCAACGCACCGGCGAAGAGATGCTCCTCGGCGACGACGTCGAAGGCCGCCTCGAGCACGAGTACATCGACCCGGACGCCACGTCGTTCGGCCCAGGCGGCGAACCCATCCCCCACGAAGGCCTCGATCCCGAAGCCATCGCCCGCATGGAAGAAGCGGCCGACCTTCCCGATCCCGCCGACCTGCCCGACGGCGCGACCGCCGCCGCACTCCCGACTGGCGAAGCCAAGTCCGCCGTCACCCCCTCGCGCATCTCCGTCCCGAACGCGGAAGGCTCCATCGAAGGCATGGGCGAGTCGTTCGCGCCCGTGCTCTCGAGCGGCACCGCGACCTTCAGCGTACCCATCGCACTCCCGGCCGGCCGCGCCGGGGTGCAGCCGAGCCTCGGCCTCTCCTATGCAAGCACGGGCGGCAACTCGTGCGTCGGCATCGGCTGGAACCTCTCCACCCCGATGATCCTCCGCCAGTCCGACCGCGGCCTGCCACGCTACAACGACCGCGACCAGTGGCACGTCGAAGAAGACCGCTTCTTCTACAACGGCGGCCAGGAGCTCGTGCCGGTCGACAACACGGCCGCCTCCATCGTCGACGCGAGCCACGACGGAAGCGGCCCCCGCTACCAGGACACCCACTTCGTCCCAGGCGAGGTCAGCGACTGGCAGCAGTACCGCGCGCGCGTCGAGGGCGGCTTCATGCGCTTTTTCCGCAGTCCCGAATCCGACCGCTGGATCGTCCAAGGCAAAGACGGCACCCGCTTCGATTTCGGCCTCGTCGACACCCATCCCTCGGATCTCGATCCCGAGAACGCGCTCCAAGCCGACCCGGCCGACCCCGCCCGCATCTACGCCTGGCGCCTCACCCGCATGAGCGATCCGCACGGGTCGACGGTCTACTACCGCTACCTGCAGGACGCGGGCGAGATCTACCCCGAGGACATCTTCTACCTCTCGCCGAACAGCTGCGCCGGCGAGCCGGACAGCGCGCGCACCTGCACCGAGCCACTCGCCAACTACGGCGTGCGTGTGCACTTCGACTACGAGACGCGCGCCGACGTCACGAGCCGCTACACCGCCGGCCACCGCATCGAGACCGGCCTGCGCCTGAGCCGCCTCGTCGTCACCGCCGCGGACCAAGCCGGCACCGGGCGCTCGCTCGTACGCCGCTACCACCTCGCCTACGACCCGAGCAGCCACCACTCGTTGCTCGCGTCCGTGCAGGTTGAAGGCCGCCCCGCCGACACTCAGTACGTCGGCACCTACTTCGAGCACGACGTCTTCTCGAACGTCTCCGAAGCCGACGCGCTCTCGAGCGGCGCCGTCGGACAGATGCTTCCGGCGATGACCTTCGCGTACACCGAGCCCCCGTCGCTCGCCTCAGGGATCCCAGGTTTCGGCAGCGTGGACGCCACCGTGCACGCGATCACGAACAGCCCAGACGTCAGCTTCGACGCGGCGCGCGCGGATCTCTTCGACGTCAACACCGACGGGCTGCCGGATCTCATCGTCACCGACCCGGCCCGGTACCGCACCGCGGGCGGCGAGCCCGCGGTCGGCGTCTTCTTCAACGGCTTCTCTGGCACCGACGCAAGCCCGGCCGGAGTCGCCGGCACCTTCAGCGCGCCCATCGCCGTGCCGATGCCGAGCCACCTCAGCGGCACCCTCAACCTCGGCTCGCAGAACCTGCTCCCGATGGACGTCGACGGCGACGGCAGGAGCGACTTGATGCACCTGCCGCGGCGCGACCGCTACGGCTACTTCGTCGTCACGCGCGAGAGCGAAGACGTCACCGGTCCGGTCACGAGCCCCGCCGACCAGGGCTGGCGCTTCACCTACGCGCAGGTCGACACCGGCGGCGTCGATCCCCGCGTCGATCTCGTGCGCGACGGCGCGCGCTACCGCACCTGGGACGTCAACGGCGACCACCTCATCGACATCTCGCGCACCACCGGCACCGTGATGCAGACCTGGCTCAACCTCGGCTTCGTGCGGGACCAGGAAACCGGCGAAGGCGCCGAAGGCCGGTTCGGCCGAGCGACGGCCAACGACGACGGCACCTTCGCCATCGACGCCAGCCCCTACGAGACGTGTCTCCTCCACGACGGCCTGCCCGTCGACTTCTCGGATCCCGAACTCCGCACCGCCGACATGAACGGCGACGGTCTCGTAGACATCGTGAAGATCCGCCGCGGCCACGTCGTGTACTGGCCCGGCCGCGGCGTCACCGAGACGGGCGCGCCCGTCTTCGGCGACGGCCCCCGTCACTGCGCCCGCGGCGAAGGCGACAACCGCGAACGTGTCATGGCGACGCCCCCGGCCGAGCTCAACGTGGATCTCAGCGGCGTGATGCTCGCCGACGTCAACATGGACGGTGCCACCGACGTGCTCCAGGTGCGTTTCCGGGAGCTCGATGTCTGGTTCAACCAGTCCGGCGAAGGGTTCACCGAACGCGTCACGATCGACTCGCCCATGGCCCCAGACTTCGCGCCGCGGATCCGGATGGCGGACATCGACGGCTCCGGCACCACCGACCTCGTCTACGGCTCCTCGTCGCGCTGGGAGTACCTCGACTTGATGGGCGGCCAGCGCCCACGTCTCTTGCGCGAGGTACACAACGGCCTCGGCGCCGTCACCACCCTCGGCTACGGCTCGAGCGCCGACGACTACGTCGCGGACCTGGAGGAAGCGGCCACCTGCTCGGACTGCGAGCCCTTCACGTGGAGCCGCGTTTCCGGCGACTGCGACTCGCGCCTCGAAGAACTCAGCGGCGAGTGTGTCTACCGCAGCGGCGGCAGCCCGGTGGTTTCGACCGTCGTGCGCAGCGTTACCACCACCGACCAGTTCGATCGCCTCGGCCGCGAAGAGAACATCAGCACGACGCAGTTCGCGTACCACGACGGCTACTACGAAGGCATCGAGCAGGAGTTCCGCGGCTTCGGGACCGCGGACGCCGTTGCAGTGGGCGACATGAGCCACCCGACCGCTGTCTCGCGCACCTGGTTCCATCAAGGCCGCCGCCCGACTTCCATCGCCACGGACCGCCTCGCCGAGAACCCGTACGAGTCGCTCAAAGGCCGCCAGTGGTTCTCGGAGACGTTCGACGAAGAAGGCACCTTCCTCTCGAGCGCCCACGCCACCGTCACCGTGCGCCGCCTGATGACCGGACTCGACGGCCGCGACATCGCCTACGCGTACGTCAGCCAGTCCGACGAGCTCCGCTACTCGACGGACTTCGCCAGCGCCCCCGGCACAGATCTCAGCGTCGACTGGCTCGTCACCGAGCACGTGGACGACACCGGCGCGCTCGTGGCCGACGAGACCTACCCCGGAAGCCTCCCGCTACGGAACAGCAGCTACGCCCACGTTCGGAGCCGCACGCCAGAGGTCGACAACCTCGGCCAGGTCCTCACACAGGTTTCCGACGGCCGCATCACCGACACCGAGGGCTACACCCCGTCCGGCGGTTTCGACGAAGCCATCGAAAGCTACGCGGTGCCCGTGCTGGTCAACGGGAGCGCTTGGATCTGGCGCACCGCCGAGACGTGGGTCGACGGGCACGGCACCAGCGACCGGCTCGGATACGCCGTCAACACGTTCGATCCCGACACCGGCGATCTTTGGCACGCTGCCCAAGAGGCGAAGCTCCCATCTGGCGCAAGCTACGCATTCGCAGGAGACGCGGATGGGGCAGAAGCGTTCACGCTCGCTGGCGCCTACCCCACGAGCGGCGTGCAGACCCTCGAGGCGTCCACCGCCTACGACGCCTGGGGCAACCCGACCGCCTCGTGCGCCGGCGCCGATCTCCACGGCTCGGGCGTCGGTGCCGACGACTGCCTCCGCTACGCAGAGGTCACCTACGACGCTGCGTTCGCCCAGCTCCCCGTGACCGAAGCCATCGCCATCCACGAGGACGGCGCCGCGACCTACTGCGACGACACCGCGGAAGGCCTGTGCCTCGTCGAGACCACGGCGGCGTGGGATCGCGGGCTCGGCGTTCTGCTCTCCGCGACCGATCCCAACGCAGACACCACCACCGTGACGTACGACGGACTCGGTCGGCTGACCGCTGTCGAGCCACCGGACGCACCGAACGAGGACGCCTCCTGCGCGACCGACCGCCCATCGACCACCTTCCAGTACGAGCTCGTGAGCGAGGGCCTGCCGGTCAGCCGGGTGACGAGCACGCAGCTCTTCCAGTGCAACGTCCGCTACATGCAGAGCCGGTCCTACGTAGACGGGCTCGGTCGAGCGCGCGCTTCGCTCGCGTACACCGTCCGCAACACTGGCGGCCAGCGTCACTGGCAACAGTCTGGCATCGGCACCTTCAGCGCGCGCGGCACGCCCGTTCGTGGCTACAACAGCCGCTACGTCGCCTCGAACGACCCACACCCCACCGACGCGGTGGGGCTCGACCCAAGCGTGCCGAGCACGCAAGCAACGTACGACGCGTTCGGGCGGGTCACCGAAGCGCACGAGCGCGATGGCTCGGAGAGCACCATGCAGTACGGCGCGCTCTGCAGCCGCAGCTGCGACCCGCTCGATCTTGGCGACACTGGCTCGGGCGACTCGGAGGCTCCACACGACGACACTGCGCTGGGCACCTGCGCGTGGGCATATGTGGATGGCCACGGTCGCGGGGTCGACCAAGTACTCCACAACGCCATGCCCGATGGCATGTCCGTCGCCGACGAGTACTACCGGCTCTGGACGACCTACCGTGCAGACGGCTCGGTGCTCTCGGTCACCCGCGCGGAGACCGCGACGCTGTCGGTCGCCGACCGCACCGCCATCACCGGGAGCGACGGCGAGCTGCACTCCCTCACCCGCACGTTCGTGTACGACTCGCTTGGTCGGCGGATCTCTGGCACCGACCCGGACAGCGACGGACGGAGCGGTGAGCGCTGGCGCTACCTTTACAGCCGGATCGGTGATCTCGTCGCCGTCCGCGATCCGCGCGACTGCGGCGCCAACTTCTACTACGACCGCGCCGGCCGGTTGGTTGGCGAAGACTACGTCGGCTGCAGCGAGGCCCAGCACAGCTTCGAAGAGCCAGACCAGGACACGCTCCCAGACAGTGGCGCCATCGCGCTCGAGCCGGTCTCGATGCCGACGCTTCGCCAAGTGGACGCCCGCTACCTCTTCGACGAAGCCCCCGACTTCGCGACCGGCGACATGGCCCCGCCCTCGGGCAGCAACTACGTCGGCCGCCTCAGTGGCACGAGCGACCGCGGTCAGCGAAGCGTGGTCGACTACGACGACCGAGGCAGGCCAACCTGGTCCGCACGCCAGATGGTCCTGCTCCCAGACGCACCGACCATCCCCGCGACGTTGAGCGGTGACGACCCGGTCCTGTACGACGAGGGCGATCTCACCACGGTCCCGTTCCGCGAGTGGGACGAGGTCAACACGTACATCTCGACCACGCTCTACAACCGCGCCGACATGGTCTCGGACCGGTACTACCCGACCGACCCCGATTGGAGCGGCGGTGGCTCGGCGCCCGTCGTACGCGGTGACATGCGCTACACCTTCCGCGGCATGCCGCAGGCCGGAGAGGTGTACATCGACTCGTTCTCGCAGGAGATCTTCGAGACCCACTACAACGAGCACAACCTCGCGTACCGCGTGTACCACGGGGAACAGACGGGTCTCTCCGGGCAGGTCATCAAGTACGTCTACTTCGACGAACGTTTGAGGCCCGACAGGCTCCGGCACGTCCGGACGGGCGCTGTACGCGCGGGGACCCTCCCCGAACTCTCCGCGTATGCCGAGGTGCTCGACCACCTCTACGGCTGGGACGCGGCCAACAACCTCGTGTCGGTTCACAACTCAGCCCCCAACGACGCCACGACCGAGCTCGAGATCAGAAAGTACGACATCTACCACGACGCCCTCTACCGGGTGAACATGGTCGAGTACGAGTACGCCGGACCGACGGGAGGCTGGAGCCCCGACGCCCCCATCTCCGATTGGCGCGACACCCAGGCCACCAACATCGGCGCCGACCCGATGCGGCGCCAGCCCGCGCCGATGCTCCCGCAGATGGCGTCGGACCGTGTCAAGACGCTCGAGTACCGCCACGACTGGCTCGCGAACCAAGTCAGCTGGATCGACGACACCCTGGGCAGCAACGGAGAAGGCACGTCGTTCTACGAGCGCAGCATCGGCCAAGAAGGCCAGCTGGTGAACGGCGCTGACGAGGACATCGACGCGCTCCGTCCGGCGGCACTCTACTTCTCCGCCCAGCTCCCAACCGCCGCGCCGAGCTTCGACGCTGGAATCGACCGAGGCGGCTGGGTCGACCTCGAGTACGGCGAGAGCGGCAACGTCGAAGAGATGACCGTCCGCGCCCAGTGCTACGACGCAAGCGCGATGGACGTCTGCTACGACGACACCGCCCTCGCGCTGAGCAGCCGTACAGCCCACGCCATCGCCCACTGTCGCTGCGACCGAGAGCAGCACTACCAGTACCGCTGGGACGAACTCAACCGCTTGGCCGAAGCCCGCCGCTACGACCGCGAGGGCAGCGGCGTCTGGACCCTAGAGACGAGGCAGCGCTACCGCTACGACGCTGGCAACGTACGTACCGTGAAGCTGACATCGTCAGGCGGCATCGACCGAGCCTCGCTGTACGTGTTGCCCGGTGACTTCGAGCGTCGCGGCGTCGCGGTGGACATCGACGCGATGAACGGCGATGCGTGGAGGGCGGTCGCGGGCGTGAACACCGAGACGCAGTACCTCGTCGCTGGGGCGCGTGTGGTGTGGAAGAAGGTTCCAGAGATGGATGCGGGCGGCGGAGAGAACTTCGAGACCGACGTCCGGATCACCGTGCCGCTCGCGGACCTATTGCAGTCGACCGTCGCAAGCATGGACCTTGTTTCAGGTGAGCTGCTTGAGGTCGGCACGTACTATCCGTCGGGCAACCGCGAGATGCTGGTCGCGCGGGACAGCTCGGTGGACGGGCAGACGTTCCAGCTCGAGCCGATCGGGTTCACCGGGAAGGAAGGGGACGACGACGTAGGGGTCGTCTACTTCGGGGAGCGGTACCTGCTGCCGCATCTCGGGCGGTGGGCGAGTGCGGACCCGTTGCAGGTGCATGCCGGTGGTGGCGGGGAGTTTGGGAACTCTTATCACTATGTGTCGGGGAACCTGCTGCAAGCTCGGGACCCGTTGGGTTTGCAAGACCCGGCTACGAACGCGGGTCGAGCCGCTGCTCAGGCCGGAGCAGCCGCCAACGCCGTTCACAGACAAGCCGCGCAGCAAATGGCGGAGCAAACGGCCCGGCGTGGGACTGAGCGCGCGCTCCAGCGGCAGGCTGTACAACGTGCGGCAGCGGCGGGAGGCTCGGGCGCTGGCTGGGGCGCGGCCCGGTTGTTGGGGGGGTGGCTATCCGTGCTCATCATGGTGTTGACTCCCACCAACACCACCGTCAAGGATGGAAGGACTCCATCCCAGTCCGAGGCATGCTTCCAGAACGCCGACGCCGGAGCGTGTACGCAACTAGCCAGGGACCGGCCCGAGGCGCGCGAACAGGCTGAAGCCCGTCGCGAGCTTCTGGAGCGACATGCTGGTGGTCCAGAAGACGACGAACCTGGAGCTACGGATGAGCCGGAGATCGACAGTGTGGACATGGAGGATATGATCGACCACATTATCGAACACCACATTGATGACTTCATTGATCCGGATGAGTTGACTCCCGAGCAAATTCGAGAAGAGATCAAAGGCACAATTCTAGACATTCTTCGTGATAACGACGCTCGGGAAGCGGACCGGGGCCGGACTTGGTGGCGCGACAGCCAGCGAGAAATCGTGATTATTCATGACCCTAGCACTGGTGGGACTGGATTCAGACCAACACACGAAGGCACCGACGACTACAATGAAGACTATACACCAGACTGATAAGGTGCCTGTGCTTCTGGGAGCCGCCGCTCTTGAAGGCGCAAGAGGTGGACCAACATTCTTGATTCGATACCGAGGAGATCTGGCGGTCAATCCACAGGATTGGATTCGAGCGTCGGGAGGGTCCGGTCCGCTAGAGGTGACCTTCAAGACATATGGAACCGCGGAGTTTTTTGCGATTCCATGGGGTGAGAACTCGAGAATGGTTGTGCTGCACAGTAGCCGATTCTGCCAGTTCTCGATCTACTGGGATGTCCGCTTTGATGTGGGACTGCCCAAACTGCCATTTCCAAGGCACCCCGACCAGGAATGCCTCGTGGAAGATGCTGTACACCAGTCGGTCTTGGACTCCATTCGACGACTTCGATCGGCCCAAGAGGGCTTGGCGATGGCGGTATGCGATGAAGGCTGGGGCACAATTCGGATTCCAGACAACCTCTCCGTCTACCTTCCCGCATCCATGGTACCTGAGGCGCGACGGGAATCGAGAGACTGGGTCGAAGGGTTCTACGTTTTTGATCCCTCGTGACTAGAGATCCTCACCCGCAACCCCGGCGGTTACACCCGTCCTGGATCACGATCGAGTGGGGTATGACTGGTCACCTCTCGCAAGATCTCAAGGAGCGTATCGTCCGCCGCAGCCGCGCTGCGCTGATCCGTCCCAGGTGCTCCATCGTCGCAGCAGATCCGTCCCAGGTGCTCGCACTCAGGTTGGTCTCCTAAGGACCATTTTCACTGGTCGTCTGCAGCAGATCCTGGTCGTCTGCAGCAGATCCGTCCCAGGTGCCAGGCTCCGGCAGATCCGTCCCAGGTGTTGGCGGCCGATTTGACGTCGTAGTGCGCGACCGTTTTGGCGTCGTAGGTTCTTGGGCGGATGGCCGGATTGCGGTCGTATCTGTGGGCCGTTTCCGTCGTAGCGACGGGGCGGTCTACGACCGGCGCGGCCGCTCGACGGCCTGATCTCGCTCGCCGCTTGCGATGACAGTGCGGTCGCGATCTCCGGACGCGTCTGCGCCCCGCGCGGCGTTGGCGGCGCGGGGCGCGGACGCGCGGAGCGCTGTCTCAGAAGATGGTTTCGCGGGTCCAGTGGGGCTGGAGTAGGACGCGGTTGACGTGCTTGAGGTCGACGGTGCGGGTGCTGCCGCGGACGGCTTCGAGCAGGGTTGCGACGCAGAGGTTGCGTGCGTGTCGGAGGATGCCTTCGCTTGAGCGGACGACGAGCGCGAGCGCGTCGGGGGTGAAGACGTTGTGCGCGAGGGCGACGCGATCGAGCTCCCGGAGGATGAAGGCTTCCATGTCGTCGGGCGCGAGCTTTCGGACGAGGACGGAGTAGGTGACGCGGCTTCGGATGTCGTCGTTGATGGTCAGCGAGAGCCGGTGCAGGAGCGACGGCTGCGCGACGAGGACGAGGTTGTGGTTCTTGGGGAAGTCCTCGAAGAGGAGACGCAATCGACGGAGCGAGTGCATGTCGAGCAGGTGCGCGTCGTCGATGATCGGGACGAGCATTTTGCCGAGGTGGTTGATGCTCGTAATGGATGCCTTCGAGATCAGTGCCAGGTGCGGCGATCTCTGTGCTTGAGGGTGTGGCCTTCGTCGGGTGGCGGACCGCCGGCGGTTGGGTGGCGGCCGCCACCCCATCCTCCACATTTTCTCCGACACTGCGGCTCGGCACGACCAGTTGTCCGGGGTGGGTGTTATGCGCTGACCCGCCGGACCAGTTTCCGAAAAGCGTTCCTCGCTCCGTGGCATCCGGGCGTGGACGAGGCCTGGCTGTACGCGCTCGGGCATGCGCAGCAGCAGACGGGCGTCTCACTCCACTGCGCGGCCAAGGTCATCAACCATCACCACATCGACATCACGGACAACGAGGAGAAGCGGCCCGAGTTTCTCCGCCTGTTTCACGGCGACCTGAGTTGCGCCCTCAACACGCTCCTCGGGCGAGAGCGGTACGACCAGCCGGGCCAGCTCCTCGACGATCGCCCGACGCACTGCATGCGGACGCAGATCCGTCCCAGGTGCTCGCGCTCAGGTTGGTCTCCTATGGACCATTTCACCCGTGGGCATGTTTCGAAGCAGGGAGAGCTGCTCTGCGCCGGTCACCTGCGGCCCCGAATGTCGTGAACGAGGACCCAGTTCTGCTCGGCCCGTGCTCGATCTGGGACTGGGGACGCAACGATGCGCCGCGCGGGATTCACGCAGCGTGTTCGCAAACGCGGATGTGGTTACTGGGGTGGGTCGGAAGTCCGGGGTGGTCGGCCGGCAGGTTCGGTCGCGTCGCCTGACGCGCGTGGTCGACCGCGGCGGGCGTCTCGCATGACGACCACGCGGCGGGCTTCGCTTGGCTGATTCTTGTCGAAGCGATGTCGGACGACCGCTTCGGGTCGGTCGCTTGTCTCGAGCAGCTCCGCCGGGACCCGCGGGGGCTCCGACACGAACTCCATCGCTTCGGCTCGCACGACAGCCGCGGCCTCGTCCCTGAACGCGGTGCCGACTTCGGCGAGTACGCGGGCGACTTGTTCGTCGTCGGCTGTGACGGGGTTGAGCCGGAGTTCGGCCTTCACCTCGTCGAGGGTGGGCTCGGGACCAGTGATGAGCAGGGCCGGATCGGCGGGCTCGACGTCGATCGGGAAGAGCTTCCGCATCTTGTACGTGCCGTACGGAAACGGGATCGGATCGCCCGCGCGGAGCGCTTTCACGCCAGCGCGGTGGGTGCGCCGAAACGTGGTGACCTCCGTCTTGGCTTGAATGTGCACGCGGCGTCCGTTGATCCCGGAAGCACCTTGCTTGTAGCTCGGCACGACTTCGCCGCCGGCCGTCCGCCGGGTGCGGGGCTCGCTGTACGGGTGGATGCGCTTGGTGCGTTGCACACCCATCACCGGCCACTTGCGGGCCGCGTTCAGAGCTCGGATCGCTTCTCTCTGCAGCCGGCGCATGTAGTAGATCAGCTGGTCGAGATCGCCGTTGAACTTGCGGTACAACCGGGCGGGCGGATTGAACCACACGTTGACGTACTCGTCGCGCAGCCTCGGATCGAAGTAGAACTCTGGACGCCGCACGCGGATGGGAAGCCCCTTCCACAACGAGAAGTCGAACACGAAGCCCGGCATGTCTTCGGGCCGCCTCACGAGACCAGCGGCCACGCATTGCACGGACTCGTAGACGAGGTGGGCGGCCTGCGCTTCGGCATCGAGCAGCCGCATGTGGTGCGTCGCGCGGTCGTCGAAGATCTGACCCGGCTGGTCGTACCGCTCCCGGCCGAGCAGCGTATTGAGCGCGCAACTCAGCTCGCCATGAAACAGCCGAAGGAACTCCGGCCGCTTCTCTTCGTTGTCGGTGAGATCGAGGTGGTGGTGGTTGATGACCTTGGTCGCGCAGTGGAGGGAGACCCCGGTCTGCTGTTGCGCATGCCCCAGCGCGTACAGCCACGCCTGGTCCACGCCCGGATGCCAAGGAGCCAGGAACGCCTTCCGAAAGTTCGTACGACGCGTCAGCGCATAGCTCGCACCGCGCACGACTGGCCGTGCATCAGACATGCTTCGCACAGAGCACACCCCATGCCGTCTCCGTTTCTCGGACGTTTCAACAATGTCGGCTGGCGCCCGCCACCCAACCGCCAGCGGCCCGCCACCCCGAACGGCTGCGACCAAGGCAACAGACTTTCGAGCACCTGGGACTGATCAGCGCGACTAGATAAGGCAACAGACTTTCGAGCACCTGGGACTGATCAGCGCGACTCGCGCGGCACTGCCGCTGCGACCGAGAGCAGCACTACCAGTACCGCTGGGACGAGCTGAACCGGTTGGCAGAGGCCCGCCGCTACGATCGCGAGGGGACCGGCGTCTGGACCCTAGAGACGAGGCAGCGCTACCGGTACGACGCTGGTAACGTACGTACCGTGAAGCTGACATCGTCAGGCGGCATCGACCGTGCCTCGCTGTATGTGTTGCCTGGTGACTTCGAGCGTCGCGGCGTCGCGGTGGACATCGACGCGATGAACGGCGATGCGTGGAGGGCGGTCGCGGGCGTGAACACCGAGACGCAGTACCTCGTCGCTGGGGCCCGCGTGGTCTGGAAGAAGTCTCCAGAGATGGACGCCGGCGGCGGAGAGAACTTCGAGACCGACGTCCGGATCACCGTGCCTCTCGCGGACCTATTGCAATCGACCGTTGCAAGCATGGACCTGGTGTCTGGCGAGCTGCTTGAGGTGGGTACGTACTACCCGTCGGGCAACCGCGAGATGTTGGTCGCGCGCGACAGCTCGGTGGATGGGCAGACGTTCCAGCTGGAGCCGATCGGGTTCACCGGGAAGGAAGGCGACGACGATGTTGGGTTGGTCTACTTCGGGGAGCGGTATTTGATGCCGCATCTTGGGCGGTGGGCCAGTGCGGATCCGCTGCAGGTGCATGCCGGGGGTGGTGGGGAGTTTGGGAACTCTTACCACTATGTAAGTGGGAACCTGTTGCAGGCGCGGGACCCGTTGGGGCTGAGCGGCCCGGTCAAGAAGAACCCGGGTGTACAACTGGAGGCATCCACTGACTACACTGAGCGAGTGCACTCGCAGACCGAACAGTTCCAGGTTGGTGAGTGGGAGGCGTTCCAGCGGCAGGCACGGGAACACGTTGGCTGGACAGCCATGCGCGAGCGCGCCGCAGCACTAGTAGAAGGGAGCGCGACACTCCACGAGGCATGGTCGGCTGCCCGTGAGGCTGGCGGGGATCACGCGGAGGTATCGATTCGATATGTATGGGAGCGTCGGGCCGAAGGCGCACCAGAAACCATCGCCAGAATAGAGTTCGCTCTGATTGACGCCGCCCCAGCCCCCCCCCCTCCTCCCCCTCCCCCCGACGATGACCCCGTTAGTTATGTCGAAGAACGCGATCCGTCCGTGACGATCGAGGCACCTCGCGCTATCGATGTTCCGTACGGTGTGACACTTGGCCTCGGGGGTTTCGCAATGATCGCTGGAGATCGGGAGCGACGGGTTCACGTCGGAGTCTATCTACAAATTGGGTTCGATGGCACCGCAAAAGTAAGCGATTTCGGTGCCTATGTGGGCGCTCAGGTCGCGATGACAAACAACCGAGGGATCGAATTTGGAGCCCAGATAGATGCGTCCTTGCAACCGGTCATAGGTGCGTTGTCCGGCGCAGAGTACACGTTGGAGGCTGGTAACTCTGGATGGGGAGAGCGGAACATCGCCATGCAAGGAGCCCTGAGCGAAGACGGGATGGAATCACCGGATTCTCTTACGATCGGCCAGACGCACCATGCGAGCTTCAATCTGGCTCCAGTAACGATTGAAACCCACGGCGGGGTTGGGCAAGAGGCCTATCTATCTCTGCCAGCACTGGTAGAGTCATTGCTCGAGTAGCAATGGCAACTAGCCGGACTGAGTTTGGTCATTCATGCGACTGCATAGCCTATACCGTCTCCTCACAGAACCAGATGGCGGCGCGTTCCGCGCCGTGTTCGGCGCGACATCCGTGTTTGTAAATATGCCGATCGGATTGCGCGAACAGCTCTTGAGTCAAGGTGTACAGATTTCGAACGTTCGCGGTTCTTCCGCAATTGACCTGCGTCGGGTGCCCGCGGATCAACACGATCATCAGGGGCCAGTCGGAGTGAGAGTTTGTCCGCAGTCAGGAGGAACTGCGCGGCTGTGTCCCGTTTGGGATGAATCCAGCTCGATGCGCGATCTTAGGGACTTGAGTGCCCTGATAACGGTGGGAACGGTGCTAATTAGCCCGCCGGCGATAGCGATCATCATTGCGCTACAGGTTGTTGGTGACCAAGCGTCGGTTGGAACAGTTGTCGCGCTGCCCATCGCTTGCGCCTGTTTGGTGCTTCTCGTCGCACTCATGAAGCGGGTTCGAGCGAAGGCGATCGGTCAATACAAGTGGCTACGAGTGGCCTTGAACAGTGCGGGTGTGTCCGAGTTACCGTCCCCCGAAGCGACGCCAAACTGACGCTGGGCTTGATGTTAGCGGCCGATTTGATGGCTGATTTGACGTCGTAGGGATTGGGGCGGACGGCCGGGTTGTGGTTTGTGGGCCGGGTCCGTCGTAGCGAGGCGCGCTTCTACGACGATGCGCAGAGCAGGTCCGTCCCAGGTGCTCGCACTCAGGTTGGTCTCAGAAGGACCAGTTCGGCTGGCGGGGGTGTTCTGAAGCAGGGCGAGCTGCGCTGCACGGTCACCGGCGGTCCAAAAATTGGGTGAACGAGACCCAGTTCTGCTCGGCCTGCGCTCGATCTGGGACTGCGGACGCAACGATGCGCCGCGCGGGACTCACGCAGCGTGTTCGCAAACGCGGATGTGGCTACTGGGGTGGGTCGGAAGTCCGAGGTGGTCGCTCGGCAAGTTCGGCCGCGTCGCCTGACGCTCGTGGTCGACCGCGGCGGGCGTCTCGCATGACGACGACGCGGCGGGCCTCGCTGGGCTGATTCTTGTCGAAGCTTCCTCTTGGGGGCACGGCCCCCAAACCCCGTCCGGTGACACCGCTGGCTCGCTTCGCGAGGCTGCGCGCTGTCGAGTGCTCGACCTGCGCTTCGGGTCGGTCGCTCGTCTCGAGCAACTCGGCCGGGACGCGCGGGGGCTCCGATACGAACTCCATCGCTTCGCCTCGGACGACAGCCGCGGCCTCGTCCTTGAACGCGGTGCCGACTTCGGCGAGCACGCGCGCGACTTGTTCGTCGTCGGCGATGACGGGGTAGCCGGAGCTCGGCCTTCACCTCGTCGAGGGTGGGCTCGGGAGCTCAGGCAGCCGCGGAAGCGGTTGTTGCGACCTCGTCGCCGTGGAGCCAGTCCGCGGCTTTCTGGGCGGCAGACGCGGTCCTGAGTAGGACTCGTGGGTCGGCGCGAAGGACTCGAACCCAGTGGTCGAGGTAGGCCACATGCTGCAGCTCGCCTGGGAGTCCGAACTCCGCACAGAGGAACGCGGCGCCCATCTCGGCGATGAGTTCCTCCCGCGCATACACATCGTCTCCGAAGCGTCCCTGCTTCCGGTCGAGTCGGCTGGGGTGCGCGGTCGCGTGCACCAGCTCATGCATCAGCGTGGCGTAGTAGTTGCCGTGGTCCGAGAAGGACGTTCGATCTGGCAGCTGGATCGCGTCTTCCGTGGGGGTGTAGTGCGCTTGGTCCCCTCCGTGCCGGATGTCGATCCCGGTCGCTTCCACCCACTTGTCGACGCGCTCATCGGTGACGACATCGGCATCTTCTTTGTGAACATCTGGGAGTCCATCGCACTGCTCCAAGTTGAACACGGCAGCGCTTCCCGATACCCAACGCGGGCGGGCGCCGGGCTCCTCATCCGGCGCTGGGTCCCTCGGGCGCCAGAACACGACGCGGGTCGCGCGCTCTCCCTTTCGGACGTGGCCGCCAAGTGCGATGGCTTGCCGGTAGGTACACCACCAGCGTTCTTGGAACCCACGACTTCGCATTGCGGACCAGAGGATCAGGATGTTGATGCCCCGATAGACGCGGTTCGTCGTGAGGTTGGCGGGTCTTCCGCCATCGGTTGACCAGGGGGCAATCCAGGGAGGAACGCCACCCTCCTCAAGATCTCGAACCAGCTCCATCGCTACGGTCTCGTGCAGCGCGGCGCGCGCTGCATTCTTCTTCTTTCGCATCGTGGTCCTCCTGGGAGAACCAACCACTCGGGCTCTTCCCGACTACTTAGAAGGGGTCCCCGAATCTGAGTTTGCAAGATTGGATCGACGCTTGGACGGATCCCGCCCCCAGCGCTGTCGGCTCCTCACGTCTGCGATGTAGACCGTGGTGGATCGGGAGGCGGCCTGGTCGGTCGCCCGCGTGGTCGAGGGCTGTGGCTGTCGAAGCGATGTTGGACAAGCGGCTCGGGTCGGTCGCTTGTCTCAAAGCAACTCGGCGGGTACGCGCTGGGGCTCCGACACGAACTCGAGCGCTTCGGCTCGCACGACAGCCGCGGACTCTTCCTTGAACGCTGTGGCGACTTCGGAGAGGACGCGCATGGTAGGGAGGGTGGATGAAGGGAACGATCGAAGCGCATCTCGCGGTGGTCAGGAATGGGCAGGTGCGATTCGACGGGAACTCGCCGGGGTCCTGAAGGTGCGGGGTGGCCAGGTGCATTTTCGACCCTCGTCGTCCGGCGTCACGATGGTCGGCCTGCACCCCGAACGACCGCAACGCGGCAAGGGTGGCTACCGCGATCTCGCGAAGCTGGCGTCTGACTTCGACGCCGAGTTTCGGAAGCACTGCGTGGACATCGACCAAGGCCGACCCACGGAAGAGAAGGAACTCCAAAGTTGGCTCGTCGCCCACGCCCAGACGCACGACGGAGCGCTCACGCCACTCTTCCCGAATGGCGAAGTCGTCTTCGTCACCGACGAGATCCCGGTCCCCCACGACAGCGGCCGCATCGTGTGCGACTTGCTCGCCGCAAGGATCATCGGACCAGGTCGCATTCGACCCGTGTTGATCGAGCTCAAGAGCGAGCGCGCCATGAAACGTCTCGTCGAACAAGTCACCTCCTACGCCGCCATCATTGACGCACACCCCAAGCTCTTCGAAGACCTCTACGGCGCCCTGCTCGGCAAACCGGTGCTGTCTGATCGAACCGCAGTCCGCTTCGAAGGGGGCGTCGAGAAACACATCGTCTGGCCAGCCCCACCATCCGGAGGCGAACCCCGCCGAGCGAAGCTCGCCACCCTCGACATCGCAGTCCACACCTACACCCGCACAGCCAACGGCTTCGCCTTCGGCTGACCTCGAGCCGAAACCGAAAGACCCGCGGAGGATCAGGGACATCGAAGTTCTCAACCCAGACAGGTGGTTGACGTTTTTGACGTTGGTCGACGTTCGGCCACACCGCCAGAGTCGTTGTCAGATCCGCCAGGCTTGGTCGTCTTGGGAATATGACAACGAGCCACGAACAAGCGGGTGCGCGGGCCGGAGAGAGTTCCTCCCTCGCCGACCTCCGTCCCGTTTGCGACGCGAGCTTTGTGCAGAAGCTGCGCGCGATTCGCGACACCCTCACGGAAGGCCTGGTGGAACGCGAGGTGGCGGTGCGGCTGAGTCTTCTCGCTGCGCTGGCCGGTGAGCACTTGTTGATGCTCGGTCCGCCGGGAACGGCCAAGAGTCTGATCGCCCGTCGCCTTCATCTCGCCTTCAGCGAGTCCACGTACTTCGAGAGACTGCTGACCCGGTTCACGGTTCCTGAGGAACTCTTCGGGCCGCTGTCGATCAAGGGCCTCGAAGAGGACCGCTATGAACGACTGACCGACGCTTACCTGCCCAAGGCCTCGATCGCCTTTCTCGATGAGATATTCAAGGCGAACAGCGCCATCCTCAACTCCCTGCTGACCCTCCTCAACGAACGGGAGTTCGACAACGGCGTCTCGCGCGACGAGACACCACTCGTCGCTGTCATCGGTGCGAGCAACGAACTTCCGGAAGGGGAGGAACTCGACGCGCTCTTCGATCGGTTCTTGCTGCGGCTCCATGTAGGTCCTGTGACCAAGGACGCTTTCCCGACACTTCTGGCTCTCCGCGATCGGGCTGTGCCCGAGGTCGCGCACGAGCTGAAGCTCGATGCCCAGGAACTGCTGGCGGTGCAGAACGCGGCGGCCGCGGTAGAGGTCCCCCCGGATGTCACTGCGCTGCTGTGCGACCTACGAGATTGGTGCACGGCCGAGGACGTTCAGGTCTCGGACCGCCGGTGGCGCAAGGTCGTCAAGTTGCTCCAGGTCTCGGCTGCGACGCATGGACGTACTCAGGTCTCCATCTGGGACTGTTGGCTGCTCCAGCACTGTGTTTGGAACACGCCGGAGGCACGGGAGAAGGTCTTTGAGTGGTATGCCGCGCGCGTGGGAGCGTCGGCGGTCATGAACCCTGAACGTCTCACGAGAATCGTGGTCTCGTTTGAGGCCCGGCTGAAGGCGAACCGTGAGAGTCGGTCGCAGACCCGTGACGACCAGGGACGGCTCGTGTTCAAGGATGCGCACGGTAAACGCACTTTCGAAGTGACGGGCCCGGCACAGAAGCGGCGCGGAGAGGATGTCTTGTTTCTCGCGCCGGCCAACGGCCTGCTCGGCTGCGATAGACTTCATGACCGGACGAACGGCGGCGCGGGCTACACGCGGGACGAGCTGAACAACATTCAGGTCGGTGGGAGTCACTATGATCGGCAACGCTTCGGCAGATGGTCGGGCAGGGACGCGTACTTGGCCGACCCGAACAACTGGCTCATGGAGGACGTCGCGTTCGCGCCGGTCTTGGAGCCGACCCGATTCAGCGGGTTCTACGTCGAAGGAGTCCGCGGCGAACTCGGGAAGCTGAAGGAAGAGGTCGGCGGGTACCTCGAAGGGCTCCTGCAGCACCTCGATTCGTTGAAGGCCGACATCTGCGATCACCTCTGGGTCTTGCCTGAGTTCGCGGAGCTCGCAGCACAGAATCTGGAGCAGACCCGAAGGGACGTCGACGCCCTGCTGATGCGGGTGGATGAGCTGCACGCGGGTTTCGAGGCCCTACCACGCGAAGTGGCCGTGCGCTCCGTCCGGGGGACTCGCTCCTGGCACGCTTTTGAACGTGGTCTGAGGGTGTCGTTGGGTCGCTCGCGTCCTTGCTCGGCTCGTCGCTCAGTCCGCTCGGGCCAGCGAAGCGGGTCCCGAACCTCTGTTTCGCTGGTTCTGCGTTCTTGCGTCTTGCTTCGGACGCAGGTGTGCGCGGCTCGGGCTGTTGCCGGGCCGCGCTTTGGCTCTTGAAGCCCGCTGAGGTAGTTCAGTCGGGGTCTTTGTCGGCTCGAGGAGTTCCGCCTGGTCTGAGGAGGTCTCGGCGGACGGTGACTCGGTCGGTGTCGCTCAGGCCGGGACGGCTTCCGTAGCGGTCGCGGACGGGGTGGGGCGCCATCGGAGGTTGGATGCTCGGTCGCTTGGTGGCGCTCTTCTGCTCGTTCCGGTCCGTGGTGGCCGTGGGTGGTTCGTCGCCAAGGGGTCGTGAGCTCGACTCCTTCGCGCTTCGTTCGCGAAGCTTCTCGTACATGGTGCCGTAGAAGTCGGACATGTCGTCCGCCGACTCTTCTCGTTCGGCGAGTCGTTCATCATCACCGACGGCGCACCCAGCCACGACGACCACTTGCTTCGGCACCTCGCACTCCACGAACCGAGCGGCCCAGCCTGCATCGAAGACACCCGGCGCCAGGAAGTACGCCTCCCCACCCGGCGGCTCCGCTTCGTTGCGCCGCTCGCGCACCGCCTTGTACGTGCCGTACGGATAGACGATGTCGGGCTGCTCCCTCGGTGACTCGGCGTCGGGTTCGTCACCTTGAGAGTCGTCCGGCGGC
The DNA here is from genome assembly GCA_034670305.1 of Deltaproteobacteria bacterium. GTDB lineage: Bacteria > Myxococcota_A > Polyangia > Polyangiales > Houyiibacteriaceae > JAXMNT01. Next base: position 220,162 of record JAXMNT010000003.1, read on the forward strand.
CGTTCTACTGCGCGAGCAGTGGTGTCCGGTGCCGGCTCTTGCTCCTGAGCGCCGCAGTCCGGTTCCCGCGCTTCGGCGAGCTCTCGTTCCCGCGCCTTGGCGAGTCTCCGCTTCCGTGCCTGCTTCACTCGCCGCCGCGCGATCTGCGCGTTCTCTTCCAGCCGCACCTTTTCGTGCACTGCGCAGAACTGGTCGACCTCGGCCGTCACGAGCTCCCGCAGCCGCTTGCGCTCCCCGACGTCACCCGCGCCAATCATGACGAGCGGCTTGTTCGGACTCCACCGCTCCACGAGCGTGTTCGGCTCGTCCCACGGATGCATCTTCTGATCGCCCAGCACCGGAAACGGTCGCATCGCAGCCAGCGCACGCTCCTGTGTGCGCGCATCGCTCCGCAGGTCCGCGACCATGCGTTTCGTGTCGCCGCCGTACGCGATGTACGCCGCCGGCGTCGGCCCGAACACGAGAATGACCTCCGCCGGAAACGACGGGTCGAAGAACACGTCCGGCCGCTTCACCCGCAACCGGTACCCACCGATCCACTCGAGCGGCGTACACACCCCGTCGTAGTCCGCCGCCTTCTCACACAGCCCAGCCGCGACGGGGTTCAAGTACTGGTAGAGCACCTGCTTCAACTCCGCCGACCAATCCATCGTCCGCATGAACGAGATCTGCCGACCGTCGAAGACCTGACCAAGCCGCTGATAGCCACGCTTGGCCAGCAGCACGTTGATCGCCTTTGCGGTCCACGAATGCGCCCTGCAGAAGATCCTCGGCGCCCTCCCTCTCACATCGGTGAAGAACACATGCGGATGCGTGCCCATCAAACAGATCTGATGGAACACCGCCTCTGAATCCCGGTCTCCCATGCCATCGTCCGCACCGAGCGCCGCCACCCCAAGCGCGTACAGATAGATCTGCGAAACCTGAGGGTCCCAGTTGCCGAGCGCGAACTTCCGCAAGTTCGTCCGCCGCGTCATCGCCAGCGTCTCCCCATGCACCCTCGCCCGCGGCCTCACGAACACCCTCATCGGCACTGCCCACCGGCGGTTGCCATTGGCGGACTCGACGGACCCCATGGACGGGCTCCAACCGGAGCGCTTCGCGCGCTCGGTCCGGGGGACTCGCTCCTGGCACGCTATTGAACGTGACCTGACGGGTGTCGTTGGCTGGCGCGCGCCCTTGCTCGGCTCGTCGCTCAGTCCGCTCGGGCCCGGGAATCGACTCCCGAACCTCTGTTTCGCTGGTTCTGCGTTCTTGCGTCTTCCTTCGGACGCAGGTGTGCGCGGCTCGGGCTGTTGCCGGGCCGCGCTTTGGCTCTTGAAGCCCGCTGAGGTGGTTCAGTCGGGGTCTTCGTCGGCTCGAGGAGTTCCGCCTGGTCTGAGGAGGTCTCGGCGCGGAGGTTGGATCCTCGGTCGCTTGGTGGCGCTCTTCTGCTCGTTGCGGTCCGTGGCAGTTGTCCCGGCGACACGAGTCCAACGTCTCGACCACCGTCGTTCCCCAGACGCAGCGACGCCCGGCTGAGCGGGGGCTCGAACCGGGCGTGATCGCTTTCGTTTCTGCGGAGCGGGTGACCGGATTCGAACCGGCGACATTCAGCTTGGGAAGCTGACGCTCTACCAACTGAGCTACACCCGCAACCTCCGAAGAGACGGTCGATGTAGGTGGCTTTGGGCTGGGCGTCAAGAGGCGCGGCGGACGCTCCGAACCCAATTGCAGACGGGGCGGGGTTTCAGTCCGTCATGGCGTCGAGACAGCGGGTGGTTGGGGCGGGTGGGACGGGGCGACCAGGCGTGGCGCCTTCGTGCGAGGCGTGTCTCGACGGACGGCGCGACGCCAAGAAGCGAGACAAGAGGGGAGGCGCCGCCCACCCGCAGCGCAGCTTCGTCGGAGCGCTCGGCACGGGGTGCGCGCTGCTCGGTCTGCTTGCGTTCGGGCTCTTCGTGGCGCCGGCGGGACGAACCGGTTCGGCGCAGCCGGCAGTCGACTCGGCGGGCGTGGTGGGGTGGCACGTTCGGCTTGCCCGAGGGTGGTTGCGGACACCGGCTGTGGCGGACGGACGAGTCTTCGTAGGCGGCGGGATCGGGAGCCGGTCGTTCTTTGCATTCGATGCGCGCACGGGCGCACGGCTGTGGGAGGCGACCGTCAGCGACGTGGGCCCAACGGCGGCGCTGGTCCACGGCGGGCGCGTGGTGTTCGGCTCGGAGAGTTGCCACGTGCATGTGCTCGACGCGGAGACGGGAGAGGTGCTGTGGGAGCGGGTGCTCGGGGATCCGATCACCGCTGCGCCGGCGATCGCGGACGGACGCATCTTCGAGGTCTATCCCGGCCCGCGAGGCTGGGCGGTGGCGGCGCTGGCGCTCGACGACGGCACGCCGCTCTGGTCGACGACGATCGGGCACAACGCGATCGACGCACCGGTCGTGAAGGGCGGCGTGGTCTACCTGACGCTGACGCAGGGCGATGTGGTGGCGCTCGACGCGCGCACGGGCCGGGTGCGGTGGCGGGCGGCGGCCGACGCGATCGGGGCGCCGTCGATCGGCGACAACGAGGTGCGGGTGGTGCGGTGGAAACGCGAGGGCGGCGTCTTCTACAGCCGCGAGGTGCAGGTGTTCGGTCAGGAGTTGGGACGCCGGGTGCTTTTCGAGGCACTGAGCGCGCGGTTGGCCGAGCTGACGGGGTGTGGCTGGAACGAACCGGTGCGGACCGAAGTGCGCGTCGATCCGGATGGCACGCTGCACGCGGACCTCGAACATTTGAACGATGCGGTGCGCGCCTGTCTGGCGCCGGTGTTCTCGGCAGCGAAGATCGACCCCATCGGCGCGCACGCGATGTTCCAGGTGGACCTCAGTCGCGGGCACCAGGAGGTGGTGCGACTCGACCGGGCGACCGGCGCGATGCGTGGTTCGCTCGGCGCGCTGGCGCTCGGCACCGTGCCGACGATCGCGGCGCGGAGCGGAGGCAACTGGTTCTGGCACTACGAGGGGCCGCGGGTGGTGCGCGATGGCGCCGCGCAGTTCGAACTGCTCGGCGACACGCTCCGTGTGCGGGAGGACGTCTCGGTGCTGGGCGCCGATCGGGTCCGGTGGGCACACCGAGAACGCGGTGGCGCGTCGTTGCCGGCGCTGACCGGCGAGCACGTGGTGTTCGGGACGGGAGGCGGCGAGCTCGTGGTGCGGGAGCGCGGCTCCGGGAGAGAGGTGCGCCGGGTTCGGGTGGGACACGCGATCGGGTCGCAGCCGGTGATCGACAAGGGCTGGGTCTACGCGACCACCCGGGACGGCTTGCTGGTGGCGCGCGCAATGCGCGACCTGCTCGACCCCTCGGAGCGCTACCCGATGTGGGGCGGTTCGGTCTCCCGCAACGGACGCTGAAATGGCGTCCGATTCGGGGTCGGCATCGGCATCGGCGTCGGCTTCGGATTCGGCTTCGGATTCGGCATCGGCATCGACCTCGGCATCGGCTTCGGATTCGGCATCGGCTTCGGCATCGACATCAGATTCGGATTCGGATTCGGCTTCGGGGTCGGCATCGGCTTCGGCATCGGCTTCGGCATCGGCATCGGATTCGGGGTCGGCTTTGGATTCGGCATCGGCTTCGGGGTCGGCTTCGGCTTCGGCTTCGTCGCAGTCCGCTACCAGGGCACGCCCACGGTGAGCGACCCCCAGTGGTGGCTGCGCGGATGAAACGGCGCGTCGGGCGCGTCGAACGTGCGGGTCTGGCGGACGTGGCTGTAGCGGACCCACGCACGTCGGCGGTGGAGCACGAACCCGAAGCGGAACGCGGCGACCCAGGCGCGCCGTTCGAGGTTCGGGACGACTTCGGCACCGTCGGCTTCGACGAACAGGTCGCGCCACACTCCGTCGATCGACCCGCCGACGAAGACCGCGCCGCACAGTCTTGGGCAACGGTGGCCGGCGACGAAGCGGGCTTCGAGTAGCGCGATGCGCGCGCCCGCATTCACGCCGAACGAGAGGCCGACGCCTGCGCCCGCACGCACGCGTCCGAACGCGTTGCCGAGGTCGGCACGGGCCGCACCGACGAAGAAGAGATCGAGCCCGCCAATGGTGCGCGTGGGTGCGGCGGCCCAGGCAGGGGCGACGACAAACGCTGCCTGGTTCGGCAGCTGGTTCGCCCAGCCCTGCGGCCTGCGCACACCGAGCACGCGGTGCATCGCGTCTTGCACCGGTTCGCCACCGGCCGCGGGGCCGACCACGCCGGCGCGCAGGCCGAGCGAGACGTGGTGCACCCCCGTCCGCCAGAGCGCTTCGAGGTCGGCGAAGAGCCAGGCGCCGAACGCGTGGTCGCGGGTCGGCGCGTCGACGAACTGGATGTTGCGCGGGGTGTAGAGCACCTGGCCGAGGCCGAAGCGCAGTTGCAGCTCCGGGACACGCGTCTGCAGGGTGAGGTGCGCGGCGAGGTGGCTCGAGTACCAGCGGTCGAGGCCGGCGAAGGTGTCGTTGTCGAAGCGGAGGGTGAAGACGTTCGGGGTGGACGCGGCCGATCCCGATGCCGATGCCGGAGGCGATGCTGAGGCGGGGGCGGTGGCCGCGCACAGGAACGCGACGCACGCGAGGAAACCGAACGCGTGTCTTCCGGACTCGGGTCGGTGCCGCACGGGGGCGATGGTGACTGGTCCGTGGGGCCGGCGCACCGCCAACCGCGTGGGGGTCAGTTCAGTTGGCGGCGGACGAGGCGGCCGAGGGTGCCGAGGGACTGTTCGACTTCGTCGGTCCAGGCGAGGCCTGCGTTGAGCCGCATGCACCGGCGGTAGCGCTGGCCCACGGCGAACATCGGTCCCGGCGCGATGCTGATCTTCTCGGCGAGCGCTTCGTCGTGCAGCGCCATGCTGTCGACGCCACGCGGCATCTCCACCCAGAGCAGGCTGCCACCGGCGGGGCGCGACACCCGCGTTCCGGAGGGAAAGCGCGAGGCGATCGTTGCGGTCATCCGCGCGATGTTCTCTTGGTAGGTGCGGCGGAGTCGGCGGAGGTGCCGGTCGTAGCCGCCGTCTCGGAGGAAGCGGGTGACGGCCAGCTGCGCGGCGCCGGGAGACGAGACGCTGGTGACGAGCTTGAGGTGCGCGATGCGGTCGAGCTGTTCGCCGGGCGCGACCCAGCCGATGCGGAGACCCGCCGAGATGGTCTTGCTGAACGAGCTGCAATGGTAGACGAGGCCCTCCTCGTCGAGCGCTTTGAGCGCGGTGGGACGCACGTGGTCGTGGGCCAACTCGCCGTACACGTCGTCTTCGATGATCGGCACGTTGTGCTTCGACGCCAACGCCAAGAGCGCGCGCTTCTTCTCGTCGCCGAGCGACGCACCGAGCGGGTTGCTGAAGTTCGGGACGAGCAACATCGCGCAGACGTCGTGGGCTTCGAGCGCTTCGGCGAGGGCGTCGAGTTCGATGCCTTCGCGCGGATCGGTCGCGACGGGGAGCGCCCGGAAGCCGAGGACCTCGAGCGTCTCGAGGTGGCCGTAGTAGGCGGGCGACTCGACGATCACAGTGGCGGCTTCGCCTGCTTTGCCGTGCGTCAGTGCGCGCAGCGTGAGGTAGACGGCTTCTTGCGCGCCGCTCGTGACGATGATGTCGCGCGGACCGAGCGTGCAGCCCGCGCCCACCATGCGCCGCGCGATCTCCTTGCGCAGCGGTTCGTGGCCCGAGGCCATGATGTAGCCGTGGCTGATCGACGGACGGCGCCGCATCTCCTCGCTGAGCAGTCGGGTGATCTGACGCGTCGGCAAGAGATCCGGGTGCGGCACCGCGGCGCCGAGTTTGATGAGATCCGGATCGTTCACCTCGGCCATGAGCCGGTAGGCCATCGAGCCGCGTACCTCCCGCGGGCGCGACGCCGGGCTCGCGAGACGGGGCTCGTCGGGTAGGAGCCGGAGCTTCACGTAGTACCCGGACTTCGGTCGCGCTTCGACGAAGCCGCGGTCCTCGAGCCACCGGTACGCCTCGAGCACCGTCGAGACACTGACCGACCACTCTCGATGCAGCCGCCGCACCGAAGGGATCTTGTCGCCCGGCTTGAGGGTGCCCTGTTCGATGAGCGCGACGACGCGCGCGGCCACCTCCTCGTAGAGCGTTTCGTATTCGGTCGCCGTGGTCTGCATGCCCTTGGATGCCATCTCTGCCGTTCCTCGCCAGGTACAGATGCACCCTGTTGTAACCGATACAGATGCAGATACGCAATCTGTACCCCCAACCAAAGCGAGCACAGGGGGCGTGGAAAACGGACGGGGTTCGATTCTGCAATACTCCCGTTGCATGGTTGAAACATAGCCGAAACCGGGTGCGTCGTCCGACCAACACACTTGAGAGAGCCCGACGGGAGCACAGCGGACCAGACTTATCTGTGCTCCTCTGCATACAAGCAACGTGCATCTGTCATGTACGCAGAACCGCGACACACTCAGGCCATGTCCAAGGGCAACGAACGGTTCGGGGCACGCCACGTGGTGGCGTTTCTCATCATCTACCTGGTCTGGGGATCGACCTTCGGTGCGATCCACGTCGCGCTCGAGAGTGTGCCGCCGGTCCTGCTGGTGGGTCTGCGTTTTGCGCTGGCCGGCCTGCTCCTGCTCACCGTCTCTCGGCTCAAACGCCGAGCCGACGGCACCGCACCATCGCAGTCGCTGGGGGCACTCTGGCTCCAAGCGGTGCCGGTCGGTGTGGCGCTCTTCTTTCTGTCGGGCACGTTGCTCGCCTGGTCGGAGCAGAGCCTGCCTTCGTCGACCGCAGCGCTGCTCGGCTGTGCGTCTCCGTTCTTCGTGGTGCTCTTCGAGTGGGTGCGCACCCGCAAGGCGCCCGGCCCCTTCGTGCTCGCCGGACTCGGCCTCGGGCTCGCGGGCGTAGCGGTGCTGGTGGGCAGCGGCACGGCGCCCGCGTTGCAGTCGGTCGCCCTCTTGCTCGGGGCGGGGACGACGGCGTTCGCGATGTTGTGGCTGGCGCGCAGCCCCGAGGGCGGCCTGGCCGCGGTGGGTCGACAGATGGTGGTGGGCGGCTCGCTCGGGCTCGTCGGATCCGCGCTCTTCGAGACGCGCCAAGCGACGTGGACGACCGACGGCGCGCTCGCGCTCGTGTACTTGGTGTTCGTCGGGTCGGCGCTGGCCTACTGCGCGTTCGCCTGGCTCCTCGCGCGGGTGCCGGCGTCGCTCGTGTCGACGCATGCGTTCATCAACCCGCTCGTCGCAGTGTTGCTCGGCGCGTGGCTGCTGAGCGAACCGGTGGGCGCTTCGAGCCTGCTCGCGGGCGGACTCATCGTGGGCGCCGTGTTGCTGCTGACGCTGGGGAACCGACAGCCGAGAGAACTCGAAGACCCGGCCACCCCATCGGCCACGCTGAAACTGCCGCGGGCGCCGCGGTTCCCGGCGCTGCGCTTCCCGGCGATGGCAGCGCTCCGGCCAGCACTGCGGTTCAAGCCAGCACTGCCAGCACTGCGGTTCAAGTCGGCACTGCGGTTCAAGCCGGCACTGCGGTTCCCCAAGGCACTGCGCCTGGCCAGGATCGAACCAGCACCGGCGGCCTCGGACCTCACCCTGTGTACGTGCGCAACCGACTCGATCGGGTGCGGGCGTCCGGTGGGCCCCAGTCGAGGTACCCTGGAGCCATGGGCAAGCAGAAGAAGAAGCTGAAGCGCGCGAAGAAACGGATCGCCAAACTGGAGAAGCGGGTCGCGAAGCTCCGGCACGCGCTCGAACATCCAGACCATGGCTTCGAGGAGAAGCGGGTGGTCGATCTGATCGTCGGGCTCACGACCGAACACGTCGGCCGACTCCTGCAGCAACAGTTCGATGAGCGGCGTCTCGTGGACGCTGTCTCGCGCGCGGTGGTGGGCGACGTGGTGCGGGGCACCGAACGCGCGCTCGAGCGCAGCTTCAGCCCACGCCACGTCGACGCGCTCGCCGAAGCCATCGCGGAGCGTTTCGTCTACGAGGACGAGGACGAGGACGAGGACGAGTAGCCCGACGAGCCCTGGAGACGAGTCGCGCCGGGCGCCGAGTTACTCGAACGGAGGCGGATCCATCGGCGCGTTCACCGGCGCCGCGGCCGCCTGAGCCGGCGTCGCGCTGGCGGAACGCTCTCGGGTCCGAAGCACGCGGGTGAGTTCCTCCTCGAGGGAGTCGGCGCGCGCGTCTGCGGCCGCGCGGCGCGCCCGTTCCCCGGCCCGGCCCGCTTCGGCGGCGGCCACCCGATCGGTGAGGCTGCGGACCTGCGCCTCGAGGCCGGCCCGCCCTTCCCGTTCCCGGTTGAGGGCACGCTGAAGTTCGGCCTGGGCCTCTTCGCCGGTGCGCAGTTGTTGCGTGAGGTCGTTGCGGCGTTCTTGGAGCTCGGTGGTCTCCGCTTCGAGGCGCGCGATGATCTGCTGGCGGGCGTCCACATCGGCCTCGTGGGCTTGCCGCTCCGAGGTCAGCTCCCCCCGCACCGTCGTGAGATCCCCGCGCAGTGACGAGAGGGTCGCTTCCGCGCCTGCGAGCCGGCTCTCGAGCTGGGTGCGGCCGAGCCGTTCGCTCGCGAGCCGTCCCCGGATGGCCTCGGCATCTTGCGCGATGCGGCGGCGTTCGGCGTCCGTGGCGGCGAGGTCTTCGCGCACCGCTTCGGCCTCTTGTACCGCGAGCGCCACTTGATCCCGGTGCTGCGCGTCGCGGGCCTGGACGACCTCGACCGCCGCCACACCGAGACCGGCGAGCATCATGAGGATCGGGAAGGCCCGGCGGCGTGCGCGGCGGCGACGGCGGCGTTTGTCTTCGGGGGCCGTGAGCACCGAGAGCTGGTCGGCGAGTTCGAGCGCGGTCGGGCGCTCGTCGGGATCCAGGCTCATCCAGCGCTGCAGGTGCGGCTTGAGAAACTTGAGGTCCCGGTCTCGCGGCAAGAGCGGCATGTCGCGGGCGCGCGTCTCGATGAACGCATCCACCTGGCCGGGACCGACATCTTCTTGGGTGTCGGGTTCGAGCGCGTTGCGCATCGCCAAGACCAGGCTGAACACGTCGGCCTTCTCGGTGACGCGGGGGCGGTGCGCGACGGTCGCGAACTGCGCCGCGACCTCGGGTGCGAAGTAGGTGGGTGTGCCGGCGACGAGCATCTCGGCTTGCGTGGCGGCCACGCCGAGATCGATGAGCACGGGCATCATCGCGTCTTCGGGCGAGCCGTCGCCCCACGCGGGGAGCTCCGCGAGAAAGACGTTCTCGGGTTTGACGTCTTGGTGTCGCAGCCCCGCGGCGTGCACGGCCGCGAGGGCGCGCGCGAGCGGCTCGAAGATGGTGCGGGCTTCCGCGCGCGTGAGCGGACCGCGGCGGATGCGGGACTCGAGGGTCTCGCCGTCGTACCAGGGCATCACGAACCACAGGCGGCTCTCGAACCAGCCGTGGTCCTTGAGGTGCACGACGCTCGGATGAAAGACGCTCGCGAGGTGGCGGAGTTCGCGCAGGGCGGACTGCCGCTCTTCTTCCCCGTAGGCCGGCTGATGGAGGATTTTCAGCGCGACGACGTGGCCGGGGACCTCGACGTCCTCGGCTCGGTAGACGTCGCCGAAGGCGCCCGTGCCGACCTGCAGCTGGATCCGGTAGCGGTCCGCGACGAGCGAACCGACACCGAGCGGGCTCGGTCCGAGGCGCGGCTCCTCTTCGCGCGTGGTGGGCACGGTGGTGACCACGGTGAACGCCTGCACCAAGAGGTTGCGCAGCTTCTCCCCGGGCACGAGGTGCACGATCTCCGCGGCCCGGCAGGTCGCGAAGTGAAGATCCTCGAGCACGTCTTGCACGTCCAGCTCGAGCACGTAGGCGAGATCTTCCGGCGTGAGCTCGCGGGTGTGGCGGAGTTCCAACAGCTCGGCGTCGCGTGGTTCGAGACCATCGCGCAATGCTTCGACGCGCGCGGTGATGCGCGTCTTGCCGGCTTCGCCCGGCGCCCACGGCGGGGAGCCGATCGGCCCGTCGCGTTCGTCGAGCGCGAGCTCCGCGACCTCGCGGGCGATGCGGTAGAGACGCGCGCGAATGCCGGGGGCTTGGACGAGGTCTTCGCTTCGGATGGCGGCGATGACCGCACGGACGCGACGCAGAGCGCGGTCGCCTTCGTCGGCGTCGGCGAGGCGGATCGTGAGGTACGCGCGCAGTCCCTGCACATACGGTTTGAGGGCGCGTGCGTGCAGCACGTCGACCACGGTGTGCGAACGCGCGACGACCGAAGACGCGGCGCGTAGGGGCGCGGCCGCGATGGTGCCGAGAGGCTGGTCGGAAGCGTCGACGTCGAGGAGCGGGAGCGCGACGGGGCGCGGCTGGTGTGCGGGTGCTCCCGGTGACTGAGCGGCGGACCCGCGGGTGCTGGACGACTGGGACACCGGAACGCCGCGGGCCACGACCGACGTGTCGCCCTGCAGATCGGACGCGCTTTGCGACCGCGATGCCGATGGCTCGGTCTCGCGCGGCGGGGGCGTGTCGGGCGTGCGCGCTTGGGTGTCGGCGAAGGGTTGAGTTCCGGCCATGAAGGCAGGGTGCCGCCATCGGTCGGTTCCACCCAAAAAGCCGCAAACGCCCCGTACTGAACCTGCGCAGTTGGGCCGAGGGCAGGCTTCGGTATGATGCGCGCATGGTCGGCCGCACCGCTTCGCCCGGGTCCTTGGTGACAGTGGCCCTGTGCGCGCTGCTCGCGATCGGCGGGTGCAAAGAGGACCCCGACGCTCCGGAAGGCAGCGCCGAGTGGCAGGCGGCGACCTGGCCCGAGCCGACCGAAGACGGCCTGGTGCTCCTCTTCGAGGTGGACTCAGCCCACGTGGCCGAGCGGCTCGCAGTGGATGCGTCGCGGTCGCTCGACTACCTGGCGCGCATCTCGGACCGCCACGAGATCCACATCCGGCTCGAACCGGCCCCGAAGGACCTCGAGCGGGTCCGCGACATGCTTCGGCAGGGCGGGTGCTGCGCGCTGACCTCCAACAGCGAGGACGCGACCGAGAGTGCGACACTGCGGGTGCGGCTGCCCGACCTGTCGTGCGACGTCACTCTCCCTTTGCACGAGTGGGACGACCTGCCGGGGCCGAGTTCTTGTGAAGCGCACGTGCGCTCCCTGCACGGCCGGCCGCGCTTCCGGAACTGAAGCGGGACCGCGTCGGTTCGTGGCACCACCGGCTCAGGTGTCTTCGAGGCGCCGGCCGCCAAAGCGGGTGAGCACCACCGCGCCGAAGCCGACGCATGCCACGACGAGCAGGATCATCATGCTGACGAAGCCCGGCAAGAGCGAGACGGCGAACAGCACCAAGGTGCCCGCGGTCAACTGGGCGACCGGGCGGTTGGCGAGCACTTCGAGCGGCAGCACCGCCCCGAGCACGGAAGCGACGACCGCAGCGCCGACGTAGATGCCGAGCACCGCCGCGAGTCCGACCATGAGCGCGGCCGGCAGCCCGATGATCGTGATGGCCAACACCACGATGAGTAGGAGCGCGGTCGTGAGCCCGAGGGCGCCGAAGAAGCCAGCCCGGACCGGCTGTTTCACGACCGCGGCCGCGAGCGCGGCATGGCGCTCCCGCATGCCGCCGAGCAGGACGAGGCCCAGCAAGAAGAGCAGTGCGTACTTCGCGCCGACACCGGCGACGCGCTCGCCGAACCGCGACGGAGCTTCGGTGGACTCGGCGGGCTCCGAGGCCGCGCCCTCCCGCTTCACTTCGCCGCCCATCGTGACCAGTCGGCCGTCCACGGTGCCGCCCGGCGCGATCTCCACATCGCCGCCCATGGTCACCACATCGCCTCGGACCGTGGCGCTCGGTCCGACGTGCACATCGCCGCCCATCGTGACGACGTTCGCGAGGACTTCGCCGAGGATCGTCGCGTCGCCGCCGGCGGTGGTCACGGCGCGCACGCGCTCGGTCAGACCGACGACGATGTCCTCGCCCCACGAGGTGCGCTCACCCACGATCGCGCCCACGGTGGACGTGGTCGGAGTCGCGGGAACGGCCGGAACGGCAGGGACTGCGGCAGTCACCGGGACATCGGGGACCGCCGGGACCGCCGCCGGGGCACTGGGAACGGCGGGGACTGGAGCAGCCGGCGTGGGCACGGCAGTGGTGGGTGCGCGCTGCACGATCAAGAGTTCCGCGGTGCGCTCGACGATGTAGCCGTCGGGGAGCACCGCGCGAACGACGTCTGCGAGGGACGCATTGTCCAGGTGCACGCCGACGCGCTCGTCGCCTTCCAGCTGGCCGACGAGCCCGAGGCCCACCGAAGTCGTCGCGGCCCGCAGCACGGTGGCCGCGCGCGCTTGGTCCACGTGTACCGTCACGCTCGACTCCTGCGCTGGCCACACCCCGCGCAGTTCCTGGGCGTGGACCGAGCCGGCGCTGAGTCCGATCCCCATCGCGAACAACGCGACCGCCACGCTGCTGCGGCGCGCGATGGCCCGGGCCGGCAACGCCAGCAGCAACACGCCGATGCCGAGCAAGAACGCGAGCCCGGTCCAGCCGCCCGGAAGAAGCGCCACGAGACGATCGAGGCCGCCGACGAGCCCCAGCATTCCGCGTCCCGCGTCGAGCAGTTCGGCGCGGGTGGGCATGCCGAAGGAGATGGCACCGAGCACCGCCGCACCGACCGCAGCCAACATGCCGGACAACGCCAGGCTGCGGCGCGAAGGCGCGGGCGGAACGGCCGCGAGCGCAGCGGAGACCATCGCGCTCACATCGGGGATCGGTGGAGGGGCGGCGTCGAACGCGAGACCGATGTCGATGGAGAGCGCACGCGCGACGGCGACGTCTTGTTTGTGGGCCGGGTCCTCTCGCCAGGCGGGATCCTCGGCATCCAGAGCCTCGAGCACCGCCTCCGGGACCAGCTCCTCGCGGCCATGCGCCAGCGCCTCGAGCAGTTGCTCCGCAGAGCGCTCGTCGCGATCGTCGGTGGTCATGCCGCCGACCCGCGCTCGAGGGATTCCAGCGCCGCGCGCAGCTTCTTCCGGCCGCGGTGCAGCCACGTCATGACGGTGCCGATCGGCACGTCGAGCGTCTTCGCGATGTCTTCGTACGTTTCGCCGTGCACGTGAAAGAGCACGATCGCCGAGCGCATCTGTTCGGGCAAGGACTCCATGGCGGTGGCGAGGTCTTCGACGCCGATGCGCGCGAGCGCGAGCCGCTCGGGCGAAGGCGCCGGGCCGGAGGCTGCGGCGGTGCGTTCGTCTCCATCGGAGGCAAACGTGTTGCGCTCGAGACCGCGGCGACGAAGTCGATCGCGGCAGACGTTCCGGGCGACGGTGAGGGCCCAACTCCGGAAGCTCCCCTTCGCAGGATCGAACTGGTCGATCCGGGTCACGATCTTCTCGAGCGCGAGCTGGGCGGCGTCCGGTCCGTCGTTCTTGCCCGCGACGTGGAAACAGAGCCGGTGGATGTCGGCCGCGTGGCGCGTCAGCAGTTGGGCCAGTGCGTCTCGATCGCCGCCGCGGGCACCGCGCGCGAGATCGGCGTCGGCGACCTCCACGGTGGGGGCGGCGCTGGGGCTCATGAGGGAGAGGATGCCGGAAAGCATGGGTCTCTCTGGATACGAAGGGCTCGAGGCCAGTATTTCGAGAATCCGTGGATCGGAGTCTCCGGCACGAGAAGGGGGTGTGGTGTGCCACGATTGGCACTTTTCGTGCGGGGTCCGCAAATGGCGTCGGTACGTCCGGGAACCGCCGGACGAAGGCTGCTTCCCTTGAACAATCGGTGGCGTGGGCCGTCGACGGTGATAAGCGCAGCGCCGTGGGGATCACCGGAGAGAACGCATGAACAGGCAATTCCTTAGAGCAGCTTCCGTCCTGAGCGCCATCCTGGCCCTCGGCGCCACCCAGTCGGTCGCCCACGCGGAGAGCGGCAAGCTCAACCTGCATCTGGACGTTGGATTCGCGACCCCGTTCCTCGGCGAGCTCGGCCCGACCGAGACCACTGTGACGCTCGGCGGCGCGGGCTGGCTCTCGCTCGACTACCAGCTCAAGGCGCCCTTCTCGCTCGAGATCATTGGCGGCTTCGGCGGGTTCAACAACCCGCAGCCGCAGCACGCGATGGACCGCTCCTGGGCGGCCTACGGCACGGCCGCGGTGGGCGCGCGCTTCCGGTTCCTCGACAACCAAGAAGGCTACTTGAACGAGACCGAGGGAGACTTCCTGGGCAACGTCTGGATCAGCGCGCACCTTGGCTACCACTACTTCGACGACCACCAGTTCGGCATCGACGCCGCCATTGGGTACGAGTGGTCGCTGGTGCGTCCGATGCAGGTCGGCATCTTCTTGCGCGGGGCGGTGATGTTCGCGGGCGCGAACGAGGGCGCGGACGGAATCGTCGCGCTCGGCGTGAACTTCTCGTTCGAGCTCTTCGGCAACGTCGAAGGCGTCGACACGGACGGCGACGGCCTGAGCGACGAACGCGAGGTCCAGCGCTTCGGCACCCAGCTGAACAACCCGGACACCGACGGCGACGGACTCAACGACGGCCTGGAAGTGCGCACGGGCACCGACCCGCTGTCGGCGGACACCGATGGAGACGGACTGAGCGACGGGGACGAAGACGCGAACGCGGACGGCAACGTCGCGGACGGCGAGAGCGATCCCCGCATGGAAGACACCGACGGTGGCGGCACGCCGGATGGGTTCGAAGTGCCCGATGGAACCGACCCGCGCGACGCGTCGGACGACGACAAGGACGGCGACGGAGTGCTCAACCACCTCGACCAATGCCGCGGCACCGCCGAAGGCACCGAAGTCGATGAGCGCGGGTGCGCGATCATCCGGGAGCGCATGGTGCTGCCCGGCATCACCTTCGAGTTCGACAGCGCGGACATTCGACCCGAATCGGAGCGCACCTTGAGAATCGCCCTACAGATTCTCAGCGACAACCCGGACGCCCGCGTCGAAGTCGGCGGACACACGGACAACTCCGGCGCCCGCGGCCACAACCGGGATCTCTCGCGCCGGCGGGCGGATTCGGTCAAAGCGTGGCTCGTCGAGCACGGCGTGCAGGCGAGCCGCCTGCGGACCCGCGGCTACGGTCCCGACCAACCGGCGGCGTCGAACGACACCCCCGAAGGCCAAGCGCAGAACCGCCGCATCGAGTTCACCCAGATCGACTAGCAGGCTGCTGAAGAACGCCCGCAGGGCGTTCTCGCAGCCTGCCCCTTGCCCCTGCCCTTGCCTTTGCCCTTGCCCGCGGATCAGCGGTCAGATCGCTTGATCAGCGCGACGAGCATCGCGACGACCTGCTCGAGGTGGGCGAGAGCCCGTTCGATATTTCTTGGGGGCACAGCCCCCAAACCCCGTCCCGGTGACACCGCTGGCTCGCTTCGCGAGGCTGCACGCTGTCGAATATCGGGCCTCGATGCCTCGGCCCGACGGTCCGTGATTTCGAGCCAGGAGACGACCTCGATCGCGGAGCGCCGGGCCATCCGATAGAAGCGGGCCTTCTTTGGGACCCCTGCTCCACCGCGCACACCTTCGACGGGTGGAAGTCGACGCCCAAGCGTTCTTCCGACGATTCCGCCCCGAGGATGCCAAGCGCCGGCACATGGTTGCTCCGCGTTGGGTGGAGAAAACGCGGGAGGATCCCCATCGACGACATTGGCTACACCAAGACGTCAGGGGATCGACCCCGCAACGGGTGCCGGTTGCCCGTCAACGGTGCTCGCCCAGTGTTGTGAACCGATGGCTGCGCGCGCCAGCACTCCCTCGGCAACAGTGCCCGTCCTGAGGCTGTTCGAAACGGCTGCTGGCCGGCGCAGCCCCTGGAGCCGGGCGCCGCCGCGCTCGCCCTGGCTAGCCCCCGCGTCAGAGGCCGCCGACGTCTACTTGGTAGCTGCCGAAGGAGCTGCTGAAGTAGCCGTCGACGTGCAGGACGTAGAGGCCGACCGAGTTGACGGCCGCGCTCACGCTGGACTGCACGCTGCAGCTGTCGTCGTCGCAGGCGATCTGGCCTGAGGCGCCGTGGACGTGCAGCACCGTGTCGAAGCTCGTGCCGGTGCAGGTGGTTGCGGTGACGTTGCCGGTCACGCCCGAGCAGCGCCCGAAGTAGTAGCCGTTCTCTGGCCCGCTGCCGTTGCACGTGCTCGACAGCGTGCCGGTGCCGCTGGTGGTGCCGGTGTAGCTGCCGTTCGTCGAGATCATCGTGTACGTGCCGTTGCCGATCGGGACCGACTGCCAGCGGAGCTGGATGGCCCCGTTGGTCGTGGCCGACGAGAAGGCGTGCACGGCGATGTAGTAGGTCCCCGGCGCGAGCACCCGCATCAACCGCTCCTGGGTCACGCCGCAGTCGTCGTCCTCGCACTGGGCCGCCGCGCCGCCACAGGAGGTGCGAAGCGAGATCGAGGTGTCGAACGTGGATCCAAAGGTGTCGACATAGAGCACCGAGCGGGTCGACAGCGTGATCCGGTACCAGAGCTCCCCGCCGTTGCGGCAGTCCGTGACCGAACGGGACGCGTTCGCGTAGGTGTCGCTCATCGTGCCGCTCGTCCCAGACAGAACGGTCGCGCCGGTGCACTGGTCGTTCGGGGCGCCACAGCCTTCGTCGACCATGCCGTTGCCGTTGTCGTCGCAGCCGTTGCCGCACGTCTCGGTGGCCGCCGCACAGCTGTTGAACGAATCACAGCCGGCCTGGCATGTCTGGCTCCCACTCGTGCCGCACGAGGTCGTGCAGCTCCGGATCGCGCCGAGCCGACAGGTGAACCCATCGTCCGCGGTTCCGTCGCCGTCGTCGTCGCAGCCGTTGCAGACCTCGGTCGCGATGCACGCGCCGTAGCCGCCGCAGTCGAGTCCGCAGGTCTGCGTGCCCGAGGTGCCGCACGCGGTGGTGCACGACCGGGTGGTGCCGCGTTCACAGGCGAACCCTTCGTCTCGGAGTCCGTCGCCGTCGTCGTCGCAGCCGTTGCAGGTCTCGGTCGCGGCCACACACGCGCCAAAGCCGCTGCAGTCCGCCGCACAGCTCTGGTTGCCGCTCGTGCCGCACATCGTGGTGCAGCTGGCCGAGGTTCCGAACACACAGCCGAGGCCATCGTCGGCCACTCCGTCGCCGTCGTCGTCGCAGCCGTTGCAGGTCTCGGTCGCGGCCACACAAGGCGTGCGCGTACAGCCCGCGGTGCAGCCCTGCATGCCGCCGGTGCCGCAGCCGGTCGTACACGCGACCGGCGCGGAGCCCACGGCGCAGACCATGCCCGGGCCGTCGTCGCTCGTGCCGCTGCAGTCGTTGTCGAGCCCGTCGCACAGCTCGGTGCCGGCCGGGTTCACGCTCGGGTTCAGGTCGTCGCAGTCGTTGCCGCCGTCGCAGCCGACCGCGGTGTAGCCGTCGCCGTCGGCGTCGCTCCCGAGGTGCTCACACATCGCGGAGGGCTCGAGGCACCGGTCGGTGGTGCAGGAGATGCCATCGCCGCAGTCCACCGGCGTACCGGCCACACAGCCGGCGATCGCGTCGCAGGTCTCGTCGCCATCGCACACGGTCGCGTCTCGGCAGAGCGAGTCGTCGGGTCCGTGCGCGCACGCGTCCGCGCCGGCGTCGCACGAGTCCACGGTGCAGGCCACCCCGTCGTCGCAGTCGGGCGCCGCGCCCGCGATGCAGTCCATCGTGGGGTCGCAGACTTCGTCGCCGTTGCAGAACGTGCCGTCGGCGCAGACGCTCGCATCCGGGGTGTGTTCGCAACCGCCCGCACCCTCGGAGCACGTGTCGATCGTGCACGACACTCCGTCGTCGCAGTCGGGCGGGTCGCTCGCGGCGCAACCGTTCGCGTCCGCGGCCGGGTCGTCCGGCGCGCACACCTCGGCGCCGTTGCAAAGGATGCCGTCGTCGCAGGGTGCGTCTTCGGGTTCGTGGGTGCACTCGCCGAGTTCGGTCGAACACGCGTCCAGCGTGCAGCCGAGTCCGTCGTCGCAGGCGGGCGCTTCGCCGCGTTGGCAGCCGGTCGATGGGTCGCAGGTCTCGACGCCGTTGCAGAAATCGCCGTCGTCGCAGGACTCGTCGGAATCACACGGCGGCCGCAGCACGCACCCCATCGCGGCGTCGCACAGCTCGGTCTCCGCACAGAGGCGGTCGTCGATGGCGTTGCTGCAACGTCCCGTGACCAGGTCGCACACGTCTTCGGTGCAATCGATGGCGTCCGCGCACTCGATGTCGGTGGTGCATCCCATGGGAGGCGCATCCACGACGGCGCCGTCCCCGCCGGTCCCGCCGTCCGCCTCCTCCATCTTGCCGGAGGCACACGCCACGAGGACACAACAAGCCAACCCAACCCCACGAATACGCAACATATCCGGCCAGGATACAATTTCCCGCGGGTTCGCGCCCCCTCCCGGCCGGTCTTTCCTTGGCCATCGGATGAGTGAGCGGCAATCGCCCGAACGCCCGTTCAGTCGGCGGGGCGCGGAACCGGCTGCATGGCGTCGAACCCAAAGGCCCGGATGTGGTTCACGTGCTGTCCCCGACAGGTGGTCTCGTAGCGGCAGTCCGAACAGCGCAGGCTCTTCACGAAGTAGTGCTCGTCGACGTAGCGGCGGATGTAGCGGAACGGCTCGAGGGTGCCGTCGGGCGTGGTCATCGCGGTGTCGTGGGTGGAGGGCTTCGGGCGTGGCTCCCGCCCGAGCACACAGGCAGGCACCCCTTCCACCGGCGTGTCCGCGAACGGGTGCTCGGTGAAGAACGCGACCAGATCGAGGTCGTTGCTGCGCGCTTCGGTGAGCCGCTCCCAGGTGGGCTGAAAGAGCGCCAGCCGCGCTGGCACCGTCTCGAGCCGGCGGAGCCAGTCCTCGTTGTCTCTCGAGAGCTGCAGACAGACCTCGAAGGTGCCGAACCCGAGTAGCGTCTCGGCGTCTTCGAAGCCGCGCACCCGGCAGGCGGTCAGCGTCTCGAGCGAACCCGCCTCGAGCGCCGCTTCGACCCCGCTCCAATCGTCGAGTTCGAGCACCAGCTCGGGAAGATCGAAGGGCTCGACGGCGGCGAGCGCAGCGGACAAATCGGGCGCGACCACGTGAAGCACTCGGCTGCCGCGTGCGGCGACCCCCGTGGGCGGTGCGTACTGGAGCGCGACCATCGGCAGGCGCTTCTTGCGGCGCCCGTCACTCGCCGGGTCGCCACCGAACTGCGGCCCCATCGCGGCTTCGGCGCGCGTGTCGATGCGGATGACCTCCGGCGTGTCTTCGAGCATCGCGCGCTGGCTCTCTTCGAACGTGTCGCAGACGTTCTTCAAGTAGCAGTAGCCGCAACGGCGCGGCTCGCGGCAGTCCAGCGGCTCGCCGGTCTTGACCCAGTGCTCGAACTCCTGGCGGCGTCCGCGCACTTCGTCGTGAAGCTTGTAGGGATCCTGGATGAGCTCGTGAAACCCCTCGCAGTGCGCGACGGGGAACCGGTTGAGCCAGATGTGCATGTTGGGCTTCTTGGCCCAGCGGAACGCAGCGACCAGGTGCTCGCGGTTCTTCTCGAGGTCGTAGAAGAGGACCTCCTTGCCGTCCTTCCACGCGTTGCCGAATGGAATCACGTGGAGGAGATCGAACTCGCGCACGCCGAGGCCGACGAACTTCTCGATCATCGCGTCGAGGTGCTTCACGTTGCCGCGGTTCACGCACACATCGATGTTGATGATCGGGCGCCCGTCTTCGAGCGCGTTCATCAGGCCGGTCATCTCTTCGTCGAACGCGCCTTTCACGCCGACGAGCGCGTCGTGCACTTTCGCGTTCGGCCCGTGGATCGAGAACGTGATCTCTTGCAGACCCGCGTCGAGACACGCCTTCAGGAACTCCGGGTACTTGAACATGCGACCGTTGGTGACGGTCTGGACCTTTTCGTAGCCGGCCAGCCGGCCGAGCTTGATGAAGTCCACGTAGCGCGGATGAATGGTGGGTTCGCCGCCCGACAGGATCAGGCGCTGGGCGCCCTTGCGCCGGCCATCGAGGATCTGCTGCTTGACCTCTTCGGGCTCGCGCATGCGTCCGTCGTGCGCGTCGGTGTCGAGGCAGAAGATGCAGTGATCGTTGCAATCAAACGTGAGGCGGACCCAGTTCCGTTTCTGGTGGGCCGCCTCTTCATGCTGTTCGACGAAGCTTCCTCCGTCCGTCAGCGCACGCTGCTCTTCGAGCACGGGCGCACTGTACTCGATCCCCGCCCAGACACCCGAGAGTTGTTGACGGCCGGTTCTGTGGATGGCCCGATCCCGCCATGGGAATCGTCCCCAACCCGGATGGCCACCCGGCCCGTCCAGCGCTCTTCGCGCTCGCATTGTGCGTGTTCGGCGGCTTGGGGACGGCCCACGCCCACGCACAGCCCCAGACCCCAGGCCGGTACACCCTCCGGCCCATCACGGTGGGAGAGGGCGCGGTTCGGTTCAACGGCCAGTTCTCCGTGACCCGATTCGAAACACTCCCCGGCGAGTACGACATCCGCGTGCACAGCGCGTTGGGGGTGGCCTACGGCATCGACGACGACTTCGAGGTCGGCGCGAGTTCTCAGCCGATCATGGCCTTCGGCGGTGGCGACCTGGTGGGGGTCGAGCTCTCGCCCGATCCAGACATCTCCAACACTTACCTCTATGGCCGGTATCGGTTTCTCCACCAAGAAGCGATCGAGATGGCGGGAGAGGTCGGGATCTCGGTTCCTTGGCGCGGGGTGTTCGGGTTCGTCCTGGGTCTGCCAATTCGGCTCCGGGGCGGCCAGTGGTTCGCCCTGGACACGGGCGCGGCATTCACAGTGCGGTTCGGGGATCCCACCACACCAGGCGCCATCTTTCCCTTCCGCCCGAGGGTGAGTGCCGGGAACTTCTACTTTGGCCTCGACACCGGCGTGTACATGGACGAACTCCGAGTCGACCACATGATCATCCCGTTGGAAGCGGAGCTCGGCGTCGCGTTCCCAAACCGCACCATCGTCTGGGACCTGTACGTTCATGGCGGATTGCCGCTGTTTCTCAGACCCAGCCGGCCCACGCCGATCGAGGAGCAAGTCTTCCTCATCTACTTCGGCTTTCGCCTCTACGTAGACACGCGAAGCACGCGCTGACCAAGACGGGGCAGCGGCGAACCGCCTGGGGCGGTATGCTGCGCGCGATGCCTACGACCCCGCCCCAACCGACGACCCGCGTGCTCGTCGTTCATCCGCCGATGTCGGTGGCGCGGGACTTCATCGACTACCCGTACGTGAGCAACCTCGGCGCCGCGCAAGTCGCCGCGGCGTTGGCTTCGAAACCCACCCTCGATGTCCAGTACGTCGATTCGTTTGCCCTGCCGGGTTCCACCTTCGCCTGGTTCGACGACACGAGTCCTGCGTTGGCCGGGCGCGCCTTCGCCGGCGCCACCAACGACGAGGTGCTCGCTCGGTGCCGGCCCGCGGACGTCGCGGTCGTGGCGCTCACGCCCTTCCATCGGCCCGGCGTGGTCGACGCCAACCTGCGCGACCTGATCGAGGGTCTCCCAGCCGACCGCGTGATCCTCGTCGACGCCTACCAGTCCGGTCAGCACCACGTCGACGCCGATACGGTCCTCACCGACTACCCGGCGGCGCACGCCTGGCTCCGGTACGAAGCCGAGCGCGATCTCGAAGCGTTGATCGTCGGCGGAGAAGCCGGCGTGCACTTCGGCGGCCGCCCGGACATCGACGCCCTGCCCTTTCCGGCGTGGGATCAGATCGACCTCGAGGCCTACTGGCGCTTTCAGTCGCGCTTCGTGCATGGGCTCGGCCGTGGCAGCTGGGCGTTCCCCATCGGCCGCAGGACGTTGCCGATGGTCACCTCGCGTGGCTGTCCGTTCACCTGCACCCACTGCAGCAGCAACCCGGACGTCGCCTCGGGCGGCGGACCAAAGATCCAGCGCCGCCTCTCGGAAGCGCGGCTGCGTGCGCACCTGCAGTACCTGGCGGGGCTCGGCGCCGACACCGTCTATGTGCTCGACGAACTCATCAACGTTCGGCGCGATCACTTCGACGTGTTCCTCGATGAGATCGAGAAGCTCGACCTGAAGTTCGAGGTCCCGAACGGGTTCCGCGCGGACTACCTCGAGCCGCGTCACTTCGCGCGCATGCGCGGCCGCGTGACCACCGTCAGCGTGAGCGCCGAGAGCGGCAGCCAGCGGGTGCTCGACGAGGTCGTGAAGAAGAAACTCGAGCTCTCGGCCATCACCCGCGCCGCCGCCAACGCCGAGAAGGCCGGGCTGCCGCTCCTCATCCACTACATGATCGGGCTGCCCGGCGAGACCGCGGCCGAGGTCAACGAGACCTTGGCGTTCGCGCTTCATCTCTGGGACGAACACCGCGCGTGGCCGGCCGTGCAGTTCGCGACGCCCCTGCCGGGCACCGAGATCGCGCGGCAGCTGACCGCGAGCGCCGGTTCGCTTCCAGTCGTCGACGACTGGGGCCCGCGCTTTCAGGGCGGCCCATCGGCGAGCCCGGACACCGTGGACGCGGCCACCCTCGAGCAGTTCATGGCGACCTTCCGGCACCGGCTGCGCGAGAGCCAGGGCCCGAAGAAGCTGATCATGAACGTGACGTACGTGTGCAACAACCACTGCACGTTCTGTGCGGTCGGCACCCGCACCCAGGTCGATGGACACCCGACGCGGCAACGCGAGATCCTCGACACCTACCGCAAACACGGCATCACCCTGGTCGACTTCGACGGGGGGGAACCCACCCTCAACCCGGAGCTCATCCCGCTGATCCGCTACGCGCGCCGGATCGGATTCGAGCGCATCAACGTGACCACGAACGGCCGACTGTGCGCGTACGAGGACTTCGCGAAGAAACTCGTCGAGAGCGGCCTGACGACCTTGCTCTTCAGCGTGCACGGTCCGGACCTTCGGTCGCACGCCCGCGAGGTCGGAGTGGCGGAAGCGTTCGGCCAGACCATGAGCGGGATCGATCACTGCGTCGCGCACAGGCCGGACAACGTCGAGCTCGGCATGAACGTCACGCTGACCAAGACCAACTACATGCGGCTCGAGGACCTGGCGCAGCTGGCGTTCGACCGCGGGCTGCCATGGCTCAACATCCAGTTCCTCACGCCGTTCGGTCGCGCAACGACCGAGGTCGCGCCGGACACCGAACATGCGGCGGAGATCACCCGCGGCGTCATCGACCGCTGGAAAGACCGCATCAAGATCCAGGTCATCAACCTCCCCTGGTGTTTCATGCCCGGCTACGAGTCCTACCTCGCCGGCGACGCGGCCAAACTCGCGCGGCACATGGTCTTCGTGAACAACGAGCGGGTGAACCTCGCCGAGTACCTGGCGGCGCGCCGCGTGCGGAAACCCGTGTGCGAGACCTGTCCGCACGCGTGTTTCTGCGGAGGCTTCTACGAGCTCGAGGACGTGCCGGAGCCGGAGTGGCTCGTGTCGGCCGAGTCGCTTCTCAAACGCACCGATCCCGACGTACGTCTCCGCTGAGATGCTGAGATGACCGCGTCGACACGGCCCGGAGCCGACGCCTCCGACCTCGCGTTGCTCGACGTCGTGCTCGACTACGACTGCAACCTCGGGTGCCGCTACTGCACGTTGACCGCCGAGATGCGTCGGCGCGGGCTCCGGACCGACACGGTGCGGCGGGCGATGCGGGCCGCCCGGCGCGATGGGTTTCAGGCCATCTCCTTCACCGGGGGCGAGCCCACCATCCGCCCCGATCTGCTGCCCCTGATCCGCGAAGCGCGCGCGCTCGGATACACATCGATCAAAGTGCAGACGAACGGACTGGTGTTCGCGGAACGGAAGAACCTCGAGCGGCTGCTCGCCGCGGGCACCACCGAGATCCACCTCTCGATCCACACCCACCTCGCCGAGGCCTACGACGATCTGGTCCGGCGCGAGGGTGCCTACGAGCGGATGAAGCAGGCCGCGGCCAACCTCGCGGGCGTGTCGGATCGGGCGACGGTGTTCTCGGATCTGGTCGTGCTCCGCAGCACGCTGCCAGTGCTCGCCGACGCGGTGGACTGGTGCGCGGACCTCGGCTTCACCGCCGGACACCTCTGGTACTACTCGGCGACCGACGAACAGGCCGGGCGGACCGACCAGATGCCGAGCTTCGAAGAGGCGATGCCGTCGATCCTCGCAGCGCTGGAACGGGCGGAGGACCGCGGCTTCGATCTTCGGTCGCTGCACATCCCCCATTGCCTGCTGGGTCGCTTCGCCGACCAGGGCACGGACCCCACCGCGCGCACGGTTCGGGTCGCCACACCGGACGCGGTGTTCGACCTCGCCGACAGTCCGCTCACCCCCAACGCGCGCATCCCCGCGTGCGTCGACTGTCCCCGCGCGACACGCTGCCGCGGCGTGCGGCGCGACTACCTCGCACAGTACGGCGACGCGGAGATGGCCCACGCGCGCGGCCAAGCGCGTACCCTCTTGCCGGTGGTGCCCGGCTGAGCCGCCTCGTCCGCCACCAGGACCCCAACCCCAGAGGAGATCTGATCCATGCCCAAGTGTCAGGGATGCGGCGAAGACGTCGAGGAGCTCGAAGCCCGCAAAGTGGCCGGCAAACGCAAGAAGCTGTGTGAAGACTGCGTGGAGCTGGCCGAAGAACAGGCGGAGATCGCCGAGATGAGCGAAAACGCGATGCGGGACATGATGGAGTACAAGGGCAAGTACTGACGCGGGCGCATCTCCGCGTCCCCTCTTGGGGGGTGTGTCCGGGTAGGTTATCCTGTGCGCGTGAGCGACCCATTCCTCAGCACGCGGTCGCCCCTCGGTCCAGCCTGGACCCTCTGCGCGGTGATGCTGGCCGTGCTGGTGCCCACCACTGGATGCGCCAAGGGATCCGGGACCGGGTTCGACGTGAGCGTCGACCTCCGGACCGATCTGGTGCCGGGCGTCGAGTTCACCGCGGTGCAGGTCCGGCTGGAAGGCGAGACCACCACCCTCGAACCGGCGCACCCCGAACGCGACTACCTCGAAGGGGTCCGCGTCGCCGAGTTCGAGGGCGTCTCCGGCGGCGCGATCGAGCTGATCGTCGACGTCTCGAACGGATCCGGCGTGGTGGTGTCGCGGCGCGTCGCGGTGACCGTGCAGAACGACACCGCCGTGACCGTCGTCATCACCCGGGACTGCCGGGGCGTCGAGTGCCCGGGCGACGGCAGCACGAGCAACACCGCGTGCCTGGGCGGCGAGTGTGTGGATCCCTCGTGCACGCCCGAGACGCCCGAGTTGTGCCCGACCGCGGATTGCACCGTCGCCGCCGACTGCGACGCGCCGATGCAGGCGTGTTTGGAAGCGAACTGCATCGTCGGCCGATGTCTCTACGCGGACCGCGGCAGCTGCGGCGACGGCCGGTACTGCGACGAGCGCTCCGGCTGCGTGGACGTCGGCGTCGACGCCGGACCGATCGACGGCGGCGGCATGGATGCTGGAACCGACGCGGGTCCGTGCGGTTCGATCATGTGCGAGGGGTTCTCCATCTGCGATCCCTTCATCGGCGGGTGCGTGAGTCTGCGCGGCTGCATCGGGCCCGACGAGTGCGACAGCGGCGACATCTGCCGGAACTCGTACTGCGTGCCGGAGGACTACGACGTCGATGGCGACGGAGTGCCCGCCTCCGAAGACTGCGACGAACGAGACGCCGCCATTTCGCCCGACGCGACCGAGGTGTGCAACCTCGTCGACGACGACTGCGACATGATGGCGGACGAAGGCAACATCGGCGATCTGTGCGCGAGCGCGCCGGGCGGCGGCGAGTGCATGGACGGTGTGTGCGGCTGTCCTCCAGACCGGTTCGACGTCGATGGCGTGTCGAGCACCGGTTGCGAGTGCATGGCGTCGCCCGTCTCGACCGCCGGTCTGACGTGCGCGGAAGCGATCGACCTCGGCTCGGTCTCCGACGTCGGCGAAATGACCATGGCGATGGCGAACGTCTTACCGGCCGACCGCGAAGTGTGGTTCCGCATCCTCGCGACCGACGCCGCGGACACCGCCTGCGACAACTTCCACGCCCGCATCCAGTTCCTCGAGAACCCGGACGACCGCTTCGAGTTCACGGTCTTCCGCGGCGGGTGCGGCGCCGCGACCTGTGCGGACATGGGCTACACGGACTTCAGCTGGGCCACCGACTTCCGCGCGACCATCGACGCGACTGAGACGGGGCAGTGTCCGTGCCTGTCGACCGCACGCGCACCCGACGGGGTGGCGACGTGTTCGGACGACTCGTCGGTGCTGCTGGTGCGGGTGCGCCGCCGGGCGGCGGGTCCGATGCCAAGCTGCGACGGTTTCGTCCTGGAGCTGAGCAACGGGGTCTACGACACCTGACCTTGGTGCGCGCCATGATCGTCACTCTGCATGCCAGCCGAGCCGCGCCCCACAACTGGGTCGCCGGAGCGGACACCTTCGACGCCGCCTGGGCCGAGATCCACGCAGCGAAGCGGTGCACCGCGTCCGTGCGGGGTTCGGCGGACGTTGCCCCGGCGACACGCGTCCTCACCCTGGTCGAACGTTCGAACATGCGGGAGTTGCTCGCCCTCGCCGAACAGCTTCCGGCCGGCGCCGAGTGGTGCCTGCAGCTTCGGAGGGACGGCACCCGCAGCCCGCGGCTCGCGATGGCCGCGCCTCGGATCTTGCGGGCGGCCACCGCGGCTCAGAAGCGCGGTCTGCGGGTCGCCGTGCGCGCCGTGCCGCTCTGCCTGCTCGGGCCCTACACCGACCTGGCGCTGCCGGCGGTCCCCGTCGAAGCCGGGGGTCCCTGTGCCGAATGCCGCGCGCGTCTGCAGTGTGCCGCGCCCCATCCCGCGTATCTGACCCGGTTCGGGCCGTCCGAAGTCAGGGCCCGCGGGCCGGTCGAACTCGACGTCGCGCAACTCGAGCGCTTCGCTTGGGTGTTCGAGGACATGAACCCAGGGCCGGACAGTGCTATCTTGGGTCGCGATGGGTGACCACGACGATTGGGGCGACGACTTCGAAGAGGAGCTGCCTGCGTTCGCCAAGGACGCAGAAGGCGCACTCAACGGAGAACAACGCGATGTCTCGCGGCGCGCACTCGAGACCGCGGACGACGCGGTCGCCGGCGCGGACCAGCACGGCGCACAGCACTGCAGCCACGGCAGCCACGGCTCCCATGGCTCTCACGGCAGCCATGGTTCTCACGGAAGTCATGGAAGCCACGGCTCGCACGGAAGCCACGGCAGCCACGGCAGCCACGGTTCCTGGTAGCGCTTGGACCCCCGCGTACGATTGCCGTTGCTCGATGGCCCAGAGCTCGATGCTGGGGTGCTGGACGTCGTCGGCCGGATCTCCGAGAAGCGCGAACGGGTCCACATCCTCACCGGCGCGGTCTGCAACAACAACTGCATCTTCTGCATGGAAGAGGATCGGGACGGACGAAAGGTCCTGAACTCGCAGACGGACGACGCGATGGTCGCCCGCATCCTGAAAGAGAACACCGAGGCTGGGTCGATCTGCGAAGAGATCTGTTTCACCTCCGGCGAACCGACCACGAACCGGCGGCTCATCGCCTGGGTGAAGATGGCCAAAGCGGCGGGCGTCGAGCGCATCAGCGTGATGACCAACGGCCGGGCGCTGTCGTACGACAAGTTCACGCGCGGACTCGTCGCCGCGGGCATGAACCGCTTCTACGTGAGCATTCACGGCCACACCCAGAAACTTCACGAGTCCCTCGTGCGCACGCCGGGCGCCTTCGATCAAACGGTCGCGGGCATTCGCGAGGTGGCCAAGCTGCGACGCTACGGGGTCGAGTTGCACACCAGCACCGTGCTGACGAAGCGCAACCTTCCGCACCTGCAGGACATCTACGACTTTCTCCGTGGGCTCGGCGTGGGTCAGGTGGTCTTCAACGTGATGCAGGCCAACGGCCGCGCGGACACCCACTTCGAGCGCATCTTCCCGCGGTACTCGGACATCGCCGCGCAGGCGGCCGAGTTCGTGACGGCTGCCCAGGCCGCGTCCGGCGACGCCGAGGTGCCCGCGTTCTTCATCGACATCCCACTGTGCACCACCACCGAGCTGCCGGACTTCAACCGCGGCTACGTCGAGTCCTACAAACACTACGAACCCGACGACGGCGGCGACGGCGGCCACGACCAGCGGCTCTCGGTCCTCGACCGAGTGCAGGGCGATCTGGTCGAAGTGCGCCGGAGCGATCTGGACGACGACCTCAGAGAGAAGCGCGACGCGTGCAGCCGCTGCAAGTACGACAAGGCCTGTGAAGGCGTCTGGGTGAACTACCTGCGCCGCTTCGGCTGGGACGAGATGGTCCCGGTCATCGACTGAACCACGGCAGGTGCAGCACAGGCCTGCACGACCGCCCTGGCTCGATCCGAGAGCCTGAACCCACAACTTTCACTGCTCAGCACGGTTGCGATGGAATCGTCGCTCGTGGTGCACTTCGGGGACAGATGGCGCGGATCATCGAGATGCTCTGGGACTGTTCGTCCTGCGGCACCCGCAACCGCGGGCGGGACATGCGTTGCACGATGTGCGGCTCTCCGAAGGAGGACGACGAGCGCTACGTGATGCCGGGCGACACGTCGGCGGCCCCGAGCGTGACGGACCCGAAACGACTCGCCGAAGCGCGGGCCGGACGCAACTGGCAATGCCCGTACTGCGACGGTTCGGTCCGCAACCTCCACGGCGAGTGTTCCGTGTGCGGCGGACCGAGGACCGACCGCGCGGCGGCCGGGGAGCCGACCATCGACCTGAAGGGTGCCGCGGGCCGGCGCGCGGACAACCCGGACTTCGACAGCGAGGGCAAGGTCGTTTACCCGAGCGAACTCGACCAAGCGATCCGCCGGTTTCGGAGGGGGCGTTGGTTCGGCGTGAGCATCGTGCTGAGCATCCTGGCGGTTGTGGGCCTGTTCCTGCTCTGGTGGTTCCTGCCCCACGAGGTCGAGGTCGAGGTCGCGAGCATCGGCTGGGAACGCACGGTCGAACTCCAGCGGCGCCAGACCAACTCGGGGAGCGACTGGCGCGACCAGATGGCGGGCGGCGCATTCAACGTGTCGTGCTCGACTCGGCAGCGCGGTACCGAGAACTGCCACCCCTACACCTGCAACTGCCATCAGGTGACCGACTACTGCTCCGAGTCCTGCAACTGCCATGAGGTGTGCACGGACAACGGCAATGGCTACGCGAGCTGCAGCACCGAGTGTTCGAGCTGTCAGCACGAGTGCGGCAGCCACGAAGAGTGCGACACCTGCTACGAACAGTGCCCTGTGTACGCGGACTGGTGTTCCTACCAGTACTACACCTGGCCCACGCTCGACCGCGAGACGACGCGGGGCAACGACCACGCGCCCTACTACAGCGACCGCCTCTTGGCCGACCCGGCCGTGAACGAGCGGCTCGTGTACGCGCAGCAGTTCGACGTGCAGTTCGAGGAGGACGACGACGTGTGGAACCACCGCCCCGATACCCTCGAGGAGTTCCTGCGTTACGACCTACACGAGACATGGCTCATCGAGGTGAACCACGCGGGCCAGGTCTGGCCACAGCACGCGGTGGAGTGACCCA
Source organism: Deltaproteobacteria bacterium (assembly GCA_034670305.1). Classification (GTDB taxonomy): domain Bacteria; phylum Myxococcota_A; class Polyangia; order Polyangiales; family Houyiibacteriaceae; genus JAXMNT01. The sequence goes on from JAXMNT010000003.1 coordinate 249,557, forward strand.
GCGCGCACGCGGTCCAGCGCCGCCGACGCATCAGGTCACGAGCAGGCGGGTGAGGCGCTCGCTGAACGTCAGCATCGCCTCGACCTCCGGTCGCGTGGCCAGTCGCATGAACTTGAAGACGACCAGATCGGAACCGTTGCACTCCAAGTGGTAGACCTCTTCCTCCTCCAGGAAGGCCAGTACGTCGTCGGTCAGAAACTCGCGCACCTTCTCGCTGCTCTCGCCCTTCACGACGAACCGGCGGGAGAAGTCCGTGTAGTGTTCGAAGTCCGCGTCGCGAAACCCCGCCACTTGGAGCACGCGGTCGAGCAACTCTTCCTTCTCGACGATGAGCTCTGGAAGCTCCATCGGCAGATGCAAGACCTGCGCGGTCGTGTGGTAGACCTCGGGGGTCCCCACCCCTTCGTCGAAGGTCACGTCGCAGAGCGAGAACTCCACCCGCGGGTGCTCTGCGCCACCGAGTTCGTACACCCCGCGAACGACCGTGTCGCGGTACTCGACCGGGTGAAGCCGGAAGAACCGGAAGTCGCCGAGGTCGTCGGGATCCCACACGCGCCGCGCGTCGAACTCCCACTTCCGTTCGGCCGCGAGCTTCTCGATCTTCTTCTGCCGCGGGGTCAGGCGACGGGTGCGCAGCGGCCCTTCGATGACGTGCAGCGCGTCCGGGTGATCTGAGATCGCACGGTGGGCTTCGAGACCCAGCACGTCGAAGCGGCCACCCTCGTTCTCGCGTTCGTAGCGGCGCCCGAACTCGTGCGTGAACTCGAGGAGCGTGTGGTCCACCAGAAGCGACTGCGTGAAGTCGACGATGACGTTCTGCACGCCGCTCACCGGTTGAAGCGCTTTCTGGAGCCGGGGGATCATCAGGTAGTTCGCGACGCCTCGAACCCGCAGCAGATACGGCTTGCCCTCTTCGTGCACGGTCTCGACGGAGGTCTGCCAAAGGCGCATCAGGGACTCGCGCGCGGGCAGGTTGAGAATGATCAGGTGGCTGACCAGTTCCGAGACGAGCCCGATGAAGATGCCCCACAGCAGGCCCCAGACCAGCGTGGCCGCCAGGGTCACGCCGAAGATCAAGAAGTGGTCCGGCCCCTTGTTGAGCGTCTCGCGCACCACGTGCGGGCCGGCGAGTTTGTAGCCGGTGTAGATCAGGATCGCGGCCAACGCCGAGAGCGGGATCAGCTGCATCACCGGCGAGATCAGAAGCACGCAGAGGCTGAGCAACAGACCCTGAAAAAAGTTCGACCAGCCGGTCTTGGCGCCGTGGTTCAGGTTGACCGAGCTGCGCGCGATGACGGTGAGCACCGGCAACCCGCCGAGCATGCCGGACGCGATGGTGGAGACGCCCATGCCGACCAGGTCGCGGTTCATCGAAGACTCGCGCCGGTACGGGTCGAGTCGGTCGACGGCCTTCACGCTGACGATGTTCTCGATCGAGTTCACCAAGGTGAACGTCATGACCACCATCCAGAAGCCGGCCTCTCCGATCCGCGAGAAGTCCGGCCGCACCAAGCTGCCGATCAAGTCCGCCGGGATGCTCACGCGCAGATTCTCCGCAACGCTGAGCCCCTCGAAGAACTCGACCCGTGGGCCCAGCTGCTGCACGCCGACGATCACCCCGATCGCCAGGGACACCACCCAAAGCGGTGCCGGGATGAACCGGACGAACTTCTTCTTGGTCTTGGGGTGCAGGATCAGGATCGCGAGACTGAGCACGCCGAGGATGCTCACGAACGGATCGAGCGTGGCGATCGTCGCAGGCAGCTCCTGGAACACGCCGATGGGGTTGCTGGCGGTCGCCTTCTGTCCGAGCAGCACGTGGAGTTGCTTGCCCACGATGATGAGCCCGATCGCCGCGAGCATGCCCTGGATGACAGCGCTCGGAATCACGTCGCCGACGCGGCCGAGACGGAGCACCCCGAAGAGCACCTGGACCGCGCCCGCCACCACGATGGCACCGAGCACATGCGGGAACGCTTCGGCCCCCCCGCCAAACGCCAGGAAGGCGGAGGCGACGATGACGATCAGGCTGTTGCCGGGTCCGTTGATCGCGACGTGGGTTCCGCGGACGAAGGTCCCGATGAAACCCGCGACGGCCACCGATACGAGGCCGGAGATCGGGGGCGCACCGGCCGCCATCGCGATGCCGAGCGCCAGCGGCAGCGCCACGAGCGCCACGCTCAGACCGGCGATCGCATCGTTGCGCCAGTGGTCTCGGAGCCCGCGCAGATTGGTTCGCGGAACCTCCGACGCGTCGATGCTCATCATGTTGTACGCCCCACGCGGCGGGACCCTAGCAGGCTCGGGCGAAAGTCCCACCGAGGGTGCCTGGAGGTTTGCTCGGAGAAACCGCCGATCGACGGAGATGCTGTCCTCAGGGCGGAGCGGAGGGCAGCCACGACCAACTCGAAGCCGGTTGGACCATGCGGTACTGGGATCCGCTCCGCGCGTTCCTGGCCTGACCGAACGTTGCTCGCGCGGGCATGGGGGCCGTGATACCGAAGACGGATGCGCACCTTGGTCCTCGCGTCCAGCCTCTTCACGTTGGCTTGCGGCCCGTCCGATGGGACGCCCGTCGAAGCCGAGCCGGCCGAACGGGAACCGCTGACGGAAGTGGAGGCGGCCGAGACGCCAGCGGCCAACGAAGCCGAAGCCGAAGCCGACGAAGTCATGGCTCGGCCGCGCGAGGACATGCTCGCCACGCGACTGACGCTCGCCGCCGGACCGATCGAGGCGGTGGCGGAGCTCCGGTTCACGTTCGTGGTGACCGTCGGTGGCGAAGAGAGGGTCCGGCGCGCACACGCGTGGTGCCCCGAGCGCGCTTCCGCCCGAGTGACCGCAGGGGAGACAACCACGCTTGTCGCGACGAACGCCGAGCCGGACGACGAACGACGCGAAGCGTACGAGCAGTTCATCAACGACTCGTACTGGCTCCTTGTCCCCACGAAGCTCTTCGATCCAGGCGTGCATCGCGCGATGGAGGGCGGCGACCTTCGACTCACGTTCGTGGACGTCGGCGTCACACCGGGCGACACCTACTGGCTCGAGACGGAGGGTGACCACATTTCGGGCTGGCGCTTCCGGCTCGAGAGCGGCCGCGAGGGGTCGTTCGCCTTCGAGGACCGCACGACCGTGGGCCCACTCACGCTCGCGCTCACCAAACGGTCCCGCGACGGCGACGCCGTGATCGCGTTCGAAGAGGTCGCCGTGGCCGACACCTGTTCGCTCTAGCCACCTGCGAACCTCTCACCCGAGCCGAGCTCGGACCTTGATGGTCGAACTATCCACCCCTACCGAAACCGATGGGGTCCGCCCACCGCGGGTGGGCGATCGGCCACACGCAAAGGTGCGAAGATCCAGCCGTTTTGGGCGGCGGGGGTGTGCATGGATCTTGCGTTGTCAGCAGTGTGGCGGACACCCTCGACTACCAAGAATCGCACAAGATCCTACTGGACAGCGCAGACCATCTGCTCGACTCCGGGCATCAGGACGAAGCGCTCAAGCTGTACGCCAAAGTGCTCGATCGGAACCCCTCCGACATCGAAGCGCTCGATGGATTCGCTGCGGCCGCTTCTCAGGCAGAGCCCTTCGCGTGGGTCGCCGACGACGATGGGGACGCGTCCCAAGTGCAGTCGCTGGGGAGGGCGCTGGATCTCCCCACGCTCCACGCCCGCGTGCTGACCCTGATCGAGCGCAAGGACTACGAAGCCGCATTGATCATGCTTTCGCAGGGCCGCCAGCGCTTCCCCGACGACCGCGCGATCTCGCGGAGCATTCGCGCGATCAAAGCCCACCTCGAGCGGCGCTACCTGCGCCGCCTCGGATCCCTCGATCGCGTGCCTGCCCTGGTCGACCGTCCGAGCGAGAAGGCGTCGCGGGATCACGAAGACGTGGCTCGATGGGTCGACGGCGTGGCGACGCTGGGCGATGTGCTCGAGGTCACCAACCTCGGTCGATTCCGAACCCTCCGCGCACTGGACCAGATGCGGAGCGCGGGGAGGATCCAGCTCGCACCCCACGTGCGCGACACGATCGTGGAGTCGCGGCAGGCCGAGCCCGCCAGTGGTGAGGAGGCGCAAGCGCCGTGGTCGGAGTCTCGACTCTTGAGCGGCGACACCCTTACCCGCACCGCGCTGCTGCTGGTTCGGGCCGAGCTCCGGGCGTCCGCGCCCGCCACGCCTCCGGCCGCACCGACGGCCCAAGCGAGCCAGCCCCCGCGGTTCACGCCCCAAGCGATCCGCGCGCCCGTTGCTGCCAAGCCGGAGGCTCAGCGCGCACCCCGTGCCGCCGAGCCGGCAGCCCAACCCCTTCCGGCCCGCACCCGGCCGCCCCTGCCGCCCCTGCCCGAATCCACGGGCCCAACGCTGGCCGTCGAGCCATCGACGCCAAAGCCGAGGCGGACGCTCTTGTGGGGGGCGGCGCTTGGCGTGCTCGGGGCGGCGGCGGTCGTGTTCTTCTTGCGCGCGGACACAGCGACGGCACCGGCGCACCCACCGGCCGCACCCATGTTCGACACCGAGGCGCAGCCCACACAGGGGCCTGCCGCGGGACCCGTAGAAGAAGTGGCTGGTGCGCCGACGGTCTCCGACACGGCCGTGACGCCGACGCTGGTGATCGAGCTCCGTTCCGAACCGAGCGGCGCCATGGTCGAGATCGACGGACGCACCTATGGACCGACGCCGGCCAGCATCGAGTTGACTGGCGACAACGTCGACGGTCGCCAGATCGACATCCGGTTCCACCGGGACGGCTTCGAGGATCGCAGCGTCGCGCAACGCCTGCGGCCGGGCACCGCGACGGTGTTCACGACGCTCGAGCCGACACCGGTTCGGCGGGTGCGCCGCCGCCGCGCGCCGACCCCACCGTCTGGCTTCAAGAACCAGCCCTACTGAGCGCCATCGGTCGCGCGGGAATGCGGCCGCCCGCGCGGACGTATTCCGACCCGTGCCGCCCGCGCCTCCACGCTTCGCTCTCCCGTTCCCCGGAGCCCTCCTCGGAGTGGTGGCGGCGGGCATGTGCGCGGGGTTCCTGTACACCGCGGTCCACACGTTCTTCGAGATGTGGCGGGCCACCGATCCTCCCCCCGCGCCGACCCACGCCGAGATGACCGAGCGGTTCCACGCGGAGCGGATCTCGTTCGAGAGACTTCGGGACATGTTCGAGCAGGATCACCCGCACCAGAGTCGGCCGAGTTGGGACATCCGCACCGATTGCCATTCGTGGATCGAGCCCTGCACCGACTGCGGCTCTTCGGGGGGCTTCGCGGTGGTCGGAGGCCAGAGCGGCGACGCGTGCACGCACCCGGGCGGGTGCATGCGCTGGGTCGACGAACCGCCCACCCCAGCGCGACTCTCGGAGATTCGGCCATTCGGCCCCGCCCGGGCGGCGGAGTACCTGCGCACGCTGAACCGGCTCGGGGTGATCCAACTGCACGCGCTCGACATCGCGCACCGCAACCAGATCCAGTCCACCAACCGGACGATCGAGTTCGTGGTCGACATGCGCGGCATGATGCTCTCCGGCACCACGACGGCCATCGTCTGGGCACCCCACGAAGACCAACGCCACTCGAGCGACCGCCCCATCGACCACGCCCCCGGCTGGTTCACCCGAGTCCACAACTGACGCCGCTCGAGTCGGCATCGGCATCGGCTTCGGCTTCGGCTTCGGCTTCGGCTTCGGCTTCGGATTCGGCTTCAGCTTCGGCTTCGGCCTCGGCTACCGTTCCAACCGTGCGAGCCATCCTCTCCCTCCTCCTCCTGCTCCCAACCGCGTGCAGCACACCCAGCGCCACGGCCAACTCGATCTGTGCCGACCTCGTCGAAGCCGGGGTCGCCTCGAACTGCGAACCGGAGGTCGAACGCGGCGCGGGCACCACCGCGGTCCGGTTCACCCTCACCGGAAGCGGCTCCCACGGGTTCGTGACCGCATGCGCCGACGACGAGGCCTACGAGCGGACTCAGGAGACCTACCGCCGGTCCGACGCGTTCATGGGCCAACACGACATGCGTCCGCACCGCTACACCCACGCGGGCCGTCGAGTCGACATCATGCTCGTGGTGTCGGCCGATGCCGAAGCGCAGCGTGCGGCGCAAACCGTGATCGACCAGCTCTAGCCTGCCGTGCAGCGACCGGTTGGGTCGCGGCCCTCTGGCTCAGCGACGGCGACGGCCCACGAACATCAACACCAGCAACCACGCCGCCGCCGAGCCGCCCGACGTACCCGCGGCACAGCCGTCCGCGGGAACCTCGACCATCGGTGCGCACGCATCGCCTACCCCATCGGCGTCGCCATCCTCCTGCAAGCGGTTCGGGACGCGCGGACAGTTGTCGTCCTCGTCCGGCACGGTGTCGCCGTCGAGATCGGACTCGCACACATCGCCTTCCCCGTCCGCGTCGAGATCGAGCTGCAGCCGGTTGGGCACGAGCATGCAGTTGTCGACGTCGTCCCGGATCCCGTCGCCGTCCGAGTCGGGGTCGCGGTAGTTCGGCAGCCCGTCTGAGTCGCTCGAGATCGCAGGCGTGTCGAGGTCGTCGTCTCCCGCTTCGTCGCGATCGAACACGCCATCGTTGTCGGAGTCGACGTCCTGGAAGTCGAAGATGCGATCTCGGTCAGTGTCGAGCGGCGCGCGCGGATCCCCGAGCTCTTCCGAGTCGAGGATGCGATCGTCGTCGGAGTCGCGCTCGATGTAGTCCGGTTTGCCGTCGAGATCCGTGTCGGTCGGAGACGCGGGGTCGCCGACTTCGAACGCGTCGAAGAGACCGTCGTCGTCGGAGTCCGGGTCCCGAAAGTCCGCGAGTCCATCCTCGTCGGTGTCGCGCGCCAGCGTCTCGAGGTCCGCGTCGCCCGCTTCGGCCACATCGGAGATCCCATCGTTGTCGGAATCCAGGTCGAGGTGGTCCGGCGTGCCGTCGAGGTCGGAGTCGACCGGCGCAGTGGCCGCATCCCCGTCGCCCTCCTCTTCTCGATCCGTGATCGTGTCCGCGTCCGAGTCGAGGTCGAGGAAGTCCGGGATGCCGTCGCCGTCGCGGTCGCCCAGCCCCTCGAGTAGATCCGGCAATCCATCGCCGTCGGAGTCCGCGTCGAGGTCGTCGTCGTCTCGGTCGAGCGGATCGCCTTCGCCGTCGTCCACGCGACCGTCCGCGTTCGCGTCCTCGAAGCCATCGGCCAAACCACCGCCGTCGGTGTCCGGGTTGTTGGGATCGGTCTGGGTCGAAGGATCGGCGTCGGCGCGAAACCGCTCGGCCCGGGTCCCACGCGCCGGCTCGGTGCGCCCGTCTTCGACCCCATCCATCACGCCGTCCCCGTCCGCGTCCGGATCGAGCGCGCCGATGAGCCCGTCGCCGTCGTCGTCGGTGTCCCAGCGCAACTCTTCGCCATCCGGGATTCCGTCGTCGTCGCTGTCGGGGTCGTGCACATCGAGGCCATGCGCGTACTCACCGATGTCGCAGATCCCATCGGAGTCCGCGTCCGCGCCGTCGCGCATCGGATCGCGGAGGGGCGGACACTCCTCGCAGCCATCGCGGTCGACGTCGGTGCATTGCGCGCGCGCGGTGGACGGCGTGGCCCAGGAGAGGATCGGAAGCAGGACAGCCAGCGCGGGCAGAAACCTCATCGTGCGCGGACCATACTACGACCGAGCGCCGAACCGCCAAGCGGACGGCGGTTCGCTGGCAGGTTGCTGAAGAACGCCCGCAGGGCGTTCTCGCAGCCTGCCCCTTGCCCCTGCCCTTGCCCCTGCCCTTGCCCGCGGATCAGCGGTCAGATCGCTTGATCAGCGCGACGAGCATCGCGACGACCTGCTCGAGGTGGGCGAGAGCCCGTTCGATATCGGGCCTCGATGCCTGGGCCCGACGGTCCGTGATTTCGAGCTGCGCCGCGTAGCACCGACCGATGTCCGGCGGCTTCGTCCGCTGGGCATCGGGTTCCGATTCGCGGCCTCGCCGTCGCGAGACACACGGCGTCCACGACGCGGGCAAGGGCACGGGCAAGGGCAACGGCAAGGGAGCAAGGTCGCTTTTCAGCGACCTGCTAGGTGTCGATCCCGAGGAAGCGACCGCCCCGCCCGCCGGTGTCGCGGTCGAGGAACCGTTTCGCGAGCGCGTAGACCCGGAAGAAGGCTTCGATGCGGCGGTGCGTCCAGCGGTCCAGCGGGCGGCCATCGCAGCGCACGACGAGTTTGGGATCCTCGAGTCCACCGTCCACGAACCGCACCACTGCGACCACGCGGCCTTCGAGGAGGCTGCCGCTGCGTTGGCGGGGCCCGAGCACCAGCGCGTCGAGGGGATCGCCATCGGGAGACAGGGTGTCCGGCACGCTGCCGTAGTTGAATGGCGTGGGGAGCGGGGAGACGAAATGCACCCGACCGTCCGGCCGCCGTTTGATGAACGACAGCCGCGGCACCTCGATGCGCACCTGCACCAACGCGCCGATCCGATGGGCTTCCGAAGACCTCGTCACGTGGGCACCTCCGGCCACGCATGGCGCGGATAACGGCGGCTCAGCTGCTTTCGAAGCGCGGGGTAGTGCTCGGTCCAGAAACGTTTCAAGTCGGTGGTCACCTGCACCGCCCGCCGGTTCGGCGCCAGCAGGTGCAGCACGAGCGGCACCTGCCCGCGGGCGATGCGGGGTCCTTCTTCCAGCCCGAAGAAGTCCTGCAGCCGCGACTGGATCCACGGAGCCCGATCGACTTCGTACTGCACTGGGATCTTCTTCCGTCCCGGCAACGAGACGAACTCCGGCGCGATCCGATCGAGCAGTCCCCGCTCGGACCCGACCGCCTGCAACATCGTCAGAGCGAGGGACTCGGACCGGAGATCCGCGAACGACCGGCGGCCCTCGCACAGCTGCCGGAGCGCGCTCGAACGATCCACCGCCACCCCGAGCCCATGCGCGTTCGCGAACTGGATGCGCCGCTCGATCGCGACGAGCGCATCGACGTCGAACAGCGCCTCGAGCCCGCGCGCTTCGGCCGCGGTCGCCAGCACGTCGGCCACTTCGGAGCCAGCCACATCGCGGGAGACCGACTCATCGAGCACCAAACCTCCGAACCGCAGCGACGACGCCCGCTCCACCTGTTCGGTCTGGGCGTCGAACCTGAGCTGGTCGACCGACTCGACGTCGGCTTCGAAGAGTTCGAGGATCCACTCGGGTTCGATCGCCGTGGCGGACCACACGATCGCGCGGCCTCGGCCACCCCGCTCCCGGCTGTCCCGCACATCGGTGGCGACGAGGAACGGCGCCTCCCGCACCACGCTCTCCTCCGCGAGGTCCGCGTCGCCCCCACCCGCGAAGACGACCCGCGTGCCGTGTTGGGTGCGCCGCTTCGCGACCCGGTCCGGGAACCCAGCGAGGACCGCGATGGCAAGATCCGCGTCGTCGTCCGACGTCTCCTCGGACCCTCCGATTCGAAGTCGCTTCGCGACGCGACGCACCGTGCGAACCGCGTGCGGGTCGAAACCGCGCCCCTCGAGCTCGCGGTCGCGGAGCCCTTCTGCTTCCGCGGCCTCGAGTTCGAACAATCGGTCCAGCACATCCGAGTTCGAGACCCGATCCCGACGCCCACCGCGGCGCCGCACATCGCGCTCGGAGAGCAGCGCCGCCAACCAGGCGGACCGCGCACCGCATCCCCGCGCATGCGCTTCGTCGAGCACCCTCGCGATGCGGGGATGCACCGGCCGCTTGGCCATCGCGCGTCCACGTGCGGTCAACGAACCGTCGTGCAGCGCGCCGAGCTGATGCAGCAGCCGGTCCGCACTCTCCACGGCGCGCTCGGGCGGCGGGTCGAGCAGAGGCAGCGAAGTGTCCGCCACCACCCGCAGCTGGAGCCGGTGTTCGCACAGATCGAGTCGAGCGATGTCCGGCGCGTCCAGCGGCGGGCGCGCGTCGTGGTCCGCCTTCGAGTAGAGACGCACGCAGTGGCCCGGACGGACCCGACCCGCGCGGCCGGCCCGCTGCGTCGCCGACGACTGACTGATCCGTTCCACCACCAGCGCCGGCAAGCCGGACGCCGCCGTGCGCGCGATCCGAGCGAGACCGGAGTCCACCACCGTGGTCACGCCCGGCACCGTGACCGAGCTCTCCGCGACGTTGGTGCTGAGCACCACCCGTCGACGGCTTCCACCCCGGACTGCGGCGTCCTGTTCGGCCGCGCTCAGGTCGCCGTGGAGCCGGACCAGATCCGCCTTCGCGGCGGCGCATGGTTTCTCGAGTTCGCTGCGGCAGCGCCGGATCTCCGCGGAGCCGGGCAGAAACACGAGGATGTCTCCGTCGCCCGACTTCAGGGACCGCACCACCGCGGCCCGCACTTGGCGCTCGAGCGGCCGCTCGTCGTGGCCCGCGTACTCGACAGAGACCGGATGGGTGCGGCCCGGCACCGACAGGACCTCCGCGCCGCCCAGAAACGCAGCCACCGGCGCCGGGTCAAGCGTCGCGCTCATAGCGACGATCGGGAGCGGGCGTTGTTCTCGGATCCGCCGCACGCAGGCGAAGGCCAAGTCGAGCGCGAGGTGGCGTTCGTGCAGCTCGTCGAAGACCACCGCACCGACCCCGCGCAGCTCCGGGTCCGCGAGCAGCCGCCGGAGCAGCACACCGTGGGTGACGAAACGCAGCTGGGTGTTCCGCCCGCCGACGGACTCGAACCGAACGGAGTAGCCGACGCGCCCGCCCACGTTCTCACCGAGTTCTTCGGAGACCCGCAGCGCCGCGAGTCGCGCCGCCACCCGGCGGGGCTCGAGCACCAAGATCTCCCCCTCGATCGAAGACTCGAGCAGCGCGCGTGGCAGGCGCGTCGTCTTGCCGGCGCCCGGCTCTGCGACGAGCACCAGCCCTTGCCCGCGCGCTGCGTCGACGGCGTCGGGCAAGAACGGATCGATGGGCAGGGGTGCGGGCGGCGTGCTCACGCGAGCATCAAACGATGGGCCATCTCGCGGGTGTACTTCAGGTACGAGACGATGCAGGTGATCCCGAGCCCGAGCAGCGCGAGCCCGATGAACAGCAGCCCGATGCCAAGCGAGGATCCACCGATGCGCGCGACGGGCAGGAGCACCGCGAGCACCACGAAGGAGGGTTTGAGAAATCCGCGACTCGGCATCGCTTTGGCGCCTTGGAGTTGTTTGGCGACCTGGGCGTACGAGCTGAGCATGGAGAGCACCGCGATCAGCCCGACCACACCGGAGACGGCTTCCATGACCGGCAGCACATCTTGCAAGTCGGAGAGGTGTCGGTAACGCCCGGAGCTCACCGCGCGCGCCACGCACGCGAGCGCGACGAGCCCGATCATGAACCCGATCCCGTGGAACATCACCGCCGTGCGGGCGGCCGAGCGCCCGTAGGTCAGCCGCGGCAACCCTCCGGCGTAGCGGGAGACCCCGTTCAAGACCGCGCTCTGCGCGATGAGACTCGCCAGCGGCACGAGCACCATCATCGCTTGCGCCGCTTCGATGTTTCGGGCGCGGGCGAGACCCACCATCACGACCACCCCGATCACGTTCACGAAGAACTGCGCCACGAGCCCGTTGGCGTATCGGTTCAACCCAAGACCGGCAGGCCGGAACCGGCCCTCGCCTTCCGCGGCTGGGGCGGTTTCGTTTCGAACGCTGAGGTTCTCAGGAACCGTGGAGAGTTCGGCGGCGTGCCGGATCATCAAGACGGCGGGGGGCACCGTGGCAAGCGAGAAGACGAGGCTGTACACGAGCCAAGCACCCTCCCCCGCGAACTGGAGGAGACTCGTGAAGAACTGGACCAACCCCATCGCGGCGACGAGGAGCTGTGCGCCGATGGTGCCCCAGACCAGTCCGGGGCTGGGCGGACGCGCGTAGGCCGACCCGATCCGCGCCACCTCGAGTGCCAGCAGCACGAGGGCGAACATCCACGCCACCAGGCGCACAAAACTCAGCCCCCCGAAGAACGCGTGGGTCCAGCCGTCCGGATCGTAGGCCGGGGTGAGGTCGAACCAGCCGGCGACGCTGTACAGCAGGAACGACACACCCACCACGACCAGCACGATGGCACTCCCAAGGGCCCAGCGGACGGGCCCGGCCACGCTGCCGAGCGCGTTCCGGTACCGACGAATCCCGAGGGCGAGCCAGATGGTGAGCCCGAGCGAGGCGACCGACAACAGAGGCAAGGCGAAGTAGAACAAGTCGCCCCGGTCGTACCCGAAGGCGTCGGTGGACCGGAGCGCGTGAAGCCCAATCCGGATCAGGTCGACGACGAAGTGAGCGGCGAGCGCGAGGCCCACCGAGCGGGAGGCGGACTTGGCGTCGTCGCCGTGAATGCGTTCGATCAACATGCTGCCCCCTCCTACGCCATCCCGGCCGCCCGACTCCCTTGCGCGCGACGCCTCGTCACTTCGCGCCCGAAGCTCAGCCCTTGGTGAGCTTGCGGTACTTGATGCGCTTCGGCACGTCGTCTTCGCCGAGTCGCTTGCGCTTGTCGGCCGCGTAGTCCGAGTAGCCACCGGTGTAGTAGGTGACCTGGCTGTCGCCTTCGAAGCCGAGGATGTGGGTACAGATGCGGTCCAGGTACCAGCGGTCATGGCTGATGATGAGCACGCAGCCCGGGAACTCGAGCAGTGCCGACTCCAGCGAGCGCAGGGTCTCGACGTCGAGGTCGTTGGTCGGTTCATCGAGCAGCAATACGTTGCCACCGGCGCGCATGAGCTTGGCCAGGTGCACGCGGTTGCGCTCGCCACCGGAGAGGTTCTTCACCAGCTTCTGCTGGTCGGATCCCTTGAAGTTGAACCAGCCGCAGTACGCGCGGCTCGACACGAACTTGTCGCCCATGTCGATCTCGTCGGCGCCGCCGCTGATCTCCTGAAACACGGTGCTGTCGTCGCCGAGGTGATCGCGGTGCTGGTCGACGTACGAGAGCTGGACCGTCTCGCCGATCTCGACGGTGCCTTCGTCGGGCGTCTCTTTGCCGATGATGGTCTTGAAGAGCGTGGTCTTGCCTGCGCCGTTCGGACCGACGATGCCGATGATCGCGCCTGGCGGCACCCGGAGCGAGAGGTTCTCGAAGAGCAGCTTGTCGCCGTACGCTTTGGTGAGCCCTTCGATCTCGATGACCTTGTCGCCAAGGCGCGGGCCCGGGGGAATGCGGACCTCGTTCGGGTCGCGGCGCTTCTCGGCTCGGTCGCGCACGAGCTGGTCGAACGCTTCGAGGCGGGCCTTGCTCTTGGCTTGTCGGGCCTTCGGGCTGCTGCGGACCCACTCGATCTCTTCTTTGATCTTCTTCTGTCGCGAGCTGGCGGACTTCTCTTCTTTGGCGAGCCGCTCCTGCTTGGCGACCAGCCACTCGGAGTAGTTGCCCTCGAAGGGGATCGCTTTGCCGTGGTCGAGCTCGAGGATCCACTCCACGACCTCGTCCAGAAAGTAGCGGTCGTGGGTGACGAGCACGACGCACCCGCGGTAGCTCTGCAAATGACCCTGAAGCCACGCGACCGACTCCGCGTCCAGATGGTTCGTCGGTTCGTCGAGCAGGAGCACGTCCGGCTTCTCGAGCAAGAGCCGACACAACGCGACGCGCCGTTTCTCGCCACCAGAGAGGTGCGCACATTCGGCATCGGCCGGCGGAAGACGAAGCGCGTCCATCGCGATCTCGAGCGTGTGGTCGAGCGTCCACGCGTCCACCGCGTCGATCTGGTCCTGAAGCGCGGCCTGCTTGTCGAGCAGCTTCGTCATCTCGTCGTCGCTCATCGGCTCGCCGAGCTTCATGCTCATCTCTTCGAAGTCCGTGAGCAGCTTGCGGATCGGTGCCACAGCCGCTTCGACGGCCTCGATGACCGTCTTGGCGTCGCCGAGGTCCGGCTCCTGGGGCAAGTAGCCCACCTTCGCGCCCGGACGGAGCCAGCACTCGCCGGTGAAGTCCGTGTCGACGCCCGCCATCAGACGAAGGATCGTGGACTTGCCGGTGCCGTTGACACCGATCACGCCGATCTTCGCGTTGGGCAAGAACGAGAGGTAGAGATCTTTGACGATCTTCTTGTCGGGGGGATGGACCTTGGTCAGCCCCTTCATCGCAAACACGAACTCAGCCATGCGCGGCACGTAGCACCGCTCTGTGGGAATCGCGAGCCTTTCCCAACCGACCAGAGGTTGGTATGCCGCCGCCATGACCCGTTCGAGCTGGCTCCTCTTGTCCCTGGCGTTTTCACTCTTGGCGTGTGGGCCGAGCCCGAGCGGGCAACGGCCGACGACCATCGCCACCGCGGACCCGGTCGTGGAGGTGCCCGAGACGGTCGACCCGGGCGCGCCACCGCTTGGGCAGTTGCCGGACACGGTGACCCCCACCCACTACGCGCTCGAGTTGTCCATTGCGCCCTCCCGCCACGGGTTCCACGGCAAGGCCGAGATCCGGATCCAGATCTCGGAGCCGACCCAGTTCATCTGGCTGCACGGCAACCGCCTTCAGGTGCGAAGCGCGACCGTCACGCCCGAAGGCGGCGAAGCGATCGTCGGGACCTACGAACAGGTGCACGACGAAGGCGTCGCGCTGCTTCGACTGGCGTCGGAACTGCCCGCCGGCGAAGCGGTGCTCACCGTCGACTACGACGCGCCCTTTAACCGCGCGCTCCGCGGCCTCTACCGAGTCGACCACGCCGGTGACAGCTACGCATTCACCCAGTTCGAAGCCACGAGCGCGCGCCTCTGTTTCCCCTCCTTCGACGAGCCGCGTTTCAAGACCCCGTTCGCGATGACGATGATCGTCCCCAAGGACGAGGTCGCGGTGTTCAACACGCCGGTCACCGAAGAGACCGTCGACGGAGACAACCGCCGCGTCGTGTTCGCGCCCACCCGTCCGCTGCCCACCTACCTGGTCGCGATGGCGGTCGGACCGCTCGACGTGGTCGAGTCCGAAGCCATTCCGCCGAGTGAGATCCGACAGCGCCCCATCCCGCTGCGCGGACTCGCGGCCCGCGGCAAAGGTCCGCAGCTGCGCTACGCGCTCGCAGAAACCGGCCGCATCCTCGCGGACCTCGAAGCGTACTTCGGACAGCCCTACCCGTACGCGAAGCTCGACATCGCCGCGGTCCCCGACTTCGCCGCCGGCGCGATGGAGAACGCTGGGCTCGTCACCTTTCGAGAAGAACTGCTGCTCTCGGTCGACACCGGCCCCGAGTGGCAGAAGCGCGCGTACGCCTACGTCATGGCGCACGAGCTGGCCCACCAGTGGTTCGGCAACCTCGTGACCATGGAGTGGTGGGACGACCTGTGGCTGAACGAAGCGTTCGCCACCTGGATGGGTCAAAAGGTCGTGCAGAACCTCTACCCCACCTACCGAGAAGAACTCGCCGCGCTCGAGAGCGTGCAGAGCGCGATGGGCTCCGACTCCCTCGTCACCGCCCGGCAGATCCGGCAGCCGATCGAGAGCAACGACGACATCCGGAACGCGTTCGATTCGATCACCTACCGCAAGGGCGGGGGCGTGCTCTCGATGTTCGAGCGCTGGATGGGTGCGGAGACGTTCCAGCGCGGCATCCGCCAGTACATGGAGACCCACGCGTGGGGGAACGCGACCTACACCGATCTGTTGGGCGCCCTGAGCGAGAGCAGCGGCCGCGACGTCGCCACCCCGTTCCGCACCTTCCTCTTTCAGCCGGGGCTGCCGTTTCTGAACGCGCAGGTCTCTTGCGGCGACGACGCCGCCACCGTCGCCCTCACCCAGTCCCGCTACCTGCCGATCGGCTCCACCGGAGACGCCGCGCAAGAGTGGAAGCTGCCGGTCTGCGTGCGCTACGGACTCGGGCGCGAAGTGAAGACCCAGTGTGAACTCGTCGAGAGCCGCGCCCACACCATGACGCTCGAGGGGTGCCCGAGCTGGGTCATGCCCAACGCGGACGGTGCCGGTTACCTCCGGTTCAACCTCGACGACGAATGGCTCGGCAAACTGATGGGCGCCGGCTGGTCGAAGCTCACCGAACGCGAACAGCTCGCGGTGGCCGACAGCCTGGAGGCCGCGTTCAACGCGGGCACGATGAGTGCCGAAGCCATGTACTCGAGCCTGGACCGGTTCTCCCGCTCCACGGTGCGCCCCCTCGTGCAGATGCCGATGGGACAACTCGGTTTCGCCCTCGATCGATTGGTCACCGAAGACGACGAACGCGCCGCGGTGCGGGCGATGTCCCGGCGGCTCTACGCGCCGGTGTACCGCCGCCTCCGATTCGCGCCCCGCCGCAACGAAGACGGCGAGACCGCGATTCTCCGCGGCTCGGTGATCTCCCACCTGGCCTTCACTGGCGAAGATCCCGCCGTGCGCCGCGAAGCGGTCCGGCGCGCCCACGCCTACCTCGGCTACGGCCGGCGTGGCGACGGAGAGTTCCACCCCGATGCGGTGGACCCCAACCTGCTCGCCACGGTCTTGTCGGTGGCGGTGCAAGACGGCGACGCGGCGTTCTTCGAACACGTGAAGGAGCGGTTCTTCGCCAGCCAGGAAGCGCTGCTCCGAGGACATCTCCTGCGGGCGCTCGCGTCCACCAAGGACGCAGAGCGGTCGGCCGAGGTGCTGGCGCTGGCGCTCGACGAACGGCTGCAGGTCAACGAGATCTGGAACACGTTGCGGGGTCCGCTCACCCAGCGAGAGACCCGCGACGGTGCCTGGGCCTGGTTCCAGGCCAACTTCGAAGCCCTGGCCGCGCGCCTCGAGACCGGTGCTGGCCGCCTGCCGGCGGTGGGCAACGCGTTCTGCAGCGAAGCGCGCGCCACCGAGGTGGAAGCGTTCTTCACCCCGCGCCTGTCGCTGATGCCCGGCGGGCCCCGCAACCTCGCCAACGCCCTCGAGAGCATCCGGCTCTGCGCCCAGAAGGTCGCCGCCCACCGTCAGAGCGCCCGGGCCGTCTTCGGCGGGTAGCGGCGCTCCAAGGGCGCGCTGGGTTGCCCTGCTGAGCGAGGGCGGGTAGGACGCTTTCATGCGAACATTTTCCCGACGCGCGCTGCCGATCCTGGCTCTGATCCTCGCGGGATGCGGCAACCAGCAGGCCGCTTCCTCGACTGAAGAAGCCCCGGCCGAAACCCCCGACAACGCCGGCACGACGATGGGCGCAACCAGCCGCTCGAAGACGGTCACCGTGAACGACCGGGCGGCACCTCCTGGAGGCGGCGACCTCCCGGCGCCGTCCGATGTGGCCGCGCCACCTTCGGATGCGGTGCGGACCGACAGCGGACTCGCCAGCAAGGTCCTCGAGCCCGGCTCGGGTTCGAACCGGCCGACCGCGAACGATCGCGTCACCGTGCACTACACGGGCTGGACCACCGACGGCCGCATGTTCGACAGCTCCCTGCAGCGCGGCCGGCCCGCCACCTTCCCACTCAGCGGTGTCATCGCCGGCTGGACCGAAGGCCTGCAGCTGATGGCCGAGGGCGAGAAGCGCCGCTTCTGGATCCCCGAGTCGCTCGCGTACGGCGGCCGCCCCGGGCGACCCCAAGGCATGCTCGTGTTCGACGTCGAGTTGATCTCCATTCAGAGCATGCCCGAGCCGCCGACGGTGCCCGAAGACGTGGCCGCCGCGCCGGAGTCGGCGGACACCACCGCGAGTGGGCTCGCCAGTCGTGTGCTCGAAGCCGGCAGCGGCACCCGCCACCCGGAGCCGACCAGCACGGTCGAAGTCAACTACACCGGCTGGACGACGGACGGCAGCATGTTCGACAGCTCCATCACCCGTGGCCGGCCGGCGACCTTTCCGCTCAACCGAGTCATCGGCGGATGGACCGAAGGGCTTCAGCTGATGGTCGAAGGCGAGAAGCGACGCTTCTGGATCCCGGCCAACCTGGCGTACGAAGGTCGACCTGGCCCGCAGGGTACGCTGGTCTTCGACGTCGAGTTGATTCGGATCGTCGAGTAGCCCGCTTGGCGCGCCCCGCGCACTGAAGACAACTCGGCTCGGGTCCTGCCGAAGAAGCCACACTTTGGAACCGAGTTTGCCCCACGCCGTGACTGCCCCCGACCCCACCGCCGAAGTCGACCCGCTCGACCGGATACTGCGTGAGCAGTTCGGGCTGACCGCGTTTCGCCCTTGGCAGCGCGAGGTCATCGAAGCGCTCCTCGCGCCGAGTCGCGGAACACTCAACAGCGTGCTCGCCGTCGCCCCAACCGGCGGGGGCAAGTCGCTGACCTACCAGCTGCCCGCCGCACTTCTCGAAGGCACCTCGGTCGTGATCAGTCCCCTGATCGCGTTGATGGAGGACCAAGTCCGTTCGCTCAACGATCGGGGCATCGAAGCGACCTACCTCGCGTCCACGTTGCCACTCGAGGAGCGGCGCGATCGGATGGAGAAGCTCGAGGCGGGCGCCTACAAGATGATCTACGTCGCCCCAGAACGACTCGCGTCCGGCGACATGGTGCGCAGGCTCCGTCGGTTGAAGCCACCGCTGGTGGCGATCGACGAAGCCCACTGCATCTCGCAGTGGGGCCACGACTTCCGCCCGGACTACCTGCGCATCGGGCGGGTGTTGCGGGAGCTGAACCCGCCCCGGGTCCTCGCGTGCACCGCGACCGCGACCCCCACGGTGCGCGCCGAGATCTTGGAGAAGCTCGCGCTGCACGACGCGCACGTGGTGCTCCGCGGTTTTGCACGGCCGAACCTCCACTTGGAAGCGGTGCCCGTCGACTCCGCGAAGGATCGACGCGCCCGGCTGCGGGTGGCGCTGCGCCAAGCGCTGGGTTCACCGCAGAAGATCGAAGGCGCTGCGATCGTCTACGCCGCCACCCGCAAGCAGACCGAGAAGGTGGCGACCATGCTCGCGGGCGAAGGCTGGACCTGCGCGCCCTACCACGCGGGACTCGGAGCGACCGAACGGCACGAGACCAACCGCAAGTTCGCGACCGGAGAGCTCGACATCGTCGTCGCCACCAACGCGTTCGGCATGGGGATCGATCGTTCGGACATTCGCATCGTCGTGCACGTCCAGGCGCCCGGTTCGATCGAGGCGTACTACCAGGAGGTCGGCCGCGCCGGACGAGACGGCGAACCCGCCCACGGCCTGCTGCTCTCCGCCTCCAGCGACCTCGGACTCTGGAAACGCATGATCGAGCAGCCCTACGCGGCGGTGCCACCGCCGGAGGCGATGACCCAGCGGCGGTGGGAGCTGTTCCTCGATCTGATGCGGTACATCGAGGCGGGCAGCTGCCGGCACGACTTCATCCTGCGGTACTTCGGCGACGACGAAGAAGTGCTCGGTGGGTGTGGCCACTGCGACGTCTGTGAGCTCATCGAACGCGAGGGGGAGCGGGTCGTCAGCGACGAGGACCGCCTCATCGTGCGCAAAGCGCTCGCGGGTGTGGCGCGTGCGCGCGGACGGTGCGGCATGCGCGCGGTGGCGGGCATGCTGGCTGGCAAAGCCAACGCCACCGCCAAACGGCAAGGGCTCGACCGACTGAGCACCTTCGGGGTGCTGGACGCCCATCCGGAGGATTGGGTCGTGGCGCTCTTGCGTCGGCTCTTGAGCGCTGGGCTCGTGTGGCTGACGCCCGGCGAGTACCCGTGTGTCCGCCTGACCGCCCGTGGCGCGGCGGCGATGAAAGAAGAAGAACCGATTCAGGTCGTTCTGCCGCCGCCGATCAAGAAGTCGCGTGGCCTCGGCTCGTCTCGAAGCCGGAGTGGGCGCAGTGGAGGCGGGCTCCGGCCCACGGGCGCCGACGGCGACCTCTTCGAGAAGTTGCGGGACGTGCGCTTGTCGCTGGCGAAGGAACGCAGCATCCCGGCGTACGTCGTCTGCAGCGATCGCACCCTGGCCGAGATCGCGAAAGCGCGCCCTGGATCGAGCGGCGCCTTGAAGTCGATCCACGGCATGGGCGAAGCCCGCATCCGCGAGTACGGCGCCGCCCTGCTCCAGTGCGTTGCGGGCGGCTGACTTCAGGCGCGCCCCCGACCGAACCGAGCTTCGGATCACTGGTAAGCGGACACCGGAAAGCGCGCGCTGCTACTCGTCGGACTTCGGGTCTGTGGGCGCCGGAGCCGCGAGCGCACGCACGGGAAGGTCGTCGCCGTCCACATCGATGACATGGGCGTCCGCCGAACTCTTCCAGCTCGACTGCCACATCATGCCGCCGCCCATGCCGCCCACGGACACCTGCATGCTGCCCTCGGCGACGCGGCGCTCCGCCCACGCCTTGAGCTTGGTGGCGAGCCAGCGGCGCACCGGCGGGACCAAGAGCAGGAACCCAAAGACGTCGGTGATGACACCAGGCGTGACGAGGAAGAGTCCCCCGACGAACACCAGGACGCCTCCGAGCACGCCTTCGCTCGGCGCCTGACCGCCCGCGAGTGCGGCTTGCCAATCGCCGAGCACGCGCCCGCCTTCGCGACGCGCCATCCACGCGCCGACGAATCCGGTCAGGAGGACCAGCCCGACGGTCGACCAGAACCCGAGGAGTCCACCGATCCGGAAAATGAGCCAGACATCGAGCACCGGCAGCACGACGAACAGGAGAAAGAGGAAGCGACCCACCGCCGCACCCTGGGTTCAGGCGCCGGTTGGCGCAAGTCCGTGTGCGCCGCACGGCGATTCGCCCAAGACAGCACGGGCGGGACGACGGGTTGGGCCCTATACTCGACCGGTGCGAGCCCTCCCGCTGGTGACTTCGTGGGTGCTGCTCCTCGCCGGCTGCCGAACCGCGCCTGGCCCCCACGGGCTGCTGGATCAGCGCCTCGACACCCAGATCCGAGGGCTCAGCGGCCTCACCTCCGATGGCGAAGGCAACCTCTGGGCGGTGGCCGAGGAGGTTCGGGTGCTCGTCCGCATCGACCCCGGATCTCGACGGGGCGGCGACGAACACTTGGAGGTCTTTCCGCTCGTCGGGGTCCCCGAAGGCATGGAGACCGAAGCGATCGCGTGGATGGGGACAGACGAGACCGGCGTCTCCACCTTCATGCTCGGAACGGAGACGACCGAGGAACGACGGGCCCAAGACACACTTCTGGTGACCGCCTTCGATGGCGCGCGCGCACATGTCGTCGAAGACCTCCAGTGCGAGTACGAGCTGTGGGGGCTGGAGGGCATTCGCAACCACGGCATCGAGGGCATCTGCCATGTGGACGGACACCTGTTCGTGGCGGCTGAACTCGCGCCGGTGGTGCAGGGCCGGCGTTACGCCCCAGTCGGACACCGGACGCCCGACGGTCGCTGGCTCGGGCATCGAATGTGGCTGACGAGCGACGAAGGCAAGGTCTCCGGCCTCACCTGCCGCCGGGTGGGGCGCGACATCGAGCTGGTCGCGATCGAACGACACTTCGGTACCACTCGACTTCTGCGGGCCACGCTGGCAGACCAGGTCGACGTGAATCAGGACCTCGAACCTGCCGTGCTGGTCGACCTGGATGGATGGTTGAGTGGGCGCGATCCGTCTCCGAACTTCGAAGGCGTCGCCTGGGTGGGAGACGACCTCGCGCTCGTGGTGGACAACGTCTTCGGCGACATGCCGCAAGCGCGCGCGGATCTCTGGTGGCTGCGTCCACCGACCGACACACCGTCCCCGCGGTCCCGGCCGACGCCCGTGGGGCAGCCGTGAAACGGGAGTTCGTTTGCACCGCCGCAGCCGGCACCGAAGAGGTGCTCGCCCAAGAGCTGCGCGAGCTCGGCATCGACCCGACGGAGGAGCCGGGGGCGCTTCGGTTTCTGGGGACGCTCGAGGACGCGTACCGGGTGGGCATCTGGTCGCGCGTAGCCAGCCGCGTGCTCTTGCCGATTGCGAGCTTTCGCGCCGGTGGCCCAGACGGCCTCTACCGCGCGGCCAACGACATCCCGTGGGAGGATCATTTCACGGTGCGCGACACCTTCATGGTCTCGTGCGCCGCGGCCAAAGATCGCAAGCGGGACAACTCGCGCTTTCTCGCGCTGCGCACCAAAGACGCCATCGTGGACCGGTTCCGTGAGCGTGGTGGCACCCGTCCCGACGTCGACCGCGACGACCCCGGTGTGCGCATCCACCTTCGATGGGCCGACCCCGCGGTGATCTCGCTCGACCTCTTCGGCGGCATGCACCGTCGCGGGTACCGGGGCGACGCGCGGGCCCCCGTGCGCGAGACACTCGCCGCCGCCGCGCTTCGGCTCGCCGGATACGAAGGCGGTCCGTTCATGGATCTGATGTGCGGCAGCGGGACGTTCCTGGTCGAGGCGGGTTTCATCGCACGGGACATCGCGCCGGGCCTCGAGCGGCTGCTCGGCGCGTGGTCGAACCACGACCACGTCGCGTGGAACCGGCTCGAAGAAGAAGCCCGCGGCCGAAAAGAGGCGGCGAAGGATCGTCCGCTCGCCATCGTCGGATTCGACGACGACGCCGCGACGGTTCGCGAAGCGAAAGAAACGGTCGAACGAGCGGGCTTGCCGATCCGCATCGAACAACGCTCGCTCCGCGACGCCACGCCGATGAAGGGCGACCCAGGCCACGTCTTCTTGAACCCGCCCTGGGGACAGCGGCTGGGTTCGCGTGGGGAGCTCGCCCTCTTGCACAGCGAGATCGGCGACGTGCTCAAACAAAGGTTCGGCGGCTGGACCGCGCACTTGCTCAGCGGCGAGCCCCAGTTGCTCCGGCAGGTCGGTCTGAAGACGAGCCGGCGCCACGTGCTGTTCGCCGGGCCGATCGAGTGTCGGCTCGCCCGGTACGAGCTGCGGGCGCCCAAGAAGCGGACCGACAACCAAGACGAAGCACAGAAGCCCGGCTGGAGAAAGGCACGTCCCGAGAGCGACGACTTCGCCAACCGGCTGCGCAAGAACCACAAGAAGCTCCACAAGTGGGCGACCCGCGAGGGATGGACCTGCTACCGGGTCTACGACGGCGACATCCCGGAGTACGCGGTCTCGATCGATCGGTACGAGGACGTGGCGGTCGTCTACGAACACGCGCGCAGTTCGCGCATCGAAGAGACGGTCCTCGACGACCGGCTGCGCGACGTGAGTCTGCTCGTGCCGGAGATCCTCGGAGTGGAGAAGGTCCACGTGCGGGCCAAAGCGCGCGCCACGGGCGGCGCCCAGTACGAGAAACGCGCGTCGACCGGGGCACGTTTTCCAGTGACCGAGAGCGGCGCGACGTTCCTCGTGAACCTCGACGACTACCTCGACACCGGACTCTTCCTCGACCACCGCCTCCTGCGCGCGGCGATGGCGGAGACGTGTACCGAGGGCACCCGGTTTCTGAACCTCTTCGCGTATACCTGCACCGCAAGTGTCCTGGCCGCCAAGCAGGGCGCGCTCACGACGAGCGTCGACCTCTCCTCCACCTACCTCTCGTGGGGCGAGGAGAACTTCCGCGCGAACCGGCTGAACATGACCGGCCAGCAGTTCGTGCGGACCGACGTCGAACGTTTTCTCGAACGCGGCGAAGGCCGCTACGACCGCATCTTCATGGCGCCGCCGAGTTACAGCCGCTCGAAGGCGATGGACGGAGACCTGGATCTGCAGCGCGACCATCCCGACTTGATCGCGCGCGCGATGAAGCGGCTCGAGAAGAACGGCACGCTCTGGTTCTCGACCCACGCGCGCTACTTCGAGCTGGACGCCCGGCTGTCGAACCGCTTCGAAGTCGAGGACATCAGCAGCAGCACTGTGCCGCTCGATTTCGAACGCAGCCCGCACCGCACGTGGCGCTTCACGCAGAAGTGAGCGGGCGATGAAGACCTCCGTTGGCCTCGTGATGGTCCAGGCGGGCCACGTGCTGCTCGTGCATCCGGGCGGACCCTTCTTTGCGAAGAAAGATGCCGGCGCTTGGTCCATTCCGAAGGGGCTGCCCGATCCAGGCGAAGATCTCTTCGCGGCGGCATGCCGCGAGTTTCACGAAGAGACGGGTTTTCATCCGCCGTCGGAGCCGACCGCATACCACGCGCTCGGCAGCGCCAAGCAGACCAAGAAGATCGTGCACGCTTGGGCGTTCGAGTTGCCTGAGGACGCGGAGTGGTCGCCGGAAGATCTCGTCTCGAATACGTTCGAGCTCGAATGGCCGCCCAAGAGTGGGAAGCAGACGTCGTTCCCCGAAGTCGACCGTGGCGCGTTCTTCGACTTGGAGACCGCCCGAGTCCGCGCGGTGCAAGGCCAGGTGCCGCTCCTCGAGCGCGCACTCGCCGCGTTCCCCTGAACTCTTTGGCGGGCGAGCGCTAGCAGGTCGCTGAAAAGCGACCTGCTCCCTTGCCGTTGCCCTTGCCCGTGCCCTTGCCCGCGTCGTGGACGCCGTGTGTTTCGCGACGGCGAGGCGCGAATCGGAGCGCGATGCCCAGCGGA
>JAXMNT010000004.1:0-264141 GCA_034670305.1 Deltaproteobacteria bacterium
CAGCGGCAGAATCAGCGGCAGAATCAGCGGCAGAATCAGCGGCAGAATCAGCGGCAGAATCAGCGGCAGAATCAGCGGCAGAATCAGCGGCAGAATCAGCGGCAGAATCAGCGGCAGAATCAGCGGCAGAATCAGCGGCGTCGGCTTCCGCTCAAACGCAAAACGCCGCGTCTTGCGACGCGGCGTCAGCCTTCACGACCCGGTCCGGGTCAGCGAATGATCACGGGGCGCAGGATGACCTGGTTGCCCTTCGTCTGTACCTGGAACCGGACCATCTTGCATCCATGCTTCTTCGTGAGCGATTCGGCGTTCTTCTGCAGCCGACCGATGAATCGGTCCTTCGGAATGTTCGAGACGTCTTCGCCAGCCGCCTGCTTGGCCGCCACGTACTCCGTGTAGATTCGTTCGAGATAATCGGCCTCTGGCTCCGCTGCGAGCTCCTGGGCCAAGCCCTCGTCGTCGCCGCCCTCGGACGGCTGGGCGGTCATGGCCGCCGCGCCTTCCCACCCGGCGCTCGGAGCCGTCGAGTGCCCCTCTTCGTCGGTTTCAGCCACACCGGTGAACATGTTGATGAGTTGGTTGATTCGATACGCCAGCCCGCCCATCTCCGCGCTCTGAACATCCAATCGGAAGTCGGTCTGCCCGTTGATGACCGAGAGCACCCCTTCTTCGATCTGCTCGATGGGTCGCAGGAGGGTCGTGCCGATCCAGAATCCGTAGCCGAGCACGAGAAGCGCAGTCACACCCATGAGGATGAGAATGATGGTGGTCACGCCTGCCAGCCCCATGGCCGCCGTCCGGTTGCCGAGCACCATGAAGGCGATCTGCTGGGAAGGAACCTCGGGCAGCGGCGCCACCACGCCCACCCACGCGTTGCCGCCGACTTCCGCGGTGAAGGGGGAGCTTGCCGCACCCGACTGGGCCGCGGTCACGGTGTCGGCGAGGCTGCCGCCCACCTGCCCTTCGATGCCGCCCAAGATGGTCTGATCGAGCGAGGAACTGTAGATCGCGCCGCCGCGAACGAACGCGACCTCGCGGCCCAGCACTTCTGCCTCACGCTCGGCGGTGCCGACGCTGATGTCGTACCCGACGACCAGCGCACCGATGACGCCGCCCTCGTCGTTGCGAATCGGCGCCATGGACACCTGAAGGAGCTTGTTCTCGTCCTCCTTGAACCAGGCGTCGTGCTGGGCGGCGCCCTCGAGCACGTTCCGGATCGTCGGAATCGAGCCCGCAAGGGACTCTGCGTTCAGACGGTTGATGTCCTGGTCGCGAGCAATGACTCGGCCGGTCTCGTCCGTGATGGCGACCACGTCGGGCCGTCCACCACGCCCGCGCGCCGGATCTTGGAACCAGGCCGCGACCGAGTTGGCTTGTTCATGGGCCCGCTGCCGCCGGCTGTTGAGGTCCAGCGCGCGAAACGCGGACCGAACTTCCCGCGACGCCGCGCGATCACGGACTTGTTCCGTGAATTCGAGGGCCGAGAGACGCCAGCTTCGAGCGAGCAGGAGCTCGTCCTTCACGATGTCGGTGTCGAGCTGGGCACCGAGCCCGGTCTTCAGCTCGGCCGAGACGTAAAAGTAGGCGCCCAGGCCGAGAAGCAGAACGGCGATGAGGTTTCCCGCGATGATCTTGAGCCGCACTGACCTTCTCCCGATTCACTCATTGAAGGCGGGACCAAAGTCCCGTTTGGGAAGGGTCCGCCACCACCCCGTGGACGCCCCTCCCGCCTCACGATCCCCAGTGTGGAAGGCCGTGGAAGCGCCTGAGGAAGTAACAGAGGGTGGTTCAGCAGGTCAAGGACCGCAGACCGACGCCCACCGACGGGTGGACTGGCCTCTGCGGCCAAGTGGGGTGCCATGGTCGGCACTGCCCGGGCCCTCACGCGAATTGGTGGACCCCCGCGCGGAGGTCAGTCGATTCGTTCGCGGGTTCCGTCGGGGGCGATTCGAATGGTTCCGATCGCCCGGCCCTCGATGAAGTACAGGATGAAGGCGACCACCCCGAGGCCGATGGCGGCACCGAGCAGGTAGTCGCTCGTCCGCGCGTTTCGGCGGACGTCGTCGTCGCGATCCTCGTTGACCAGAGATCGCGCATGGACCCCGAACCCAATCGAGGTGCCCGCCGCGACCACAGCCAGACCGGCGGTGATCCAAGTGAAGATGCGCCGACCGCGCACCGCCTCGTAGCGAGTCTCCGGCAGCAGATCCGCGTAGGCGGCGGTCGTCACGCCCCCACCGACCCGAAGATCGGCCCGGAACGGGATGTAGCCTTCCTGCTGGAGTTGCAGCCGGTGGCTGCCTGGATCGAGGCTGAGGGGCGCCGCGATCGGTGTCTGGCCGAGATCGCGCGCGTCGATCTCCAAGGCTGCGCCTTCGACGTTGCTGCTGACGCGCACGGTACCCGTGGTGGGGCGGTTCAGGAGGGCCGCGCGTTGTGCCGCGATGCGGGCTTGGAGCTCGGCGATGTGCGTCTCCACCTCCTCTCGGTCCGGCGGATCCACCCGGTCGCGCAGGTACTTCTGGTAGTGCTCGACCGCCTGTTCGAGCCCCTCCAGCGTGTTGATCTCTTCGTAGGCGCGCGCGATGTTGAACCAAAGGTCCGCGCTCGGAACGAGGTGGGCGGCCAGCTGGAACTGGTGAATCGCTTCCCGGAATTCCCGCGCATCGAAGTGCTGCATGCCGACACGGAAGTGCCCACGCGCGTTCTGAGCCGCTTCCACGTTCTCGGGTTGGCTGCCTGGACCAGGCGGCGTGGGCGCGTCCGCTGGCGGGTTCTCCGGTGAATCCTGGGCGGTCGAGGTCAGCGGCAGGCTGAGTGTCGCCCACACTGCGATCCATCTGGCCATCGACCGACCCCCGACGCGTCTCCCCATGGAGCAGAGGGTACCCGAAGGACACGAAGTGGGCCGATAGAATCGAAGAACCTACACTCCGGAGAGATGTTTGCGCCTGGAACCGTTTTCGATTCGCCGCCATGCGGGGCGCGTGCCGCATGACGGTCTGGAGCATCTTGTGCGACGACACCGGCATCGCGGTCGAGTGCGGTCGGAAGGCGAACCGGCTGGGCCTGTCGATCGCACCTCGGGTGAGCCCGCAAGCGGTGGCCCAAGCGCAACAGAGTGTCAGCCGCGGTGAACCCACCGCGCTCGCGTTGCTTCATGAACCGGCGCCAGATGCTCTCGCGGACATCGCGCCGCTGCCCCTTTACCTGTGGAGCGACGACCGACTGATCCGGCACCTGGCGTCCGACCTGGGACACGCGGTCGTGGACAGCGTCGATGGCCTGCTGGCGGTCCTCGCACTCTTCGACCGGGACAGCCCCTGGGAAGTGAGCACCAAGACCCTCGAACCCGCCGACCGGGCGCGGCTCGATTCGGTGGTGGAAGGCCGGAGAGAGCCAACGCTCGGGTACGGCGACGAAGGCAACCTGGTGTTCGATGTCGACGGAGATCCGGTGCGGCTGGGAGAGACCGCGGCGGTGGCCGATGCGCTGGCTGCGCTTCGACATCGCAGCCGCGGTCCACGTCCGAAGATGCCAACGGTGGAACGCGTCGATCCTCAGAACGTCCTCGATGTGATTCTCGGCCCCGCCCGCACGCTCAGCGACCCGGCCAGCAAGGCCGCCCTCTCGGCCTACGATGTGCCGCTGCCGATCGAAGAACTCTGCTCGAGTCCATCGAGGGCCGCAACGGAAGCCACGCGCATCGGCTACCCAGTGCGGGTGGCGCTGGCGTCTCCCGAACTGCGCCTTTGGGACCACCCCGACCTGGCCGCCGATCGGGTGGACTCCGCCACCCGGGTCAAGGATGCGTTCCGGCAGATCATGGCCGTGGCCCAATCTCGGGCGCCGGATGCTCGACTGCTCGGCGTGACCGTCTCGGCGACCACCGCGACGCGTGCGCTGCTGGAAGTCGAGATGAGACCGCTGGGGGACGATCTGGTGTGGGCGCGGCTTGGGTTCGCCGATGCCCACGGTCGCGCCAGCCGGGACGAGACCGCGCTCGCGCTGCCGTGCACCCGTGAGGGCCTCGAAGCCGCGGTCCACCGGCTGCGGGGCCACAGCTTGTTGACCGAGCCACGCACCGAGTGGCGCAGCCTCGTCGGCGCTCTGGGCGATGTGCTCCTTCGGCTGGGCGCGTTCCTTCACGACTGGCGCGTCGAAGTCGCCTCGCTCCGCGTGCGACCGCTGGGCCTGCTGGTCGGAGGGGAGATCGAAATCCGAGAAGCGTCCGTGGAAGTCACCGATGCGTTCGAACGAACGCTCCGGGAGATGGGCACCGGTCGCTAGCAGCGGCGACCAGGAAACTGGGCACACCACGAGAAAAAGAGCGCGTCCACCGTTCGGTGTCCGCGCTCGATTCCGAATTCGATCGACTCGCTACTCGGTGGCTGCGGCGGCCCCTCCGGGCGGCTGCATTTCGCGCTCTTGCGAGATTTCCTCATCCGTGGCGGAGCCGAAGGGAGGCAAACCAGCGAAATACGCGACACCAAAGTACGACAGTCCAAGAACTCCGATGACAATCGCGCCCTTTACGACCGGGCTTGCGTCTTCCCAAAACGACATATCGCTGGCTCCTTGATTGGTGAGGGGTGCCGTGAAGCGCCCGGAGCGCGATGCTATGAAATCGCGGCGCACAGGGTCAACTGTTTTGTTGAGGTTGTAGGATTGGTGCGAGCCCAGAAATCGACGCGGAGCGACGCGAAGCCCCAGGATGCGGGGCGCTGGGACGGTTCGGGGCCGGCACCTCACCGCCCCCTTCACGCGTGAGCGGTGAGTTGAACCGCCAGGCGGATGGCCGCCTCCATCCCTTCGGCAGACGCTCGGCCCTGACCAGCGATGTCGAACCCGACGCCGTGGTCGACGCTCGTCCGGACGATCGGCAAGCCCCACGTCACGTTCACAGCGTGGCCCCAATCGAGCAGCTTGGACGCGATGGTCGCCTGGTCGTGCAGCATGGCCACCACTCCGTCGATGCGCCCGTCCGCCGCGGCTCGAAACGCGGCTTCGGCGGGCACCGGCCCCACCGCATCCGTTCCTCGAACCGCAGGCGTCACCACCGCCACCTCCTCGGTCCCGAAGAGTCCATGCTCGCCCGCGTGCGGGTTCACACCGGTGACCCAAATCTTGGGCTCTCCGATCCCGAGCGCAGCCAGCGCGGCCGTCAGATGCGCGATGGTCCGACGCACGCGTGCCACGTCGATCGCTTCTGCCGCCTGGACCACCGACATGTGTGTCGTGACCAGCGCGACGCGGAGTTTGGGTCCGAGGAAGAGCATCGTGACATCGTCGTGGGCGACGCCGGTGCGCTCCGCCAAGCGCTCCGTCTGTCCGGTGAACGGGGTCCCGGACGCGACGATCGCTTCCTTGCAGGTGGGCCCCGTCACGAGCCCGCGACACGCGCCGGCTTGGACCGCGTCGATCGCCGCATCGAGCCAACCGAGCTGGATGGCGCCGCTCTCCGCGGTGGCGCGATGGGCATTCCGGATGGGGTCCGAGACCTCGGTGCCGCGCACCTCGACCCGCGGCAGATCGGCGAAGTCCTGCGGGTCTCCGAAGACCACGAACGACTCTCCCGCGAACGCGCTCGATTGCATCGCTTTGCGTGCAACCTCCGGTCCGATCCCTGCGGGGTCCCCGACCGCGATCGCGAGCGGCTTCACGGTACCTTCATCTTGTAGCCGACCCCGCGCACGGTCTCGAGATGGTCGACCGCCTGGCCGAGCTTCATGCGGAGTCGGCGGACGTGAATGTCGACCGTGCGGCTGGTGCCGTAGTAGTCGACGCCCCACACCCGCTCGAGCAGTTGCTGACGCGAAAAGACGCGTCCGCGGTGCTGGCAGAGGAACCGAAGCAGCGCGAACTCTTGTTGGGTGAGCTGCACGTTGCGTCCGTCCACCGTCACCTCATGCGCGGCGAGGTCGATGCACAGCGGCCCCATCTTGATGCGCTCCTGAGAGCTGAACTCCGAACGGCGCCACTCGGCGCGCCGCACGCGCAGGTACAACTCGGGCGGTACGTACGGAACCAAGACGACGTCGTCGAATCCATCCGCGACGTCCAGTCGGGTCAACCCGTTGACGCTCACGCCGATCAAGACCGGTACGTCCGCCAGACTCGCTGCCGCTCGAAGGCGCACGAGAGCCGCACGCCCCGCGTCCACTTCGTCCACCGCTTCGACGAGGACCACATTCGGTGGGTTGCGCGTGAACTCTTCGTCGTCGAGGGAGTCCCAGAGATCGCACGTGCGGACCCGACAGCCGAGGTCTTGGAGAACCTCGACGGCACTCCCCTCCCGACGATGGGCGGATTCGGGACCGACGACGAGAATCCACATGATCGGGAGTTGGTTTCGCACGTTTGGGAGATACAGGCATCCGATTCTTGTCCGAGGTCCCCGCAGACGGAGATCGTTCCCCTTGCCGTCGGCCCAGCACCTCGCTACCGTCGCGTTCTCTGTGAGTAAACGTTGGCGATTGGTCGTTTCGGACCTCGGCGGCGACACCGTTCAGGCGGAAGTCGCGGTCGATGCGGACAACTGGATGGCGGCGCTCCGCAAGGGCCGCGAACAGATGGGCGAGACCGGCGGCGTGCCGACCGGTTCGAGTTGCGGCGTCGCGCCGGATGGCAAAGTCACGATCCTCGACCCGATGGCACGTCGGCGCATGACGCTGATTCTCGACACCTCGGAGTCCTTCTCCAAGAGTCGGCCGAAGGGTCCGCAGATCCCTGCGGACCCAGTGCCGCGCCCTCAATCGAACCCGCCTCCTCCGTCGGCCGCTGCGCAGGCGCCCGTGCACACTCCGTCCTCGCCGCCGGCACCCAAGGTCGGGCGGGAGACGATGGCGTATGTTCCGCCGACCCCTGCCGGCCTGTCGCCTCCCAAGAAGAAACGGAAGAAGAAGGCCATGACGATGGCCTACATCCCGCAGTCGGCGATCCCCGAGCAGGCCAAGGAAGTGGTCGTCGGGTCGGGGGCCCCGAAGCCGGTCGAGGTGTTCAAACCTTCGGCCGCCACCGTCGCGGCACCGGCGAAGTCCTCACCGGCGCCCGTCGCCAAGCCGGTTCCTGCCGCGCCGGTCGCCAAGCCGGTTCCTGCCGCGCCGGTCGCCAAACCGGTTCCAGCCGCGCCGGTCGCCAAACCGGTTCCTGCCGCGCCGGTTCCCGCCGCGCCGGTCCCAGCAGCCCCCGTCCCAGCAGCCCCCGTCCCAGCAGCCCCCGTCCCAGCAGCACCGGTCGCGCAAGCGCCGGCCGCACATGGTTCTGCCGCACCAGCAGCGGCCGCAGCGCAGGCCCCCGCAGCCCAAGATGCACCCGCACCGGAGCGCATCTCCGAGACGCAACCTCGGCCATCGCAAGTTCCAACCGAACACGTCGATGGGGTCGACCCCGAAGGCGGGACGCCGTGGAAGCTGAGCAAACAACGGGACCAGAGCCCAACTGCCGAGAACCCACTCTGGTACCGAGAGCGCATCTACACGGTGCCCGAGGGGACCAGCGGCGACGTCTCGGAGCGGATCGCGCTCGGGCGGATCAGCGAGCTGAAGCGGCTGCTCGAGAACCAGCCGCCCGGGAAGTTCCTCAACGTCGCGGTGTTCGATCACGAGTGGGCCGAGCGTCCCGTCCGGCCCCCCGTCGTCACCGCTATGTTCAAGGACTGGCAAGGCGACGTCGTGGTCGACCGCCCGATGGCCCGCCTCACACCGGCCCCCAGCGCGCCGCCTCCCGCCGCGCCTGTCGGTCGCAAAGCACAGCGAACGAGCACGGACGAGCACGATCGGCGTCTCGCCGATGCCTTTGAGGCCTGCCAGGATCTCTTCTTCCTCGGCAGCGCCCAGGAGGCGCTCGACTTCGCCATCAACCTGCTCGAGCAGCTCTTGCCGGCGGAAGCAGCGAGCGCTTGTCTGTACGACATCGACAGCGATGTCTTTCGGTTCGTCGTCGTGCGCGGCACGGGCGCCGAACACCGGCAAGGCCATGCGGTGCCGTCCCACATGGGCGTCTTCAGCGCCGCGGTGAAACTCGCGCCTCAGCCACTCCGGCTCGAGTCGCTCGCCGCGGACGCCCGCTTCGATCCCGAAGCCGATGGCCGCCCCGGTCTCGAGTGCCGCAGCGCGCTCTACCTCCCAGTGACCTTCGAGGGACGGATGCTTGGCATGCTTCAGCTGGTGAACCGGGTGAAGTACGACGCGTTCACGCAGGCGGATGCAGACCTCGGGGTCTACATCGCCGAGCAGCTGGGCAAGTTCGTCTACAAGACCCGCATCCGCGCCCAGGGCTGACGCCTACGCCATCGAGCGCCGGGCTGAAGGGTCTGCTGACCGAAGGCCTCGGTGCTCCCTCGGCGCGTTCAGCGCAGGAGTGCTTGGATCTCGCGCTCGAGTGCGGCTGCGTCGGAAGCCCGGAAGCCCGAATGCACGTGCCGAACGACGCCGCGTTTGTCGATCAGGTACGACGACGGCATGGCCGGAGGATCGTACCGGTCCGCCACCTGATGCTGCGGGTCGTGCACGACTCGGAACGAGACCGGCACCTGGCGGAGGAAGCGGTCCATGTTGGCGCGGTTGGTGTCGATGTTGACGGCCACGATCACCAGACCGCGACGGCCGTACTCGTCGTGAAGGCGTTCCAGTACCGGCATCTCCTCGCGGCACGGACGGCACCAGCTGGCGAAGAAGTCGACGAGGACGACCTTGTTGCGGAGCGAGGCCATCCGCACCGGGCGGCCGGCGATGTCCCGCAACCCGATCTCCGGCGCGCGGCTTCCAGCACGCAACGCAAAGACGGGGACCGACATCGCAGCGACGAGCGCAGAGACCAGCAGCAGTCGCATGGGGAGCTTCAACGCGGGGATCAGTGGCTTGAGCATCGTGGCCTTGGACGGGTCGGGAGGGGAGAGATTCACAACAGGTCGAGCTCCTCTTGAATGTAGGTGGGGAGGTTCTCGAGCGGCTCCTCGAACTTCCGACCATTCACATAGATGGACGGGGTGCCGCGCACCCCAGCCGCACGGCCGGCTTCCCGATCCGCTTGGACCGATGCGGCCATCGCCTCGTCGTCCAGGTCCGCCCGAAAACGCGTGAGATCGAGCCGCAGATCCGCGGCATACCGTTCCAGGTTCGAGCGCTCGAGCGCGTCTTGATGCTCGAAGAGCATGTCGTGCATCTCCCAGAACTTGCCCTGGCGGCCCGCGGCGTTGGCGGCGATCGCGGCCAGCGTGGCGTGCTCGTGCATCGGCAGTGGGTAGTGCTTGAACACCATGCGAGCGCGGCCTTCGAACTGGCGCACGATGCGGCCGAGAATCGGATGGGCTTCGCGACAGTACGGGCACTCGAAATCGCTGAACTCGACGATCGTGATCGCGGCACCCATCGGCGTCCCGCGGACGGGCGCGCCCTCGAGATCGAATTCGTAGAGCGTGTCGGGCGCGTACCGTCCTCGGTACAGCTCACGGATCTCTCCACGGTCGAGGCCATCCGCGACCAGACGGGCGATGTAGCCTGCGGCTTGTACGCAGCGGTTGCACGACGCGCCGCGCTGGACGCACTCCGCCACGCTGATGGGTTCTCCGCACGGCGAGAGCAACTCGCTCACCTCTCGCGACCAGACGCGCCGGTCCTGACGATCGAGGAGCGACAGGTCGACGCCCTCCAGCGACTCCACTGCGGCGGGCCGTTCGGCCCGGCCCTCCACCTCGACGTTCTCGATCAGCTCGGGTTCGGCGTCGTCGTCGCAACCCCACACACCAACCGCCAACGCAGCCACGATCCACACGCGCGTCATCGATGGGCAGCCTATCGCGCAAATGCGCTCGCGCGAGTCGAATCTCTCCGGCGACGGGCTACGGGTCCGAACGGGGCGCGCCTGCGGCGATCCAGTCGGCAACCGCCTCGATGTCCGCGAGCGCCAGTGCCCCCGAAGGCGGCATGACCTCACCCACGATGTGGTCGTCGTCGAGCATCTTGTAGATCAGGTACGAGGTCGAGGGGCGCCCTCCCCCTGCCACGACGTCGACGATGTCCATGCCGCCCAGTCCTCTCACCGCGGTGTGCTCCGCGCCGCCGGTCTGCTGGGCTGGCACACCAAGGGCCGTTCGTTCGATGCCTTCCACACTGGCGAGGTCGAGCCCGGCGTCGGCGCGTTCGGCCCAATGGCACGCGGTGCAGTGCGCGCTGAAGATCTCGGTCACTCGGGCGAACGAGACCGGCCGCACCACCGGTGGGTCGAGTCGGTCCTCGGTGAAGAATCGAACGAGCACTGGGGGGACCTCGTTTCCGTCGAGGTCGCGCACCCCATCCACTTCCAGCTCGTACTCCACGTTCGGCTGCAGCACCCCGGTGCCGAAGTCGGTGGCGACGATCTCGGAGCGCACCGGATCGAACCGCACGCTCAAGAACCGGGTCTCGGGCCCGCTTCGCACGAACACGGTGCCTCGGTGAACGGAGCTGGGACTCAGCCGTCGATCGAACCGCACCCGGAAGTCGGTGTCGCGGGCGACGGTCTCGCCCTCGGCCGGAACGGACTCGACGAACGCTGCGGCACTCGACCATTCCAGCCCGCCGCGATCGCAGGCAAAGGTTGCCAGCAAGAAACACAGCGTGAGGCACCAACGAACGGAGACATGCGACGCGGCCTGGGGAGCAATGCCCCCCAGGCCGTTCGGTTCAGTGGGTGCCGGGGGTGACTTCAGGACTCGCTGTACGTCGAGAGCTGCTCTCGAAGCACGTCCTCGTTGATTCCGGTCCGGAGATGGTCCTTCAGACACTCCGCAACCGTAATCATCATGTCATCCACTCCCTTGTCTTCGATCAATTTCGAGAGCAGCGCTCGAGACTCACGGGTGTCTTCCTCGCGAAGGAACTGACGCACCTGGTCAATCGTGATGCCACCGTCGAAGTCGAGATAAATGTGCTCGATCAGGTACCGCGCTAGGCGATTCACGCTCGTCCTCCTGTGGTGATTCGTGCCCGGTTGCCCGGGACATCCCCCGGTGCTCCGGGATCGGCGGACCCGAACGGCCACACGGCAGGGAACGAGTTCGACGACACAAGAGTGAGGGACCGCAGAACCGCGGCCCCGAGATCACCGGGGTCCTGGTTTGTAGTCGTCATTGGTTTCCGATGGCAACCAATTCTTTCCTTCTCTTGTTCGCCAGCCGGCGGAGCGGTGCTTCGCACGGCGTCCGCGCCGGAGTGCTGGAGGCCCGAACGCGACAAAGAGGGAGAATCGGCCCATCGGATGGTAGATTTCTCTAGTGGAAGGTCGCATTCGAGTTCTGGCAACGGCATTCGGGAGCGTGCCCGGGCCCAACGCGCACAGCACCGCCATGATGGCGCTCGCCGCCGGGATCCGAGGCGACCTCGATCTGATCACCTTGAAGACCGAGAGCCGCGCCCATCAGAGCCGCCTCGGCGAAGCCCGCCTCTTCCGCGTGAAGTGCACGGGCGAACCCAGCGAGCGCAGGGCCCAGTTCGCCCGCGCCGTGGGCCGGCAACTCGACGCCGAGGCCTACGACATCGTGCATGTGCGGGGCCCGTTCGAAGGCGTGATGGTGGCCGACCTCCGAGGCCCCGACACCAAGCTGATCTACGAAGTCGCGACGTTCGCGGACGAGGCCGAAGGTCCCCTCGCCGAGGAGGAGTGGGAGGCATCCCACGTCCGGTGCCTGGAAGCGGCGGACCTGGTCCTCGTCGGGGCGGAGGCTGCTGCGCGCGCGCTCGGCGAACGAGGATACGCAGGCAAGGTCGCCGTCGTCGGACCCGGGGTCGACGTGGACTCATTCGACTGGTGGCCCCGCGCGCCCGCGGCCGAGACGCGCATCGTGTACCTCGGCAGCTTCGCCGCCGACCGGGAGATCGTCACGTTGCTCAGCGCGTTGCGTGCGGCCTCTCAACGGGTCCCGCTGCAGGCGCTCATCGCAGGCGACCCGGATCCTGAGCGACGACAAGAGGTGCGCCGCCTCGTGGACGCGTTCGACCTGTCCGAGTTCGTCGACGTGCAAGGGGACCCGCGACCGGTCGCCCTCCCCTCGATCATCGCCGCCGCCGACCTCGCCGTCGTGACGGCGAGCGCCACGCCCCGTTTCCGCGAACTCGGCGACTTGCCGCAGCCTCTGCTCGAGTACCTGGCCTGTCGACGTGCGGTCATCGCCGCGGGCGTTCCGGCGGTTGCGGAGATCGTACGCGACGAACGGGAGGGGTTGCTCTACCCACCGGGCGATGAGTCGAGCCTGGCCGATGCGATCGTCGCGCTCGCCACCGATCCCGACCTCCGCGACAGCCTCGTCGCACGAGCCTACGAGCGCACCCGCCGCGTCTTCAGTCTCGCCGCGCGGCGAAGGCGCATCGCCGAGGTCTACGAGATGCTGGCCTCGGGATCGCAGTCCTACGACGCCTGGGCCGAAGGTTTCGACGACGAGGTTCCGTGGGCACCCATCTCGTCTCTGGTCGATGTCGTGCCGGAGGTCCTACCCGAGCAGGCCACACCGATCGACGCCGTCTCGATCGAAGCGGACGCGACGATGGAGTTCGACGCGGTGCCGCTCGAAGGCACCGACACGAACGCCAACGCCTGAGTCCGGTACGCACGAACACCAACTCGGTCTCCTGAACGGTCCGCGCTAGCGGCAACGAACTTCGAGCGCGGGGCCGTCGCCATGACAGGTGATGCAGGCCCGGGCGTTGCGACGCAGGTCGTCCCCGCAGCGGTTGGCGAACCCGGCTGGGTGGGGAGAGACACCAGCGCCGATGCCGCTCGCTCCGTGACAGAGCACGCAGTCTTCTTCCACGTGGCAGCTCGCACACGCCGACATCGATCGGCGGGCTTCCGCGCCATGAACATCCACGAAGTTCGAGGGGTGAAACGAGGTCCCGGCGATCGCGCTCGGCGAACTCACCGTCGAGAGTCCGAGGCGCGCGTGACACTCCCCACAGAAGCGCTGCACGGTGTGACAACTCGTGCACTGCGGATCGTTCCGTTGGGCGGCGGTCGCATGGGTGGTGAGGAAGTCGCCACGGTGTACGCGTGTCGGCCGCACCCGGCCGTCGTGGCAATCGGCGCACTCGTTCTCCTCGTGGCACTGAGCACAGAGTTCTCCCCGGTCCGCGGCCACCCACCGGTGACGCACGAGGAAGTCCGCGTCGTGATCCATGCCGTGCAACCACCGCGGGGGAAGCATCGCTGCGTGTGAACCCGGCGGTCGCTGATCGATGCGTCCATCCGGGGTCGCAAGATGACAGCCCGTGCACTCGGTGGGTGCGTCCCCGACTTGCGTGCCGATCCCGTCCGAACCGTGGCAGTCGAGGCAGCGGCGCATGCTCGGTAGGTGCCGGCGCGTGGCCAATCCCGCTTGTTGTACGCCTTCGTGGCAAGAGAGGCAGCGGGTGCCGCGGTGGGCGGCGTGGGAGAAGTGAAGCAGCGCCGGCGGGAAAGAAGACGGCTCCACGCGGTAGCCGGCGACAGCGGCAGCGGCGGCAGCATCAGCATCAGCATCAGCATCAGCATCAGCATCAGCATCAGCATCAGCATCAGCATCAGCATCAGCATCAGCATCAGCATCAGCATCAGCATCAGCATCAGCGGCAGCGGCAGCGGCAGCGGCAGCATCAGCATCAGCATCAGCGGCAGCGGCAGCCACGGCATCAGCGCCATCTGTCGCCGCGACGTGGGTGGGCCCCGTCGTCTCGCCCACGTGACAGACGCCGCAGGTATCGGCGGAGGCGTTCGCTCGATCGGTCTGGGCCGCGTGGCAGGGCAGACACGTCGCCTCGCCCGGGAGGTTGAGGTCCCGCACTTGAGTGCTCGACTCCACGTCTTGGTGGCACTGGACACAACGCAAGCGCACGTGGGCTGGATGCGCGTGGTTCATCCGAAGCGCGATCCGCTGCGGCGGATAGACCACCTCGGAGCGCATGGTGGTGCCGCTCCGCATCGTTCGCCGCGCATCCGAGACGCCGTGCGTTCGGAAGCCGAAGACAAACGCCCCCACGACGAGTCCTGAAACAAGCACCCGCGACGCCCACAGACCGCGACTCATCGGGCCAGCCTCAACCCGAGCGACGCCAGCGCGCGAAAGCGGTGGCCGACGATCCGGTTCTGGGACCATTCGACTTCGAACCCGAGCTGACTGATCTCGGTCACCTTCGCGCGAGTCCCAATGGCGAGTGTCGTCGAGGTTCCATACAGGGCAGGCACGGTGGGATGGTCGAAGTGCCACACCGAAGCGCGCGCGTACACTTCCGCGCGCAGGTAGGTGCGGCGCACGTCCGCGAGCACAGAAGCCGTCGGTGCGAGCGAGCCCTCCCAGACCTCGAACCGCAACCCCGCGTTCCAAGCGTGGCGCCGAAGCCGCACGTGGCCTTCGAGGCCGCCGTCCCGTTCGGTCTGCTGCGGCTGTGGCGCACGCCGACCGAGAAGCGCGCCGCCCACGTCCACCGGACCCACCCGCCCAGACACCCGCGCGGTCAACCGCTGGGTCGGCACGAGATCGAAGTAGGCCCAGATGGTGCCGAGATCGAAGCGCGGCTCGTGGTGCGTGAACCGCAGTCCGTAGGTCGTGCCCGCATGCACAACCGTGGCTTCGGCGGCCGCGTCGACGAAGGTGCCGTCGGTGGGATCCACGACCGCGCTGGCCGAGAGATCGAGCGAGGTCTTGCCCGATATGGGACGCGAACGAAGGCCCGCGCCGATGCGCCGCGCCACCACCCCGTCGCCGTCACGCACTTCACGAAACGCCACGTGGCCACGCAGGATCCGCGCATCCCCCACCCGCACCGTTGCGCCGGTCGCGAACACCGCGCTCGGTTCATCGACGAACGGGACCCGCTCCGGCGCCAACCCCTCCGGCAACCGAAGTCGAAGCCCGCCCTGGGGCTCGAACCCAACGCTGCCCGCGAAGACGGCGCTCGTGACCTGACGCCCCGCGAATGCATCGAAGGCGATCCATCGATGCGGCGTGCCTTGGACCCGCAGCCCATCGAGTCGGAGAAACCCCACCGGGTCGGCGACTATGCTCCGACCCACCCGAAGACGCGTTCCGTCCGGGGCACGAAGTTCGATGCCGCCGGCCGGCACATCGAGCCGGGTGTCGTCGACCAGCACCTGGTGGTCGAAACGCGCGTCCGGATTCGTCTCACTCAGGCAGCGATCCTCAGCCCGCAGACACACATCGCCGAACTCCTGGTCCAGTCGCAGCTCCAGGTCGAAGGTCAGACGCCACGGCCGCTCCAGATCGCCGAGCAGCACCACCTCTCGAAACCCGGCGCGCTGCACCAGTCGACGCCGCTGCCAAGTGACCGGGCTGCGCGGCGTTCGGAGCTCGTAGAGCAGAAAGTCGGTCTGCGCGTGGAGCGACCAGCGCGACCGATCTTCGACCGGGGCGGCCGCGGTGGGTTGCGAAACCGCGGGCAGCTGGGCGATCGCCGGGGCAGAGACCGCCGCGAGCGCGAACAGGCCGCTCGCCCGAAGGAGCAAACCGCGTCGCACCGACGTGCGGCGGCGCGGCGCGTCACCGGGTTGGGGAGCGGTCCCCGCAAAGAACTGTGCAGGGTCCGAGAAGGGCGCGGTGGGTGGTCCCAGCACGGCGGCAGCCTACCCCAACAATCGACGACCCGGGGTTGCGCAACCCTGCCCCTCGACCCACCGTTGCGGCGTTGGAGAGGTACGGGGATTCGCCGGTACGTCGCGGGCAACCGCGGCGGACGGGAGGAAAGTCCGAGCACCACAGGGCAGAGTGCCAGGTAACGCCTGGTGGGGGCGACCCCGAGGACAGTGCCACAGAGAGCAGACTGCCGCGCCGCTTCGGCCGCGCGGTGAGGGTGAAAGGGTGAGGTAAGAGCTCACCGGGTCGGCGGTAACGTCGACCGCATGGCAAACCCCACTTGGTGCAAGACGAAATAGGGAAGCGCTCGAGGACGGCCCGTCCGAGCTTCCGGGTTGCGTTGCTCGAGGCGCGTGGTGACGCGCGCCCTAGATGAATGAGTCCCACCCGTGTCCGGCGACGTCCACGGGAACAGAACTCGGCTTACGAACCCTCCGGCCAGTGCACCTCCTTCGGGGGGTGCACTGCTTTGTGCTGTCCACTTTCTTGGACGGCGATCCCACCCTCGATAGGTTCGGGGCATGCGACTGCGATCGGTCCTGGCTCTGCTGCTCGCCCTCGGAACGGGCTGTGGCGGAGCTGCGGGATCGGACACCGCGAGCGACACGGGCGTGGATGCCGGAGTCGACGCGATCGTTCCTTCGGTCCAACTGCCCGTCCAGCTTCCGTCGGAACCCGCCGTCGAAGCGCGGGTTGTTGGGCCACCGCGCGCGGGCGAACGAATCGCCATCGAAGCCGGCACGTACCGCATCGGCACCCGGCCCGGACAACTCGGACGGGTACCACGCGACGAAGCCGACCTCGTCGGGATCGAAGTGGGCGACTACGAGATCGATCGCCTGCCCTACCCCAACGACCCCGACCTCCCGCCCCGCACCGGCGTCACCCAAACCGAAGCGCAGTCCGCCTGCCGCGAACGTGGTCAGCGCCTGTGCAGCGAACTCGAGTGGGAGCTCGCGTGCACGGGCGGCGAGACCGGCCGCGCTTTCGCGACGGGCGAGACGATGGACCCGAGCTGCGAAGACGACTGTCCCTCACCGTCGGGGGCGCTTCGCCTGGGTGCGCCGATCGGCGAGTGGACCGCGAACCGTGGCAACCGCGGCCTGCCCGCCGCAGCCGCCGTCTTCCGCGGGGCCGCGCTTGGCGGCGAACTCGAGAAACATCGCTGCGGCGCGCGGCGTGCCGCAGACCCGTTGACCCGAAGTCCCAACCTCGGTTTCCGCTGCTGCAGCTCCGACGGCGACGGCTCCGCCGCCCCCGCGTACCCCACCGAACGCGAAGCGCCACGGTTCCGTCCGCAGACCGCGCCCGAACAGGCAGAGGTCGCCGCGATCCTCACGTCCGTCCCCGAGCTCGCTGCGCTCGCCGGCGACCTGCGCCTGTTCGACGTCGAGGCCATGGGCCGTGTCGTCGCGGACCCGGCGATGCTGCGCGGGTGGGAACTCGCTGGCCCACTGCTCGAGTGGTCGCCGACCTACGGCGAACGTTTGCTGATCCTCACCGGGCGCAGCGGCGAGAGCGCGTTCTTGGCCGTCGTGCACCCCATGCCCGATGGCAGCTACCTCCACGTCGGCAGCGTCGTCCTCGAAGGCGAACCCGGTCCCATCGCGGTCGCATTCACCCCGCCTTCCACCGACGAAGTCCTCTGGAGCGCGAAGTGGGGCGAGAGCGCCGAAGGCGGCGCCATCGTCTGGCACGACGAACAAGGCCGCGCCGAAATCGTCACCCGCTAGCCCGGCGGTCGGCCTCGGCTTCGGCTTCGGCGTCGGCGTCGGCTTCCCCGGTCGCCATCGATGTCGGCTTCTGCGTCCGCCGACGCCCGCTTCGTCGTAGACTCGGTCCCCATGAGCTCTTGGGTTCGAATCGAAGTGAACGGAGCCGTCGCTTGGGCCGAAGAAGACGGCGACGCGTGCCACCTCCTGAGCGACGCGCCCTGGTGCGACGCCACCCGCACCGGCGCCTCGGTCGAGACGGCCACCGCGACGCGCCACGCGCCCGCGACCCCGTCGAAGATTGTGTGCGTCGGCCGCAACTACGCGGCGCATGCGAAAGAACTCGGCAACGACGTGCCGAAGTTGCCGCTCTTGTTCCTCAAGCCACCGAGCGCACTCGTGGGACCGGGCGCCAACATCGAACTGCCGGCCGAGAGCGAACGCGTCGAACACGAAGCGGAGCTGGCCCTCGTCGTCGGTCGGACCTTGCGAGACGCAGACGAGTCCGCCGCACGCGCCGCGGTGTTCGGGTTCACCGGCGCCAACGATGTGACGGCGCGGGACCTGCAGCGCGCCGACGTGCAGTTCACCCGAGCCAAGGGCTTCGACACCTTCTGCCCGATCGGTCCGAGGCTCGTGGCGGCGGACGGACTCGACCCGTCGGATCTCTTCGTGCGTGCCCGGGTCGACGGCGAGGTCCGGCAGGACGGCCGAACGAGCGCCATGATGTGGCCGGCGTTCGCGCTCGTCGCGTACATCTCGAAGATCATGACGCTGCTGCCCGGCGACCTGATCCTCACTGGAACGCCCGCTGGTGTCGGCCCGATGGTCGCGGGTGAGGTCGTTGAAGTGGACGTCGAGGGTGTGGGGGTGTTGCGGAACCCGGTGGTCGCGCGGAGCTGAGCGGGGCCGAGGCCGAGGCCGAAGCTGATCCCGAAGCGGACGCCGAAGCCGACGCCGACGCCGAAGCCGAAGCCGATGCCGACGCCGATGCCGGAGCCGATTCCGAAGCCGATCCCGACGCCGACGCCGACGCCGAAGCCGACGCCGATCCCGACTCCGATCCCGACTCCGAAGCCGATGCCGACGCCGATACCGACTCCGAGCCCCCCTGCTACGGCCAGTCGAAGAGGCGGCTGGTGATGAGGCCGGTGGTGAATGAGCTGGCGTTGCCGAGGACGGATCCGCCGAAGCCGTAGATCCAGCGGCGCGGCATCGTCGTCGGGAGGAACGCGACGAGGACGAGGCCTTCGATCGCCGTGAGCGTGACTTCGCAGACCGCGGCGGTGCCCCAATAGCCGAACGTCGCGTAGAGCGCAGGGAACGCCACCCACCAGAGGATGGGATGGGTCAACGCGCTCGGGAGCAACGCGCTCACGGCGAGGCGCATGGCCGGCACATCGGGGCGCTGTTGCGGAAGCGTGAGGTCCTGGGCTTCCGACGCGGCTCGGTGCGCCCAGCGGAGAAGGAAGAAGTAGATGGGCGCTTCGATGAACTGCGTCAGGCCGTAAGCAAAGAGCCAGTGCATCTCGGGCTGGTGCACCTACTCTTCTTCGCTCTCCGACTTCCGCTTTGCAGCCTTCTCCTTGGCCTTCGCGGTGACGTCGTCGACGGCCGCGCCGAGCTTCTTCGTGAGCTTCGAGAGCTCCGATCCAAGCTGCTTCGCGAGCGGCTCGGCCGAGGCACCAAGTTTCGCGAACACGCGCTCGGCTTCCTTGGCGGCGGAGCTGAAGGCGGGGTCGAGTTTGTCTTCCACCTTCTTGGTCGCGGCATCGATCTTCGGATCGAGCTTCTCCACGCTGTCCGTCACGGTCTTCACCGTCTTGGATTGGGCCGCCTTGTCGAAGAGCTTGCTCGCCGCGCTCTTGAACAGGTCGATCGCTTCGAAGAGGTCCTCTTTGGCCCCCTTCTCTCCCTTGTCGTCGTCGTCCGCCATGGACGCCATCCTGCCCCCACAGATCGGAAAGTCAAAGCTCCGATCCCAGCAAGACGTCGCTTCCGCTGGCGATCGCCTGATCGACTACGAGATCGCCCGCCGGCCCACCTTCCGACGCGCGCCCCGTTGTCACCGCCCCAGTCTCGCGATGCGAGCCAGGCGCAACGAAGTCAGAGGATGTAGTCCTTGAGGCGTTCGATGTCGCGAACCGCCTGGAGCTTGCTGAGTCCTGCGGTCTCGACCTGTCGGACCCGCTCGCGGGTGAGGTTCATGATCTCGCCGACTTCTTCGAGCGTGATGCCGCCGCGGTCCGCGATGTCGAGCGCACAGGTCTCGCTCATCTCCCAGACGTCGACGTCGGGGAAGTTCAACTTGATCGAGCCACGCACCGGGTGGACGTCGATGTAGAGGTGGTACTTGCAGCTCACGTAGGGACAGGGGCGTTCCATGTCCTTGCACTCGGAGCGGGACTTCGGTTTCCAGTAGTCCGTCTCCGGGTAGAGCAGCCGACCTCGGTTGAGCTCCGCCTTGCTCAGGCGACGGATCGAAATCGTCCGGGCCCGCTGACGAGAGCGCCGCTTGCGGCGGCCTCGCTTCTCCGGGTTCGGCGCCACGGCCTCCGCGAGCGACGTGTTGTCGTTCATCGGTGCGGCTGTCGCCGGGGTCTGTTGTGTGGGCTCCGAAGAGACCTCTGCGGCGTCCTGAAATACCGCGCTCTGAGCAACCGTGCTCGTCATGTCTGCACCCTCCCGCCCTGTGGCGTGTGTTCGCTGGCTCGCCCGCCAGCAGTCTGTTTTTGTGGTGGAATCTCAGAGGG
Source organism: Deltaproteobacteria bacterium (assembly GCA_034670305.1). Classification (GTDB taxonomy): domain Bacteria; phylum Myxococcota_A; class Polyangia; order Polyangiales; family Houyiibacteriaceae; genus JAXMNT01. The sequence goes on from JAXMNT010000004.1 coordinate 20,064, forward strand.
CGGCGCGATCCATACGGGCACGCATCGTCAGCTGACGTTCCAAGGTCTCGAGTTGGCGAATCAGCTCCGCACCCGCTTCCCGCGCGTCTTCGAGCCCATCGGATTCCACCTCCGACGATGCCCGCCGTACCGCTCCATCCAGCGCGTCCAAGACGCGGTCCAGCTGTCGTGAGAGGGCTTCGATGTCACCCCTCACGAAGAGGAACTCCTTCTGAATCTCCTCGATCGTGAGACCGAGTCCCATCAACCGACGTAGGTGCGCGATTTGCCGAACCGTGGTCGGTGGATAGAGCCCCCGGGATCCTCGGTGGCCGCTCGCCCGGCGCACTCGACGACTCCTCGGAAGCAGTCCGAGCTGTACGTACTTGCGGAAAGTGGCCTCTGTGAGCCGCTCCCCCTTCTCCTCAAACGCCTCGACGATCTCCTGAAGGCTCACCCCATCCGGGTGAGCTTTCTCGATCTCATCCAACTCCATCTCGCTCCATTGGGCGCCCTGGGTCCCCCCACTGCGCCGGCTCGCCGCCTTCGTGCGAGATCGTCTCGGCTTCTTCATTTCAAACGATCTGCCGGACCCTATTCCATTCAAACGAATTGGGTCAACAAAAAGATGTACCATTGGTTCACAGCGCAAAAGCCCTCGTAATCACTAGCTTTTATTGGCGACTTCGTGGGCCCTCGAAACGAAAAAGATCAAAAAATCGACCTACTAGACGATCGTTCAGGTATCATGAAGATCGCGTTGCGCCCGAAAATCGGGAGGCTATGACGGTGGAGATGCGATCGCTTTGCCTGGCTTTCCTGCTCTCCGCCTGGGGCTGCGGCGGCGACAAACAGACGGGGGACGTCTGCGCGGGCGACAGCGAGTGCGCGGCGGGCCTGTGCGTCGCTGGCGTCGTTTCCGGAGACGACCCGGTCTGCACCCCGAGCTGCGGTTCCAACGAGGACTGCCCAGAAGGCTGGACCTGCAGCGTCGCCACCCAAAACGGCGTCGTCGTCTGCCGCCACGGCGACTCCACCCCCTTCGGGCACTGATCTATTGGCGCTACGGGCCTGGCCCGCTTCGCGGGACTGGCGGCCCTAATTCGGCGTCCAGAGCACATCGACGTGCTCGCCGCCCACTCCTTGGGGTGCACTGAAGAAACGTCTGCGGCACTTGGCGGCTGCGCGCGGTCGATGCACTCCCGCCGCCTCTACGACTCACTTGGGGAGTGCACCAGTTGCTCGGCCTACGGCCTGCGCAGGTGCACGGGTGGAGCCGCCTGACTCGCTGGCGCCGTTCGAGGCCTGGCCCGCTTCGCGGGACTGGCGGCCTTCGTTCGCCTGACATCGGCGTTGACGGGGGACCGTCCGCAATGCGCTACTCCGCGCGGTGGATCCGAGAGCTTGGCGAAGATTCCGGAAGAACAAGGGCGCGCTGGTTGGCGCGGTGTTCGTGGTGTTCGCCACTTTGGTCGCCGGCATCGGGCCCTTCGTCACCCCGCACGACCCGAACCAGCAGTTCCGCGACACGCTGATCAAGGACGATGGGGAGCTGGCCGGCGCGTTCGAACTGGAGGGCCACTACCTCGGCTCGGACGCCACGGCCCGTGACGAACTCTCGCGCCTGCTGAGCGGCGGTGGGGTCAGCATCGTGGTCGCCTACGTCGCGACCGCGCTCGCCATCTTCATCGGGGTGCTCGCCGGCGTGACGAGCGGCTACTTCGGCGGCGCGGTCGACTTCGCTTGGATGCGCACGGTCGACCTGCTGCTCTCGCTCCCCTTCTTGCTCCTCGCCATCGCGATCCAGCGGGTCATCGAAGAGCCCGGCTTATGGGTCCTGATCTTACTGCTCGCCCTGCTCTCCTGGACCACGCTGGCCCGCGTGACCCGCGCCAAGGTCATGCAGGTCCGCGAGCTCGAGTACGTGCAAGCCGCCAAAGCGCTCGGCATGGGCCACCTGCGCATCCTGTGGCGGCATGTCCTGCCAAACGTCCTCGGCCCCATCATCGTGCTCGGCACGACGTTGGTCGCACGGATGATCATCTTTGAGTCCGCGCTCTCGTTCCTCGGGCTCGGGGTTCAGCCGCCGGACGCGAGCTGGGGCTCGATGCTGCACGACGGCAGCGAGCTGATGATCACCTACCCGCGGCTCATGCTCTATCCGGCGGTGATGATCGTCATCACCGTGTTCGGCTTCAACCTACTCGGAGAGGGGCTCAGAGATGCCTTCGACCCCAAAGAGTAGCGCCGAGAGCACGCCCGGTTCCGGCCGGCGGCCTCTCAAGGGCAAACCGACCCGCAGCCAGGGCGGCGTGGGCTGTTCGGTGATCGCGCTCGGCATCGCCGGGGTGCTCGCGACGATGATGTTCTGGTTCCCCGAGCAGCCGGACCACCCGAGGTTCCTCGGTGCCGGCGAGGAGACCCGCCAGAACGGCGGCACGTTCGTCTTCCACCACGAAGACAACGTGCGAAGCCTCGATCCGCACATCGCCTACGACGAGCTCTCCGGCATGGCCATCCGTCTCGTCTTCGACGGGCTGCTCGACTACGACGACCACGCAGACCTCGTGCCCAGCCTCGCCGCGGAGATGCCAACGGTCAGCGAGGACGGACGCACCTTCCGCATGCGGCTGCGCCGCGGCGTCCGCTTTCATCCGATGCCCGGTGTGCCCGAGGGCCGCGAGATGACCACCGCGGACGTGACCTGGTCGTTGCACCGCATGCTGAGCGGTGAGACCGGCTCACCGGGTGCCTCGTTCTACTACGCGCTCGAAGGCGCCGAGGACTACCACGACGGAGAAGCGGCCGAGATCTCGGGCATCCGGGTGATCGATTCGCACACGATCGAGTTTCATCTGCGCGAAGCCGACCAGACCTTCCTGAATGCGCTCGCCCTGCCCTTCTCGTACCCCGTGCCGCGTGAGAACTACGAGTACTGGGGCGAAGAAGTGAAGTTCCACCCGGTCGGCACCGGACCGTATGTGTTCGAAGCCTGGGAACGCGATGTCCAGCTCAGCTTCGTCCGCTTCGAGCGGCACTTCCGGCAGCAGCCCGGCGCCGACCGGATGCTCTACGTCGAGAACCTCAACCGCACCCTCGCCGCGCAGCGGTTCCAGAACGGCGACCTCGACGCCATCCACCGTCAGTCGCCTTCCGACTACCGCTTCTTCGTCGGCGCCGAGGGCTGGGCGCCGTACCGCAACGAGTACCCCCGCGTCTCCACCTACGGCATCGGGCTCAACTGCGAGATGCCGCCGCTCGACAACCGCCACCTTCGACGCGCCATCGGGTTCGCCATCGACCGCGACGGCTGGTCCCGCGCTCGGGCGGGCCGCTTGCTCCCGGCCGGCCAGCTCTTGCCCCCGAGCATCGCGGGATACGACCCGGAACTACCGGAGCTCCAGACCTTCGACCTCGACCGCGCGCGCGAAGAGATGCGGCTCGCCGGGTACGAGCGCGGGTTGCCCGATCCGATCACGGTCTGGATCACCGGGTCCGACGAAGTCTCGCGCATGTACGGCGAACTCTTGCAGGCGGACCTCGAGAAGATCGACATCGCGGTGGAGCTGCGCTTCACCTCGTTCGCGGTCTACCTCACCGAGTCCGGCAAACCGAACACGGTGCCGGCGTTCTTCACCGGCTGGAACCAAGACTTCCCGGACCCCGCGAACTTCCTCGACATCCTGATGCACTCCCGCTCCATCCAGCCGCAGAACTCGCAGAACCGCGCGTTCTACCGGAACGCGGAGTTGGACGCGCTGCTCGATCGGGCGCGCGGAGAAGCGGACCGCGCTGCGCGGGTCGAGATGTACCGCCAAGCGAACAACATGGTCGCCGCCGACGCGCCCTGGGCGTTCACCTACTACCCGATGAGCATGGAGCTCTGGCAGCCGTACGTACGCGGCTACCGGCCGCACCCGGTCTGGAGCGAGGACTACCGCAACGTCTGGCTCGACCTGCCCCGCCGCCGCTTCGCGCAGCAGATGGGTGGCCTCGGGGCCGCCGTGCCCGCGCAGCTCTTCCCGATGCCGCGCTTCGCCACCGGAGGGCGTCGCTGATGCTCGCGTTCATCCTCCGCCGCCTGCTCGCGGGCACCGTCGTCGTCCTCATCGTCGTGATGCTGGTCTTCCTCCTGCTCAACGCGGTCGGAGACCCGGCGGCCGCCACGCTGGGTCCGCAGGCAGGCCCCGAGCAGATCGCCGACTTCAAACGCAAACACGGGCTCGACCAGCCGCTCCCTGCGCAGCTCGGAAGCTACCTCGGCGTCGCGCGCTGCGTACGCGGCCGTCGTTCGGCGGCGGTCGAAGACGACGTGAACGTCGCGCTCGAAGCGGCCGGACGCACCGTCGTTCGGCCCCACCGGAACCCCGACGTCGAGGTGCCCGCGGGCGCGCTCGAACTGGTCGGGACGATCGAGCCAGCTGGAGAGCGGCGCTGGACACTGACCATGTCCGCCATCAACGAAGAGCTCGCGAACACTGGCGAGACCAGCGGGGTCATCACCAGCGGGCTCATCCGCGACCTCGGTCGACAGGGCGGCGAGACGCTGGCCGGCAACTTGCGGGAAGGTCCCATCGTACTGCGCCGCATCGAACGTTCGGATCGGTGCGGCCTCTTCCAAGCCGATCTCGGCGAGTCGTTCGCCCACAACGAGTCCGTGACGGCGGTCATCGCCAACCGGCTTCCCCGCACGCTGTTGCTCGGCGGCATGGCGCTCTTCATCCAGTTGATCTTCGGGCTCGGCATCGGCATCGTCGCCGCGCTCAAGCGCAACACCTACACGGACGCAGGCCTCATGTCCGCGAGCTACCTCGGCATCAGCCTGCCGACGTTTGTCTCCGGTCCTCTGCTGCTCGCGGTGTTCGGGTTCTACTATGGGTGGTTCCCGCTCGGCGGCTACGGCGTCGGCGCCTGGGATCATGTCTGGCACGCCACCCTGCCCGCCTTCACGCTCGCGGTCGCCGGCGCCGCCACCTACGCGCGCATCATGCGCAGCGAACTGGTCGACACCTTGCGCAGCGACTACGTGCGCACGGCGACCGCGAAGGGGCTCGGACGCGTGGCGGTCCTTCGGCACGCGGTGCGCAACGCGCTCTTGCCCATCGTCACCATGCTCGGCCTGAGCATGACGTTGCTCGTCGCAGGCGCGATCATCACGGAGAAGATCTTCGGCTGGCCCGGCATGGGCAACCTCGCCATCCAGGCCATCCTGAACCTCGACGCCCCGACGGTGATGGGCGTCGTGCTGGTGTTCGCGGTGACGGTGCAGATCGGCAACCTGCTCGCGGACGTGGCGGTCGCGTTGCTCGACCCGCGTGTGCGCGTCGAGAAGACCGGCTGAGCCGCCGAAGCCAGCCTCACCGGCGCAACTCGAGTGGTCTCTACCGACCCTTCTTCGCGGGCCGCACCTTGAAGATCACCCGGCCGTCTTCGTCCAGCTGCGGCGGGGAGACGTCGAAGATGTCGAGGTTGATCTGCTTGCGCTTCTTGGTCGGCAGCAGAATGCGGGCGGCGCCTTCTTCATCGATGCGCTCGATCAGGCAGATGCCGAACTGGCGGTGGTCGATGTAGTCGCCTTCGCCTGGGAAGGGCTCGTCGAGGTCGATCTCTTTGGGGACCTGGCGCGGTTTGCTGCCGGGCAAAGGCTGCTTCGCGAAGAGCGGCACCTTGGAGGTGCCGAGGTCCTTCTTTCGTTTGCGGGCCAGGCGCTTCTTGCGCGCTTCGATGTCGCCGAAGGGTGCGGTGCGGGGCAAGAGCGGCGCGGCTTCGCTCTTCTTCTGCGCTTCGGCGACCTCCGCCCAGACCTTCCGGGCGGAGTCGTCTTTCGTGGTCTTGGCGGAGGCGACCGCGACGTCGCCCCAGCCGAGCTCCTCTTCGCCCCCGTCCTCGTCGGATGTGGGGGAGTCGTCGGACGCGTCGTCCTCGTACGCGACGTCGTCTTCGTCCTCGTCCCACACCGACTCGGTCGCGGCGAGGCCGGGTACGTAGGCTTGCAGGACGCCGCCACTCGCGCGGGCGTGAGACAAGGCGCCGACGACGAGGTCACCGTCCACCAAGAGCACGACCTCGCAGTCGACTCCTTCCGGCGCGACCTCTGCGGTCACGCGAATGGCGTGGGCTTCGTCGAAGGTACGGCCGTCTTCGAGCGACACATGGGTGAGAGAGAGGCTGCCTGCGACGTGGGCGCCGGGTGGCAGGCCCGCGAGCGCATCGGGCAGGGTCTCCCCGGGATCGAGGGTCACGAGCACGAGGGAGGCGTCGCGGAGGAGCACCCGAGGTGGGTAGCGCACGCTTCCATCCCCCGCCAGGGCGGAACAAACGGTTTGGGTTGGTGAACCGAGACCGACGCGTTACATAGCCCGCCCATGACATCTCACGTCTACATCGAGGATCTTGGCCAACACGTCGGCGCAGTGGTGGAGCTGCGGGGCTGGCTCTACAACCGGCGCGGCAGCAAGAAGCTGCAGTTCCTGGAGCTGCGCGACGGTTCCGGCATCGTCCAGGGTGTGGTCGCCAAAGCGGCCGACGAAGCGCTCTTCGAAATCGCGTCGGGCCTCGCGCAGGAGACCTCGCTTCGGGTGCACGGCGAAGTGAAAGCCCATCCGAAACGAGACGGCGAGTACGAACTCTCGGTGAAGCAGATCGAAGTCGTCGGGGTGCCCCGGGGCGAATACCCGATCACGCCGAAAGAGCACGGCACCGACTTCCTCATGGACCACCGGCACCTCTGGCTCCGCAGCAAGCGCCAGCACGCCGCGCTCCGGGTCCGCGCCGAACTGGTCGCCGCCATTCGAGACTACTTCGACAGCCGCGGCTTCACGCTCGTCGACGCGCCGATCTTCACGCCCAGCGCATGCGAAGGCACCTCCGATCTCTTCGAGACCGACTACCACGGCACCCCGGCCTACCTCTCGCAGAGCGGCCAGCTCTACATGGAAGCGGCCGCGGCCGCGCACGGCCGCGCCTACTGTTTCGGTCCGACGTTTCGGGCGGAGAAGAGCAAGACCCGCCGCCACCTCGCCGAGTTCTGGATGGTCGAACCCGAGGTCGCGTTCATGGATCTCGAAGGCGACATGAACCTGGCCGAGGACTTCCTCGTGAACATCATCGCGCGCGTGCTCGACCGCCGCGGCAAGGAGCTCGCGGTGCTGGAGCGCGACACCAGCAAGCTCGAGGCGGTGCAGAAGCCCTTCCCGCGCATCCGCTACGAAGACGCGGTGCAGATCCTGCTCGACGCCGGCAAGGACGCGAAGATCGGCGACGACTTCGGCGGCGAAGACGAAACGATCATCGCCAACACCTACGACCGGCCCGTGATGGTCACGCACTACCCGGCCGCCATCAAAGCGTTCTACATGAAGCGCGACGAAGCGGATCCGACGCGTGCGCTCGGCATGGACGTGCTCGCACCGGAGGGGTACGGCGAGATCATCGGCGGCGGTCAACGCGAAGAAGACCTCGACGTGCTCGAACAGCGCATCCTCGAACACAAGCTGCCGCTCGAAGCCTTCACCTGGTACCGGGATCTCCGCCGCTATGGCTCGTTCCCGCACAGCGGGTTCGGCCTGGGCATCGAGCGCACCGTCGCGTGGCTTTGCGGGCTGAAACACGTGCGGGAGACCATCCCCTTCCCCCGCATGCTCAACCGCCTCCACCCGTGAACAGGGCCGCTCGACGCTGCGAAGTGACGCTTCGCAGTTTCGGCCGGGACTGCTAAGACGCGAGCGCGTGGGCACCAAGACCAAAGCGGCCGGCAAACCTCGGAGGACGATTCGCGAAGACGCGATCAACCTGCCGAACATGCTGACGTTCCTGCGGATCTTGATGATCCCGCTGGTGCTCTACCTCATCGCCGACGGCACGCCGCGCTCGAACTTCTGGGCCGCCATCGTCTACATGCTGACGGCCGTCACCGACTTTTTGGATGGTTGGCTCGCACGCCGCATGGGCCTCATCAGCGTGCTCGGCAAGTTCCTCGACCCGCTCGCGGACAAGCTGCTCGTCATGGCGACGCTCGTGTGGCTCGCGTACCTGGGGCGGCTGCCGCTGCTCGGGGTGGTCGCGGTCATCGTGATGGTGGGACGCGAGCTCAGCATCACGGCACTGCGCACCATCGCCATGAGCGAAGGTGTGGTCATGGCCGCCGGTCAGGGTGGCAAGGACAAGACCGCGCTCCAGATGAGTTCGATCCTGCTGCTGATCCTCTACCACCCGTACGACGTGAACTTCTTCTTCTTCACGGTGCCGGTGGACCTCGCGCAGGTCGGCCTCTGGGTCCTCTACCTCAGCGTGTTCTTCGCGATCACGAGCGCCGGCGAGTACATCAAACTCTTCGTCGAAGCGGTGGAGGCGAAAGAGAAACGCCTGGCCGAAGAAGAGGCCGCCGCAAACGACGCTCCGAGCGACGACCCGTGAGCCTGCCGCGCCTCAGCTGCTGAGGATGACCACGCCGTCGCCTCGAAACGCGAGCGGCGGTGCATGGGCAGAGTACGGCGCCGTGCCACGGCGGGCGTTCGGAAAGAGCCGGCCCGACCAGCCGATCAATCGATCCGGATCCACCCGGAGCTCCTGACCCTCTTCGACCCGCACCGCCATCGGGTCGCTGGTCAAGGTCAACACGACGGTTCCTGCGCCTGAGAGTTGCGTGATGAGGACCGGATCTCCGGCAAGGGGCAGACTGGCGCTCTCGAACGTGACCCGGTCGTCGAACCCGAACAGGGTGCTCTCCCGGACGTAGAGTGCGTCGTCTCCGAGCGCGAGCGCGACGAAGCGGCTCCCGTCCTCGGGCGCGATGAGCGCGCGAATGGGTCCGCGCCAATGCATCACCGGGTTGCGATGTCCGAGCAGCTCGTCGAGTTCGCGACCACGCGAACGCCGCTGGACGACCGTGGTGCGGAGCTCTCCGCGCACCGCCGCCAAGCCGAGCAACCGAACGAACACATCGTGCTTCGCGGTGACGATGAGCTGACCGGCGGGGCCCACCGTCAGCGGCTCGTCCTCCGACGTCTCGAGGGCCCACTCGGTCAGTCGCGCCTTGAGCGAGAGCGGCGCAGGGGCCATCTGCGGCGCGAGCGCCCCGCTGCGCGGCGGCACGACCTCTTCCCCCGGCGCGGTCTGCTGCCACACGCCCGACGATGTACCGCCCGCGTGTTTGGGGGCTTGCTTCTCGAGAGCGAGGTGCGGGTGTTCGCTCTCGAGTCGTTCCAGTGCCTCCTCGGCCGCACTGCGCATCGCAGCGCGGTCCTCCGCTTCGAAGTCGACCGCGTCGACCGGCGCTGGAAGCCCGCCGGCGCTCGTGCCGATCTCGTCCTCCATGCGCTTGGCCATCGAGGCTTGCCCGCCGCGGAGGAACGCTTCCCGCGCCGCCTCGAGGTTCCCGAGCCGCCAGTGCACGAGTCCCAGGTACCCCCACGCCCGTTCGTGATCGGGTTGGATCCGAAGCGCCTCGTGGATGTGCTCCAGCGCTTCGTCCGCTTGTCCTGTCTTGAACAGCGCCAGCGCCAAGTTCACCCGCAGGGTGACCTGGCGGGGGAACGACTCCACGAGCTTGGACCAGATCTCGATTGCGCGCGGGTAGAAGCCGAGCCGGAAGTAGACCCCGGCGAGCAGATCCTGACTCTTCGCATCCTGCGGCTGCAGCGAGAGGGCCCGCTCGAGTTCCTCCTTCGCGTGCTCGACGTCGTCCTGAAGCAACATCGTGCTGCCGCGGTACAGGTGGTACAGGAAGTCCTCGCTGCCCTCCGCGGCGCGGCTGGCTCCAGGCTCCTCACCATCGGGGGGCTGCATCTCCAAAGTTGATCTTCGCGGAATCGACGGCGGAGGGTGACACCCCTCCATACGGACCCGCGGTGGACCAGCGTAGAGACCCCACGGTCGCGGCGTCAACGTTTGCGCGCCGGATGCAAGCAGGGCTGTGATTTTCCTGTCTGCGCTGCAGGGCGGACCCTGACACGGAGCCGGGCCGAGAGTGTCCGCGCGGTGGATCCAGCCCGAGTGGCGTGCAAGGTTCCGCTCCGATGCTCTGGCTGGCCCACTTCTCCGTTCAACAGATGCAGCGCGTCCGCCCGGAAGGCGCGCTGGCGCGGGGCGCATGGGACGTGCCGGAGTGGGTGGTCTGGTCGGTCGGTGCACTCGTGCTGGCGGCCGCCGTAGGTCTGCTGGTGCGGCGGGTCCGCAAGCGATGAGCGAAGAGTCGCCGGAGGCTCCGGCATCCGCGTCCTCAGACCCACCGACCCGGGCCCCGAAGCTCGGGCGGCAACTCTTGCTGGCCACGCTCTTCGGTGTCTTCGTCGTCGCGGCGCTCTCGATCTACGGCGACGGACGCGCACTCCTCGACCACTTGCAGTCGTACGACTGGATGTACTTCGTGTACGGACTCGCGCTCGCGACTGCGAACTACGCGGTCCGCTTCGTGCGGTGGCAGTACTACCTGCACCGGCTCGACATCCGCGGCGTCCCCACCCTCGAGAGCGCGCGCATCTTCACCGCCGGATTCGTGATGAGCGTGACCCCCGGCAAGGTTGGCGAAGTCTTCAAGAGCGTGTTGCTCCACGAGAGCCGCGGCATCTCGATCGCGCGGACGGCCCCGATCGTGGTCGCCGAACGACTCACCGATCTGCTGGCGCTCGTCTTCCTCGCCGCGATCGGAAGTCTGGTGCTCGCAGAAGGCGGCTGGGTTGCGCTCGGTGGCGGGCTGTTGGTGGGCGGGGTCTGGCTCGTCTGTGCGTGGAGACCCCTCGGCGAGTGGGCGCTGCGCATTGCAGCCAAACTCCCCGCCATCGGTCGAATCGTGCCGAAGCTCCGGGAGGCCTACGACTCTCTTCGAGTGCTCGTCGCGCCCGCACCCTTCGCGATCGCGACGGCCATGTCGGTCGTGTCCTGGTTTCTCGAGTGCATCTCGCTCTGGCTGATCGCGCAGGGGTTCGTCGAAGGCGGCAACGAGCTCGACTGGCTGGAAGCGACCTTCGCGTACTCGGTACCGACCATCGCCGGGGCGGTCGCGATGATGCCGGGCGGTCTCGGTGTCACCGAAGCGGGCATGACCGGAGTGCTCGAACGGTTGGCTGGCATGAGCCTGCCCGTGGCGACCGCGACAACGCTCTTGGTGCGCTTCGCGACCCTGTGGTGGGCGGTGCTGCTCGGGGTCTTTGCCTTGATTTGGCACCGCCGAGCGATGCGGGCGCGCGGCCCCGCCCCCACCGAGCACGCCCCCAAGGTGCCGCCCTCCCCGAACGCTTGAACGCACCGGCCCGCCTCGCTAGCCTACAGTCCGGGAAGGGGTTGGCCGATCGGCCGGTATTACCTTCTGAGCGACATCGTGCGAGAACCCAGAACAGCGGCAACCGAGAGTGCGCCACGCGATGTGGTCCGCACCATGATCCACAACCTGGCGATCCAGGATGTGGCGTGTCTCGTCTTCCACTCGTTCATGCTGGTTCGGGTCTGGGCAGCGCCCGACTCCGCGGATGCAACGATGGCGCGGCGCTTCGCGCTCACCCTGCTCACGGTCACGATCAGCACGCTGCTGCTCTGTCGAGGCGAAGTGCTCGGCAAGAGCCGGCTGCGTTCGTACGTCTACCGGATCGGCCTCTTCGCGCCGACCGTGCTCAGCTACTTCGAGATGGCGTTCCTATTGCCCGCGCTCGAACCCGTGATGCTGGACGCCACGCTGCGCGGCATCGACGAGATGGTGCTCGGCACCACTCCGTCGATGTGGTTCAACCAGTTCAACACGCCCCCGGTCGTCGAGTGGTTCGCGTTCTTCTATTACAGCTACTTCTACCTGATGGCGGCGATGCTGATCCCCGCCCTCTTCTTCGACAAGGGCGCGCGCCTGCGCGAAGTCATGTACGGCGCGATGACGGTCGCCACGCTCGGCCATGTCATCTACACATTCGTACCCGGGCTCGGGCCCGTGGCGTCGATGGAGTTTCCTGAGCCCATTCACGGCGGCTTCTTCTGGGAGCAGGTTCTCATCACGGTGGAAACCGCGGGTTCGAAGATGGACATCTTCCCATCGCTCCACACCGCCTACCCGATCTTCTACGCCCTCCACGCGTTCGGCTGGCGCAAGACCAAACCGTTCACCTGGGCGTGGCCCATCATCACCTTCTTCGCGATCAACATGATGATCGCCACGATGTTCCTGCGCTGGCACTGGGGCATCGACATCGTCGCGGGCCTCCTGCTCGCCGTCATCGCCCGCCTCGTCGCCCTGACCACCAGCCGCCTCGAACACGGTCGCGGTCGGAGCGACGAAGACGACCGCCAACCGGTCTGGGAACCGATCACGCCGCCCGTCGACTGACTTCTCTCAGGGCGTCTGCATGTTCTCCAGCTGGCTCTGCGCGTGCAGCTGCCGAGGTCGAACAACGAGGCCCTATTCGGCGACCCAACCGAGGGCAACGCATTGGGCGAGCGCGCGGGGCACTCGGGCGCGCCAGGCGGCTTCGTTGTGGGGGGCGCCGGGCTCGTGCCAGTGCGAGAGATCGGTGCCGAACTCGTACCCGAGATCGGACAGCCGGTCGCGCAGTTGGTTGGTGACGCAGAAGTTGTCCGAGTCGTCGGAGTCCTCCTGCACGCCGTCCCCATCGCCGTCCGAACACGTTCCGTTGCCGCCGCTGTCCAGGTAGATCGAGACCGGCCCACGGCTCGTCCAGCGCCGCACGAGCGCCTGCGTGCCGTCGCCCGCGAAGGCGCCCCACCCGAGCGTCGACGACATCGCACCGACGCACCCGAGCGTGGGACGCGTCAGCGCATGGTAGAGCGTGACCAATCCACCGAGGGACGAGCCCATCACCATCAGCGAGTCGCCGGTGGCCCGCACGGCGTAGCGGGTCCGGACGAAGGGCAGCGCCACGTCTTCGAGGAGGTCGAGGTACGCGTCCGCGTCGCCGCCGATCGGTCCGCCGCCGATCGAATCGGGCACGTGGGTGTAGGTGTCGAAGCGGTCCGGCGCGTTGTCGATCGCGACCGCCAGAACATCCGCGAGTTCACCCGTGAGCGCGTCTTCGACCGCCCATCCACCGAAGATGGCGTCGGGCCCGAACACGTTCTGACCGTCGTGCAGCAGCAGCGTCCGAGCCACGCCGCCGGCAAAGTCCGCGGGTACGCGGACCCGCATGGTGCGGGGATCCACGCCTGCCGCGCTCAGGTTCGGGAACCGCTCAAAGTACGAACGGCCGGTGGGCGGTCGGATGTACCCGTGCTCCCCGAACTCGTCGTAGTCGTACGCGGTCGACTCCGGCGGCGCGCGAAAGACGTCGCCCGTGGTCGCGTGCCACTTGTACTTCGCGCCGGTGGCTTCGACGTCCGTCAGCGTCCAGAGGACGAGGTAGTGCACGCCGGTCGCCAGCGTCTCGGCCGGGTTGTCTCCCGGCGTGAAGGCGTTCGGATCCGCGACGAGACTCACCGAGCCGGACGCAGCGTCCCAGCGGGTGAGAAAGAGGAACCGGTCGCCATCCCGCAAGGGCCACCCTTCGGCCCACGCAACGTCTTGCAGAATGGCGTCGGCGGCTTCGCTGGTGAGGTCGCCGCTTCGCAACATCGCGAGCAACGAGTCGAGCCGGCTCGCCACGGCCGCATCCGTGCCCGTGTCCACGCCCGGCGCGTCCATGCCCGGCGCGTCCACGCCCGGCGCGTCCATGCCCGGCGCGTCCATGCCCGGCGCGTCCACGCCCGGCGCGTCCATGCCTGGCGCGTCCACGCCCGGCGCGTCCATGCCCGGCGCGTCCACGCCCGGCGCGTCCATGCCTGGCGCGTCTACGCCGGTGCGGGCATCCACGCGACCCGCGTCCACGCCACCCATGTCGTCGTCGCCACAGCCAACCGCCGCGCACAACATCAAGAGCATCAGACAGCGTCGGATCATGGGTTCACCTGGGTGGAGGGTTCACGGGTTCACCCGTGGGTTCGGCGGATCGTACGTCGGCAGGGCCGCCGGCATCGGTGTATCCAGCGCATCCGAGGGCCGCAAGCCGGCCAGATCCCCGACCACCCAGCCGTCTTCGTCCGTGAACACCGCTTCTCTGCCGTACACCGTGTACACGCGGACGGTCTGACCCAGTGTTTCGTCGTAGCGGTCGGGCTGCCGCACGAGCGCGACCTCTTCGACCGCCTCGAGCAACTCGCGGAAGTCGAGCACCGGCCCCCGGACGACGTCCCCGACTTCCATCTCCCCTTGGGCCTGGATCCACGCGGACACCAACCCGCGCCCGGGCCCGAGCACCGCGATCGGCGCCTCGGCGCGAAAGAACCGATGTTGCCGGACCCCCTCGTGATCGACCATCGTCAGCGTCACCGGGTCGTTGCGAAGTTCATAGAGCCGGGTGTCGGGCCGACCGTCGGGCGGCACACCTGGGATGGTCATGCGCTTCCATGCGCGAAGCGGCCGCCACTCGGCGTCGAACACGACTTCGACGTCGGAGGTCTGACGGATCCATTCTTGGTGCACGGTCGCCACGTAGACGCAGTCCCGCCGCTCGATCCGGTAGTGCTCCACCACCGTCCGATCGCCCGCTGTCGTCGGACCCGGCCGAAGTACCCGATCGACGAGCACCTCCCCCGACTCGGGGATCTCACGCCCGTCGCAGGTCGGATACGGATGCACGTCGACGGCGTCGATGGGCGCCCGCTTGAGGCACCCCTCGCACCCCGCGAGGCATCCGGTGATCAGCAGAACGAAGAGGAGGATCGAATGCGACGGAGCCGCCATCGAGGTCCTCCGCACGCTACTCGTGGTCGCCCTCGGGCGCGTCGCCATCGTCGTGGTCGTCGCCATCTTCGTGCGCTTCGTGTTCGTCGCCATCCACGTGACCCTCGTGGTCTTCGTGTTCGTCGCCGTCCACATGACCCTCGTGGTCTTCGTGTTCGTCGCCGTCCGCGTGACCCTCGTGCGCGTCGCCTTCGTCGGCTTCGTGATCGTCGCCGTGAGCGTCCGTTGGCAACGCCGAGAACTCGCCGTCTTCCATGAGGAGAATGCTGGTCCCGCGCGCGCGCTCCCCAGTCATCGGATCGACGCGGCGACCGGTGATCGAGCCCTGTCGGCCGCGGTGGGCGATGTCGTTCAGGGTGTATCCAAGGAAGATGGTCATGAACACGAACGAGCCGAGGAAGATCAGGATGTTGAACTTCTTCTCGTACTTGAGGTGCATGAACCAAGCCATGACCAGGCTCGACTTAACCGCGGCGATCGCGACGGCGACGAAGAGGTTCCACTCTCCGAGTCGGACCCGATACGCCGCAACGGTCAAACCCGTCAGCAGGATCAGGATCCCGAGAATGCCGGCGTAGACCTTGGTCGGCGTGATGTGCGCGTGAACGAGGTAACCCTCGCCGTGCTCGCCGTGTTCGCCATGGGCGTCTGCGTGTGCGTCTGCGTGTGCCATGTCAGTCGATCAGGTAGAGGAGCGGGAAGAGGAAGATCCAGATGAGGTCGACCAAGTGCCAGTACAGCGCGAAGATGTCGACGGGCGTGTTGTACTCCGGGCTGAAGTCGCCCCGGTTGTTCTTGCGCCAGATCCAGATGATGAGACCCATGCCGATGAGCACGTGCAAGCCGTGCAGACCGGTCATGATGAAGTAGATGCCGAAGAAAGAACGCAGGTGGTACGGGACCATGCCCGCGCCCGCGTTGTGGTGGGCCGCATCGATCGCGGCCCCGACCTCTTCCACGAAGTGGTGGCCGGGCGGAACCGAGCAGTCGAAGCCCGGACACCCGAAGTACTGACCCGGCAGGATGCCGACGTGGATCTTGTGGGTGTACTCGAAGTACTTCACCACCATGAATCCACCGGCGCACAAGAACGTGATGATGAGCAGATGGCCCGTCCACTTCTTGTCGCCGAGCTGGGCTCGCTGCACCGCCATCGCGGCCGTGAAGCTCGAGACCAGGAGCACGACGGTGTTGATGCCGCCCATGCGCCAGTCGAGCAGATGGGAGCCCACCGAGAACGCTTCCGGGTACCAGGTTCGGTAGATGCCGTAGGCGACGAAGAGCCCGCTGAAGAACAGAATCTCCTGCGCGAGGAACGCCCACATGCCGAGCTTGGCCGTGTCGAACTGCTGCTGCGGCGTCTCGAAGTGGTGGGCCAGGTACGCCGGCCCATGGTGTTCATGTACGGACACGATTCAGGCCTTCTTCTTCTTCTTCTTCGTGGACGTCTTGGACGCTTCGAAGTCCTCGTGGAAGCCCTCGAAGAGTTCGAGCTCGGTGCAGAGGTCGTAGTCGTACGGCCCCCGGATCATCACCGGCGTCTCGGCAAAGTTGTGCGGATGCGGCGGCGTGGTGGTCATCCACTCGTAGCCGGCGGAACCCCACGGGTTGGGCGGCGCCTTCTCTCCGCTCTTCCAGGAGCGCAAGAAGTTGATGCCCATGATGATGAACCCGACGCCGAGGATGTAGGCGCCGCCGGAGCTCGCCATGTGCATCGGCTGGAACTGGTCCAAGTAGTCGTAGTAGCGGCGGGGCATGCCCTGGCTGCCCATGATGAACTGGCTCATGAACGTGACGTTGAAGCCGACGAAGACGAACCAGAAGGCCACGTTGGCCCAGCGCTCGTTGTACATCTTGCCGAGCATCTTCGGCCACCAGTAGTGGATGCCGCCGAGGAAGCCGAACACCGTGCCGCCGACCATCACGTAGTGGAAGTGGGCGACGACGAAGTAGGTGTCGTGCAGGTGGATGTCGACCGAGAGGATGCCGAGGAAGAGCCCGGTCAATCCGCCGATGGTGAAGAGCGCGATGAACGCGAGCGCGTACTTCATCGGTGACGCGAAGGAGATGCTGCCTTCGTAAAGGGTCGCGACCCAGTTGAAGATCTTCACGCCCGAGGGAATCGCGACCAGGAAGGTCAGCGCGCTGAAGACCATCGTCGAGTACTCGCTCATGCCCGAGGTGAACATGTGGTGGCCCCAGACGAGGAACCCGAGCAACGCCAGCGAGACCGAGCTCATGGCGACGAACATGTAGCCGAAAATCTTTCGGTGGCTGAACGTGGCGATGAGTTCGTTCACGACCGCCATGCCCGGCAGAATCATGATGTAGACGGCGGGGTGGCTGTAGAACCAGAAGAAGTGCTGGAAGAGCACCGGGTCGCCGCCGAGCTGCGGGTCGAAGATGCCGATCGACAGCGTCTTCTCCATCATCAGGAGGAAGAGCGTGATGGCGAGCACCGGCGTCGCGAGCACCTGGATGACGCTGGTCGCGTAGATGCCCCAGATGAAGAGCGACAGGCGCTTCCAGTGCAGGCCGGGGGCGCGCATCTTGTGGACCGTCGCGATGAAGTTCACGCCGGTGAGGATCGAGCTGAACCCGAGGACGAAGACGCCGAGCGTCATCCAGACGACCGACACATCCGCGCCGGTGACGTTCCGTCCGACGCTGTACGGGGTGTAGAACGTCCAGCCGGTGTCGATGTTGCCGACGATGATGGCGATGAGCGTGAAGATGGTGCCGAGCACGTAGATGTAGAACGACCCGAGGTTGAGCTTCGGGAACGCCACGTCTTTCGTGCCGAGCATGATCGGCAAGAAGAAGTTGCCGAGCGCCGCGGGAATCGACGGGATGATGAAGAGGAACACCATGATGGCGCCGTGGAGCGTGAACACCTGGTTGTAGGTGTCGGCCTCCATCAGCGTCTCGCCCGGGAACATGAGCTCCGTACGGACGAGCAGCGCCATCACGCCGCCCAAGATGAACGCGGTGATGACGGACCACAGGTACATCAGACCGATGCGCTTGTGGTCGATGGTGAAGGCCCAGGACTTCCAGCCCGTCTCGTGGGTCAGGTAGTTGGGAACGCCGTCGTGGGCGTCGTGGTGGCCCCCCGAAGGGGCAGCGGCTGCGTCTACGGTCATGGTCTTGTCGCTCAGTTCAACGAACGGATGTAAGCGGTGATGGCTGCGATTTGCTTGTCCGAAAGGCGGAACGGCTGCATCGCGGCCTGGGTGTACCCCTGAACGATCCGTGCCTGCGGCTCGCGGATGGATTCGGTGATGTAGGCCGCGTCGGCGGTGACGCCTGCGACGCCGGCCTCGAACGTCCGGTCGCGACCCCACAGCCCCTTCCAGGTCGGCGCCGTTCCGTCGGCACCGTCGGTGGAGTGGCAGGAAGGACAGCCCTGCTGGGTGGCGAGCACCTGGCCCCAACAGGTCAGGCACTCCTCGCTGTCACACGAGGGGTCGTCGGCAGGAATGCACGACGCGGGCGGCGGGGGCCCGAGCGCCAGGAAGCTGTCGTAGCCCTCCTGCGTGATGACGCGCAGGTCCGCGAGCATCGTCGAGTGGTTCGAGTTGCGGCCGAGACCGCGCGGGTCGTTGAACGCGCCGCTCGTGTTCGGGTTGTCGTGCATCGCGCCGCAGTACTCGGCACAGAACACCGGGTACGCGCAGATGCGCTCGTCGTCGTTGATCCGGCCGCCGCAGAAGCTGGCGTTGCCGAGGGCAGGCACGCAGTCCGCGTCGCTCTCACAGGTCGGGATGCACGAGCCCCAATAACAAGTCTCGCCGTCGTCGCAGGGGGTGCTGTCGTCGCACGTCTGAGGACCCGTCAGGTGCGTCGCCTCGAACCAGAGCGAGGTGTACATGCCGGGCACGATGTCGCGCTTGACCCGGAAGACCGGGACGAAGAACGCATGGAGGACATCGGCGCTCGACATGATGAGTTCGACCGGCTGGTTCACCGGCACCTTGAGTTCGTTCGGCACGTCGATGACGCCGCCAGGATGTTCGAACTCCCAGAGCCACTGCTGGGCCTTCACGCGGATCTCGATCGAGTCCTCCGGCGCGTAGACGCCCGCGATGTATCCCTGGAAGCCAGCGTGGAAGAGCCAGCCGAGCAGGATCAGCGGGGTGAACGTCCAGAAGATCTCGAGCGCATCGCTGTGCCCAGTGGGCTTGGCTTTGCGACCGGGACGCCGGCGGTACTTGTACATGAACCACAACATCGCCGCGTAGATCGCGACGGTGAACGCCACACTGATCCAGTAGATGTCGTAGTACATGGCGTCCACCTCGGGGGCGATGGTGGACATTTGGGGAGGGAGCTGGAGCGTCCCCTCGGGCGGCTGATACGTCATGATGATTGGACCTGTGGTGCACGTCCCGCCAGAGGCTCGGGACGGTCGGAGGTTCGGTCAGAGTCCCCGGTGGGCGGGATGGCGCGGATGCCCCCGCGACGGCGTTCGCGCCGCCACAACGTGAAGAGGAAAGCGAAGAGCAAGAGTGCGGTCAGACCGCCCCCAATTTTCATGACGTTCCACGCAACCAGCACGTACTCGCTCTGGTTGGGGTCGTACACGTAGCAGAACAAGAGCAGCCGGTTGACCGTGCCGATCGAGCGACCTTCCATCGCCTCGAGAAGCGCGAAACGGGCGTCGTTGGGAGGGAACCGGAGGCCGTAGAGGTAGCGCGCGAACTTGCCGTTCGGCGTGAGGAACATCGAAGCCGCGGCATGCGCGTACTGCTCCTGGCGCGGGTTGTAGAAGAACCCGAACCCCGCCGCATCGGTGGCTGCTTCGATCGCTTCTTCGGTGCCGACCAGGAAGTCCCAGTCGCCATCGGCGTGACCGTACTTGCCGAGCATCTCGGTGCGCTTGGCGCTGGCGCTCGCCGGCGTGTCGCGGGGGTCGATGCTGATGGTCAACATCTGGTAGTCGACGCCCATGCGGAGGTTCATCTCGTCCGCGAGCTGCTTGGCGGTCTGGCTGGCAGCATCGAGCACCAGGCTGCACATCGACGGACACGAGTGGTAGGCGAAGGTGAGCATCACCGGACGCACACCATCGAAGTAGTCGCGCAGGTGGACCTGCTTGCCCTCGTGGTCCGTGAACTCGAGGTCGAGCGGGAGTGGTTCGTCGAGGTGCTCCTCGACGTCGAGCGCTGCGAGCCCGGGAACCTCAGAAGCCGGTTGTCCCGTCGCGCCCAGAATGCGGTGCTGTGCGAACGCCTCGGTTCCGAACGGAACGAGGATCGCGCAGACCAGCAATCGGGTGGCGAGGGAACGGTTCACTGGGGCGGCAGTCCTGGGCGACGGGGCCGGAAAGGAAGCGGTCGGCGCACGGCCGGCACGGCGGTGGCTTCGCTGGCTTCGAGCACCCGGGCAGCAGCGGCTTCACGGGCAGCGGCCGCGGCAGCTTCTTCCGCTGCACGGCGTGCGCGCAGCGCGTCCTCGGCGTGCTGGCGCCGGTCTTCGTCCTCCATCTGGGCCCAGCCTTGCACTGCGCCCAGCCCGTTGACCGCATCTTCGACGCTGGTCTCGAGGCCATCGTTGCGCTGCGGGCGCACCGCGGGATGGTTGCGACCGCGCGTGGCGAGCTGCTCCATGGCGGCGGTGATGGAGATGGGGTTGTCGGCGAGCGCTTGGCGTTTGCTGGCGAACTCGATGTTGCGGGCTTCCAGGTAGTCCGGGGTGCCGTCGCCGTCTTCGTCGCGCAGCTGAACCTTCTCGTCGATCTCACCGTCCGTCATCGAGTTGAAGTACGAGTGGAAGAACGGGATGAAGAAGATCAGCAGACCGATGCTGCCGATCGCCGACACCAAGATGATCTTGTTGGCGGGCTCGGTGTCCTCGAACCCATGCGGGCTCTTGGTGGGGTCGTGTCCTGCGTCGGAGTGGGCCATCAGTGACTCTGGTGGTGCGCAAGGGTTCGGGCCAACCGCGGGTCCCCGATGGGGATGAGCGGATGGGTGCGAAGCGTGCGGAAGAAGTAGAGGAAGAAGAGGCCCAAGCAGAACATCAGGGCGCCGATGTCCAGGTGGTTCAGGCCGAACGTTCCCGATTGGGGCACGACGTACCAGTACACATCGGCGATGTGCATGATGAAGATCCACAACGCGCCGAGGCGCATGAGCGGCAGGTTCCGTTTCACGAGTCGAGACATCAGGAAGTAGAACGGGAAGACGAAGTGTCCGAAGCCGACGAAGAGGCTCCAGAAGACCCAGCCGCCCGTCCATCGTTTGTGGAACCAAACGGCCTCTTCGGGAATGCCTGCGTACCAAATGAGCATCCACTGCGAGAAGCTGGTGTAGGCCCAGAAGCACATGAAGCCGAAGAGCAGCTTGCCGATGTCGTGGAAGTGTTCGGTGTTCAGCGCCTCGCCCATGTGGCCGCGCTGGTAGAGCGAGATGCCCACCACACTCGAGAGCGCGAGCATGCTGCACGCCGCGCCCGCGAACACGACGACCCCGTAGATGGTCGAGTACCAAGTGGGCTCGAGCGACATCATCCAGTCGAAGGCGGCGAACGTGAGGCTCAGGCCGAAAAGGATGGCGGCGATCGCGCTGCCGCTCTTCATCTTGAGCGAGAGGCGGATGCGCTCCTCGTCCTTCGCGACGTCCATCTTGAGGCTGTTGCGCCAGTAGAAGAGGCCGAGCAGGATCCAGATCAAGATGTAGGCGATGCCGCGTCCGAGCCAGAAGTTCTTGCTCAGGAACGGGGTCTTGAGGCTCAGCACGTGGTGGTGGAGCGCGACCTCTTGCGGGGTGCGTGACACTTCCAGGTGGGTGCCCGCGCCGCGCTGACGCGGCTCGTGGGTGCGACCGTCTTGGGCGTGGGCCACGCCACCGAAGAGCGAACCGGTCGGGCCCTCTGCGCCCTCTTCGTCCCCGTGCTCGTCCCCGTGCTCGTGCTCGTCGCCGTGCTCGTCGCCGTGCTCGTCCCCGTGGTCGCCGTGTTCGTCCCCGTGCGCGGCGTGCTCCGCGTGCTCGGCCGCGTCGATCCACTCGTCGTACATCGTGAAGTGTCCGCTGAAGACACCGATGACGAGCGGGATGAAGAGGATGGCGATGAGCGGCGCGGCGCTCGCGGCGATCTCAGAGAAGCGGCGGGCGGTGATGCCCCAGTGGCCGGCCGTGAAGTGCATCACGATGCAGAGGAAGAGTCCTCCGAGCACCAGCGTGACGACGACCATGAACGCGAAGAGGTAGCTGTACCCGAACCGGGCCGGGTCATCGAGCAGCCCGAAGAGGCTCAGCGCGCCACCGACGAGCGCAAGCAGGCCGCTCGCCTTCCACGTCGTCTCAGACCAGGTCCCGTCGGACTCGGGGATCCGATACGTCGGGCGCTTCGGCTTCTTCTTGGCCGTCGGCTTCTCCGCCATCGTTTCTTTTTCGGCGCTCACTGGGTCGGCTCCTGGTTCAGCGCCGTCCGGTTGGACGCCTGGCTGATTTGAAGTGCGCGCACGTAGGTCACGATGGCCCAGCGGTCGTCCTGCGGAATGCTCTGGCTGTACGCGGGCATGTTGCGGATGCCGTGGGTGATCGTGGCGTAGAGCTGTCCGTCCGGGATGGAACGAAGTCGTGCGTCGTGGAACGTCGGGGGTTTGATGCTCGCGAAGCCGAGCGCTTCGGCCCGCTGCGCCACGAGGCCCTCGCCGTCCCCGCCGAGCGAGTGACAGGGCGCGCAGTAGATGTCGTAGCGTTCGTGACCGCGGGCGACCACGTCGGCCATGCCGCCGTTGCGCTCAATGATCTCGGCCGGCACCTCGAGGAGCCAGGACGAGTCGTCTTCGGTGCGGCCGCTCGCGAAGGCGCCGTTCGGCTCCATCTCACGAGCGATGGCCCCTTCGACCGGCGGTCGCATCGTGCGGCCATCGCGGAAGAAGTTGCTGTCTTCCTGCGCGTCGTAGCGGGGCTGGTCGTACATGTTGCGGAGCGGCACGACCGGCTCCTCTTCGGAGACCTGACCGCGGCACGCGCCGAGGGCGGCCACTGCACAGAGACAGAGTGTGAACCGGTTCATCACTCCACCTCCTCTTCGACGAGCTCGATGAAAGTCGGATGCGTCGCTTCGAGCAGCGCTCGGGTGTCGTCCATGTCGAACTTCTCGTCTCCAACCTCGATCGAGATGAAGAACTTGTCGTCGGTTGCCGACTCGAACCGGTCCGACTCGAAAATCGGATGGTGGTGACGCGGCAGTTTGCAGATGTGCAGGAGCCCGAAGAGCGTGCCGAACCCGCAGAGCAGGATCGTCAGCTCGAACATGATGGGCACCATCGAGGGGAACGCGCCGAGACCCACCGGCTTGCCGCCGATGTTGATGGGGTAGTCCCAGTTGTTCATGTACTGAATCATCAGTACGGCGCTGACGAGACCGGTCATCGCGGCGATGAAGCTGATGTAGCCAATCTTCGTCGGGCGCAGTCCCATCGCGTCGTCCATCCCGTGGACCGGGTACGGCGTGTGGCAGTCCCACTTCTCGTACCCCGCGTCGCGCACCTGGCACGCGGCCGCGTGCAACGCGTCCGGGGTCTCGTACTCCGCAAGGTAGAGCGCCGGCCGCTTGTCGAAGCCGTCGTCGGAGTCGGCGGGATGCCCGCCATGCCCGCCGTCGTCGTCCGAGTCGTCGTCCGAGTCGTCGTCCGAGTCGTCGTCCGAGTCGTCGTCCGAGTCGTCGTCCGAGTCGCCGTCCGAGTCGTCGTCCGAGTCCTCGTCCGAGTCCGAGTCGTCGTCCGAGTCGGAATCGGAGTCGGAATCGGAGTCGGAATCGGAGTCGGAATCGGAGTCGGAATCGGCTTCGGAGTCGGCTTCGGCTTCGGAATCGGAATCGGAATCGGCTTCGGCTTCGGAGTCGGCTTCGGAATCGGCTTCGGTGTTGGCTTCGGTTTCGGCTTCGGTTTCGGCTTCGGCTTTTGCTTCGGTTTTGGCTTCGGTTTCGGCTTCGGCTTCGGAGGCTTCCGCATCGCCTTCCGACTCCGCCTTCTCCTTCGCCGCCTTGTCCGCTGCGATCTCCGCCGCCGTCACCGCACCGATGCCCGCGAGCGTCGCCTTGATCTTGGGCTTGGGCCGCTCCGCTTTGGTCTCGTCCGCGTCTTCCGACTCGGAGAGGCCGATGCCCATCAGGGTCGCTTTCGCGGTCCGGAGTTTGCGGGCCGGGGGTGCCGAGGACTCCGAAGAGGTCTCGTCTGCCTTGGTGTCGTCGTCTTTTTTGTCGTCGTCCGCCATGGCCTCACTCCGCCGGTGCGGGCTCTGCGCCCGCCGGTTCGTGGCCCTCATGCGAGTGCGCGTGGTCGTGTTCGTGGTCCCCGTGCCCGACGTGCGGATGCGCGTGCGGGAGGGTGATCTTGATCTCTGCAATCGCGATCATGGGGATCCACCGAATGAACAAGAGGAAGAGCGTCATGAAGAGCCCGAAGGTCCCCATGTAGAGGCCGATGTCGATCCAGGTCGGTTCGAAGCTGCCCCAGCTGCCCGGGATGTAGTCGCGGTAGAGCGAGGTCACGATGATGACGAAGCGCTCGAACCACATGCCGATGTTGATGAGGATGGTCGCCACGAACATCACGGGGATGCTGGTGCGGAAGCGCTTGAACCAGAAGATCTGCGGCACGAGCACGTTGCAGCTGACCATCGCGTAGTACGACCACCAGAGCGGTCCCCAGTTGCCTTCTTGGTCCAGGATCCCGAAGCCGAGCCGGTTGTGGAAGAAGACCCACGACTCGTACGGGTTGCCGGAGTACCAGGCGATGAAGAACTCCATCGCGTAGGCGTATCCAACCATCAGACCCGTCGCGAGCATGAACTTGTTCATCAAGTCCAAGTGCTTCGTGGTGACCAGGCTGTGCAGACCGAACACCGAGCGGGTGATGAGCATGAGCGTGAGCACCAGCGCAAAGCCCGAGAACACCGCGCCCGCGACGAAGTACGGCGGGAAGATGGTGGTGTGCCAACCCGGGATGACCGAGGTCGCGAAGTCGAACGAAACGACCGAGTGCACCGAAAGCACGAGCGGCGTGCTGATGGCGGCGAAGATGAGGTACGCGCGCTCGTAGTGCTGCCAGTGACGGTGCGAGCCGCGCCAGCCGAGCGCGAGCGCGCCGTAGATGCGCTTGCGAAGGAGCGTCTTGCTCCGGTCCCGCAGCGTCGCGAGGTCCGGGATGAGGCCGACGTACCAGAAGATGACCGAGATCATCAGGTAGGTGTTGACCGCGAACACGTCCCACATCAGCGGCGACTTGAAGTTCGGCCACATCGCCATCTGGTTGGGGATGGGGAAGAGGTAGTAGTCGAACCACGGACGGCCGGTGTGAAGCGCCGGGAAGATCGCGGCACAGAGCACCGCGAACACGGTCATCGCTTCCGCGAACCGGTTGATGCTCGTTCGCCAGTTCTGTCGGAAGAGGAACAGAATGGCGCTGATGAGCGTGCCGGCGTGACCGATGCCGATCCACCAGACGAAGTTGGTGATGTCCCAGGCCCAGTACGCGGGGCTGTTGTTGCCCCAGACGCCCACGCCCATCGTCACGAGGTAGCCGATGCACGCGGTCATCAGACCGAGCAGACCGAGCGACGGGAGGAAGAGGATCCACCAGCCACGCGGCGCCGGCGTCTCGGTGACTCGAGCGACCGTCTCGGTGACGTGTTTGAACGTGGTGCCAGGCGGCAGCAAGCTGCGTTCGCCGAGGGCCGCGATCGGTGCAGAAGCACTCATCAGTGGGCCTCCTCGTGGTGCGCGTCGTCACTGTGGGCGTGGCCCGCGTGCGCCGTCAACAAGGGGTTCGGGTTCCGGATCTTGCCGAGGTAGGTCGTCCGCGGTTGGGCGCCGACTTCCGCGAGCAGCTTGTACCGCCGGTTGACGGAAGCGGCCCGCGCCACCCGGCTGCCGGCGTCGTTCAAATCACCGAAGACGATGGCGCTCGTCGGACAGGCGCTCTGACATGCCGTGACCACGTCGCCGTCGGCCATCGCGCGCTGGTCTCGGCGGGCCGAGATCTTGGCTTCTTGGATGCGCTGCACGCAGTACGTGCACTTCTCCATGACGCCGCGCATGCGGACCGTGACGTTCGGGTTGAACATCATCTGCCGGATCTCGGGGAAGCTGCCGTGCATGCCCCACGGGTCGTCCAGGTGGCTGTGCCAGTCGAGGTAGTTGAAGCGCCGGACCTTGTACGGACAGTTGTTGGCGCAGTACCGGGTACCGATGCACCGGTTGTAGGCCATGTCGTTGAGGCCTTCGGGGCTGTGGGCCGTGGCGTTGACCGGGCACACGTTCTCGCAGGGCGCTTCTTCACAGTGCTGGCAACCGACGGGCTGCAACGCAAAGCCGGGTTCGTCCCGCTCGGTGCCGGTGAAGTACCGGTCGATGCGGATCCAGGTCATGAAGCGGCCGCGGCGCACTTCCTGTTTGCCGACCGACGGGATGTTGTTCTCCGACTGACAAGCCGCCGTGCAGACGCCGCATCCGGTGCAGGCGCTGAGGTCGATGACCATGCCCCACTTCGCGAGCATGCGGCCGGTCGCCACTTCGCGCGGCTCGTAGTCGACTTCCTCCCAGAGCGGTCCGGAAGTGAACTCGACCGTTCGGTACGATGCGAACTCGGGTTCCTCGCGGTACTCCTCGAGCGTCGCGTCGATGGCGATGGGCCGACCTTCCATGAACCCATGGGTCTGGGTCTGGATGAGCTCGTAGGTCGAGCCGAGTTTGGTCAACGTCACGCCACCCGCGAAACCGAAGCCGTCGGTGGTGCGCAGCGGGTGCACGTCGAAGCCGCCCGCGTCCCAGTTGGGCTCCGGGCCGATGCCGGGCCAGGTCTGCTTGGTGCCGTAGCGGCCCGCTTCGGTGCGGCCCCAGCCGAGGTTGAGCGTGATCGAGTGGTCCGCGTGGCCGGGGAGGCCCCACACCGGGATCTCGATGCTCTGGTCGCCGCGCGTGAGCCGCACCATGTCGCCGTTGCGAAGGTGAAGCGCATCGCGGGTCTTGCGAGACATGATCGCCGCGTTGTCCCAGACGATCTTCGTCAGCGGGTCCGCGGCTTCCAGGGCCCAGAGGTTGTTGGCGAAACGGCCATCGTGAAGGTGCGGGTCCGCGATGAACTGAACCTCGAGGTTCGAGTCCGAGAGCGCGTCCGGCAGAGTCGCGGCCAAGAGCGCTTCGGCGATCTGAGCCGACTCCACGCCAGGCGGCACGACGGCGGACTGGCGCGAGCCAGCGACCAGACCCGCGTGCAGCGACTGACGCCAGCGCCGTTCGAAGGCAACCGGCGAGGGCGAACGTTCGCGTAAGGTGCGGCGCACCAGGGCATGTCCGCGCCAGTTGCGTTCGCCTGCGATCATCGCGAGCACTTCGAGTTCGCTGCGCCCGTGAAAGAGCGGTGCGATGAGCGGCTGCTGAAGCGTGACGCTTCCGTCGATCGCACGCTGGTCACCCCAGGTCTCGAGCTCGTGCGCGAGTGGGATGTGCCAGTTGCTTCGAGTCGAGGTCTCGTCCCGATGCGTCGACGCATGAATCGTGGTCAGCCCTTCCCGGCGCAGCTGAGTCGCGATGGGGAAGTCGGCCGGTGCGTCGTACGCAGGGTTGCCACCGAGGATGAGCAGCGTCTCGATCGAATCGATCTCGCCAGCCAGTTCGCGGAGCGCGCCGGGCCCGGACGTCCGGTTCGGATCCAGCACCGTGTAGAGCTGGACCGGTCCGCCAATGGCGCCGAGGGCGTGGTTGATCGCATGGGCGAGCGCGTGCACTTCGGGCGGTTGCCGGGGACCGACCACCACCATCGAACGTCCGGCCTGGGTGCGGTTCGACTTGCCGTTCACGCCCGCGAGGTCATCGGCGACCGCGCGAATGAAGTCGTTCCAGTGCGCGTCGGTCTCGACGCGGAGCGAGTCTCCGAGCGCGCCGAGCCCGTCGGTCACGCTGGTCAGTGCCGCGGCGAGCGCGCGCAGGAAACGTCCGCAGTCTTGCGCGGGCACCCGAAGTCGATGATCGGCGGCCGCGCCAGTCGTGGAGACGGTGCCTTCGACGGCGTAGAGGCGGAGCATGTGGTCGCGGTCGGGCGCGGTCGGGGTTCGGCGGGCGCCGAATCCTTTGCTCGCCCGAACCGAACCGGGTTCGAACCCGAGGAAGTCGGAGTCGAGTGCGAGCACCACATCGGCGCGCGACACGTCGTAGCTCGCGGCCAGATCGAGTCCGAAGGCGAGACGGGTGCTGGCCCGCATCGCGTCGTCCGACACCGAGCCGTACGTGTAGATCTTCGCTTCCGGGTACCGCTGCGAGAAGCGGTGCTTCACGCGCATCATGGTCGGGCTGTTCGTCGGCTGCATGAGCACCCGAAGTCCCGCACCTCGGTCGGCGGTGTGTTTGGCGACGACGGCCCGCAGTGCGGTGTCGAGTTCCGCGAACGTCACGTCCGAAAGGGCGTCGCCCTCGTACCGGGCCGGACCCTGCGAACGGTCCGGATCGTACAGGTCCCAGATCATCTGCTGGGCGCGCACATCGGTCGCGCCGAGGCTCGAGGGATGCTGGGGGTTGCCTTCGATCTTGGTCGGACGTCCTTCGTGGCTGGTCACGAGCAGGCCGAGTGCGTCTCCGCCGCGCGAGGTCGCGGTGGCGAAGTGCAGCGGCACGCCGGGAATCAGGTACTCCGGACCCTGGACGTACGGGAGGATGTTCTCTTCCGGACGCCGGATGCATCCCTGCAGACCCAATGCACCCGCGGCGAGTGCGCCGGTCTGGAGAAACCCTCGGCGACCCACGCTGACCTTGCCCGGACGGGGCTGGGCGGCGATCGGATCGGGCTTGGCCTTCTTCAGCAAGCTGGAGGCTTGGAGAATCGGAAGACCTGCGGTGAACCCGCCAGGAAGTTCGGCTTCGGCCCGCTTCTTCTGGTCTGCCTGACCCGCATCGCTGGTCATGGCGTCGAAGTCTTCGAGGCTGCGCCAGACGACGGGCCCTTTGCCTTCAGGAAGCACGTACGGTTTGCGACGACTCATCGGTGACACCCAGAGCAATGCTGAGGCGGGTTCACCCGCGCCAGCGCTTCGTCAGCGTCCCAACTCGAATCCGGTTCCCACTCCATGTTGGTGATCTCGGTGGTTGGACGCAGATGTGCGGCCGGGTCGCGGTGGCAGTCGAGGCACCACTGCATCGCGATCGGCTCTTCGACCCGCACCACTTCCATTTGGTCGACCCGGCCATGGCAGCTCACGCAGCCGACGCCCGCCGCCAAGTGCGCGCTGTGGTCGAAGTACGCATGGTCGGGCAAGACGTGGGCCTGGACCCAGTGCACCGACTCGCCGGTCTCCCAGCTGTCGCGAACGGGCTGAAGCGCGCCGGACTCGGGATGAATCACGGCGTGGCAACCCATGCACGTCTGCGTCGGAGGCACCATCGCTTTGGCCGATCGCTCGACGTTGGCGTGGCAGTACCGGCAATCCATGCCCAGCTCGCCCGCATGGAGGCGGTGGCTGTACGGCACCGGTTGCTCGGGTGCATACCCGACCTGGAGGTTGGAGGGAGAGAGGTAGTACCAGACCGCCATGGTCAGGACGCCTCCCCCAACTGTCGCGGCGCCACCCAGCACCAGCGGCAGTAAATTGAGGGAACGAGGGAAGATCTGCATGTGGCCAAACGTTCGTTGGGGCTCGCGGCGCCCCTTCTATTCCAAGGGCCGCGTGGGGACAAGTCGATCCGGGCAGGAAAGCAGCACAAAATCCGCGTAAGCGGACATCACAGCTCGATCAGTGGGCGAGAAGCGCGGTCACTTCGGCTGCATGTAGGGGACAATTGCGGGCAATCAGGGTGAAGTCGGCGGTGTCGCCGGCTCCGAGGTCGAGCACGCGAACGAGCTCTGGAAGTTCGATGTGGGGATCGCCGACCACGAGAGACGGATCGGCGAGTGAGGCACGAACGGCCACCAGGAGCCCTTCGTGCAGTTCAAAGTGCGCGGACTGTACTCCATCGGCGGCGTCGATTGGAGTCCACCCCATGTGAAGGAGCCCATCGGGCGAGGTCTGGACCTCCCACGATCCGGGCCGCGCGAAGTTGTCGCGGACCTGAGAGGCCGACATGCCGAGCCGAACCCCCAGAAATCTCTGGGGATCAGGGGCATCGCACGCTGCGAGAAGCAGCGAGGCCAGCGCCAGGGAGGGGGAAGCGAAACGCACCACGAACGCGGGGCTAGGGGCTCCCGCAAGTTCAGTCAAGGGGTCGTCCGACGCGCCCGGTCACAGAAACCCGTCTGCGGGTGTGTGCGGAAGCGGAGATTCTGTTCGCCGAACTGCACGTTCTGCCCTAACTGGGCTCCATGGCCGACGACGCATCTCGGGCGGGGGACCGCTACGCCTCCGCCGACATCCTGGACTGGTGTGCAGACACCCACGCCCCGCACGACGCCGGGCTGGCCCAAGCGTTCGACGCGCGAGGCGCCGGCCTGCCTCCCATCCAAGTCGGCCCCTCCGAAGGCAAGTCGCTCGGCCTCCTGGTGAAGATGTCCGGTGCACGCAAGATCGTCGAGGTCGGCACGCTCGCTGGTTACTCCGCTGTCTGGATGGCGCGCGCCCTCCCCGCCGATGGCCACCTCTGGTCGTTCGAGTTCGATGCGAAGCACGCGGCGGTCGCACGCAAGAACCTGGACGCGGCCGGAATCGGCGACCGGGTGACGGTGGTCGAAGGCGCCGCGCTCGACACCTTGGCCTCGATCGAATCCGAGGGTCCCTTCGACTTGGTCTTCGTGGACGCCGACAAGAAGAACTACCCGCACTACGGCGCGTGGGCAGCCAAACACCTACGCCCCGGCGGCCTGCTGATCGGCGACAACGCGTTCCTCTTCGGACGACTGCTCGAAGACAGCGATGAAGCCAAAGCCATGCGCGCCTTCCACGAAGACGCCCGCGCCCACTTCGACACCGTCTGCCTTCCGACCCCCGACGGCCTGGTGTTGGCGATCAAGAAGTAGTCGGCTTCGGCTTTCGGGCATCGGCTTCGGCTTCGGATTCGGCATCGGCTTCGGCTTCGGCATCGGCATCGGCTTCGGCATCGGCTTCGCCGGCCAACACCGAGGGCAAGGGCGAGGGCTCCCTAGAGCAGTGTTCCTTGTGGGCCGTACTGCGCGAGGTACTTCTTCATCTTCAGCTTCTTCTTCGTCGCGTCCGAACTCATGTAGCGGACCTTGCCGAAGATCGGACGCTCCGGTCCCCACGCGCGATCGTAGCGGCCGAAGATCCAGCCGATGCTCGCGTAGCTGTTGGGGTCGCGGCCATCGAGCGCGTAGCGATCGTTGAGCAGCACCAGACGGTCCCACGCCTCCTCGGGCGACGCGCTCCACTCGAGCACCTTCTTGCCCCAAGTCATGCGCAGGTAGTTCTGGATGACGCCGGTCTCGAGCAGCTCGCGCTGCGCCGCGTCCCAGACCTCGTCGCCACTCTTCGCCGCTTCGAGGTGTTCGAAGGACACGACCGAACGCGCATCGGCGGCGTGCTCCTGGAGCGTCTTGTGCGCCCACGCGGGCAAGCCCTCGAAGGACTCGAAGTGCGGCATGTTGCACGCGCCGTTGAACGCGAGGTCGCGCCAGGTGCAGAGCTGTTCCAGAAACGCTTCGACCGGTTCGGACAGTCCCCACCACCCTTCCCGCTTCGCGGTGGCCGCCGGCGCCTTCTTCCGGTTCCAGCCCTTCGACCTTCCGCTGCGCGTGACCGCCTCGAACACCTCGTAGGCACCGATGTGCCCGAAGTGCAGATGCGCGGACAGCGCGCTGGTGGCTTCGGCGTCTGGGTGTCGGCCGGACGCGTAGTCGGTGAGTCGACTCCGAACGAAACGTTTGAGCCGCGCGCGCGCCTCGACCCAACCTCCCGTCGCGGCGCGGTCCGGCACCGCAGCGAGTGGCAGCTGCTCGAGCGCCACATCGAGGTTCGCGGGCCACTCCTGGACAACCACCTTGGGCACCACCGCGCCCCGGGCCTGTTCGAACGAAGGCGCCGCCGCCGGAGGCGCGTAGAGCGCAGGCAACACCTTCTGCAGGTGCCGTCGGAAGTCCACCGCGCGCGCGAAGGCGCGGTCGGTGTGGCGCATCGGCAAGATGCCGTTGGCGTCGACCGCATCCAAGCGCACGCCGAGGTCGTCGAGCGCTTCGGCCGCGGCATCGAGCATGCGCGGCAGAAAGAACACCGGGTAGTCGTCGGTCACGACGGCGCACGCGTCCCGCGCCAGTGCTTCGATCAACCCTCGGCCCTCGCCCGGCGCCGGCTCGACGTACGGGTGGTAGGTCACGCCCGCCACGGCGAATGCCTGCGCGTTGTCGCGCATGCCGTCGATCACGAACGCGTGGAGCCTGCGGCTCGCGTGCGGGTAGGCGATCCGCAATGGCTCGAGAACCAGCAAAGGCCGACCGACCTCCGCGCTCAAAGCGAGCGCGTGGTCGAGGGCGTGGTTGTGGTGGGGCCGGCGGGCGCTCGTCATCCAGTAGAGGACGAATGCGCCGTCGCGCAGCGCGCCATCGGTCAAGGTGCGGAGGCGCGTTTGCACGTCGCGGGTCTAGCAGTTCTTGGGTCCGGCCGCGACGCGATCACTCGTGTTGAATCGCGTCGTTCGGTGCGCCGAAGACGTGGCGGGCCCAGTACGCGGGCAGCGCGAGGGGCGCTGCGACGAAGAAGAAGCCCACCCACATCCATCGACCGACGCTGTCGAGTCGAGGGTTGCGAAAGACGCGGGCGACGAACCCGAAGAGCAGCATCAGCGCCCACACGAGGGCGATGAACCCGAGCATGTAGGAGATCGGTTGGTCGCCGATGGCGAAGGCCGCCAAAGCCATCGCGCCTGGGGCGAGTGCGACGAGCCCGAGCAGCGCCCGGGTGTAGCCGCCTTGGTGGCGGACCGCGTGCGGGTCTTCGAGGTGGGCCACGTCCTGCGCTTCGCGCCAGTGGGGAGAGAGGTGCGAGGTATGGGGAATGGTCATGCCTCAGGTAGTTGCAGGTCCCGTTCCGGTCCTGCGGCCGGGAGAATGCGGGTACATCGCCGCGTATCACCCCGCCCGTGGCGAGACGCCCCGCACAGTTCGTTGTGCACCGAAGCGGAAGCCGACAGTGGCCGACCGCTGAGAGCCAACGCACTCAGTCGGGTTCGGGACAGAGCGGCAGGGCGAGGACGCGAGAGGCGAGCGTGGGTTCGCAGCGGACGTAGTCGCGCAGACGCAGGAGCTCGGGCCAGTTGCTCGGCGCGACGACGGTGCGGCCGTCGAGCACGTAACAAGTCTCTTCCATCGACTCCATGAACGGCGCCTCGGCGCAGACGGTCACGGGGTCGAACCAGCGGACGCAGTCGGCTGGCTCGTCCACTTCGTAGGCCCGAAGATCCAGGCACACCCCGGCTGGGGCGCAGGTTCTTTCGACGACCCGGCACTCGATGGGTCCGGTGTCCCGCCGCACGCCGGTGTCGGGCGAATCCACCGAGGAGCCACAACCGATAACGAGCGCTGTCACCAGGAGAAGTCTGGACACGGCGCACGAGTATTCGATGGGACCCGAGGACGCCAGCGCGACGTCAGGAAATCGGATCTTGGCGCAGATCCCGGATGCGCTTCGAGAACCGATGCCCGCCGAACGTGGTCCCCACCGTCCCCAGGCGCCGCAACGCCGGAAGTCCCTCGATCACCGTGGCATCCGAGCGTCCGAGCGACGCGTGGCAGAGGGTGAGGTCCTCGAGCGTGGGGTGTTCGAGGAACGGTTTCAGCGAGAACGTCTTCTGGTTCAGATCGAGTCGCAACGAGCGCAAACGGGGCAGAGACGCGATCGCTTCGAGGTCGGCCATACCGCCCCAGATGTGGACGCGCTCCAGGGTCGACATGTCGCGCAGGCACTGCGTGTCGTGGAAGAAGCCTTCGAGGATGAACTCGGTGAGCTGGAGTGCTCGCAGGGGTGCCAAGGAGGTGTTGGCGCCTTGGAGGTGAAGCGTCCGAAGCTGGGCGAGGTGGGCGATGGGTGAGAGATCGCGGACGCTGCGCCCGCCCAGACGAAGCCACTCGAGTCCGCTGGCTTCGCCTATCCCCGCGAGCGTCTGGATGCGCGAGCCCAAACACGCCAAGTGGGTGAGCTGAGGCGCGACCGGCACCTGTTCGATCCGAACGTCCTCGCAAAAGAGCCGCCGCAGCGCCCGCGCGTCGGCAAGCGCGGACACCTCTTCGAGCCCGGGCGCGTGAATCAAGTGCAGTGTCTCGAGCCGTTCGAACCGACCGATGCCGCGCAGTGGAATTCGGTACCGCTTCTTCCGTGTCTGATGGCCACTCAGCGTGAGCGCTGTGATGCTGTCTCGAAGCGCCGCGCCGCCGACCCGCGCCACCAACAGGCGCAACACGGTCTCTCGCCGCCAACGTCCCGCGGCGCCGCCATCGAACACGTCGTTCGGCACCAAGACGGGCGCAGGGTCGGGCAAGCAGACGCACGCACCGGGCCCACGCCAGACCTCCACTCGGGGCGCGAAGCCAGCCCGGACGCCCCCGAGGAGCGCCGCTTCCACCTCCGCGTCGTCGAGCGCCACGGCCAGCTCGACCGCTTGTTCGGCGGCTTCGTCGCTCTTGAAGAGCCGCTTGAGTTTCTGGACGAGCGCCCGCTTCGCCTGGGGGGCTTTCGGCGCCGCGGCGGCTGCGCGCACGCCCAGCGGCCGCTGTCGGAGCCGTCTGCCTTGCACGGTGTGGCGAATCGCATCCGGCACCTGGTCGAAGCGCCGCACTCCGCTGCGCTTGAGCTCCAACGACTCGAGCTCGCTGAGCTTCGAGAGCGCGCCGATGTCGACCACCTTCTTGCAGCCACGCAGGCTGAGCTTCTTCAGCGCAGTGCACGCGGCGACTGGCGACACATCGACGAGCGCGGAACACTCGTCCAAGCGGAGGCGGGTCAGCGACGTGGGCAGCCCGGCGATCGAGCGCACCTCCACCCCGTGGAGCTTGAGTGTCCGAAGCGGCGGCGCGGCCCTCCAGTCGAGCGACGCCAACGGCGCATGTCGGATAGAAAGCGTGTGAAGGGCCTCGTGCTTCGCGGACAGCCCCGCGAGCGACTGCAACATCGGGGCGTGGTCGATCGTCAGCTGCCGCAACGAACGGAGCGGAGCGAGCCGCTCCAGGTTCACGAGTCCCCGGGCGAGCCAGAGTTTGAGGTAGGTCAACTCGGTCAGCGTGCCGAACGCGAACGATTCGGGCGCGCGCAGCAGGGTGAGTCGCCGCAGTCCCGAGGGAAGATGGAGCGTGTCGAGCAGCGCCACATCGAACTCCAGCACCGCTTCCCGGAGCGTCTCGGGCAACGTCAGCGCGGATGGGGGGGTGTCGCAGCCGAAAGACTTGATCCGAGATTCGCCGAGCTCCGAGAGGTCGAAGGTCCCGTTTCGCACCACGAGCTTCTCCAACCCAGAGCCCGCGCAGTCCGTGATCCGCTTCGTGCCCGCTGTACCGCGCTCGAGGTGGAGCTCCCGAATCCGGGGGAAACGTGAGAGTCGCACCACCCGCGCGCTGGTACGGCGGACCCGCACCACCTCCGCGGTGGGGTGGGCCAGCGCGTCCGTCCCGCCCAAGGCGACCTCCGTCTTCGACACAGACCTTGGTACCGTTTGCGATCCCGGATGTCACCCGAAGTCGCCGGAGTTTGTCACTTCCTACCCAAAGTGGGTGGGGTGTTCCTACAATGGCCCGTGGTCGAACACCCGCCGCAGACCCCGACGCGTCTCGGGCCGTACGAAGTGGTCGACCGCATCGCGGTCGGCGGCATGGCGGAGGTGTTTCGCGCGAAGGAAGCCCGCGCCGTCGGCGAACCCCGTCTGGTCTGCATCAAACGTATGCTGCCGCACGTCGCTGCGGAGGCCGACGGGCTCGCGATGTTCGAGGAGGAGGCACGACTCGCCGCGCGGGTGAACCACCCCAACGTCGTCGAACTTCTCGGCGTGGGCACCGCCGAGCAACCCTACCTCGCGCTCGAGTACGTCCCCGGATGTGATCTGTGGCGGCTCACGCGTTGGCTTGTCCGCGAGGGCCAGCTGCTCGGCATCGGCACGAGCATCTTCACAATCCGAGAGATGCTCGCCGGGCTCCAAGCCGTTCATGACGCGAAGGGCGACGACGGCGAGCCCCTCGAGATCGTGCATCGCGACGTCAGCCCGTCGAACATTCTGTTGAGCGTCCACGGCGAGGTGAAGCTCGGCGACTTCGGCATCGCGCAGGCGCGCGTCCAGAGCCTCGCGGGTGTGAGCAATCGAGCCAAGGGCAAACTCGGCTACCTTGCCCCCGAGCAGGTGGGCGGCGGCGAGATGGGGCCAGCGACGGATGTCTTCGCGGCGTCGGTGATCGCCGCCGAGCTCCTGACCGGGCGGCCGCTCTTCACCGGCGCGAGCGAACTGGCGATCCTGCTCGCCATTCGGGATGCGAGCATCCAACCGGTGCGGGACTCCGACCTCCCGGAAGAACTTCAGGCCGTGCTGGCCCGCGGACTCGCTCGAGATCCCGCCGACCGTTTTCCTTCCGCGCATGCGCTCTCGACCGCCCTCGAGCCGTTCCAGTTCGGGGTCGTCAGAGACCTGCAAACGCAGCTGGCCACGCTGGTACAGAAGGCATCGGGCTTCGACGTCGACCAACAGCGGACCCCCGCACTCGACGTACACATGCCCGATCCTCGGTCGCTTCCCACTCCGACCACGATGGATCTCCCGCCCGAGTTCTACGTCGTGACCACGCGCGAGGGTTCGTCCATCGGGACGTTCATCTTCGCTCAGCTCGTCGAAGCGATCACGACCGGCAAGGTGGGTCCAGACGATCTGGTCTCCACCGGCAGCGGCCCTCCGCAGACCGTGCGCGCACTCCAACCGCTGCTGCAGCACCTCCCGATGTCGTCGATGTCGCCGGTCACGCAGGACGCGCGCATCGCGGGCGAACCCGACGCGCGCCGCAACCTCGCGGGCGGCGGCATCGTGCGGGCCATCGCAGAGTCGGCGCTGCGCGGCGACAGCGGGCTGTGGCTCTGTGAACACGAAGGTGTCCGCAAAGAGATCTACGTGGCCGGCGGCGAACCCGAGTTCGTGACGAGCAACGTGGCCAGCGAGATGCTTGGGGAGTACCTGGTGCGGCACTCGGTCATCGCGCGCGGAGAGCTCGACATGGCGCTCGCCGTACTCCCGCGCCACGACGGACGACTCGGCGACACCCTGGTCGCCCTCGGTTTGATCCAGCCAGTGGATCTGTTCCAACACATCGCCCGACAGGTGCGCGAGCGCATGCTCGATCTCTTCGTCTGGCAACACGGCACCGCCGAACTCTACCGAGACGTGCCGCCCCCGCCCCGCGGGTTCCCGCTCGGACTCGATGTCTGGGACGTGCTCGACGAGGGCATCGGCAAACGTTTGCGCGCCGGGCTCGAGGAGCGGCGCTTCCGAACGCACATGCTCGACTCCCTCGAGCGCATGCGGCAGCTGCCTTCGTTCGTCGACGAGATGCATCTGCCCCCCGACCTCAGCCGCCTGCTCGACTTGGTCCTCGTCCCAAGCCCGCTCCCGAGCGTCGTCGAAGCCTTCGAGACCCAGAAGGACCCCGGCAAAGGCTACCGAGTCGTCCTGCTCGCCCTCGCGCTCGAACTCGTCCAGTGGGCGTGACCCGAAGCTGACCTATTCGGCGTCGGCATCGGCGTCGGCATCGGCATCGGCATCGGCATCGGCATCGGCATCGGCATCGGCATCGGCGTCGGCGTCGGCATCGGCATCGGATTCGGCATCGGATTCGGCGTCGGCACCGGCGTCGGCATCGGCATCGGCATCGGCATCGGCATCGGCATCGGCATCGGCATCGGCATCGGCATCGGCATCGGCATCGGCATCGGCATCGGCATCGGCATCGGCTTCGGCTTCGGCTTCGGCTTCGGCATCGGCTTCGGCATCGGCGCCCGCTTCCGCTTCCGGTTCCGGTTCCGCTTCCGTGGTGGGCGCATCGGCGTCCGCTCGCGGGTGGTACCCTCGGCCGATGAAGCGGGGGCTTGTCTGGGTGTTGGGGTGCGCGGTGGTGTTCGCGGGCCCTGGTTGTGGCGACGACGATGCATCGGTGGACGCCGGGCCGGAGATCGACGCGGCGTTGGTCGACGCGCCGATGGCGGACGCGCCAGGTTGTGTCGACTGCGACGACGGGCTGTTCTGCAACGGCCCCGAAGCGTGTCTGGACGGCACCTGCATGGCGGGCGCCCCACCCTGCCTCGAGGGGCAGGTCTGCGATGAAGGCGAAGACCGCTGCGTGACCGAGTGTGCGGTGGCGCGGGACGCGGATGGCGATGGCGCGGACGCGATGGAATGCGGCGGCGACGACTGCGACGACGCCGACCCCGGCCGCTTCCCGGGCAACATGGAGTACTGCGATCTCGACGGAGTCGACGAAGACTGCGACCCGAGCACCATCGGGGAACGCGACGTCGACGGCGACGGCGAGATCGACGACCGCTGCTGCAACGGAGACGAGTGCGGCACCGACTGCTCCGATGTGCGGCGCAGCATCTCGAGCACCGGCACCGAGGTGTGCGATGGGTACGACAACGACTGCGACGGGGCCGTCGACGAAGGCGTCGCAGTGATGGGCTTCGCGGATCTGGACGGCGATCTGCATGGCGACACCGAAGCGCCCGTGTCCGCCTGCGCGGGGACCGCTGGGCTCTCCGCGGTTGCCGACGACTGCGACGACACCACCCCGCTACGGCACGCAGCACAACTCGAAGTCCCCGACGGGGTGGACAACGACTGCGACGACATCGTCGACGAAGGCGCGGGCACGACCCGCTGGTTCCGAGACGCCGACATGGACGGCTGGGGCGACCCGGGTAGTTTCCTCGACGCGCCCGCGCGACCCGCCGGACACACGGCCCTCTCAGGCGACTGCGACGACTCGGACGGCGACGTGTTCCCAGGTGCGCCGGAGCGCTGCAACGGCATCGACGACGACTGCAACGGCCTCGCGGACGCCTTGATCGAAGCGGGCGACTTCGAGGACGACGACCTCGACGGCGCGGCCGACATGCGGTGTGGCGGCGACGATTGCGACGACCAGGATCCGACCGCTCACCCGGGGGCGGTGGAAGGCCGCGACGGACGCGACAACGATTGCGACGACGCGATCGACGAAGCGTGCGACTCACGCGACTGGTTCGTGGACGCCGACGGCGACGGGTTCGGCAACTCCGGTCTGCCGACGATGAGCGCATGCGAACGACCAGCGGGCCACACCGCACGCGGCGGGGACTGTGCGGACGACGACCCGAACCGCAGCCCTGCCGAAGTCGAAGCGTGCGGTGGCGACGACGAGGACTGCGACGGGCTCGTGGACGAACGTGGCGCCGGCTGCTTCCTCGACCACGCCCTCGCGGCATGCACCGACGGCGCCTGCGCGGTGCGTCTGTGCGAACGCCACTTCGAGGACTGCAACGACGACCCAAGCGACGGCTGCGAGGCCGCGGTGCGCACCGACGAACTCAACTGCGGGGCATGCGGCAACCTCTGCTTCGACGCGTCGGACGGCAGCGGCGTGGCGCAGTGTTCGCCGACCGGCGACGCCAGGATCGCCGCGTGCGGGTACATGTGCCGCGACGGCTTCGCCGACTGCAATGGCGTGCTCGACGGGTGCGAGGTGGATCTCTTCACGGACGCGGACAACTGCGGCACCTGCGGCATGGTGTGCAGCGACCGGACCAACGCGTCTGGGATCTGCCGTGAGTCGGGCGGCACCGGCGCGTGCGGCGTCGCGTGCGACACCGGCTTCCTCGACTGCGACCTCGACGTCTCGACGGGGTGTGAGATCGACGGCGACTCGGACGAGATGCACTGCGGCGTGTGCGGCCGGGTGTGCGCAGCGAGCGACGTGTGCGTCGAGGGCAACTGCCTGATGAACCCGTTCCCGACGATGGGTGCGACGGAAGAGTTCGTCGCGCCCGCCGGCGTCACGGTCTTGCCAGCGGGCATCCACCGCTACCGCAGCTTCACGGTCCCCGCGGGTTCGACGATCCGAACCAACGGCAACTCCGTGCTCGAGGTCTACGCCGAGGTGATTCGAATCGACGGAGTGATCGATCTGAGTGGCGAACACGGCGGCGCCGGCAGCCAGACCACGAGCAGCGGCATGTACTCCACCGGCGGCGAAGGAGGCGACACCGGCTACGGCGTCGGCACCGCGCTGTCGGGCGTGGCGGCCTCCGGTTCCTGCGCGGGTCTCGTGGACGCGGCGCTCGGCGGAGACGGTCCTGGTGGCGGCATGGGCAGCAGCGGCTGCGGCCTCGGAGGCACCTCGGGCGGCGGCCACGCGGGCTCGCCCCAGAACGGCGCGGGTGGCGGCGGCGGCTTCGGCGGTGGCGGCGGTGGCGGCGGTTCGAGCGGTCCCGGTGGCAACGGAGGCGGCGCCTCGGGCGGCGCGGCCGGACCAGCGGGCGACACGCCCACCAACGTTCCTGGCGGGGGGGGCGGCGGCGGCATCGGCAGTGGGAACTACGCGGGCGAGACCGGACAAACGCCGGGCGCCGGGGATGCGGGCAATGGCGGCGGTGGCGGCGGCGGATCGATCGGCCTCGACGCCGAAGCGGACCTCGGAGCGGCCACCACCTTCCGCGCCGGCTCGGCCGGCGGCGGCGGCGCGGGCAGCAACTTCTCCTCCAACTGGGCTGGCGGCGGCGGCGGCGGTGGCGCGGGCGGCGCGCTTCGGCTCGCGGCTTCAGAGTCCCTCACCCTATCGGCCAGCGCGCGGCTGACCGTCCGAGGCGGCGACGGTGGAAACGGACATGGCGTGACCACGAACTTGGCGTCTCGCTCGGGGGCGGGTGGCGGCGGCAGCGGCGGCCTCGTCTACCTCGCGGCGCCGGCGGTCTCGATGCTCGGCCTCATCGACGCCTCCGGCGGCCAAGGCGGCGTCGTGCCTGGACGCAGTTCCGCAGTGGGCGGAGACGGAGGCCTCGGCCGCATCCGCATCTCCACCCTCGAATCGAGTTGCACCATCAGCGCCGGCGGCCTCACCCCACCCGCCGTCTCCGGCTGCACCCCCGCATCAGCGCCCGAACGCACCCACGTCGGCACCTACCCTCCGTAGACTCAACGTCGGCTTCGGCTTCGGCGTCGGCGTCGGCTTCGGCGTCGGCGCCTCGGCGTCGGCGTCGGCATCGGCCTCGGCGTCGGCGTCGGCCTCGGCGTCGGCGTCGGCATCGGCGTCGGCGTCGGCATCGGCTTCGGCGTCGGCTTCGGCGTCGGCTTCGGCGTCCGCATCGGCATCGGCATCGGCTTCGCGACCGCTTTCGCGCTACCCTTTCGCCGCGTGCCCC
Organism: Deltaproteobacteria bacterium; assembly: GCA_034670305.1. GTDB lineage: Bacteria > Myxococcota_A > Polyangia > Polyangiales > Houyiibacteriaceae > JAXMNT01. The sequence continues at coordinate 61,053 of JAXMNT010000004.1, forward strand.
AGGACCCCGAACTGCTCCGCCGCCTCCTTCGCGCGAAGGACCGGATGACTGCGGCCTCCAACGAGGAGTGGCCCGTGCAGCGCCTCGCCCAGGTGAGCGGCGTGTCGACGGCGCATTTCGCGCGGGCGTTCAAGCGCGCGTTCGGCATCCCACCGCACCGGTACTTGCTGACGTTGCGGTTGGAGCGCGCCAAGGCGCTGCTCCGGGACTCCGACGCGTCCGTCACGGCGATCGCGTTCGCGTCCGGATGGACGAGCCTCGGCACCTTCGGCCGCACGTTTCGGGATGTCGTCGGCGAGAGTCCGACTGGATTCCGTTCGCGCAGCACCGAACTTCCAGAGAAGCTCGCGCAGGTGCCGGCCTGCGTCGTGCAAGCCGCCACCCGCCCCGACCTCAGAACCGCAGTTTTGGAGAAGCGCCGCCGAGACGGTCTGAGCTAGACCAGCTTTGAACCACGGAGGTGCCCATGCGGCCAGGAATCGGAATGGTGGGCGTCTTCGTCCACGACCAAGAAGAAGCGCTGACCTTCTACGTCGAGAAGATCGGTTTCCAAGTACACACGGACGTCCAGAACGGTCCCTTCCGTTGGCTCACCGTGCAGCACGCCGAGCAGCCCGAGTTTCAGCTCGGGCTCTTCGCGCCTGGCGCCCCGCTGCACGACCCAGACACCGAGCGCGCGCTTCGGGCGTTGGTGGCAAAGGGTGCGATGCCCGCACTGGTACTCCACGTCGTAGACTGCCGTGCCGAGTATGAGCGACTGCGCGGCGTGGGCGTCGAACTCACCCAAGAACCGATCGAACGATTTGGCAACGTCGACGCCGGCTTCCGCGATCCGTCGGGCAACGGTTGGAAGATGATCGAGCTCGGTCAGGGGACCGCGTCATGAACCGGACTGGAAGCGTCAAGATCCGCGCGCTGCATCGATGGTTGTCGATCGGCTTCACACTCTGCGTGCTCGCGAACTTCGCGGTGATGTCCATCGAGAACGAAACGCTCGGTATGGCCGTGGGCGGGGTGACGCTGCTGCCGCTGGTGTTGCTGATGGGCACCGGCCTGTACCTGTTCGCGCTGCCGTACGCGCAGCGTCGAACCGGGGGGCGAGTGAGGTCGTTGGCCGCCGATCCTGAAGGGGACCGACGCCGTTCCTGAAGCCGGGACCGACGCCGATCCCGAAGCCGAAGCCGACCCCGAAGCCGAGGCGACCCCGAAGCCGACGCCGAAGCCAAAGCCAAAGCCAAAGCCGAAGCCGAAGCCGAAGCCGACGCCGAAGCCGAAGCCGAAGCCGAAGCCGAAGCCGACGCCGAAGCCGAAGCCGAAGCCGAAGCCGAAGCCGAAGCCGGATCGGAAGCGGTGATGATGTTCACTCCGCTCGGAGCGTGTCCTCGAGGCGGGCGTAACTCGCTTCCATGCCGTGCTCCATCCCGGTCGCGAGCATCGCCGCCCGCGTCGCGGCGTCGGGCAACGTCATGCGCATGGTCATGCGGGTGCCGTCCCCGTCGGCGGCGAAGGTCGTGACGATGTGGTTGTCGGGCGTGGGGTCGGGGAGATGCATGCGTTCGACGTGTTCGATGCGGTGCGGGGGATCGATGGCGAGAATCTCACCGGTGAGAGAGAACCCACCGCCCTTCCCGTCCGACCACTCGTAGCGGATCGCGCCGCCCGCCTTGGCTTCGTGAATGCACACCGGCATCGTCCAACCGTCGGGACCGAGCATCCATTGCCGGATGAGGTCGGGCTCCACGAAAGCGCGGTAGACCGCGTCCGGTGGGGCGTCGAATCGACGGGTGGCGAGGACGAAGCGGTCCCCGTCGGTCTCCAGTGTGAGCTTGTTCATGTGCCCTGCTTCTCCGCTTTCTGTTTCTGTTGCGCCAAGAGCCGATCGAGGCGCCGGTAGTTCTTCGCCATCGCCTTCCGGAGCATCCCCAGATACGCATCGAGTTCCGTCAGCCCCTCGGGCGCGAGGCGGCAAGGACGTTTGGTTCCGTCGACGCGCTGAACCACGAGCCCGGCGTTCGTGAGCACCCGGATGTGGCGGGAGATGGCCGGCTGGGAAATCGTGAACGGCGCGGCAAGCTCCCCGACGGTCGCCTCCCCCTGCGCGAGCCGCGCGAGAATCGATCGCCTCGTGGGGTCCGCGAGCGCCGCAAACGTGCTGTCGAGTGAGCCGGCTGCCATGGCCATTCAATAACATATTCTTTATATAACGCAATCATAATGTTCAATCGAGAGCCGTCGTACGCCGATGGCTGCGTGCGGGATCCGCCCTCACCGCCCCGCAAAACGACCCGCCGTGTGGGTGTCCGCGACGGCCCCTCGGCTTGACGCGATGCGACATGCGCGAGTATGCCGCCGAGCGTCGTGGACCCGAGGTTCGCGACGTTTCCCCACCCCATAGAGGAGTGCGAATGCCCACGGTGAAGGTTCTCGTCTCGGACAAGTTGAGCGAGGCGGGTCTGCAGGTTCTTCGCGAGGCCTCGGACGTCGAGGTCGAAGTCAAGACGGGCCTGTCGGAAGACGAGCTCTGTGCCCTCATCGGCGAGTTCGATGGTCTGATCATCCGCAGCGGCACCACGGTCACACCGAAGGTGCTCGAGGCCGCGCATGCCCTGAAGTGTGTGGGCCGCGCGGGCATCGGCGTGGACAACGTCGACCTGGTCGCCGCCAGCAAGAAGGGCGTGGTCGTCATGAACACGCCCCTCGGCAACGCCGTGACGACGGCGGAGCATGCGCTCTCGCTGCTCTCTTCCCTCGCCCGGAACATTCCGCAGGCCAACGCCGCCATGAAGGCCGGCCAGTGGGAGAAGAAGAAGTACGGCCAGGGCGTCGAGAAGTGGCAAAAGACGCTCGGCATCGTCGGGCTCGGCAACATCGGCAAGATCGTCGCGGACCGTGCCCAGGGTCTGAAGATGAAGGTCATCGCCGCCGACCCGGTCCTCTCGGAAGAAGAAGCCGAACGGCTCGGCGTGGAGCTCGTCTCGTTCGAGAGCTTGCTCGACCGCAGCGACTTCGTCTCGATTCACGCGCCGCTCGTGCCAAGCACGAAGCACCTCTTCAACGACGCGGCCTTCGACCGCATGAAGAACAGCGCGCTGCTCGTCCAGTGCGCGCGCGGCGGCATCGTCGACGAAGCCGCGCTCGTGCGTGCACTCAACGAAGGCAAGATCGCAGGCGCCGCGGTCGACGTGTTCGAGTCGGAGCCCATGGACCCGGCGCACCCGCTCACCAAGTGCGACAACTGCATCCTGACGCCGCACCTCGGCGCGTCGACCATCGAAGCCCAGGAGCGGGTCGGCGTGCAAATCGCGCATCAGATCGTCGCGTTCCTCAAGCAAGGCACCATCGCCAACGGCGTCAACGTGCCGTCGCTCGGTGGCGAAGCCGCTGCCCGCGTCGCGCCGCATCTCGAGCTCGCACGCCGGCTCGGCCGACTGCTCGCGCAGCTCGCCGACGGTGCCCGCGAGATCCGAGTCACGGCCCACGGCCCGCTCGCGGATCTCGTCAAACCGCTCGGCCAAGAAGCGCTCGCCGGATTCCTCGAAGTCCACCTCGGCGAACCGGTCAACCCGCTCAGCGCGCCCTACGAAGCCAAGGAACGCGACATCAAGCTCAGCCTCGTCAGCGAACCGGACGACGACCTCCCCGTGGTCCGCGTGGTCGTCAACGACGGCGAAGGCATCCACACCGCCACCGGGCGCAAGAGCCGCGGCGGCGGGCTGCGTCTCGTCGGCCTCGAAGGCTACGAAATGGACGCGGTGCTCCAGGGCCACGCGCTCGTGGTGCGCAACGACGACCGCCCGGGCGTCATCGGCGTACTCGGCACGGTGCTGGGCAAACACGGGCTCAACGTCTCCCGCTTGCAGGTCGGACTCGACGACGAGACCGGCAAGGCGCTCGCGGTCTGGAACCTCGCGGGCGAAGCGCCGGCCGCGGTCCTCGAAGAACTTCGCGCCATCGAACACGTCGAGTCGGTCGACTACGTCGTGATCTGAGAGCCAAACCTTGCGACGAGAAATGCCGCTGACCGCGCCACGCGGCATGCGAGATCAGATGCCCGGCGACGCGAAAGCGCGCGCCGCGTTGGCGTCGAAGCTCGTCGGCACGTTCGAGTCTTGGGGCTACGACCGTGTCACGACGCCGCCCTTCGAGTACGCGGATGTGCTCGAACGCGGGCTCGAAGTCGACAGCCGGGATCTGGTGCGGTTCGTCGAACCGGACACCGGTGAAGTCGCGCTGCTTCGGCCCGACATCACGCCGCAGATCGCGCGCATCGTGGCGTCGCGGCTCTCGCACCGGCCGCCGCCCTGGCGGCTCTGCTACCACGGCTCGGTCGTGCGCCGACGACGCGGACGGGCCCGCAAGTCCGGGCAGCGCAGTCAGGCAGGCATCGAATGCGTGGGCCGAGTAGGCCTCGACGCCGACGCCGAAGTCATCTCGCTCGCGTTCGAGGCCTGCGCCGCGGTCGGTCTGCGGAACGTCTCGTTCGAACTCGGACAGGTGCGCCTCGCCAAACTCGCCATCGACGCGGTCCCGGAAGCCGCGCGCGCCGACGCCGCCACCGCGATGGGCGCCAAAGACATCTACGCGCTCGAGCAGGTGCTCGAGTCCGCCGGGGTGCCGGCCCGTTCCCGGAAGCGGGCGCTGACTTTGCTCGAGCTCTGGGGCGATCCCGAAGACGTGCTCAAACGCGGCCGTCGGAGCCTCCGGGACGAGACCAGCCGCGCTGCACTGGACGAGCTCGAAGACGTGTACGTCCGGCTCTTGTCCCGACTTCAGAACCAAGACGGCGCGACCGTCGGTGCGACCCAGCCGCGCATCGGCGTCGACCTCGGCGAGCTGCGCGGCCACGCGTACTACACCGGCGTGAGCTTCACGATGTTGGCCGCGGGTCCGGGCGAGCCGCTCGGCGGCGGCGGCCGCTACGACGAGCTGCTCGGCCGGTTCGGGCTGCCGGCCCCGGCGACCGGGTTCGCGCTCGATGTCGGCAACGTCGCCTGGGCGCTCGAACGGGCCGGCACACCGTTCGGGGCGAAACGTGCGATGCGCTTGGTGAGCACCGGACCGTGGGACCACCTCGAGCGCGTGCTGCGTGCCGCCGGTGTGACGGTGTCGCGGCTCGACGAAGCGTCCAAGGCGCTCGAGTTCGCTCGAGCCTGGGGCTACGACGGCATCGTGCGTGTCGGCGAGCGGGTCCAAGTGCAACGTGCGCGCGATGGCAAGAAGCGGCACGTCGCCGAAGCCACCGCCGCAGAGATCCTGCCACTGTCGGAGTGGCTTCTTTCGAACGAGGATGAGTGATGCCTGCAGTCGTGATCGTCGGAGCGCAGTGGGGCGATGAAGGCAAAGGCAAGATCGTTGATCTGCTGACGCCCCACGCGGATGTGGTGGTCCGCTACGCGGGCGGCGCCAACGCCGGACACACCCTGGTCATCGCGGGAGAGAAGCGGGTGCTTCACCTCGTTCCCTCCGGGGTGCTCCACGGCGGCAAGACCTGCGTCATCGGCCAGGGCACGGTGGTCGACCCCGCGACGCTCTTGCAGGAGATCGACGCGCTCATCGCGGCCGACATCCGCACCGACGCACTGTTCGTCTCGGACCGCGCCCACGTCGTGCTCCCGCACCACAAGATCGTCGACGGACTGCGGGAAGCCGCTGACCCGAAGATCGGCACCACCAAACGCGGCATCGGCCCCTGCTACGAGGACAAGATCGGTCGCCGCGGCATCCGCGTGGGCGACCTGCTCCGCCCCGGGTTGCTCGAGAAGGTCCGCGAGAACATCGCAGCATGGAAACCGCGCGCCGCGGTGTTCGGCGCGACCTTGCCGACCGCGGAGGAAGTCACCGCCGGACTCGAAGCCTCCGCCAAGCGGCTCCGACCCTTCGTGCGCGACGGCGCCGCCATCGCCGCCGACGCCCTCGCCGCCGGCAAGAACGTCCTGCTCGAAGGCGCGCAGGGCACGATGCTCGACGTCGACCACGGCACCTACCCCTTCGTCACCTCGAGCAACGCCACCGCCGGTGGCGCGTGTGCGGGAGGCGGCGTCGGACCGACCGCGGTGACGGGCGTCGTCGGCATCGCGAAGGCGTACGCGACCCGGGTTGGCGGCGGGCCCTTCCCCACCGAACTCGAAGACGAGACCGGCGAACGACTCCGCAAAGTCGGCGCCGAGTTCGGCGCCACCACCGGCCGCCCGCGCCGCTGCGGCTGGCTCGACGCGGTCGCGCTCAAGTTCGCCGTCGAGGTGAACGGCATGACCTCGATCGCGCTGACCAAACTCGACGTGCTCACCGGCCTCCCCGAGATCAAAATCGCGATCGCGTACCGCTACGAAGGCGCGGAACACAAGCGCCCCCCGTTCGCCGCGCTCGCCGACGTCGAACCCGTCTACGAGACCTTGCCCGGCTGGACCGAAGACATCTCCGGCTGCCGCACCCTCGAGTCCCTCCCCGAGAACGCCCAGAAGTACGTCGCCCGCATCCGTGAGCTCAGCGGCTGTCCCATCGACATCGTCAGCGTCGGCCCGGACCGAGAAGAGACCATCGGCGCCGTCAGCCCGTTCTGAATTCGGAAATGCGATGGCACCCCGGTCGTGCCGACGCACACGTCGGGGCCTTGCGGGGGCGGGACGGAGCCGGCATGAGCAGCGGATGACTCAGTCGGGGGATCGGGACGCCGCACGCGGCCAGTACCGCACAACGCAGACCGAGTGGTCGCGTGTGCCGAAGTACGTACGTTTTCGTTACCAGCGCGCGCTCGAGCGCCTGCCGGCATCCGGGACCGTGATCGAGCTCGGAGCAGGCATCGGGGTGGGGCTGGCACACCTCGCGCGCAGCCGGCCGGATCTTCGTTTCCGCGGCTTCGAGATGAGCGACGGAGCGGTCGCCTACGGCAACGAACACTTTGGGGACATCTCGAACTTGTCGCTCGAGGTGCTTCCCGACATGCCGAGTCTCGCCAAAACACTCGCGCGGGCTCGCCATCCCGATCAGGGCTTCACGCTGGTGGCGCTCGAGGTCCTCGAGCACCTCGACAACGCGACACTGGATGTATTTCGCCGCGACGTGATGGCACACGTGGACCAGGTGATCTTCTCGTTCCCGTACATGCAGCAGAACATCGAAGGCACCGACCACCTGCAGAGCTTCGACCTCTACGACATCTTCGAGATCTTCCCGGGCTTCGAGACGATCTTCCTGCGCCGCCACTCGATCAAGCTGATCGGCCACTGGCACAGGGAAGACCGCAGCTTCGTGCGCGAGTGCCTGGGGGTCGCCGGCGAAGACAAGGCCATCGAAGCGATCGCCAACCTCGACGCGCCACACGGCGCCGGTGCGATTCCTGCAGGTTCTGCCCTGAAGGATTCATGGACAGACATCCAGGCACGGGCCAAAGCAGGCCGCAAGGGACTCCGCAAGGTATGGAAGGCGTTCCGAAAAAAGACGCCGTGATCGGCGACCGCTCCACCCACGGGGAAGGCGGGTCCCTCGTCGTCAACCACGTGCTCTCGAGCGAGACCCAGTCCGCGATCTTCAACGCGATCTTCGGGTACTTCCGTCGGTACGTGCCGGCCGGCATCACGATCGAAGTCAGCGAACGGCCGCTCCCGCACGCCGCGGTGCACCACTTCCACCGGCCGCACCTCGAGTCCGACTTGGGCGATCGCGCGGTGGTCACCGTGCACCACGATCTGGGCGAGCGGGACCCGTGGCTCGCCCTCTCGAAGTTTCTCCCGCGCTACCGGCAAGCCCAATGCGTCGTCTGCTTGAACGAGGGCCAGCGCCGCAGGCTCGGGGTCGAAGGCATCGAGAAGACGACGGTCATCCCGCATGGCTACGCAGGGGATCTGTTCCGGCCCCGGGCGGGGCGTGCGGAGACTCGGCCGGATGGCGACGCACGCACCTGGCTCGGCATCGTCAGCCGGCGGTACGCGCGCCGAGTCAAAGGCGAGGCGTACTTGCATGAGCTCGTGTGCCACCTCGACAACGAACGGTTCGCGTTCGTGCTCGTCGGGGAAGGTCGGCATCACACGGCGGAGCACCTCGCGTCGCTCGGTTTCCAGACGCGCGTCTTCCAGTACCTGCCCTACCGGCTGTTCCAGTCGCTCTACGAGGCGATGGACTACCTGCTGGTCACCAGCAACTTCGAGGGCGGGCCGGCGAACTTGCCCGAAGCGATCGCCACCCACACACCCGTGATCACGACGCCGGTCGGGTTCGCGCCCGACTTCCTCAACGATGGGGTGAGCGGCTTGCTCTTGACCGGCGACCCGGACCTGGACGCCGAACGCATCGCGACGCTCGCGGACCCGCACAGCACGCTCGCCCGCACCCTGCGCGACAACGCGCCGGCGCTTCGTGACCGAATCCCGACTTGGCGCGACGTGGTGACCCGACATCTCGAGGCGTACGAGCCGCTGCTCGAACGGGCGCGTGCGGAGGGAGTGCGGACGTGAGCTACGACTTTCTCTTCGCCGACGACCTCCACATCCACCGGCGCAACTTCGCCCCGCTCTACCGATACGTCGACACGCGGCAGGTGCCGCTCACGATTCACGGCACCCTCGAACCGCTCAAGCGCGCGGCCGGCGATCTGCAATCGCTCCGCGAACTTCCGGCGCTGCGTCGTCATCGAACACGGCTCGCTGCGTGCGCACCCGCAGAGCTGTTCGACCTCGAACACGACGGCTTGCGGCTGCGTCCGCTCTGCGTGGCGGAGACACTCTGCTTGTCGCTCGCGACCCGCAGTCACTGGCACGACGAGCCGGTCCGCGCAGGGGACGACGCCGCGATCTTCGCGCGCCTCGTCGAACGCGAACGCGAGGTGCTGCTGGACAACATGGCCGCCGCCTGCCTGTGGATCGATGAGTGGCGACGGGTGCTCCGCGCCCGGCAGCCCACGTTCACGCACGCGTTCGTGTTCAGCGGATCGATGACCTACGGACGGGTGCTCCTCGAACTCTGCCGGTTCGACCGGACCCGTGCATTCGTCCTCGAGTCCACGTTCACGGGCAAAGAGTTTTACGTCGAAGAGCGCCACACGCCGATCGCCAACCGCTCGCAAATACGGCACGCAACGGTGCGCCGGAGCAAACGGCTCCCCGATTCGCCAGAGCAACAGGTGCGCGACCAGGCCAAGGCCATCCAACGTCTGTTCGCGGCGGAGAACAAGAACGTCACGCAGCCCGACGAAGCCGACCTGCCGCGGTTCGCCCAGCCCGAACGCCCGACGCTTCTTGTGGTCGGACAGGTCGTCAACGACTACTCGTTGATCGAACAGCGCCGCGGCGCGCTCTCGTCGATCGCGTTCTACGAAGCACTGATCGCGCGGGTCCTTCGCGACACGAACTACAACGTCCTCTTCAAGGGCCATCCTTGGGAAGAACGAAAGGTTCATCTGCAGCGACCGTTCACCCGAGAGCGACTCCAGGCGTTCGCGGGGACGCTGGATACCCCGCACGCGGCCCGCTTCGCGATCCGGGACCACGACAACTTGATCGCGCTTGGCCACGCCTCCGACCGCGTGGCGTTGCTCAGCTCGCAGGCCGGCATCGAACTCGCCTTCTACGAGGGCCTGCGCCCCAGCACCTTCGGTACGCCCTACTACGGCGAGGCCGGGTTCACGGATGCGTTCGACCCGCACGACCTCGATCCGTTCATCGATGCGTGTCTTTCGAACCCGCGGGCGGAGCTCGACCTCGACGGCTACGAAGCGTTGCTCGACTTCTTGCAGCGCTTCCTCCAGCACCACGCCGTCACCGAACGCAACAGCGGGCTCGGACAGATCGCGCGCATCGTGGAGGCGTCGGCGGAGATCGGGGCCCCGCCACCGCGCGGGGGTCCGCCGAAAGACCAGAGCTTGCCCGCACGCACGAGGCGCAAGCTGCGCAAGCTCCGACGCGACCCGCGGGCATTCTTCCTGGACGCAAAGCTCGTCAAGGCCCTGCAAAGACGCGGCTGAACCGGAAGCCCTCCACCCGTGGCGAAGCGGACGGGAGGGGCTCGAACCACTGGCGCCGGGTTCCCAGATGCGCTGTAGTCGCGGCATGAAACGCAGTGTTGTCTCGACCCCGCATGCGCCGGCCGCCATCGGCGCCTACTCGCAGGCCGTCCGCGCCGGCGACCTGCTCTTCTGCTCTGGTCAGATCCCGCTCGACCCCGCGACGGGCGACCTGGTGATGGACGACATCGCGGCGCAGACGAAGCAGTCGATGCAGAACCTCGGCGCCGTCCTCGAGGCGGGCGGGAGCGGTTGGGCCAAGGTGGTGAAGGTCTCGATCTTTCTCACCTCGATGTCCGACTTCGCCGCCGTCAACGCGGTCTACGCGACGTACTTCGAAGGGCTCGAGCCGCCGGCGCGCGCGTGCGTGGCGGTGAAGGAACTGCCGAAGGGCGTCGACGTCGAGATCGAGTGCATCGCGATCTGCGAAGGGTGAACCAGTGAAGCTGGTCACCTGGAACATCAACTCGGTCCGCGCGCGCGAGCAGCGGCTCCTCGAGTGGCTCACGAAGCATCAACCGGATGTGATCTGTCTGCAGGAGCTCAAGGTCACCGACGATCTCTTCCCGCGCGACAAGGTCGAAGCGCTTGGCTACCAGGTCGCGACGCACGGGCAGAAGACCTACAACGGGGTGGCGATTCTCAGCCGCACCCCGCTGGAAGACGTCCGCATCGGGCTCGGCGACGACGTGGAGGACGACCACGCGCGACTCATCAGCGCGAAGGTCGAGGGCATCCGCGTGATCTGCGGGTACTTCCCGAACGGCGGGGACATGAGCTCGGACAAGTACGTCTACAAGCTGCGCTGGTTCGAGCGGCTGCGCGCGCACCTGGACCGCAACTTCTCCAAGGACGAACCACTCGCGCTGCTCGGCGACTACAACGTGGCGACGTTCGGAGACGACATCGCGCGCCCCGAGGAGCTGGAAGGCACCGTCCTGGCGAACCCGGAGATCCGGGAGGCGCTCGCACGCATTCGGGACTTCGGCCTCAGCGACGTGTTCCGCCCCTTCCATCCGCGCGGCGGCGTCTACACCTGGTGGGACTACCGCGGGATGGGCTTCGAGCGCGGCAACGGCATGCGCATCGACCACCACTACTACACCGCGTGCCTCGCCAAGCGGGTGATCGGCGCCGCCGTGGACCGCAAAGAGCGGGAAGGCAAAGGCGCCTCGGACCACGCGCCGGTGCTGGTGGAGATCCAGCACTGAACACGTTGCCCGACTCGGAAGTCGCGGCGCCGATGCTGGTCGCCGTGCTCTTCGCGTGGCTGCTGCCGAAGTCGCTCGCGTGGGTGCTGCGGGCGGCCAAACTCGACGGACTGCGGGTGCGGGTCGCCGCTGGCGTTCCGCTGGTGGTCGGAGGCGCGCTCCTCGGCCTGCGCATGCTGGGACCGGTGGTGGTGAACGCGCCCTACGGCGTCGCCTCCTGGGCGGCGTTGGTGGGGGTGGCTGCTTTCACCGCTGCGATGTGGATCCGGGCGACCAAGGAAGAGAAGAACCCGGCAACCGACAATGCAGTCGCGGTGTTCACCGCCGTGCTCATCGGCGGTCTCGGGTTCGCGGTCCCGGTCGCGAGCGACGTGCTGACCCGGCGTCCCGAGAGTGCGGAGGCCGGCTGGTGGCGGATGCGTTTCGTGCCCTGGGACGGCGACGCGCTGATGGAGGTGGCTTGGAGTGCGCGGCATCGCGACGACCTACGGGTGGCCGAACTCCGGCTCGAACTCGCCCGGCGCGCCGACGCAGCCGAGTGGGAGGCGCTTCAGCTGCAGGCGGAGCTCTTCGCAGCCGCGGGCGCCTGCGAAGAGGCGCGGGCCACCTTCGACCTGAGCCAACGGGCCCGGGCGGAGGAGGCGCTGCTTCGAAACGAATCCCTGCAGCTCGGTGGGTGGGCGCTGCTGCCGGCCTTGGTCGGCGAGTGCGGTGTCCGCCCCCCCGAAGAGCTCCTCGACTTCGAATAGGGTTGGGCGGCGAGCACGTGGAGGTGGGACGGGCGCGAGCGTAGGGCCGCCAGTCTCGCGAAGCGAGCCAGGCCCGTCGGGGAAACAAGCCAGTGAACCCCCTTCACTCTTTCTGCGCAGTCTCACGGCTCGATCGCCATCCCGCTGCTAGGCCTCATGGATGAAGTTGCTTTGGGGGTTGGCCGTCATCGGCCTGGTTGGACTGATGGGCTGTGGCGACGGGACACCGGCCTCGCTCTGCGCGGACGTGGCGTGCGGCATCGCGGGCACCACGTGCGATGAAACGGACGGGCTCTGCCACTGCGGCAGCGCGGGGCCCATCTGCGAAGGCGACCAGGTGTGCGAGCCGGAGCGGCTGGCCTGTGAGGCGCCCTTCCCCGCGGCGGTCTGCAACGACGGGAGCCGGTTCGTCGCGGGCACCTCCGCCTTCCGCGAGGCGACCGACGACTGGGGGCTGCGCGACGTGGTGGGCGTCCGGCTGAACGTCACCGACATCGACGGGGACGGCTACGGCGATCTCATGGTCCGCCGCGGCGCCGGTCGACCGGACGAGCTCGGCGCGGACGGCGTGCGCCGGACGTGGCTGCTTCGCAACCGCGGGGCGGCGGGTGGCTTCGAGGACGTGACGGTCTCGAGTGGCATCCTCACGCTTCGGACCCCGGCCGCCGACATGGGCCGGCCGGTGGAGATCGCGGCGTTCGCGGACGTGGACTCCGACGGCGACGTGGACGCCTACCTCGCGATGAACACCGTCGACCCGATGTTCACGCTCGGAGAGCACAGCGAGATCCTGCTCAACGACGGCACCGGCCACTTCGTGCTCGGGCCGCAGAGCGACCTGAACTCCATGGACCGCCCGGACGTGCCCGCGGGCGCTTCGTTCATCGATGTGGACCGCGACGGCCACGTGGACCTCTGGGTGCCGCAGCACAACTACGAGAACGACCGCGGCATGCTGACCTTCAGCCAGGACCGGCTCTTTCGCGGCGACGGCACCGGGGCCTTCACGGACGTGACCGAAGCCTACGGATTGACCACGCTCGAATGGCGCGGGTTCATCGATCTCAACGAAGGGCTCTCCCACACCCGCGCGTGGGGCGCGCTCGCGCGCGACCTCAACGGGGACGGAGTGCCGGAGCTCTTGGCGCCGAGCTACGGCCGCTCGCCGAACCATCTCTGGCGCGGTGCGTTCGACGCGGACGGCACCTACTTTGTCAACGAGTCGGTCGCGAGCGGCTACGCGTTCGACGAAGACCAGTCCTGGGAGGACAACCAGTTCGCGCGCTGTTACTGCGAGGCGAACCGCGAGGCCGAAGGCTGCGCCGACGTGCCACGGTCGTCGCTGCGGTGCTCCAACAACTGGAGTCACGATCAGGACCGACAGCCGTTCCGCCTCGGCGGCAACAGCGGCGCGACCTCTGCGGGCGACGTCGACAACGACGGAGACCTCGATCTCTTCACCGGCGAGATCAAACACTGGTGGGCGGGCAACGGCTCCGACGGCAGCGAACTGCTGCTGAACGACGGTGCGCTGCACTTCGTGCGACCGGGCGACGCGGCGATGGGGCTCGAAGCCGATCACCTCGACCGCTCGGACTGGGACGAGGGGCACATGACCAACGCGCTCCTGGACTTCGACAACGATGGGCGACTCGACGTGTACGTCGGCGCGAGCGACTACCCGGGCAACCGTGGGCAGCTCTTCCACCAGAGCAGCCCGATGAACTTCACCCAGCTGACGACCAGCGAGTTCTTCGAGCACAACCGCAGCCACGGCGTCGTCGTGCTCGACGTGGACCGGGACGGCGACCTCGACATCGTGGTCGGGCACTCCCGCGCCCGCTGCGAAGCCTCGCTCCCGAACGACTGCTACGAGACCAGCCAAGTCCGGGCCTTCGAGAACATCATGGCGCCCGGCAACTGGCTGCAGCTCGACCTGGTCGGGGGCGAAGGCTCCAACGGCGCGGCCATCGGCGCGCAAGCCACCGTGCGCTACGGCGACCTTCAGCAGGTGCTCGAGGTCGACGGTGGACACGGCCACTACGGCTCGCAGAGCGACCACACGCTCCACGTCGGACTCGGGGGGGCGTGCGAAGCGGAGGTCAGCATTCGCTGGCCGGACGCGGAAGGCACGACCGAGACCTACACGCTCCCAGCGGGCCACCGGTTCCGCATCGTGCAAGGACAGCGCCCCGCCGTCGCCCCGTAAGGCCAAAGGCCGAGCAGCGCCCCGTGCGCACCCTCGTTGACGCGACCGGAGCGGGTTGGTACGTGCGCCCTCGAAGAAGAGGTGTCTCATGGCGGAAATCCGCGTGTTCGGTGTGATCGGTGCAGGGCAGATGGGTCAGGGCATCGCGTGGGTCGCGGCGCTGGCCGGCTACGACGTGAAGTTGCTCGACGCGAAGGCGGACGTCGCGACCAAAGGCAAGGAACGCATCGCCAAGGGGATGCAGCGCTCGGTCGACAAGGAGCGCCTTGCCGCCGGTGACCGGGATGCCGCGCTGGCCCGCATCGAACCGACCTCGGACTACGCCGCGCTCGCCCAAGCCGACATCGTCGTCGAAGCCGCCACCGAGAACATCGAGATCAAGAAGATCATCTTCAAGGCCGCCGACGAAGCGATGCAGAAGCCGGAAGGCATTCTCGCGAGCAACACCTCCAGCATCTCGTTGACCAAACTCGCGGCGGTCACCGGCCGCCCGGAGCGGGTGGTCGGCATGCACTTCATGAACCCGGTCCCGATGATGAAGCTCGTCGAGATCGTGCGCGCGCTCCAGACGAGCGACGACACGTATGAGACGACCTGCACCGTCAGCAAGGCGCTCGGCAAGACGCTCGTCACGACGAAAGACATGCCGGGGTTCATCGTGAACCGAATGCTGATCCCCTTCCTCAACGAAGCGTGCTTCGCGCTCCAGGAAGGCCTCGGCACCGTGGTCGACATCGACACGGCGGGGCGGCTCGGGCTGAACCACCCGATGGGACCGTTTGAACTCGCCGACCTCATCGGCCTCGACACGGTGCTCTACATCGGCGAGGTCCTTCAGCGGGAGTTCGGCGACGACAAGTACCGCCCGCCCGCCATCCTGCGGAACTACGTCGCTGCCGGGTGGCTTGGTCGCAAGACGCGGCGCGGCTTCTACCACTACGACGAGCGTGGCCAGAAGGTCATGAGCACGGAGACCACCTGATGTCTGAAGTCACCCTCCTCGCCCACGACGGCGCGATCAGCACCCTCACCATCAACCGCCCCGACAAGCTCAACGCGCTCAACGCCGCGGTGCTCGACGGCGTCAAAGCCGCGGTCGAAGCATGCGCCAAACGATCGACCCGCTGCCTCATCGTGACCGGTGCCGGCAAAGCGTTCGTCGCCGGTGCCGACATCGAAGCGATGGCGAACCTCTCGCCCGAAGAGGCGCGCGCGTTCAGCCGCCGGGGTCACGACACGGGCGTGGCGATGGAAGCGGCACCGTTCCCCATCGTCGCGGCCATCAACGGCTTCGCCCTCGGCGGTGGCTGTGAACTCGCCATGGCCTGCGACTTCGCGTACGCATCCACCAAGGCGAAGCTCGGACAACCCGAAGTCAAACTCGGCGTCATCCCTGGCTTCGGCGGCACCCAGCGGCTCCTGCGCCGCGTGGGCGTCGCGATGGCGCGTGAACTCGTCTACACCGGCAAGATGATCGACGCTGCGGAAGCGCTCCGCATCGGCCTCGTGAACGCGGTGTACGAACCCGACGAGTTGATGCCGGCTGTCTTGAAGACCGCCCAAGCGATCGTCGCCAACGGACCGCTCGCCATCGGCGAAGCCAAGCAACTCTTCCTGGACGGCGCGGACATCGGTCTCGGAGACGCCAACGCACTCGAGGTCGAAGCGTTCGGCCGAGGCTTCGGCACCAAGGACCAAAAGGAAGGCATGAGCGCCTTCCTCGGCAAACGCGCCGCCGACTTCAAGGGCGAGTAACCGCGTCCCCGCACATCCGCCGGCTGCGATACCGTGGCCGGATGGAACGCACGCGCATGGAACGCAGGGTTGCTCTGGTCACCGGCGCGTCCGCCGGGCTCGGTGTGGAATACGCGCGGCTCTTCGCGGCGGAAGGGCACGACGTGGTGCTGGTCGCGCGGCGCGAAGACGCGCTCGAGCGCGTGGCGGAGGAACTTCGCGCACAGGGCGTGCGCGCCCACGTGATCTGCGCCGACCTCTCCGAACGGGACGCGCCTCGGCGCATCGTCGAAGCCACGGACGCGCTCGACCTCGAGATCGAGTTCCTCGTGAACAACGCGGGGTTCGGCAGCCATGGGCGCTTCGACGAACTCGACCTCGGACGCGAGCTCTCGATGATCGAGGTGAACATCGGGGCGCTGATGCAGCTGACACACTTGTACCTCGAGCCGATGCTGCGTCGCCGGAGCGGGCGCATCCTCAACGTCGGGTCGGTCGCGGGGTTTCAGGCTGGGCCCTTCATGGCGACGTACTACGCGAGCAAAGCGTTCGTGAACCACTGGACCGAAGCGCTCGCGTTCGAGCTGCGCGGCACCGGCGTGACCGCGACGGTGAGTTGTCCGGGCGCGACCGAGACCGAGTTCGCGGAAGCCGCCGGCATGCAGGGCTCCAAGCTCACGAGTCGGGGCACCCTGGCCGACGCCGGGGAGGTCGCGCTGCACGGCTACCGCGCGATGATGGCGGGCAAGACGATCTCGGTGGTGGGTTGGCGCAACGCGGCGCTCGCCCAATCCTCGCGGGTCGCGCCGCGTTCGGTGGTCCGGCGGGTCGCCGCCAAACTCAACCAGCCCTGACGCGCATCGGTCGGACCGCGGCTTCCGAGCCCAAGCGGTTCAGCCGAGACGACGCGGCGCCGCGTAGTTCGCCCAGCGCAGGTCGTCTTCGCGTCGCAGCCGTACGCGGGCTGCGTACGCGCCAGGTTCGCCGCGGACCGCTTCTTCCAGTTCGTCCACGCTGAGGTAGAGCGCGTCGTCGTGTTCGTCGAGCACGGCTTCTTCGACCAGCCGCCGACCGACTTCGAGGCCCACCGCGCGAAGCCGTCCGATGCCCTGAGACACGACCTCCGCGACGCCACCCTTGGACCGCGCGATGCGGCCGAGCAGCAACGACAGCGACGCCGCCATCACCCCGCGCATGCGACCAACGCCGAGCGCGGTCTTCTCCACCCGTTCCTCGGCGAGGCTGCGCGCGGTCTCCCGGCGCTCGTGTCCGCCGCCCTGTTGCACCCGGCGGAGCGCCGCGGCGAACGACTCGTCTGTGGCGCCGATGGCCACCGGTGTCACGTCGATGCCGAGCGGACGCACGCTGCGCATTTCGTCCCGGACCGCGTCCCAGCGTTCATGCAAGGACGAGTCGAGTTCGGCGCGTTCCACGATCGAGCCGTGCCGGTCCCGCACCGCCTTGCTGAGCGCGAGCAACTTCCCGTGGACCTTGCGGCGGCCGCGGGTCGCGTAGGGCGCCGCAAGCGCCGGGTAACACTCGCGCGGCAAGACGCCGATGAGGGCCTCCATCGCTTCCAGCGTTCGGCGGGTGATCTCCCGCCCGTTGTCGAGCAGCAGGTAGCCCTCCGCCACGAACCGCTGCCGGTCCCGCAACGCGCTGAGGAGACCTTCGGAGTCGACGTCCTTCAGCCGCACCCGGTCGAGCGTCTCGAGCCGCGCGGTCGACGCGCGTTCGAATCGCAGGAACGACGCGATCACCGGCGCCACCTCTCGGGTCGCCCCCGCAACTTCC
This sequence comes from Deltaproteobacteria bacterium, assembly GCA_034670305.1. Classification (GTDB taxonomy): domain Bacteria; phylum Myxococcota_A; class Polyangia; order Polyangiales; family Houyiibacteriaceae; genus JAXMNT01. The sequence continues at coordinate 78,744 of JAXMNT010000004.1, forward strand.
GCGGAGGCCCGCGCGAATGCCCGGCGGTCTCGCCGGCCGAGCGTCGCGCCGGGCTCGCGGCGCCGGTAGGGACGCGCGTACACGCGGCGCACGTTGGCTTCGACCTGAGGCCCAGGCTCCTCGGAAGCGAACGCGCGGTCGAGCGCGTCGATCGCGAGCGGCGCGACCGTGCCTTCGTCGGCGGCCACGAGCGCGACCCGGCGCCACACGCCGTCGGTGAAGGTGGCATCGAAGGTCAACGGCAAGAGCGTCAGCACGACGGGGCGGCCGTGCTGGACCACCCACTCGATCTCGACCGGCAGGCCGAGCGCGAGTTGCACCCGGTCGACGAGGTCGGCGACCTGCTCGGCCTTGTGGACGTCGAGTCCTTCGCCCTTCTCTTCCATCCGGCCCGACCGGCGGTCGATCCGCCACGGAGACGCGCGGTGGCCGCGACTCCACACCGAGAGCCCGTCGGGGTCCCCGACGACGTCGGCGCTCGCCGCGCCGCCGGGCAGCGCCTCGCTGCCGACCACCCGCACCGGGATGGACCCGCCGAGAAGCGTGGCGCCTTCTTCGAGCAGGCCACGCAGGACTTCGAGCGCCGGACCGGCGTCGCCTTCACCGACGTCCAGGGTGCCTTCTGGCACCCGGGCGCCGAGACCCATCGCTGGGTAGAACGGACGCAGCACCACCGACTTGCCATCGCGCCGCGCGGCTTCGACGGTGCCGAGCAAGGTATCGGGCAGCGTGCGGTAGGTCAGGTAGAGCAACGCGCCGCGCGCCACCGGCACGCCGACCTCGAGCAGACGCGCCAGGTCGCGCGCCTCCTGCCCGTCCGCGTCGCCGACCCGCAGGCCTTCGAGCGGTCGAGACTCCACGCCCGCTTCGTGCTCGGTCAAACGCGCTCGACGACGACGGCCGCGGCTTCACCGCCACCGATGCAAAGGGTCGCGAGACCGCGCGAGAGGCCGCGGTCCTCGAGCGCCGAGAGCAGCGTGACGAGGATGCGTGCGCCGGAACAGCCGATCGGGTGCCCGAGCGCCACGGCGCCGCCCCACACGTTCATCTTGTCGTGTGGCACGGACGCCTTCGACACACACGCCATGCTGACCACCGCGAAGGCTTCGTTGACCTCCCAGAGATCGATGTCTTCCGGCTTGAGGCCGGTGCGCGCGAGGGTGGTTTCGATCGCGCCGACGGGCGCGGTGGTGAACCACTCGGGCGCCTGCGCGTGGCCGCCGTAGCCGACGATGCGGGCGAGCGGCTTCAGGCCGTGGGCTTTGACCGCGTCGCCGCTGGCGAGCACGAGCGCCGCGCCGCCGTCGTTGATCTTCGAGGCGTTGGCCGCGGTGATCGTTCCGTCCTTCTCGAACGCCGGACGCAAGGTCGACATCTTGTCGAAGCGGGCGCGGCCGGGCTCTTCGTCGGTGTCGACGACGGTGTCGCCCTTGCGGCCCTTGATGGTCACCGGGGTGATCTCACGGCCGAGCTTGCCGTCCTTCTGGGCGGCGATGGCCCGCTCGTACGAGGTCTTCGCGAACTCGTCCTGCGCCTCGCGCGAGAACCCGAACTCGCGGGCACACATCTCGCCGGCCTTGCCCATGTGAAAGTCGTTGTACGGGTCCCAGAGGCCGTCGTGCACCATCGAGTCGACCGCGGTCTGGTTGCCCATGCGCATGCCGGCCCGCGCGGTCGGCAGCAGGTAGGGCGCCAGGCTCATGTTCTCCATGCCGCCCGCGACCACGATGGACGCGTCGTCGAGTTTGATGCTCTTGGTGCCGAGGATCACCGACATCAATCCGGAGCCGCAGACCTTGCCCACCGTGGTGGCCGGCGTCTTGTCTGGGATGCCGCCCGCTTTGGCCGCCTGGCGCGCCGGTGCTTGTCCGATGCCCGCCGTGAGCACGTTGCCCATGTAGGTCTCGTCGACCGCGTCGCCCGAGACCTTCGCGCGCTCGAGTGCAGCCCGAATGGCGACTGCCCCGAGCTCCGGTGCGGCGACCGAAGAGAGTGCGCCCTGGAAGGAGCCAATGGCGGTCCTGGCCGCACCCACGATGAACACTTCCGTCATGAGACGTTCATGTCACGCGGAGGCTCAGACGTCTACACCGGCACCTCGGTCCGGGACGCCTGTGCCTCACAACCCACGGACTTCCCGGCGTTTTCCGGGATCCTACGCCGCGGCAGGGCACCCCGCAGGAGCTCCGTGAACGACTCGGAGAACGCGTGGAGCGAACGAATAGGGAATGGACGTGCCTATGTGCTTGGGCGCCAGAAACGGTCGCTCCCCATCGAGCCGATGGGACGACATCGGCACCGAGCGCATGTCAGGGGTCGGAGGGGGGAGTGGCGGCGTAGAGGATGGCGTCGTTGGCCATGAAGTAGAGGACTTGGTCGCCGATCGTGGCCGGGCCGGGGAACGCGAAGGACGCGCCGCCGCCGGGAAGGTCCGTGCGGTGCGCTGGGATCTCGGAGACCCAGATGTCCGTGCCGTCGGCGACGTCGATCGCGCTGCCGCCGCCGCTTCCGAAGTGCATGCGCCCGGCGCCGTCGAGGGTTCCGCTGGCGTCGATGTTCGGGTGGGTCGGTCGCTCCCAGAGGATGCGGCCGGTCCGATCGACCGCGACCATCGCTTCGCCTTCTTTGACGTACGCGGTGCCGTCCACGCCCACCGACAGAGATCGGGTGCCGCCACCCCACGGGGCCTGAGGGAGATCGATGCGGAACCGTTCCACCCCGGTCGGTTCCAACACGACCAGCACCGCCTTGGTGGTGCGCTCGGTCCAGAGTTCGATGTAGATGGCGCCGTCGTTCGCGATCGCCGGTCCCCCCACGACTTGGCCATCCTCGGAGAGCATCGTTTGCCACGCGAGCGCACCCGTCCGATCGATGGCGGAGAGCCGCGCCTGGGGGGCGTCGAAGGTGCCGAGCCGTTCGCCGTAGACGATCTGGTCGTCGGGTCCGAGTGCGAGCGCGTGGTGGAACAGCCCAGTCGCCTCGGTCCGCCAGAGCGGCGTGCCGTCCGGTCCCACGGCGTCGACCGCCAGCGTGTCGTCGCCGATGCGGCCAAAGAAGTACAACGCGCCCTCGTCGCCGACGCCGATGAACTGGGACGCGCCTTCTGGGAGCGTGACCCGGCGAAGCTCGGCGCCGTCGGCGGGGTCGAGCCAGACACCATCGGCGGGGCCGAATCGATTCTCCGTCACGAACACCGAGCCGTCTTCCAGCAGACTCGGGCTGCCGACGACGCCCTCGAACATCACCCGCCACGCGATGGTTCCGCGGTCCCCTCGGTCGTCGACGGCAGAGAGCACGTTGCGGCTCCGCACGTAGAGGCGCCCCCCAGGCGCCACCGCGAACCGCTGCGTGCGATCCCCCTCTTCGGGGAACTCCAGCTGCCAGCGCAGCTCGGGCGGGACGTCCGGAAGCACGTGCGGGCTGCGGTTCGCGCGGGTCGGACAGTACCCGGGCGTCGGCGACGGTGCGCCGGCCTGGTACGCGCCCGGACAATCTCCGAGCACATAGACGTCGTGGCTCTCGTAGCAGCCCGCCACGACGAACGTCGCAAGCACTGCTGTGCCAACCAGAGAGACGCGCATCGGCACATCCTACCCGGCCGGGTCGAACGCACCAGCGACCGTCAAAGAAGCGGCTATCAGTTCAAGCCCTTGCGCTTGCGCAGCTGGGCCATGACTTTTTCGTACTCGACTTCGAAGGCGCCGGTGCCCTCTTCGAGGTTTTTGATCTTGGAGCGGACCTCGACGTCGAGTTCGTCTTCTTGGCTCGTGTTCTTCCGGAGCACGTCGGTGATCTTCTTCCGAAGGATGTTGTCCTCCGCGTAGACCTCTTCGATGTTCGCGCTGTGGAAGAGCATGGTCATGATCTGCTGCACGAGGAAGGGCAGCTGCTCGTCGCTGGCGGGGAAGCCCATCTCCTTGGCGACCTGGTTCTTGGTCTTGCCGAGAAGCGAGTAGCTGATGCCGGCCCGCTCCATGCGGTTCTTGGCTTCGTCGACCACCTGGCGCTCGCGGCGGATGAACTCCTTGAGGATGGACTCGAAGTCGAGTTTCACCTCTTCGCCGTTGGCGACTTCGATGTCGTCTTCGGCGGTCAGCGCGGTCAGCAACTGCTCCGAGATCATGCCGACTTTGCCCGTGTACAGCTTCATGTCGCCGTGCGTAGTCGGATTCGCGATGGAGCGCAACGGGCCAGCGCCAACGATCCGTGCGCAGACGCGGAAACGCCGATCCGGGGTTCAGCTTTTCGGAGGAGGACCGGATGCTCGCGGGTGGCCCGGATGGGAACCTGGTGGTGGGTTCGGTACGCCGCCTCGCCCCGGCTCGAAGGACGTCGAGAAGGTGCCGGCCCGCTCGCCGCCCACGAACAGGATCGTGTCGCCCAAGAGGACGTCGTCCGCGGCAGTTGCGCGCCTAGTGTGTACAGGAGCTACTCGGCGGCGAGGCGTTCGCGCATCTTGCCGAGCAGGCCGTCGAAGCCGTCGCGGCGCACGATGCGGTCGAACTGGCGCCGGTAGTTCTGCACCATGCTCAGTCCGTCGTCGATCGTCAGGTCGAAAACGCGCCACGCGCCGCCCACCTGATGCATCGTGTAGTCGATGGAGACCGCGGGGGCGCGGCGGTTGTTGGTGTCGCGGGCTTCCGTTCGAACCAGCACGCTGCCGCCGGTCTGCGCTTCGGCGCTCTCGTAGTTGACGGCGTACTGGAGGGTGCGGTCGAGGTTGCTCCGGTAGCTGCGCGCGACGAGCTGCTTGAGGAGCTCCACGAACTCGGTGCGCTGCGCTTCGGTGAGCCCGGCCCAGTGGGCTTCGAGCGCGCGCCGGCTCAGCTCCTGGTAGTCGAGCAGACCTTCGATGAGCGTGGAGATCTCGCGCTCACGGGCCGGACCGGCCGGACGGCGCAGGACGCGCTCGAAGCGGGTCTGGTTCTGCTCGAGGGCTCGCTGGGCGGCGGCTGGCTGAGCGAACACCGGGGCGTCACCGAGGATCGCGAGACAGAGGAGGGTCACGAAGAGCGCAGAGATGCGTCGCATGGTCGTTCTGACGTTCGAGAGGGGGTGGGTATTCGGACCCTGGGGTTCAATCACAGGAGACTTCCCAGTCGGCCGGGGCGAGCAGTCGGGTGCCGGTGGTGCGTTCCAGTTCGGCGAGCGCGGTGTTGAGGCCTTGGACGGCTTGCAGGTGCTCGAAGCGGGCGGAGAAATACGCTTTGAGCGCGTCCATCATGTCCTTGGGCGAGGCCGCGCCGACATCGAGTGCCTGCGCCGCACTCACCAGCCACGCCCGCGTCTGCCGTTCGCCCTCGGCCCACGCCTCTTCCCGGCGGACCGCGTCCTGGTGCGCTTCGAACGCGAGCTCGACCTCGAGCCGAATGCCGCTTCGCGCAAGCTCCGCCTGCGCGCGCGTCTGCTCGAGTTCCGCACGCACCCGGCGGACGCGGTGCACGTTGCCGACGAAGTCGAGGTTCCAGCGCATGACGAGTCCGAAGCCGAGCGCGGGGCGGTTGCCGTCATCGCGGATGAACGGGTTCTCGATGTCGGTCACGCCAGGCGCCCACGAGTAGCTCGCGGAGAGGCCGAGTCCGAAGTCGGGCGCGAAGCCGGCCCGCTGTGCCGAGAGCGCCGCTTCACGGGCATCCAGAGCCGCCTCCAGCATGCCGAGCTCGGGGCGGGCGCCCGACTGGCGCAGCAGGTCCGTCAGCGGGGTATCCGGCAAAGCGAGCGGCGCGGAGGGGCAATCCGAGATCTCCATCGACTCCAGGCCGGTCAAGGCTCGGAGCGCCGCCTCGCTGCTCCTTCGCAAGCGTCCGGCTTCCGAACGGCGCGCCTGGACCTCCGCCAACCCGGCCGCGAGGCGAAACCGATCCATCGGATCGGTGTCCGGGTCGTTCTCCGCGATCGCTTCATCCAGGCCACGGATGGCGCGCTCGAGTTTGCCGATGCCCTCCGAGATCATCTGCTCGAGATCGAGGGCCAACTGCAGCGCGAAGTAGGCGCGGCGCACGTCGTAGCGAAGGCGCGCCAACGTGCGCGAGCGGCTCGCCGTGGCGGCTCGCGCGCCCGCACGCGCCGCCCGCCGCGCGTTCCGAAGTTTGCCGCCCGTGTAGAGCGGAATCGCACCACGCACCCCGATGGAGGCGGCGGGCGCCCAGCCGTTGCCCAGCGAGAGCTGATCCTGGTCCGAGAAGATGGGGGTGCCCGACGAACGCGGCGCCACGGTGAACCCGGCGGTGGCCTCGAAGCGGAAGAAGGGAGAGAGCCTCACTTCGTCGAGGCGTGCTTGTGCAGCACGTGCGGCGGCTTCGTCGGCTTCCAACGCGGGGTAATGGGCTTCGGCGGCTTCGACGAGCGACGCGAGGTCCCGGCGCGCGGGCTGCGCCTCTGCCCCCGCACCCATCCAGGCAACGAGAACCCCCAACCCCGCAACGACCCCAACCCGCATACCCGAGCGGCATAGCGTGGATCCGCCACCGGATCGACACCCATCGGGCCGGGCGGGGTCGGCATCGGCATCGGCATCGGCATCGGCATCGGCATCGGCATCGGCATCGGCATCGGCATCGGCATCGGCCTCGGCATCGGCCTCGGCATCGGCTTCGGCATCGGCGTCGGCGTCGGCGTCGGCGTCGGCATCGGCTTCCGGCTTCGGCGTCGCCTTCGGCATCGGCATCGGCGGCCGCCGCATCGCACTCCAAAGAGAAAAGGACGGCCCACCTCGTGGTGCCGTCCTTGGTCTCGTCGAGAACCGCTCGGGTTCAGCGCATGCTGCTCATGCCCATCCCCATGCCCATCGAAGATGCGCCGGGCCGGGTATTGTATTGCTGGATCACCTGGTCCGTCAGATCCAGGTTGCCCGGCACCCACACCACGCCCCCTTCGTTGGCCTCGATGATCATCGTGTAGCCATCGGTCTGGCCGATGCGCCGCAGGATCTCCTGCATGCGCTCGAGGATGACCTTGGTCAGCTGGGCTTCCTTCTGGGCGAGCTCGCGCTGGTATTCGACGTAGGTCGACTGCAGCTCGATGAACGCCTTCTGGTACTCCTCGAGGCGCTTCTGAAGCGCTTCCTGGCTGAGCACGTTCTTCTGGCGCTCGATGTCTTCCTTCATCTTCTTCAGCTTCTCTTGCGCTGCATCGAGCGCCTTCTGTCGGCGTCGGAAGAGGCGCTTGAGCCGGTTCTTGGCGCTGCGGCCATCCTCGGTCTCATTGAGGGCGCGCTGAAGGTCGACGACCGCGATCTTCGTCTGGGCATACAGTTCGCCTGCGATCTGGCTGACGACGAGTGCGGCGACGAGAGTAACAACGTGACGACTGAAGCTCATGAAGAAGGGGTTCCTTTCGGCGACTCGTAAACTTGGTCGCCTGGAGGGTCAAGGCTCCGACGGTCCGGAGCGTTGGGCATTCAAAGAATGGGGGTCAGAAACTGTTGCCGATCGTGAACTCGAACTTGATTTTCGGTTCGTAGGAGCGACGGCGGATGGGGATGCCCCATTCGAAACGCAGGGGTCCGAGCGGCGAGAACCAGCGGAAACCGAAGCCCCACGAGGTCCGGATGGCCGCATGGACACCGCACGGGTTGGTGGACGGGTCGTTCGTCGGGGTGACGGGACCCTCGCACAGGCGGTTCTCGATGTTCCAGACGTTGCCGCCGTCGGTGAAGAGCACACCGCGGATGCCGACCTCGGGCAAGATCGCGAACTCGAGTTCCGCCTGGTAGAAGAGCTGGAGGTTGCCGCCGATCGCGACGCCCTCCGAGACCCCGCCGCCCGCGATCGGAGGCGATGCGTTCGGATCGGTTCGGCGCGGGATCGAGACCCGCGGCCCGAGGCTCTGGAGCGGGTACCCGCGCACATCGAAGATGCCGCCGAGTCGGAAGCGTTCGTAGATCGGGACGCCGTTGCGGCCGGTGATCAGACCGAACTGGGCGTTGGCCTTGAAGGTGACCGGGCGCCCTTCCCCGAGCGAGAAGACCTCGCGGTAGAACCGCACGAAGCCTGTGTGCCGCACGAAGATCTGGTCGGAGCCGAGGAACCGGTCCGCGACCTCACCCGTGTAGTTCGCGTACCAACCCGCGGTGGGGAACAGCCGGTTGTTGCGGCCGTCCCACGTCAAACTCACCCGAACGGAACTGGTCAAACCGTCGCTGTAGAGGTTCGCGAGGGGCAGGCGCTGGAACTGGGTGAACCCCGCGCCGCCGCCGCTGGCCGACGAACCGAAGAAGCCGCTCGTGCGCGCGCTGATCTTCACGTTCTCGAGCTGGTAGCCGACGGAGAAGCGCAACCGCCGGTCCACGATCGGGTGGCCAAGGGTGAGCCCGCCACCGGTGCTGTCTCGGTTGAAGTCCGCGAACTGACGGATGGTCTTGAACGCATCGACGCCGAGGCTCCACTGGGTGCCGAGGAACCACGGCTCCACGAAACGCAGCTGGACGAACTGGCGGATGCCACTGAGCTGGAGCTGCAGCGAGAGCAGGTGGCCGTTGCCGAAGAGGTTCTGCTGCTGAACCTGAGCGGTCAGGATGAACTGCTCGATCGAGCTGAAGCCGGCGCCGACCTGGAAGGTGCCGGTGCTCTTCTCGCCGACCTGGATGTTGATGACGATGCGCTCGGGCGAGGAGCCGGTCTCTTCGCTCAGATCGACCCGTTCGAAGTACCCGAGCGCGTTGATGCGGCCTCGGCTGCGTTCGATGAGCGTCTGGTTGTAGAGGTCGCCTTCGTTGATCAACATCTCGCGGCGGATGACGCGGTCGCGGGTCTTCGTGTTGCCGCGGATGTTGATCCGTTCGATGCGGACGGGCGGACCGCGCACGAGGTTGAGCTGCAGGTTCACGATGTTGCGATCCTGCTGCACGTCCATGTCGGGCGTGAGATCGACCCTCGCATAGCCTTCGTCCCGGTAGACGCGCGAGATCGCATCGATGCCGAGCCGGACCTTCGTCGAGCTGAACCAGTCGCCGGTGTCGAGTTCGATGTTCTCGCGCAGGTCGTCGCGGAGCGCTTCGATCTCGTTGCCTTCGGCGTCGACTTCGCGGACCGACATGCGGCCGATGCGGAAGCGCGGCCCCTCGGTGATCGGGATCGTGATGTCGATGTTCTGACGGTCGGATGTCAGCTCGATGCGCGGCGCGCCGACTCGGACCGTGAGGTAGCCCTTGTCGTAGTACCAAGCCTGCAGCCGGGTGTGATCCTCTTCGAACTTGTCGGCGTTGTAGTGGTCGTTGTCCGAGATGAACGAGAAGAACCCATGCTCGCTCGTCTGCATGATGTCGTGGAGGTCTTCGGACGGGATCGAGCGGTTGCCGACGAAGCGGATGCGGCGGACCGTGACCTCCGGGCCCTCTTCGATCGTGAAGCGCACTTCGACTTCGTCGGTGCGGCTCTCGAGGCGCTTGATCTCGTAGTCGACGCGCGCGAGGAAGTACCCCTCCTCCGCGTAGAGGTCTCGGATCTTGGTGATCTGCTCGCGGACCGAAGGAATCGAGAGGATCGCGCCTTCGCGGAGGGTGACCTTCTCGTCGATGTCGTCGTCTTCGACCTCGTCGTTGCCCTCGAACACGATGCGGGCGATGGCCGGCCGCTCTTGGACGCGGATGCGCAGGTCGACTTCGTTCCCGTCGGCGTCGGCTTCGACGATGATGTCGTCGAAGAACCCCATGTCCCAGAGGGCACGGGCGTCGCGGGCGATCTCTTCGTCGGTGCACGGCAGACCGCGCCGAAGCCGCATGGTCGCGCGGACGTCGTCCGGATCGACCCGGCGGCCGCCTTCCACCTGGATCTGGCGAATGCGCCGCCCGTGGCAGAGGGTGCGCGGGGTGCTCGGAGGCTGGGTCTGCGGCTCGTAGGGCTCGCCCGTCGGCTCCACCGGCTCTTCCGGTTCGGCTTCGGCGTCCGGGTCTTCGCCTTCGGCGTCCGGGTCTTCGCCTTCGGCGTCCGGGTCTTCGCCTTCGGCGTCCGGGTCTTCGTCGCCCTCTTCGTCGTCGTCCTCTTCGTCGCCCCAATCGTCGCCGTCTTCGCCCTCTTCCTCGACGTCGGGATCGACCTCGGGTTGGGCCACGACATCACCCGGTCCGCAAAGCAGACCGAGCGCCAGTAGCGCGAGCAGGAGACGGGAAATACGAAGCATTTAGGAAAACGTGCGCGGCTATACGCTTGCCCCAGAGGGGGGTCAACCGGCGCCCCGCGTCCGAACGCGCAGGATGCGGGGTTGATTCGCGCTTATTCCGACTCGGTGGCCGGTTCTTTCGGGGCTCCGTCGACTTCTCCGTCGTCCGGGCTGGGTTCCGGAGTGGGTTCTCCGATGGGTTTCGGGATCTTGCGCTCGTCCGTCCGGATCTCCCCATCGCGCATGGAGACCACCCGCGGCATGCGCTCGGCCAGGTCCCGGCTGTGGGTCACGAGCAAGAAGGTCGTCCCGCGTTTCGCGTTCAACTCAAAGAAGAGCCGATGCACTGCGTCGCTGGTGACGCTGTCGAGGTTGCCGGTCGGTTCGTCGGCGAGCACGAGGGGCGGATCGAGGATTAGGGCCCGCGCCAAAGCCACGCGCTGTTGCTCGCCACCGCTGAGCTCGCCCGGGCGGTGGGACGTGCGGTGGGCCAGGCCGACCTCCTCCAGCAGCTCTTGGGCGCGCTTGCGGAGCGGTCCGCGGGGTTTGCCGTGGATGAGCCCTGGCATCATCACGTTCTCGATCGCGTCGAACTCCGGCAGCAGATGGTGGAACTGGAAGACGAATCCCAGCATCTGGTTGCGGAAGAGCGCGAGCTCGCGGCTCCCGAGTTTGGTGACGTCGCGGCCGGCGTAGTGGATCTCGCCGCGGGTCGGCAGGTCGAGGGTGCCGAGCACGTGCAGCAGCGTGCTCTTGCCAGCGCCCGAAGGGCCCACGACGCACACCATCTCTCCTCGGGTGATCTCGAGATCGACCCCGCGGAGCACTTCCACCTTCTTGCCCTCGTGCACGAAGGTCTTCTCCACCTTGCGCGCGATGACGAGTGGATCGCCGTTGGTCGTTGGTTCGGTCACTGCGGCCTCATTGATGTCGAATCGCGTCTAGGGGTCGAAAACGGCCCGCCAGAATCGCGGGAAAAAGCGTCGCTAGGGCACACACGCCGAGCGCGATGAGACCGACGAGCGCGAACTCGGTGGCGTCCACGTTCACCGGCAGTCGGTCGATGTAATAGACCTCCGGGTTCACGCGGATCCCGAAGTGCTCGAAGACGAAGGTCACGAGGAACCCGAGTCCGAGTCCTATCGATGCACCGTAGACCCCGATGAGGATCCCTTCGATCAAGAAGATGACCACGACGCTGCTCTTCGAGGTGCCCATCGCGAACAGGATGCCGATCTCGCGGCCCTTCTCTTGGACCATCAAGGTCAGCGTGCCGAAGACACAGAAGCCCGCGATGAGGATGGCGATGCCGAGGGTGACGAACATCGCGAGCTTCTCGAGCGCGAGCGCACCGAAGAGCCCGCTGTTGAGCTCCTGCCAGTCGCGTACCCGGACGCCGTCGAGCAACATCGCGCCGCGGATTTCGTCGGCCACGGTGCGCGCGCGCTCCACGTCGTCGACCTTGATCTCGATCCCGGTGATCGCATCGCCCATGGAGAGGAAGCTCTGTCCGGCTTCCAAGAGCACGTACACGTTCTTCATGTCGTACTCGTACATGCCGCTGTAGAAGATCCCGGCGACCCGGAAGCGGCGCGACTTCGGCATCGGTCCGGCCGGCCCCAGTTCTCCGAACGGAGAGACGATGTCGATCTCGTCTCCAAGAAACACCCGCAGCGTACGCGCGAGCTCCTTGCCGATGACCACGCCCGGCAGCACATCGCGCCCCATCGGGTTCGCCGCCCGCGCCCGCTCATTCGCCGCCGCGTCCCGCAGGAACTCCGCCAAGTCCTCCCGAATCGGAGGCACCACACCCGCGCTGTCGGCATCGGCACCGGATTCGGCATCGGCATCGGCACCGGTTTCGGCATCGGCCTCGGCCTCGGCATCGGCATCGGCTTCGGCATCGGCATCGGCTTCGGCATCGGCATCGGCTTCGGCTTCGGCATCGGCTTCGGCTTCGGCATCAGAATCCGAATCGGCTTCAGAATCCCGGCCCTCCAGCACGTCGTCGATCTCCCGAATCAAGCTGCCGTCCTGATCGCGATCGCCCCCCGGTCGAATCTCGAGCGGAAGGATCGTGCGGCGCTCTTCGGGGGGAAGATCGAGCAGCCGCTCTGGATGAATGAGGTACTCGAGCCGGCCCCGGGTGAGGTTGGCCTCGAGGTCCATCACCGCGCCGACCGTCGCCGGATCGATGCCGCGCAACACCGCGCCGGCCCGGTTGGTCGCGGACGTCACCATCACCTCGCCCTGCACCGACGGGGTCGCCGCCCCGACGCCCGGCGTGTCGCGCACGACATCGAGGATCGGAGACCAGCCCTCGAAGTGGCCACGTTCGGTGTCCACGACGATGTGGGCGTTGTTGCCGAGGATCTTGTCCTTCAGGTCGTTGCGGAAGCCGCCCATCACGCTCAACACCGCGCAGAGCATGCAGGTGGAAAACGCCACGGTCGCGATGCTCAGCCCACTGATGGTGGCGAGGAAGCCGCTCTTCTTCGCGCGCAGGTGGCGCGAAGCGACGAAGCTTCGAAACCCGAACGACTCGATGGTCCGCATGATGACCGGCAGGAGCCGCACGAACACGCGGGTGGCGAAGATGGTCGTCACACCGAGGCGGATCATCGGGTGGATGAGCGACTCGATGTCGTCGTCGACCGGTTGCATCGGGAAGTTCGCCGAGATGAACGTGACGAAGACGACCGCTGCGACCGCCGCTAGGTCGAAGACGATCCAGAACCAGAACCGGAACCGCTGGGGGAGCAGGAACCAGAGCGTGATCCGCCCGACGCCCTCGAGCGCGCCGAAGACGAGCGCGACGATGGCGCTGATCTGCAGAAGCGACTGCGCCCGGTCGCGGAGCGAGAGCTGCGCCTCGTCAAGCGCGTTGGTGAAACTGAAGCCGCTCTCGATCGAGACGGCGGCACCGAACGCCAAGAGCAAGAGCGGCACGACCACCACCACGACGAATCCAAGATGCAGAAACGCGGCCGCGTAGACCCGGCCCTTGCCGCGGTGGCCCGGCTGGAGCCGGCTCGCGAGCGAGAGCGTGAAGAGCGCCAGCCCCACATCGAGTGCGGTCCACAGCGCCAGAGGAAACGCGACCGTGGAAGCGCTCGTGCGGACGGCGATCCCGACCATCTGGGGCCAGAGTGCGACGACGGCACCGATGGAGCCGACCCACGCCAAGCTGAACAACGCGAATGCCGCAGGCAGCGGACCAAGTCCCGTCCGGGTCGGCAGCCGGTTCGCACGGGTCGAGATCCCGAACGCGGTGAGGCTCAGCCCGACCAACGCGACCAGCCAGACCACCAGCCCCATCGGCTCCTGGCGTTGGATGGCGATCGCGCAGCCGATCCCGGCGAAGACGACGAGCGCCGCGCCGAGGCCCATCTGCACCCTCGCCTTGCTCGAACCAGGCGGATCGGAGCGGATGGTCGTGGCGCCCACGGGGTTCAGTCCTCGGCGCTTTCGTCGCTGCCGGAGGCTTCTGGGCGAAGCAACGGGAAGAGCAGCACGTCGCGAATGGACGGCTGACCGCAGAGCATCATCACGATGCGGTCGACGCCGAGACCGAACCCTGCGGCGGGCGGCATGCCGTGGCTGAGCGCCCGGATGTAGTCCGCGTCGAAGTCCATCGCCTCGTCGTCGCCCTTCTCGCGGCTCACGAGCTGACCTTCGAAGCGCGAGGCTTGGTCTTCCGGATCGTTCAGCTCGCTGAACGCGTTCGCGACCTCACGCCCTTCGATGAAGAGCTCGAACCGGTCGACCCACGCCGGGTCGTCGTCGTTGCGACGCGCGAGCGGCGAGACCTCGAACGGGTATTCGGTCACAAAGACGGGAAGCGACTTGTCGCCCGCTTTGTTCCGGTAGAGTTCCGGCAAGCGCGCTTCGGCGATGAGTTCGTACATCACGAACACGCGCTCGCCGTGGGTGTCGCACTTGCCGAGCACCTTGCGGTCGGCCTCGGGCAGCGTGGGCGCAAGCTTCTCCGCGTAGGCCGCAAACGCCGCCTCGTCTTCGATGGTGGCGCGGTCGAGGGGGCTGTCCGTCAACTGGCTCGCGGCCACGATGGCGTCCCGCATGGGCACCCGCGCGAAGGGTTCGTCGAGCGCAAACCCGCGCTCACCCGTCAGGGTCGGGAACCGCTCGGTCAGCGCGCGGTCGACCTCGCGCAGCATCGCTTCGGTCAGGTCCATGAGCTGTTCGTACGTGGCGTAGGCCATGTAGAACTCGAGCATCGTGAACTCGGGGTTGTGTTTGGTGCTGATGCCTTCGTTGCGGAAGCAGCGACCGATTTCGTAGACCCGATCGAACCCGCCGACGAGCAGGCGCTTCAAGTAGAGCTCCGGCGCGATGCGCAGGTAGAGCGAGAGGTCGAGCGCGTTGTGGTGGGTGGAAAACGGGCGCGCCGTCGCGCCACCCCGGAGCGGATGCAGCAGGGGCGTCTCGACCTCGAGGAAGTCGCGCTCGTCCAGGAACCGGCGAAGCGTCGCGACGACGAGCGAGCGGGCGCGGAAGACCTTCGAGACGTCCGGGTTGGCGAAGAGATCCACGTACCGTTCGCGGTACCGCTTCTCGACATCTTTGAGGCCGTGCCATTTGGCGGGCGGCGGGAGCAACGCCTTGCCGACGTGGCCATAGACGCGCGCGCTGAGCGCGAGCGCACCGGTCCGGGTGCGGATGAGCGGTCCGGTGACGAAGACGTGATCCGCGAGGTCGACCGACTTGAGCTGTGCGGCCTCCGCTTCGGCGAGCTTGTCCTTTCGGACCAACGCTTGAACGTCGCCGAGCCCAGTGCGAATCACCAGGAAGGGCCCACGCTTGGCGACGACGCGGCCGTAGAGCGTGCGCTGCGGTTCGTCGCCGGTGAGTTCGGACTCTTCGGGAAGCTTCGCGCACGCGGCTTCGTCGAGCGCCATGGTCGCGATCGCATCGCGGTCGCGGGCCATTGCATCGCTCACGACGAAACCATTCGGGAACGCTTTGGTTCCCGCGGCTTCAAGCTGTTCGAATTTCCTTCGCCGCGATTCCCGCAGCTCGTCTTCGTTTGCCACTCTCGGTCCTGTTCTTTCGCCGTAGCGTGCGTCGCGCGGACACGAGCCCGCAGTCGTCGCTAGCTCTTCTTCTTCTTTTGCCGCGCGTCGGCCGTCTTCATCAGGTAGCTCTCGATGAGCTCGTCCAGGTCGCCGTCGAGGACTCCGTCGAGGTTGCCGATTTTCAACTCGGTCCGCTCGTCTTTGACCATCTTGTACGGCTGCATCGTGTACGTGCGCGCCTGGCTGCCGAACGCGATCTCGCTCTGCCCGGAGAGAAACGCTTCTTCGAACGCCTCTTCGCGTTCGCGGCGCTCTTTCTCGAAGAGCAGACCCCGCAACCGCTTCATCGCGTGGTCGCGGTTCTGGTGCTGCGAACGCTCGTTGTCGGCGCGCACCACGAAACCAGAGGGAATGTGTTCGATGCGCACCGCGGACTCGGTCCGGTTGACGTGCTGACCGCCCGCACCGCCCGACCGCATCGTCGTGACCTTGATGTCTTCCTCTTTGATCTCGATCTCGATGTTGTCGTCGAGATCCGGGACCACGCTCACGCCGGCGAAGCTGGTCTCGCGTCGCCCGGAGAACTTGGAGACGCGGATGAGTCGGTGCACGCCGTTCTCCGCCCGCAAGAACCCGTACGCGTAGGGTCCGCGCACCACCAGCGTGGCCGAAGCGATGCCGCAGACGTCTCCGTCGTGTTTCTCCGCGAGGTCGGTCTTGAACCCTTTGCGATCGCACCAGCGGGTGTACATGCGCAGCAGCATCTCGGCCCAGTCCTGGGCATCGGTGCCGCCGGCGCCGGAGTTGACGGAGAGGATCGCGTCCTGGTCGTCGTCCGGCTCGAGCATGCGCTGGAGCTCGAGGGCCCGCACGCCCGCTTCGAACTCGGGGATCTGCGCGATGAGCTCTTCCAGCTCTTCCTCTTCGTCCTCGCCCGCGAGCTCGAACATTTCGAGGGTGCCGGTGACATCGCTCATGAGCCGCTCGAGCGACTGGACCAGCCCCTCGGCGCGAGCGCGCTCCCGCATCATCTTCTCAGCGGCTTCGCGGTCGTCCCAGAAGCCTTCTCTCAAGGAGAGGTTGGTGAGTCGATCGAGCTCATGCTTCAAGCCCGGGAGGTCAAAGATACCTCCCCAGCGCATCGAGGCGCTGCGCGAGGTCTTGGAGCAAATCCCGACTCTCACCGATGGAAACCGTCATGGTTCCGGTCACGTATCGCGGCGCGGGGCCGTGTCAAGCAGCGGTGGGCTGCGACGGGCTCGGAGATGGGTTCAGAACCGGACGGTGGCGGTCGCGACGGCCCCACCGGAGACCGGCTGGACCACGACCGTCGTGATCTCGCGCGGCCGGATGAGATCCACGGCGACGAGGACCATGCCCACGGCGCCCACGAGCGCGCCCCCGACGTAGAGCCCGAGCGCCTGGCGGCGTCGCTGGTCGGCGGACTCCAGGCGATCGGCGGCTTCGGTCCCCGCCTGCACGGTGGCGGGCGGTGGGCCCACGTTGGCGTCGAGCCAAGCCACGTCGTCGCGTCCTTTGCCAGCCAGGGCGGCGGCCACACTGACCAGCACCACACCCACCGCGGTCGCACCGATGCCGGCGCCGAGCAGCGCGTAGGACGTGTCGGTCTGCTCGCGGTCGTGGGTTGCGGGACCGGTCTCGGGTGGATCGACCGCCCCATCCGGCGGACCGTTCTCACCGAACGGGTTGGGTGGCTCGACCCTCTGCTCGGCGCGCAACTCTGCGCGGATGGTGGAGGCGCGCTCGAGCGCGTGGGCGCGGAACCGCCCGGAGTCGTCGGCCTCCGCGCAGTCTTCGTAAGCGGCCGCGGCTTCCCGGCGGTGGTCCCCCCAGCGTTCGTAGGTGAGTGCGAGGTTGCAGTAGGTCGCAGCCCGCGGCGCCGCGGCCAGGCTGGCGCGGAACGCCGTCTCTGCGTCCGCGTATTGGGCGGTGCGGAGCGATTCGACGCCCCGGTCGAAGTCCGGATCGGCTTGATCGGCCTGGGCCGATGCGAGCCCAGGAAGCGCGAGCAACGCCGACGCGACAAGGAACTGGGAGAGAACGGACTTCATGGGTCCTCGATGATGCCACCACGCCACGGCGTGTCGATCACTTCGCCCATCCACGCGGTCATCTCGGTCATCTCGGCCTCGGTCATCGTCGGTTCCACCACCATGGTCTCGCGCATGCGGGGCCGCATCGATCCCATCCGCACTGTGCCCATCGAGAGCGTGGTTTCCATAGACACCACTCCGGTTTCCATCACTGCGCTTCCCACAGACGGCACCGTACGCATGCCCGACTCCGGACGTTCCTCGTTCTCCAGCAGACCCGCGTCTTCCACCACCGGCGGCGCCACCTCGGTCTCGACCGGCTCGGAGGGACCGGTGGCGATCGGCGCGATGGCAGGCGGCGCCGTCGCCTGCGGATGGTTGCCCCCACTCCGCCACTGCAAGGTGGCCGCTGCCGCCGCGGCGGTCAGGAGACTGAGCATGAGTCCCACCGTGACCCACAGCCCCCAGCGCGGTCGCGGAAGCATGATGTTCGCGGTCTCGCTCCGAACGCCCGCAGCAGCGGCGGGTGCCGGCAGCGGAGGCAGTGGAATCTCAGACGCGATGGTCGGCGGGACCGGCGTCGGCGTGTGCGGCTGCGTGAGGTCCGGCACCTGAAGCGCGCGCTCGATCGTCGGTGGCAACGACACCGGCTCTTCGCCTACGCCCCGAAGCGTGGAGGGACCGTCGCCCCGAAGCAGCGCGGCGGCGTCGCGGGCGCTCGCCACCCGCATGCGCGGGTCCTTCGTGAGCAGCGCACGAACGGCGGCCGCGATCGGGGCGGGGAACGACTCGGTGCGCGGCACGGGCGACGTGAGGATCTGATGCATCAAGGCGGCGGTCGACGGAGCCTCGAAGGGCAACTTCGCGGTGGCCATCTCGTAGAGCACGATCCCGAGCGACCAGAGATCCAGCGACGTGCCAGGACGCGCGCCCTGAAACACTTCGGGCGCGATGTACGGCAACGAACCGAGCACCTGCTGCGATTGGGTGATGCGGCTCAGGAACGACTCGTCGATCGCCGCGGCCAACCCGAAGTCGAGCAACTTCAAGGGCACTGGCCCTCCAGTGGTCAGGCCGATGTTGGAGGGCTTCAAGTCTCGGTGCACGATGCCCACCGAGTGCACGTCGTCGAGCGCCTCGCACAGCGCGATGCCGAGCCGAACGACTTCCTCCATGGCGAGCGGCCCATGCTCGAGCCGGTCGTGGAGCGACACTCCGTCGACCAACTCCATCACGTACCAGGGCCCCACGTTCGGATCGACGCCGAAGTCCGTGACCTGCGCGACCCGTGGCGAGCGGACCTGCGCGAGCGCGCGCGCCTCCCGCTCGAACCGGGTCACCAACTCTTCCGCCCGCTCGCCGATGCGCAGGGTCTTGAGGGCAAAGGGCCGGCCCAGGACCACGTGCTCCACCCGGAGCACGGTGCCCATGCCACCCTCCCCAAGCGTGCCCGTGACCGCGTAGCGCTCCCCGATCACGCTGCCGATCAACGATTCTGCCCCCGTCATGGACCGGGGAAACCTAACCCCTCCAGGCCGTCGAGTCGAAGACCACGTGGGGTTCAGAGAGAAGTGAGCGGCTGGCTCAGCTTCCCTTGAGCAGCTTCTCGAGGAGGACCGGGCCGAGACTCTCGCGCATCAATCCTTCGACGATGGATTCGATCTTGGTGCGATCGGCCTGCGATTCGTACACGAATCCGATGCCCATCCCAGGTTCCTCGTCCACGGCATCCTCTGGGCTCAAGATCCACTGGACCTTGCCCCGCAGTTCCAAGGCCGCGTCGAGTTTGGGAACCACCAACACGAACCGGAACTCCGTCCCGATCGGCAAAGGGCGGGCGGTCCGGATGAACGTTCCCCCTTTGGAGATGTTCTTCGTGTAGTCGGCGAAGAACGAGTTCAGCCGCTTGTATTCGACCTTGAGTTCGATCGGGAGACGGGTCTTCGTTCGACGGTCTGATTCGTCTTCGGGGGTCATCGGGGGGTCACGGGAGAGAGTATTCCCACGTTGTTCGTCTTTGGGTCAAAAGGTTGGCGGCGTGCTGGGGTCGTAGCTGCGTGTTGTCCTGTTCCTCCACGCACGCTCCGCGTGCCGAAGGTGTTGCGAGCGTGTGCCCGCCGACCTCCGCCCCCATCCCCACGGTACCCTGTTCAGGGGCAATTGCGCCCGGGTACGGCCGTGGTCAGGGGTCCGTGGACCGCACGGAGGTTCTCTTGCGCGGGAACTTGTGGGATGAATGCGGACGCATGGGCGAGACCCCGGACGAAAGCGTGCTTCTGGCCCGCGCCCAAGAAGGGGACGAGATGGCTTACGGCCGCCTCGTCAGACTCCACGAACGCCGGGTCTTCGCGACCGCGGTGCAGATGTTGGGCGACCGCGGAGAAGCCGAAGATGCGTCGCAAGAGACGTTTCTGCGGGCTTGGCGGGCCCTCGCGCGCTTTGATGGGCGTTCCAAGCTCAGCACGTGGCTCTATCGGATCTGCGTGAACGTCTGTCTCAATGCGCTGCGGCGCCGCAAACGAGTCGCGAGCGCGACCCTCGATGATCCGCGGGTGCCCGAGCCGTCGGCCGACCCCGATCAGGGCGGCAACGATCCGGCCCGGCAACTCGAGATGCGACAGCTCTACGGCCGCATGGCGAAAGCCCTCGACGCCCTGTCGCCTTCGTTGAGGAGCGCGGTCGTCCTGGTCTTGCTCCAGGGGCTGCCTCACAAAGAAGCCGCCGAAGTGCTCGGATGCCCCGAAGGCACCGTGGCGTGGCGCATCCACGAAGCGCGACGCCGCCTGCGGGACGCGCTCGCGGACGACATGCCGGGCGCAGGGAGGGAAGCGTCGTGACCGACCTGACCGCTTCACGAAAGACCGCACTGCTGATCGAAGCGCAGAACGCGCTCGACGAAGGGCTGGAACCCACCGAAGCGCTCGAGGGACTGCAAGAGTCGCTTGAGGGCCTGTCCCCCGAGGCGCAGCTCGACATCGCGCGCGAGATCGAACAACTCGGGCAGGTCGACGCCTGGCTCCGCGCCTGGCCCGAACCAGCGGCACCGGACGACGAGCTGCGCGCACTCTCGGACGTGGTGCTCCAGCGTCTCGAAGATCCGCTCCCGGCCTTGTCGGCCGATCCGACCGCGCCGCCCGTCTTCGATGACGCGGACGCCCAGCCGCCGCCGCTCGCCGAACTCGGCCCCGAGGCCGCGCGCTCGGGTGCCTACTCGCTCGACAAACTCGTGGCTCAGGTGCCACCGCCAAACCTGGGAGGCGGCCCGAGTGGACCGGCGCCGGTGGTACGTCTCGGCGCACCGAAAGCCGCGGAAGAAGAATCCTCCGGCGGCTCGATGGTGTGGCTCGCGATGGCGGCAGCGGTCGGACTCGGCATCGTCGGCGTCACGGTCTTCGGCGGGACGACCTCGAGCGAACCGGTCGCGATGTCCGCGCCGGAGATGCAGGACATGGAGCCGATGGAACAAGGCGCTGCGGTTCCCACTGGCCCCCGCCGCGCCGCCGCGGCGACCGCCTCTGCGGCCGAGCCCATGGCCGAAGTCGAGGCGGAGACGGAGTCCGCGGCAGACGTCGCAGAAGAAGCCCCGGCGCCGATGCCCGTCCGCGCACCCGGCGGCCACGCGGACGACTTGCCGACCGAGGAGGGCTACACCGGCCGCGGGGTCGGTGGGGCAGCCGGGGCCCGCGGCGGCGCCGAGTCGGCACGGCTCGAGGCGACCACAGGGTCTCGGGCGCGACGCATGACGTCCGTGATGGCCGCGGCGATGAGCAGCGCGCCAAGCATGTCGGCGCCGATGGCCCGCGCAGCGCCCTCCGAGCTGGACGACTTGCTCGAAGACCAGTCGCGCGCGGCGAGCCGCCGGACCCGAGCCGCGGTGCGCGCCTGCCTGCCCGCCGATTTCAGCGGTCCGCTCGCAGTGCGGGTCCGCGTGCTGGGCGCCACCGGTGCGGTCGCCTCGGTGGTGCGTGTCGTACCCACCGTCGAGTCGAGTGTGCGGACCTGCATCGAGACCGCCGCCCGCCGAGCACGGCTCCCGGAACGCGACCGCGACTTCGAGACCACCCTCCGCTACTGACTTCCCGACATCGTCTCCGGCGCGCCCGGAACTTCACCCCCGTGGTCCGCGCAGGGTGCTGTTAGAGTCCGCCGATGGGCAGGCGGGTCCTCTTTGGCTCCTACGAGCTGCTCGAACGCATCGGCGAGGGCGGCATGGCCGAAGTGTGGCGCGCACGCTCCCGCGGCGTCGCCGGGTTCGAGAAGACCGTGGTCATCAAGCGGGTGCTCCCGTCGCTCATGGCCCGGCAAGACTTCGCGAGTCTGCTGATCCGCGAAGCCAAGATCGCGGCGCTGCTCAACCACCCGAACGTGGTCCAGATCTTCGACCTCGGCGAGGAACAAGGCGCGTACTTCATCGCGATGGAGTACGTGCACGGCTGCGACCTCGCGACCGCCATCTCGCACCAACCAGACGTGCTCGCGGTGGAGGACGGCGCCGGGCTCAACCTCGCGCTGCGGGTCTGGATCGCGGCCGAGGCGGCCAAGGCGCTCGACTACGCGCATCGGCGACGCGCCGAGGATGGCCGACCGCTTCAGATCGTGCACCGCGACGTCTCGCCGCAGAACGTGCTGCTTGGCTACGAGGGGCAGATCAAGGTCGCCGACTTCGGCATCGCGCTCGCCGATCAGCGGGGGCTCGGCCGGGAGGAGAGCCCCGGGGTGCTGCGCGGCAAGTACGCGTACATGTCGCCGGAACAGGCACGGGCGGAGCCGCTCGATCGGCGCAGCGACGTCTTCGCGCTCGGCATCGTCCTGCACGAGATGCTCGCGGGCAAACGTCTCTTCCGGGGCAAGTCGCGCAAAGAGACGCTTCGCAACGTCGAGCTGGCGGAGATCCCGCCGATCGATGTGCAGGCGCTCGGCGGGCCCCCGCTGCTCGCCGAGGTCGTCACGCATGCGCTCGCTCGATCCCGCGACGAACGCTATCCCTCAGCCGGTGCGATGGCCGAGGATCTGTCGCGCGTGCTCGTCGAGATGAGTGCCCACGTCGGCCCCACCGAGTTGACCGAAGCGCTGCTCAAGATCGCACCGCCGGACGACGCACGGCGGGTGAACAAGATCCGGGTCGATGTGCTGGCCCGTTCCGGCGAGGACGCCCACAGCGCGGCCCACATCACGCATGGCGCGACCCCCCGCGTGCCGACCGATCCCACCCGCGCGTTCCCCACGTCGCAACGGATGCGCACCACCGTGCGTCCGGGGGTGGTGCTGACGCTGCGTGAGCCGGAACCCGCCAACCTAGAAGATCTCCGTCCCTCGAAGATCCCAGCGGACGGCATCCTCCCGGGCAGCTTGGAATCGATCGAAGTCGCCGCGACCACGTACGGCGGCATGCTGGTGCCCTCCTACGACGGAGTGGTGGAGCTGGTCTTCGGCATTCAGCAGGACCTCGAGCAAGCGTCGGACGCGGCGGTGCGGTGCGCGCTCGAGCTGCACGCCAAGGGTCACCCCACGTGCGTCCTCCAGGGCGGCGACGTGCGGGTGTTCGAGACCTCGCCGCCACTCGTCGAGCCGCTCGCCACCACCCACGAGCGCGGCAAGGCGCACCTCGACGACGGCCCGCACATCTGGCTCGACCCCGCGCTGGAACCCGACCTCGGATCGCGTTTCGTCGTCGAGCCCGGAACCGGTTGGCCCATGGTCCGCGGCTACCGTCGGCGCAGCGAACGCGAGATGGGCGGGCTGCGCCGCGACCCGTTGGTCGGTCGCCGCAGCCTGATGCGCCGCATCGCGAAAGCGCTTGTGGAGGTCGAACGAGGACACGGCCGCGCACTGATGCTCATCGGGGGCCCCGGCGTCGGCAAGAGCCGGCTGCTCGCCGAAGTCCGCGCGAGCCTCGAACCGGCCGGTGCGCTCTTCGTGGTCACCAATGGCCGAGAGGCGCAGGTCGACACCAGCTTCGACGCACTGGCGGTGTTGCTGCGCGACCTCTGCGGAGAAGACGATGCGGGCGAAGGCGAGGCGGGCGCACCCTCCCCCCTCGAACACGCGATCGAGCGGCTCAAAGTATTGGGGCTCAGCCCCCGAGAGGTCGGCCGTGCCAAAGAACTGGCAGGGCTTCCCACCGAAGTCGCAGACCGCGCCGGCCGGCCCCGCGGGCTCGAGATCGTCGTGCTCTTGCGCAAAGCGCTGCGCGCACTGTCCACCGACCGACCTGTGGTGTTGTGCCTCGAAGACGTGCACTGGATGGACGACGGGACCCGCCAGGTCCTTGACCTGCTCCTCGCCGGACTCCGCACCGCGCGCGTTCTCGTCTTGCTCACCGCGCGACCCGGAAACTCGCTTCCCCACCTGCACGTCGAAACGCTCGCCGTGCACGAGCTCGACCTCGACGCCGGTGCTCGGGTGTTCGCCCACCGGGTCGGTGCGCGCGGGCTCGAAGACGAACTCGCGCAGCGACTTCACGAGTCGGTGGACGGGAACCCGGGGTGGATCAACGTGCTCGCCGACGGGCTTCGGGAGTCAGGTCGGCTCGAGGTCTGCGGCAGCCTGGTGCACGGGTTCGGCCGCGGCGAACTTCCGGTGCCCGATCGCATGCACGCGCGCGTGCAAGCCCGCATCGGCGCTCTCGGCGCCAGGGCCCGCGGCCTCGTTCAGATCACGGCGGCGTTCCCAGAGCCGCTCGACGTCGCCACACTCGCCGCCATCGAAGGGGTGCCGCGCGATGTCGCGGAACCCATCGTCCAGCGGCTCATCAGCCGTCGGGTCCTGCGGGCTGCGACCGAAGACCGCGGCGACAAACGCGAGAGCGAGGTGCCCTGGATCCCAAGCGCCGACGCCCCACTGCCCGCGCGGGTGCGGATCTACGGCGGCGAACTCGTCCGTCGGGCGGTCCTCGAGAGCCTGTCCACCGAACACCAGCAACGCGTTCACGCGAAGATCGCCGACGTGCTCCGCCGCAGCGGTGCGGCGAACGACGACCGGGTCGAGACCCTCGCGTACCACTCGGCCCGCGCCGGAGACTTCGAGCGCGCTCCGTCCGAACTCGAGCGCGCCGCCGAGGTGGCGCTCGCCCGCGGAGAACACGGCACCGCGGCCCGCAGATTTCTCCACGCGTCCGAGCTGCTCCTCGGCGAGATGGACGCGGCGGACCGCCGGGCCGCCCTCTGCGCCCGGGCGGCCGAAGTGGCGCTGGAAGCCGGCGCCACCGCGCTCGCGGCGACCGCGCTCGCGGCCGCACCACCGGTCACCGACGAACACCTCGACCTCCGCCTGGGCCTTGCCCACATCGCGGTGCTCACGCGTCGCGAACAGTGGTCGGAAGCCCTCCGCCGGGTGGAAGAACTCTCCCACCGGCTCGATCGGAGCGAGGACTCGATCCGTGGGCGCGCCCAAGGCGTCCTGGGCCAGGCTCGGCTTCAGACCGGCGACGTGGCCGGGGCCGTGCTCGCGTTCCACGAAGCGGTGCGCACCTTCGAGAGCATCGGCGACGGCCAGAACGCGGGGCGCGCGCTCTCGGGTCTCGCGATCGCGCTCGCACGGGCGGGCGAGTCCGAGCGCGCGGGCGAAACGGGCATGGCGGCACTCGTCAGCGCGGTGCGCCACGGAGGCGCCGAACTTCGATGCAATGCGTTGATGGCCGCCGCGGAGATCGCGGAAGCCAGTGGCGACGACGCCCTCGCGGCCTCTCGCTGGTGCGACGCCGCCCACGTCGCACACGACGCGGAACTCGAGGTACTTTTCGCTCGGACGGCGGCTCGCGCCGCCATCGCCTGTGTACACGCGGGTCTCGACAGCGAAGCCGCGGTCTGGGCGGACGACAGCGCGCGGGTGGCCCGCGCCCACGACCTCGACGCGGTCGAGAGTGTTGCCGAAGCGGTGCAGGCGACGCTCGCGCTTCAAGCGCACCCCGAGCCGCACTTCGTCAAAGCGCTCGTGCGCTCGGTGGAACACCTCGAACAGCTCGGCCGGTTCGGCTCGGCCGCGATGGTTCTTCAGATGCTGGCCCGCGGACACCTGGCCCTCGACGACGTCGGCGCGGCCATCCGCACCCTGGGCCGCGCCGGCCCGCTCGCCGAAGCCGCCGGTCGGCCCCTCCTGCATGCGCGACTTCGAGCCGAAGCCGAAGCCCTCGCCCGCGGCGAACACACCTAGGGCCGCGAGTCTCGCGAAGCGAGCCAGGCCCGTAGTGTTAAGGAGGAAGTTCACCGCGTGAGTGCACCTGCGCAGCCCGCAGGGCGAGCAACTGGTGCACTCCAATCGATCCCGAGAGCGCCTCGAGGAGCGCCTGGACGCGCGCAGCCGCCCATCGTCCCAAATGCTTCTTCAGGGCACCCAGTGATGGGCGGCGAGCACGTGCAGGTGCGACGGGCGCGAATTAGGGCCGCCAGTCTCGCGAAGCGAGCCAGGCCCGTGGTGTTAAGGAAGAACGTCGGTTGACTCGCGCCTGGTGCCCGCTAGTCTCCCCGGCCCTGGCAGCGCGCCGAGTTCGCGATCCCGGCTGAACTGACCAGACCTGCCCCCGTGAGGCACGCGATGACCGAAGAGACGCGAGACAACCACGACGCCACCGCGTCGACGAGCCCGGCTCCCGAGCCCGCCCCAAGCACCCCCACGCCCGCCGCATCTGCGAACGGGGATGGCGCACCTGCCAAATCGCCACCGAGCGAAGCGGCCAATGCACCTCCCGCCGCGACCGGTACGACGGACCGCGGCAGCACCGACGCATGGTCGGACACGCCAGCGGACGCCGAAGGCAACGCCCCCCCCGCGGGTGGAGAGGTGCGTCGACCGAAGCCGCCGCGCCGTCGCAAGGCAGCGCCGCCTCCGAACGCGCCGCCGGCCGGTGGCGACGTCGTCCGCGGTGAAGCCGCCGAGTGGTCGGACGCGCCCGCGGATGCGGAAGGCAACGCCCCGCCGCCCGACAGCGGTGACAGCGTGCGCGCGTCGACCAAGAAGAAGCGCAAGCGCAAGAAGAAGAAAAAGAAGAAGCCGGAGCATCAGCCGACCGGCGACCGCAAGCCGCAGGTCTTCTCGCACCTCTTCGACGGACAGCCCCGCTCCCACGCGTTCCGCGTCGGCGAAGTCGTGGCCGGCCGCGTGGACCGCGTGTCCGATGGCGCCATCGTCGTCGACCTCTTCGGCAAAGCGCTCGCGATCGTGGACGTCTACGAGCCGCACGAGATCGAAGCGACCGCCGACCCGGAAGCCACCGAGTCGACATCCGCGGGTGCGGTGGAAGCACCGGCCGCTGAAGCGACGCCCAATGCGACTGACGCAGCCACACCGGATGCAGCCGCACCGGACGCAGCCGCACCAGCCGCCGCCACACCGGCCGCAGCACCGGATGCAGCCACACCGGATGCAGCCGCACCAGCCGCCGCAGCAGCCACACCGGCACTCGACCCCGCCGCCGTGGCCGAAGCCGCCGCCAAGGACGCCGCCGCCGAACGCGCGGCCGCTGAAGAAGCCGACGAAGCGGAAGCCGCCGTCGCGGCCGAAGCCGCGGACGACTCCGACGACGAGTCCGACGACGAGAACACCCCGACCGAAGCACCGGCTGCGGTCCAGGGTCCACCGCCAGAGCCCCCCGCGGTCGGCGCCATCTTTCGCGGCCGAGTGGGCGCCGTGGCCGAGAGTGGCCACATCGCCATCATCAACCGCAACATCGATCGCCACGCCGCCAAGGCTGCGATCGCGGTCTCGCGCGACGCCCGCCAGCGGGTTCAGGGCGTGGTCTTCGGGTTCAACCGCGGTGGCTTCGACGTCATCGTGGAAGGCATCCGGACCTTCTGTCCCGCGAGCGGCATGAGCCTCGACCCGATCACCGACCCCGAGTCGTTCGTCGGTCAGAAGCTCGACTTCACCCTCCCGCCCAGCAAGGGCGGACGCAGCATCATCGTCAGCCGACGTGGCGTGCTCGAGCGCGAGATCCGCAAGGCCGCCCGCACTCGGCTCAAGTCGCTCAAGGTCGGCGAAGTCATCGAAGGCCCGGTCACCGAGATCCGCGACTACGGCCTGCTCGTCGCACTCGGCGACGGACTCGATGGCCTCGTGCACCAGAGCGAAGCCGCCTGGGGCCGTGGCACCCGCACCTTCGACGTCGCCAAGGTCGGCGACATCGTGAAGGTCGAAGTGCTCAAGGTACAGCCCGCGACCCGCAAGGATCGCACCGGCCGCGTCTCGCTCTCCATGCGCAAGTGCCTGCCCGACCCCTGGGACGAACATCCCGACAAGGTCGCCGTGGGTTCCGTGGTCAAGGGCAAGGTCACCCGCACTGCCGAGTTCGGCGCGTTCGTAGAGATCGCCCCGGGCATCGAAGGACTGCTGCACATCACGGAGCTCGGCAACAAACTCGCCCACGCCAAGGAAGCTGTGCGCGAGGGCGAAGAGATCGACGTGATGGTCGAGCGGGTCGACCGCGAGCAGCGCCGTCTGAGCCTCTCGAAACTCTCGAAGTCCGACCTCGAAGCCATCGCCAGCGGCGAGTTCGACCCCACCATCGCGCGCTCCCTCAAGGTCGGCGCGATCGTGACGGTCATCATCGAGCGCGTGGAACACCACGGCATGCTCGCCCACGTGAAGGGTGTCGTCGGCAAACGCGGCCGCGCGTACATTCCGGGGCGCGAACTCCTCGAGGACGAAGGTCCGAAGATGGGTCCGCGCGGACGCAAGCGCGCCAAACCGATCGGAGCCGGCTCCGAGGTTCAGGTGAAGGTCATCGGCACCGACCGCGACGGACAGCTGCGCTGCTCCATCAAGGGCAAGGTCCGAGACGAAGAGCGGAAGGCCGTGAAGGACTACCGCACCGAGGCCGCCAAACAGGGGGGCTTCGGCACCTTCGGCGACCTGCTCAAGGCCAAGATCGGCGACGACTGACGGTCTTCGGCGTGCGCGCCGAAAGACTGCGCTTCGATCTTGCCGCGGGACGACCGCGGTGTTATCGAAGCACCCCGCTTTCGAGCGGACCCGGGCGATTAACTCAGTGGTAGAGTGCCTTCTTCACACGGAGGAAGTCCGCAGTTCAAATCTGCGATCGCCCACCAGAAACGATGCCGAAACCGCCCACCGGTTTCGGCATCGTCGTTTGTGGCACAGACGAACCGAACGTAGGCTTCGCCGATGGGAACCTCGCCGGCGCGAACCAGCCTTGTCCTCCTCGTGCTCCTCGTCGCGTGCGCGGGGAACGCCGAAGAGACGACCCCGGCCCCCGTCGAGCCGAGCACGGGTGCTGCGGCAGAGTCCGATGCAGCGTCTGAAGAGGGTGTCGATGCGGTGCTCATCGGCTGTGTGGGGCGTGGCTGCGACGGTCTGGTCGGTGCCCTCGATCAACCGCCCACGCCCCCGCCCCGCGAGCGGCCGGCCGAGGTCTTGCCCGAGCGGCGCATCCCAGCGGCCACCACGACAACGCGCCCCGCCGGTCTGCAGGCCGCGGCGGCGCTCTACGCCGAACTCGACACCCAGCCCATCGGCTCGAACGTCGCGGCCGCGACGCTGACCGATGCGGTGGGGCTGCTTCGCGACCAAGTGGCGGAGGCGTCCGTCCTCTTGGCCCGGCTGAACGCGGCCTGCGACCTCGCCGCGACCCAAGACACCGCGCTCGCGCCCGAGGCGGAAACGCTGAAGGCCGATGGATACGATCTGTTGGCGGGGCGGCTCACGGACGCCCCCTTCGTGGTGCCGACCGATCTCGAAGGGCGGATCCAGGAGCTCTCCCCTGACGATCAAGCGAACCTTCGGGTCGAAGTCCTCTCGCGGGTGCGCGAAGTGCTCAGAGTGCAAGCCGCGCCCCTGTTCTGCGACGCCGCCCGCACGTACCGCTCGGCTGGCACACCACGCGCGTCCGAACAGCTGGGCGCTTACGGAAACGCGCTCTTGCTCCACTGCGGCTTGTGAACGAGGCGACACAGAACGCACTCTTGGTCCATCGTCGACCTCGGGGCGGGGGATGAACACACCTGCGCGGTGACCGACGCAGGCGACGTGTACTGGGGGTGAAGGCACGCTCGTGCCTACGCTGGTACCGGGCCTCTAACTGGCGGCTGCCCCGCAGCTGGGTTTGCCGCCGTGGTATGCTGACCCCTGGTGGAGAGAACCTGGGGTCACAACGCGTGGGGCGCGCATCTCTCTTGGATGCTGTGCTGTCTCTGCGTCAGCGCCTGCGCCAGTGACGCTCCGCGACTCGTCGTGGACCTGCGGACCGACTACGTCGCCGGGGTCGAGTTCGACACGGTGCGGGTGCAGCTTGGGGATGCGTTGGCTTCCCGCACGTTCGGTCTCGGCGACCGGGACCGCAGCGCGCACCGCATCACGGAGTTCCAGGTCGGGTCCGGGGACCACGCGCTCGAGGTGGCGCTCTTCGCGCCGAACGGCGAGCGGCTGCTGAACCGGCACGTGACGGCGTCCGTGCGCAGCAGCGACGTGTCGATCACCGTCGTGGTCAGCCGCGCGTGCGAAGACGTCGCGTGCGGCGCCGCCGAGAGCTGCCTGGGCGGCCGCTGTGTCCCGAGGACGTGTTTGCGGGGCGACGAACCGGAGTGCCCGATGCCGCAGTGCGAGGGCGACAGCGACTGCGACGGCGCCGGGCTCTCGATGTGTGCACGCCCGTTGTGTGAAGCGGGCGTGTGCCTCGTAGGCGGCGCCACCCCGTGCGCCACGGACGAGTACTGCGACGTCGCCGCGGGCTGCGTCCCGCTCCCCGACTCCGGTGACGCCGGCGCGGCCGACGCAGGCGCGGATGCAGGTGTGGCGGACGCGGGTGTGGCGGACGCTGCATCGGATGCCCAGCCGGACGCGCCGGTCGAAGACGCAGGTCCCCTCGGCTGCACACCCGGCGTCGACTGTTCCATCGACTGCACCGACGTGGACGCGTGGCCGGCGGCGTGGGTCGACCAAGAGAACATCGCGCTCAACGACATGAACGTGCACCGCACCGACGGGGCCGCGTGCGGTGGAGCCCCAGCCGACCCGGTCCCAGTGCTCACCCTGCCCGACACCCTTCGAGTGGCAGCCCGCTGCCACAGCCAGGACATGGCCGAGAACGAGTTCTTCGGTCACGCCGGCTCCGACGGCAGCACCTTCCCCGAACGCATGGAAGCGGCCGGCTACCTAGGCGCGGCGGTGGCCGAGAACGTCGGCGCGGCGCGGACGGGGGGCAGCGCGATGATCGCTGGGTGGATGGAGAGCGAACCGCACTGCCTCAACATCATGCGTGAGATGCCGCGCCAGGTCGGGATCGGTTTCTACCCCCGGGACGGTTCGGTATTCGGTTCGTACTGGACCGCGGTGTTCGGGGCCCGATGAGAACTGCGACCGCTGTCTTCTGGGTGTGCCTGCTCGGCTGCAGCAGCGGCTCCGCGGAGTTGGTGATCGACCTCCGAACGGACTTCGTGGCGGGCGTCGAATTCGACCGCGCGCGGGTCCAAGTCGGCGCCGAGCGGTTGGAGGTCGCCTTCGACCCGTCGGTGAGGTCGCGGCTCGCCCACCGGGTGGCGGAACTGGATGTCTCGCCGGGCGACTACGCGGTGGAGGTGGCGCTCGTCGCCCCGGGCGGCGAGACGCTCGTGGTGCGCGACGTGAGCGTGAGCGTTCGATCGGATCTCGCCGTCACGTTGGTCATCACCCGCGCGTGCGAGAACGTGACCTGCGGGCTCGGCGAGAGCTGCCTCGGCGGCGAGTGTGTGCCGGGCGCGTGCATTCGGGGCGACGAACCGAGCTGTCCCGAACCGCAGTGCACCGTGGACACCGACTGCATGGGCGCAGCGGCGGACTGCGCCGAGCCACGCTGCGAGTTCGGCGTGTGTGTGCTCGCGCCCACCGGCACCTGCGAGACGGCCGCGTACTGCGACCCGAACTTCGGCTGCACCATCCTTCCAGGAACGGACGCTGGTCCGATGGACGCCGGTGCCGATGCAGGGAGCGACGCAGGCGTGGACGCCGGCATCGTGTGCAGACCGACGATCGATTGTGCGATCGACTGCAGCGACTTCGACGCGTGGCCAGCCGACTGGGCCGCAGAAGAGATGCGCGCGCTCGACGAGATGAACCGCTTCCGAACCGAAGGCGCGCTGTGCGAAGGGGTCGACCTACCCCCGAGGGCTCCGGTCGTCATGGACCGGGCCATCCGGATCTCCGCCCGGTGCCACGCCCAGGACATGGCGGAGAATGGCTTCTTCAACGACATCGGCACGGACGGTCGGAGTTCGATCACGCGGTTCCGGGACACGGGCTTCGACGGCTTGCGCGATCGCGAACTCAGCAGCCAGAGCCGGCGCGAAGGCGCCGAGTGGATACAGCACATGATGGGGCTGGTCCACTGCGGCGCCGTGATGTCCGAGGACGCGACCCACATCGGCATCGGGCGCTACAACGTCGAAGGCGACGACGTGATTCTCTGGAACGCGCCGATGGGCAAACCCCGCCCGTAGTTCGAGTGACTCCGAAACGTCAGAGGACGTTCTGGACTTGTTCGCGCAGCCGCTCCACATCCGCTTTCATCTCTACGACGATGCGGGTCACTTCGACTTCTGGCGTCTTGGAGCCGAGGGTGTTCACTTCGCGCGCCATCTCCTGCAGCAAGAAGTCGAGTTTGCGTCCGTGGGTGGGCCCCGTGCCCTGCATCAACTCGTCGAATTGATTGCAGTGGCTGGTCAGCCGGGTGAGCTCTTCGGCCACGTCGGTGCGTTCTGCAAAGAGCGCGACCTCGTGTTCGAGGCGCGCCTCGTCCAGGGGCACCGAACGGTCCTCCAGCAGCGTCTGGATCCGTTCGCGCAGCCGCTGCCGATGGTGGTCGACGATCGTCGGCTGAATCACGCGCACCTGGGCGAGCTTCGCCCGCACCTGCTCGAGGCGTCCGCCGAGATCCTCCGCGAGCGCGCGCCCTTCCCTCAGACGCATCGCGTCCAGGGCGTCGCACGCTTGACGGGTCGCTTGCAGCACCGCTTCCCGGATCTCTTCCCCACCCCGGGCGGTGCCCGCCTGAAAGAGCCCCGGTACGCTGGACAGCAGTCCGAACGGCACGTCTTCGCCCGGGGAGATCTCGTCGCGCAGCGCGCGCAGCTGTTCGAGGGCCGCCTTGGCGAGCGCGGTGTCGAGCCGCGGCGGCAACTCCACGCGCCCGTCGGTCGTCCCGGACAGCTCGATGCGACCCCGCTGCACGCGCTTGCGCACGAGCGCCTCGACCTCGGGCGCGTGCTCGGCGATCGAGCTCGGCAGGTGCACGCGAACATCGAGGAACCGGTGGTTCACCGCCCGCGCGCCAACCGAGATCTTCACGGACTGGCCGGCGATGTCCACGACCGCATCCCCACCGCCGTACCCGGTCATCGATCGCACCCTCAGACGAGTAACACGACCCAGCCCCCGAGGGTCGTGAGCAGCGCCACACATGGCGCTGCTCCCCTTGCCCTTGCCCTTGCCTTTGCCCTTGCCCGTGCCGAAGCCGAAGCCGAATCCGAAGCCGAATCCGAATCCGAAGCCGAATCCGAAGCCGACCCCGACCCCGATCCCGACCCCGACCCCCGACCCGACCCCGACCTCGCTACCACGAAGGCCGATCCCGTGGCCCGTGCCCGGAATCAGAATCCGATTCCGGGCGAACCCTACTCCGCGGGCCTCAGCAGCACCGGCGTCGCAACCGGCCCCGAGCGGTGGCGCGCCCTCCGGCATTCCGCGTCCGTCAGTCGGCGCGGGCCGAGCACCGAGGGGTTCTGGCCGTTGCTGTCCATCAGCCGCCAGGGCTGGTCGGGGCCGACGTTGTCCGGGTGGAACGGTTGATCGAGCAGCACGTGGCCGATCTCGTGCGACTGGGTCCAGGCGCGGCGGGTCGCTTGAATCGCGCGTCGGTCGAGCACGACGGCGTTGACGATGCTTCCCCGGTCGGCCTCGATGAACGCTTCGCCCTGTCGCGTGGCCGACTCGAACCACGGCACGATCACGAGGTCGAGGGTGCCGGGGTCGTCGTCCATCAGCGCGTGCAGCAGCGCGCGCTCTTCGAGGCTCCCGCTGCTCGCGTTGTGGTTGTCGAACGAGGTGAGTCCATCGTCGAGCCGGACGTGCCCGATGACGACGGCTTGCTGCACATCGGTACTCAGTGGCGCCCGCCCATCCTCCGCCAGCGTCACGAACCCGCCGCGACGGGTTCGGATGTGCACGTCCGCGCTCGGACCAGCACCGGAAGACGTCCGCCGGTTCTCGATCACCCGCGCCACAAACCCCGCCCGTCGAACCGCCGCCGCCACCCGCTCCGCCGTCTGCGTCGGCGTCCACCCAACAGAAATCGCCACCGGCCCAACCCGCCGCCCATCCACAGTGAACACGACCCGGGAGGCGGCAGCGACGTCGGCGGCTTCGGCTTCGGATTCGGATTCGGCATCGGCATCGGCATCGGCATCGGCTTCGGCATCGGCTTCGGCATCGGCATCGGCTTCGGCTTCGGCGTCGGCTTCGGCTTCGGCTTCGGCTTCGGTTTCGGTTTCGGCTTCGGATTCGGATCGGGCACGGGCACGGGCACGGGCACGGGCACGGGCTTCGCGATCGGCACGGGCACCGGCTTCGCCAGCGGCACGGCTGCGGGCACCGGCACGCGCCCCCGCGGCCCACAGCCCCCGGTCGTTCGACAGAGTCAACATCGTCGGCGGCGGCGGATCGACCACCGCCGCATCCACCAGCTCGAACCGAACGCCACACTGCGACCACACCTGCGACGCGACCTCCACCTGAAGTCGCGCAAGCGCCAACGCCCCGGCCTCGTCGCCCCCCACCGCCGGCACGCCGCGGTGCCGCACCACCCGCACCCGCACGCGCCCGACGAGCGCCGCGTCCTCGCCCCCTTCTCTCCCGGGGCGCCCTACCCGCACGCTCTGGGTCGCGTGGCCGATCCGCATCTGCACCGTGTCGCGGCTCGCGGCCACGAACGTCCGGTGCCCGACGCCGGGCGCGTCTCGATCGATCTCGTCGAACACGAGCCGCATCCACGGCGTGGCCCACGCATCGCCCTCTTGGATAAGACCGAACCGGTGGGACGCGTGGTCCACCAGCCTCGTGCCCGACAGCCGCTCGAGCACCACGTCGTGCGCCGCCTCACCGGAGAGTCCGCGCACCACCACCCGGAACGCGGCCTGGTCGCTCGGCTCGGTGCCGTCGCGCGGCAGCCCCTCGTCGTTGGCGATGTGGCGGCTGATCGCCAGGCTGTCGCTCAGCTCGACCGGGCCGCGCTGCGCCCGTTCGTAGCGCAGACTCAGCACGTCGATCGGCAACGACGCATCGCCCACCCGAAGCGACGCCGGTCCGACCGCGGTGCCTTGCAGACGGACCTCCGCGGGCAGCCGCACCTGAGCGGGGCCAAGTACCCGCACCCCACCCTCGGTCTGCAGCCGCACCCGGCCGCGCCCCAGCACCCGCACCGTCACGACGTCTTGGAGCGGCGGGTCGGTCTCGAACGCGTCCGCGCTTCCGTCCTCGTCGTCGTCGTCTTCGTCCGCCGCCAGGGTGAGCCGCGTGAGCGACGCATCCGCCAACCGAAAGGTCACCTCGGACCGAACCTCGGTGTCCTGAGCCTGAAGTCCACCCGCGACGAGCAAGCCGCAGAGCACCGCCCCCACGCGATGAGGGCCCACGATCAACCCAGGAGAGATTCGGCGCGCGGCGCGAGCCGGGTGCGGCGACACATCTCCGCCCGCACGATGCCAGTGAGCTCGTTGAGCGCTTGCTGCAGGTCGTCGTTCACGACCAGGTAGTCGAAGAACGGGTAGTGCTCGATCTCGACCTTCGCCTTCGCGAAGCGAAGGTCGAGGATCTCTTGCGACTCGGTGCCGCGCGACTCGAGCCGGCGGCGCAGCTCCTCCATGCTCGGCGGCAGGATGAACACGCCGATCGCTTCGGGGAACTTCGCGCGGATCTGACGTGCCCCCTGGTAGTCCACGTCGAAGAGCAGCGCCATCTTGCCCGCGTCTTTGGCGCGCGTGATCTCGCTGACCGCGGTTCCGTACAAGTTGGAGTGCACCGCGGCCCACTCGGCGAAATCGCCCCGCTCGACGCGCTCGCGAAACTCGGCCTCGTCGACGAAGTGGTAGTCCTGGCCATCCACTTCGTTGGGGCGCGGTTTGCGCGTGGTGTGGGAGACGGAGAACCCGATGGCCTTGTCGAAGTCGCGCAAGAGCCGGTGGGTCAGCGTCGTCTTGCCCGCGCCGGAGGGCGAGCTGAGGATCAGGAGGAGAGGATCCACGGTGCAACCGGTCTACCACGCGGCGCCGCTGGGGGCATCGGCATTCCGGAGGGAGGCGGACTGGGCGCAGGTCGTACCAAGCCGTGTGCACAGCCAAGTGATTCTGCTTCTCCTCGCGTCCGCGTTCCTCTCGGTGCCGGCCCTCGCCCTCGCCCAAACCGGCGAAGTGCCCGAGCCTCCCCAGCAGCGGTCCGCACTCGACCAAGAACTGTCCGAAGTCGAACGCGCGCTGGCGCACGACGGCGTCACCCGATCTCCGATGGGCGAAGAGGTCCCGTGCTGTGCGCTGGCCCAGCCCGAGCTCGATCTGGAGACCCAGCGCGAACTGCAGCTCGAGCAGGAGTGGCTGGAGGAGTACGTCGGGCTTCGCCCGGGCGCGCGCATCGTCGGCGGCTTTGCACTCGGCGCGATTGGCCTGCTCAGCATCGTCGGCTCGACGATCTTGCTGCGCGACGACTACGTGGGGACGGAGCCCTACGCCGCGCTCGCGATCGTCAGCGGGGTCATCGCACTCGCCGGACTGCGGCTGGTGATCTCCGGTCGCAAACAAGCGGAGCGACGCCGCGAGTTGCGCGGGCTGCTGCGGCCGCGCGGCTGGTTGGCGTACGCGCCGGGGCGCGGCCTGGTGTTCTAGTCCGAAAGCTGTCGCCGAATCCGAAGCCCGAAGCCGATGCCGATGCCGATGCCGATGCCGACGCCGAAGCCGAAGCCGATGCCGATGCCGATGCCGATGCCGATGCCGATGCCGATGCCGATGCCGATGCCGACGCCGAAGCCGACGCCCGCCGATGCCGACGCCGACGCAGGAACCGACGCCGGAACCGACCCCGCTCAAGCGCTCAGCTGCCGGTCAACGTAGGCCAGTCAGCTGACAGGTAGAAGGAGAGCATTGCGGTCAGGCGCACCGCGAGGTCGGCGTCGACGAGCACTCCGTCTTTGCGGCGCGTGGCCCATGCTTCAAGGCCCATCTCCTCCGCGCCGGCCACGTCCTTCTCCCCGCGCAGCGCAAGCATTGCGCGCACCGCGCCGAGGTCTCCGGCGAGCGCGAGGCCGACCCGGTCCGCGGTCAGCTGCATGAGGCGGTGGGTGGCGAGGAGCGGCTCGACCATGGACTCCTTCTCTTCCGGTGCTGCTTCGTCGGCGGGCGTCTTCTTCCCGAACCAGCCGCTGGCTTTGTCCATCCACTTGCCGACGGTGCCGTCGCGCACCGCGCCGAGCACCGTGCCAAACGAGTCCGGGACCCGGATGGACTTCATGAGCGGCAACGCGGTGAAGAGCATCTCGAAACCGCTCAACCCCTTGTCGACCGCGCCGCGCCACATCTCGCTCGAGGTCACCCGCGCGTGTCCAAAGCGCAGGTGGGCGAGCTCGCTGCCGAGCGCGTACCGCAGCTCGCTCGCGCTCAACTTCAGCGGCCCTTCGTCGAGGTGCCTGCCGCCGAGCACGACGAACGCGCCGGCTCCGTCGTCGTACGCGCGGCAGCCCGTCGCCAGCTCGCCGCGAGACACGTAGCACTGCGCGTCGACGCCGAGCGCGGTCCGCGCGACTTCGAAACTCGCAAGCGCGGTCGGCTCGTCGAGCTTCGCACAGAAGGTGCGCAGCGCGGAGTGATCCGGCGTCTGCACCGTCGCCACGAGCGATTGCACAGTCGCCGCGAATGCGTCCGTGCGGCCGATGGGATGGCGCAGCGCTTCGAGTTCTTTCGGACTCCAGACGCCCCGATCGAATCTGCCATCCTCCGCCCCCCGTGGGAGTCCGTGCTCCAGCACCGCGAGCAAGCGGCCCGCGCGGTCGGCCAGTACGTCTTGCGTCTGGATGGCCTCGATGCGGGCGGGCACCATCGGCTCGAGCCGCGCAAGCGCGTGCGGCGCGGTGGGGTCGAGCGGCGCGAGCGCTTCGAGCAACGCGATCCGCGCCCGCACATGGGTCGCCGCGAGATTGCCGTCTTCGCTCGTGTGCGGCACGAGATCGGCGAGATCCGGATCCGGCAGCGCCGCGAGGCTGGACTCGAGCAAATTCTTCGCCGCCACGTCGTCGCCTGCGCCGCGCAGGTCGTCGGCACGTTTCAGATCCGCCGCGACCGGATCGTCGCTCCGCGCGCGCGACCACTCCGCATCGCTGAGCGCCAGCGCGTGCGGGCTCGCCGCATCGAACGCGCGCAGTGCTTCGAAGATGGCCAGCCGCTGCGCCGCATCGAACTTCCAAGCGTCGGCCCAGGCAACGATCGCCTCCGGGGTGAGGCTCGCGACGAACGCGTCGTCGATCGAGAGCGGCTCAGGCGCATCCGGCGAGAGCAGCGCGCGTTCGACCCGCGCGCGGGGTCCGTCGAGGCTGGCGAGCAGCCGTTCGCCTTCGTCCCGGTGCGCCGCGCGGCACGCATCGACCACGAAGCGGAGCCGGCTGTTCGAGGGCGCGGAGAGGTGCGGCGCGAGCGCGCCGTACCGGTCTTCGTTGCCGAGGGTCGCGTGCCAGGTGCACGGCTCGGCGCCCTCGGACTTGGCAACCGCGGTGACGATGTCGCGGCCGGTGCGCACTTGAACCGACATCGACGCGAGTTCGTGCAGCACGAGGTCGCCGAGCGGGCCCAGCGCGAACCACGCGGCGCGCCGGTCGGTCCACACGAAGCGGCTCTGCACCGAGTGCTTCGGCCCGTATTCGGAGACGACTTCGAGGTCCGTCGCGGTCTCCAGAAACGCGAGCAAGAACTCGTCGGGTGCGAGCCACGTCTGGAGGAACGCACCTTCCAGCTCGGTCCACGGTTCGAGGTACGGCCCGCTCGCTGGGAGCGCCCGGTCGCCGCGCCAGCGACTCGCCGCGATGAGCGCCATCGCGTCGCCGCCCGAACCGCGCGGCACGTCGAACTTCGTACCTGCCACCTCCACCGCGTCCCGCAGCCGCCCCTCCTGGTAGAGAAGCGGCGCCGCCGGCACCCGCGCCCCGTCGCGCTCCAGGTAGAGGGATCGCCCTCCGAGCACCAACGCCGCCCCACCCGAAAGCTCCACCGAGTCACCATCGCCGCCGAGCATACAAGAGCGAGGGTCCCGGCCGACCGAGAGTCCGATCCCGATCGCGAAGCCGTCGGATTTCGGCTCCCCTGCGGTTCTGCGACGGAACTTCCCCACAACTCCCCCGAACTCTCCCCAAAAGGAGGGGCGCCTACAAGTGACGCAGCGCCCACAGGCATGATCACGCAGACGCTGGTCGGGTCACCCGCGGTCGCTCGGAGGACCCAGAACCGCTGTTCTGTTTCTTGAGGCGGCGCACTCCTGCTTGGTGGTCGGTTCTCGCCGGCTTCTTGGTTTGGTTTCGGGAGAGTTTGGGGGAGTTGTGGGGGAGTGTGGGGGAGGAACCGCAGGGACGCAGCACAGCACCGGCTGGGCATGCGCCCAGCCAGCATCAGAATCAGCGGCAGCATCAGCATCAGCGGCAGCATCAGCGGCAGCATCAGCGGCAGCATCAGCCGCAGCATCAGCCGCAGCATCAGCGCCAGCATCAGCCGCAGCATCAGCCGCAGCATCAGCCGCAGCATCAGCCGCAGCATCAGCCGCAGCATCAGCCGCAGCATCAGCGGCAGAATCAGCCGCAGCATCAGCCGCAGCATCAGCGGCAGCATCAGCCGCAGCATCAGCGGCAGCATCGGCTCGGCATGTCGGCTTCGGCATCGGCTTCGGCTTCGGCTTCGGCTTCGGCATCGGCATCGGCGTCGGCATCGGCTTCGGTTTCGGCTTCGGCTTCGGCTTCGGCATCGGCATCGGCGTCGGCATCGGCTTCGGCTTCGGCATCGGCATCGGCTTCGGCTTCGGCTTCGGTTCGGATCGCCTCCGCCCCACAACCCGTCACACGCCCGTGCGATAAGACTCTCCGTGGCCGCCGCAAAGAAGAAGAAGTCGAAGAAGGGGAACTACGAGTGCACCGCCTGCGGGGCGCGGCACGCCCGCTGGATGGGCAAGTGCACCACCTGCGACGAGTGGAACACCCTCGAAGAAGCCAAGGCCGAGGTCAGTGTCGCGTCGAAGGAGCGGACCGGTGGGAGCGCGCGTCCGGTGAAGATCAAGAACGTCAGCGCGGAGGATGCCAACCGGCTGCCCACCGGCATCGGCGAGCTCGATCGAGCGCTCGGCGGCGGCCCGGTCCGCGGCTCCGTGATCCTGCTCGGCGGCGATCCGGGCATCGGCAAGTCGACCCTCATGATGCAGGCGCTCGCCGCGCTGGCGGGGTCTGCCGCGAACGGAGGCGCGGGCCGAAGCGCGCTC
The DNA here is from genome assembly GCA_034670305.1 of Deltaproteobacteria bacterium. Taxonomy (GTDB): domain Bacteria; phylum Myxococcota_A; class Polyangia; order Polyangiales; family Houyiibacteriaceae; genus JAXMNT01. Next base: position 118,405 of record JAXMNT010000004.1, read on the forward strand.
TACGTCACCGGGGAAGAGTCCGCCGCGCAGGTCGCGCTGCGGGCGCGCCGCGTGGGCGGCAAGGGCATGGACGAAGTGCACCTGCTCGCCACGACCGACCTCGAAGACGCGGAGTCCGCGCTCGCGTCGATGAAACCCGAAGTCGCGGTCATCGACTCCATCCAGACCCTGCGCTCGAGCGAACTGGGCTCCTCGGCCGGCAGCGTCACCCAGCTGCGCGAAGTCTCCGGCCGCCTCATCGATCTCGCCAAGCGCCACGGCACCGCGATGTTCCTCATCGGCCACGTGACCAAAGAAGGCACCCTCGCCGGCCCGAAGATGCTCGAGCACCTCGTCGACACGGTGCTCGCCTTCGAAGGGGACCGCAGCCACGCGTTCCGCGTCGTGCGCGCCACCAAGAACCGGTTCGGCCCCGCGCACGAGCTCGGGGTGTTCGAGATGGTCCGGGAAGGCCTGCGCGAAGTCCCCGATCCAAGCGCGCTGTTTCTCGCCGAACGCCCGAAGGACGCGGCCGGCTCGGTGGTCGTACCCACCGCCGAAGGATCCCGCCCGCTCCTCATCGAACTGCAAGCCCTCGTCGCCCCGCCCCAGTACGGCGCCCCGCGGCGCGTGGTCTCGGGGCTCGACGGCAACCGCCTCGCCATCCTGCTCGCGGTGCTCGACCGAAAGGCCGACGTCGGCGTGCTCGACCGCGACGTCTTCGCTTCGGTCGCCGGCGGCGCCCGCGTCGACGAACGCGCGCTCGACCTCGCCCTCGTGCTCGCCGTCGTCAGCAGCTACCGCAACAAGCCGGTGCCCGTCGACGTCGCGGCGTTCGGCGAAGTCGGCCTCGCCGGCGAAGTCCGCGCTGTGCCGCGCCCCGGGCCACGGGTACAGGAAGCGGCGAAGCTGGGTTTCTCGCGAGTGATTCTGCCAGCCGCCAACGCCGACCGCCTCACGAAGTCCGAACGCAAAGGGGTGCGGCTGATCGCGGTCAACACGGTCGAAGAAGCGCTGGCGGTGCTGAGCTGAGGCCGTCGGCCGCAATCGCTACAAGCGACAGAGCCAGCAACAGCGTCAGCGTCAGCGGCAGCGACAGCGGCAGCAACAGCGGCAGCGGCAGCGGCAGCGGCAGCGGCAGCGTCAGCGGCAGGAACAGCGTCAGCGTGTCAGCGACAGCGTCAGCGTCAGCGACAGCGTCAGCAACATCAACAACAGCGTCCGCAACAGCGTCGGCAGCAACCGCGTTCAGCAGCAGCAACAGCGTCAGCGGCAGCAGCAGCCTCAGAGACAGCAACAGCGTCAACCCCGTTGGGGTGAGGCGGCTGTCGTTGGGACATGTCCTAGCGTCGAAGGTGGTTGTGCGCGTTTTGCGAGGTGCGGACGGTTGGGTGCACCGGCGCAAAGCGCCGGTATTCGTCGACGCGAAGCGACGACGACTAGAAGTCGACGCCCAAAATCAGACGAAGCGTCTGCGCGTTCTTCAGCCCGTTGAAGTCCGCCGGTGCAGCGCTGATGCCGCGGTACTCGGGGTAGTCGAGCCCGGCGAACGGGAAGAGGACGCCGTAGTTGAACTGGAGGTAGAACCCATCCATCGGATCGGGGCCGTCTTCGCTCCGGTACGTGACCGTGAAGTCGAGCTCGAGGCCCAGATTCGGGTCGGAGCCGAATGCTTGCACCTCCTGCGCCGCCCGGCTGTACACCACGTCGACGCCCACGCTGAACAGCTGTCCGAACGGGCTTCGAATGATGTCGTACGAGATGCCCGGGCGCAGGTACCAGGCACCGCCGACTCGGCCGAGGATGTTCCGCCACAGGATCAGGTCGATCCGGTAGTTCGGATGCATCTGAAAGAGGCTGTTGGTGTCATCGCCCGTTATCTGGGCCAGGAGCGTGCCCTCCCCCAACCCGCCCATGTCGGCGTCACCGCTCGCGTAGCCCGTGTAGAGGCGAATGTTCAGCTTGTCGTCGAGGAGGCGGTACTCGCCCTCGAACGCGATCGCGAACTGGCGGATCTTGAGGTCGTCCCGCACATACGAAGTGTTCTCAACGTTCTCGATCTGACCAGCGATCATGACCGCTTCGGCTTCCAGTCGAAGTCCGCCCATCAAGAACTGGCCCCACAAATCGGGGATGTATGCCCGGGCCTGGCGCCGGACGAAATAGTCGTCGGCGGAGCCAGCGAACGCCGTGTTCTGCCCCACAGAGCTCAGGCCCTGGCTTCGGTAGACGAAGTAGAAGCCGCCGTTGAGGACCCAGCTGCCCCGCTGGAGTCGGTCGCGTTGCTCTTCGGGATCCATCCGCCTGGCGGCCGCGAACACGTACTGGCGGATGTCGTCCTTCGCCGTCGCGTCGTACGGAACCCCCCGAAGATCACCAAGTAGGTCACGCTGAATGCCCTGACCAGCGAAGTCCCAGGCAGCGACCAGGTGGATGCCCGCGAGTTTGGTGATCGCCATGATCCGATCGACGTCGCTGGACTGGTCCGCATCGATGCCCATGCCATCGTTGGCGAGGATGCCGAGACCCCAGTGGGAAGGCATGCGACCGAAACGCAACTGGCCGAGACCGCGGTTGGTCACCTCCGCCCAGGCATGGCGCACGTAGATGCTGTCCCGGGCGCTGTTGCGGTAGGACTGGGGCGGGTTCTGCCCGGCCGAAAAGCTGTCGATGGGAACGCCGGGGGACCGGACGTCGCTTTCGAAGAAGCCGTCGTCGTTCTGCTGGTAGGCGAGGCCATCGGGGGTGGAGCCCAGCACGAGGTTGTCGAACACGTCCAGGGTCATGCGGACCCGCACGTCGTCGCTCAGCGAAAGGGTGGGCCGAAGACGCAGCCGCATGTTGGCAAACCGAAGACGGTCCGAGCCACCGCAGTTGTTGGGGTTGGCAGCGTCTCGAACGCCGCCTGCTTCGGTCGGAACCGACTCTCCACAACCGCCCGCTGGCACGTAGTTCCGGTCGGCCGGGGTGAAGCGTGCGAACGGCGCGTCGCTTCGGCCCAAGAAGAAGCTGTCTTGGAGCTCGCCGCGGACGCGCATGTAGCCGTCGAGGGTCAGCACGCTCTGGGGGGCCGTCGCCGAGAAGCGGGTCGGGTCGGCGGAGGGCTGCGGGTCGGATTCCGGCGCGCTCTGGGCGAGCAGGTTCGAGTCGCCGGCCGCGTCGGTGCCCTCTTCTTCTTCGTCCCATCCGTCGTCGACGTCGACGTCCGGCATCTCGAGCTGAGGCGGACGAAGCTCGGGGTCGGCTTCCTCCTCCTCTTCTTCGTCTTCCTCTTCGTCCTCTTCGTCGATCGCTTCTTCCTCTTCCACTTCGGTTTCACCCGCGGCCGGGGGCTGCGCGAGGAGGGTGGAGGGAGAGAGCGTGGCGCCCCACGCGAGCGCGAGACCAAGGAGAAGAAGTCGGCGGGTTTCGAGAGTCATGATGCTCCAACACCTCCTGGGGAGGAGGGCGGCGAGGGGCGTAACACGTCGGATCCGGCGAGACCAGGTGCGAACTCATGGAGATCGACCTCACAAGGCCTGCCAGGATTTCTGAGGGTGGGGTTTGGGCGCCCCGAGACTAACGGGCACAGAACACCCGAGCCTTGCTTGTGTTTCGGACATCGCGTGCGAAGGTGCCCGCCATGTCGAGTGAAACGTTGACCTTGGTCCCCTACGGCGGCCTCGGCGAAGTCGGTATGAATGCGATGACCCTTGAAATATCGGGGGTTCGGGTGATGCTCGACTGCGGGGTGACGTTCCCCGGGGGCGTTCTCGGCGTGGACATCGACCATCCGCGGTTCGACCACGTGTTGGCGGCGCCGAACGCGCTCCACGCGATCCTCATCACCCACGGCCACGAAGATCACATCGGCGCCCTGCCCTTCCTGCTTCGGGCGATCCGCCCCAAGCGCGACCAGCCCCTCCCGGTCTACGGCCCGCCCTACGCGCTCAAGCTCATCGAGCGCCGCCTCGAAGAACACCGGATGGCGCTGCCGCCGATGATCGCCACCGAGGTGGGCAAGAAGTTCGAGGTCGGCCCCTTCGAGGTCGAACCCTTCCAGGTGAACCACTCGATCCCGGACTCCACCGGCCTCATCCTGCGCACCCCGGCCGGCACGATCGTGCACAGCGGCGACTTCAAGATCGAGAAGCGCCCGGTCGACGATCGCCCCTTCGGCCACGACGCGCTCCGCAAGGCGGCCGACGAAGGCATCGATCTCCTGATGAGCGACTCGACCAACATCGACGTCGAAGGCCACACCGGTGAAGAAGCCGACGTGAGCCCCGTGATCCAGCAGATCATGGCCGACGCCCAGCACCGGGTGATCGTCGCGCAGTTCGCGTCGAACGTGTACCGCATGCGCGCGGTCTTCGACGCCGCCCGCGCCCATGGCCGCAAGGTCTGTCTGCTCGGTCGCAGCGTGCGCAACCACGCGGAGATCGCCCGCAGCCTCGGCTTCCTCGATGGGGTGGACGATCTGCTGGTCGAACCCGACGACGCGATGAAGATGGCCCGCCACAAGGTGTGCGCGATCGCGACCGGCACCCAAGGCGAAGGTGCCGCGGCGCTCTCCCGACTCACCCGCGACGACCACCCGTACTTCCAGATCGAAGAAGGCGACACGGTCGTGTTCTCCTCGCGGGTCATTCCCGGCATGGAGAAGAAGGTCTTCGGCCTCCAGAACGACCTCGAGCGCAAAGGCATCCGCGTCATCCACCGCCGCACCAACGAAGGCGTGCACGTGAGCGGCCACGCGGCGCGCGGCGAGCAGCGCGATCTCATCGAGCTGTGCAAACCCCGGGCGTTCCTCCCCGTGCACGGCACCTACCACCACCTCAAGCGCCACGCCGACCTCGGCGAGTCCTGCGGCGTGCCGAGCCTCGCGGTCGAGAACGGCAGCGTGCTCGAGCTGACCGACGGCGTCTTGAAGAAGACCGGCGAAGTGCTCTCCGGCCGCGTGCACATCCAGCGTGGTGAAGAGGTCGACGAGAGCCAGCTCAAAGACCGCGCGCTCCTGAGCGAGCTCGGCCACGCCATCGTCGCGTTCGTCCGCGTCGGTCGCCGCTTCGAAGTCGACGTCGCCACCCGCGGCGCCCTTCGCCCGGACATCGAAGAAGACGTCCTCGACCAACTCGCCGACTGGGTCCGCCAAGACCTCGGCCGCGCCGACAGCCAAGACCTCGACGTCCTCGAAGACGCCGCCCGCCGAAGCGTCCGCCGCTTCTTCGGCAAAAAGTTCCGCCGCAAGCCCCTCGTCACCGTGCTCGGCCTAGACCAAAGCCGCTAAGCGGCTTCGGTTTCGGGATCGGCGTCGGATTTCGGCGTCGGATTTCGGCGTCGGATTTCGGCGTCGGGTTCGGCATCGGCATCGGCTTCGGCTTCGGCTTCGGCTTCGGCTTCGGGATCGGCTTCGGGATCGGCATCGGCATCGGCATCGGCATCGGCGTCGGCTTCGGCTTCGGCTTCGGCTTCGGCATCGGCATCGGCTTCGGCTTCGGCTTCGGCGTCGGCTTCGGCTTCGGATTCGGCTTCGGCTTCGGGGGTCGGCTCGAATCCTCACCGCGCCCGAACCGTCACCTCGTTCCCATCCCGCACCGCACGAAGCCCGCGCGCCCGCCCCACCGCCTGCGCCAACGTCCCAGCGTGTTCCTCGCTTTCGACGGTCAGCGTCCACGAGAACCCCTGCCCGTCCTCCGCCGGAACGAACACATCCCCCCGCCAATACGAAGCAAGCACGCGCGGCGCGTCTTCCCCGTGCTCGAGCAGGAAGGACCAAACCGCCAGCTCCCCCAGCGAATCGGGAGCGACGGCGGAGGCCGCCGCTGCTGAAGCTCTTGCTGCGGTTCCTGTCTCTGTTGCTGCCGCTGTCTCTGTTGCTGCCGCTGTCTCTGTTGCTGCCGCTGTCTCTGTTGCTGCCGCTGTCTCTGTTGCTGCCGCTGTCTCTGTTGCTGCCGCTGTCTCTGCCGCTGTCTCTGTTGCTGCCGCTGTCTCTGCCGCTGTCTCTGTTGCTGCCGCTGTCTCTGTTGCTGCGTCTGCTTCTGTCTCTGACTCTGAGTCTGTCTCCGCCTCTGTCTCCGCCGCAGCCGCTCTCTCCGCCGCCACCGCCGCGGCCGCGTCCACCGCCGCGTCCGTCGGCCCGTGCAGAATCTCGGACATCGTCCCCGGCGGCCGCCCATACGCCTGGTTCACCGCGACCCACCCGCCCCGTTCCCGCAGACGCCGCACGTAGGGCGCGCCATACGCGTACGGCGCGACCAAGCCGAGCCGGACGATGTGGGGCGCGGAGTGCAACGGGTGGTCGTCGCCGAGCTCGAACGCACCGGCCCGCGCATCGACGAGCACGCTCGCTTCGCCTTCGATCAAACAGCGGAGCGCGAGTTTGGCGTCGCTGGTCGTGGCGGCGTCGTCGAGCGCGCTGAGATCGAAGTGCTGGTCGACGAGCGCGTGGGTGAGTTCGTGCATGAGCACGCTCTCCGGATGGTCGCGCCCTGCGGCGTCGCCAATCCGCCCGAACACGTCCGACCGCACGACGAGCTCCTCCGCCCGCGGGTCGTAGTACCCGAGCACCGCGTCCGAGAGATCCCCGAAGTCGACCTCGTAGTCCTCCGGAAGCAGGCCGAGCGCCTGGTACGTCCGGACCCGGCGGGCCTGCGCGACCGGATCTTGCGCCGCGCCAAGCCGCTCCCCCATCTCGCGCCGGGTCACGGTGACGGCGCGGACGGGTCGCAGGAAGCGGAGTTCGCGCCGGCGCTCGACCTCGCGGGCGAGGCGATCGATGCGGCCGGCATGGATCGCAGCCAGCCCAACACCGTGCCGCATCGCGGGCGAGGGGGTGTCCGAGGTGACTTCGCGGCGAACGAACTGGGCGGGGTCGGTGGGTTGCGGCGGGGTGGCGGCCGGGGGGCACCCCAGCAGCAAACAGATCCCCAGCCACCCGTATCGTGTTGCCACCCCAAAGAGATACGACGAACCGGATCAGATGGCAGCATTTCGGGCCCGACGCCGAAGCCGAAGCCGAAGCCGAAGCCGAAGCCGAAGCCGAAGCCGAAGCCGACCCCGAAGCCGAAGCCGACGCCGAAGCCGAAGCCGACTCCGAAGCCGACGCCGAAGCCGAAGCCGACTCCGAGGCCGAAGCCGACTCCGAAGCCGAAGCCGACTCCGAAGCCGACCCCGAACCCGAAGCCGAACCCGAAGCCGAACCCGAAGCCGAAGCCGAAGCCGAAGCCGACTCCGAAGCCGAACCCCGACCCCGACACCGAAGCCGAAGCCGAAGGCCGAGGCCTAGGACGCCGAGGCCTGGGACGCCGAGGCCGCCCATCCGGCCCGAAAGCCGCGCGGCCCCTGCCGTTGCGCTGGCGCTCATCCCATCAATGCGGTTGCGCGGACGGGGGGAGAGAAGTACGACCGGCGCCCGTTCCGGACGCTCGCCACACCCTTTTGTGCTGGCAACTGGCATTGCCGGACGTAGGAGAGTGGTACCCGTGCAGTCCGAGGTCAGCGAGATCAGCCCCATCCAGGTCGAGATCAAAGTTCAGGTCCCCTGGGATCGAGTGAAGAAATCCCTCGACCAGAACTTCGCGCGTCTCGCCAAGACGGCGAAGGTGCGCGGGTTCCGGCCCGGCAAGGTGCCCCGCCACGTCATCAAGAAGCTGTACGGCCAGGCCGTCAAAGCCGAGGTGACCGGGACCATCATTCAAGAAGGTCTGCTGGACGCGTTCAACAAACACGAGCTGCCGGTCGTGGCCCAGCCCGAGGTCACCCCGCCCCCGATCCTGGACGGGGAGGACTACCACTTCACCGCCAAGGTCGAAGTCCGCCCGACCATCGACTCCGTCAACCTGGACGGCCTCAAGATCGTGCGCCCGAACGCCGAGGTCGAGGACGCTGCCGTCGACGCCGAGCTCGCCCGGATGCAGAAGCAGCAGGCCGAAGTACAAGAGCCGGAGCCGATGCGCCCCGCCATCAAGGGCGACCGGGTCACCATCGACTACCAGGTCTCGGTCGACGGCAAGGTGAACCCCTCGATGGGCGCCGAAGGCCGCGACGTGGACCTCGGCGACGAAGGGCTCAACCCCGAGTTCGACGCGGGCCTGCTCGGAGTGGTGCCCGGCGACGTGAAGTCGATCGACGTCTCGTTCCCCGAAGACCACCACCACGAGGATCTCCGCGGCAAAACCGCGACGTTCGAGATCACCGTGCACTCGCTCCGCGAGGTGGTGCTGCCCGAGATCGACGACGAGTTCGCGAAAGACGCGGGTGAGTTCGAGACCCTGCTCGAGCTGCGGCTCGACGTGCGCAAGCACCTGCAAGACCTCGCCGACCGCCGCTCCGCCAGCGAGCTGCGCGATGGGCTGGTCGAGGCCGTCGTCGCCCTGAACGACATCCCTGTCCCGCCGACCATGGTCAAAGAGCAGAAGCAGCAGATGCTGATGCAGATGGTGCAGTTCGCGCAGATGACGGGTCAGCAGCTCGGCGACTTCTCCGAGCTCGACGGCCGCGCCGAGAAGCGTGTCCGCGCCGGCCTCGTCCTGAGCGCGCTCGCGCGCCAAGAGAAGATCGAAGTCAGCGAAGAAGACGTCGCCGCGAAGTTCGCCGAGATCGCAGAGTCGACCGGCAAACACATCGCCAAGGTGAAGGTCGAGTATGCGGGCGAGAAGCGCGATCGGCTCGAGCAGACGATCATGGAAGACCGCATCTTCGCGTTCCTCAAGGAGAAGGCGGAGTTCGTGGACGCGCTGCCGGAGGGCGACGCGGCCGAGGCGAAGTCCGAGGACAAGCCGAAGAAGGCTGCGAGCAAGAAGCCGAAGGCCGCCAAGGCGAAAGCCGACGACGCCGAACCGGCGGAAGCCGCGCCCAAGAAGAAGGCCGCCGCCAAGAAAGCCGCGCCCAAGAAGGCCGCGCCCAAGAAGGCCGCGCCCAAGAAGGCCGCGCCCAAGAAGGCCGCCAAGAAAGCCGCCCCGAAGAAGGCCACGAAGAAGGCCGCCAAGAAGAAGTCCGACTGACCCGGCCCCGGCTCCGTGAAAACGGAGTTGAAGCCGACAATCAATGGTAGAGGTAGAGCATGTACGTCCCCGTCGTCGTAGAGCAGACCCACCGCGGTGAGCGCACCTGGGGCCTCTTCAGCCGCCTGCTGAAGGACCGCATCATCTTCCTCGGCAGCGAGATCGACGACGAGGTCGCCAACGGCGTCATCGCGCAGATGCTGGTGCTCGAGAGCGAAGATCCCGACAAGGAGATCACGCTCTACATCAACAGCCCGGGCGGCTCGGTCACGGCCGGTCTCGCGATCTACGACACCATGCAGTACGTGCGCTGCCCGGTCGCCACCGTCTGCCTCGGACAGGCCGCTTCGATGGGCGCATGGCTGCTCGCCTCCGGCTCGGCCGGCCTCCGCCGCGCGCTGCCCAACAGCAAGATCATGATCCACCAGCCCCTCGGTGGCATCAGCGGCCAGGCGACGGACATCGAGATCCACGCCAACGAGATCCTCAAGCTGCGCTCCTGGATGAACGACATCATGGCGAAGCACACCGGCAAAACCGCCGAGGTCATCGCCGCGGACACCGAACGCGACCGCTACCTCACCGCCGAAGAAGCGCTCGAGTACGGCGTGGTCGACGAAGTCGTCCCCCCCCGCAAAGCCCACGCCTTCCCCTCTGCGAAGTAGCGCCTTCGCGGACGCGGGTAGCGGAGCGCCCACGGGACGCTCCGCCGCCCAGGCTACCCGCGACTGAGCTTGAACAACATCGCGCAGACGTGGTCCGCGAGGTCGTAGACGTCCTCCCCCACGTCCACGTACCCCATCACCCCCGCGACTTGAAGAGCCGCCTTCACCTCGCGCGCTTCGCCAAGCGCGCGGGAGAACCCGTCGGGGTTCCGTCCGCCCCTCGCACTCCGAGACTCCGCTATCAAAAGCGGCACCGCCTGTGCCGCCCGCCGCAGCGACTTCAGCGAAGCCTCGCGAATGCGAGGCAGAACCTCGCGTACGAGCACGAAGGAGCGACTTGTCGAATACCAGCATGTTGACCTCCCGGTCGTTGCGCCGAGCGTGAACTCGCCCGAGGGCGCGAAGCGCCCCCAGCTGTCGGCGGGGTGGCGGGTCAAGGACGAGCAAGCGCGAAGCGCGCCAGCGAAGCGGCGGGCATCCCGCCGGGCCGAAGGCCTCCTTGAGGCGCCGCCTCGCCGACAGCTACGCTGGACCATCCATCGGGCCACCCACCTCCACGAGGAGGGGCGCAGACTGGAGGCTGAGGTTCTGCGTCGGCTTCGGCGGGCTTGCGTCGGCATCGGCGTCGGCGTCGGTTTCGGTTTCGGTTTCGGTTTCGGTTTCGGTTTCGGTTTCGGCGTCGGGCATCGGCATCGGCTTCGGCATCGGCTTCGGCTTCGGCATCGGCTTCGGCTTCGGCATCGGCTTCGGCATCGGCGTCGGCTTCGGCTCGGCGTGGGCTTCGGCTTCGGCGTCGGCTTCGGCGTGGGCTTCGGCTTCGGCATCGGCTTCGGCTTCGGCTTCGGCTTCGGCGTCGGCTTCGGCGTCGGCTTCGGCGTCGGCTTCGGCGTCGACTGCTTTGGGATCGGCGTCGACTTTCGAGGGCACCAGCACCAGCACCAGCACCAGCACCAGCACCAGCACCCACGGCCCGCCCTGTCCCGTCTGAGCAGCCCGTGCGTTTTCGCGTCCAGCCCCGCCTGGCGCCCCGCCCCGGAAAGATCGTCCAGGGACTGGCGCGGCCCCGAACCCCTTGGCTATTCTCCCGCTCCGGGGGCTGCTGGGCGTGAGCAGTCTCCCACTCCAAACCGGTCGGGGGGCCTCGGTGGTTCTCCCGGCTCGACGCAACCCCCCAGAAGCACTAGGTAGATCCGGTGGATCGAAGGCGCGACGAAGGTCATGGAAACCTGCAGTGTTCCTTCTGTGGCAAGTCCCAGAAGGAAGTGAAGAAGCTCATTGCAGGGCCCACGGTGTACATCTGCGATGAGTGCATCGCACTGTGCAACGACATCATTGCTGAAGAGGTGGATCGAGACGACTCGATGCAGGCCGGGGCACCGCTCCCGAAGCCAGCCGAGATCAAGGCCATCCTCGACGAGTACGTCATCGGACAAGACCGGGCCAAGAAGGTCCTGTCGGTCGCGGTGCACAACCACTACAAGCGCATCGACTCCAAAGTCGGCGACGACGTCGAGCTGCAGAAGTCGAACATCTTGCTGCTCGGCCCGACCGGCTCCGGCAAGACGCTCCTCGCGCAGACGCTCGCCCGCATCCTGAACGTACCCTTTGCCATCGCCGACGCCACGACGTTGACCGAGGCCGGCTACGTCGGTGAAGACGTCGAGAACATCATCGTCCAGCTGCTGAACAACGCCGACCACGACGTCGAGCGCGCGCAGCGGGGCATCGTCTACATCGACGAGATCGACAAGGTCGCCCGCAAAGGCGACAACCCGTCGATCACCCGCGACGTCAGCGGCGAAGGCGTGCAGCAGGCGCTGCTCAAGATCATCGAGGGCACCGTCGCGAACGTGCCGCCGAAGGGTGGACGCAAGCACCCCCAGCAGGACTTCCTGCAGATCGACACGTCGAACATCCTCTTCATCTGCGGCGGCGCGTTCGTCGGCCTCGATCAGATCATCGAACGCCGCATCGGTCAGAAGACCCTCGGCTTCGGCGCGGACATCACAAGCCGCGAAGACAAGAAGCTCGGCGAGCTGCTCGAGCAGGTGCAGCCCCCGGACCTCCTGAAGGCCGGCCTCATCCCGGAGTTCATCGGCCGCCTGCCCGTCATCGCGACGCTGCACGAGCTGAACGCCGAAGCGCTGGTCGACATCCTCACGAAGCCGAAGAACGCCCTGGTGAAGCAGTACCAGAAGCTCTTCGAGCTCGACCACGTGAAGCTCAAGTTCGCCAAACCCGCGCTCGAGGCCGTCGCGCGAGAAGCGTTGAAGCGCAACGCCGGCGCCCGTGGCCTGCGGGCCATCATGGAGCACGCGATGCTCGACATCATGTACGACATCCCCTCGCAAACCGGCATTCAGGAAGTGGTCGTCGGCGAAGAGGTCATCACCAGCGGCGAGAAGCCGTTGATCGTCTACGAGAAGGAAGCGGAGCTCGCCTGAGCGCCCGCCGACGGCCCTCCCCCACCGACCCAGTTCGGTGAATGGGCACCTCTTGTCGGCGTCCTGCTTGCGACCCACTTCATCTGTTCAACACACACGTGGCCACGGGGCCGGGAGCTTGGATGTTCTTCCATAAGAACGACGACGACAGCAAGAAGAGCGATGGGGGCAAGGCCGCGATGGTCCCCCTCCTGCCACTGCGGGACATCATCGTGTTCCCGCACATGGTCGTGCCGCTCTTCGTCGGACGCGAAAAGTCGATCAACGCCCTCGAAGAGGCGATGAGCCACGAGAAGCGCATTCTCCTCGCCGCCCAGAAGAAGGCGAAGACCAACGACCCGACGCCGGACGACATCTTCACCGTCGGCACCGTCGGCACCATCATTCAGTTGCTCCGCCTCCCCGACGGCACCGTGAAGGTGCTCGTCGAAGGCAAGCAGCGTGCGCGCATTCAGCGGTTCATCCCGAACGAGGAGTTCTTCCTCTGCGATGTGGAGCCGATCGAAGACGACCCGACCACCTCGGTCGAGGTCGAAGCGCTCATGCGCAGCGTGCAGACCGCCTTCGAGACCTACGTGAAGCTCAACAAGCGCATCGCGCCCGAGATGCTGAACACGGTCCAGACCATCGAGGATCCGTCCCGCCTCGCCGACACCATCGTCGTGCAACTGACGAGCATCAAACTCGACGACCGACAGGAAATCCTCGAGACGACCGACCCTGCCAAACGCCTCGAACGACTCTTCGAACTCATGAACGGCGAGATCGAGATTCTCCAAGTGGAGAAGAAGATCCGTTCGCGCGTGAAGAAGCAAATGGAGAAGTCGCAGAAGGAGTACTACCTCAACGAGCAGATGCAGGCGATCCAGAAGGAACTCGGCGAGAAGGACGAGTTCAAGACGGAGATCCAAGAGATCGAGGAGAAGCTCAAGACCAAGAAGCTCTCCAAAGAAGCGCTCACCAAGGTCAAGAAGGAGCTCAAGAAGCTCAAGATGATGCAGCCGATGAGTGCGGAGGCGACCGTCGTCCGCAACTACATCGACTGGGTTCTGTCTTTGCCGTGGTTCGACATGAGCGAAGAGAACTACGACATCGACAAAGCCGAGCAGATTCTCGACGAGGATCACTACGGCCTGCGCAAACCCAAAGAGCGCATCCTCGAGTATCTCGCGGTGCAGGCGCTCGTGAAGAAGCTCAAGGGCCCGGTGCTCTGCCTCGTCGGACCGCCTGGCGTCGGCAAGACCTCACTCGCGCGCAGCATCGCGCGGGCCACCGGCCGCGACTTCGTCCGGCTCAGCCTCGGCGGCGTGCGCGACGAAGCGGAGATCCGCGGCCACCGCCGCACGTACATCGGCGCCCTCCCCGGCCGCCTCGTCCAGTCGCTCCGCAAGTGCGGCACGAACAACCCGGTCTTCCTACTCGACGAGATCGACAAGATGTCGTCGGACTTCCGTGGCGACCCCGCGGCGGCGCTGCTCGAAGTGCTCGACCCCGAGCAGAACAGCAACTTCAACGACCACTACCTCGACCTGGACTACGACCTGTCGGACGTCATGTTCATCACGACGGCCAACGCGCTCTCGGGCATCCCGCTCCCGCTCCGGGACCGCATGGAGATCCTCGAACTCAGTGGGTACACCGAGTTCGAGAAGCTCAACATCGCGGTGAAGTACCTCGTGCCGCGTCAGATCGAAGCCGCGGGCCTCGAAGACGTCGACGTCGAGATCACCGAGAACGCGGTCCGCACGATCATCCACCACTACACCCGCGAGAGCGGCGTTCGAAACCTCGAACGCGAAGTGGGCAGCGTGTGCCGCAAGATCGCGCGCCGGGTGCTGACCGAAGGCAAAGACAAGAAGTACCGCATCGCCGCGCGCACGATCCCTGAGTTCCTCGGCGTGCCGAAGTTCCAACCGAACAAGGCGAACGAAGCGGACGAAGTCGGCCTCGTGCACGGCCTCGCGTACACCGTCTTCGGTGGATGCATTCTCGACTGCGAAGCGGCCATCGTGCCGGGCAAGGGCAAGCTCGTGATCACGGGCCAGCTCAGCAAGGGCATGACGGAGTCCGCGCAGGCGGCGATGAGCTACATCCGCTCGCGCCACAAGGCCTTGGGGCTCGACGAGACCTTCCACGAGACCTGCGACGTGCACGTGCACTTCCCGGGCTACGAGTCGAAGGACGGACCGAGCGCCGGCATCACGATGGCGACCACCATCGCGAGCGCGCTGCTCAAGATCCCCGTGCGCAAGAACGTCGCGATGACCGGTGAGATCACGCTGCGCGGCCGGGTCATGCCGATCGGCGGCCTCAAAGAGAAGATGCTCGCCGCGCACCGCGCCGGCATCGACACCGTTCTCGTGCCGATCGACAACCGCAAGGATCTCCGCGAGATCCCGAAGCGCGTGCTCAAGACCACCCGCGTCGTGCTCGTCGAACACATGGACCAGGTCCTCGCCGAAGCGCTCGTACTGAGCGATCCGGACGAGCTCTTCGGTCAGAACCGCACCCTCCCGATCGAGTACCGCCAGGGCAAGCTCATCGAACCCGCCACCGAGACCGCAGCCGACGTCCCCGAGCCGACCGCCGACGCCCCCGGCGCCCAGCAGTAACACTCGACACGGGCACGGACTTCGGCCCGTGTCGGCTTCCGTCGTGTCGGCGACATTCTTGGGGCACAGCCCCCAAACCCCGTCCCGGTGACACGGCTTGCTCGCTTCGCTCGGCTTCGCCGCGTCGAGTATCAGCTTCGGCTTCGGCGTCGGCTTCGGCTCCGGCATCGGCTTCGGCATCGGCATCGGCTTCGGCTTCGGCTTCGGCTTCGGCTTCGGCTTCGGCTTCGGCTTCGGCTTCGGCGAATCGGCATCGGCTTCGGCCTCGGCTTCGCGCGATTGACGGTCTCAGACGCTCCGCTAAGCTCGCCCCCGCTTGCTTCCCTGGGTGGGTAGCTCAGCGGTAGAGCGGCGCCTTTACACGGCGCTGGTCGCAGGTTCGATCCCTGTCCCACCCACCGCGCGCCGCGCCGCTCAGAGCTGAAGGCGGCGCAGTACGGCGTCCAACTCGACCGCGGGCGAACCGGCGGTCCGAGTCACGAAGATGCCGGGCCTCGGTTGCACGGAGGTCGCGTTGCCACCGAGGAACGCAGGCGGGTTGCTGAGGCCGGACTGGCTCGCGTTCGGGCGTGCGGCGCACTCTTCGAGGCAGTACAAGACGTCCGCCGGGGTGTCGCCTTGCCGGGTGCACGCGGTGGTGGCAGCGCTCGGTTCCGCGGCGAGCCGGACCAGAAGATCGACGCGGCGTGCGCTCTGGCAGCGACCGTCCGCGGGCACGTCGGCTTCGGTCGTTGGCGCGGGGCAGGTCGCGCCTTCGGCGGTCGGGTTCATGCGGGTGCTCAGCCACTGGCTCGCGAGGCCGACCGAAGCGACTCGGATCGTGCCCGCTCCACCGAGGCCGGTGCGGACGGAGTCGGCGGCGCGCGCGGCGCGGCACCAAGCGAGCCGTTCGTTGGCGCGGTCGCGGTTGCGGACCACGCGGGGCCACGGCGACTCGGCCCAGCCGTCGCGCAGATCGCGGCAGTCGAGGCGCTGGTTGACCGGCGGTTCGAGGTCGACGTGTCCCACCACCGCGACGTCGATCGAGTCGAGGTGGGAGGCCATCGAACGCAAGCCATGGCCGAGACACTCGAACGCGTTGGTGCCGCCTTCGCAGGCGGTGGGGCTGCCGAACTCGTGGCGGCCGGAGGCGAAGAAGTCGTCGGCGCCACAGCTGACCCGCCACTGAAGCGGCGTGTCGCCGACGAGCTCGATTGAACAGAGCCGGCCAATCGCGGCGCGCACCTGGCTGAGCGCTTCGGCGGCTTGCTGAAACGTCGTCGCGGGGATGGCGCTGCGACACCGCTGGTCGAGGGCGCGCATGCGGGCGACCGGCGCCGGGTCCGAGGGAACCGAGGCGACTTCGATCGCGGTGGTGCTGGCGCCGTCGCCGGCGGGCGCGGTGGTGCCGGCGCAAGGCACCGCGAGCAGCGCGACCAGAGAGAGCGCGGGGAGCGATGCCCCTCCGTGCGTAGAACGGTGCGTGAAACTGCGCAGGCCCATCATCGGCCTCCGAGCAGCTCGATCAAGGACGTGATGTCGACGCCGACGAAGAAGCTGTAGACCTCGTCGTCGGGGTGCGGCCAGGGCACGTGGATCGCGAAGCCCGCGGTGATGAGCCGCGGTGCGATCTCCGGCCAGCCCCAGCTCATCGACGCCATCAGTGCCGGGCTGACGCGGCTGGCGCGGCCGTCTTCCCAGGCGATGGACGCCGTCACCGGCACGGAGAGTTCGAAGACGAACCCAGCGTTGAGATGCAGGTCCGTGTAGAAAATCGGAAGCGCGATGCCGATCGCAGCCGGCGACGGTTTGCTGAAGAACACCCCGAGGCTCGCGTGTCCGAGGAAGCCGATGCGCAGCTGGCGCCGGTCCGAGTTGCCCACGTTGCCGACGACCCGTGGGTCCCACGACTTGAACGCGGCGCGCGCGAGGCAGCGTTTGCCGCGGCCGTCGTCGGAGATGAGGTGCACGTGCACGACCTCATCGGGTCCGGACTCGCCAGCGCCGCGCAGGGTCGGTTCGCCGGAAAGCGGACACTCGGGGTCGGCGGTGATCATCGTGTACATGGCGGGCAGCGGCGAGTGGCCTGGGCCGGCCGATGCACCGACGTAGGGCGTCGCGCGGCTGAGCAAGGTCGGAGCGCCGGTGCTCGGGTGGTTCCAAGCCGCCGCGAAGCCTTCCGGGGTGGCGAGTTCGAAGGTGAGCGCGTCGTTGCGACGGCTGCGGGCGAACGTGTTCGGGTCGTCGACCTGCACGCCCTGCCAGCCGGGGATGTCGCCGGCGTCGGCGCCGTTCGAGTGACGCTGCACGCCGCGCGGGATCCAGTCGACGCCAGCGTCCACGATGCCCACCCGCCCGAGCGACACCGTCGCCGGTGCGGCGCACGCCCCCTGGGTCGCGACGCGCACGTCGTAGAAGCCGCGCGTGAGCGGGCCGGCTTCGACGGTCTCTCGACCGGAGCAGATCACGGTGCCATCGGGGATGCGCAGCGACGAGCCAGTGAGCCCGACGAAGAGCGGCGTCTCCGGCGCAGGCGCACACTCCACGTCGTGATCGCGGTCGGTGCGGGGCACCTGGCCGCTTGGGGTCACGTCGACACGGCGGTGGGTGAGGCAGACCTCCGCTGTCGCGAACCGTTCGCCGATCGAGGCGACCGCCGCGACCTCAGGAAAGCTCCGTCCGATGTGGGTCTGGGCGCCGCGCTGAGGTTCGGCGCCGCCCTGCGACGCGCCACCCCGGGCGCCGTAGCTCGCGTTCATGCACAGGTGCGACTCGTTGGCGAGCGCCTGGAGCCATCCGAGCGTGGGCGCGAAGCGTGTCCCGTTCTCGCCGTACTGTTCGTTCATCCGCCCGGCGAGCCAACCTTCGTCGAACGCGACGCCACCGGCGGTCACGACCAGCGGGATCTCCTCGGCGGTCTCGTCGTCGCATGCGGTCCGCGGGGTGGCGCCTCGTTTGCGCACCACCCGAACCGCACCGGCCGCGAGGGCGGTGCGGAGTTCGGCCCACACGTCGTCGTCGCCGGCCGGCACGAACCGGAAGCCGCGCTCGCCATCCCACGACGGTCGGAGGAGCGTGGTGTTCTCGGCGCGCATCGCGGCCTGCAGCGGCGTCTCGCCGCCCGGTGCCACGCGACCGAGCGCGTACGGCGGCTGCCCCGCGGCGCTCGCCTGGACATCCCAGCCCGCCTGACAGACCGGAAGCGAGACCGTGTCGGCGCCAGGGGCGAGCTGCGCGGTCAGCCCCTCTCGGCTGTTGCGGCAGGTGAACTGAAGCGCGACGGAAGCCGCGCCACACGAAGCGGCGCGGCGGCGCACGTCGAGCGCGCCCGGCGTCGCGGCGGGCGCGACCGAGAACGCGCCGCCCGCTTGGAGCAGGTAGTCCGTGCAGTGGTGCAGGAACACCGACGACACTTCGGCCGGCAGGTCGCGCCGGCGGCCGTAGACCGTGGTCTGGTCGCCGGGATTCCAGCCGAGTCCCGCGAGCAGGCTCGTGATCGAGCCTCGGTCTCGAAGGGTGCGGAATCCTTCGTCTGGATCCCGGGAGTACTCGCAGTCCACATCCAGCTGGATGCGGTCGCCCAGCACCACCGGCGCGCTCGCGACGGCCTCACCGCCGAAGCAACGCGGCTGGGCGGCTTGCGCCGATGCCGTCGAGTGTCCGAACCCCAGGCACGCCAGAAGCGCCCCACCCCACACCACGTATCGAGTCATCGCTGCGGTTGTGGCCAATTGAACGCGGTTGTTCAAGCGGACGCCCCGCCAGAAACGGGTCAGACGATGGGATCGGTGGGATCCGCCGCGACCTCGCCGGCCGCCACGCTCAAACGGACCGTGCAGCCGTCCGGCTCCGCCTGTACTTCGAGGTCGCCGCCGTGGGCGAGCGCGATGCGCCGGACGAGCGAGAGCCCCAGCCCGAGGCCGGTCTCTCCGTGCCCGTCGTGGTCCCCCCGGCTGAACGGCGCCGCGAGTTCCAAGTCGAAGCCCGGTCCGCCGTCGCGCAGCTCGAACGCGGTGACCGCACCATCCACGACGACTTCGAGGGAGACGAGGCCACCCCCGTGGCGTTCCGCGTTGTCGATGAGGTTCGCCAGTGCGCGGGCGAGCAGGGTCGCGTCGCCAACCACCTGGGCGTCGCCATCGACCTGCAGCAGCCCAGCGTCGAGGCCTTGCCGTTCCAGCGCGCGGCGCGCCAACTCGACCGCATCGAGCGGCCGGCGGTCGACGTCCTGGAAGTCGAGTCGGGAGCGCACGAGCAACTCGCCGACCAGGTCGTCCATCTCCGCGACCTCCCGCTCGAGTTCTTCGATCGCGTTCTCGTCGCCTTCGCGCGCGAGCTCCAGCAAGAGCCGAATGTGACCGAGCGGGGTGCGCATCTCGTGGGAGACCGCGGCGAGCAACTCGCGCTGCTCCGCGAGTTGTCGACCGATGCGCGCCGCCATCTCGTTCACCGTCGTGGCCAGCAGCCCTTCCTCGCCGTGGTAGCGGTGCGAGACCCGGGCCTCGAGATCCCCTTCGCCAATCTTCTTGGCGACCCGCGCCACTTCGCGGAGCGGCCGGCCGAGCCGGGCCGCGAGCACCCCGCTGAGCCCCATCAAGACGAACACCGCGAGACCCAGCGCGAGAAACACCGGGCCGTGCGGCGGACCAGGGCCGCGCAGGCACGCGACCACCGAACCGCGTCCCGGCACCACCACGCGGTGGGGCGCGCGGCAGGTCTGGCCGCGTCGGAGGACGCGGCCGTCCACGTCCAGCAAGGTCAGGTTCACGTCGAGGTCGCGCGCCACCGCGTCGGCGAGTTCTTCCCGGGCTTCGACGTCGTCCCACACCTGCTCGAAGCGCCCGGCCGCGAACGACTGCAATCGCTGAAGCGATTCCTCCCAGCGTTTGCCCCCGCTGATCTGCATCACGAGCCCGACCGTGCATCCGGTCGCCGAGATCGCGAGCACGAACCAGAGAAACAAGCGTCGCCGCAGCGTGTGGCGGTGTTTGCGCCACCGCCGCCAGCCGCGCCGCCGGTGCGGACCGCGGGGGCCGTGTCCGTGTCCGTGTCCGCGCATCAGTCGCTTCCGATCACGTAGCCGATGCCGCGCACGGTGCGGATGCGGGTCTTGCCGATCTTCCGACGCAGCTTGGACACGTGCACGTCGACGGTGCGCTCGCCCACGACTTCGTCGCGTCCGGCCGCGCGCAAGAGCGCGGCCCGCGGCACCACGCGACCGGCCCGCCGCATCAATGCGACCAGCAGGTCGAACTCGAGCCCGGTCAGCTCGATGTCGCTGCCTTCGACCCGCGCACGGCGCGCGCCCACTTCCACCTCGACCCCGCTGCTGCTCAGCCGCTCTTCGCTGAGCTCCGGTCGCATGCGCCGGAGCACGGCGCGCAGCCGCGCCAAGAGTTCCCGTGGGCTGAAGGGTTTTGGCACGTAGTCGTCCGCGCCGAGCTCCAGGCCCACCACCCGATCGGTTTCGTCGCCACGAGCGGTCAGCATGATCACCGGAATGGAGGTGTCCGCGCGCATGCGGCGCAGGACCTCCAGCCCGTCGATGCCGGGCATCATCACATCGAGCAACACGGCGTCGAACGCGTCCTCGCGCAGGTTGGCGAGGCCGGCTTCGCCACTCGACGCGTGCTCGAGCGCCACCCCGTGCGGACGGAGAAAACGCTCGAGCAGCTCGAAGAGCCGCTGGTCATCGTCGATGAGCAGCACGCGCGTGGCCATGCTCCCTTCTACTCGATCCTTGGCATGCCCGCGCGGTGCGCCGCGACGGGCGGTGCGTCCTGTCGAACACCCGGTCGGACAGCCTGTGCACCACCCTGCACACCAGGCTGCACGCCATGCGCTTGGTCCGCGCCGGGCGGCGGTTGACGCGGCGGGTGTCCACGTCGGGGGTGGCGATGACGTCGGCGACGATCCGGTCGACAGCCGGGCTCGGCTTCTTCGGCAGTGGTCACCCGGACCACCGGTGTGGGCGCCGTGGCAACCTGCTGCTGTTCGAGCCGCGCAGCCGCTTGCAGACAGACGTTCGCCACGTGCTGTTCGAAGCGGGCACGCCGCTCGTGGTGGCAGCCGTGCCGCACATGCGCGAAGCCGGAGGCGAAGCCGCCCACGGTTCCGACGGAGAAGAATGCGATGAGCGCGCGCCGCTTCCAGACATTCATCGGTACGGCCCCATGAACACGTGGTGTCCGCCGGAGTCGCCGCCCCATCGGCCACCGAAACGGCGCAACAGCCGTCCCAGCTCCGAACGTTGTTCGTCGTCGAGCGACTCGTGCACGGTGCGCAGTCCCTCCTTCAGAGACACGCGCAGCCGCGCCAGCCGCGCGTCCTGGTCTTCGAAGAGCGCGTCGATCGGCCCTTCGTCGAACACTTCACCGGTCAGCACGTCGCGGGCAGTGCCCTTCGCCTCGCCGAACGATCCGCCGAAGTTCTGGAACTCGTCCATCACATCGCGCACCGCTTGGCGAATCGCCTTCTCTTGGCCGGGGCTCGTGTCGAGTCGCTCGAACAAGAACCTCAGCTTGTGGCCAGGACCGCCGTGACGGCCCCGGTGTCGTCCGCCACGAAAGCCTCGATGGCCGCAGCGTCCATGTCGCAGCACCTTGACGAGCCCGTACAGACTCAAAGCGCCAATCAAAAATCCGAACATTGGTGAACCTCCATGTGAGAACCAGCCTGGGGTCGCCATGTGGAGGAAGTGCGTGCGCCAACATGAAGAAGTGTGAAGCCGTCCTGAAAAATCGTTGATGTTCCTTGGTAACGGAGGCCGCGGAGGCGCGACGCAGCACAAACCCCTCGACAGGTGGCTTGGCTGAACTCAGACTTCGGGTCAGACTCTGACTTCCGGTCATTGGAAGACCGGTCACAATATGACTTCAAGTACAGCCACGACGCTAACCCGCCGAGAACGCGAAAAAATCGCCCGTCGAGAAGCCATCCTCGATGCGGCCCAGGAGGTCATGAAGGCCTCGGGGGTGCACGGGCTCAAGATGGACGACGTCGCCCGCAAGGCCGAGCTCAGCAAGGGCACGCTCTACCTCTACTTCAGCGGCCGGGACGCGCTGCTCGCGGGCGTCGCCCTGCGCACCATGGCCAGCATCGGACCCATGCTCGAGGAAGCCGCGCAGTCTGAGAACGGGCTGGAGCGGCTGCTGACGATTCAGCGTTTGATCCGCGCGCATCTGCGGAGTCTTCCGCACGCGTTTCGGTTGATGGTGGAGTGGATGCTCGAGCTCGACATCGACGATCAGAGCCCCGAGTTCCAGGCGTACCGCGAGCGCATCGCCTCGGTGCGCGGGGCGATCATCGACGCGATCGAGCAGGGCAAAGAGGACGGCTCCATCCGAACCGACCTGCCCGCCCTCCCCCACGGCATGCATTTCTGGGCGACCACCGTCGGGGTGGCGCTCTTCGAACGTTCCCCCACCGCGATGGCCAAACGCATCGGCCATCCCGTCGACCTCGAAGCACTGGAGCGTCTCCACGAAGACGTCTTCCGCCGCGCGTTCGCGCCCTCGCCCCAAGACGACCGATGAAACTCCCTTCCTTCTCCCCCATCGCGCTGCTGCTCGCCGCGTCGCTCGGTTGCCTTCCCCACAGCCGCGTCGAAGAACCCGAGCCCGTGCTCGATCTGCCGCCCACGTTTGGCGGCGCCGAGATCCCTGGTGCGCAAGCCAGCGAAGAGACCGCCGATTCCCGTTGGTGGCTCCGCTACGAGGATCCCGAACTGCATCGGCTGATCACCGAGGCGCTCCAGAGCAACCTCTCGCTCCGCGCCCGTTGGGTAGCGATTCAACAGGCGCAAGCGCTCGCGACGCAAGCCGCTGCCGCCCGCTACCCCACCGTCGCGGCCCAGGGACGCGCAAGCTACGGGCGCAACATCTCGGCGTTCGCAACCACCGAGAGCGTCAACCTGAGCGCGTCGTTGCCGGTCACCTACGAGGTCGATCTCTTCGGTCGCTGGCGGGGCAACGCCGAGGCGGCCAACGTCGAAGTCGAGGCCACCCGCTACGACGTGCAAGCGCTCGCCATCTCGACCTCCGCGCAGGTCGGCGAGGCCTGGTACTCGCTGGTCGACGCCCGCGCCCGGCTGGCGCTCTTGACCACCCAGCACGAGACCGACGAGACCTTCCTCGAACTCGTGCGGCTCCGCTTCGAGCAAGGGCTCGCCTCGGCGGTCGATGTGCACCAACAGCGGCTCCAGTCCGCCGCTTCGCTCCAGCAGGTCGACGCGGTCACCTCGGAGATCGAGCTCGCCCACCAACAGCTCTCGCTCTTGCTCGGCCGGCGCGCCTCGGATGTGCAAGTCGCCGAGATCGCCCAGTTCCCCGAACTCGGCGACACCCCGGCGCGCGGCGCGCCCGCCGACGTCGTGTGGGCACGCCCCGATGTGCGCAGCGCGCAAGAACGGGTGCGCGCGAGCGACTGGCGCATCGGCTCGGCCATCGCGAGCCGCCTGCCCTCCATTCGTCTCGATGTGACGCCCGGCTACTCGTGGCAGCGCAACGAGCTGAGCGGCAGCATGTTCGGGACCGGTGAGCCCACCATCGCCCATGGGTTCATCTTCAACGCGGGCGCCACCCTGAACGTGCCGCTGTTTGACGGGTTCGCGGGACGCGGGGCCGTCGAGCAACAGCAAGCCGCGCTCCAGCAACAGGTCGAAGTGCTCTCCCAGACGGTGCTCTCTGCACTGCTCGAGGTCGAAGGCGCCATCGTGCAGGAAGCGCAGCAGGTCCGCACCATCGAGCTGCTCGAGCAGCAACTCGAGATCGCCGGACAGACCCTCGAGAGTGCCCGCGAGCGCTACCGCGGCGGCTTGAGCGACTTCTTGCCGGTGCTCACCGCGCTTCAGGCCCAGCACCGGGTGGAGCTGAGCACCCAACTCGCCCGCCGCCAGCTCATCTCTCGCCGCATCCAGCTCCACCGAGCGTTGGGCGGCGACTGGCCCGACTCGCTCGAGGCCCCGCGTCCCACGGAGCTCCGCGACGGGGCGGAAGGATCCGAATCGTGAACACCAAGACCATCCTCAAGGGTGTGCTGCCCGTCGTGATCCTCGCTGGCGGCTTCGGTCTGATGAAGCTGATGATCGCGACCAAACCCGAAGCCGAGCGCCGCCCCCAACAGGACGAAGCGCTGCTGGTGGAGGTCGTCGAGGTGCACGCCACCCAAGAGACCGTGACCCTCACGCTGCAAGGCCAACTCCTGCCGGCCCGCCAGGTCGTACTCGTCCCCGAAGTCGGCGGGCGCGTTCAATCGATGAGCGAGAACCTGGTGCCCGGCGGCCGGTTCGCACAAGGCGAGACCATGCTCCGGGTCGACGGCCGCGACTACCGCTTGGCGGTCGACTCCCGCGGGGCCGAGGTCAACCGCGCCGAACTCGAACTCCAGCTCGAACAAGGCCGGCAGGTGGTCGCGCAGCGCGAGTGGCAAGCGTTCGGCGCGCCCGAAGCCGCCGAAGGCGGGAGCGAACAAGGCCGCGCGCTGGCGCTCCGGCAACCGCAGGTCGAGACCGCGGAGGTCGGGGTCCGGTCGGCCCGCAGCGCCATCCAGCAAGCGCGCTTGAACCTTCAGCGCACCACCCTGCGTGCGCCGTTCAACGCGATGGTGATGATGGAGAACGTCGACGTCGGACAGCTCATCGGGCCGAGTTCCCAGGTCGCGACGCTGGTCGGCACCGACGAGTTCTGGGCCCGGGTATCGGTCCCGGTCGCGCAGCTCGCGCACATTCGATTCCCCGACCGCGACGGCGAAGGGTCGCCCGCGGTGGTCTGGCAGATGATCGGAGGCCAGCGGGTGCAGCGGGCTGGCCGGGTGGTGCGGCTGCTTCCCGACGTCGACCCGATCGGCTCGATGGCGCGCGTGCTCATCGCCATCGAAGACCCGCTCGCGCTCGCGGAAGACAACGACTCGTTGCCGATGCTGCTCGGCTCGTTCGTGCAGGTGGAGATCGCTGCCGGGGTGCTGGAAGACGTCATCGAAGTGCCGCGCTTCGCGACCCGCGACGGCAACCGCGTGTTCGTGATGGGTTCGGATTCCAAGCTGGAGATCCGGCCGATCGACGTCGCGTGGAGCCGTGAGGACAGCGTCTTGGTCCGCGCATCCTCCGGCGAAGGCAGCGGACTTCGGGCCGGCGAGCGCATCGTGACCAGCCGGGTGCCGACGCCGGTCGCCGGCCTTCCACTGCGGGTGGCCGAGGCGGCGCCCCAACGCGCCGCCGCCGACGGTGCCGGTGACGCGGCCGAGGCGACGCCGTGAGCTCCGACGGCGATCAGGACGTGCTTCCCGAGGGCACGGAGCCGCCCAAGCCTCCGGAGGGAACCGCCCGCATCGGCGACGGGCCCTACCGCGACGGCGAACACGTCGAAGAGAAGCTCGACACCGGCGGCATCCTCGGATGGTTCACCACGAACCGCGTCGCAGCGAACGTGCTGATGGCGATCATCCTCATCGGTGGCCTCGTCATGATGCTCACCCAGGTGAAGCAAGAGGTCTTCCCCGAGGTCGAGATCGAGATGGTGCTCATCAACATCCCCTACCCCGGCGCGTCGCCCGAGGAAGTGGAGCAGGGGGTGGTGCTCGCGGTCGAAGAAGCGGTCCGCGGACTCGACGGTGTCAAAGAGGTGCGCGGCACCGCGAGCGAAGGCATGGCCGTCGTCGCGGTGGAGCTCTTGCTCGGCGCCGACAAGGACCGCGCGCTCAACGACGTGAAGAGTGCGATCGACCGGGTGACCTCGTTGCCCGAAGACGTGGAGCGTCCGGTGG
This sequence comes from Deltaproteobacteria bacterium, assembly GCA_034670305.1. Lineage (GTDB taxonomy): Bacteria > Myxococcota_A > Polyangia > Polyangiales > Houyiibacteriaceae > JAXMNT01. Next base: position 143,829 of record JAXMNT010000004.1, read on the forward strand.
TCGCGCTGGCCACCAACCGCCGGCAGGCGATCAGTTTGGTGCTCTACGGCGACGTCGAAAATGCCGAGTCGGTGCTGCACGATCTTGCCGACCAGGTGCGCTTCGACCTGCTGGCCAAAGACGACATCACCTACGTGGAGATCAGCGGCACCCGTCCGCTCGAGATCTCGGTGGACGTCTCGCAGGAACAACTGCGGGCCCACCGGCTGACGCTCGGCGGTGTCTCGCAAGCCATTCGCGCCGCCTCGGTCGAGATCCCAGGCGGCGGCGTCAAGACCCGCAGCGGCGAAGTACTGCTTCGCACCACCGAACGCCGCGACACCGCCGCCGAGCTCGAGTCGATCGCGATTCGCAGCCGGGCAGACGGAAGCTCACTGAGGCTCGGCGACTTCGCCACCGTCACCGACGGCTTCCGGGAAGAAGACCGCGCGTCCTACTTCAACGGCGAACGCGCCGTGATGATCGACGTCTACCGGGTGGGCGACCAGGGTCCGATCGAAGTCAGCTCCGCGGTCCACGACTACATCGCGAACGAGCTGCCCGGGCGTCTGCCCCCCGGCATGCAGGCCGCCGCGTGGAACGACTCGTCCGAAGTCTACGCGGACCGCATCGACCTGCTCAGCCGCAACGCGAAGGTCGGCCTCATCCTGGTGTTGCTCGTGCTCGGGCTCTTCCTCGAACCGCGCCTGGCGTTCTGGGTCACGCTCGGCATCCCGATCAGCTTCGCCGGCTCGCTCTTGTTCCTGCCGACGATGGACGTGTCCATCAACATGATCAGCCTCTTCGCGTTCATCGTGACCTTAGGCATGGTCGTCGACGACGCGATCGTGGTCGGGGAGGCGATCTATCAAAAGCGATCCGAGGGCATGGGCCTCTTGCCCGCGGCGCTCGCGGGCGTGCGCGAAGTCGCCATCCCGGTGTGTTTCTCGATCGCCACCACCTGCGTCGCGTTCGCGCCGATGCTCTTCGTGCCGGGCGTGAGCGGCAAGTTCTTCCGCAACATCCCGCTCGTGGTCATCGCGGTGCTCTTGATCTCGCTGGTCGAGTCCTTGCTGATTCTCCCCGCGCACCTTTCGCACAAGATGCCGTGGTTCCTCCGGGTGCTGCTCGCCCCGCTGCTCATGCCGATGGAGCTGCTCGGCAAACTGCGCATCGACAAGGGCCTCGGCGTCTTCATCCGCAAGGCGTACCAGCCGGTCCTGGAGATGGCCCTTCGCTGGCGCTACGCGACCTTCGCGCTGTGTTGCGCCCTCGCCCTCGGCACCTGCGGCTTGCCCGCAAGCGGACGACTCCAGTTCACGTTCCTGCCGAAGATCGAAGGCGACGTGATCAACGCCACCCTGCGCATGCCGGTGGGCACCTCGGTCGAAGAGACCCAGCGCCACCAGCAGCGCATGGTGAGCGCCGCCCAGGAAGTGCTGGGCGAGCACGGCGGCGAGGACATCCTGCGCGGACTCTTCTCCGAGGTCGGCGCGGCGAGCGGTGCGGACAGCGGACCGATGGGCGGCGGCGCCAGCTCCGGAAGCCACCTCGCGACCGCACGCGTCTTCCTCGTGCAGAGCGACCAACGCGAAGTCGAGACCGCCGCGTTCGCCGAACAGTGGCGCGAGACCATCGGCGAGATCCCGGGCGCCGAAGCGATGTCCTTCAGCTACTCCATCGGTGCGAGTGGCGGCGCGCCGATCGACATCCAGCTCAGCCACCCCGACCCCGAGGTGCTGGAGAACGCCGCCGAACGGTTGGCCGCGCAGCTCAGCGGGTATCCAGGCCTGCGGGACATCGAGAGCGGCGTGAGCATCGGCAAAGAGCAGCTCGACCTGACTTTGACCGACGAGGGCCGCGCCCGTGGTCTCACCGAAGCTGGCCTGGCCCGCCAGGTCCGCGACTCCTTCTTCGGCAGCGAAGCCGTCCGCCAGCAACGCGGACGCGAAGAGTTGCGGGTCTACGTGCGCCGACCGGAATCCGAACGCACCTCGATGGCCGACATCGAGAACCTCGTCGTGCAGACGCCGGACGGAGGCGAGATGCCGCTCGCGCACGCCGCGCACATTCGTCGCGGCCGCGCCTACACGACGATCAAACGCACCGACGGAAGACGCGTGGTCGCGGTCACGGCCGACATCGTGATGGGGGTTGGCAACGCGAACCAGATCGTCGGCAGCCTCACCGAGAACGAGCTGCCCGCGCTGCTCGCCGATGTGCCGGGCCTGACCTACGAGATGGGCGGCGAGCAGAAGGAGCAAGCCCGCTCGATGCAGTCGCTTCTGTACGGGCAGATGTTCGCGTTCATCATCATGTTCGGCCTGCTCGCGGTTGTGTTCCGCAGCTACGTGCAGCCGCTGATCATCATGCTCGGCGCGATCCCGTTCGGCGTGGTCGGCGCCATCTGGGGACACGTGTTCATGGACTACGGGCTGAGCATGATCAGCATGATGGGCATCGTCGCGCTCAGTGGTGTCGTCGTGAACGACTCGCTGATCTTGATCGACTCCATCAACCGCTTCCGCCGCGAAGGCGCCAAGGTGTGGGACGCGGTGGTCAATGGCGGCACCCGACGGTTCCGGCCGATCCTCTTGACCTCGCTCACCACGTTCTTCGGCCTCGCGCCGATGATCCTCGAGCCCTCGGTGCAGGCCCGCTTCCTGGTGCCGATGGCGATCTCCCTCGGCTTCGGCGTGCTCTTCGCGACCGTGATCCTCTTGGTGCTCGTGCCCGCGAGCTACCTCATCGTGGAAGACATGCGCAACGGCACCGGCAAACTCTCGAAGCGCTTCGGCAAGCACTTCAAGACCCCGAACCCCACCGCCGCCCCCATCGGAATCGAACCCGCCGAGTAGGCGGGTTCGCCCTTGCCCGTGCCCGTGCCCTTGCCCGTGCCCTTCGTTCGTGGTCTGGGTCGCGCACGGGTCCCCAACTCAAGGCATCTCGACCACAGAAGCCGCCGTATCGAGTAGGTGCATGAGCTGTTCGCGGTCCCGCGCGTTCAGCGCTGTGCCGCGCGCCCTCAACGCAGCGACCAACCGCACGACCTCGTCCTCGCGGCCGCCCTGATACGCGATGCCCTGAAGCACCCGAGCCGCCGCCACATCGCGCCCGGCGGCCATCAGCGCATCCACCACATCCAGATCTCGCGCCTGCGCGACCGCCGCGAGGAGCGAAACCAGTTCTGGCTCGAACTCTGAGGCCGCGAGCAGTTCCCGCAGACAGAACTCCACCGTGGCGCGCGGGCGAAGATGAACGAGCAGACTGCGCACCGGCTCGTGCCCCCCACGGGCCGCGTGACGCGTCGCGGAGAGGATGACCTCCTCGCCCAACAGCTCAATCGCCAAGAGCCGACCTGCCTCGCTCGACCCCTGGTCGGTGGGCAGCCCGAGTTGTTCGACGAGTGCGTCCCAGTCGATCACTTCGTGGTCATCGAGGTGGAGCCGTCCCAGTCTTCGGGCGGCGCTTCGGCCATGAACGCACGGCATCGCGCCGCCATCCGCGCAGACGACATGTCCTCTCGGCCGAGGCCTTCGTACGCGGCGGCGGCGGCTTCGAAACCGGTCGCGGCGTCTTCGAACTTCCGAGCGCGGTAGGCGTCGAGCGCGGCGGCGTAGCGTTCGATCGCGGCCAGCTCCTCGTCGCTCACGTCGCCCACGGCCCCGCAGAGTTCGTGGATGAGCACCGCGTGGTCTTTGCCCTTCACCGCCACCCACTCGAGCGGGCGCAGCACCATGTGCTCGGCCACCTTCTTCGCGGTCTCGTCGCCGATGAGGATGCCGGTGCCGTAGTGTTTGTTCAGCGCTTCGAGCCGCGCGCCGAGGTTCACCGGATCGCCCATCACCGTGTAGTTGAGCCGGTCCGGTGCGCCGATGTTGCCCACCAGCATCTCGCCGGTGTTCACCCCGATGCGGGTATCGAGCCGCGGCAGCCCTTCTTTGGCCCACTTCTTCTGCAGCTCCGCGAGCGCCTTCTTCATCGCGAGCGCACCGCGACACGCCGCGAGCGCGTGTTCCGCGTTGTCTCGGGGCGCACCCCAGAACGCCATGATGGCGTCGCCGATGTACTTGTCGACGGTGCCGCCCTCCGACCGCACCGCGTGGCTCATCACGTCGAGGTACTCCGCCAACACCTGGACGAGCTCATCGGGTTTCAATCCCTCGGCCACGGTGGTGAACCCAGCGATGTCGCTGAAGAGCACGCTGAGCTCTTCCATGCGACCGCCGAGTTCGGCTTCTTCGCCGGTCAGGATGAGCTCCCGGACAAGCGCCTTCGGCACGTACTTGCCGAACGAGCGCAGCGACCGTTTCATCCGGGACGTGGTGTCGCGCATGTCGTTCACCTCGCGCACGAACGACTCCGTCTCTTCGAGCGCCCCGTCTTCGACCTCGAACCGGCCGATGCGCACGAGCTCGTCCGCGATGACGCGCAGCGCGCCACTCACGCGGGTGGCGAAGAACGCACCGAGCACGATGGCGAGCAGGGCCGCCAAGAGCGCGATGAGCAAGGTCTGCCACGCTTGTTTGTGCACCTCCCCGAAGAAGTCGGACTCCGGCGCGACCACCACGACGCGCCAATCGATGCCACTGGACTCCGGGAACCGCTCCACCATGCCGAGGTAGTCGCCGAACCGGATCTCGCCTTGATCGTGGCCGGACGCGGAGATGGCCTGCCACGCCTGCGCCAGCATCGGGTCGGGGTGATCGCTGGCGCGCGCGATCGTGACCTCCCCATCGACCTCCGTGGTCGTTGCGCCTTCGGGGTGGCCCACGACCAGACCATCCGCGGTGACGATGTACACCCGCCCGTTGTCGCCTACGGTCAACGTCGAAAGAAACTCGGAGAGGCCGCTCATCTCGTACTCGACCGCGAGCACACCCTTCGGTCCAGTCGGGCCGACCACGCGCCGCACGTACATGAAGCCAGGCTGCCGGACGGTCGCGAAGACGAACGGCTCCACCCAGCCGCCTTCTTCGGTGGCGTTCTGGTACCAAGGCCGTTCGCGCGGGTCGTAGTTCGAGTCCGGCTGGGTGCCGAGTCGCGCGAAGCCCTGACCCGCCACCGGACGCAGTTCGCGCATCACGGTGTGGTTGAGGTCATTGGCATTGACCTGTGGACGGAGCGTGCGCCACGCGCCACGGATCTCCCCGTCCGGCAACCGGTGCACCGCGACGTAGCTGCCGTCCTCCGCGCCATAGCTCGCCCAGGTGAACTCTTGGTTGGCATCGATGGCTGCGTGAAAGTGCCGCAGCAAGTTCTCTGAGTCGTTCAGCCGCAAGCGGCCTTCCAGGGCCCCGCGGAGGGTGAGCTCCACATAGGGCGGCGCCGGTTCGAAGTACCGAAGGCTGCGCTGCATCGCGGAGCTCGAGATCTGCTGCGAGTAGCCCCGCCAGAGATGATCGACGATCCGCGACGAGCTCGAATAGGCGAGCAGCCCCACCCCGCCGGCCACCAGCACGATGAGCAGCACCACCACGGTCAGCAGCGTGGGACGCAGGGGCAACCCCCGCCGCACCGGCACTTCGTCCGCCTTCTCGACCACCCCACCCCCTGTCGCGTGGCCACGCCAACGCCGGCCAAGCGTGCCAGACCGGCCGTAGAAAATCTCCCTCTGGTTGAAACGTCCGGGTGTGCAGACTAGAACAAGTTCACGTGGGCCGACCGGCCTGCGTGGCCTCGGGTGGTGCTTTGGCCGACGTCTTTCTTGGGGTTGGAGTGGTGTGATGAGGGGAACGACGAGGCGCAGCGCTGCGTGGCGCACGCTGATGGTGCTGGCGGTAGGAATCGCCGTGGGCTGCGGCGGGCCCGAGTTCGCCGATCCCACCGAAGAAGGCGACCGGCTCACGCTGGGTGGCCTGGTCTACATCATCCTGCACGACAACCTCGCGCAGGCCGAGACCTGCGGCCCCGATTACGCCAGCACCCTGGAGCTCGACCGCGACCGCTTCGTGCGGACCTTCGACCACACCATCAGCGAAGACATCGTCGACGATCTACCCGAGCTGCTCGGCGGCACGCTCCTGCCGGTGGTCGACGACGGCAGCTTGCCGGAACTCACCGACGCGATCGCCGAAGCGATGGCGGTGATGATCGACGACGAGCTGGACCCGGAGCGCACCACCCTCCGTTCCGCGCTGGAGATCAGCCAGACCCGGAGCGTGATCGAAGGCAGCCACGCGCTGGAGGCGATGCGCCGGGTGCTCGCGGATCCGATGCTCCCCGACCGCATCCACGCGCTCGCCGAGCTCGCCGGTGAGTCCATCACCGCGGACCAAGACGTGGTCGGCGCGATCCTCGCGCTGGCAGCCCGCAACCTGGAGAACGTCGGCGAAGAAGGCCCGTGCGGCGACCTCGAAGTCGAAGGCCTGGCCGACACCCTGCTCCGCGAAGAGGGGTACACCCCGGTCCGCGAGTACGGCGCACCCGCCTGGGTCGTGCGCGCGGACGACCACGGCAACCCGCGCCTCTTGGGCAGCATCTCCGCGCCCTTCGTCGACGCGGACCGCGACGGCAACGCCGACGTCGACGAACGCGGCTACCCCGTCGACGCGGCCGGCGTGCGGATCGAACGCGACGCGTTCGGAAGCGGCGATGGGTACGACGACGAAGGGCGCGCGGTACGCGCAGACGGCACGCTTCTCTACGAGTACGTCGACGTGAAACAGACCACGCTCGGACACGTGCTGCAGATGGGACGCCGCGCGCTCGACGCGGACGTGCACCGCGACTTCATCGTGGTGGCCGAAGCGGTCCTCGGCGACACCCGCGCGTGCACCGCCGCCGAAGCGGACGGTGACCCGATCGGCTGCGTCACCTTTCCCGACGAAGACAACCCGGCCGCGGACGCCGTGTTCGTCTTGATGGAGATGCTTCGGGACCCCCGCGCCAAAGGGCTCATCGGCACGCTCGCCCAGCTGCTCCAGGACGAACCCGAGCTGGCCGAAGAGCTGCTGGTGGAGCTCGGCAAAGTGGTCGCCGCGTTCGAAGCGAGCGAGCTCTCCATCACGGACCGCAGCCTCATCGAGACCGCGATCGCAGTGCTTCCGCTCCTCGACCGGACCTTCGAAGCGGATGCGGACGGAGAGTCGACCGGGCACCTCTTGCTCGATGTCGTGCACGAGCTCGGCGCCGAAGAACGCCGGCACCCGGTCAGCACGCAGATCGGCTGGATCGTGGACTACGCGCAGCTCTCGAAAGACCCGGCGTGTTCCGAAGAAGCGCCGGACTTCGCGATGAGTGTGCCCGTCGACTACGACCGGCCGCGCTACTACACGAGCGGCGGCACCGCCGTCGACAACCGCTCCGCGCTGGAGCAGGTCATCGAACTGCTCGACATCGCGAACTGCGGCGAGGTGCCCTTCTCGGGCGGCAAGACCGTCGCCTACGTCGCGCTCGATCTGCTCGCCGATCGCGACCCGAGCGAGGTCTGCTCGCTCATCGACGTGTTGCTCGGCGTCATGGACGTCGGCGGCGGTGCGAGCGACTTCCTGGTGGGCGGCGCGCTCGATCTCATCGGCTGCGACGGAGACCGCGTCGTGCCGGCGCTTCGGTCGCTCGATGCCCTCGCCCAGAGCGGCGCACTCGACTGGCTCTTGCCCGTCGCGAAGATCTTCAAGGAACGCGGCCAGCTCGATCTCTTGATCGAGATCCTGACCTTCGTGGCCGAAGACCTGCGGCTCGACGAAGACGGCGACCCGGGCACCAACAGCATCGTGCGGCGCGCGTTGCCGCCGCTCTCGGACTTGCTCGAGAGCGACGCCCCCGACGTGCTCTGGCAGCTGCTCGATCGCATGCAGACGATCCCGGCGCGTGGCGACGTCGGCGGCGACGGCACCATGGCCGACGCGTTGGTCGATGCGATCTCGCTCGCCGTCGAAGAAGGCACCGTGCAGACCCGTGGCGGTCCGGTGGCGGAGACGTCGCTCGGCCGCGAGCTGCTCTTGCCGGTGCGCGACATCACCGACCGGCTGCGGACCGGCCGCGCGCGCGACGAGTTCGACCGCCTGCTCGACTACGTCACGAGCGGACTGACCGAGACCACCACCGAAGGCGGGCGCGAAGTGCTCGCGAACCGGAACCTCCTGCCGCTCGGCGCGGAGCTGCTCGACGTCGCCGATCGGGTGCTCGACCAACCGCCCGCGCGCTACGCGTGCTGGGTCGGCGAAGCGCAGGATGGCGCGGTGTCCCTCGTGACGGGTCGTGAGCTCGCGACCCTCGTACGCATCGCGGACCGGCTGGAGCGATCATCCGACGGACAGGTCGCCGAAGACTGGATCGTCGAGATGATCACCCCCCGTCCGGCCGCCCCGGACCACGAACTCTACGGACCGCTGCTCCAGGTCATCGGCGGTGCCGCGGGAAGCAACGTCGACACTGATCAGTTCGGCCCGCTCCTGCGCTGGCTGGGAGACGTGGCGCGGCAGCGCACCGAAGACGGCGGGGAGCTGCTCGCGTCGATGGACCGGCTGCTCCAGAGCGACGAAGACCGCGTGATGCTCGGCATCGCGGAGAACTTCCTCACCCCCTACGACTGGACCGAAGAGAACCCGGCGCAGGCGGAGACCCCCATCGAGAGCTACAGCGACATCGCGGGCTCCGTGACCGACGTGACCCCGGTCGACGCGGGACCCATGTGCACCGTCGATCCGGACCTCCGGCTCTCCCTGGAAGACGCGGAAGAGACCCTCGGCGGCATCGTCGACTTCCTGCAGGACGCGGAGACCGGCATGGGGGCCATCTGGGCCCTCATCGGCCAGCGACGCGACGGACCCGCCGCCCGGGCCGGCGACTAGACCCACCCACCAAGACGATGCGCATGTACCGCTCCTTCACCGCGCGCCGGCTCGCGTGTCTCCTCGTTTGTCTGTTCGGCGTGCCTTCGCTGGCTGCTGCCAACACGCCGGAAGACGTGCAAGGCATCGGCGCACGCACCAACGCCATGGGTGGCGCCGGCACCGCGCTCGCGACGGACTTCGGCGCGACCTACTACGCGCCCGCCAACCTCGCGTACTGCGAGAACAGCGGGCTGAGCATCGACGTGCGCCACACCCACTACGAGCTCGAGACGCGCGACACCCAGCCGGGCGATCCGGAGCCCGAAGAGCTGCGCGACCAGACCCGCCTCACCGCCGGTTTCTGCAACCTGCTGCCGTACAACTTCAGCTTCGGTCTCATCTTCGGGCTCGGGCTGCAGAACCCGATGACGCTCGACCAGACCACCCTGAACGAGAAGCCGCAGTTCGCCTTGTACGGCGAAGCACTCGAGCAGCTGACCATCGGTCTCGGCCTCGGGCTGCGCATCGTGCCGGAGTTCAGCCTCGGGCTCGGCGTGAGCATCCTCGTGCGCAGCAACCTCGTCGTCGACGTCGGCATTCCGGTGGTCGACGACTCGGACGTCTCCGCGTCGCTGCACTGGGACCTCGGCCTCGCGGCGAGTCTGATCGTAAGCGCACACGCGGAGCCGGTTCCGGGGCTGCACTTCGCCGCGACGTACCGGAGCGCGCTCTTTCACGATCTGGACGCGCCCATCGACGCCGAGATCGAAGTCGCGGGCGTCTTCCTCGACGTCGAGATCTTGCTCGAGTCCGCCGCTTGGTACTCGCCTCAATCCTTCGCCATCGGGGCGGCCTGGGACCCGGTGAAGACCTTGACCGTCGCGTTCGACCTCACTTGGCACGACTGGTCCGCGCACCCCGGCCCGTTCTTGATCATGTCGCCGATCGGCGACGACGGAGTCAGCGCGTCGCTGCGCTACCCACCGCGCGAGAACCAGGGTTTCAAAGACATCTGGGTGCCGAAACTCGGCGCCGAGTACCGCATCCGCGACGGCCACGTCGCGTTCCGGGCCGGCTACGCGTTCCGTCCCTCCATCTTGCCGCCCCCCTCGGGCGCACCGAACGACACCCAGATCGCGAACCTGCTCGACGCGAACGTGCACTCCATCTCACTCGGCGGCGGCTACTTCTTCGGCGACCGCCCCCACGAGTTCGAAGGCGAACCAGCGAACCCGTACGTGCGCGGCGCCAACGGCAGCATCGATCTCTACGTCCGCATCCACCACATGACGACGACCCACGTGCAACGCGCCGACCCAACCACCGTGCTCGGCGCGTACAGTTACGGAGGCAACGTGGTGGACATCGGCCTTCAGTTCTCCCTCGGCTGGTTCTGAAGGCCCGAAGGGCCCCCTTGCCCCTGCCCTTGCCCCTGCCCTTGCCCTGAACCCGGGTCGGCCGATGCCGATGCCGATGCCGATGCCGATGCCGATGCCGATGCCGATGCCGATGCCGAATCCGAATCCGAATCCGATGCCGAATCCGATGCCGATGCCGATGCCGATGCCGATGCCGACGACAGAATCAGCGACAGCGACAGCGACAGAATCAGCGACAGCGACAGAATCAGCGACAGAATCAGCGACAGAATCAGCGACAGAATCAGCGACAGAATCAGCGACAGAATCAGCGACAGAATCAGCGACAGAATCAGCGACAGCGACAGCGACAGCGACAGCGACAGCGACAGCGACAGCGACAGCGACAGCGACAGCGACAGCGACAGAACCAGCGACAGCGACAGAATCAGCGACAGCGACAGCGACAGTCCCGAGCCCGCCGCCTACCGGGGCCGGCTCGCCCGCGCCGCTTCGATCGCCACCAGCGCCGCGTGCGCTTTGTGGAGCGTCTCTTCGTACTCTTTCGCGGGGTCGCTCGCTTCCACGATGCCTGCGCCCGCTTGCAGTGTGAGCCGGCCACCCTTCGCGACCACGGTCCGGATCGCGATCGCGAGGTCGGCGTTGCCGTCGAAGCCGAGGTAGCCGACCGCGCCGCCGTAGATGCCGCGGCGGACCGGTTCGAGGGCTTCGATGATCTGCATCGCGCGGACTTTCGGCGCGCCACTCAGCGTGCCGGCGGGGAACGTCGCGCGCAGGACGTCGAGCGCGTCGCGGCCATCGGCCACGCGGCCGATGACGTTCGAGGTCATGTGCATGACGTGGCTGTACCGCTCGATGATCATCTCTTCGGTGAGCTTCACGCTCCCCGGTTCGGAGATGCGGCCGAGATCGTTGCGGCCGAGATCGACGAGCATCACGTGCTCGGCGCGCTCCTTGGGATCGACCAGCAGATCCGCCGCGTGCTGTTCGTCCTCCGCTTCGGTCGCGCCGCGCGGGCGGGTGCCGGCGATCGGCCGGACCGTCGCGATGCCGTCTTCGACGCGCACCAGCGTCTCCGGGCTCGCGCCGGCGATGTCGATCGAGGTCGCGCCCCGCACCCGGACGAAGAACATGTACGGCGAGGGGTTCACCACCCGCATCGCCCGGTAGACGTCGAAGGGATCGACGTCGGCTTCGAGCTCGAATCGTTGCGCGAGCACCACCTGAAAGATGTCGCCCGCAAGGATGTGCTCCTGGCAGGTCCGCACCGCCGCTTCGAAGTCGTCCCGCTCGAACGACGAAGGCGGCAACGTGCCCACCCGGTCCCGCGAAGGCAGCGCGATGGGCGAGAGGCGGGCCCGGCCCCGCAGGGTCTCCACCGTCCGGTCGATGAGCTCGTGGCTGGCCCGCCACGCGCTGCCCGGGTCCTCGCCGACCACCGTGGGCACCACCACCCGCACCGACTGGCGGAGCGCGTCGAAGATGAGCACCGAGCTGCCAACCAGAAACGAGAACTCGTCTTCGTCGTCCGTGGTGGGCGGCCCGACCTTCGGTTCGAACCGCCGCACCGCGTCGTACGCGAAGAAGCCCACTGCGCCGCCCCAGAAGCGCGGCAGCTCGCGCAGTGCGTCGGCGGGGGGTGGCTTGAACTCGGCCATGAGCGCGCGCAGCGCTTCGAACGGGTCGACGCCATCGGTGGTGGTCAGCGCACCGCGGCGGTCCACGACGAACCGGTCGCCCCCGCCCCGAACGACGAGCGCCGGGTCGAACCCGACGAAGCTGTAGCGCGCCCACTTCTCGCCACCGACCACGCTCTCCAGCAAGAACCCCTGGTCCGAGCCCGGCGTGCCCCGCTTCTGGAGCGCGCCGAACGCGCTGACCGGCGTCAGGTCGTCCGCCACGATCTCCCGCCAGACCGGCACCACAGTGGCACCGGCTGCGGCGAGGGACTCGAATCGACGAAGGTCCATAGCGCCGAGCATAGCGCCCGCGTCTTCGACCGCATCGAGAATCACAGACACGTTTCCCTCGAACCCAGGCGCCTGGTCGCGGGAGCGTATGCGTGGAAACGAGTTGCTGCTAAACCAGCGCGCATGACGACCCTGCCCGGCTCCGAAGCCCCCCTCGCCGACATCGACCCGACCATCGCTGGGCTCATCCAGAAGGAGTCGAAGCGCCAGCATCGGACCTTCCGGCTCATCCCGAGCGAGAACTACGCGTACCCCGCGGTGATGGAAGCCTGCGGCTCGGTGCTGAACAACAAGTACTCCGAGGGGTACGCCGGGCGCCGGTATTACGAGGGCCAAGAAGTCATCGACGAGGTCGAGTCGCTCGCCATCGAACGGCTCAAGACCCTCTTCGGCTGCGACCACGCGAACGTGCAGTGCTACTCCGGCAGCCCCGCCAACCTCGCGGTGTACCTCGCGTTCTGTCAGCCGGGCGACACCATCCTCGGCATGGGCCTGCCGAGCGGCGGACACCTCACCCACGGCTGGGGCGTGAGCATCACCGGCAAGTACTTCAACGCCGTCCAGTATGGCGTGCGCAAAGACGACCACCGCATCGACATGGACGAGGTCGCGGCGCTCGCGAAGGAGCACAAGCCGAAGCTCATCTTCTGCGGCGCCACCGCTTACCCCCGCGCGATCGACTTCGCTGCGTTCGCGGAGATCGCGGCGTCGGTCGACGCGGTGCTCGTCGCCGACATGGCCCACATCTCCGGCCTCGTCGCCGGCGGTGCGCACAGCTCCCCGGTCGGCCACGCGGGCGTCGTGACCAGCACCACCCACAAGACCTTCCGCGGCCCGCGCGGCGGCATGATCCTCTGCGACGCCGCCCACAAGAAGGCCATCGACCGCGCCGTCTTTCCGGGCCTGCAGGGCGGACCGCACAACGGCACCACCGCCGGCATCGCCATCGCCGCCGAGCTCGCCGGCACCGACGACTTCCGGGCCTATGCGGCCAACATCGTGAAGAACGCCCAGACCCTTGGCGAGACGCTCATGGAGCGCGGCATCGATCTCATCACCGGCGGCACCGACAACCACCTCTTGCTCGCGGACCTGACCAGCAAAGAAGTGCCCGGCAAGGTCGCCGCGAAGGCGCTCGATCGCGCAGGCATCGTCTGCAACTACAACTCGATCCCCTTCGACCCGCGCAAGCCCTTCGACCCGAGCGGCATCCGGCTCGGCACGCCTGCGGTGACCGCGCGCGCGATGGGCGAACAAGAGATGAAGGCGCTCGGCAACTGGATGGCGGACGTCATCGAAGCGCCGACCGACGAAGCGCTGCAAGCCCGCATCGCCAGCGACGTCGCCAACCTCTGCGACCGCTTCCCCGCCCCAGGGGTGATTGGCTAAACAACACGGGCGGCCGTAGACTGAGGCGATGGGTGCGGTTGCTGTTCATTGGACGCCGCTCACGCGGACTCGGGCGCGTACGGTGCTCGGCTGCGTGAAGCGGGTGCTCGCGGATTCGAACCGCACCCTCGACATCGTCACGGCCGAAGAGATCACCGGGCAAGCGCAGCTCGCCCATCTGCTCGCGGAGGGCGTCTTCGACACCGACGAAGGCCGCGCGCTGATGGCCACCCGGCCGCACCTCGCCGACGTCGACATGGACGAGATGCGCGCGCTGCCCCTCGGCAGCCTCGGCCGCGCGTGGGTGGACTTCCTCGACAACCACAACCTCTCGATCGAACTCACCAAACAGCCGACGCCCTACACGGAAGACCCCGACTCGGCCTACGTCCTGCACCGCATCCGCCAGAGCCACGATCTCTGGCACGTGCTGCTCGGCCTCGGCGTGCGCGGACACGAAGAGGTGCTGGTGCACGCGTTCTCGCTCGCCCAGACCGGCCTACCCGCATCGATCGCGATCATCTTCTTCGGCGCGCTCAAACACATGGTCGGCGAACGCCGCTGGTCGGTGCTCCGACACGACGTGCGCCGCGCGTACGAACGCGGCCGGCACGCGAAGCCGTTGCTGGCGGTGCATTGGGAGACGCACATGCATCGCGGGCTCGACGAGGTGCGGGCCGCGTACGGCGTCGAACCGATCTAGCCGCGGCCGGGCGCGTGCAGTCGATCGAGCGCCCACCCGAAGCCCAGGCCCACGACGCCGAACCCGAAGCAGAAGCAGAAGCAGAAGCAGCAGCAGAAGCAGAAGCAGACGGCGACGCCGAAGCAGACGCCGAAGGCGACGCCGAAGCCGACGCCGAAGCCGAACCCGAAGCAGAAGCCGACGCCGACGCCGAAGCCGACGCCGAAGCCGAATCCGAAGCCGAAGCAGAAGCCGAACCCGAAGCCGAACCCGAAGCCGACGCCGACGCCGACGCCGAGGCCGACGCCGACCGGGTGCACGCCGAGGGTTGGGTGGTCTAGCGCAGAACCGTCAGCGCTCGGGTGAGGCGGGCGACGGTGTGGGCGAGGGGGCGGGCTGGACGCACGCCGGCCCACAGGCGGACTTCGAACGTCTTGGCGGCACGGGCGAGTTGGGTGAGCGCTTCGTGGGGGTCTTCCGTGTCCAGCTCAGCTCGGACGGAGCGATGGGACTTCGAGAGTTGGAACGGCAGCGGCGTGCCGCTCGTTTGACCGAGCGCGCGCGTCACGTCGTCCTGCTCGACCGGAGGTTTCCGGTAGTCGCGGTAGAACATGCCGTGTACGCGGACCGGTGCGCGCGGAAGCCAGACCGCGGTACCGCCGGCTTCTTGAACCCGGAGTCCGAGACGGGTGCGGGGTCGGGCGAGGTCGACGAGCACGCAGTTGCCGGCGTGGCTGGATTTGCGCGGGTGCTTCATCGAGGCGTGGAACGAGCGCGCGCGGTCGACGTCCGCGAACCACAGCGCGAGGTAGCCGCGCGCGTCGGGGTCACCCGGCCCGCCTCCCACCGACGACTTGAGGGTGTCGACCAGCCGGTCTTCGTCCTCGTGTCCGAGCAGTTCGGCGACCAGCGGATGACCCGCGTCCGAGGCGACCGATTGCGCGGACGCGAGCACCTCGGTCCAGTCGGACTTCTTGTCGGCGGCGGTTGCGAAGAGCGTGTCGCCGTGCCGCTGCACCGACTTGGCGAACGCCGTCTGGAAGAGCGCGTCGCCGATCGCCTTGTCGCCACCCGCGCCGCCGATCGCGAACACGAGCTCGGCCGAGTGGTGGATGTGGACGGCGCTGTGCACGACGAGGCCGCCGTTCTTCCAGACGACTTCGCGCAGGCCCGGCAACGCGTCGTACGCATCGTAGCCGGTGGCGAGCAGCGTGGATCCGACCGCGCGCACCTGGACGTTGTCGCCTTCGCGATCGGGTTTCACGCCGTGCTCGGCGAAGAACCCGCGCAACACCGGGTTCTCGTGCGAGCTGCCGCCCGCGTCGATTAGTGCGTCGGCGATCGTCGTGGGCACGGCCGGGTCGTCGAATCGCGCGACCATCACCGTGTCGCCGCTGTTGTTGCTCGAGAACCCGGCGTAGAGCCGAACGCCATCGCTCAACCCAGAACCCTCGAACGGTCGCGCGCATCCCTTCACGTGGGCGGCAGCGCCGGAGTCGAAGTCGAAGTCGCGGTACTGCGCGAGCAAGTCGGCCGCGCCATCGAACGAACGGCGCGTTTGGTGGAAGGAACACGGGCGGAACGTCCGGTCCGGATCGACGACGACGAAGTCGTCCCCCGCGCCGCACGCGTCGTTGGCGGTGCCATGAAAGAGACGCGGCGTGTTCGGAAGCTGGTCCGCGAAACAGTGGCTGAGTCGAATCGAGACGGGGCTGCGCGCGATGACGGACTCCAGCGCATCGAACCCATCGGCGCTTAGATGAAGTGGTTGGTCGCCGAGGTAGCGGAGCAGCGCGACGTTGTCGCAGCCGAGTTCCGCGAGCTGCGCGAGCAAGGCCGGCAACGCATCGAGCGTCTCTGGGCGCACGACGATGTTCGCCGCGGTGCGAATGCCCGCCGCGACCAACATCGCAACGGCTTCGCCCCACGGCTCGTCTTCGTAGATCGAGACCCGTGCTTCGCCGAGCGAACCGGACAGCGCTTCTGCGATGGCCGGCGTGACCAACGTGCCGTTGGTCGTGACGTGGACCGCGAGCGGCGTCTCGGCCGCGAGCCGCCCTACGAGATCCGCAAACCCCGCGTACGCGAGCGGTTCGCCCCCACCGAACGCCACCTCGAGCGTGCCCGCATCGGCCAAGTCGCGAAGCAGCTCAAACGCCTCGTCCGCGTCCCACCGATCGGTGATCTCCGCGTCCCGCGAACAAAAATGACAGCGCAGATTGCAGGCGTGCGAGAGCCCGAACAGCACCACCCGCGGCGCCCGCCGCCGAAGCCCGCGGGTCGAAGGCGCATCGAACCGAATCGAACGCCCCGTCGACGGCTGAAAGTAGAGAAGCGCCCCATCGAGCGCATGCGACCGAAACGCAGTGCTGTCTGGCTGAAACGCAGTGCTGTCTCGTCGAAACTCAGCCCGGTCCATCGTAGTGGTTGGAGGTTCCCCCATGGTCCGCCCCGAGTAACCACCCAGCGCCCGAAGTCCACAAAGAACCCTTGCCCCTGCCCTTGCCCCTGCCCTTGCCCTTCGGATGAAGCGGAGTCGGCATCGGCTTTGGCATCGGGCATCGGGCATCGGGCATCGGGCATCGGCTTCGGCATCGGCTTCGGCATCGGCTTCGGCTTCGGCTTCGGCTTCGGCATCGGCTTCGGCATCGGCTTCAACCCTGTTCTTCGCCGCAAAAGCTCGTGGGCTCGCATCTCTCTTGCCGGCCTGGAGTCACGGTGGAGGTCCGAGTTCGTTTCGGGAGAGTTCGTAAGAGTTCCGGGGAGTGCGGGGGAGTTCTCACAAGGCCGCTGGATGTCGCTTTGTCCTTTTGCATCGGCCCCGGTCTTCCGCGGGTCGCGCTGACATGGCACGCTGGCTACTCTGATTGACCACAGGCGTGTTCAAGAACCAGGGAGTGACAGTGCTGGCCAGAGCCCATGAACGCTTCGAGAGATACGTAGGCACTTCTTCCAAAGGAGAGAAGCCATCGCCTGAACAGACGCACTCGATGGGGGCGAAGATCTCGGAACTCGGCCGCTCCACTTGGTGCCCCGAGACCCACGCGAAACTCGCTCAGATGTGCATCGACATGCTCCCGGCGGAACCGGTGGCGTCGCCTTCAACCTGGTTTCCCCTGAACTCGGCGAGCAATGCGGGACGCGATGTAGACTCAGCCCTTCACGTGAAGCCTCTGCTCGATATGTTCGAGCAGGTGGCGTCCAACCTGACGCACCAGCAAATCGAGTTTCTGAGGTCTACCCTCCTTCCCCACAGTCGAGGTCCGGCGACCGAGTGGGTCCGAAGCCACCCACTGAACTCGCCTGAACTACGTGAGTTGTACGACCCGCCGGAGGGCACCTCAGGCACAGCGTCCGCCGCTCCAGCGTCTCCGACCCTGCTGCCGTGCGCCCCCCTGTCTGGCGTGCCCGCCGAACTGAGCAGCTGGGAAGCCGCTGGCCAGGACCGAGCGTGGGATGAGCTGGTGCGTGCGCGCGGGGACGAACGCGAGGACATCGCCCCGTGGCGTCTGGCGACTGCGGCCCGTCGATGCCTCGAAGCTCGGACACTGCCGTCCGCTCAGTGCCTGGCGCTGCACGCGGATTGGTCCACGCCCGCGAGTCTGAACTGGCTCTTTGACGAGGGCCGCCACCACTTCTCGGGTGCGCCCTTGCACGCGTCCAGGGTGTCGAGGATGTGGGCATCGCTCCTCCTCTACAAACCGTCGGTCTGGGCGCCGGTCGACGGCACGCCCTGGGCGGCGCGGAACGTGGACACCGGGGTGGAACTCGCAGGCGAGTCTTGGACCTGCTCGCTGGACGGCGAACCGGTGCGTGCTGGCTACTTGACCCTACCCACCGCCGCCGGTGTGCAGTGGGGGGTGGACAACTATGGCTCCGCCCGCCTGCCCCACCTGCCCGCACGATTGGAGCTGCGGGCAGGCAACTTCTTCTCAGGGGTGCTTCCTGGTTTGCGACCCACGGACCTCGAGGACGAACGCGGCAAGCCACTCTCGTGTTTGGCAACGGGTGCGGTGCGGATGCTGGTGGTCGCGTCGTGAAACTGGCCCACCCCGAGCGTTTTCCTGCCGCCCTGCGCACCATGATCACCACCCTGGAGGTCCAGCGAGCGGATGTCCGGATGTTGGAACTGCTGGCGAACGCCACCATCGACCCGGTGGCCCATCGGGACCTCGCACAGGTCCTCGCCCAATCTCCCGATGCCTCCTACGCCGCTGTCCTGATCGATCATCCCACCTGCGCTTCTCGGATCCCCAACGCGCAGCTCGCCGAAGCGGTCCTACCGAGCGCGTGGGAGAGCGCGCTCATCCAGGAGCGTCGAAAGCTGCTGCTGGCGGAGTTGGAGGCGTTCCCCGGCGCCGCCGACCAGGCGTCCGAGGTCGAGCGGAAGATCAGTTCGCAAAGGAAGCTCGAGGAGCAGCAGACCATCGCTCGTCTTGCGGAGCTCAGCGGCCACGCAGCACCCGGCCCTGCGCCCGACTTCCGCATGCCCACCGCCCCACTCGTCGGGTCCGAGCGGGGCTCCAAGTCCAGCGAAGCCCAGCGGGCGGGGTGTGAACTGGATCGGGAAGATCTCACGCGCTGGCTACTCGACGACTCCCGAGACTTGGCCTCTGCCCGCATCGCCACCCTCGCGCATCGTGCCGTCACTGGCGGCGAAGACTCGACCGCTCGGAACGTTGTTCTCGCCGGAGGCTGGCCTACGCCTGCGACCCTGTCCCGCGCCTTCGAACATCCGGAGGCGGTGCCGTGGTGCACGGCGGACGCGGCGACTGCGTGGGCCGAGCTGGTGCTTCAATGCCCCGCGCCATGGATGCCCCGAAACGCGACTCCATGCACAGCATTCGTGGACGCGATCGGCCGTTCCTTCTCTGGTCACCGCTGGCCGGTTCGAACCCGCACGGGCGAGTCGACCCATGTCCTGCTCGACCTGGAGTCCGCTTGGGGCGAGTACAGCACGCTCCACTTCACCGAGGCCAACGGGACGTTCTGCGCCACGGGACTGAATCACTCCGCCCATCACTTCGGAGACGTTTGGTCCCCGGTGGACGAGACGGTGTTCGTGCGAATGCGATTGGAGGGGGGAACATCCCAGGACGCTCTCTACCTGGCCAGGTTCCAGGATCGCATCCTTCTCGAGTACTGACGCTCTCGCTCAGCGCACCACGGGCGTGAACTCCCGGCGCCGCTCCAGGTCGCCCACGCCCAGCCGGCCGTCGTCGTTCATGCCGGTGCAGTAGACCTCGTCGCCCGCGCGGCGGGCGCAGGTGTGGAAGCGACCGACGGCGACTTCTTGCCAGTCGTCGAAGGGGCCGACCGCGACCGGCGCGGATTGGTCTTCGAGGTCGCCCGTGCCGAGCTGGCCTTCGGCGTTGCGGCCCCAGCACTCGAGCACGCCGCCATTGCGAATCGCGCAGCCGTGGAAGGTGTCGGTGTCGAGGTCGGCGTAGCCTTCGCCGACCACCGTCGGCACGTCTCGGTCGATGCGGTCGCCGAGGCCGAGTTGTCCGTGCGAGTTGTCGCCCCAGCATGCGAGCGCGCCGCCGGCCGTGATTCCGCAGGAGTGCGACTGGCCGGCGACCGCGCGGCTCCATCGATCGTCGCCAACCTGGGTGGGCGTGCGCCGCTGGACTGGTGCGCCGCGTCCGAGGCCGAGTTCGTGGCTGCCGTTGCGTCCCCAGCACGCGAGCGTGCCTTGCCCGTCGGTCGCGCAGGCGTGGCCTTGCCCGATGCGGACGGTTGCCCAGTCTTGGGTCGAGGCGACCATTGGGATGGGTTGGTCGGGCACGAACGGCGGTGGGTCGTCGAGGGCGAGCTGGCCTTCGTTGTTGCGGCCCCAGCATCGAAGCACGCCGAGCGCGTCGATCGCGCAGGTGTTGTCGTAGCCGCCAGCGAACGCGACGACCGGCGGCACCTCGACGACGCCCGGCGGCCCGTCTTCGAAGTCGCCGCGTCCGAGCTGGCCGAAGTCGTTGCGTCCCCAGCACTGCAGCGCGCCGGCGCTGTCGCGCGCGCACGCGTGGGTGCCGCGTCCGCCGACTTCGACGTAGGTGCCGGCTGGCAGGGCGACCGGCGTCGGCACCAGGTGATCCGGGCCCGCCGCACCGGACTGTCCGGACGAGTTCGACCCCCAGCAGTACACCGCCCCGTCGAAGACCGCGCAGCTGTGGGTGCGTGCGGCCGAGAGCCGCCGTTCGCCAGCGACCGGGCCGCCCGCATCCGGCTGGCGCGCATCTGCCTCGAGCGCGACGTCGGGGGTGCCGACGTCCAAGACCGCCGAGTCGCCCGCATCGGCCGGGCTCAGGGTCGGCAGGTCGTCGATGCAACCGATGGAGAGAGACAGCGCGCACAACACGGCGCTTCGGGACAGCACCGCGATGCGAGACAGCACCGCGATGCGAGACAGCACCGCGATGCGAGACAGCACCGCGATGCGAGACGGCAACGCGATTCCAGACAACACCGCGGGGTGCAGTTCCGCGGGGCCCGTTCGCGCGCGGAACGGGTTCATCGCCATGTGCCGAGCCCCAGCCGCGCGAAGATGGTGAAGCCTTGCACCGCGGTCAGCCGGTCGGCGCCGTCGAGCGCGGCCACCCCGGCGAGCGGTCCCCCCAGACTGACTTCGGCGAGCAGTCGGAACCGTCCGAACGCCTGACGCAACCCTGCGCCGCCGCGCAGCCCGACGCTGACCCCGGAACGATCCGAAGCCACTCCGTCCGCTGCGGCCTCCGCGTGAAACCGGGTCCAGCCGAGGAACCCACCGAGGGTGAGCACCAAGTGGGTGCCTTGGTCTGGACGTCCCCAAACTCCGACGCTGAGATCGAGATCTGCATGGGCACCGCGGCTTCGCACGCTGCCGAGTTGCCCCGTGCGCCGCCGCCCCACCCGGCCGCCGATGCCGAGCCGCGCGCCGACGTGGCGGTGTAGCCACAGCTCGAACGTGAGCCCACCCCCGCCGTGGAGCTCGCCCCCGACGTAGCGCTCCAGGTTGCCGACGACGTCGATCCAGAGCGGCAGCGAACTGCGGACGGACCCTTCGTTCTGCTGCACCACCCGGTCGACGATCGCGCGGACCTGCGGAGGCGGTGGCGCCGCGGTCTCGGGCGCGTCGTCGAGCAGCAGCTCCGTCCAGCTCGCGCGCACGAGTTCGTCGGCGGCGACCGCGATGGCGAGGCTGCGCGCGCCGGCGTCGAAGCCGGTCAGGTCGATGTCGCGCTCCACCCACTTGTCGGTCACCGCATCGCGCACCCGGATGTTGACCACGGTGTCGGTGGTGCGCGAGAGCGTGAGGCGCGCGATGGCATCGCTCGGCGCCGCACCCGCGATGCACAGATCGAGATCTTGAACCCGAAGCGCCGCGCGAAGCTCGGCCGCGATGGCCCCACGTTCGCCCGCCGGCCACGCGCCGTCGAGCACGAGATCGAGGTGCGGCCCGGCCGCGCGACAGACGTCTTGCGCGTCGCTGCGGGAGGCGGACGCGCAGACGAGGAGCAAAGCGAGGACGATGGACGGCCGGCCCATGGGGGACGGTACTCCAGGCGCGGCTGGCGCGGCAGTTCGCGCGTGCCCGTGGTTCGATCCCGAAGCCGATCCCGAATCCGAATCCGAATCCGATCCCGAAGCCGACCCCGAATCCGAATCCGAATCCGAAGCCGATCCCGAAGCCGATCCCGATCCCGATCCCGATCCCGAAGCCGAAGCCGAAGCCGAATCCGAATCCGACCCCGACCCCGAATCCGATGCCGACGCCGAAGCCGAATCGGACCCCGACCCCGACCCCGACCCCGACCCCGACTCCGACTCCGACTCCGACCCCGACCCCGACCCCGACCCCGACCCCGACCCCGACTCCGAATCCGCTTCCGAATCCGCTTCCGAATCCGCTTCCGCTTCCGCTTCCGCTTCCGCTTCCGCTTCCGCTTCCGCTTCCGCTTCCGCTTCTGCTTCCGTCAGTCGCACAGGTTGGCGAGCGCGCTGGTGTGCCGGCCTTGTGGGTAGGCGGACACGTAGGAAGCGTGGCTCTCTTGGCAGCCGGCGGTGTCGCCGAGGCGGGCAAGCGCCCTCACGATGCGGGCCATGGCGTCTTCGCGGAAGGGGGAGGCGCCGGAGCGGAGGGAGCGGCGGAAGGCGCGGACGGCACCGCGGAGGTCGCCGAGATCGTCCATGCGGACGCGGCCGAGTTCGAAGGCGGTGAGGGGGACGCGGGTGTCGCGGGGATGGCGGCGGAGCAGACGTTCGTACAGGGCCTCTGCTTCGGAGGCCGAGCCGGTGCGGCGGGCTTCGCGGGCGCGTTCGAAGAGTTCGTCGGCGGTGGGGCGTGCGGCGCGGGCGACCTCGGCGACGGGCTCGGCCTCGCCTTCTTCCGGATCTTCCAGGCCGTCCTGCCCGGGCGCACCCTGCTGCAGCCCATCCAGCCCACGCAGCGCTTCGACCACGGGTTCTTCCGCCGCCTCTTCTGTCCAGCGCTCGCCTGCGCGCACGCGCTGGACCTGTTCGCCTCGTCGGACGTCGACGGCTCCCCGTTCAACCGACACCGAGACCGACGCGCCGCGGGTCACGGTGAAGCGGGTGCCGATGACTCGGACTTCCACACCGTTCGCGAGCACCACGAACGTGCGCGAGGGGTTGCGGGTCACGTCGAAGGTCGCGGCGCCCTCTTCGATTCGGATGCGGGTCTCGTCGCTGCCAACGGGCGCGTCCTCTCGATGCAGGAGCGAATGGGGCGCGGCCGCGATGGTCGAGCCATCCTCGAGCCGCGCGTGCACCGACGTCTGCTCGGACGCCAGCGTGGTGCCCGCCCAGTGGGGTTCGGCCGACGGGAGCTGCGACCAGGCCACGACGCCCAGCAGGACCGCGGCCGCCACCGCCAGCCACGCACGCGACCGCATCGGCGTGCGCTTCGCCTCGAGCTGATCGGCGATGGCCGACCAGTTCTCCTCCACGCGCTCCGGCGAGAGATCCGGTTCGACGAGCGACCGGCGATCGAGCGGCTCGGTCATCGCGCACCTCGTTCGAGCCGCGCGTTCAAGAGCGTGTCGCCATCCTGGATGCGTCGCTTCACCGTCGCGATGGAACGGCCCATCTGCGCCGCGATCTCCGCGATGCTCAGCCCCTCGACGCGCCGAAGCACGAGTGCGATCCGCACATCGGTCGGGAGCGCATCCAGCAGTCCGTAGAGCGCGCGCAGCTCCAGCCGCACCTCGGCCGACGCCGTGTTCGACACCAACCGGTCCACGGCGACCGCTTCGGTCGGCAGGAAGAACCGGCGGCGGCGTTGCCGCTTTCGGATCGTGGCCCGGGCGCAGTTCACGACGATCGTCCCCAGCCACTTCGCGAAGGCCTGTGGGTCGCGCAACGTGTCGAGCCGTTCGTACGCGGTGACGAAGGCGTCTTGCACGAGGTCGTCGACGTCGACGCCGCCAAGCAGCCGATGCGCGAGCCCGGTCGCGAGCCCGACGTGCCGGCGGTAGAGGACCTCTTTGGCACGCATGTCGCCGTCGAGCGCGCGGCGGACCCACGCCCCATCGGGAAGCTCCGCATCGGCCCCTCGGCGCAGTGGTACGACGACACCCATCTCCACAGGATAGGTGCACCTCGGGCCACCAACGGCTCAAAATGCTCCAACCCAGGCGCCTGCCTAGGGCCGCCAGTCTCGCGAAGCGAGCCAGGCCCGTGCTGGCAGAAGACTACGGGCACCGTGCTGCCTGGCCGTAGGCCATGAACCGGATCGGGTGGCTGCCGACGAACGCGTCCGCTTCCGCCCAGTTCGTTCCGTCGCTCGAGCGGTAGAAGACCTGGTCTTCGTACCAGACCTGCCAGCCCCCACGGACCCCGACGTAGGATCCATCGCCGTACGCCACCGCGCCGAGCGTGATGCCGCCGGGCGACATGTCCGACGAGTTCCAAGTCACCCCGTCTGCGCTGCGGTGGACCTGGCCGCGGCTCCACGCGACGAACTCGGTCCCGTTCCACACCAGCTGGGAGGACACCTCGGTGCCGATCGAAGACTCCACGAAGGTCTGGCCATCGGTGGACGCACAAGCGACACCATCACCCCCGAGGATCAACGTGGTGCCGCCGCCTGCGACGATGCCGCCGCGGGTCTGGACCGACGCGCCACATGCGCTCGGCATGCTCTCCGCGTGACGCCAGCTCACGCCGAGGTCGTCGCTCAAGACGACGTCGCGCATGCCGCCGTCTTCGCCGACCATGACGAAGCGCCCGTCCCCGAAGCCCGCGCGGCGCACGTTGAAGACCGAGAGCATGCTCTCGCCGCCCTCGACCCAGGTGTCGCCGAAGTCGGTCGAGCGGCGGACGTTGCGCGCGGCGGCCAGCACCACACCACCGCCGAAGACCACGTCGCCAAAGGTCGTGTCTGCGAGCGTGCGGGTCCAGCTCGTGCCCTCGGCAGTCCAGTCGATGCCGCCGGGCGGCCCCCAGCCCCAGGTCGCGACGAACCGTGGGCCGGTCGGTGTGGGCGCAAACGCGATGCCCTTGGCGGCGCCCGGGTGGTGGTCGCAGTCGTACTCGCCCTCGGCCGGCCAACACACCGCGTCGTCGTCGAGGGAGCGGTTGGCGACCCACGTGCGGCCGCCGTCGCACGACACCGTGGTGCGCCCGACGTGTCCCTGCGCAACGAAGACGTTGACCGCGCTTGTCTCGCCCGCGTCCTCGCCCCGCGCGTCTTCACCCGCAGCGTCTTCGGCCGCCACGTCGCTCGCGGGCGCATCGCGTTCAGGACCCGAGTCCACGCTACCCGCATCCACCCGGCCAGCGTCCAGCGGATCGGACGGGTCGGAGTCACACGCCACCCCAGTGGAGACGAGCGCGCTGGCGGCGATGAGGACAAACAGAGGGCGGGTCACAAAGGGTAGGAGCGTGACGGGGCAAGAACGGCTCAAATGATTCGGGAAGCGGAAGCGGAAACGGAAAGAGCCGGCGCCCAGGCGGACGCCGGCCTCCGGTCAACGGCTTAGCTTGTAGAGCATCGCGCAGATATGGTCGCACCGGTCGAGGAGCGCCGGGTCGACGTCGATGTACCCGAAGACCTCTGCGAGCTGCATCGCCGCCTTCAGCTCGCTGCACTCGCCACATGCAATCGAGAACTTGTCATGACACCGCAGCCCTCGCGCTTGCTTTGCTTCCGCAATGTTGAGGACCACGCTCTGCGCCGCCCGCTGCATCTGAGACGCAAGCGAAGCGTCGTGCTTGCGAACGCTCGGCAGCACCTGCGCACGCAGCGAACGAACCAGTTCGAAAGAAGTTTGAAGAACGATCATCGGAGACCCCTGAGTGAAGACGACCGAGCAGTGTGCCCGGCGGCCGCAGGCCGCCGTCGCCTGGTGGGTCAGGGGTCAAGGGCGAAGCGACGCGCATCGCGTCGGGCCGAAGGCCCCCTTGAGGCCTGGCACACCAGGCGACACGCTTGATCACCTGCCGTGCACAACCCCACCCGCAAAATGGGCACTCGAATCCCCACTCCGAAGGAGAGGATTCGGCCGACCTCCGAAGGAGGAGGCTACCCGCGGTTTCGGTTTCGGTTTCGGTTTCGGTTTCGGTAGCGGAAGCGGAAGCGGAAGCGGAAGCGGAAGCGGAAGCGGAAGCGGAAGCGGAAGCGGAAGCGGAAGCGGAAGCGGAGCAGAACTCTTTTGAGCCGTTTCCGAGTGCCCGGTCTCCTACCCCGCAATGGGACCTGTGCCACACCTCCGAGCGTTCGTGCTCCTCGGCGTCTCCGTCGGCCTTCTCGGCTGCCAGGGGATCATCGACGAACCGAACTGGATGCCTCCGGACGACGAGTTCTACGAAGCGGAGGTCGACTTCGAGTGCCCCGCCGACCGAGCCCCCGTCGATGCGCCGCTGCGCCGCTTGAGTCGAACGCAGCTCGAGAACACGGTGCGCGACACGCTCACCGCGCTGCTCGGCGAAGGCGAGAGCGGGGTGGTCATGAACGAGATCAACCGTGAGCTCGGTGCCATCCCAGGCGACCTGCGCACGACCGACTCCGACCAGCAAGAAGGCCAGCTCGCGTTCTACCGGGCAGACCAGTCGGTCGGCGGTTCCGCGGTCGACGCCCACTACGGGCTGAGCCTGCAGCTCGGCGAAGCACTGACCACGCCCTCCCGACTCGACGCCCTCGGCTCGGGCTGCTTGATGGTCGGCAACTCCGACGGCGCGTGCATCGACGGGTTCATCCGGCGGGTCGGCGACCTCACCCACCGCCGCCCGATGCAAGAGGACGAGTTCCGCTTCTACCGCGACGAGGTCTACACGGCGGGCGACCTCATCACCCTCGAAGACCTGCGCGATGTGGTCACCGTGCTCTTCGCCCAGCCGAACTTCCTCTTTCACGTGGAAGGCACCGGCACCCTGACCGCACACGAAGCCGCCAACCGGTTGAGCTACCACCTGTGGGACACGATGCCCGACGACGCGCTTCGGGCATCCGCCGCGAGCGGCGATTTGCTGACTTCGGAGGGCTGGCAAGCCGAGGTCACCCGGGTGCTCGCCGACCCGCGGTCCGAACAAGCGTTCCGCAGCTTCCTCACCGAGTGGCTCCGCTTCGACCACCTCAACACCGCGAGCACCGGCACCGGCGCCGACTTCGAGGCCATCGCCGGCGACTTGGATCTCGACGCCGAGTTCGACCGCGCCGTCGAAGACGAGCTCGTCGATCTCTTCGCACACGTCGTGCGCACGGGCGGCACCTTCGAAGACTTCTTCCTCTCCGAGGTGACGCCGACGTCGCACCCGATCCTGGCCGAGTTCTACGGGGTCTCGCCCGCGGCGCCGGGCGAAGTCGTCGCCGTGCCGCCCGAACGCCGCGGCATCCTCACCCGCGTGGGCCTCTTGCTCTCCCGTGCGGAAGTCGCGCTGCCCACCATCAACTCGATCACCCACCCCATCCTGCGCGGCGTGTTCGTCCGCCGGCAAATCACGTGCGACAACCTGCAGGCCGCGCCGGGCGGCGCGATGGACGACTTGCCCGTCGTCGACCGCTCGGTGGTCGGCTCTCGCGACGCGACCAACCGGCTGACCGGCAGCATCGACTGCAGCGGATGCCACGGCCGCATCAACCCGACCGGCTTCGCGTTCGAAGGCTTCGACGCCATCGGCCGCGCGCGCACGATGGAGCCGCTCTTCAACGCCGCCGGCGAACAGACCGCGCTGCTGCCCATCGACGCGAGCGCGCAGGTCTTCGAATCCGAAGACCCCATCACCGGGCCGGTCGAGCTCGGCCAGGTGCTCTTCGATTCCGAGAAACCCGGCGCGTGTTTCACCCGGCACTACGTACGCTTCGCGCTCGGCCGCACCGAGCGGCTCGAAGAAGACGGGTGTCTGTTGCGCGACATGGACGAAGCCATCGACGACGGACGACCCCTCCGCGAGGTGCTCTCCATGGTGATCCTGAACCCCGACTTTCGAGTGCGAGCGGAGAACTGACGATGACGGTACGCAAGTTTGGACGACGCTGGATGCTGCTTGGTGGCGGCGCCTCTCTCATGATCCCCGCATTGCCCAGTCTGCTCCGCGGCACGAAGACCGCCGCGCAGGACGGTGCGCTGCCGCGCCGCATGGTGGCCATCGTCACGGAACACGGCGGCGTGTGGCAGGACGACTTCTACCCGGCCGAATCGCTCGCTTCGACGCCCTTCGCGCACCCGCTGCATCCGTGCCACCAGGGCGCGCTGACGTCGATGGTGGCGGGCAGCGACCGCGTCATGTCGCCGACCCTTCGTGCACCGAGCGGCCTCTTCACCGAGAGCATCGCCTCGAAGATGAACGTGCTGCGCGGGCTCGACGTGCCGTTCTACTACGGGCACGGGCGCCACTCGCTCGGCAACTACGGGGACATGTCGAACAACCACGACGAGTTCCCGGACGACCAGCAGACGGCCGACCAGATCATGGCGTACTCACCGGCGGTCTACGAGACCACGCCGCGTCGCCGGACCATGTACTTCGGATCCGAGGCGCTCAGCGTCGAACTCCGCGACCGCACGCTCGGCCCGTCCGGTGGGTTTCAGCCGGTCGAAGAAGTCGGCGCGCAGACCATCTTCGATTCCATCTACGTCGAGACCACCACCGAGCCGCCCCGCCCCTCGCCGATCAACGCGGTCTACGAGAGCTACGCGCGGCTCGAGTCCGGCCGCTTCGGCGCGGGTGCGCGCCTCGGTCGGGCCGACCGCCAGCGACTCACCCAATACATGGATCGACTCAGCGACATCCGCGCCTCGTTGATGGCCGGAGTCGGCGCGTCCTGCAGCGACGTGACGCCCATCGCCGGGCTGCCCGACCGTTGGTCGCGCTACGGACGAGACACGTACGCCTTGATCAACGACGTCGTCGTGGCGGGCTTCATGTGCGACAGCAGCCGCATCGCCATCATCCGCGTCAACGACGCATTCAACGACGCCATCGACGCGTACCCCGGCGGCTACCACGAGGTCGCGCACAACGGCGCGGGCACCGACACCAGCATGGTGGAACCCGCGGTGCTCGAGAACCTCGGCGCCATGCTGCGCGACGGCGGCCGCAACTTCTTCGCCGGCGCCTACCTCGACCTGGTGTCGAAGCTCGACGGCATCTCCGAGGGCGACGGCACCATGCTCGACAACAGCCTCGTCTGGTGGACCCAAGAAGCCGGCTCCTCGACGCACAACGGAGACTCGATCCCCATCGTCACCGCGGGCGGCGCCGGCGACCGGCTCAACACCGGCCTCTACCTCGACTTCCGCAACCGCCCCGAGATGCGCTTCAGCGCCGAGCAGCACATCTACGCCAACGAAGGCCGCCGCCCCGGCGCGTGTTTCTTCCAGTGGACCACCACCTACCTCGACGCCTTCGGCGTCGGCCGCGAAGAGTGGCAAACCGCCGACCGCCGCGCCTTCAGCGCCATGGGCCCCAACCACACCTGGATGCGCATGCAGTACGACCAGTCCGCCATGGACGCGAGCTGCGACGACCCCCTGCCCCACCTGATGCGTACATAAGAGCGCCGCGCCGGAGCTGCCTCCGAATTTGGCCGAAGGCCTCCTTGAGGCGCCACCCCGCCGACCGCCTACGAGAAGGGGCGCAGACTGGAGGATGAGGTTCGGCTTCGGCGTTCGGATTCGGATTCGGCATCGGATTCGGCATCGGATTCGGCATCGGCATCGGCTTCGGCTTCGGCTTCGGCGTCGGCGTCGGCTTCGGCGTCGGCTTCTTCGTCGGCTTCTTCGTCGGCTTCGGCGTCGGCTTCTTCGTCGGCTTCGGCGTCGGCGCCGCCCTCGCCCTCGCCGTCGCCAGTCGACCTCCCCCTCCGCGCCTTCATCCACCCATGATCGGCACCCGAATCTGCGGCGGCGGAAACGGCTGGTGGTTCGCCACCCGCCGAAGCCGCTCCGGCACATCCTCGAACTCGAACTGCGTCCGATCGAGCGCCAGATGTTCGAGCGACTCGAGGTGCGCGATGGGTTCGAGCGATCGGATCTGCTTGCAGTTGCGGATGTCCAACACCTTCAGCTTCGACGCGCCCCGAAGCGGCTCCAGCGAATCGACGTGCGTGCCCGTGATGCGCACCTCCTCCAAGTCGGGCGCGGTCTCCAACCCGCCCAGGCTCGAGAGGCGCGCGTAGAGCACGCTCAGCATTCGCAGCCGTGGCATGGAGCGAGGCAGTTCCACCACCCCACAGTTGCTCAACTCCAGCTGCTCCACCGCGCCCAAACGAGCCACCACAGAGACCACACAATCCATGATCCGGAGCAGACGTACCTGTTGCCATTGGCCGAGGTTGTCTTCGCTCAAACCAAACGTCTTCGGGTCGTACTCAAACGGATCGACGTCCCCGATGACGATCCGTTCTGCGGCAGGCCACGCGCCACCCAACCTCGCTGCCATCGCCTGCGACGCTCGGACGTCCGTCAACTTCGCCCAGTAAGGGCGCGCCAGCTCCACGCGACACGCCAGGAGCACACTCGCCGGCGTCCGGCCCGCATGCCACACCCCATCCGGATCGATCTTCAGCTCCGGCTCGATCGCCGCGAGCAGTGCACGCTCCAGCTCGGGATCGGCGAGAGACTGAACCAACGCCACCGCCTGAGCGGCGGACCCCTCGTCTCCCCGAAACAGCGCGAGGAGCTTCTCGACCGGGTGCTGCACCGCCGCAGTGGACCAGCCCGCGCGGGTTCCGTCCACGACGTCGAGCCTCGCTACGGTGAGCGCCGCCGCCGACGGATAGCAAAGACCGCGAGTCCGATGACGAGCCCGCCACTGGGGTCCCCCCCAGCCGCACACCCGCAACCATCACGGGGACCCACTCCATCGCCGGCATCAGCGGGACCTCCATCCAAACCTCCGGTGTCCGGTGGGCCAGCATCGGGTCGAGACGGCGGGCGGAGACAGGCACAAACGCCATCCTGACAAGGCACCCGCTCACCGTCCCATTCCCCGTCGACGCATGCATCGAACGGGCACTCGCTGGACTCTGTGCAGCTCTGCGCTTCGAGGCAGCTGCTGATCCCAGCACAGTCCCCGTACTCGAAGCATTGAACGGTTCGGTAGCCAGCGCAGACACTACTGCCGTCCAGCGTCTCCTGGACCCCATCCCTCCGGCACATCGAACTCGCGCACGTTGCAGCGGCAACCATCGTCGTCACAGATCTCTCCCCATCTGCAGCCACACCCGCAACGATCGTTCGTTTGGCACTGACTCCCCGTCGGGCAGTCGACGTTGTAGCTGCACTCGATGGAACGGGGCTCTTCGCCCGCGCACTCCAACCGCGGAGGCCCCGCGTCCGAGCACGCAGAGGCGGATTCCGCCACGAGCAATGCACCCATTGCGACGAGAGAAGCCAACAAGAACCGCATCCCTGAACACTAGCGGTTCGCGTCGCCGTGCACCACATGAAGACCGACTGTTTCGGACGTGTCCCAGCGTGGTGACTCCGCGGCCTTGCTGGACGAAATGGGTCCAGATTGGCGATACTGAGCCGTGGGCACGATGAGATTCTCACTGTGTATGGCCATCGGCCTCTTCGTCGCACTCTCGGCATGCGACCCAGAACCGGTCCGCCCTTCCTGCTCCGCCGCGCAACCGGAGTGCGGGATGGGCTGGAACTGCGTCGAGGGAACACGCCCACTGTGCCCGCGCCTCTGCGACCCGACCTACACCTGCTACGCGCAGGGGATCCTCGAAGTGGGCTGGAGCTGCATCGCAGACTCGGAGTGCGTCGAAGGCGCGCACTGTCGGCTGCTCGAAGGCGGCTCCGCCCAAGAGTGCGCCGCCATCGAGTGCGTGGACACCGAGGAGTGTGGCGAGGGCGAGGTGTGCCGGAGCTTCGACTGCGTGCGCACCCTGGGCGCATCCTGCGTGGGCGCCCGCGGCGACTACGGCTGCAGCCCTGGGGAAATCTGTGTCAGCAGCGAATGTGTGCTCCCACCGATGGAGGGCGGGAACAGCTGCACCGACGAGACCGATTGCGCTGTGGGCTTGATGTGCACGCTCGACGCCAACTCGTTGCGACGGTGTTCGACATGCGCCAGCGACGCAGAATGCACCGACCCCGAGATTGCGCACTGCCACGAAGGCCAGTGCCACGTCTGCTCAGACGCGGCGTGCGACCCGGGCCTGTGCATCCGCAACCGCGGCTGCGTGGAGTGCCTCGGCGACGAGGACTGTGGCGAGGGCCAGTTCTGCGAACGCGCTCGAGGCACCCACACCTGCCGCACCACGTGCACGCGCGGCGACGACGCCACCTGCCCAGAGTCTTCCGGCCAGTGCGCGTTCGGGGAGTACTGCGTGCGGGCGTTCGGCAGCCCGTGCGAGGAGCCCATCCGCCGCTCTCGAGAGTGCTTCGACGGCGCCTGCATCGACCGTGACGCCGACGGTGCGTTGGTCCCGGCCTACTGCACCCGCACCTGCGACCCGGACGACCTGCCCTGCGGCCCAGGTTCGGTCTGTATCGAGGACCACCGGTTCCCGGACGGCACGCAGACGGTGTGCCTGGCGATGTGAGCTGTCCTCGACCCTGCGTGTTGTGTTCGAGGGTTCTCGCATTGCATGGACCAATCGCGGTGCCGACCTCAGACTCGAACCGTGGACACACTCGATCTGCGAGGCGCGGATCTTCGCGGGGCGGACCTTCGGGGACGGACGTTTGCCGGCGCCAACCTGCGAGGCGCCCGCCTGGACGACGCGGATGCACGGGGGTGCGACTTCTTCGGAGCGAACCTCTCGCGCTGTTCTGCGCGCCGGACCCGCTTCGACGGCGCACGCCTCCAAGCGTCTTCGTTTGCGGGCGCAGACCTCCGGTGCGCATCGTTGCGGGACGCCGCCCTCGCCCTCTGCGACCTCGAAGGCGCACACCTGGCGTGCATCGACCTCGGCCGAGAACGCACAACCACGATGCATCGCTACGCCCGCGAGGATGGTTTCCCGAGTTTCGGTTGTGCGATCTCAACCGGGCGCGAAGCGGGCTACTTGAGCGTCTCGAGGTTGGAGGCGCGGGACATGCACTTCGCGATCGAAGCCGCGCTCGAGTCCAGCGGCGACCTCGAGGCAGAGGTGAACGCGATCTTCGAAGCGTCCGACTGGCGGATGCGCGCGTATGGCTTCTACGCGGTGGCCCTGGTCCACCATTTCGGAGAGACCGTCTTCGCGAGCTGGCGAACCAACCTCGAACGTCCGTGGCCGCGCGAAGAAGCCCTGCTCGCAGAAGCGGTCCGCCGTTTCCTCGAGCCGGGTTCCATGACCGAGGAGCCACACCGCCTCGTGCAACGGCGTCTCACCGCCCTGAGCAAATGGCCTGCCCGAGCCAGCCACCCCCGTACGCCGAACTGAGACCCTGACCTCGGGTGTCAGGAAGAGCGCTTGCGGGCGATCACCTGAACCATGCCACCGCTGTGTACCTTGGGCGGTTCGAACACGAGGTCCGTGCGGCTCTGCAACCCATCCCAGAGCCGAATGCCCCGGCCGAGGATGAGCGGCAAGAAGGTCAGACAGAGTTCATCCACCAGACCCGCGTCCAGCCCCTGCCGCACGAGATCACCGCCATCCAGGTAGACGTCCTTGCCACCCGCGGCTTGCTTCGCCTGCGCGACGAGCTCCTCGATCGGCCCCTCCACCGCGCGCGCCTTGCCGCCCCGGGGCGCAGGCGGAAGCGGATGGTGGGTGGCGACCAGCACCGGCCGATCGCCGTAGTGCCACACGTCGTAGTCGAGCGGCACCTGGTAGGTCCGCCGCCCCATGAGCAACGCGCCCACGTCCTCCATGAACGCTTCGAAGCCAAGCCCTTCGCCTCCGGGCGCGTCCGGCGGCGGCGTGTGTTCGGTCAGGAACGAGAGATCGTGGTCGGGACCGGCCACACATCCGTCGAGGGAACAGGCGAGGTAGACACGGACGCGAGAAGTCATGGGGGGCTCCAGGTCGGTGGCGCAGGATCACCGGACGGGAGACGGAAAACAAAACGCCCTGCTCGAAAGCAGGGCGTTTTGGCGGAGCGGACGGGACTCGAACCCGCGGCCTCCGGCGTGACAGGCCGGCGTTATAACCAACTTAACTACCGCTCCAAGACTCAAAGAACTGCCGGGGTTGCCCACGGCGGAGCGACTATCTAGCGCACGTCTCCGAGGGTGGCAAGAGATAGCAGCCGAGAATGCGACAGGGGCCCGCGGGCTGGGCAAACCGGCCGAAAAAGGCGAGAACGTAACGGATCCGCGGGTTCCGACGCGGGTCACGGCGATCCGATGCACGGAATCGCCACCCTTCCCTCTGCTCCCAGGATCTCCCGATGGCCAAAGCGCTGATGTGTGCCCCCGAACTGCTCCAGAAGGACCTGACCGGTCGCCGCATCGTGGTGACGGGGGGCAACTCGGGGATCGGCTTCGTCTGTGTGAAGCAGCTCGCGAAACAGGGCGCCCACGTGGTGCTCGCGTGCCGGCGGGTGGGCGAAGGCGACAAGCGGGTCGCGGAGGTCCTGGCCGACCACCCGAACGCGAGCGTCGAAGTGCGGGCGCTGGATTTGGGCGATCTGGCTTCGGTGCGCGCCTTTGCCGAAGGACTCGTTTCGGAAGGTGAGCCGCTGCACGGGTTGCTGAACAACGCCGGGGTGATGAACACCGACGAGGGCAAAACCAAAGACGGTTTCGAGACCCAGATCGGGGTGAACCACCTCGGGCACTTCTTGCTGACGGAACTCCTGGTGCCGCTCCTCGAAAAGGGCGCGCCGTCGCGCATCGTGAACGTGTCGAGCTGCTTTCACGACAAGGCGATGGGGCGCGACGGCAAGATCGTCATCGACGATCTCTTCTTCGAGAGCCGCACGTACGACGGGTGGGAAGCCTACGCCCAATCGAAGCTCGCGAACTTGCTCCACGCTCGGGCACTCACGAAACACCTCGAGGGCAAGGACATCGTCGCGGTGAGCGTGCACCCGGGCTGGGTCCGCACCGAGCTGATGCGGCACAGCATGCCCATCTGGGTCCAGAACTACATCATGCGCCCGTTCATGAAACTCGGCGGCATGATCGAACCGTGGGCGGGCGCGCAGACCTCGCTCCACGCATTGCTCGCGGACGACGTCTCTCCCGGCGCGTTCTACAGCCAGACCGGCAGCTACCGAGACAAGTCGAAGAACAAAGGAGGCTGGCCGCTCGTGAGCCCCAACCCCCAAGCCAACGACGACGCGATCGCAGACGCGCTGTGGGAGAAAAGCCGAGTCCTGGTCGGCCTCGCGTAGCGGGCACAGGGCAACTGCCTGAGGAACGGGTCGAGGAGTGGGCTTTCCACAAGGAGTTCACCATGCCCGGCCCTCAGTCCATCAGGAACCTGCACGCAGCTGCTATGAGAACGGCATGATGGACGAAGAGAGCCGGGTGGAACTCGATGGCGACGACGGGCCCTTGTCGGATGGCAAGAAGGCCCGTCCGGAGCTGCCGCCGAAGCAGCGGGCGAAGGATGGCAAGACGATCGTCATTCCATGGGAGCGGCTCTCGCCCGACGCGTTGGCGGGGGTGATCGAGGAGTTCGTGACCCGCGAAGGGACCGAACATGGGCGCGACGACGTGCCGCTCGAGACCAAGGTCGCCCAGGTGAAGAAGCAGCTCGCCAAAGGCGTGGTGCTGGTGCTCTTCGATGCCGAGACCCAATCGGTGAACCTCGCCCACGCCCGCGATGTGGACTTGTCGACCGACTCGGAAGTGGAGCTGGATCCCGACTCGTAGTTCTGCACGCAGCGGCCTTCGGAGTCGGGCATCGGCATCGGCTTCGGCTTCGGCATCGGCTTCGGCTTCGGCATCGGCATCGGCTTCGGCTTCGACTTCGGCATCGGCATCGGCTTCGGCATCGGCATCGGCATCGGCATCGGCATCGGCTTCGGCATCGGCTTCGGCATCGGCTTCGGCTTCGGCATCGGCATCGGCATCGGCTTCGGCATCGGCTTCGGCATCGGCATCGGCCTTCCGCTGCTACACTGTTCGACGTGCGCTCCCTTTCCCTCCTGCTCGTCGCCCTCGTGGTCGCTTGCGACTGCGGCTCCGGCACCCCGACCCGCGACACCGGCCTCGCCGACGCCAACGGCCAGGACACCGGTGGCCAAGACGCTGCGCGCGTAGACGCGCCGCCGATCGATGCACCCAGGCGCGACGTCGGGACCCCGCCCAGCTGCGGCACCCTGCTCGCGGTGCTGCGCGACTTCCGGGCGGACCACCCGGACTTCGAGGGCAACCTCGGCAACGACCGCGGCCTCGTCGAAGACATGCTCGGTTCGGATCGCAAACCCGTCTACGCGGTGGATACGTCGCCGACCACCAGCAACGCCGCCAACTTCGATGAGTGGTACCGCGACGTCGACGGCGTGAACCAGCGGTTCGAGGTGCCGATGCCGTTGACCGAGGGCCCGGCAGGTGTCTTCGTGTTCGAAAGCGATGCGTTCTTCCCCCTCGACGGAATGGGCTGGGACGAAGAGATCGACGGACACAACTTCCACTTCACGACCGAGATCCACGCCAGCTTCCAGTACCGCGGTGGCGAGACGTTCACGTTTCGCGGCGACGACGATGTGTGGGTCTTCGTGAACGACCGGCTCGCGCTGGATCTCGGCGGCGTGCACGGCGCACAGGAAGCGACGATCGACTTCGACGCGATGGCGACCGAGCTCGGCATCGAAGTCGGCCGCCCGTACGCGCTCGAGGTGTTCCACGCGGAGCGGCACACGACCCAGTCGAACTTCCGAGTCGAGACCTCGATCGACTGCTTCATTCTCGAGTAGGCGGACTTGCCGAGAGCCCGCGTTGCCCCCAATCTCGGGAAATGGGTGCGCACGAGCAGTGTCATTGCCCGCGGTGCAAGCGGGATGTCCGGGTCGAACGCCCCTGGCGCGGCTTCCGAGTGCTCTGGCGCGGCTGGCTCGGCCTGGTCGTCCTGCTCGGGCTGACGGCGCCGGTCTGGGCGACCGACCTGATGGTGATGATGCCCACCGCCTGCTTCATCCTGCTTGCGGGCGGCAGCCTCTCCACCTTCGCCAAACAACCCCCCACCTGCCGCCGCTGCAAACTCGAACTCACCGACCCCCTCCCCCCGGTCCAAAGCGTCCAGCCGTTCTGAGCAGAAAGCGGAAGCGGAAGCGGTCGCGGATCGGAAGCGGTAGCGGATTCGGAGCGGTAGCGGATCGGAAGCGGTAGCGGATTCGGAAGCGGTAGCGGATTCGGAAGCGGTAGCGGATTCGGAAGCGGTAGCGGATTCGGAAGCGGCTTCCGTAGCGGCTTCGGTAGCGGCTTCGGATTCGGCGTCGGCTTCGGATTCGGCGTCGGCTTCGGATTCGGATTCGGCGTCGGCTTCGGATTCGGATTCGGCTTCGGCTTCGGGATCGGATTCGGGATCGGCTTCGGATTCGGAGCCAGGTGCCAGCAAAACCACGGGCACGGGCACGGGCACGGAACCGCCTCGCCCGTCGCTCAGGAGTACACGGTCTCCGGCCACAACCGCGCCACCACCTCCCGCACCCGCATCTCCGCCGTCCAGTACTCGGACTCCGGATCGATCCGCCACGACCTCTCGAACGCCGCTTCGATCCACGCTTCCACGATCCGCGTGCTCGCTTCGTCTTCCACGACGACGTTCGCTTCACGCTCCCAAAAACTTGCGGTCGCGTCGAGGTTGGCCGAGCCGACGCTGACGACCTTGCCGTCGGCCGACATCAGCTTGGCGTGCACGTAAGGGCGCACCACGCCGCCCGCGCAGACGATGAGCGGGTGGTGCGGCTCGACGGTGTACTCGTAGAGCTCGAGGCCGCGGCGCACCAAAGGTTCGAGCCGCCCCTTGGTCATGTGTTCGAAGACCTCGCGGTAGAGCGGCCCGCGCACGAACGTCCCATCTCCGCGGCGCGGCAGCGCGTTGCCGGTCAGCAGGCAGACCCGCACGCCCCGACCAAGTGCTCTCCGCACCGCGGCGACCAAGGTCGACACAATCGGGAAGTCGTTGACGATGTACACGTGGTCCTCGGCCCCATCGAGGATCGCTTCGTACGCCGCCATGCCGTTCGCGTCGTCGACCGCCGCGTGCACCACGAGACGCGTGTGCGCATTGCCGACTTCAGCGGTCGGGCCGGAGAAGATGACGTCTTCGGGGTCGGCGTCGTTGGCACCCGCGTTGGTCTGCCAGGCGTCTTCGAACGACTGCCACACGTCTTGCACGAGCGGGCCGGTGACTTCGATGTGCGCGTCGAGCCAGGGGATGCGTTCGTAGGGCGTAGCGCTCGTGATCGCGACTTCGTCGAACCCTCGGTAGTAGAGGTCGCCCGCATTCCGACCACTGACGAAGGCGACGCGTTGGTCGAAGACGAACACCTTGCGGTGGTCACGTTTCTTGAGTGACTGAAGTTCGAAGAGATCCGTGGCCGGGATCGGGTCGGCAGCGCGCACTTCGACATTGGGCTCGTCGCGCAGCGCCTGCAGGATCGGGTTCTTCATGCCGAGCGCTTTGTCGCGCGAGTAGAGCGCGTCGACGAGCACCCGCACCTTCACCCCACGACGGGCGGCGCCGATGAGCGCGGCGCTGAACCGGTCCATCAGGGCGCCGTCCTCGACGATGTAGACCTGCATGTCGACGCTCGTCGACGCCTCGTCGATCGACCGGACCACGGCTTCGCGGGCACGCCGGTTGTCGAACTCGACGTGGCACCGGTTGCCGGGACGGACGGGCGTCCGGGTGGTCTCGTCGAGCCGGAACCGAAATGGTCCGACGCGCCGGCGTCGTGCGTGAATTTCCTCTGCGGCTGCCCGAAGCTGCGCGACGAGCGCTGTCTTGACTGGCGATTCTCCCGCCTCCTCGCCGAGCGACGCGAGCATCTCCGGTGCGAGCAAGACGACGCCCTCCCCTTCGCAGCCCTCGAACTGATGCAGCTGATGGGTGATGAGGCCGACGATCGCGACACCCGATGCGCGGCTGCGGCGGCAGGTGGTGCGCAGAAACGCGGCGTGAAAACTCGCGCCGTACGCCGACCGGTCGATGCCTTCGTGCACGTGGGAGAGCACGATCGAGGGCGGCAGGTTGAGCGCGGCGATGGACTGTTGAATCACTTCGAGGCGCGAAGCCTCGGCGAAGTCGACCCAGACGAGCGACGCCACGCGGGCCAGCGCGCCCAGCCGAACCGAGAGCGTCTCGGTGTTGATGCCGCTCATCGCGAGCGCGGCATCGACGTAGACAACGGGCTCGTCGCCAACAATGTGCACCCGGGTCGAGCCGCCGCGCTGGACGACGACACCCGCGGGTCCGAGCGCCTCCCAGGTGCACACGTAGTGTCCGGGCGTGTCGTGGCGCGTGGTGAAGAACGCGGCACCGCCGAGCACCTCGGCTTCGCCCACCTGCACCACCTCTTCGCCGGAGGTGAGCGAGAAGCGGATCCGATCACTCAGCAACCCCCGCAGCGCAGAGGTCTCCGCGACGACTTCGAAGCTCTCCCCCGCCGCCACGATCTGGTCGTGCGAGCTGGGGCGCAGGAAACGGACGACGTCCGCGTAGCGTCGCAGCTGCTCCACCGAGCGCCCGACCAGCTCCGCCGCGCGACCGAGCAACTCGCGTCCTTCGGTCTCCTCGCTGCGCTCCTTCCACAAGCTGCGAAGGGTGGCGAGGGTGCCGCCTTCCTCTTCACTCATCGCTGTGCTCCCGCGCCCATGGCGGGATGCTGACACCGTTTGCCCGCCGCGGCAGGCGAATCAGCATCAGCCTCCAACGCAGTCGCTCAGGCCTCCTCCGACTTCGCTTCGCACGAGCGAGGACGGTCGTCGGCGCCTTGACAGGGCGCTCTCACAGCAGCCTGATCCTCCGATGACCGAACTCCAGTTCCTCGAGGCCAACGGCGTGCGCCTCGCGTACTACAGCGAAGGCGAAGGCCCGCTCGTCGTGCTGACGCACGGCTTCCCGGACACCGCACACACCTGGGACGGGATCCGACCGGCGATCGCCCGCGCAGGATTCCGGGCGGTCACCCCGTTTCTGCGCGGCTACGCGCCCTCGGCGGCGGCGCCCGACGGCAAGTACGACTCCGACACGCTCGGGCGCGACGTGCTCGCCCTCGCGGCGGCGCTCTCCGACGAACCCGCCACGCTCATCGGGCACGACTTCGGCGCGAGCGCGTCGTATGCCGCGGCGGCGTTCGGTGGACCCGAGCGGGTCCGGCAACTCGTCACGCTGGCGATACCGCACCCCGCGGTGGTCAAACCGTCGCTCGGACTGCTCTGGCGGGCGCGGCACTTCATCGCGTTCAAGATGCCCGGCGCCGTCGGTCGCCTGCGGGCGAACGACTTCGCCCAGGTGGACGAGCTGGTGAAACGGTGGTCGCCGCAGTGGTCTTTTTCGGCCGAGGACACGCGTACCGCGAAGGAGTGTTTCGCGCAGCCAGGGAGCGCGGAGGCCGCGATCGACTTCTACAAGCAGCTGAGCCCGAAGTTGCCCGAGGGGCACCGCAAGAAGATCGACGTGCCCACCGTGAGCTTCGCGGGCGAGACCGACGGCGCGTTGCTCGACCTGACGTTGTACGAGAAGGCGCGGTCTCGCTTCACGTCGGACTACGAGGTCGTGACCCTGCCGGGCGGGCACTTTCTGCATCTCGAGCACCCCGAGCAGTTCGAGCAGGAACTGATGCAGCGGCTTCGCTAGAAACCCGGGTGTCGGTGGGAAGCCCGCGGTTTGTCGGTTCCGTCGTGCGTGGCTGACAGCGGTGACATGGGCTCGACGAAAGCGGCGAGAAGCGTGGGGTTCCGGGCTGGCACACGACGTGCTGTATAGGCTCCCGAAAGGATGGGAGTACCCATGAAACAAACCAAGATCCACCGCGTCCTGCTCGTCACCTTCGCGCTCGTCGCGTGTTCCGGGTCGGAGGACGCCCCAGCCACCGAAGGCGCCACCGAGGCGACCGAGACGCCCACCGAGGTCGCCGCAC
This sequence comes from Deltaproteobacteria bacterium, assembly GCA_034670305.1. GTDB lineage: Bacteria > Myxococcota_A > Polyangia > Polyangiales > Houyiibacteriaceae > JAXMNT01. Next base: position 184,419 of record JAXMNT010000004.1, read on the forward strand.
CGGCGACCTTCGAATACACCGAGACCCCAACCCTGGACATGGTGCCCGCTGGCCCCGTTCAGGTCAGCGCCAACGGGCGCACGATCGAGATCAAGACGATCCTCTTCCAGCCGCGGCTCGACACCTGGTCCTTCCAGATGAGCACCGGCGAACTCGAGCGACCGACCGGCATGCTGCCGAACGGTTCGGAGACGGTGAACATCACCGGCCTGCCGCAGGAACTCGGCGTCGGCACGTACTCGCACACGATGGACGAGAGCGGCGGCGGCTACTTCCAAATCCAGCAGCCGGACGACCCCACCCGCACCACGAGCTGGAACACGCGCATGGCGTACCACCTCCAGATCACCGCATGGGATGTGGCGGAGTACGATTCGGAGGCGTCGATGTTCCAGGTGGCCGGCAAAGCGAGCGGCAAGGTCGTCGTGACCTTCCGCGGCAGCGGCGACCGCTTCGCGAACAGCTGGGCGGTGGGCACGTTCACCGACGCGCCGGTTCGCTACATGGGCAAGCCCCGCTGGGTCCGGGATGCGGAGGAGGCGGCGGCGGCGGCGGCGGAGTAAGGGCTGCTGAAAGAGAAGTGAACTGGGGAAGCGCCCGGGACCGGAGACGGTCTCGGGCGTTTTCTCGTTGGGCGTTCCTCGCGAGCGGCCCGTGCCCCGTGTGCCCGTGCCCCGTGCTTCCGACGCCGAAGCCGATGCCGATGCCGATGCCGATGCCGATGCCGATGCCGAAGCCGAGGCCGAGGCCGAGGCCGATGCCGAATCCGACGCCGAATCCGAATCCGACGCCGAATCCGAATCCGAATCCGAATCCGAATCCGAATCCCGCTACCGCTGCCGCTGCCGCTGCCGCTGCCGCTGCCGCTGCCGCTGCCGCTGCCGCTGCCGCTGCCGCTGCCGCTGCAGCTGTCTCTGTCTCTGTCTCTGTCTCTGTCTCTGTCTCTGCCGCTGCCGCCCGCCGCTGCCGCCCGCCGCTGCTGCCGCTGCCGCTGCCGCTGCCGCTGCCGCTCTCCTACCTGGTTGCGGTGATCGCTTGGCGGAGGCGGGCGAGCGGGGCGGTGTCGTGCAGTCGGATTCCGTCGTCCGTCTCCACGACGCCGAGGCGGCCGAAGAAGGCGTCGAGGTCGACGGTGCCGCGTTGGGCGGCCATCTCGGCGTACAGGTCGGAGAGCACGGTCGTGCCGCTCAGCTCGTCGGCGACGCGGACGACTTCGGCGGTGGTCCAGCGGACGCGGGCGTTGCCGCCGCGGGCGAGGATGCCTTGCACGATCGACTGGACGCTGGCGCGGCCGCGGGTGGCCGACCGCAGACGGACGTCGGCGACCATCCAGAAGAGTGCGCCGCCCCAGTAGAGGGCGCCCCAGCTGCGGGTGTGGTCGAGGCCGCGGTCGCGGCGGCCCGGCAGGCCGTTGGGCATCTTCTGAACGAAGCGCTCCCACACCCGCTCTTCGGTGATTCTGTTCTCGCGCGCGAGCATGATCGACTCGAGGTAGGTCGACAGGCCTTCGCGCATCCACCGGTGCCGGTTGGCGAGCATCGGGAACGCGACGTGCGCCATCTCGTGGCGCAGCACCCAGTCGCGCGCCAGCTGCTCGTCGGTCGTGTTGCGGCCGACGCGAACACGCACGCGGCGGCCGCGAAAGTGCTGTCCGAACCCGACCCGCGATCCGGAGTTCACGTTGAGCTCCACCTGCAGCGTGCGCACCGGGTATCGGCCGAAGTAGGTCGCGATGGTCTCCGCCGACTCCCGCACCCAAGTCAGCAAACGCCTGCGCTCCGAGCGGTCGACCCCGCCTTCGAACGACACCTCGAGCCGAGCCCCCGCCACCCTCAGCGTGGTCGGCCGGGATTGGGACTGCGCGTCCGCGCGCTCCGGTGCTGGTCCAGCGAGAAGGAGAAGGGCCAGGAGGGTCGTACGCACGCCATCGGAGGATAGCAGCCCAAACAAGGGACGGCGGGCATGCGCCGGCTTCGGCATCGGCATCGGCATCGGCATCGGCGTCGGCTTCGGCGTCGGCTTCGGTGTCGGCTTCGGCTTCGGTGTCGGCTTCGGATTCGGCTTCGGCTTCGGGGTCGGCTTCGGGGTCGGCTTCGGTGTCGGCTTCGGTGTCGGCTTCGGCTTCGGCGTCGGCTTCGGATTCGGCGTCGGCATCGGAGTCGGCGTCGGATTCGGATTCGGATTCGGCTTCGGCGTCGGCATCGGAGTCGGCATCGGCTTCGGCGTCGGCTTCGGCTTCGGCTTCGGCTTCGGCTTCGGCATCGGGATCGGGATCAGGATCCCCCCCTTGCGCCCGCCCGAACCCGACCCACTCTGCGCCGCCAATGCGCGCCGACGTTCTGTTCCTCCGCCCCCTCACCCCTCAAGCCACCGCCGACGGATTCGAAGACGAAGCGCTCGCCGTCGAGATGCTCGACCTCGACGCCCATGTGATCCCCTTCGATCTCATCGTTGACGGCGAAGCCGATCGCGCGGTGGAACAGTTGCCGGAAGGGGGCGGCCGCACCTACTTGCTTCGCAGTTGGATCCTCTCGCTCGAGGAGTACGAAGCGCTGGACGAAGCGCTCGCGGAACGGGGCGATCAGCTGGTCAGTACGCCGGAGGAATACGAACGCACGCTCTACCTGCCGGAGTGGGCGCCGCTTCTTGGGGAACGTACGCCAGCTTCCATCTGGACCGACGGCGCGGAGGCGGCCGAAGCCTACGAGCTTGCGCGCACCACGCTCGGTCCACCGCCGTGGATCCTCAAAGACCACGTGAAGAGTGCGAAGGAGCAGTGGCTCGAAGCCTGCTTCGTGGCGCCCGAAACCACCGAAGCCGAGTTCACCGCCATGGTGGACAACCTGCTCACCGAACGGGGCGAGCGGTTCGAACGCGGCCTGGTGGTGCGCAAGTTCGTCGACCTCGCCCCCCTCCCCTACTCCACCGAAGAACGCCGCATCCCGGATGAACACCGCCTGGTCTTCTTCGAAGGCGAACTCATCGCCTCCAGCCCCTACCACGACGTCGAAGACCCCGAGTTCGAACCGGTTGACTTCCACTGGGTCGCGGACGCGCTCGACGCCCCCTTCGTCACGGTCGACGTCGCCCGCCTCCGCGACGAAGACCCGCACTCCGCCGACGGCTGGACCGTCATCGAGATCAACCCGGGCGAAGTCACCACCTGGCCCGCCCAAATGGATCCAAGAGCGCTGTACAAACGCCTCTTGGACTGACGGCAAGAGCGGCGAAGCGGGTCGGATCGGGTCGGTGACGGAGGCCGAAGCCGAAGCCGAAGCCGACGCCGAAGCCGACGCCGATGCCGAAGCCGAAGCCGAAGCCGAAGCCGAAGCCGAAGCCGAAGCCGAAGCCGACACCGAAGCCGAAGCCGAAGCCGACACCGACGCCGACGCCGACGCCGACACCGACGCCGAGTCCGACACCGCTTCCGACACCGCTTCCGACACCGCTTCCGACACCGCTTCCGACACCGCTTCCGACACCGCTTCCGACACCGCTTCCGCTTCCGGCACCGCAACAGACTCAGCAGCAGCGCCGGCAACAGACTCAGCGGCAGCTACAGACTCAGCGGCAGCTACAGACTCAGCGGCAGCAACAGACTCAGCGGCAGCAACAGACTCAGCGGCAGCAACAGACTCAGCGACAGCAACAGACCCAGCGGCAGCAACAGACCCAGCGGCAGCAACAGACCCAGCAGCAGCGCTGATCGCCGCCGCAACGGTCAGGCCAGGGCAACCGCCCAAGCCCCCGCCAACGCCAACGCCCCCGCAGCAACCAACCCCACCGCCAACGCAGCGAGAAGGCGGTTGTCAGTGCGCGGCGCCCCAGGTCTTGCCCCAGCCGACGTCCGCCACGAGCGGTACCGAGATCTCCATCGCGCCTTCCATGACGCTCCGGACCACCGGCTCCACCCGCTCCTTCTCGGCTTCCGGCACCTCGAGCAGGAGCTCGTCGTGCACTGTGAGGATCATGCGGGACTCGAAGTCCTGTTTCCGGAGCGCGGCGTGCAAACGCACCATCGCGACCTTGATGATGTCCGCGGCGGTGCCTTGGATCGGGGTGTTGCGCGCGATGCGTTCGGCGCCGTGCCGGAGCGCCGGGTTCTTGCTGCGGATGTCGGCGAGCGCGCGGCGGCGGCCGAGCAACGTCGTCACGTAGCCGGTCGCCCGCGCCTCTTCGACGATCTCATCCATGAAACGCTGTACGCCCGCGTAGCGCTCGAAGAATGCGTCGATGTAGCCGCGCGCTTCGGTCTTCGTGATGCGGAGGTTCTGCGCCAGGGCCCACTGGGTCTGCCCGTAGATGACCGCGAAGTTCACCGTCTTGGCCTGCCCGCGCTGCTCGCGGGTGACGGCGTCTTTCTCGATGTCGAAGATGGCGGAGGCGGTGCGCACATGCACGTCTTCGTTCTTCGAGTACGCGTCGATGAGCTCGGGATCTTGGGACAGATGCGCGAGCACGCGCAGTTCGATCTGGGAGTAGTCCGCCGCAAGCAACCAGCACCCGTCGCGCGGCACGAACGCGTCGCGCACGCGGCGGCCCATCTCGGTGCGGATCGGGATGTTCTGCAGGTTGGGATCGCTCGAGCTCAGCCGACCGGTCTGCGCGACCGCCTGGTTGTAGCGGGTGTGGATGCGGCCGGTCTCCGGATGACGCGCGAGCGGCAGGGCGTCGAGGTAGGTGCCCTTGAGCTTCGACATCGATCGCAGCTCCAGGATCACCTCGGGGAGCGGGTGCTGGGAGGCGAGCTCGTTGAGCACCGAGGCATCGGTCGAACGCGCGGTCTTGGTCTTCTTGATGACCGGGAGCTTCAGCTCGTCGAAGAGGATCGTCTCGAGCGCCCGCGGCGACCCCACGTTGAACTTCTGGCCCGCGAGCTCGTGCGCCTTCTTCTCGAGCCGGTCGATCTCGAGGCCGGCTTCGACGCTCATCTTCTCCAGAATCGACGCGTCGATCGCGACGCCGATGCGCTCCATGTCGGCGAGCACATGCGCGAGCGGAATCTCCAGCGTGTCGAAGAGCACGTGGAAGTCGCCGTGCTCCATGCGCGGTCGCAAGAGGTTCGTCAGACGAAGCACGTAGTCGGCCCGCGCGCCGGCGACTTCGGAGACCGGTTCCACTTCGAGTTCGTCGACCGACTGCTTCTTGGACTTGGTGAGCTTCGCCATCGTCGGCACTTCGCCGTCGAGTTCTGCCCGCGCCACGATCTCGAGCGAGTGCCCGTGGCGGCTCGGGTCGTAGAGGTAGCTCGCGAGCGCGACATCGAAACGTCCGCCGCGGAACGTCACGCCGCGCCGGCCCCACGCGAGGTCTTCCCGTTTGAGGTCGCCGCTGAACTTCGGAAACAGCGAGTTCTCGAGCAACGGCGCAAGCACCGACTGCGCGTCGTCGAGCGACATCTGGGTCGGTACCCCGATGTAGCGGTGCGACACCGGCACGTAGACCGAGATGCCCTCCACCCAGGCGAGCCCGATGCCCACGATGTCCGCGGTCAGAGGGTCGGTCCCCGAGAGCACCGTCTCGATCGCGAGCTGCCCGGCTTTGCGCACTTCCACCGCGACCATCTCGAGTTCTTCGACGGTCTCGAGCAGTCGCACCTTGCTCTCCATGGTCGGGGTCGGGTCGAGTTGCGCGAGCAGGCGGGTGAACTCGAGCTCCGCGAAGATGCGGCGGATCTCGTGTCCGTCGCCACCGTCGAACGCGAGCTTCTCGAGATCCCACTCGAGGTCGACGTCGTAGCGGAGCGACACGAGCTCCCGGCTGAGCCGCGCGTCGTCCTCGTGGTCGCGCAGCTTCTCCTTCACCTTGCCCTTCACCTTGTCGAGGTTGGCGTAGAGGCCTTCGAAGTCGCCGTACTGGATCAGCAGCTTGGACGCGGTTTTCGGACCGACGGAGGGCACGCCGGGCACGTTGTCTGACTTGTCGCCGGTGAGCGCCAAGAGGTCGCGAACGAGCTTCGGTTCGACGCCGAACTTCGCGACGGTCTCCGGCACACCGAACACGGTCTCGCGCATCGTGTCCCACATGACGACGCCGTCTCCGACGAGCTGCAAGAGATCCTTGTCGGCGCTGACGACGACGGCTGGACGTTTCTCTGCGCGGCAGCGCTCCACCACGGTCGCGATGGCGTCGTCGGCTTCCATGCCGTCCTGGCCGAGGAGCGGAATGCCGAACGCTTCGCAGACCTCGAAGACGCGTTTGATCTGGATCGCGAGGTCTTCGGGGGGCGGCGGCCGGTTCGCTTTGTACTTGCCGTAGATGTCGCGCCGGAACGAACCCTTCTTGCTGTCGATGGCGACGCACAACATCTTCGGGTCGCGCTCCTTGAGGAGCTTCATGACCATCGTCGTGACGCCGCGAACCGCGTGCGTCGGTTCGCCGCGGCTCGAGCTCAGTGGCGGCAGCGCGTGGTAGGCGCGGTAGATGTAGCCGCTGATGTCGATGACGTAGAGGGTGTCTGGATCGCCCTTGGGCGGGAGCTTCGTCCCCTCCCCCGTCACTGCGCTCTTCTTCTTCTTGGCGGCCATTCCGCCCCTTGTAGCACTTCTTTCTTACACTACGGGCCTGGCTCGCTTCGCGAGACTGGCGGCCCTAAGTCGCGCCCGTCGCTGCCTGCACGTGCTCGCCGCCCATTCTCTGGTGCGGTGAAGAAGCACTTGGTGACATCGGCGGCTGCGCGCGTCCAGGCGCTCCTCAAGGCGCTCTGTGTTCACTTGGAAGTGTACCAGTTGCTCGGCCTGCGGCCTGCGCAGGTACACTTATCGGTGAGCTTCTCTCTTGCCACCTACGGGCCTGGCTCGCTTCGCGAGACTGGCGGCCCTAGTTGCTGGTGGTGTGCATCTCGATCACGGGGCCGCCGAGCTCCGGGACTCGGGCCGGGTCGGTTGCGAGGGCGTGCACGCGGACCAGCGCGAACCCGTCGACATCTGGGTGTCCGTCGACTGGGAAGTGGCCGTCTCCGGGCACGTCGAGCGCTGCACCGTCGAGCGGGCACAGCCGCATCACCCGCTCGCTGAACTCCGCACCTTCTCCGCCGTCGAGGATTTGGCTGGGGGGACGGAGCGCGTCGGCGCGTTGGTAGGCGACCGCCACGAGCGCGCGTCCCACGAGCCCTGCCTGCATGACGTGGGATTCGCCCACGTCGTCGGGGCGGTGCACGCGGAAGCCGGCGCTCGCGCCGCGGGCGATGGTCTCCACATACGACATCCGTCCGTCGACCCGAACGAAGCAGCCGTCGATGCGGTCGGGATCGTGGGGGACCCGGAGCGCACGCAGACGCCGCGACCGCGTCATCGCGATGCTGACGAACGCATGGTCGCCTTCGTCGGTCGCGAACCACGGGTCGGCGAGGCCATCGCCGTCGAGATCCAACCCGCCCCCCGCCAGCTCCTCCATCGAATGGCGGTGCGAGTCGGCGGAGCGCCAGACTCCGTCAAACGAGGCGAGCGCGGTCCAGAGGATGACGCCTTCCTCTTGCGCCACATGAACCACCACCACGAAACGGCCGGGCGCAGGCCCGAAGACCGCATCGACTTCGAAGCCGTCCGGTGCGTTGGCCACGTTCCGGGCCGCAGTCTTCAGCTCCACGTCGAGATCGTTGGCGTGGGGCTGCACCGCGTCGAGGATCCGGTTTCCATCCGTGGGCCCGACCCGGCCCGCGGCGCCACGCCCGTCCCCCGGCTCGGTGACCTCGGGCGCGCGCCACGGTTCGACGACCGGTGGGCAAGTCGACGCCATCGGCGCCTGGAACCAGCCCTCGACCGGCCCGAGCACGTGCACCTGGGCGCCTTCGGCCTCCGCCACGACTTCGGCGCCCGACGCGAGCAGGATCCGCTCCTCCTCGAGGGGAGGCACCTCCGGATCGGGTCGGCCTTCGATCCCGGCCAGCATCGCGCCATCGACCGGCCCAAGCCGAGTACAGGTCCGGGGGGGTGCGGTCACGGCTGGGGTGGCGGTGGCCACCGGATCGGGCTGAGGCGTGGCCGGGGGGGTCGCGCCTGAAGCCGGGCCACACCCGCCCAGAATCACGAAAGCGACGCCAAAGGGGCCAAGCGAGCGGCTTGGCGTTCTTCGAAGGAAATCCAACATCGGCGGCAATGTCCCCCGCGGGGGGCTCCAGGATCAAGGGGCCGTGTTGCACGGTGTCGAACCGGCGTGCTACCTCGCCGTTCCCCTACAAACGCATGTTCGAAACCCTCTCCAAAGGCTTCCGCGCCGCACGAAATCGCCTGGCCGGCGTGACCGAGCTGACGGCCGAGAATGTCGATCCGGCCCTCCGCGACGTCCGTCTCTCGCTCCTCGAAGCAGACGTCGAGTTCTCCGTCACCAAACGCTTCCTGGAGCGGGTCAAAGAGAAGGCGGTCGGTCAGACGGTCCAGACCTCGACCACGGTCGGCGGACGCAAGCTCAAGATCGGAGCCGTCGAGCAGTTCGTGAAGATCTGCCAGGACGAGCTCGAAGCGATGATGCAGTGGGAGGGGGACCCGATCACCTTCTCCGACAAGAAGGGGATCCCGACCGGCATCATGATGGTCGGCCTGCAGGGCTCCGGTAAGACCACCTCCGCGGGCAAGCTGGCGCGGCTGCTCGAAGCCGAGTTCGACAAGAAGGTCCTCCTGGTCGCGGCCGACGTCGCCCGTCCCGGCGCCATCGAACAGCTTCAGGTCCTCGGCGAATCGATCGGCGTGCCGGTCTTCGCGATCCCAGGCGGACGCCCCGTCGATATCTGCGAGCGCGCGATCAAGCAGTGCAAGAAGATGAAGCGCGACACGATCATCTACGACACCGCCGGTCGCCTCGCGATCGACGATGCGTTGATGGAAGAGGTCGGCGAGATCCGCGACCGCACGAGCGCGCAGAACGTCTTCCTCGTCGTGGACGCGATGATCGGTCAGGACTCGGTCAAGACCGCCAAGGCGTTCCACGACAAGCTCGGCCTGAGCGGCGTGGTGCTCACGAAGCTCGACGGCGACGCCCGCGGTGGCTCGGCGCTCTCGGTGAAGGAAGTCACCGGCGCGCCGGTAAAGTTCGTCGGCATGGGCGAGCAGATGGACAAGCTCGAGGTCTTCCGACCCGAGGGCATGGCCAGCCGCATCCTCGGCATGGGCGACATCGTCGGCCTGGCGAAAGACTTCGAAGGCGTCGTCGACGAAGAGAAGGCCGAAGAAGACGCCAAGCGCATGCTCCAGGGGGACTTCTCCTTGGACGACTTCCTCGAGCAGATCGAGACCATTCAAAAGATGGGTCCGCTCCAGGAGTTGCTCGAGAAGCTTCCCGGCTTCGCCGACGCGATCCCGGAGGGGTTTCAAATCGACGAGAAGGAGCTCATCCGCACCAAGGCGATGGTCTCTTCGATGACCCGCCAAGAGCGCAGCAACGTCGTGCTCTTCCGCGACCAACCCACCCGCCTCGATCGCGTGGCGAAGGGTTCCGGCACGGACAAGAAGGACGTCGCCGAGCTGCTCAAGCGGTTCGTGATGATGCGCCAGATGATGGGCGACATCGGCAAGAGCGCCGGCATGCTCGGCAAGATGCCCGGCATGAAGCAGATGGCGCAGGCCAAGCGGCTGCGCGACATGGTGAAGATGAAGGGCGGCGGGGTCGAACAGAACCCGATGATGTCCCAGCTCGCCGATCAGCTCCTCGAAGCGGCGGTCGCAGAGGGTGGCATGCCCGGCGGCATGCCAGGGTTGCCCGGCATGGGCGGCGGCGCCGACAAGGGGTCGAGCGGCAAACGCAAGCTCGACCGGGGCAAGCGCAAGTCCAAAGCCAAGATGAAGAAGAAGTCGCGACGCAAGTCGCGCAAGTGAGAGGCACGATGCAGATGCGGCGTACGTTCAACGTGTGGGGGAGCGCCTTGCTGGCGCTGGCGACGACTGTGGCGACGACGGGATGTGTGGAGCGTTCGCGCGAACTCACCCGCACCGAGCGCGAACAACTCGCGCAGTACGTCTCGGAGACGGCGACGACGCCGCAGCACGAGCTCGACATCTCGTTCGAGGACAAGGTCTTCCTGGTCGGCTACGACCTGAGCAGCGAGACGTGGACCCCGGGCCAAGAGATGACCATCACCTGGCACTGGCGCGTCGAACGCGCGCTCGAAGACGGCTGGAACCTCTTCACCCACGTGGCCGATGCGAACGACTCGAGCCGGCTCAACGAAGACGGCACCGGCATCGTGCGCGAGCTCTACCCGCCGGGCCGCTGGAAGGCCGGCGAGCACATTCGGGACCCGCAGCCGATCACGCTGCCCGCCGACTGGAGCGCACCGCAAGCGGTGGTCTACCTCGGCCTGTGGAACGGGCCGCACCGCCTGCGCATCACGCGCGGTGCGAACGATGGAGACAACCGCGCGCGCGCCGCCTCGATCCCGACCGGCGTGAGCGCCGCCAACACCAACCGTGCCCCGACCGCGCCGCAGGTTCCGTCGGTCGTCGCCAACGCAGTGGCGGACAGCGCCATCACGCTCGACGGCAACCTCGACGAGCCGGCGTGGGTCGCCGCGACTGCGACGAGCCCCTTCGTCAACACCATGAGCGGCGGAGCGGCCGAGTTCCGCGCGACCGCGAAGGTGCTCTTCGGCGACGAACACCTGTACGTCGGATTCGTGGTCGACGACGACTTCCTCAAGAGTGAGTTCACCGACCGGGACGACCATCTGTGGGAAGCGGACTGCGTCGAGATCATGGTCGACCCGGACGGCGACGGCCGGAACTACTTCGAACTCCAAGTGAACCCGCGCAACGCCGCGTTCGACACGCGCTACGACAGCCGCCGCAACCCCGGCCCGATCGGCCACGACGACTGGGACAGCGGCATCCGCTCGGCCGTTCAGGTGCGCGGCACGATCGACGACGACGAAGAAGACCAGGGCTACACGGTCGAGATCGCGATTCCTTGGACCGGCTTCGCGCAGGGCACACCGCCCGCGACCAAACCGAGCGCCGGCGATCACTGGCGCGTGAACTTCTACGTGATGGACTCTCGTGAAGAAGGCCAGCGCGCCGCCGGTTGGTCCGCGCCCCGCGTCGGCGACTTCCACGTGCCGGCCCGCTTCGGCCGCGTGAACTTCGGCACCCCGACCGCCGCCGCGCCCACCGCCGCGCCCACCGCCGCGCCTGCCGCCGCCGGCCCCGCAGGCACGCCCATGCTCGCCCCCCAAGTCCAGCGCGCCCTCCAAGCCGTCCGCGCCCGCGAAGGCCAACTCCGCCAAAACGCCCTCGACCCCGACCGCGCCGCCCCCGGCGAGACGATTCGAAACGTCCCGACCGCGATGGAGTAGCGACCCCGCGCGCGGCCGGATTCGGATTCGGATTCGGATTCGGACACCGAGGGCAAGGGCACGGGCAAGGGCAAGGGCAAGGGAGCTGCGGCATCCTCTCCTTCGGATTCGGATTCGGATTCGGATTCGGATTCGGATTCGGCTTCGGCTTCGGATTCGGCTTCGGGATCGGCTTCGGCATCGGCTTCGGCTTCGGCTTCGGCTTCGGCTTCGGTAGCAGCAGCAGCCGCAGAATCAGCCGCAGAATCAGCAGCAGAATCAGCAGCAGAACCAGCAGCAGAATCAGCAGCAGAACCAGCCGCAGAATCAGCAGCAGAATCAGCAGCAGAATCAGCAGCAGAATCAGCAGCAGAATCAGCGCGGCGAGTCGCGCCGGTCCAGCCACACGTAGTGGTAGCCGTCTGTGTAGCGGATGGTCTCGCGGTAGACGTAGTGGCGGCGCACGTACGCCGAGGCGGCGAGTCTTCGCTCCACTGGGTAGCCGGCCAGACGGGTCAACCGCCCTTCCGAGTCGACGGTCGGCGGAACGGCGCTGTGCAGCAGGATCACCTCGGGTGCTTCCTCCGCGAGCCAGCCGATGGGCACGTCCTTGTCGAGGTGTCCGCCGGGCGCATGTGCGACCACCGGCTCGGTGATGCCGCCGAGATCCAGGACCCGCACATCGGAGTCCCAGGTGAAGTAGCCGATGTCGACGAGCGCCACCGAACGCAGTCCGCGCACCTGAGCGCGGAGCGCCAACGCATCCGAGCGCGCCTCGCCCGCGTCGCGCACGTGCGGCAGTTGCAGCCACGCGTCTCCGATCCCAGCGCACACGACCCACGCGCAGAATACGAAGCGCAACGCAGGCGACGCGGGCAGTGCACGCACCCCGCGCGCGACGAGCCACGCATACGCGGGCAGGAGCGGCGCGAAGAGCCGCCACCCGGGCATCCAGTCGCCGCCAGCCAGTGCGACCGTGGCGAGGTGCACCAAACACGCGAGCACGAGACCCCGCGCGTCGCCGCCGGTGCGCCACGCCAGCGCCGCCACGCCCACCCCGACCCCACCGGTGAGGAACATCAGGCCGTAGAACACATACTGCGCGCCAGCGCCTGCGTCGCCGGCCTTGGCGAACATCGGGAGCGGAAAAACCGACTCGAACAGCGCGAGGCGGAACCCGACCAGCAGCACCGCCGGCACGAGCGCGCCGATCCACGCGACCCGTGATCGTTTCGCGATCAGCAGCAGCAGCGCGAACGGCGCGAGCTCGGGGCGAAGCCAACCGGCGAGTCCGAGTGCGACGCCCATCGCGATCGCGTCGCGGCGTTCCCGCCCGGCGTAGCCCACGACGGCCACCGAGGTCGCCAGCACCGCGCCGCCGGTCTCGAGTCCTGCGCCGCCCCAGATGCCGAGGGTGGACTGGCTCGCGAGCACGAGCGCCGCGAAGGGCGGCGTGTGTCGAGCCAGCCACCAAGCCCCCGTGGCGGCGGCTGCGAGCCCAAAGGCTTTCTGAAACGTCGGTGCACCGATGCCGGTGAGCTCGCCGAAGGCCGCGGGCAACATCCAGAGAGGGCCGGTGATTCCGTCGGTGGGGGGCCCGTCGATAAAGGTCCATCCAAGGCCACCGCACAGCCGCTGCGCGTAGCGGCTCACGACGAACGCGTCGTCCACCGTGAAGGGCCACGCGAAGAGCCCCACCCCGATCACCGCGAGCGCGGCCGCCACCGCACGCCACGCCTGTCGACGGTCTCCGTCCGATCGGTGCGCATCTTTCACCAACGCGCCGTCATCCCATGCATCGGACCGCCCACCTTGGACTCCGACGCGGTCTGGCCCACACTCCGTGGGTGCAACCCGCCCGCATCGGCAAATACGTGCTCGAGCAGAAGCTCGGCGAGGGCGCCAACGGCCAAGTCTACGCGGGGCGCGACTCGGTCTTGGGTCGGCCCGTCGCGCTCAAGTTGCTTCACCCACGGCTGACCAGCGACGCCACGATCCTCGGGCGGTTTCGTTCGGAAGCCGAAGCCATGGCCCGCTTGAATCACCCGCACGTGCTGACCGTTCACGACTTCGTCGGCGATCGCAACGAATGGGCGATCGTCATGGAGCTCATCGAAGGCGGCGAGACCCTCGAGTCCGTGCTCGCCCGCGAAGGCAGGCTTCCCCCCGCGCGCGCGGCGGCGCTCCTGCGCGACGTCGCCGATGGCCTGGCCCACGCGCACGCGCACGGCATCGTGCACCGCGACATCAAGCCGGCGAACGTGATGGTCACCCACGTGGGCAAGAAGGAGATCGCGAAGCTCACCGACTTCGGCATCGCGCGGGTGCTCGACCAGCAGCGCCAGACCGCGATGAACACGACGCTCGGCACGCTCTACTACATGTCTCCGGAACAAGCCGGAGACGCCGCGGTGGATGCGCCGGCCGATCTCTACTCGCTCGGTGTGAGCGCGTTCGAGCTGCTGACCGGCTCGGTCCCGTTCGAATACGACTCGCCGGCGCGGCTCATCCGCGCGCACCTCGAAGAAGTGCCCCCCCGCGTGTCGACGATCGTGGCCGAGATGCCACCCGAGTTCGACACCTTGGTCGCGCAGATGCTCGCCAAGGATCCCGCGCAGCGACCGGCCAGCGCGGAGATGGTCGCGCAATCGCTCGAGCCGCTGATCGAAGCGCGGCCGTCCGGTTCGCCGGCCCACCCGATGGCGTTCGCACCCACCGCCGCGATGGCCAGCACCCCACCGGCCGCCGCGACCCGCACGGCCGAAGGACAGGCATTCACGCGAGGCGACACCCACCAGCCCGGTCCAGGACAGTCCGGCAGCGGCGGGTCCACGTCGATGGGTGTGCGCACCGACGAAGACAAACTGGCGCTGAAGATCGCGCTCGGCGTCGTCGTGTTCTTCCTCGTGGTGTGCATCGGCGGCATGGCGCTCAACTGCGCGCTGTAACGAACCCGTCGCACGTGCACCAGGCCCGTGGTGGGCTTCAGGAAGCGGCTATTCGGGGACGCGGCCGCCGTGGCCGACGATGTGCACGCGGTGCTCTTCGATGCCTTCGACGAACGGATGCGCGACGTCGGGATCGAACTGCGACTTCGAACAGCGCTTGATCTCACTCACCGCGACTTCGTGCGGCAGCGCTTTGCGGTAGGCGCGGTCGCTGGTCATCGCGTCGTAGGTGTCGGCGACGGAGATGATGCGCGCGATGACGGGGATCTCCTGCGCCTCGAGCCCAAGTGGGTACCCGCTGCCATCCCACCGTTCGTGGTGCAGATGCACGCCCGGAATCAGCGGATGGAGAAACGAGATCGGTTCCAGGATGTCGCGGCCGAAATCCGGATGACGTTTGAAGACGTCGTACTCTTCTTGGCTGAGCTTGCCGGGCTTGTTCAGGTTCATCACGCACCCGATCTTGCCGATGTCGTGCATGAGCGCGGCTTGCCGCACGATCTCCACCGTCTCGTCGTCGAGGCCGAGTTTGATCGCGAGCACCTGCGCGTACCCCGCCACCCGCTCCGAGTGTCCGGCGGTGTAGCGGTCCATCTTGTCGATGGCGCTCGCGAGTCCGCGAATCGTCTGTTTGAACGTCGACTGCAGGTCTTCGTAGAGGCGGGCGTTCTCGATCGCCGCACTGGCGCGATCGGACACGATGCTGAGCAACTTGCGCTGCCCTTCGTCGAATCGGCGGCCCCGGACGTACGAGACGACCGCGAGAAATCCGATGACTTCTTTTCGAACCCGGAGCGCCGTGATCAGCACCGCGCTCGGCCGTGGATGGTCGGGCAAGTCCGCGAAGTACTGGAGTGCAGTCTCTCCATGCGCGCGCAGATGCGGCTCTTCTTCGAAGTGCAAGAGCAACCGCTCCGGGTGCAGCTTCGGCAGTTCGTCGATCGTGAAGCCGAAGTCGTGGGAGACGTCGTTGATGCGTTCGAAGAACCCACCCTCGCCGTTCTGCAACATGATGATGACGTGGTCCGCGTTGACCTCGCCGAGCGCGGCTTCGTGCACGGTGCCGAGCACCTGATCGAGCGAGAGGCTGGACGCGATGGCTTCGCTGACCTTGTAGAGCGAGAGCGCTTCCTTGAGACGCATGTTCTCAGCGCGCAGCTTCTGCTTCTCGAGTCCGCGCCGAATCGTGTGCACGACCTCCTCCACCTTGAACGGCTTGAGGATGTAGTCGTACGCCCCGCGCTTCATCGCATCGATGGCGGTCTCGACCGTGCCGAAGCCGGTCATGATCACGGTGACGACGTGCGGCGTGTGCTTCTGAATCGCCTCGAGCAGTTCCAGTCCGCCCATCTTCGGCATCTTCAGATCGGAGAGCACGAGGTCGTACCGACTCCGGCTCAACTCGACCAGCGCCTCCGAGCCGTCGGCGGCCGTGCGTACGAGGAAGCCCTCCATCGAGAGAAAATCCGCAAGGATCTCTCGGATGACCTGCTCATCGTCCACCACCAGGATGCGTGGAGCTTCGTCGCTGGATTCCGCCATTTTCGCTTCTGCAGTTAGTTCTTTCGCACAACTGGTGTCAACCATGACCCGCACCCGCGGTGCTGGGGTCGTTTGCCGGTGCGTGGCACACCTGATACGAGCGTTCAGTGGTTTCACACATCCGCCGTCGGGTCCCGCGCCGCATCCTGGTGGCTGGCTTGGCCTACGCCGCGATGACCGCCGCGGGGTTGTTCTGGATGCACGGCCACGCCCCGCAGGCGAGTTGGATCGAAACAATCTGGCCGGAGGTGACCCGGGGCAGTCAGATCGGACTGTCCCTGGGTGGGGGACTGCTCTTGGCGATGGCCACCATCGCCCTCAGCCGCGTCCTGGTTCGCCGCACCGCCTGGGCCCAGCGTCTGCACCTCGGGTTTCGGGACATGCTCGGCAACCTCTCGAGCGCCGAGATCGCGTTCTTCGCGATCAGCGCGGGGATCGCCGAAGAGATTCTATTTCGCGGAGGCATGCTCAATGCGTGGGGCTTCTGGCCAAGTGTCCTGATCTTCGGGCTCGCCCACGTGGCGCCCGACCGCCGCTTCTGGCCATGGACCGCCTCGGCGATCGTGGCCGGTCTGGCATTCGGCGCGCTGTACGCAGCGACCGGCGAACTCGTGGGGGTCGTGGTGGCGCACATCCTCATCAACTACGAGAACCTGCACTTCGTGCGCAGCTACGACCCGAGCCGCCGCGTGCCACGCACGCCCTCCGCCCCAGGCCTGGTTGGGGATCGGTTGCGCGTCGGCGGACATTCTTAGCAGGGCCACCGGCCAACGAATCGTCCAAATCCACCATCTTTTTCCAACCCGAACGTGTCCGGGGTACCGCTGCGCAGGGGTGGCGAGACCCGACCTGGACATCTTGGCAGTTGACTGCGGGTCGCCCGGCTTCCTAGGATTGGGGTCGACCTTGAGGACTTTTGGACTCTGACATCAAAACGCGGGTCACCCCGCTCGACGAGCTCAAGCTCCCGAACAAATCCGGCTCGGACTGTTTGGTCGTCATCTACAGCACCGACTCGCGGCAGTTGGGCAAACGGCACGTGCTCGCCTCGCAGCCGGTGTCGCTTGGTCGGGGCAGCGACAACACCATCGTTCTGGAGAACGACAGCGTGTCCCGCCGGCATTGCCGCATCGAGAAACGTGGGCCTGGCTACCACGTGCAGGACCTGAACTCGACCAACGGCACCTACGTCAACGACGAGCTGATCAGCGACTACCAGCTGCGGCGAGGCGACCAGGTCAAAGTCGGCGACACCATCTTCAAGTTCCTCAGTGGCTCCGACATGGAAGCCCAGTACCACGAGACCATCTACAAGATGACGATCGTGGACGGCCTCACTGGCGTGAACAACAAGCGCTTCCTGCTCGAGACGCTCGAACGGGAGATCCCACGCGCGCGTCGACACGAGCGTCCGCTCACGCTCGTGATGATGGACATCGACCACTTCAAGAACATCAACGACACCTACGGCCACCTCGCGGGCGACTACGTGCTCAAAGAGCAGGCGCAGCTCGTCAAGAGCCGGCTTCGTCCAGACGATGTGCTCGGCCGATACGGCGGCGAAGAGTTCGCGATTCTGCTTCCGGAGACGGCGCTCGAGGGCGGGGTCGCCATCGCAGAGGAACTCCGCTCGATGATCCAGGACCACTCCTTCAGCTTTGAGCAGGAGAAGATCCAAGTGACGATGTCGATGGGTCTCGCGCAACTCGAAGATGGCTGGGACGTGCCGTCGTTCATCAAACAAGCGGATGAGCGTCTGTACGCGGCCAAGCGCGAAGGCCGCAACCGAGTCTGCTTCTAGTGTTCGCCAGACCCGGACTCCACGAGCCCCGGGTCAAGCGCACACGAACATCCCGCCTGCCACGACGCGTGGTGACCGGCCTTGCGATCGCCCTGCTCGCGGGCTGCGCGAGCAACAGCGGGCTCGAACTCAGCGTCGACGTGCGCACGGATCTCGTGCCCGGCCGCAACTTCATCGGAGTCCGCGTCGAGCACTTCAACGCCGACCGGTCGCGCACCCTCAACCGCGCAGACGCGATCGCGACCCTCAGTCAGGACTACTTCGAAGGCTACCGCGTCGCCGACTTCGAAGATGTGCCCGGCGGACCGCAGCTGTTGCTCGTGTCCCTCATCTCGCCCGACGGAGACGTGGTCGCGAGCCGACTCACTTCGCTCGACCTCAACTCCAGCTACGCGGTGACCGTGGTGCTCACCGCGAGTTGCAGCGGCATCGAATGTCCCGGCGAAGGGGACGACCCAACCTACTCCGCCTGCCACGGCGGCCAATGCGTCGACCCCCGTTGCAGCGTGGAAGAACCCGAGTTCTGCGGACCGCAGAACTGCACGACCGACGACGAGTGCAGCTCGCCGGTGCCGTGCGGTGTTCCGATCTGCCGGGTTGGGGTGTGTTTCGTCCGGCTCGACGATTCGGCGTGTCTGGATGGCGAGGTCTGCGACGTCGAAGGGTGCATTCCGGACCCCGCCGTGGTGATGATGGACGCCGGCATGGACGACGGCGGACCCGACTGCCCCGCCAGCGAGACGCTCTGTTCCGATGGCCGCGACGACGACTGCGACGGGCTCACCGACTGTGAAGATCCCGACTGCGAATCCGAGTCGTGCGACGACGGCAACCTCTGCACGACAGCCGACGCGTGCGGCGACGCGGGCACTTGCGTCGGCACGCCGGTCGTGTGCGACGACGAGAACGCATGCACCGACGACGCATGCGATCCCGAGACCGGTGGGTGCGAGAGCGTGAACAACACCGCCAGCTGCGACGACGGACTGTGGTGCAACGGCGCCGACTCGTGCGCGGGCGGGGCTTGCACCGAACACAGCGACCCGCCCTGCCCGACCTTCTGCAACGAGACCTCGATGGCGTGCGAAGCGTGTCGGGGTCCGGACGACTGCGGCACCGTGACGTTCGGCGGGTGGGGCTCCTGCGGAGGCTACGCGGACTCGTGCGATGAGACCGGCACCCAGAGCCGGACCGTCACCACGCCCACGTGCACCGCCGGCATGTGCGGGACGGTCGTCACCATGGAATCCCAAGGCTGCATGCGGGACACGGACGGAGTCACGTGCGGCTCGACGACCATGGGCGGATGGAGTGGCTGCAGCGGGTACACCAGCACCTGCGACGAGACGGGCAACCGCACCCGGACCATCACGATGCGCCAGTGCGCGGCGGGAAGCTGCGCGAACATGGACAGTGTCGAAAACGGAAGCTGCGGTCGCGACACCGACGGGACCTCCTGCGGCACCACGACGTACGGCGCGTGGGGATCCTGCGGCGGGTACAGCAACGCATGCGACGAGACGGGGAGCCGCAGCCGGACGTGCACCGCGCGCTCGTGTGTGGCCGGCAGCTGCGCCTCGCAGAACACGACGCAGAACGGGAGCTGCGGCCGGACGGTGAACGACGGCACCGTGTGCGGCGGAAGTGCGTGGCAGGTCTGCTGCGGACCGAGCTGCGTGGACACGAGAAACAACAACGCGGCGTGCGGCTCGTGTGGACAAGCGTGCGCGGGCGGACTCACCTGTGCCGCGACAGGAAACGGGGGCTACGGGTGCCGCTCCTGCACCGCCAACTCTCAGTGCACGGGCTCCCTGGACTCCGACGCCACGTGCTGGAACGTGGCCGCCCCGCCTGCGTACTGCCAATGCCAGTGTCCTGGCGCCGGCCATCAGATTTGCGCCGACGCGGGATGCGGTCCCGGCATGTACTGCCACGATTGCAGCGGCCACAACTGGTGCGCGCCCTTCCCCGGCAGCTGCTGAAAAGGTCGGCCCTCCCGGTCTTCTTGCAGCCGGCCGTGGCGTAGTTTGGTACAACCACACCGTGCATCGGGGTGTACGAGATTTGATTCGCTGGGTCAGCGAACACGAGGCCGACGAGGACGTCCAGCTGAACCCGCCGGCGTCCACGGCGGACATCGCGGACGTCGAGCAGATGCTTGGCGGACCGCTGCCCGCGGACCTGAAGTTGGTCCTCACGCGGTTCAATGGGGGTGCGTTGCCCGCTGGCGAGCTGCTCCCCGCCGGCCTCGAGCCGGGGACCATCGGTCACACGGTCCGCGAGTACGCCGAAGCCGTGGGCGGTGACTTCCTCGACACCGAGCTCTTGCTGCCGTTCCACCGCACGCCGGAGGGGAGTTTGCTCGCCTTCGATCGGAGCGCCGGTCCGGTCTCCGACACCTGGCCGATCGTCGACTACTACGAGGACACCGACGAGCACCGGCTGATGTACCGGACCTTCGACGGCTGGTGCCGGGTCTGTGTCGCCGAGTGGACCTCCGATGATTTTCATCAGGAGTTCACGCTCGACACCTACCTTCGTTCCGGTGCCCGACATGCCGAAGCCGAACCCGACGTGGCCACCGCGCACGCCACAGTGGCCCACGCGCTGCGTCGCGCCGGACGTCCCCTCGATGCGCTCGAAGCGTACTTGCGGGCTGCTCGGTGTGTACCGGAGCTTCCTTGGACCGATTGGGAGGCACTGAAGCTCGCCGCGATCCTCGACCAACGCGACCAGGCGTTCGAAGCGGCCACCCGGCTCTGCAGCTGGGCGCCTGCGGCGCGCTGGGGACAGCGCGAGACCACGCCGGCACGGGTCGCCGAAGTGATCGGTCCGCTCGCGTTTCGCGGCGGCGACGACGAACGCTGGATGCGTTTGCTCGAGCAGCTGCTGGAACAGTCCGACGAGGAAGACCAGCCCGTGGTCGATGCGATCCGCGTCGCGACCGGCGCTGGGGACCCGCCCCCACCGGTTCGGCCCTTCCGAGCGGAGAGCGTCGTGCCGCGCGTGCCAGACCTCGACGCGTGGTGGGCCGCCGCGGTGGCCGCGTTCTCGGCGGGCACCTTGCGGGACGAGGACCTGCTGCTCGACCCGGAGATGGTGCACCTCGGCCGGGTGCGAAACTTCGCAGAGCTGCTCCAGATCCGCCGCGACTTCTGATCGCGGCGAGCCGCTTCGCGAACCACATGCGGCTCCGGACCCGATGGTCGCTTCGCTCGCGCGGGCCCACTGGACCCGCGGGCCGTCGCATGTGGGCATCGACCGCGACACGGATCACAGCCTCCCGCACGAAGACTTATCGAAGCGCTTGTGGAAGTTGGGCGCCCGCGAAGTCGCCAACTCCGCTGGAGCATCCTAGGATCGCGCGTGATGCGTTCCGTCCTCTGTGTGTTGATGCTCGTCCTCGCCAGTGTGTTGCCCCGC
This sequence comes from Deltaproteobacteria bacterium, assembly GCA_034670305.1. Classification (GTDB taxonomy): domain Bacteria; phylum Myxococcota_A; class Polyangia; order Polyangiales; family Houyiibacteriaceae; genus JAXMNT01. The sequence goes on from JAXMNT010000004.1 coordinate 205,393, forward strand.
GTGGGCAGCGCCCAGAGCGACGCGACCGAGCCGGCGTCCACCCCCAACCGCTTCGAAGCGCACTGGGTGGACGGAGAAGAGTCGGCTGCGTTGGCGGCTTTGCGGCTCGCCGAAGAAGAGATGTTCCGGCAAGTGGCGCAACCGCTGGTGGCCAGGGCCAGCGTGACGGTCGGCATCCCTCCGAGCGCGACCAGCGCTCCGGCGCACCGCACCGATCACCCGGCCGCGGTCGGCACCCCGCGCTGGCTCGAAGGACTCACGTTGCCGGATCTCCCGGTGCGGTTTCACGACCGCGTCGTGCGCTACCTCGAGTACTTCCGGGACTCGCGCCGTGGTCAGTCGTTGATGCGTGCATGGCTGCGGCGTTCGAGCCGGTACGGCGGCATGATCACCCAGACCCTGGAAGCACGCGGCTTGCCCCGCGACCTGCGCTGTGTGGCGATGGCCGAAAGCGGATTCGATCCCACCGTCCGGTCCCACCGCGGCGCACTCGGCATGTGGCAGTTCGTGCCGCGCACGGGACGCGAGTACGACTTGAACTCGAACCGGTGGTTCGACGAGCGCATGGATCCCATCAAGTCGACCGACGCGGCCGCGCGCATGCTCGGCGACCTGCATCGACGGTTCGGAAGCTGGGAGCTCGCGCTGGCCGCATACAACATGGGCTACGGCGCCCTGCTTCGCGCCATCCGCAAGTACAACACCAACGACTACTGGGTGCTCGCGGATCTGGAAGCAGGCCTCCCCTTCGAGACCACCATCTACGTGGCGAAGATCATGGCGTGTTCGGTGGTGATGCGAAACACCGAGACCTTCGGGTTCGGAGAACTCACCCGCGACCCGCCCCTCGAGGTGGAACCCTTTCATGTGGGCGGCGGCACGACCCTTCGGCAGATCGCGAGCGCCGCGTCGATGACGGTCGAGGAGATCTCGGCGCTCAACCCGGAGTTGCGCCGCGGGCGCACCCCACCCGGACGCGAAGGTTGGGACGTGCGGGTGCCCGCCGACCGATTGGAGGCGTTGAGTGCGCGCTGGGCGCGGCGGCGCGCGCAAGACCATCCGACCCAGCCCTACGTGGTGCGCTTTGGCGAGACGGTGGCGATGATCGCACACCGGTACCGCACGCGAGAACGGGACCTGGTCGAACTCAACGGCATCCTCGACGACGAGACGATCGGTGCCGGCACCACGCTCCTGGTTCCGGCGGTCGAACCACGCGAAGAAGAGACGCCCGAAGAGGCGCCAGTGGTCGCGGTGCCGCAGGGTGTCCGCCCGCCCTCCGGCACGGTTCGAGTCATCTACCGCGTCTCGCGCGGCGACACGCTCTGGGAGATCGCGCGGTTCTTCGACACACGCGTGGCGGCGGTGGCGGAGTGGAACCAACTCGACCCGCACGCGACCTTGCACCGCGGCATGTACCTGCAGCTCTTCGTCTCGCGCAGCCGCGATCTGAGCCGTGCCATCGTGCTCCAGGAGAACGACGTGCGGCTCGTCACGGTGGGCACCGAGGCGTTCTTCGACCAACACGAAGAGGCGCAGGGGCGCGTGCGCTTCCGCTACCGCGTGGTGGAAGGCGACACGATCGCGGGCATCGCCCGGCGGTTCGGACTGTCCACGGGGAGCGTGGCGCGCATCAACCAGTTCTCGCGGCGGACGACGTTGCAGATCGGACAGGAAGTGATCGTGTACGCGGACGAGGGCCGCGTGCCGGCGAGGTTCCGCCGGCGGAGTGCGGGGGATGCCGCGGCTGATTCTGATGCCGGCGCTGCTGCTGGGGGGGATGCTGATGCTGCGGCTGATGCTGCGGCTGCGACTGACGCTGAGGCTGAGGCTGACTCCGAAGCCGATGCCGATGCCGAAGCCGATGCCGATGCCGATGCCGAAGCCGATGCCGATGCCGATGCCGATGCCGATGCCGATGCCGATGCCGATGCCGAAGCCGATGCCGACGCCGAAACCGATGCCGATGCCGATGCCGATGCCGATGCCGATGCCGATGCCGATGCCGATGCCGATGCCGAGGCCGATGCCGATGCCGATGCCGAAGCCGAAGCCGACGCCCAAAGCGACGCCGATGCCGACGCCGGGTCTGCCGTTGCCGACACGACCGTGGTGGAGCCGCGCGAGTGATCTCTCCGGCGGAGGCGCTTCGACGGATTGTTGGGGGGGCCGTGGCGCTCGAGGCGGAGGAGGTTGGGATCTCGGAGGCGGGGGGGCGGGTGTGTGCGGAGGCGGTGGCGGCGCGGATGGATGCGCCGGCGCTTGATGAGAGTGCGATGGACGGGTTCGCGGTGCGGGCGGGCGAGGTCATTGCGGCGACCGCCGGGCGGCCCGTCTTCTTGCCGCTTCACGGAGAGTCGCGGGCGGGCGGGCCGATGCCGCCCCCGCTGCCGGTTGGTCACGCGATGCCCACCTTCACCGGGGCACCCTTGCCCGACGGCGCGGACGCCATCGTGGTGCGTGAAGACACGCAGCGCATCTCGCGCGAAGGACTCGACGCGGTTCAGATCCGGTTCGCGGCGCCGCGGCATCACCACGTGCGACGTCGAGCCGCGGACCTGGAGGCGGGTGCAACGATCGTGGAGGCCGGTCGGCGGCTCCATGCGGGCGCCCTTGGGCTGCTCGCCAGCCAAGGGATCGACCGGCTGGCGGTGCGCCGGGCCGCGCGCGTCCGAATCTTGGCGACCGGCGACGAACTCATTCCGCTGGGGACCCCGCTGAAGCCTGGCCAGCGCTACGACAGCAACGGCCCGATGTTGTTGGCCTTGTGCGCCGAGGTCGGAGCGTCGGCCTCCGTCGTGCCGACGACCGGCGACGACCTGGGCGCGCTCACCGCGGCGGTGGCCGGTGCGATGGCAGAGTCCGAGGTGTTGATCACGACGGGCGGCGTGAGCGTGGGTGACCACGACCACACCCGTGCCGCGTTCGAAGCCGCGGGGGCGACGCTCGACTTCTGGAAGATCGCGATCAAACCCGGCAAGCCGCTGGTCTTCGGACGAACCGAGACCGGCGGGTTCGTGATCGGCCTGCCGGGCAACCCGGTCAGCGCCTTCGCGACCTTCCATGCGTTCGTACGGCCGCTCTTGCGGGCCCTCGAGGGCGACGCGGCGCCCTACCCGCCGGTCCTGCGGGCCAAACTTGCGGGACCCACCAAACATCGGCCGGGCCGACTCGAACTCGCCCGAGTTCGCGTCAACGGGGGGCGGGCGGTGCTGCATCCGCATCAGGGATCGGGCGACCTCAGCAGCCTCGGCTGGGCCGACGGGCTCGCGGTGTTGCCCGCCGACGCCGGCGATCTGGTCGCCGGGACGAGCGTGGACGTGCTCCGCCTGGACGGTGGTCAGCCCGAGCCCTGGATCCTCTGAGCGCTTGCGAAGCGAGCCAGGCCACAAGATCGGGTGGCCCGCAAGATCGGGTGGCCCGCAAGATCGGCCCGCAAGATCGGGTGGCCCGCAAGATCGGGTGGAAGGGAACGCCCCGTTCGTGCGTTCTTTGTTCGTGCACACTGGCGTTGTCTCGATGCGACTTGGTTCCGGTCGGTTCTCAGCTATTTTCTCAAGAGAACCAAGGGATTGCCGGATCTGGCGTGTCCAAGGAAGACCTGCGGAGCGAGGGCACGCATGCCCCCAATCCGTCGTACACTGAACCACCACGGAAACTTTCGTCTCCGTTCCGCGTCCCAACCTCACCCATGTCGCCACGTCCCACCCCGCTTCCTCCTTCGTTGACCCGCGCTTTGGCGTCCGTCCGGCGCCGTCTCCGCACCCAGCGGGCCGTCAACGCGGGCGTGGTGTTCCTGATGGCCGGCCTCGGTCTCGCGGCGGTGGTCCTGACCCTGGCGAAGACCTCGACCATCACCGAAGCCGATTCGGTCCGGTGGCTGTATGTCGCGGGGGCCCTGCCCGTCTTGGGGATCCTGATCGGTGTGCTCCGGCCCGTCGCGCGCCTGCTTCCGGCCCAGTTGCTCGACCGGAGCCATGGCCTGCGCTCCCGCATCGCCAACGCACTCGAGCTCTCGAGCGTGGAGGAGCGGACGCCGTTCATGGACGCGGCCATCCAGGACGCGGCGGACAAAGCCGGCGCCGTGACCCCGAAACGTGCGATGCCCCTCAAGGCGCCCAAGGACCTCGGTCCGGTGTTCGTTCTCGGCGTCGCGGTCGCCGTGCTGGTGATGCTGGAGATCCCGCGCGAGGTGCCCGCGCCCGTCGTCTCGCAGCTGCAGCCGATGTTGCTGGACGGAGACTCGCTCGACGCGTTCGAGTCCAGCCTCGAGCCGGTGCTGCGCGACCAGGAGACCAGCGAAGACATCCGGCGCGCCGCCGACCGGCTGAACCAGATCCTCGAAGACATCGCAGACCGCCGGCTCGACCGCACCGAAGCACTGCGCCGGATCCAGGAGCTCGAGAACGAGCTCGTCGAAGGCCGCAATGCGTCCGCCGACGAGATGGAAGCGCAGCTGCGCGAGATGGGGCAGCAACTCGATCGGTCCGCCCTCGCGGAAGCGGCGAGCGAAGCGCTCCAAGACGCCGACGCGGAGCGGGCCTCCGAAGCGATGTCCGAGCTCGCCAACCAACTCGAGAACGAACCCCCGAGCCGCCAGGAGCTCGAGCAGCTTCGTCAGGCCATGGACCGCGCGAGCCAGGACCGCACCGAACAGGAGGAGCGGGAGAACGAGCAGGAGCAAGAGCGTCTGCAGAGTCTTCTGCAACGCCAGCGCGAGCAGAACAAGACCGAGTCCGAGCGGGAGCGGCGGCTCCTTCAACGCCGACAACGACAGCTCGAGCGGCTGCAGCGCGAGCAGCAGGACATGCAGGAGCAGCGGCGTCAGCTCGACCGGCTGCGCCGCGAGATGCAGCAAGCGGCCGAGAACCTGAACCGCGATGCTCAGGACCGAAGCCAAGCCTCCGAGCAGATGCGACGCGCGGCCGAAGAGCTGAACCGCATGGCCCGCCAGCAGATGAGCGAAGAGCAGCGTCAGCAACTCGAGCGTCAGATGCGGCAGCTGCGCGAGATGATTCGGCGTCAGCAGCAACAGCAGCAGCAGCAAGGCGGCCAGCAGCAGGGCCAGCAGGGCCAAGGCGGACAGCAGGGGCGCATGCAGCGCTTCGTGCTCCAAGCCGGTGGCCAAGGCGCGCGGCTCCAGATGCCAGGTCAGCAGGGCCAGGGTCAGCAGGGCCAGGGCCAGCAGGGCCAGGGCCAGCAGGGCCAGGGCCAGCAGGGCCAGGGTCAGCAGGGCCAAGGTCAGGGTCAGCAGGGCCAAGGTCAGGGTCAGCAGGGACAAGGTCAGGGTCAGCAAGGCCAGGGTCAGCAAGGCCAAGGCCAGGGACAAGGGCAAGGCCAGGGACAAGGGCAAGGGCAAGGCGGCCAGGGCGGGCAAGCTCAGGGCGGTCAGGGTCAGGGCCAAGGCCAAGGTCAGGGCGGACAACAGACGCTCACGCTTGGCGGCAACGGCCAAGGCAACGCGGTGCTCGAGATGCCCGGCATGGGCCAGGGTCAGGGCCAAGAAGGCGAAGGCCAAGGCGGCGGTCAGGGCGGAAGCCAGGCCGGCACCGGACACGATCCGCAGATGCTCGACGACCCGACCCACCTCCGCGGCAGCCGACAGAACAGCCGCGTGCAGGGCGACCAATCCGGAGAAGGTCCGTCGCGCAGCGAGGTCATCCTCGGCGCGTCCGACCGTGGCTTCGTCGGCGAGGGGTACCGCGAGGTGTTCACCGACTACGAAGGCCACGCCGAAGAGGTCCTCGAGCGCGACGAGGTTCCGCCCGGCTACCGGTTCTACGTGCGCCGCTACTTCCAGCTGATTCGCCCGCGCGAATGAACGGCGCATCTGAAGCGCCTTCGGCACGCATCCATTCCCGTACGACACCCGCCAGCCGCGGGTGCGCACCCCACCCCAACGCACACCACCCAGGAACCAGATGAGCGAGAGCACCCCAGCCGAAGTCGTCGAGAGCTTCGGCGAAGACATCGCACGCGTGAAAGCCGAGATCGGCAAGATGATCGTCGGACAGGACGAGATCGTTGACGGCGTGCTGACCTGTTTGCTCGCTGGTGGCCAAGCGCTGCTGGAGGGTGTGCCGGGCCTCGGCAAGACGATGCTGGTCCGCACGCTCGCGGGCGTGCTGCGCCTCGACTTCTCCCGCATCCAGTTCACGCCGGACCTGATGCCGGCCGACATCCTCGGCACCACGGTGCTCACCGAAGGTTCGGACGGCTCCAACAAGCTCGAGTTCCGCAAGGGCCCGGTGTTCGCCAACATCGTGCTCGCCGACGAGGTGAACCGAGCCACGCCGAAGACCCAGAGCGCGATGCTCGAGGTCATGCAGGAGCACACGGTCACCGTCTCCAACAAGACGTGGGTGCTCGAAGAGCCCTACTTCGTACTCGCGACCCAGAACCCACTCGAGATGGAGGGCACCTACCCGCTGCCCGAAGCGCAGCTCGACCGGTTCTTGTTCAAGCTGCAGGTCGGGTTCCCGAGCCGCGAAGAACTGCATGACATCCTCGACCGCACCACCGGCGCGGTCTCGCCCGAAGTCACACCGGTGCTCGACAAAGAACGCATCCTGCAGATGCGCAAGGTCATCCGCGACGTCGCAGTCGCGCGGCACGTAAAGGACTACGCCATCCGGGTGCTCGAAGCGACGCACCCCGACCGGCCCGGCGCACCCGACACCGTCAAACGGTTCGTCCGGTTCGGCGCCAGCCCGCGCGGTGCCCAGGCGATGTTGCTCGCCGCCAAGATCCACGCGTGTTTCGAAGGCCGGTTCGCAGCTGCGATCGACGACGTGCGCTGGGCGGTCAAACCTGCGCTGCGCCACCGGGTCATCCTCAACTTCGAGGGCGAAGCCGAAGGCGTGGCCACCGACGTGGTGCTCGACGACATCCTCAAGACCGTCCCAGAAACGGCGGAGTAGCTTGCTCGACTGGCTGCGCGGCAAGAAGGCCACCGACACGCGCAAAAGGGCGCGCGGTGGAGACGATCTGTTCGACGAGGAGTTTCAGCGGCGCCTCGAGTACCTGGCGATCGTGTCCCGCAAGATCTACCGCGGGCGCATGCGGGCGGAGCGCCGTTCGAAAAAGACCGGCGCGGGCATCGAGTTCGCCGACCACCGCGAGTACGCCCCGGGCGACGACTTCCGCTACCTCGACTGGAACGTCTACCAGCGCACCGGCCGGCTCTTGGTCCGGCTCTTCGAAGAAGAAGAGGACCTCAGCGTCTACGTGATCGTCGACACCTCGCGCTCGATGAGCCTCGGGGACCCTTCGAAACTCGACTACGCCAAACGCATCGCCGCCGCCCTCGCCTACGTGGCGCTCGCGAACCTCGACCGCGTCTCCGTGTTGAGTTTCGACGAGAAGATGGAGGCCCGGCTCGCGCCGACCCGCGGCAAGAACCGGATCTTCAAGGTGTTCGACTTCCTCCGGCCGCTGGTCGCCGAGGGCGAGACCAAACTCGAGGATTCGCTCAAGACCTTCGCCGCGCAGAACAAGCGGCGCGGCATCGCGATCCTGATCAGTGATCTCTACGACCCGGCGGGCTTCGAAGACGGCATCAACCAGCTGCGCTTCGCGAAGTTCGAGCCCTTCGTGCTGCATCTCTTCGACCCGGCGGAGGTCGAACCGGCGCTTCATGGCGACGTGCGACTCGTCGACCACGAGACCGGCGAACACCGCGAGGTGACCATCACGCCGCGGGTGCTCAAGCGCTACAAAGAAGCGCACGAGAAGTACCGCAAGGAGATCGCGACCTTCTGCGGGAAGAAGCAGGTCGCCTACCACCCGCTGCGGACCGACCTGCCCTTCGACGAGGCGGTGCTCGAAGTCCTGCGCGCCGGCGGACTCGTGCGATGACTCCCGTCTTCCCCGAGCTGGCATCCGGCGTCTTCGTCCCCGCGATCTCGTTGACCGGGCTCACCGCCACGCAGGTGTTCACGGTGCTCGGCATCGCGGGCGGGCTCGTGGTGGTGCTCTACCTGCTCAAACTTCGGCGCCGCCAGGTCGAAGTCCCCTTCGTCAAACTCTGGCAGCAGGTGCTCGCGGAGAAGCAGACCACCCGTCTGTTCTCGCAGCTCAAGCGGCTGCTCTCGTTGCTCATCGCCCTGATCATCGTGGGCGCGCTCGCGTTCGCGCTCGGGGATCCGCGCAGCGACGGCGCGCTCGACGAAGGCCGCACGCTGGTCGTCCTGGTGGATGCCTCGGCTTCCATGCAAGCGACCGACGTGGAGCCGAGCCGGTTCGACGCGGCGAAAGAGAAGGTCAAAGAACTGATCGAAGCGCTCGGCCCGGCGGACCGGATGCTCATCGCGCAGCTCGATGCGACCGCGACGCCGGTGAGTCCGCTCTCGGGCGAGACGCGGGTGCTCTTCGACGCGCTCGACACCCTCGAAGCGACCGAGGTCGCCGCCAACCTGCGGGCGGGACTTCATCTCGCGCTCGACGTGCTGCGCGACCAGCCGCAGCCGGAGGTCGTGCTGATCTCCGATGGCAACGTCGGCGAGTCGCGTTTCGATCCACGCGTCTTCGCCGCGCGGCTGGAGGAACGCAACGTCCGCCTGAGCTGGGAGAAGATCGGCGTGCGCGGCCGCAACGTCGGCATCGCGGCGTTCAGCGTGCGGCGCTACCCACTCGACAAGAGCCAGAGCGAAGTCTTGGTCGAGCTCACGAACCCAAGCGACGAAGCCCACGACGTGGAGCTCACCTTGCTCGGCGACGGCGAAGCGGTGGACGTGCAGCGGCTGCGGCTCGCCGCCGGCGAACGGCTTCGGCGGTTCTTCCGAAACATCTCGGGCGTCGACGAAGCGCTCGAAGCCCGGATCACGATGGCGGACGGGACCCACGACGACCTCGCTGCGGACGACCGCGCGTTCGCCCGGTTGCCGGAGCGCCGGCGCGCGCGGGTGTGCGTGGTCAGCGAAGGCAACCTCTACCTTCAGGCCGCGCTGCTGCTCGATGAGTACCTCGACGTGACCGAGGTGACCCCGTCCCAGTGGCCGGTCGAAGAAACCTACGACGTCTTCATCTTCGATGCGTGGGCGCCGCCCTCCCCGCCCGACACCGCGTCGCTGTACCTGGCGCCGCTTCGGTGGACCGAAGGCACCGGCCCACTGGAAGTCACCGGCGAGTTTGCCGCGCCTTACTTCACCCACATCGACCGCCGCCATCCGCTCTTGCGATGGACCGCGCTTCGGGACGTGAACGTCGCACGCGCCGCCGAACTTCGACTCGAGCAAGGCGATCGGGGACTCGCGCGCGACGACCGCGGCCCGCTCATCGTGAGCGGTGCCCGCGATGGAAAGCGGTTCGTGGTGTTCGGCTTCGACGTCCGCGAGAGCGACCTGCCCTTGCGCGTGGCGTGGCCACTGCTCTTGCTCAACACCGTCGACTACTTCGTGCAGGAAGACGTCGGGTTCGTCTCGAGTTTCCACACCGGCGACACGTGGCATGTGCCGGTGCCCTCGCACCTCGACGCCGTAACCATCCTCGATCCGCGCGGCGAAGAACGCCGGGTGCCGGTCGTCGAAGGCCGCGCGGTGTTCGCCGGCCAGCACGTTGGCTTCCACACCGTGCGCACAGATGAAGGCGACGAACGGTTCGCGGCCAACCTCGGCGCGGGCGAAGAGAGCCGCATCGAACCGGCGGAGTCTGTGGACGTCGGTGACATCGTTGCCGGCGCGCCGTCTCGTGGACAGATCGGCGCGCGGCGTGAGATCTGGCTCTACCTGGTGCTCTTGGTGCTCGGTGTCCTCACGGTCGAATGGTGGACCTACCACCGCAGGATGACGGTATGAGCACGGCAGACGAACGATCGGACGCGGACGACGCCGCGAAACGGATCGGACGGCGCCGGCCCAGCCGACCGCCACCGAAGAAGAAGTCGAAAGGCGTGCCCTTCTTCTGGGGCATGCTCTTCACCCTCGCCGCGTGCGTCGGGCTTGGCATCGCGCTCTGGACGACCCTCGGCGAAGGCTGGTCGGCGGAGATCGGCGGCGAGACCTACGAGCTCCTCCAGCCGCGCTGGATCGTCGCGTTCGCGATCGCCCCGCTGTTTCTGTTCGGCGCGACCCGTTCGCTCGCCGACCTGCCCGGGGCCCAGCGCTGGCTCGGGGTGTTCTCGCGCATCGCGCTCGCGGCGCTCCTGACGCTCGCCGTCGCGCGGCTCGCACGCACCACCGACGCCACCAAGGTCAGCACCGTCTTCCTCGTCGACGTGAGCGACTCCGTCACCGAAGAAGCACTCGTGGACGCCCGCGATGCCGTGCAGGCCGCGTGGGAGGTGCGCGAAGACAACGACCTGCAGCTCGTGACCTTCGCGCGTGAAGCGCGCGCGGTCCCGCTCGAACGCGGCCTCGATGAGATCCCGGGCATCGAACGCCACGAAGCCGTCGGCGCATCCGTCGCGGACACCGCCACGACACCCGAAGGTGCGGAAGTCGAACGAGACGCACCACCGCCCGACGAACAAGCGGGCGACCACCCCGGCCGCGGCAGCAACCTGCAGTCCGCGCTTCAGCTCGCCTATGGGCTCTTCCCGCCCGGCCATCTGCGCCGGGTCGTGCTCGTCAGCGACGGCGGCCAGACCGACGGAGACTTGCTCGCGGAAGCCAGCCGCGCCCGGCGCTTCGGGGTGAAGATCCACGCGCGGCCGAGCCGCCACGGCGCGCCGCCGGAAGTCGCCATCCGCGAGCTCGACTTGCCGGACCGCATCAAGGTCGGCGACCCCTTCCCCGTCCGTGGCCGGATCTTCGCCTCGGTGCCCTCGACGATTCGTCTCCGGCTCTACCAGGGCGAGACCCTCAACGGACTCGACTCGGTCCGCGACGTCGAAGTGCAACCGGGCGAGACCGAAGTGAACTTCCAGTCGGTGGTGCGGGTCGCCGGTCCGGTCACCTACCGGATGACCCTCGAACCCTCGGTGCCCGATGGCGAGCTCGCCGGCGGCGTCGCGCTCGACCGGTTCGCGGCCAACAACGAGTACGAGACTTCGGTCGTGGTGCCGGGCAAACCCACGGTGCTCTACGTCGAAGGCGACCCCGGGCGCGCGACCTACCTCGCACGCGCGCTCAGCGCGGCCGACTACGACGTCGATGTGCGCGGACCGCGCGCCATCCCGACCAACGTGCGCGAGCTCGAGCGCTTCGACTTCTTCATCTTGAGCGACGTGTCCGCGGACCAAGTGAGCCTCGGTCAGATGGACGCGATCGAACGCTACGTGCGCGACCTCGGCGGCGGCTTCCTCTTCGCCGGTGGCGAACGCGGCTTCGGGCTCGGCGGCTGGCAGGGCACCCGCATGGAGCGCCTGTTGCCGGTGCGCATGGACTCCGAGCGCCGCCGTGACCAACCGTCGCTCGCGCTCGCGCTCGTCATCGACCGCTCGGGATCGATGAACGGGGTCAAGATGGAGCTCGCCAAAGAAGCCGCGAAGGCGACCGCGGAGCTTTTGAGCGGCGACGACTACATCAGCGTCATCGGGTTCGACTCCCGGCCCGAACGGGTCGTGCGCATGCAGAGCGCGCGCAACCGGGTCCGCATCCTGCGCGACATCGGCCGGCTCACGCCACGCGGCGGCACCGCCATCTTCCCGGCGCTCGACATGGCGTACCAGGATCTCGCGGTCACCCGCGCGCGGGTCAAACACGTCATTTTGCTCACCGACGGCCAAGCGCCGGACCAAGGCATCACCGAACTCACCCAGGTGATGCGCGCCGAAGGCATGACCATCTCGACGGTCGGTCTCGGCGCAGACGTCAACCGCGCGCTCTTGCAATCGATCGCCAACCTCGGTGGCGGCCGCAGCTACCTCACGAACGACCCGCACAACGTGCCGCGCATCTTCATGCGCGAGACCACCACCGTGGCGCGCTCGAGCGCGGTCGAGGAGTACTTCCAGCCCACCGTCGTCCAGCGCGCGGACTTCTTGCGCGGCACCAACGTCGAGGGCTCGCCCTTCCTGCATGGCTACGTGGCGACCCGCAGCAAGCCGAGCCCGGCGCAGGTGATCTTGCAGAGCGACATCGGCGAGCCGATCCTCGCGCGCTGGCGGGTCGGCCTCGGCTGGTCGATGGCGTGGACCAGCGACGTGAAGAACCGCTGGGCGGTCGAGTGGGTGCGCTGGAACGGGTTCAGCCGGTTCTGGGCGCAGCTCATCCGAGAACACATGCGGCAGAAGCGGCGGCAGCGGCTCGACATGGTCGCGCGCACCACCGGCGACGAAGTGCACGTCGTGGTCGATGGCATCGGCGGCGACGACCAGTTCATGAACGACCTGACTTCGACGTTGAAGATCGAAGGTCCGATGGGCAGCCGCCGCGCCCGCGACGAAGAAGACGACCCACAGCTGCGCCGGACCCGCGAGCTGCCCTTCCGCCAGACCGCACCTGGCCGCTACGAAGCCCGGTTCCCGCTCGATGCGTACGGCTCGTTCGTCCTGACGGCGGAACACCGCCGCGAAGGCCGGCTCATCGCCGAGAGCGCGACCCAACTCGCGAACCCCTACCCCGCCGAGTACGCCACCCTCGAACCGGACGAAGCGCTGCTGAGAAGCGCGGCCGACCTCACCGAAGGCGTGCTCGACCCCGAACCCGCCGCCATCTTTGATCCCGGCGAAGAGACCATCCGCGCCCACGAAGAACTCTGGCCCTGGCTCCTCTACTTCGCACTCGGCCTCTTCTTGCTGGATCTGCTGCTGCGCCGCGTCCGAATCTTCGACCGCAAGTTCAAGAAGAGAACCCGCCGCCAACGCGCCTAGCCTCGGCTGAGTCGAAACGCGGGTCGTCTCTCGCGAGGGAGGCTTTGGGCCCGCGCGGAGCGAAACGAGCAGGTCCGGAGGCCCGCAGAAACCCCGCGAGAGACCAGCAATCAGCGGCGCTTTTTCTCACCCGAGGTGAAGATGCCGGCCTTCCGCGACAAGATGGGGTGTGGGTCGTTCGCGCACCGATGTTCTTCCGGCGGTTTCGGCGCCGGTGCTGGATGTGCACGAGGCCTACGAGCGCCATGCGGAATTCGTGTGGCGGTCGCTGGCGCGGCTTGGATGTGCACCTGCGGACCGGGCGGACCTGCTTCAGGAGGCCTTCGTGGTGCTCCACCGGCGGCGGGCCGATTGGGACGGGCGTTCGGTGCGGGGTTGGCTGTGGGGGATCTGCGTTGGACTGATGCGGAACCACCGGCGGCGGGCGTTTCGTCGGATCGAGACTTTGGTGGCCGATGTGGACGTTGCGGGCGCCCCGCCAGTCGATGTGATCGAGCGGAAGCGACGGATGGCGAATGGGCAGCGCGCGCTCGCGGAGCTGGAGGTCGAACAGCGGGCGGTGTTCGTGATGTTCGAGATCGAGCAACTGAGCGGCAAACAGATCGCAGACTCCTTGGAGATCCCACTCGGCACCGTGCACTCGCGTCTCTTCTCCGCCCGCAAGACGCTCGCGCGGCGGCTGCAGGAGTTCGAAGATGAGTGAGTCTGATCCGATCCGCTGGCGCGAGATGCCGGAGCTTCCACCCGGCACGCTCGAGCTGCTCGAGTCGGTCGAGCGGCCCGATGTGCTGCCGCCCGCGATCCGGGCCGAGGTCGGTGGACGGCTCAGTGCGCAAGTGGTGCGTCCGGCGCCTCGGTGGATGGCGGGGGCACTTCCGGTCGGCGTCGCGGTCCTGGCGACGGCGGCGGTGATCGGCGGGATCGTCGTGTGGCATCAGTCCCGGCCGCGGGCTCCCGAGCGGATCGATCCGCTGGTCGAAGAGATGGCTGCGCCGTCCGAAGCGCCGAGTTCTACGATCGATGCCGTCGAAGAAGAGCACACGCTCGGGCAAACGATCGAGGAGCCGCCGGAGGTAGAGCGCGTCGTAGCACCGCCCAGCCCAATGCGTGCCACCCAGAGCGCGATGCGCGCCGTTCCCCAGTCGCCCGATGTAGACCCCGTTCCCGCCATGACCCTCCTAGGCCGCGAGGCATTCGAGAGGGAGCTTCCCTCTCGAATGGAGGCGCGGCCTGCGGTGGCGGAGGGGGTCGGCACGCTGATGGTGAACTCGATGCCGTGGTCGCGGGTATGGGTCGATGGACGTTCGTTGGGCAACACGCCAGTGGTGAACGTGAGGCTGGCCGCGGGCACCCACCGACTGCGTTTGCAGGCGGAGGGCTTTGACGCGGTGACCCGAACCATCCAAATCCGCGCCGATCAACGAAGCCAGTTCATCCACCGGTTCAGCCGCTCAACGATGACATCTTCGATCGTCGACCCGTTCGGCGACCCCGTCCCAGCCAACCCGTTCTAGCAGGTCGCTGAAAAGCGACCTACTCCCTTTGCCGTTGCCCTCGCCCGTGCCCTTGCCCGCGTCGTGGACGCCGTGTGTTTCGCGACGGCCAACCCGCGAATCGGTCGGTGGAGCTCTAGCCCACCTTGAGCAGGTCGTCGCGATGCTCGTCGCGCTGATCAAGCGATCTGACCGCTGATCCGCGGGCAGGGCAAAGGCAAGGGCAGGGGCAAGGGGCAGGCTGCTGAAGGGAACTGGGTCGCGCTATCCTCCGGCATGGCCCGAGTACGGAATCTTCTGATCACCCTCGCCCTCACCGGCTGCCCGGCCGAGTCCCCCGTCACGCCGGAACCAGAGCCAACCCAGGGCGCTGAAGAGGCCCGCTCGTTTGCCAGCATCGAAGAAGCCACCGCCGCGCTCGAGAGCGGCGACCAGGCGGCCGCCATCTTTCTCGCGGAGCAAGTGCACGACCCCGACACCTCGGACGAAGACGTCGTCGAAGCGCTCGCCGGTCTGCAAGCCGCGCCCCAAGTGGCCGCGGCGCGGTGGGGGCTGGACCGGGCCTCGGGCAACTCGCCGGTGCACAACCGAATCCGGATCCACGCGATGCGCATGCTCGGTGCGACCGGGAGCGAGGAGGCGGTCGAGCCGCTGGCCAGCGTGGTCGACGACAGCCGCAGCCACATCCTGATTCGTAGGCTCGCTGTGGAGAGCCTGGGCCAACTTCGTTCCGAGAGCGCCCTGCCGGTCTTGCTCCGCGCGCTCTACATCGCAGACCGTGAGAACCCGGCAATGCGCATGAACGACGCAGCCGCCTTGGCGCTCCTCCAGCTTGGTGAGGTCGCGGTGCAGCCTCTTTTGGAGATCCTCGATGCGGAACCGGAGGGCGCACACGACGACATCCTCACGCTGACCGAAGCCTACGTGGGCCAAGTGCTCACGGCGAACTCGGCTGTGGAGATGAACCCACGCGAAGTCCGCATGGGCGAGGCGCTGTACGTCCTTGGCGCTCTCGGCGACCCGCGCGCGGCGCCGCGCTTGGTGGAGTTGAGCGCCGACGAGGACTCCCATGTCTCGCTGGGTGCGATGATGGCGGCCGCGCGCCTGGTCCCCACGCCGCCAGAGACGTTCGGGCTCGTGGACGCGGCGATTCAGGACGCAGACCGGCCTGCGTACGAACGCGCTCAGCTGCTCGCACTGATGGTGCGTTTGCCAGACAACCGGGCCGTCAGCGTCTGCCAGCGCATCGCAGAGGGCGGGGACGAACTCCCGCTCCGCTACCAAGCGACCAACTTCTTCTGGCTGCTGGCAACCGCCACCGAAGCCGGACGTTTCTCCTCCGCGGAGGACATTCCAATGAACGACTCACTCGAAGCGCTGGCCAGTCTCTCGGAGCGCTGCAACGACCTAGCTTGCTACCGCGACATGCTCGACCCCGGAGACCACGTGGCGTTCGAGAAGGCGAGCGCAATGCTCATCCGGGTGGGCGACCAGGAGCCCGAGACCATCGATCGATTCTTCGGTGCCCTTCGCACGGGGGAGATCATGGTCCGCCGCCAGGCCACCCAGGCCATCGATCGCCTGCTTGTGACCCCCACCCAGGCGCAGGCCGATGCGCTGCGGCACCTCACCGACACCCTTGAAGTAGCGGAAGCTGGACGCGCCAGCTGGCACGCTGTCCAGAGTGAACTTCGCATCGTGGTCGAGCGCGTGGCAGGCCGAGTCCAGTAGACCGCCAACGGGGGTCAGCTGGCCGCGTCGTAGACGCCGCTGGAGCTCTTGGTGTGCGACTGCGGCAGCACCATGGTGAACACGGTTTTCCCCGGTTCGCTCTCGCACGTGATCGTACCGCCGTGGTCTTCGACGATCTGGGCGACGATGGCGAGGCCGAGGCCGGTGCCGCCCTTCTTGCCATGCGTGATGAAGGATTCGAAGAGCCGCCCTTTGATGAGCTCCGGCACGCCAGGGCCGTCGTCGATGAACTGGAGCACGAGCGCTTTGGTCTCCACGTCCCGGTCGACGATGATCCGGAACGTGCCGCGCCGGTCGGTCGCAGCGATGGCCTCGGCCGCGTTGCGCGCGAGGTTGTGCACGGCGCGCATGAGCTTCGGTCCGTCGACGTGTGCGATGCCGCGATCCCGCAGCTCGAGCTGGATGTCGATGTGCTCCTCGAGGCTCCGCCGGACCTGCTCGGTGAGCACGTCGAAGAACTGGTACAGGTACACCTTCCGGACCCAGAGCTTGCGGTCGCCACGCGCGAACGCGAGCGTCTCGCGGGTCATGTCGTCGAGCACGTCCACCTGGGTGAGCACCGACTCCACGTACTGCGCTCGGATCTCGCCGTCTGCCTCCCCTGCGAGCATGCGCGCGTACCCCTTGATGATCGTCATCGGGGTCTTCAGGTCGTGGAGCACACTGGAGAGGAACTGGCCGAGGGCCGTCAGCCGCTCTTCCCGCTCCTGCCGCTCTCGGCCGCGGGCGATTTGAATCGCGGTCGAGATGTGTCCCGCGATCACCGTGGCGAGCTTCAGGTCGTCCGAGGTGAAGTTGCTTCGGCCCTTGCCCTTGTTGAGCAGCTCGACCGCCCCGATGCCTTCCAGTTCGCCGTCGTCCCAGCGAAGCGGCACACAGAGCACGTTCCGCGGATGGTACCCGGTGTGCTCCGAGATGTGCCGGGAGTGGCGGTCGTCGTCGTCGAGGCGGTTGACCACCTGCGGCTTGTTGTTCTTCGCCACCCAGCCGCAGATGCCCTGGCCGGATCGGATCTTCAGCTTCTTCACCTTCTCGGGCTCGCCGCCCACCGCCGCGCGGAAGTGCAGGTCGCCGGTGACCTCGTGGGCCAACATGATCGATGCGGCTTCGGCGTCGACGGCCCGCATGGTGCGCGCCAGCATCGCTTGCAGCAGCTCGTCGAGATCTTCGGTGCTCGCCGACACCTGCGCGATCTCGAAGAGCACGTCGAGTTCGCGGATCTTGTTCTGGAGCTGCTCTTGGGTTTCGAGCAGCTCGATGTTCTTGCCGACGACACTCAAGAACAGCTTCGAGTTCTCGATCGACACGGCCGCTTGAGAAGCCAGCGCACCGAGCAGGCGCTCGTCGGCGACCATGAAATAGCCGTGGCGTTTGTTGAGCACCTGCACCACGCCGATGATCCGGCCGTGCTGGTTCTTCATCGGGATACACAGAACGCTGCGGGTGCGGTAGCCGGTGCGGCGGTCCCACTCGCCATCGAACCGAACGTCCTGGTAGGCGTCCTTGAGGTTCAGCGGCTTGCCGGTCTTCGCCACGGAACCGGCGAGCCCTTCCCCGACCTTCAAACGGATCTCGTGCACGAGTTCGCCCTGCGCGACCTTCGACCACAGCTCGCCAGTGTCTTCGTCGAGCAAGTAGAGGGTGGAGCGCTCCGCATCCATCAGGTCGCTGATGCGGGCGAGCACCACGGTCAGCAGCTCGTTCAGATCGAGCGTCGAACCAAGCAAGACGCCGATCTCTTGCAGGGCGCGCAGTTTGGCGCGCTCGCGCTCCATCTCGAGCCTCAGCTCAGACAGCGCCTCCGCATCGGTCTCGGCTTCGGTCTCCGTCGACACAGGCCATTGTCCCCGCAAAGGGGGGACAACATCAACCAGCGTGTTGGGCGTTCACGCGCTCGAAGCGGGCACGCACGCAAGCCAAGGGCAAGGGGAGCAGCTTCGCGTGCTCTAGAACCCGCGGCGCATCTCGACCTTGTCGCCCACCTCGACCGCGCGCACGCTCCGCGTGATGAGCAGCGTGGCCGTGCTCGGTCGAACCGACACCACGCGGCCTTCGGCCGTCACTTCGGGCGGGTACTGGTCTTCGTCGGCGCTCGGTGCATCCGGCAACTCCTGGCCGTAGTCGAGCCCGTCGTCGAGAAGGCCTGTCCGCCATTCGTCTCCGCTTCGGACGATGAAGAACCGGTTGCCGAGCTGGACGCCCGACTCTCCACCGATGTTGATGAAGACGATCTGGCTGTCGGAGCTGAGCTGGAGCGGGCGCAGCGTGGCGACCACGTCCCCCTGGATGTCGCGGGCGTTCTCACGCGGCGGGACGACCTCGAAGCGGCGCGGAATCGGCGCCACTCGGAAGCCGCGCTCGATCGGATCGAGCGCCTCGGTGATGGTCGCCCGGCCGACGCCGCGGTCGCGGTCGTAGCTTCGCAGGCGGACGGTTCCGAAGATGCGGACGAGCTCCCCGAGTTCTTCTTCGCGTCGTTCGCGCTCTTCCATCTGCCGGAAGATCGTGTACTCGCGGCCCGGCTGGATCTGCGCGCCCTCTTCGAAACGAATGTAGACCTCATCGAACGCGCTGAGCAGCATGTGCTCTTCGGGCGAACCAATGATGATCCCCGCGTTCTCGAGCGCGTCGGTGTCGAGGAAGCCCTGGTCGCGAAGCCAGACGGTTCCCGCAGGCGCCCGGGAGGGAGCGCGCACGCTGGTCTGAGGCAGCTGCGCGAGCTGCGCGCCTTCGGGCCGCAGCCGCAATCGGTCGAGCGGGTAGATCCAGTGGGGGTTCGTGATCTCCGGGTTGTAGGACCACACCCGGGGCCACTCGTACGAGTTGCCGTAGAAGCGACCGGTCACACCCCAGAGCGTGTCGCCCCGTCGCACCGTGTAGACGTCGGGAATGAACGCGGCGCGTGAACGGCCGAGCACGATGCCGCGGCCACTCGAGCGCGCGGCCTCCAGCCCGTAGTCGTCTTGCGCGGTCGCGGGCAGCACGGGCAAAGCCAAGGCCACGACGATCGCGGCGACTTCCCGCATGCGGGCCGACAAACTTCGGCGGTGGGATCCACGCTTCATGTCACACATCCTCTCTCATCGCGGTGCGTGCGGCCACGCTCTCCGGGTGTTCTTGCTGGAGCTGCTCGAATGCGCGGTGCGCGGCGGCGGGGTCGCCCATGTGCTGGTGGCACATGCCGATCTTCAACATGGCTTCGGCCACCTTCCGCCCTTGCGGATGCAACCGGACGTACAGACGAAACGCCGACCGTGCCCGGCGGTACTCACGCTGGATGTAGAGCGACTCGGCCCTCCAGTAGCGTGCGTTGGCCGCGAGGTGGTGGCTGGGGTGGTCGGTCAGGAAACGATCGAACCCCGCGAGTGCCCGCTCGAAACGCTGTGCCCGCAGTTCCCCGAGCGCCGCCCGGTAGCTCTCCCGTCCGATGTCGAACGCTGCCCGCGCACGGGGCGCCGGAGCGACCGCGGCCGGGAGCGGCAGAGGCGCGGGCTCGACCTGCGGACTGGTGGGCAACGGTGCGAGTGCGGGCGCCACCGGCAAACTGGCCCGTGCCCATCCCGATGCTTCGGCCGCCGGTATGGCGCGCACCGGAACGTCCGGCAGCGGCTCGTCCCGCGTGCCGTAGAGGCGCAAGACCGGCCGGGGCCGCGAGGAGACATCCTCCGTCTCCTCGGGTTCGGCCGGTGTCGGCAAGTTGTCCTCGGGGTCGTCCCACGCGCCGCCTTCGTCGTCTGCGAAGGACGTGCTCTCCGATCCCGAGGCCGGCGAACCGATCCGCACCGTCTCCCGTGGAAGCGACTCGGCCGACTGTGCCTGCGCCAGTGCGAGCCTCGTCCGCATCTCGCGCATCTCTTCTTCGTGCGCCTGCCGTTCTGCGCGCAGGGTTGCCAGCTCCGCTTCGTTGGCGCGTTCAACCGCGGCCTCCGAAGTGACGTCGGCGGCACTGGCCGGCTGCGATGTGGTCTGACCACAGGCCATCGAGAGAAGAAGGGTGACGAATGCGAGCGTTTTCACGGGTCCTCACCTGCATCCTAGAGAGTGCGATCCCAGCGACCAAGAAAGCGACGAACGAACCGGGCCGGCGCGAAGCGAAGTGGGAGAGGAGGCCCTCGGCGGGCGTTGCGCCGCAGACCGACGGGAACGCGCCCCGCCCCTGGGACAACGAAACGGTGTTGGACAAAGCTTGACCATCCACCCCCGACGGGCAGGATCTGAAGAACAGCTCGTTGAGCGCCCGACACTGTGACCCACCCTGCCCACCCACGTTCCTCGAGGCCTGCCTGATGGCAGAGGACGGAGGCGTCTCCCTCATCCGGGACATCGTGCTGCTCGCGGAGCGGCGCGCGACGGGGGTGCTGGAGATCGACGGTCCCAACGGGGCCGTGCTCCACGTCTACTTCATGGACGGCTGGCCGGTCTTCGCGGAAGCCGGCACGCTCGGCGACTCTCTCGGGCGCGTGCTGCTGACTGAGGGACTGCTCGACGAGTCGCAGTACGCGGACGTGGTGCGCATGATGACCGACTCGCTCGTCGACAACGAAGCGATGCGGTTCGGGGAATGCGCGGTCTCCCTTGGCTTCGTGACGCCCGACGAGGTCACACTGGCACTGGCCCGTCAGGTTCGGCGCAAAATCGTCAGCTGCCTCCAGTGGACGCGGGTCGAGCGCGGGTTCGACCCCGACGTGCGCGCCCTCGGCAAGAGCAACCGGTACCCCTGCGCACCCAAGCCGCTCCTCGTGGAGGGGATTCGAAAGTTCTTCGACTCGACCCGTCTGCTCCCGGTCCTCGGCCCCCATCTGCAGAAGTACTTGCTCTTGGAAGGCCGGGCCGACGAGGTCGCGACCAGGTGCGGGTTCTCGGACCGGGAAGAGGCGTGCCTGACGACCATGGATGGCACCGCGACGTTGGCGGACGTCCTGACCAGCGGAGGCCCCGACGGCCTCTCCGGGGCCGAGACGGCGTTGCTCCTCGGTTCGCTCGTCTTGCTCGAAGAAGTCTCCGTCCACGACGCGCCGGCGGCGCGTTCTGACCACCCCACTCCGCAACCGGTGGCCGAGCCCTTCGTCGACATCCTCGAGACCCTGGGCGCCCGCCGCGACACCACCCCAGCGCCGCCGCCCGCCCTCGCAGAACTCCTGGAGCCCTACGACGCGGCAGCAGCCGACCTCGCCACCCCATCCACCCCTCTCCCAGCCGCGCCCGCCACCATCGCCGAACCCCGCCCCCCGACATCCGCGTCGACCGCGGCTTCGGAATCGGCTTCGGAATCGGCTTCGGAATCGGATTCGGAGTCGGCGTCGGAGTCGGCTTCGGCTTCGGAGTCGGCTTCGGAATCGGCTTCGGCTTCGGCTTCGGCTTCGACTTCGGCTTCGGAATCGGCTTCGGCTTCGGCTTCGGCTTCGGCTTCGGAGTCGGCTTCGGCTTCGGCCTCCGCTTCGGTATCGGCTTCGGTATCGGAATCGGCTTCGGAATCGGCTTCGGAATCGGCTTCGGAGTCGGCTTCGGCCACGGTCGCGCCCCGCCGCCAACTCGCCAAGATCAAGCTCACCGTCTCGGCACGGCGCAAACCGGTGCCCACGGACGCGCCCGCAACCACCGCGCACGACGCCGATGCCCGTCGTCCGAAGACGGAGGAGTCACAACCCCTCCCTCCTCATCCTCCCCGCCAGCGACTCAATTCGGACTTCGTGGACGCCTTCATCCGGCAGTTCGGACCCGGGGCCGCCCCGCCCGCGAAACCGGCGCCGGAGCCCGAGGTCGAGGCTCCTTCGACTTCACCGCAGGGTGACGAGGAAGGGGGCTGGGACTGGGACGACTTCCAAGCGGCCGAGGAGGCGCCACAGGAACCCGCCGAGCCGCGGCCTCGGGTCAAACGCAAGGACACGGCCCTCGCCGCCGCGCGACGACGGGCCAAACAGCTCGCGAAGATGGCCGCCTCCGCCCGCCCCCGGACGCCGCCTGCCGGGATCCCGGCCCACCAGGGTCCTCCCCAGCGGTCGCGGCGCAAGCTCCGGCAGTCCCAGATCATCCGGAAGAAGCGCATCCTCGCCGAGAAGGAGTTCCGGACCGCGCGCGCGCACATTCGGCGGGCCGAGTGGCCGGTCGCAGAGAAGCTGCTCCAGCGCGCGCTCGAGTACGAGCCCGACCAAGTCGAGTACGAGATCCATCTCGTGTGGGTTCAGTTCCGCCTTCGCCCAGAGGACCCGGCCGCCCGCACACAGTTGGAGTCGGTGGTCGCCCGCGCCTTCGCCCAAGACCGGCGGATGGCGTTCGCCCACTACGTCCAGGGTCAGATCGCGCTGCTCGACGAGGACGAAGAAGGCGCCTGGAAGGCGTTCCGAAATGCGATGCTGCTCGACCCGGCGTTGCGGGACGCCGAACGCCACTTCCGCCTCATCGACATGCGGACCGAGAAGGCGGACTGGAAGAAGAAGCTCCGCAAGAAGAAGTAGCGGTGCTTCAGGGCGCCATCGCGCCCATCGCCCGGAACTTCGCGTAGCGATCTTCGATGCGGGTCGGGGCATCCATCGCGGTGAGGTCCGCGAGATGCCGGGTCAGATGAACCTTGAGGCGCGCCGCCGCGTCGTCGATGTCGCGGTGCGCACCCCCGACCGGTTCTTCGACGAGCTCGTCCACGATGCCGATGCGCAAGGCATCGCCCGCCAGCAGTTTGAGCTGTTCGGCCGCTTCGGGTGCACGGGCACCGTCTCGCCACAGGATGGACGCGCAGCCCTCGGGCGTGATGACCGAGTAGGTGGAGTACTGGAGCATCAACACTCGGTTGGCGACCCCGAGCGCGAGCGCACCGCCGCTGCCGCCCTCCCCGATCACCGTGGCGATGATCGGCACGGGCAGGCGCGACATCACGAGCAACGAATGCCCAATCGCTTCACTCTGCCCACGCTCTTCGGCTTCGAGCCCAGGGTACGCGCCGGGCGTGTCGATGAACGTCATCACCGGCCGTCCATACCGCGCGGCCAGCTCCATGATTCGACACGACTTCCGGTACCCCTCCGGGTGGGCCATGCCGAAGTTGCGCTGGACCTTCTCCTTCGTGGATCGGCCCTTCTGGTGACCGATGACGGCAACGCTCTGCCCGTTGAAGCGGGCGAAGCCGGCGATCACGGCGGGGTCGTCGGCGAACGCGCGGTCGCCGTGCAGCTCGACGAAATCGTCGAACATGCGGGTCAGATAGTCGCGAAAGTAGGGACGGTCCGGGTGGCGGCTGAGCTGAACCTTCTGCCAAACGGTGAGGTCTTCGTAGAGCTCACGCTGCAGCTGCTCGGCCCGATCTTCGAGCTCCTGGATCTGCTGCACGATCCCATCGTCGTCGTCCAGATCGGAAACCGACTTGAGGTCGCGAATGCGCCGTTCGAGTTCAACGAGCGGCTTCTCGAAATCGAGGTGGGCCATGGTGGGTGGCTACTCCGCGTTTGCTGTCCACGCCACCGCGAACCCCTGATGGTCGGCGAGCGGAAGCGCTTCCGCATCGGATGTTCGGGGGTCGTGCATTCTCGTGATGTTCCGAAGGGGCCGGGCTACACGGGCTACACGGGCCGCGTGCGATCGTCCCACATCGTGGAGGGATCCTTGTGTCCCACGACGTTGAAGATCTTGAGCGCCTTGGCTTTGCCCTTCACTTCGGCCATCGGAAGTTCTTCGACCTCGAAGTAGTCCCCGACGACCGCGAAGAGCTGCTCGCTGATGATGCATTGGCCGGCCTTCGCGACCGAACACAGGCGCGCGCCGGTGTTCACGGTGTCGCCGATGACCGTGTACTCGAGCGCCTTGCTGCTCCCGAGGTACCCAGCGACGACTTCGCCGGTGTTGATGCCGATACCGATTTCCAGGACCGCCTTGCCCTCTTTGCGACGGGTCTGGTTGAACTCGTTCTCGAGCACGTCGAGCATCTTCAGCGCGGTGCGCACCGCTCGGACCGCGTCGTCGGGATGGGCCACCGGCGAACCGAAGAGCGCCATGATCTCGTCCCCGACGAACTTGTCGAGCGTGCCTTCGTTCTCGAAGATGATCTCCACCATCAGCTCGAAGTAGTCGTTCAGCATGTCGACGACTTCCTGCGCTGGCATGCTCTCGCTCATCGAGGTGAAGCCGCGAATGTCGCTGAAGAGCACGGTCGTCTCGCGAAGTTCGCCGCCCTTCTTGACCTCGACCTTGCCGCTGATGACCTGCTCCGCAATCGCGGGCGAGAGAAGTCGCTGGAAGCGCTCCCGGGTGATCGCCTCGTGCTGCAACTGCCGTGCGAAGAGGGAGTTCTGCACCGCGATCGCGGCCTGGTTCGCGACGTTCTGAAACAGCTGCAAGTCCTTCTCGGTGAAGGCGTTCGCAGCGATCTGCGAGTCGAGCAGCATGATGCCGAACACGTCCTCGCCATGGAGAAGCGGCACCGCCATCGAACTGCGGATGCCTTGCATGATGATCGAGTGGGCCCCCTGAAAGCGGGAGTCCACCGATGCATCGCTCGAGAGCACGGCGGCTTTGTCGCGCAGCACTTCTTCGATGATCGTCGTGGAGAGCACGACGTCCTCGTCGACCTTCGCGGCCTTCGTGCGCACGCAGCGCGGCTGGAGCTCCTTCTCCGCGTCGTAGAGCAACACCACACCGCGGTCGGCGGGCAAGATGGAGAACGCCGCGTCGAGGATCTTCTCGAGCAACCGGTCGACGTCCAGCTCCATGCCGATCGCCTGCATCAGTTCGTAGCTGGCCCGCAGCTTCTCGTAGTCGCGTCGGAGCGCGTCGTTGTCCTGGACGAGCCGCTCGGGCAGGAAGTTCTGCTCCAAGAGCGGCGCGAGCTTGGTCCGGATGTGGCTCTCCACCATGCCCGGCGCGATCGTCACCTTGGAGGTGGGGGGCGGCAGGCCCCCGACCGTCGCTGCCACGCCGCCGACGGGGGCGACTGGAGCCACGGCCCCCGCGGGTTCCGCCAGATCCGGATGGCCGACGCCCAGAATCGTCGAATCGTCCTGGAAGATGATGCGCGTGGATCCGAGGGTGATCTCGTCTCCGTTGTTGAGCACCTTGTCGCCGACCCGCTCGCCGTTGATGAACGTTCCGTTCAACGAGCCCAGGTCGCGAAGCACGTAGCGGCCATCGACGAGGTCGATGTGGCAGTGCTCCTTCGACACGATCCGATCCAGCACCTGATGGGTGTTGTTCGGGTGCCGTCCCAGGGTGTTGTGGACCCCGAGCTCGCGTTCCTGACGGCCGTCGGGGCCAATGATGGTGATCCGGGCCATAGGGTGCGGAGCGAGCCCGATGCTAACGAGACCCCGCGGGGGAGTAAAGCTCGGTTTTGGGAAGTTCAGGCCCCTGGGCCGCCTTGCCCGGGCGGATGCGCAGGACCCTCGACTTTGCCGGGGACGATGCTACCTTCCGCCGCCCCTTCTTCTTCACGGCCGCCGACCTCGGCGCCGGAACCTGGACTGGATCAAGATCTCATGGCTCGCGTTACCGTCGAAGACTGCCTCGAACACGAAGAGAACCGCTTTGCACTCGTGGTGCTTGCCGGTCGCCGGACCCGTCAGCTCATGAAGGGCGCGCCCGCACTCGTCGCGAGCAAGAACCGCGCAGCGGTCACCGCACTTCGCGAGATCGCAGCCCAGACCGTCCGGTACAACCGACCGGTCAAAGAAGCGGTCGAAGAGTTCATCGTCGAGACGAAGAACGCCGAGATCCGCTAGCTCCCCGCGAACGCGCGGCTGAGCTTCTGGGTCTGTCCGAGGCGGTAGAAGCGTCGTAGCTCGCGCACCAGGCCGGTCTGATCGCCGGGCACTACGAACGTGTGCTCGAGCCACGCGGTGTAGCGGGCCGCCGCACGGTTCGCGAGGCGGTACCGGTGGCCCTGCTCGGTGCCCGGTTCGTCGAGAAACGCCGGGTCCGCGAAGAGCGACGCACGCAACCGGCGACTTCGGTCGAGCTGGGCCAGCTGGTCGCGTGCGCGGATGAGACCGACGCCCCAGCCGGAGAGCTGGGCCTCCGTGTCGAGCAGCGCTGCGTCGAGCAGCGCGGTCGCGTACTTGTCGACCTCCGCTTGGAGTTCGAGTTCGAGCTGGGTGACCGAGTCCGCGTTCTCGGCCCGGAACAGCAGATAGACGAAGTGGCTCACGCCTTCGGTCGCCAGGAGCCATCCGGCTTGGTCGCCCTGCCGCATCGCTTCGATCGCGGCTTCGCAGACGAAGAGTCCGACCGCGATGTCGTTGCCCTGCTCTTGGACGAGCAGGACTTCGCCGCGCGCGACGCCATCGCCCACCGCCGCTTGGGTCTCCTCGTGCGTGCACAGAAAAGGAGCCACCTCGGGCGCGTCGAGGTCGTAGAGGCGCGAGAGGTTCTCACGGATGGTCTCGAGTTCCGGGACCACCATCTCGTCGAAGGTCTCCGGCTCAGGACTGGTTTCGAGCTCCGGAGCCGGCGTCTGGTCCGTGGTCTCCACTCAGTGCACGTCGTCCTTCGGGATCTGCGGGAACACGCCGGCGGCATGCAGCCGTGCTGCCAAGCGCGGACTGCGGGTTCGTCGCCAGCGGTCGTAGAGCCGGACGATGTCTTGAGGCGTTCGGAGGACCGTGGATTCACGGACTTCCTCGAGAACCTTCGAGTAGTCGTCGAACCGTGCGCCCAGCTGATGGTAGACGTCCGCCCGTTGGCCACAGAGTTCGCTGGCCGCGCAGTAGGCGCGGGCGCCGAGCTCCACGTAGTAGTCGTGGCTCAGTCCGCGCTTCTGTAGATGTTCGGCGAAGAACCCACTCGTGTAGAGCGCCGCATCCCCGGCCTCGCGGTAACTGCGCAGACGCTCCCGCCGATCCCGTGCCTCGATGGCGGCCTGGAGCCGGTGGACCAGGGGCTGGTCGGGTGTGGCGACCGCCCCCTTCTGACCGGCGGCCAGAAGTTCGACGAGGTAGTGCTCGGTGTGCGGTTCGGCGACCACTCCGAGCTCGCTCAGCGCGGTGCTGAGACGTTCCTGAAAGTAGCCGCGGGCGTCAGAGATGGACTCGATGGGCATACCCCCAACCTACATATCGTGAGCACCGTCACAAGAATTAGGTGAAGCGAAATTCCGGCGCGCCCGAAGGCCTCGCCGGTGGGATCAGCCGTGGCACCTGCGGCACAGGGGGTCTTTGGCACTCGGGAGCGCTGAGTGCCAAAGCCGCGAAACCATTGGAGGTGAGCAGGCTCACAAGCGCTGCGCCCCCCCCGATTGACTCCCCGCCGAGGGCGTTTAGGTTCCGCTCCGATGTCAGCACTCTCGGGGGACGAGTGCCAACAAACGACCGCGGGCGACCTACCCGCACCACCCGTTCCCCGTTCGTGCCGGATTTTTGGGCTCGCGCCCAGCAAACCTCAAGGAGAGTCACATGGCGATCAAACCACTCGGCGATCGCGTGCTCGTGAAGCGCGTCGCAGAAGAAGAGACCACCAAAGGCGGAATCATCATTCCTGATACCGCCAAAGAGAAGCCCATCGAGGGCAAAGTGATCGCAGTCGGAGCCGGCAAGCGCGGCGACGATGGCAAGCGCATCGCCGTCGACGTCAAGAAGGGCGACCGCGTCCTCTTCGGCAAGTACGCGGGCACCGAAGTCAAGATCGATGGCGAGGAGCACGTCGTGCTCCGCGAAGACGACATCGTCGGCATCGTCACCAAGTAACTCACAGGAACAACGGAGAAATTACGATGGCCGCAAAAGATATTCTGTACGACGTACAAGCACGCAACCGCATCCTCGCCGGCGTTGACGCCCTCGCGAACGCAGTGAAAGTGACGCTCGGGCCCAAGGGCCGGAACGTCGTCATCGAGAAGAGCTTCGGTGCTCCCACGGTGACCAAGGACGGCGTCACCGTCGCCAAGGAAATCGAGCTTCCCAACAAGTTCGAGAACATGGGCGCCCAGATGGTGCGCGAAGTCGCCAGCAAGACGTCCGACGTCGCTGGTGACGGAACCACGACCGCCACGGTGCTCGCCCAGGCGATCTTCCGCGTCGGTTCCAAGATGGTCGCCTCGGGTCACAACCCGATGGAGCTCAAGCGGGGCATCGAGCTCGGCGTCGAGCACGTGGTCGGCAAGCTCAAGAAGCTCAGCAAGGCCACCAAGGACCCGAAGGAAATCGCCCAGGTCGGCACGATCTCGGCGAACGGCGACGAGACCATCGGCAGCATCATCGCGGAAGCGATGGCCCGCGTCGGTCAAGAAGGCGTCATCACCGTCGAAGAGGCCAAGGGCCTCGAGACGGAGCTCGAAGTCGTCGAAGGCATGCAGTTCGACCGTGGCTACCTCTCGCCGTACTTCTCGACCGATCCCGAGTCGATGAAGGCCGAGCTCGAGGACTGCTACATCCTTCTTTACGAAAAGAAGGTCTCGAACATGAAGGACCTCATCCCGGTCCTCGAGAAGATCGCTCAGCAGCAGCGCCCCCTTCTCATCATCGCCGAGGACGTCGAAGGCGAAGCCCTCGCGACCCTCGTCGTGAACCGTCTCCGTGGCACGCTCAAGGCCTGCGCCGTCAAGGCGCCCGGCTTCGGTGATCGCCGCAAGGAGATGCTCAAGGACATCGCCATCCTCACGGGCGGCGAGTACGTCTCGGAGGACCTTGGTCTCAAGCTCGAGAACGTCGTGCTCAAGGACCTCGGACAGGCCGAGCGCATCATCATCGACAAGGACACCACCACGATCGTGGCTGGCAAAAAGGGTGGCAAGGCCAAGGACATCGGCGGCCGCATGGAAGTCATTCGTCGCCAGATCGAAGAGACCACCTCGGACTACGACCGCGAGAAGCTTCAGGAGCGTCTTGCGAAGCTCTCGGGCGGAATCGCCGTCATCAAGGTCGGCGCAGCCACCGAAGTCGAGATGAAAGAGAAGAAGGCGCGCGTCGAAGATGCGCTCCACGCGACCCGCGCGGCCGTCGAAGAGGGCATCGTCCCCGGAGGCGGCGTGGCGCTCATTCGTGCGCAGAAGGGCCTCGAGAAGATCGAGTGCTCGACCGAAGACGAGCGCGTTGGCGTCTCGATCCTCATGCGCGCCATCGAAGAGCCCCTTCGTCAGATCGCCGCGAACGCCGGTCTCGAAGGCTCCATCGTGGTGAACGAAGTCAAGAAGGCCAAGGGCTCGAACGGCTTCAACGCACGCACCGAGAAGTACGAAGACCTCGTCAAGGCCGGCGTCATCGACCCGACCAAGGTCGTGCGCTCTGCGCTCCAGAACGCGGCATCGGTTGCGGGCCTCATGCTCACCACCGAAGCCCTCGTCGCGGAGCTCCCGAAGGACGAGAAGGAAGCCGGCGGCGGACACGGCCACGGCGGCCCGGGCATGGACTTCTAAGGTCCACCCCGACTGAATGAAGAAGCCGGTCCGCAAGGGCCGGCTTTTTCTTTTCCGTCCGGCTTCGGCATCGGCGTCGGGCTTCGGCTTCGGCATCGGCATCGGCCTCGGCCTCGGCATCGGCATCGGCTTCGGCATCGGCATCGGCATCGGCATCGGCTTCGGCATCGGCTTCGGCATCGGCTTCGGCGTCGGCTTCGGCGTCGGCTTCGGCGTCGGCATCGGCTTCGGCGTCGGCATCGGCCTCGGCTTCGGCGTCGGAGTCGGCTTCAGCGACAGCCTCGGCGTCGGTTTCAGCTCTCGGCGTTGGCCCCGCTCAGAACGTCTTGAGCACTTCGACGAGCGCAGCGAGGCGCGCGGACGCGTCTTCGTCGCCGATGGCGCCGAGGAGCGATTCGATCTCGGCGCGCGCGTCGGCGCAGACCGTTCGCAGGCTTCCGACGTCCCGCTCGAACATGGAAGCGCGCGAGAGCGCGTCTTCGAGCGCCGCCTCACGGTCCGCCAGGCGTTTTTCGAGCCGGCCGAGTTCATCCACCGCGTCGGGGGTCTGCTGGAGACTCGCGACCTGGTCTTCGGAGGCGCGCCGCGCGTCCTGCGCGTGGCGCAGCTCTTCGCGAAGGCGCTCCACCCGCTCCTGCAGTTCCAGCAGTGTGCGACGCGCGTCTTCGTCATCGCCCGATCCGCTGCCGCCTTCGGCCAACCGGCGCTCGAGCGCGCGGATGCGGTCGTTGCGTTCCTCAAGCTGAGCCGTCAACGATCGGAGCAAGGTGTCCTTGTCGTCGATCTCGCGGCGCAGCCGGTCCGAGCCATCCTCGGTCGCGTCTGGCGCTTCCAGGCCCACCGCGGTGATGTCGGATCGGACCGGTTGCTGTGGTTGCTGCTCAGCCCGCCAGGCGTCGAGCGTACGACGCAGCAGGTGCAGTGACTCCACTTGCGCGTCGCGATCTCGGAGCAGGGTGTCCACGCGCTGGACGAGCGCATCGCGCTCCGCCTGCAGGCCCTGCAGTTCCGAGTCCGCCCCGTCGACCGCTTGGTCGCGTGCCGTTTCCGCTGCGGTGAGCGCGTCGACCGCTTCCTTCAGCGCCGCCTCGGCCGCCAACTTGTCCGCCTGGGCTGCGTCGTTCGCGGCTTGATGATCTTTGGCCGCCTTGCGCAAACCGTCGATCTCACGCGCCAGCGCGTCCGCGCGCTCCACCGCGCCGGAGGCATCGACGAGCGCTTCGCGGAGCCGGTCCCGTTCGTCGCGCACCCGCTCGAGCCGCTGGTCGAACGTGCGGCGCTGCTGCTCTTCCTCGGCCAGGTCCATCTGCAGTCGAGTGACCAGCGCATCGCGCGACGCGACCGCCGCCACCAAATCGCGGGCCCGCGCTTCGGCTTCGCTCTTCCCCATTTGGAGATCGCCGGCGGCCAGGGTCAGTTCTGCTTCGGTGGTCCGCAACGTCGCGACTTCATCCCGCAGACGATCGAGTTCATCGAGCGTCTTGGGCGAGACCGGGGCTTTCGTCAGCGCAAGCAACGACGCCTCGCGATCCGCCAGGCGCAGCCGCAGCCCTTCCCGCTCCCCGCGCAATCCCTGAAGTTCGTCGCTGACGCGTGCGAGCTCGCCTTCGATCGCTTCGTCGGTGCCGGTCGCGGATTCTCCGCTGGCGGTGCCTGGCTCCGCGCTGAGCATCGCGATGCGCATCTCGTACCCCATGCGGAGTCCTTCGACGCGGGTCTCGAGATTGCTGAGCTGAGCCATCAGCCGCAGCGTCTCGGCGCGGGCTCGGTCGCGCTCTTGCTCCGCGTCCGCGCGGCCTTCGCGGGCGAGCAGGAGCTGCCCGGTGAGCTGTCCGACGCGGGCCGAGAGCTTTCGCTCCGACTCCCGCAGCGCCGCCACTTCGGCTTCGGAACGCTGGCTCGGCAGACTGGGGGTGGGGGCACCGCGCTCGCGGATCATCGCGAGCTCGAGCTGCTCGCGCGCGTCGCCGAGAGAAGCCTCCGTCTGGCGCAGCTTCTCCACCCGATCTTCGAGATCGAGTTTGGCCACTGCCAGGCGCGCTTCCGCGAGCGCTCGAAGTTCTTCGATCTCCGCCGCGCGCGCTCGAAGCCCACGGACCCTTCCCGAGAGCTCTGCCTGTGCCGTACGGAGCGCTTCGAGCGCTGCGTCTCGTTCGAGCAGCGTCGTGCGCAGCTCGTCAACCGACAGCTCCGCTTCGGTGCGCTCGAGCTCCCGGGTCAGTCGGCTGACCGGCGCGCCGGCGGCTGCCTCGCCCGCGGTCTCGCCAGCGGCCACTGCGTCTGCCAGCACCGCGCTTCGACGACCGAGCTGATGCTCCCGCAGCTCTTCGACCACATCTCGGAGCACGAGCCGGACCGAACCGACCTCCGCTTCGAGCGCCCGCACATGAGACGCGCGGTCGCGGAGTTTTTGTTCGAGTTCCGCCACATCGGACGCCACGGAGAAGTCTTCGACCCGCGCGTCGGCCGGGGCGTCGGGCCGCAGCCCCGCCACCACGTCGGCCACCACATCGCTTACCGGCGCGACGTCGCCGAGATCGATCTCGGCGCTGTCGAGTGCTGGCGGTGCATCCGTCAACGCGGCCCGCGCTTCGGCCAGTTCGCCTTCGGTGGTGATCAGCCGAGCTTGCGCTTGCTCCAAACGGCTCTCGGCGCGGTCGAGTGCTTCGCGAAGCGCATCCACCTCGCGACGGCGCGCCGTGAGCGCTTCCTCCATCTCGGAAGGTTCCGTGGCGTCGGCTTCCGAGGCCTCGTCGTTGGGGAGTTGCACGACGAGGTACGGATCGGTCGGAGGCAGCTCGTCGGCTGCCATCCCGAACACGAACGTCAGGTCCTCGGTCTCGCTGCCGAGCAGCGACCCATCGACGCACACCTCTTCGGCATGGCCCGCGGTGAGGTCCGCCAGCGCCACGCCCCGAAATGCGGCCTGACCCAGCACCCGGACTTCTCGGAACGCGGTCTGGAGCTGGCTCTGCAAGTTGGCGAGCGCCGCGTCGTCTCCGACCCGGGTGCCCACCACCAGCACACCGTCCGCCAGGATCGCCGAGAGCTCGGCAAACCGATCCTCCGGATGATCGAGACACTCGATGTCCGCCACGACCACGAGATCGAAGCTGCCCGCTTGGAATGAGAGGCGGCCGGGGCGGTAGAGCGACACGCGGGCGGCCCCACCCCGTCGGCGGCGGCCACGGCCCGAGGTGTCGAGCACCCGGACCACGTCGGCGAAGGACGCGAGTTGATCCGCACCTGCGCCGGCGTCACCGATCCACAACACCCGCCGTCCGCTCGCCAAGGGCGCAAGAAACACGGAGAGCGCGAGGTCGTTCATCGGAGGTGGCCCGAGCGTGGTCATGCGCGGGGGTAGTAATAGTCGCGTCTGATTCGCAGGGTCAACGACGACGTTGACGGATCGCCCGTTTGTTTTCAGGCTCCGGACCGCAGTCGCTGGCCCCACATCGCGATTCCAGAGGTTGGGGAGGAGGCCGGAGGGGCCTTGCCCCGCACGCCCGAGGGGGATGCGCCCATCCCCCTCGGACGACAAACGCCCGCCGAATCTCCGAAGCCGCACTTCTCGACCGTTTGGGGTCGCGGGCACCGAGGTCGGTCGCTACATTTCGCCCGTGACCGCCGCCACCCGGGTCCAGCGCCAGCTGGGCCGATTTCGTCGACGCGCGCGCGCCCTCGTCGGCGTGCGTGCCGTGCTGGTCGCGCTCGCGATCGGTGCGGTCGGGTTCTTCGCCGCGAGTTGGATGGTCGGGCCGACCATCGGCTGGGCCGGCAGCATCACCGCGTGGACGCTCGTCTCCGGTGCGTCACTCGCTGGATTCTGGTGGGCCATCCGACCGATCCGCGGCCTCGGAGGACCGGGCGCGACTCGACTGATCCGGCCCGTGGACGCGTCCCTCGCGTCCATGACCCGCTCCGCGCTCGAGTTCGCGAGCCCGTCGGTGCCGGCCGACTCGAGCGATCTCGTGCGCGCCCACCTGCGTTCGGTGGACGTGCGCCTGGCGGCGTTGGCACCAGAAGTCGTCGTGCCCGTTCAGACGGCCGATCGCCGCTGGCTGCTCGGCGCGGTGCTCGTGCTGGCCCTGTCGGTCGGTGGATTGTTCGGCGTCGACCGAGCCATGTCCGGCGCCTTCGCGCTGCTCAACCCGGCCGCTCGCGAAGGCACGACCCGCGTCGCCAGCATCGGCGCCGACGTGACCGCCCACCTCAGGTTCCCCGCGTACATGGGCCGGGACCCCGTCGACGTCGAAGGCGCCCGCATCGAAGCACCGCGCGGCACCCTCGTTCGATGGTCGATGCGCGCGCGCGTGCCGCTCGTCTCGGCCACGCTCACCACACCCGAAGGGCCCGTCCGGCTCTCCGCCGACCCCGCCAACGGACCGGAACGTTGGGGCGCGAGTTTCGTGGTTCGGGAATCGGGTCCGTTGACCTTGGTCGGCGTGGACACCGAAGGCGACGCGCTGCAAGACGCGACCGTGCGTGCGCTCGTTGTCGAAGTCGACGCCGCACCGAACGTCCGCATCGTCCGCCCAGAAGAAGACTTGGTGCTCGAACCCGGGTCCACGATGCGGTTCGAGGTCGAAGCCAGCGACGATCACCAACTCGGCGACGTAGAGCTGGTCGTGGGCATGCCCGGCGGTGCGGAACGCCGCCTTCCCTTTCCCGCATTCGACGTGGACGCGAATGGTGCACTGCAGATCACTCGGCTCGGCCCCACCAGCGGTTCGGCTCCGCTTGATCCGAACGCGCCGCCGGACGACTTGCTCCGCGACCTCCTCGGCACGACGCCGACCCAGCCCGCACTGCCTTCCTTTCGTGGGGAGGTCTCGCTCGACCCGATGGCGCTTGGGGCCCGCGCCGGCGACATGCTCCGGGTCTGGGCGGAAGCGAGCGACCGCGACGACGTGGCCGGGCCGAACATCGGGCGCTCGGGCGAGATTCGGATCGAGGTGGCGTCCGAAGCCACGCATCGAGAAGAACGCATCGGCACACTGAGCGAGGTCCTGGATGCGGCACTCGCCGCGCTCGCCGATCGGCTCGAGCGGCCGGTGCCGCGCGCCGAAGCGGAAGCCCGCACCCGACACGAACGCGTCGACGCTTCGGCACAGTCGCTCGCGGACGGACTCGAGACGCTTCGTGAGATGGGCCTGGACCCGACGCACGCAGCGCTCGTGCCGGAGATGATCCGAGATCTTCGCCGCGCGCGCTTCGCGGAGAAGCGGGTCGTGGGCACGACCCTTGGCCCGCACGCGGCTCGAGAGCGGGTGGACGCCGCGCTCGTCGAGGTGCTCGAAGATCAGTCGCTCCAGCTCTCCGACCTGCTCGGCGCCGCGAAGATCGAAGACGCCGCGGCGATCGCACGCGAGCTCGAAGACCTGCGGCGGGAGATGGCGTCGCTGCTGGCCGAGGTCCGCAGGACCGACTCCCCCGAAGCGCGGGAAGCTCTGATGGCCGCGTTGCACCGCGCGCAACGCCGCATGCAGGAGTTGCGGGCTCGCCTCGCCGCGATGAGCGAAGACGTGCCCGGCGAGTTCCTGAACATGGATGCGCTGCCGCAAGACGAAGCCGAAGCTGCGCTCGACGGCCTCGACGAAGCGCTGGAGCGCGGAGACATGGACGCCGCGGCCCGGTACCTGCTCGACCTCGAGCGGGAGATCGACGCCCTCGCCCGCTCGTTGAACTCGGCCGAAGAAGGATTCGAAGCCGAGCGGTTCGGCCCGCGTCAACGCGCGATGGCGGATGCGCTCGACCGCCTCGCGGGCATCGAAGCCGAAGAGCGCACCCTTGCGGAGCGTTCCGACGAAGTCCGGCGCGCGGCCGCGGAGAGCGCGCTCGAAGCCGCTGGACAGAGCACCGCCGACTCCGCGCGTGCGTTGGCCGAGCGGGCCGCCGAGGTGCGTGCCGCGCTGGACGAGGTGCCCACTGCGCCACTGGGTCCGGTGGACCGAGAGACACTCGAGCGGGCGCGGCAGCGGCTGATCGACACCGAAGACGCGCTGCGGGCCGGCGACCTCGGCGAAGCGCGGGCCATGGCCGAGGAGGCCGGCAGCGATGCGACCCGGTTGGCGCGCGATCTCGAACTCTCGTCGATGATGTTCGCGGGTCGTCGGGGGGAAGTGCGGCGCGCGGCGCAGGAGGCCGCCGAGGCCGCATCGCAGGCGCGCGAACTCGGGGAACGCCTCGACGACTCGTTGCCTCGACTGAGCGAGTACATCGATCGCGCCTCTCGGGAACAGCTGCGCGCCGATGCGGAGCGGCAGCAGCGGGCCAACGGCGCCGCGGAGAGTTTGCAGGAAGCGTTCAACGCCGAGCCGGACGGAGCACCGCTCTCACCGGAAGGTGCCGAAGCGATGGAAGCGATCCGCGAATCGATGCGGGCGGCACGCCAAGCCCTGCAGCGGGGCGAGCCGGTCGGCGCTGCGCGGGCCCAGCACGAAGCGGCGCGCCGGCTGACCGAGCTCCGAGAAGAACTCGAGAAGGATCAGTCCCCGAGCGGCGGCGGTGGCGAGGGCGACGGCGAACGGCAACCGACCGAACGGGTCCGCATCCCCGGCGCGGAAGAAGCGGAGGGGGTCTCCGAGCTTCGACGCCGACTCCTCGATGCGATGCGCGAAGGCGCCCCACGTGGCTACGAGGACGCCGTCCGCCACTACTACGAAGGACTGCTCCGATGAGGCGCGCCGCCCAGGTGTTCGTCTTGTTCGCGCTGTGCGCGGTCTCGGGCCCCGCGTGGGCGCTCGGCCGCGCCGACGTGGCAGCCCTCAACGCCGGCCATCTGGCGCTGCGCGAACTCCGGGTAGAAGACGCTGCCCGCAGCAGCGCGGCCCTCCTTGCCCGCCTTCCCACGGACCCGGATGTGCTCTCGCTCGCCGCCCAAGTCGACTTCCACCAGGGGCGCTACGCCCTGGCCGTGGAGCGTCTCGAAGCGTCGCTCGCATCACGCGCCCCGCGGACCGGAGACGAGGGCGACCCGCGCGCTTGGCTGCTCGAGTTGTTCCGCTCCACGCACGACGCGACGGCTTCGTTCGTGGAAGCGCGCAGCGACGACGGTCGCTACATCGTGCGCCACGCGCCCGGCCGCGACCGCCACCTGGTCCCCTACGTCCTGCGGGCACTCGAGGGCTCCGACGCCGCGATGCAGGATGAACTCGGCATTCGACTCCCGGGACCGATCCGCGTCGAGATCCTCCCGAACGCAGACGAGCTCGCGAAGGTCAGCACGCTGACCGAGGAGGCCATCGCCACCACCGGCACCATCGCGCTGTGCAAGTGGGACAAGCTGATGGTGACCAGCCCACGGGCACTGCTCCGCGGCTACCCATGGATGGACACCATCGCGCACGAGTTCGTGCACCTCGCGCTCAGCCGCGCGTCGCACGACCACGCGCCAGTCTGGTTTCAAGAGGGCATGGCGAAGTTCCTCGAACGCCGCTGGCGTGAACCCGAGGCGACCGAACACTTGCACCCGGCGGCCCTCGGCCTGCTCGTCCGCGCGGTGCGCGAACGCGGGCTGCTTCCATTCGACCGCATCCATCCCTCGATCGCGCTCTTGCCCTCTCAGGAAGATGCGGCGCTCGCGTTCGCTCAGGTCTCGACGTTCGTCGCGCGGTTCCACACCGCGTACGGCAAAGCGGGCATCCAGGCGGCCATCGCGCGGATGGCGGAAGGCGAAGACGCCCGGGTCGCCCTCGCTGGCGTGGCGTCGGTTTCCTGGGAAGAACTCGAGTCCCGATGGAAGCGCTCCCTCCAGGCACTTCGCGGAGGCGACGCACCCCCGCTTCTCCCGCGACAGCTCCGCGGCGGCGCCTCCGAAGAACAGGCCGAGGCCCAACAGGTGGCGCAGGCGGCGCGCCGCAACTTGCGGCTCGGCGACCTCCTCTGGGCCCGCCGGCGCTACGGCGCGGCTGCGGTCGAGTACGGCCGGGCGTTGGAGGCGGCACCGGGCGACCCACGCATCGCTTCGCGCATGGCCGCCGCCTCCCTCGAAGCGGGCCGGCCCGCCGACGCGGTGGCCGCGCTCGCGCCGATCGTCGATCGGTACCCGGATCACGCGCCGAGCTTGGCGGTGCTCGCCCGCGCGTACCGAGAGACCGGGGACCGCGAACGCGCCGAAGCCACCGCCCGCGCGGCGCTGCGACTCAACCCCTTCGACCCCTCCCCCCACTGCGACCTGGCCGCCGTGGCCACCGACGACGCCACACGCGCCCTAGAAGCCCGCCAGTGCACCGCGCTCGGCGGCTCGATTCCCTAAGGGCGTTCGGCAAGCGGCAGCGGCAGCGGCGTCGGCGTCGGCGTCCAGATTCGGCTTCGGCTTCGGATTCGGCTTCGGCATCGGCTTCGGCATCGGCTTCGGCATCGGCTTCGGCATCGGCTTCGGCATCGGCTTCGGCATCGGCTTCGGCATCGGCTTCGGCATCGGCTTCGGCATCGGCATCGGCTTCGGCATCGGCTTCGGCATCAGCATCGGCATCGGCTTCGGCTTCGGCATCGGCATCGGCTTCGGCATCGTCGGCTGCTTGTTCGCGCACTCCAGGTCAAGGGCCGAACGGAAGTTGCGCAGTGAGTTCGCCCGTTCCGCGACTTGTGCAGGGCGACCGGGCGTGCGTAGATCGGGTCATGGACGCTCCCGTCTGCCCAGCGTGTGGCTTCGAGAACCCCCGCGCTTGGCGCGCTTGCGCGAGCTGTGGCCGCGCCCTCGGCTCCGATGCCCGCCCCGTCACCGTGACCGGGCATGGCCCGTCGGCCTCCGATCGAACCCAGGTCACCGCAGCCCCCGACTTCGATCCGAACGCGGGCTTCGCCGAAGAAGCGTTCGCCTCGACCGAAGAGGTCGAGGTCGAGCTGGATCCGGCCGAAGAAGAGGGTCCTGGCGAGATCCCCCTCATCGGCCAGACGGCCGCCGCAGACGCCATCCAAACCGGCATCGAACGCGCGTTCACCGTCGGCGCGCCGACCTTGGTCGCGCTCGAAGGCGGACGCGGTTCGGGCCGCACCCGCCTGCTCATCTTCGCGAGCGAGATCGCGGCGCGCATGGCCGACAAGGTCCGCGTGCAATACGCCGCCTGCCGCGAAGGCGGAGACGGCGCGTACGCGCCCTTCTCACGCATGTTGCT
Organism: Deltaproteobacteria bacterium; assembly: GCA_034670305.1. Lineage (GTDB taxonomy): Bacteria > Myxococcota_A > Polyangia > Polyangiales > Houyiibacteriaceae > JAXMNT01. The sequence goes on from JAXMNT010000004.1 coordinate 243,835, forward strand.
GGAGCGCTTCGGCGTGACGCCGGCGTCCTCGCCGAGCGCCGTGCGCGCGCAGATGACGACCACGGTGCGCAACGCGCTGCAGACCAGCGACGCGATCGAAGTGGGTCAGGTCACGCATCTGCTCGGTCACATGGCCGGCATCCCCTTTCCGGACAGCCCCTTCCTGACGCCGCTGCAGGACGACCCGGCGGAGCTCCATGCCCGCGCCATCCGCGCACTGGCCCGACTGACCGAGGGCGACGGGCAAGCGCGCCCGGTGCTGCTGCTTCTCGACAACATGCACTTCGCAGAAGACGCCGCTTGGGATGTCGTCGAGGCACTCACCAAGACGGACGCCCACCTCGCGATCATCATCGCGGGCGGCCCCAACATCGCTGAGCGTGCCGAGGCCCTCGAGCCCGCCGGTGGTTTGGCGATTGGCCCCATCGCGCCGCTCTCCGAACAAGATGTGCATGCGACGTTGCACGTGCTCTTGCCGACCTTGGTGTCGGCGCCCGAGCCCCTCGTCGCCGCGGTCACGCACCGGACGAAAGGCAACCCGAGCGCGGTGCGCGAGCTTGTGTTCGCGCTCTGGGAGGCCGGGCTCTTTCTCCAGGGCCCGAACGGGCTCGAAGTCGACCTGCATCGTCTCGAGAGCGGCGACCTACCCGTCACGATGGAAGACGCGGTGCAAGCGCGCATCGCCCGACTCGACGCACTCGAACGCGCCACCCTCGATCGCGCCAGCGTGATCGGTGAGGTGTTCTGGGACGGTGCGATCCTCGGACAGATGCGTTCCGAGCGCACCTCGCCCGGAACCGAAGAAGACCCGCTCAGCGTGTGGCCGGACGACGACGACGCCATGGCGCTCGCGCATGCGCTGCGTCGGCTCCAGGAAAAGGGATTCATCCTCGCCTCCGACAGCTCGGACTTGCCTGGCGCGCAGGAGTTCCAGTTCGCCCTGCAAGGCACCCGAGAGCTCGTGTACGACGCGCTCAACGAAGAGATCCGGATCAAGCGCCACGGTTCCGTTGCGCGCTGGCTCGCACTCGTAGGCACGCTTCGCCGAGAGGGCGTGGCCGCCATGATCGCACCGCACCTCGAGCGTGCGGGCGAGAAGGCCCGCGCCGGGCGCGCGTACCTCGAAGCGGCGGTGTACGAGCGTACCAACCTGCGCACCCGTCCGGCGTTGAAGTACATCGAGCGCGCGCTCGACCATCTCCCGAGCGAGGACATCGTGCGGCGAATCGAAGCGCTGCACGAACACGGCTCGCTGCTCGCGATGCTCGGCCGCAACGACGAAGCGGCCCGCGCGTTTGGCGAGATGCTCAAACTCGCGTGGCGGGTGGGCGCGCGTGGCAAAGGCGGCGCGGCGCTGAACCGCCTGGCGCGCGTCGAGCGGGCCCGGGGCGAAGAAGAGCGCGGACGTGCGCTGCTGAACCGCGCGCTCGAACTGTTTCGATCCGCGGCCGATCTCCGAGGGGTCGCTTCCACGCTCGACGACCTCGCCCAGATCGGGCTGCTTCGGGGCGAGACGGAAGAAGCAGTGAAGTTCGCCACCGAGGCGCTCGAGATCCGTCGGGCCCACGGCGACCAACGGGGCGAAGCGGTGTCGCTCACGACGCTTGGGCAGCTCGAGCTCCACCGCGGCAACCTCGACGCCGCCGAGCAGCTGCTTCGGCTCTCGCTCGACATCCGCCAGCGCATCGGCGACCGAGAAGGCATTCTCAAGACGCACAACGGTCTGGGTGTCGTCGCGTACCAGCGCGGCGACCGCGGTGCCGCCGTCCGAGCGTGGCGGGCCGCGCTCGAGCAGGCGAAAGAGATGGCCGACCGGCGCGCCGAGTGTTTCCTCTGGAACAACGTCGGAGAAGCGCGCCTCATGGATGGTGCCTTTGACGAAGCCGAGGTTGCGCTCGAACGCGCGCTGGAGCTCGCCGAGGACCACGGCGACAAACGCGCGCGGGCGGATGTGATGCGCAACCTCGGCATGCTCGCGATGCGACGCGGCGACGACGACGCGGGCTCACGGATGGAGCGGGCCTTCGAAGCGGCCGAAGAGTACGGCGGCGCGCTGGCCCTCGGCCTGATGCACCGCGCGCTCGGGCAACTCCGCGCGCAGACCCTCTTCGACACCGACGGCGCGGGCGCCAGCCTCGCGGAAGAGAGTTTCCTCTCGAGCATCGATCTGTTCCGGCAGGTCGGAAACGAACACGAAGCCGCCCGAACGCTCGTGGAGTTCGCGAAACACTTGGTGGAGCGCGGCGATGTGGATCAGGCCAAGGAGCGGCTGCGTGAAGCGCGCGCGACCTTCCGCCGCATGGGCTTGACCGAAGCAGCCATGACCACCGACGAGTCTCTCTCCGACCTCGGCGGGTGAGCGCCGAACCGAAGCGGCGGCGCCTCCGGCTGGCCTCCAAAGCCGCCGCGCTGGTTCTCGGCGCCCTCCTCCTCGCCGCGGGACTCGCGGTGCACAGCGCACGCCTGAACGACAGGCTTCAATCCGCAGAGCCAAACGCCTTCGACGCGGATGCGTTCGTCGGAAGCGGCCAGTGCCGCCGATGCCACGAAGACCACTGGCAGTCTTGGCACGCGACCTTCCACCGCACGATGACCCAGGATGTGCAGGGCGAGACCACGGTGGTGTTGGGCCGCTTCGACGGAAGCGCGATCGACTACTTCGGCTGGCACGCGACGATGCGTGAAGAAGACGGCCAACCCCACATCGAGATCCACGCGCCCGACGGCACGACGACGCGCCATCTCGTCGAGCGCGCGGTGGGCTCGCGGCGCATGCAGCAGTACCTCACCCGGTCCGCCGAGCGGCCGGCCGAGTACGAGCGGCTGCCGATCGCGTGGCACGTGGAAGAGTCGCGGTGGATGCACATGAACGGCGCGTTCCTCACGCCCGACCCAGCGGAAGACGTCGCCTCGACCGAGGACTTTCACCGGCACGTCACCCGCTGGAACGACAACTGTGTGTTCTGCCACAACGTCGCGCCCAACCCAGGACGGCGGCCGGACGGCCATTTCGAGACCGACGTCGCGGAGCTGGGCGTTGCGTGCGAGGCGTGCCACGGCGCGGGCGCCGTCCATGCGGAGCGCAACAGCGATCCGGTGCGCAGGTACCTGCTGCACCTCTCAGAAGCGCACGACCCGACCATCGCCAACCCGGCGACCATGCCCGAAGGACGGCAAGCCGATGTGTGCGGCCGCTGTCATGGGCAGCGCCTCACCGACGACATCGATCGAACCCTCGCGCTCGGCGACCGCTTCGTCCCCGGACAAGACCTGGCCGTGCACAGCGAACCGCTCTGGCGCGACACCACCCTCAACGGCGTAGACGGAGTGTTCGCGGCCCGCTTCTGGGAGGACGGCACCCCGCGACTGACCGCTTACGAGTACCAAGGACTCACCCAATCGGTGTGTGCGCAGCGCGCGCCGCTCAGCTGCACGACCTGCCACGGCATGCACGAGGGCGACCCCCGCGGCCAACTTCGACCGGCCGCCGCGGAAGCACCCGACACCATGTGCAGCGACTGCCACGACGCCGACTCCCTGAGCGCCGGCCACGTCGCCCACGAAGCGCAGGCGCACGTCGACTGCATCGACTGCCACATGCCTCGCATCGTCTACGGAATCATCGACGCCCACCGCAGCCACCGCATCGAGCGCCCCTCCCCCGCCCGCGCCGCCCGCTTCGCCCGCCCCGACCCCTGCACCCTCTGCCACACCACCCGCTCCCGAACCTGGGCCGAGCAAACCCAACAGGAGATGTGGGGCCCGGATCCGGAAGCGGCTTCGGCGTCGGCTTCGGCATCGGCTTCGGCTTCAGCTTCGGCGTCGGATTCGGATTCGGCTTCGGCTTCGGATTCAGCGTCAGCAACAGACTCCGCAGCAGACGCAGCAACAGCAACAGCCGCAGCAACAGCCGCAGCCGCAGCAACAGCCGCAGCAACAGCCGCAGCAACAGACTCACCGCCAGCAACAGCCTCGGCCATCGCCTCCCTCCCCGAAGTCCACCGCGCCCTCCTCGGCGGCGACCCCATCGAACGCGCCCTCGCCGCCGCCGCACTCGGCCGCCGCCCCCAGTCCCCCGCCGACCGTGGCATGCTCGCGATGGTGCTCGCGCGCGACCCCTACCCGGCTGTCCGGCGCATCGCCTGGAGAAGTCTGCGTGCACCGCTGGGGCTCGAGTGGTCGGCGTTCGATCCCACCGGGACGCCCTCCGAGCGCGCCGCGCAAGTCCGCGCATTGCCCCTCGGCGAAGTCGCCGGCCCCGACCCCGTCCTCGCAGCGCAGCTTCGCTCCCACGCCTCCTCGCGCGCGATCGCGATCGGCGAATGAGCCTCCCGCCCCGGACCCGCACCGACCCGCACGCCAGGCGCACCCGTGCGTTCGCGTGGACGCTCGCGGCCGTCTCCGCGTCGTTCGGTCTGCTGCTCGAGTCGGCCCACGCGTTCAAGTGGTCGGACTACCTGGATGCACCGGTGGTGCGGCTGATGTTCACCCTCGCCCACGCCCACGGCCTCGGACTCGCACTCGTCGTGCTGGTGCATGCCCTGCAGTCGGATCCGCGTGGGCGGCGCGCTCTGGTGTTCGGCGCGGTGCTGATGCCGCTCGGATTCTTCGCGGGCGGGTTCGGCGTCTTCGAGAGCGACCCGGGCGTCGGGGTGATGCTCGCGCCGATCGGTGCGCTGTGCGTGCTGGTGGGTTTGTGGCAGTCGGTCTGGGCCGCGCTCCGTCCCCAGCCTTGAACCGTCCTCGAACGCCCAGACGGTCGGCTCAGATCCGGCGGCTCAACATCCGGTAGACCGGCAGCCCGTCTTCTTTCGCGCGGACCTCGCGGTTGCTCACGCAGCCGTAGGGGTTGTCCGTGAGGTTCGGCTCCGCGACCTCGAACGAGGGGTGGGCTTCGAGCGTCGCGCGGTAGATCGCGTGCCGAGAGGCCACATCGGTCTGGACATAGAGTTCGCCACCGCCGGGCATGAGGACCGCGAGCGCGTCGAGCAATGCGTCTCCGACCACGCGGCGTTTCGTATGCCGCTTCTTCCACCAGGGGTCGGGGAAGTGCACGAACACGCGCTGCACCGACGACGTCGGACCGCAGCGGCTGAGCACCTCGCGCGCGTCGGCGGCCCAGATGACGACGCGATCGGAGAGCCCCTTCTTCTGGACCCGTTCGGCGACCTTGGTCGACCACTTGCTCTTGATCTCGATGCCGAGGATCCGGCTCTCCGGCGCAACCTCTGCGCGGGTGAACACGCTCAAGCCGCGGCCGAATCCGATGTCGACCTCGAGCGGCCCGGTCCCCGGGATCACGAGGTCCAGATCCACGTCTCCGTCGGGCGGGCGGGGGGCCATGGCCCCGTAGCGAATGGGTGGGTCGGTCATCGGCGCGCGAGAACCTGTCGCCTCCCGCGCCGATTCGCAAACCGCTCGCGCGGTTTCGCCGAAGCCAGGTAGCCTTAGCCCGTGGCCAAGACACCCGCCCTCCAGTTCACCGTCCCAAGGCATCCGAAATCGTCGTGGGGCGAACTGGTGCTGGGCATGACCGTCACCCCGAGCGGCGAAGTGTTCGTCGTTGGGGGACGTGGCAAGAACTTCATGCTGCACTCCCGCGACGGCTCGCGGTTCAAGACGCTGCGCATGTCGAAGGCAAACCTCGGCGGTGCGCGCGGGCTGCGAACGGTGAGCACGTTCGGCCGCGAGATCTGGATCAGCGGTGAGTGGGGACACATCGCTCGTTCGGTGGACGGCGGCCGCACGTTCAAGTCAGTGAAGACCCCCACCCGCAACTGCTGCTGGAGTTTGGTCCACGATGCCGACGGAAACGTCTGGGGCACCGCCGACAACGGGTGGGTGGGCTACTGCACGGACAAGAAGAGTTGGCGTCCGGTCTCGCGCGGGATCCCGTGCTCGGACGACGAGACCTGGAAGAACACGTACGGCATGCCCGGCGGCATCGCCTGGGCCGAGCCGAGCCCTCTTGGCGTGTTGCTCCCAGCGGGCAACCGCCTGCTGATCGGCAACGAAGCCGACGCTGTGCTCACCGGATTGGAGGCGAAAGGCAAACTCTCCAACGCCATCGTGACGAGCAACGGCTCGCTGGTCGCGGTGGGCCACGACGGCGTCTACCGTTCGACCGATCGGGGCGAGACCTTTCAACAGAGCGACACGAACGCCAAGGGCCGCGCCCGCCGCCATCCGGTCCTCCACCGCATCCGCCAACTCAAAGACGTGCTCGTCGTCACCGGCGACAACCTCGTCATGGTCTCCACCGACGACGGAGAGACCTTCCGCCGGGTCAAACACCCGTTCTTCTCCAAGCAGAAGCCGAAGGAGGACTGGCTCTACGCACTCGGCGTCGTGAACGACAGCCTCCTCATCGGCGGCGACGGCGGCCTCCTGGGCCGCATCCGGCTCTAGAGCGTGATCCCGATTTCGCTCGCGGCGTCTTCGAGTGCGGAGGATGCGTTCGGGAGGCCGCGGGAGGCGTGGTAGCAGTCGCGCAGGACCGCTTCGGCTTCTTCGGTGCGTCCGCCCATGTTCAAGAGGCGCGCGAGCGCGGCGGCTGCGACCGCGTGTCCGGGGTTGTGCCAGAGCGCGCGCCGGTAATGCCGCATGGCCAGCCCGTACACGCCGTGGCCGTTCGCTTCTTCGCCGTCGCGGGCCTGCCTCGACGCGCGCACCCGTTCCGCTCGGTAGCGCTGTTGCAGGTACTCCTCTGCCTTTTCCGTGTAGCCCGCTTCGAACGCGCACGCGGCGGCGCGGAAGGTCGCCTCTCGGTTCTCGAGCGCGCGTGGGTGGGCATCGACCGCTTCCATCATCGCCGCGCAGTCGTTCGCGAGGAACGCGTTCGCCACCGCGACCATGCCGTCGTCGCGGCTGTTGTTCAGCCGCTCGGCCATCGCCAACGCGAGCCGTGCGCTGTGCCGGCTTGAGAGCCCGACGGCCGCGGTGAGGAACGGTTCGGCCGACGAGGGGTTCGCGCGGCCGGGGACCTCGAGGCTCTGCAGCAGATGCCAGTACATGTGCTCTGAGAAGCGCAGCTCGTCCGCCCGGTTCGCCAGCCGGCCGTCGCCGGGGAAGCGGTCGTACTGCGCGAGCGTGCCTCGGACGTCGCCGCGGTGCTCTTCGAGCACGCCGGTCACAAACGCACGTTCGACTTCGCTGAACTCCAGCGCGTCGAGCGCGGCGCGAATGCGTCGGTGGGTACGCCAGCGGAGTTTCGTGTAGATGGTTCGCTGGACGAAGAGGTCCGCGCGCATCTCGGACGGAATCGCCGCGAAGGTCTCCGCGCCCATCCAAGGCAAACTCTCGAGCGCCCGGTCCAGTTGGTCCTCGCTGATCGCGTCCCGGTGGGGAATGCGCGCGAGGTCGAACTCCAGCGACGGCCGATCGTCCACGATGATCGGCGCGTTGCCCGCGAAGATGCGGGCGCTGCCGCTGTCGAGTTCGAGACCGACCGCGAAGTCCACCAGATCGTCGAGCGCGAACGGCTGCAGGTACGGCCGCAGCTCTTCGGTCACGACACGCTCGGAGAACTGCTCATCGAAACGCAGCGGATGGTTGCTCGCGAGCAGGATGAAACTGGATGTCTCCACCACGTACGCCTGCACATGCTCGAACACGCTCAGCAGGGTCCGCACGATGCTGCGCAGGTGGGGGATGTCCATCCGGAAGAGGTTCGTCCAAAGCGCGAGCACGCCGCCGGGGGTCAACGCGCGGTCGCACTCCTGGAAGAACTCCTGCGTGTAAAGCGCGCTCGATCCTGCGAGCCACGGATGGCTCGGTTGGCTGACCACCGCGTCGTAGCTGTCTTCTTCCGCCAGCACGAGCTGCGCCCGCGCGTCGTCGACCACGAGATGCACCCGCGGGTCGTCGATCGGGAACGGCTTGTCGCGGCTGTCGTAGAGGTAGCGCGCCGCATCCACGACCGCGCCCTCGAGCTCGACCGCGTCGATGTGTTCCCACGGACCGCCCGTCATCACGGCGGCGGTGTGTCCCGCCCCGACCCCGATGACCATCGCGCGGTTCCGCTCTTCCGCGAAGAGCGTGGGCAGGCTACCGAGCACCGCCAGTTCTTCGCCGAAGCCTGGGTCGTCCTGCCCGATGCCACTCTCCGGCCGGCCGTCGTTGAAGAGCCGCAACGTGCCTTCGCGATCGATGATGGTGACGGTCGTGTTCCGTCCTTCGCGCAAGAAGACGAGCGGGTCCCGCCAGCTTTCGTCCGGACCATACAAGAGCGCCTGATCCGGGTCGTACCAGGCGTCCAGCAGGTACGGGACGTGGAGGCTCGGGTGGATGACGATGACGAGGGCACCAAGAAGGATCGGAACGCCGATCGTCACCGCACGCCACACGAATCGTGCGCCGCGCGACCACGCCTCGAACGCCAGCAGCGCCGCAACGATGTGTACGAAGAGCACGCAGAGCAGGGAGAGCTCGATGCCCGTCGTCGACAACTCCGCCGGATGATCGTCGGCGAGCAGCGCGGAGAACCCCGGCACGAGAATGAAACCGGCGACCAGCGATCCGAGCAGTCCGCCCAGCGTGTTCGCCGCGAGGATGCGACCGCTGTACTGCGCCGCGTCTTCCGCGCCGCCTCCGGCGATGCGCCACGCCAGCGGGATCGAGGTGCCGAGCACGAGCGCGAGCGGGAAGAGGATGACGGCGCTGACCGCGAGGATCACCCAGGCTTCGTGGGGCACGAGCCAGGTCGATTCCTGGATCAGGATCAACATCCGAGGGGTCTGCGATCCCATCCAGAGCGCCACCGCTGTCAGCAGTGCCAAGAGCAACTGGGTCACCCCGAAGAGCCAACGCGCGTCGTGACCGCGCTTGAGCAGCCGCTCCGCGATCACGCTGCCGATCGCGATGCCCAGGAGGTAGTTCACGAGCATCGCGGCGAACGCCTGGGTCGTGCCTTGCACCACCATGCGCAACACCCGCGTCCAGAGCACTTCGCCGGCCAGCGATGCGAAGCCTGCGATCGCCGCGAGGGTCATCGCCAGCTTCACAGCGCTCGGGGCGCGTCCGGCAGGCCGTGCGCCCTCTTCTTCCTCCGGCTGGGTGATGCCGGCCGAACGCCAGACCGCGAGCACGATCGCGGCCGCGCCGAAGCTGCCGCCCGCGGCGACGATGACGCTCATCTGCGCGCCGTGGGTGGGGACGAGGTAGAGCCCGGTCACGCCGGCCCCGAGCACGGCGCCAAGGGTGTTGGTCGCGTAGAGCCAGGTCGCGCTCGACGACCACGACACACCGCGCTGGGCGACGGCCGCGACGAGCACCGGCAGGGTGGCGCCCATCATCAGCGTGGGCGGAAGCAGGATCAGCACCGCCAGCAAAAAACGGATCGACGTCAACACGCCGAACGACGCCCCTTGGCCGACCGACGCGTACAGGTGGTGCACGTTCGGCACGAGCAGCAGCGACAGCAGCGCCCACAGACCGATGATCGCTTCCAGCGCCGCGTACGCGAGGGCGGGGCGGGCGAGCTTCTTCGCCCAGCGGGCCGCGAGCGCCGATCCGACCCCGAGCCCCAGGAAGAAGGTCGCGAGTACCGTGGCGTTCGCGAGGTCGCTCACGCCGAACACCCGCTGCAGCATGCGTCCCCAGGTCGACTGGTAGACGAGGCTGGCACTTCCGCTGAGCAGAAGGGCGACGTAGAGGGTGGAAACTCGAAGGGAATCAGCCAAAGCGGGTGGACCTTACAAGCTTTTCTCGGGACTTCACGTCATCTTCCTTCGATCGCACGGGTTTGGGCCCAGCGGCCACTCGGAACAGGGCCGAAACCAGTGCTGTCCCTCCGAAACGCAGTCGCTGAGCAAGGTCGGACCCCGGTGGGCACCGCTGTCTTGGAGTCGGGCCCCGCTGGACGCTCGCAACTAACTCCGCAAGATCTTGACGCTTTGCGACCATAGGGGGTATTCCAGATCCGCGTTCGAGTCCGTTCACGCGGACCAAACCAAACGCGGGAGGCGTGTGTGACGGTGAAGATCCTGGCCGTCGATGACAGCGCGACGATGCGAAAGATCATGGAGATGACTTTTGCAGGTGAAGATGTGGAGGTCGCCGTGGCCTCCAACGGGCAAGAAGGCCTGGCGCGCGCCCAACAAATGAACCCGGACGTCGTGTTTGCGGACGCGTCGATGACCGGCATGGACGGGTACGCCTTGGCGCACGCGATCAAATCGGATGCGGCCCTGGCCCATACCGCGGTGATCGTGCTGGCGAGCCAACACAGCCCGTTCGACGAGGGCAAAGGTCGCACCTCTGGGGTCGACGACCACGTTGCCAAACCCTTCGACAGCCAAGTCGTGATCGACAAGGTCGCCCAGGTGCTGTCCCGCCCCCGCGCCAAAGCGAGCGGCACGATGTCGGCGGTGGCGGCGGTCAGCCCGCCCGCCTCCTCCGCTGGTGCACCGGTGCAGCAGACCCCTCCGCGCTCTCCCAAGCAGACGGCCGCGTTCGGATCGAAGCCGCCCGCGACCCTCGAGTTGATGGACGAGCCGGAGATCGAGATCACCCCGCCGCGGCCCGCGCCGCCCCGGCCCGCGCCGCCCCGGCCCACCGCGCCGAAACCGGTCGCGCCCAAACCCGTGGTCGCCAAACCCGTGCCCCCGCGACCTGCGCCGGCCAAACCGGCACCGGTCAAACCAGAGCCGCCGAGGCCCGCGCGGCCCGAGCCGGTCGTCGCGAAGCCAGCGCCCGCGAAGCCTGCGCCAGTGAAACCATCCCCCGCCAAGCCGGCCGGGGCCGTTGCAGCGGCGACCAGCAGTTCTGGCGACCTCGCGCAGAAACTGGATGCCCTCGGACTCTCTGCCGATCAGGTCGCTGGCGTGCTCGCCTTGAGCCGCGAAGTGATCGAACAGGTGGTCTGGGAAGTCGTCCCGGACATGGCCGAGACGCTCATTCGTGAAGAGATCCGTCGGCTCACCGCCGACTGAACCTCGGTCGCCTCAATCCTCGGCGGCCCCGACCCGCAGTGCCTCGTCGCGCATCGCGGCGAGGTCTTGGTCGATCGCCTCCGGCGTCCGCGCGATCGGACCGGTGGACAATCCTCGGGCTTGCGCGAGGACGACCTCGATGCCGTCCAGGTCGAGCGGCCGACCGAGCAGGTAGCCCTGGATCTCGTCGCAGCCGAGCGATTCGAGGGACTCGAACTGGGCCTGGGTCTCGACGCCCTCCGCCAACACGATCATGCCGAGCCCGTGCCCCATCGCGATGATGGTTCGGACGAGCACCATGTCGCCTTCGTCCTGGTGCATGGACTGGACGAAGGACCGGTCGATCTTGAGCCGCTCGACAGGCAGCCGGCGCAAATACGCCAGCGATGAGTACCCGGTGCCGAAATCGTCGAGGGCGATCGACACCCCGAGCGCCCGCAGCCCCTCCAGCAACTCCACCGTGCCGTCGATGTCCTTCGCGAGCACCCCTTCGGTGACCTCCAGTTCCAAGCGCTGCGGATCGAGTCCGGTGAACTCGAGCACCGACGCGACCTTCTGCACGAACCGCGGATGCATCAGCTGGAGCGGACTGACGTTGACCGAGATCCGCATCGTACTCGGCCACTCGCTCGCTTGCGCGCAGGCTTCTTGAAGCACCCACGCGCCGAGCTTGACGACCTGGCCACTCGACTCTGCCACCGGGATGAACTCCCCTGGAGACACCGCGCCGAGCACCGGAGAGTTCCATCGGAGCAGCGCCTCGGCTCCAATGATCCGCCCATCGATGTGAAAGAGCGGCTGGTACGCCAGTTCGAGCTCTCCACGCTCCACGACCCCTTCGAGACCGGCGCGCAAGACCCGCTCCCGCCTCTGCACCTCGTAGTCCTCGGCGTCGAAGTAGCCGATGCCATCCGTCGAGAGGCGCTTCGCGCGCACGAGCGCGGCATCCGCGTGGGCCACCAAACTCGCGACGTCGTCGTCGGCGGCGCTCGAGACGCCGATCGTCACACTGAGCCGAATGAGATCTCCGTCGCGGGTCACGATGGGCCGCCCGAGCACCGTCTGCAGCTCAGACGCGACCCGTGAGGCAGTTCGCGCCGCTGGCCCACAGAGGAGGATGCTGAACTCGTCCGCGCCCCACCGGCCCGCCAGTGCACCGACGTAGCCCTCGTCCAGTTCCGAGGGCTCCGGTTCGTCGTTCCCCTCGAAGATCGTTTGTTCGATCCGTTCGCCGACCGCTTTGAGGACCAGGTCCCCCGCTTCCTTGCCCCGCGCGTGGTTCAGGTCACGAAACCCATCGACGTCCACGAAGAGCAGCGCGACCTCTTCGCCATGGGCGTCGAGCGCCCGCCCCACCACCCGCTCGAAACTCGGGCGGTTCGGCAAACCGGTGAGGCGATCGTAGAGGGCGAGCATCTGGAGGCGTGCTTGCTGTCGACGCAGCCCGCGGTTCGCCTCGGCGGCGTCCACGTGTGCCCGCGCGTGCGCGCGCACGAACATGTGCACCAAGAGCCCCGCACAGCCGATCGCAGCGAGACGCATGAGCAGCGCCGACACCGCAAAGGCACCGTCGGGAAGCGGTGCCGGGGGGCGGACGCCGTAGGTGTGCAGGACCCAGAAACCGACCGCCGTCACCATGACCACGACGGTCCAGCGGAACACGTTGGCTTGTCCGAGCAGCACACCGGCCGCGAGCGGGACGAGGTAGAGCCAAGCGAACCCCGGACGGTAGAAGCTCCCCGCCAGGAGCAGCGCACCGCTGAGGCCGAGGTACATGGCGGCCAAGGCGATCGTGCCGGCGATGGTGCTGTTGCCACCCCGACGGAGGTAGATCAACAGGCCCACGCCGACGAGCCCCAGCGCCCCGACGGCCACTGCGACCTGGGGCGCCCCTGCCCAAAAGAAGTAAGCGGAGAACGCGGCAGACAGCACCGCCTGGACCGTGCAGGCGCGTCGTGTCCGCCGTCTCCGATCGATGGAGAGCAGGTCGATGTCGATCGACTTCTTCTCGCGGCGGCCCAACGCGGGAAAGTCTTCTGAGAAAGGCCGGCTCATGGGGAACTGACACTGCAATTACCGTGCGACTCGCCAATGCAGGGGGAAAGGCCGCTGCGCCGACCAAGAAGAGTCGGCGTCCGCCCACGCTGTCGCACCCACCCTACAGAGCGGGGAGGGGACTCAAGGCAACCGGAGGCGACCCCTTGTCCCACCGTCCCGAGCAGCCGGAGCTACTCGCCCGCCCAGGGGTCGAGCACTTCGGACGCCGTCTGCATGCCGGTCATGGTCATGCGGGGAGGGGCTTCCATCTCGACCATCGGCGTCTCGGCCATGGTCTCGACCATCGCCTCGGTCATGCTCATGCGCGACGGGCGTCCCATGCGAGACGTTGAGCGTACGGCCACGGGCTCGAGGTGAAACGAGATCTCTTCCGAGGTGAGCGCACTGATCGCGAAGCTCCGGGTCTGAAACCCTTCGGCCCGCAGTTCCAGTTCGAGTCGCTCCGCATCCCGCGGCCGGTCGATCTCGACAGGCGTCGGTCCGATGATCTCGTTGCCGCGCCAGACTTCGGCCATGGGCTCTGAAACGATCCGTACCTTCACGTCTGCCGGAGGCGGAATGGCGGCCTGCTGCGCCTCTTCCACCACGATCGGCTCGATGATCGGATCTTCCACCTCGGGCTGCGGCGGCGGGGTCTGGACGATCGGGGGTGGAGGCGGTTTGAGGGCCAGGTAGGCGCCCCCTCCGACGAGACCCAGGAGCAACACACCGAGCGCCATGAACATGGGTGCCCGGCTCTTGCTCGGAACGCCGCTCATCGTGTCGAGCGGAATGCTGGTCGTCGTCTCGCGGGCAACGGTACCGACGCCCTGCTCGAGGCGCTTGAGATCCTCCAGCAGCTCGTACATCGAGCCGTATCGGACCTCTTTGTCCTTGGCCATCGCCTTGAGAATGACGAGCTCGAACTCCTCGGGGATGTCCGGGTTCCTCTGGCGGGGCGCGATGGGCTCCTCGTACAGATGTTTCGTGAGGATGCCCATGAGGTTGTCCGCGTCGAACGGGACCTCCCCGGTGGTCATCTCGTAGAGGATGATGCCGAGCGCATACACGTCGGTGCGTTGATCGACGCCGCTGCCGGCGCACTGCTCGGGCGACATGTAGTGCGGCGTGCCGAAGACCTGGCCGGCCCGCGTGAGCTTGCTCGAGTTGCCGCCCACCTTGGCGATGCCGAAGTCGAGCACCTTCACGAAGTTGGCGTCGCCGCCCCGCTTGATGAGGTAGATGTTGTCGGGTTTGAGATCCCGGTGAACGATGCCCGACTCGTGCGCGGCGCCAAGCGCCATGCAGAGCTGCTTGGCGATGTGGACGACGCGCGCTGGCTCGAGCTGCGCGGCCTGTTCGATGGCACCGGTCAGATCGATCCCGTCGAGGAACTCCATGATGAAGTAGGTCGACCCGTCCGGCAGCACACCGAAATCGCTGATGTCGATGATGTGCTGGTTGCCGATCGCGGACGCGCTCTGCGCTTCCTGGCGGAACCGGCTGATGATCTCTTCGTCCCGCGAGACATCTGGCCGCAGCACCTTCAAGGCGAGCGGCTTGTTCAGCACGATGTGCCGGGCCTTGTAAACGAGGCCCATGCCGCCCTCGCCCAGCACCCGCTCGACTTCGTACCGACCGTCGATCGTGGTTCCGACCAGTTTGTCCTGGGGCCCGGCGGGCGGGGCACCCTCGCCTTCGACCACGCGCAGCTCGGCCTGGCTCATCTGGATCCCCAAGTAGTCATCGCGTTCAAAGCATCTCTGTAGGGTCGCCTCGGTGTTCGAGAAGGCCCAGGGTTCAAAGCCCCCTGATCATCGACCGACAACGGGGGATCGTCAAGCTTCGCTCTCATTGGAGTTTTCCCACGGGAGTTGGAACGACGGCGGGAGGCATGTCGCTACGACCCCCACCACCACGCGGTCCTTGGACCCTCGCCCCCAAGGAAACGTTGCCGCGCCCCTACGATCGAACCGCGATGAGCGCGGCCTGGGCAGCGGCGAGTCGGGCGATGGGAAGCCGGGGCGGTGAACAACTGACATACTTCAGACCGAGGCGGGCACAGAGCCCGATCGAGGCCGGATCCCCGCCGTGTTCGCCACAAACGCCGAGGGAAATGTCCGGCCGCACCGACCGCCCCTTCTCGCAGGCGATCTCGATGAGGGCGCCCACGCCAGCCTCGTCGAGTCGTACGAACGGGTCGATCGGCAGGATGCCCGCGTCCACGTAGGCGGGCAGAAAGTGCGACGAGTCGTCGCGGCTGATGCCGAACGTGGTCTGGGTGAGGTCGTTGGTGCCGAAGGAGAAGAAGCTCGCATGCTCCGCGAGTTCGTCCGCGACCAGGCAGGCCCGAGGAAGCTCGATCATCGTTCCGAGCAGGTAGTCGACGCTCGCGCCGGCCTCTTCGAAGATCGCCTTGGCCTCTTCTTCGACCAATGCACGCATGCGGCCGAGCTCGGCGGCGATGCCCACCACCGGGATCATGATCTCGGGCTGGGGGTCGAGCCCTTCGGCTTTCACGGCCAGCGCCGCCGACAGCACCGCCCGCACCTGGGCGCGGTAGATGCTCGGCGAGGTGATGCCGACCCGCACGGCCCGGTGGCCGAGCATGGGGTTGACCTCGTGCAGCTTCGAGGCCCGGCTGCGGACCACGGCTTCGGGCACTCCGAGCGCCCTCGCGACCGACGCGAACTCGTAGTCTTCCTTGGGAAGGAACTCGTGCAGCGGCCAGTCCAGCAGGCGGATGGTCACCGGCAGGCCGCTCATGGCGCGGAAGATCGCTTCGAAGTCTTCTCGCTGCATGGGCTCGATCTTCGTGAGCCAGGGCGCGCGCTCGTCTTCGGTCTCCGAGAGCACCGCGCAGCGGACCGCTTCCAGCCGCGCGTCGGCGAAGAACATGTGCTCGGTCCGGCACAAGCCGATGCCTTCGGCCCCGAAGGTACGGGCGGTCCGAGCGGCCGACGGCGTGTCGCAGTTGGCGCGCACCCGGAGCTTCCGGACCGCGTCCGCCCACTCCATGAACTCGTCGAGCTCCGCGATCTTGGCCGCGGCGACCACGTCCAGCTCGCCTTCGTAGACCTTGCCGTGGCTGCCATCGAGCGTGAGCACGTCGCCGGCCTTGTAGACCTTCAGCCCGAAGTCCGTGCGGATGCGCAGCTCCTGCTTCTGGTAGTCCACGTCGAGCGCGGAACAGCCCGCGACGCAGCAGGTGCCGAGCCCGCGCGCGACGACCGCCGCGTGCGAAGTCATGCCGCCGGTCGCGGTGACGATCCCGCGCGCCGCCTTCATGCCGTGAATGTCTTCGGGGCTGGTCTCGCGCCGAACGAGCAACACGTCTTTGCCTTCGGCCGCCATGCGTTCGGCCGTGTCCGCGTCGAACACGACTTCACCGGTCGCCGCACCGGGGCTTGCGGGCAGACCGGTCGCGAGCGCTTTGACGCCCTGGGCTTCGAGTTCTTTGGGGCTCGGAAGCCGCGCGTGAAGCAGCTGTTCGAGGCTGGTCGGGTCCACCTTCAGGAGCGCTGCTTCTTTGTCGATGGCGCCTTCGTGTACGAGCTCGACCGCGATGCGAACCGCCGCGTGCGCGGTGCGTTTGCCGGTCCGCGTCTGAAGGATGTACGGCACGCCCTTCTCGATCGTGAACTCGACGTCTTGCATGTCGCCGAAGTGCGACTCGAGCGCCGCGCAGTGTTCGGTGATCTTCTGGAAGACCGCCGGCATGGTGCGTTCGAGGGTCTCGTCTTCGCGGCCGGGCGTCGCAGCGGCTGCCGTCAGCGCCCGCGGGGTGCGGATGCCCGCGACCACGTCTTCGCCCTGGGCGTTCGCGAGGTACTCGCCGTAGAGGATGCGCTCGCCGGTTGACGGGTTGCGGGTGAACGCCACGCCCGAGCCACTCGTGTCGCCCATGTTGCCGAACACCATCGCCTGGACGGTGCAACCGGTGCCCCAGGCGTGCGGGATGCCCTGCATCTTGCGGTAGCGGATCGCCCGCGCGTTGTTCCACGAGCTGAACACCGCGCGGATCGCACCCCAGAGCTGCGCGCGCACATCCTGCGGGAACGGCTCGCCGTGTTTGGCGATGAGGTGCTGGTAGCGCGAGCAGAGGTCACGCAGCGTCGCTTCGTCGAGCGACTGGTCGAGCATGCGCGGGTCGCCCTGCTCGCGTTTGATGCTCTGAAGGGTCTCTTCGAACTGCGCGTGCGGCACACCGAGCACGACGTCGCCGTACATCTGCAGGAGCCGCCGGTACGCGTCGAACGCGAAGCGCGCGTCGCCACTCGCTTTGGCCAGCGCTTCCACCGTCACGTCGGTGAGTCCGAGGTTGAGGATGGTGTCCATCATGCCGGGCATCGACACCCGGGCGCCGGAGCGCACGCTGACGAGCAGCGGGTCGTTCGCGTCGCCGAGCTTCCGTCCGACCTTCGCTTCCATGGCGGCGAGCGCCTTGGCGACCTCCGCTTCCACGCCGTCCGGGAGCGCGCCGGTCTTTTGGAACTGGACGCACACCTCGGTGCCGACCGTGAACCCTGGCGGCACCGGGATGCCGAGGCGGGTCATCTCGTTGAGCCCCGCGCCTTTGCCACCGAGCGCCGACTTCGCGTCCAGACCACTGAGGTCCGCATCGAACAGATAGACCTGCTGACTCATGAGCTCTTCCCCTCTGTCTCTTGACCCTCGAGCACGTGAAAATGCGCGATGCGACTGACGCACCCGGCAATCTGGGCGAGCATCGCGAGCCGGTTCTTTCGGATGGCTTCGTCTTCCGCCATCACCAGCACGTCATCGAAATACTGATCGATGACGGCTTTGAGTTCGCGCGCGACGAGCGCGAGCGCGTCCGCGTACTTGGCCCCGTCGGTGGCCGCCGCTGCGGTCAACGCGTCGAGTTCCGGTCGGACCTTGGTGAAGGCGGTGGCGAGCGCGCGCTCGGTTCCCTCTTCCAGCAGCGACTCGTCCCAGCCGCGTTCGTGGCTCGCGCCCGCGATGTTGAACGCGCGTTTGAACGCGATGGCGAGCGGCGCGTAGTCGTCGGTGCCGCGCAAGGTCTCGAGCGCCTGGGCCCGGGCGCGCAGGTCGCGCACCGAAGCTGTGTCGCTCTCGCGCCACGCGCCGATGGCGGCGGCGATCACGTCCTGCGGGAACTCGTTGCGAAGGAGTCCGCGCACGCGGGTGTCGAAGAACGCGTCGAGCGCCGATCTCGCGTCGTCCGAGAGCGTCACGGCTTTGGGTTGGCCGCTGAGCGCCTTCGCGGCGGCCGAGACGAATGCATCGAGGTCGACGTCGATCGGTCCTTCGAGCGCGGTGCGGAGAATGCCGAGTGCGGCGCGCCTCAGGCCGAAGGGATCCGCGTTGCCCTTGGGCGCCTGGCCGATCGCGAAACAGCCGACGAGCGTGTCGACCCGGTCCGCGACGGCGAGCAGCGCGCCGAGCTTCGAGCCCGCGACCTCGTCAGAAGCGCCGGCGGGGCGGTAGTGTTCTTCGATCGCGCAGCCCACCTCGGGCGCCTCGCCGTCGAGGTCGGCGTAGTAGCGGCCCATCTGCCCTTGCAGCTCGGGGAACTCGAACACGATCAAGCTCTCGAGGTCGCACTTGCAGAGCTGGGCGGCGCGGCTGGCCACCGCCGGGTCGATCCCGAACGCGGGTGCGAACTCCGCCGCGAGGGACGCGATGCGCTCGACCTTCTCGCCCACCGTGCCGAGCTTTCGCTGGAATACGACAGTGTCGAGTTTGGGCCGCCGCGCTTC
The DNA here is from genome assembly GCA_034670305.1 of Deltaproteobacteria bacterium. Classification (GTDB taxonomy): domain Bacteria; phylum Myxococcota_A; class Polyangia; order Polyangiales; family Houyiibacteriaceae; genus JAXMNT01. The sequence continues at coordinate 262,547 of JAXMNT010000004.1, forward strand.
GAGCTTCTGCTTGCGATCCTCGCGCACGAAGAACGCCGCGTCCGCGAGGCGCGCGCGCAACACTCGGTCGTTGCCGGTGGCGATGCGCTCCGGATCCTCGGCGGTGTTGACCACGTTGAGGTAGCGCGGCAGCAGCGTGCCGGCGGCGTCGCGGAGCGCGAAGTAGCGCTGGTGATCGCGCATCACCGAGATGACGACTTCGGCGGGCAGTTCGAGGAACGCCTCGTCGAAGGTGCCGGGCACGACGAAGGGTTCTTCCACCAGGTGAATGCACTCGGCGAGCAGGAACTCGTCGACCACGAGCACGCCGCCGACCTCGGCCGCCGCCGCGTCGAGCGCCGCGCGCATCTGCTGGGTTCGGTCGGCGGGGTCCACCACGACGTGGGCGGTGGCGAGCTGGGCCGCGTAGGAGGACGCACTCTTCACCGAGAAGGTCTCCGGCGCCAAGAAGCGGTGCCCCCGGGTCTCGCGGCCGGAGGTCACGTCGCAGTAGTCGAACGCGACGACGTCGTCGTCGAGCAGCGCGAGCATCCAGTGGATGGGCCGGCCGAACGCGTGGTCGCCCGCGCCCCACCGCATCTGCTTCGGAAAGCCGATCTTCGCGCAGGCCGCGGGCAACAACTCCGAGAGCACGTCGCTGGCCGAACGGCCCGCTTCGTGGACATGGGCGGAGACGTAGTCGCCTTTGTCGGTGACGAGCTTCTCGAGCGCGCCCACCTCGACGCCGTTCTTCTTCGCGAAGCCGATGGCGGCCTTGGTGGGTTCGCCGTCCTTGAACGCGACGTTCCAGGGCGGCCCGGTCACCGTCTCTTGGCGATCCGCCTGGGCTGCGTCCAGGCCCGTGGCCGAGAGCACGATGCGCCGGGGGGTCCCGAGGGTGCGAATCGTGCCCCCCAGGCGGTGCTGCTCGAACAGCGACTGCGCGGCCGCCTCGAGCGTCTCGAGGGCGCGTTCCAGGAAGGACGCGGGCAACTCCTCGACCCCAATCTCCACAAGCAGGTCCGGCATCCGACAGAGCTACCAGAGAATGGCCGCAATTCAACGCTTCCTTGCTTCAGTACGGGCCTGGCTCGCTTCGCGAGACTGGCGGCCCTATGTCGCGCCCGTCGCACCTGCACGTGCTCGCCGCCCATTCGTGGTGCGCTCTGTGGAAGTGCTTGGGATCATCTGGCGGCTGCGCGGCGTGCAGGCGCTCCTGAAGGCGCTCTGTGTTCACTGTAAAGTGCACCAGTTGCTCGCCCTGCGGGCTGCGCAGGTGCACTTGTCGGTGTGCACTTTGCTTCAGTACGGGCCTGGCTCGCTTCGCGAGACTGGCGGCCCTATGTCGCGCCCGTCGCACCTGTGTGGGTGCTCGGAACTAGCAGGTCGCTGAAAAGCGACCTGCTCCCTTGCCGTTGCCCTTGCCCCTGCCCTTGCCCGCGTCGTGGACGCCGTGTGTTTCGCGACGGCGAGGCCGCGAATCGGAGCCCGATGCCCAGCGGGCGAAGCCGCCGGGCATCGGTCGGTGCTACGCGGCGCAGCTCCGCAGCCGCGCGACGCGTAGGAGGTTGTATGCGGCGCCGGCCAGGTAGGCGGCGAACTGTGTCTTGCGTCTG